>NZ_JARP01000010.1 GCF_000708595.2 Flavobacterium sp. KJJ | reverse complement strand
TCTTAAGGTGGTTATTGCGGCGGGGCTCACCTCTTCCCATCCCGAACAGAGTAGTTAAGCCCGCCTGCGCAGATGGTACTGCAGTTATGTGGGAGAGTATGTCGCCGCCTTTCTTTGAAAACCCTGTCCAGTCCGGACAGGGTTTTTTCGTTTTGCACCCTTTTCTAAAATAATATCTGAGAAATACTCCGGCAGGACCTGCTGAAGTGAAAAATGTTTTGAAAGATGAAATTTCATTTATTGCAAGCTTTTTAGAATCTCTAATCTTCCTTTATTTTTTCAATAAGACGGAATGCTGAAGAAAGAATATTTCTAAGCCCATTTTTCTTTTTGTTGATGTTTGCTTATAGATTCGATCTACAGTTAGTCAAAAATAAACTTCTTTAATTTTACTTCCTTGTGGGCGCTTTAAAAAATGCTAACCCCAAAATAGCCTTTTTGCTTCTTTTATCCTATTAGTGTGTAGAGCAGGATTCAAACCCTAAATTCGGACCAACGTTTTTTGCATTTATTCTTATTTTGAGCTACTGTGTCAAGTTGCGTAAGTTGAAATTTAAAGAGAATTTGCTTGTTTTATTTAGGATTTGCTTTTATCACTCGTGTTTATTTGTTTAAATTTGAAATTACATTAGAATTTTTTAAAAATGATACCACGATTCTTTTTTATATGTTTTTTTCTGCTTTCTGTTACTATTCATTCGCAGTCAACAAAAGAAATGATCGATAGTGTAAATACTATTAACAATCATCAGAAAAAAGTAGAACTATGCAGTAAAATTGCATTAAGATTGCAAAAAACAGATTGGGATAGAGCTATAAAATATATAGAACTGGCTGAGACCGAAGCTAAAAAAAAAAAAGAATCGGAACTTACCTTGGCTGGTGTTTACATTACATCAGGCAAAATGTATTCTGCCAGAGAGGTATTAGATGTTGCCCTTCAGTATTATTTAAAAGCCTATGATATCTACAAAAAAAAAGGCAACCTTGAAGAAGCATCTAAATTAGAAAACAATCTTGCAATTATTTATGCACAAGGAAAAAATAAAGAAAAAGCACTACAATGTTTTTTAAACGTATATCGTTTTCAAAAGTCAAAAAATGATGCTATAAAACTGGTAAAGATTTTAAACAATATAGGTACTTTATATCTCAGTCGAAATTTAGATTCTTCATTGAATTATTTTCATAAAGCCGAAGCACTAAATAAAAGTTTAAAAAATGATGATCTAAAGGTTTACGTATACACTAATCTTGCAAGAGCATATGTTTTGAAAAAAAATAAGACACAAGCTGATGAGTATTTTAATAAAGCTTTTTCCTTATTGAGCAATCGTGTTGATAATTTATTGCAGGCTTTTGTATATCAGTCTTTTTCTGAATATAATTTAAAAGAAAAAAACTATGATACTGTAATTGTAAATGCAAAGAGAGGTTTAGAATTATGCAGTGAAAATGTATATAGTTCTTCTGGTTTAGACCTCAATAAAATGCTTTATGAAGTTTATGTAATTAAGAAAGATTATAAAAATGCTGTTTATTATTTTCAGAAGTATAATGCCATTAAGGACAGTATAAATATTGAAGAAAAAACAGTAAACATTGAAAGAATTAAGCTGGAACAGGATTACAAAGCCCGAACCCAGATAAAAACGCTTATTGAGCAAAAAAAGCGATTTAAATATTATGTCGTAGGGCTAATATTAGTTATTGGAATATTGATTTTAATTATTTTACTGATAAAATACCGCAACAAGAATATTAAAAATCAGCTAGAAAAAGAGAAATTAAAGACAAAAATGCAGGCCTTAAACGAAAGTTTAGAGGCTAAAAAGAAGGTTCTCATAGGAAAGGCAATAGCAGAAATACATCGTACAGACAGCATTAATGAAATCCTGACGGATCTTAAACAGATTAAACTCAAAACTGTTAATAAAGAAATGCAGCAGGCTATTGATATAGTGCTAAAGCGTCTTGAGAAGAATTTGAATACGGATATCTGGAAAGAATTTGAAATAAGTTTTGAGCAGGTTCATAAATCTTTTTTTGACAAATTAACAGAAGATTATCCTTCTCTTACTCCAAAAGATCGAAGATTATGTGCACTTCTATATCTCGATTTAACTACAAAAGAAATTTCTCAAATTACAGGGCAATCCTTTAAAACTATAGAAAATGCCCGAACAAGACTTCGTAAAAAATTTGATTTAACGAACGAAAAAGTAAACCTATCCACTTATCTCAATACAATTTAACGAATTTAACATCATAAAATAAACCAAGCTAATAATCTGATTTAGTTTGGTTTATTTTTTTTTGAGTGCTTTCTGTGTGGAACTTTTCTGCCTCAGAGTGTTTTTGCAATAGTCCTTTTTTGCATAAACACATAATCTCCATTCTACATTTACCAAATCGATTAGCGAGCAGATGGAAGTAAATAAATTAGAATGAATAGGAAGAAAAAAGATATCCCTCCTAAAAGTTTAGAACAACTCTTAGAAGAAACAGAAACAAAAAAGAAAACCCTTTTAAAAATTCTAGAAAAAATAACAAAAGAAAATCCTAAAGATCGAACTCCGAATTGATTTTTAGAAACTGCTTTTATGGTTTTGCTATGAGCCATTGAAGTAGAATATTTATTAACCAAGCATACTATATTATTAATTTTTAAATTTAAAACGAATGAACCAAATTTACTTCAAAACCAAGTATTTGTTTGTTTTGTTGGGTTTCTTTGCCTGTTCCGTAGGAATGGCTCAGTCACTTTTTCCGAACAAACTAAAAGGCAGTGTGACAACGGCACTGGGATCGCCGACTGTGAGCCAGAAAAAAGATCCAGTTTCTAAAAAAGCCAGTGATCCATATTCAAGTCAGAATAATGATGCTGCAAATCTTCTTACTCAAAAAGAAGAGAAAATAAGTGGGACAGAACTTTCTGCTCGTGAAAGTGAGGCAGTAAAAAAGCAGCAGCAGGCAAGTCAAAAATTATTTGAACAAAATCTAGCCAATACTATCGAGAAAACAAATCCGCAGGATTCAGTAAGTACAAAGGTTAAGTCTTTTGCAAAAACTGCAAACGTAACAGCTAAAAACATATTTGAAGTTAAAAAAGGAGAGTTTGATTTAGCTGCGTCTGATATAATGCAATTAAAATCGGTTTCTGATAATCATGGCAGAACAGTAGCTACTTATCAGCAATTCCATAATTCTGTTCCAGTTGAAGGAGCAATTTATAAGGTTAGAGAAAATAAAACTAAAATTGATGCATTTGGAGTTACAGCAAAGAAATTGACGATAAGCAGTAATTATAAAATAAATGCAGTGACAGCTTTAGGCAATGCACTTCAAACTGTAAATGCGAAGCAATATATTTGGGAGAGTAAAAAATTAGGTTCATTGGTTAATAAAAATATTAGCACAAAGCCACAGGGGAAACTCGTTTATGTGGGACCTAATTTTTCTTCAGAATTGAAAGAATATTACTTGGCTTGGAAATTTGATATTTATGCTACAAATCCACAATCAAGTAATACTATTTATGTAGATGCAAATACTGGAAAAATAATTTTAAACCTTGATTTAAGCCGTGATGCTGCTTTTGGAGATCAGAGTTTAGGAAAAGGGAAATCAAGATATGCTGGAGAAGTAGATTTTAATACAAAACAATATGCTGACGGATACAGATTGGAAGGACTGCAAGGTAAATATAAAGTGCCAATGTACACTTGGAATATTAACCATGCTGATCATGCTGCAGATGAAGTAATCACAGAATTTGTTGATGAAGATAATATTTGGAATGAACTGCATAACAAAGATCATGACGAGGTCGCTATGGATATTCATTGGGGTATGCAGAAAACCATAGAATATTATGGTGAAAAATTTGACCGAAATAGTATCGACGATAAAGGAATGGCAATTATTGGTCTCGCGCACCTAGGTACTAATGTCGAAAATGCTTCATGGACTGGCGGATGGGCACAATTTGGAGATGGTTATGGTACTCCATATGTTGGTTTAGGAATTACAGCACACGAATTAACTCACGGGGTAACAGGTTTAACTGCAGGCTTAATTTATCAAGGAGAATCAGGTGCTATGAATGAATCTTTCAGTGATATCTTTGGTACGTGCGTTGAATTTTATGTTGGAAAAGACAAAAAAGAAGATATCTGGATGCTGGGCAGTGAATTGTACACTCATGGCAGTATGAGAAATATGGCTAATCCAAAAGCGCAGGGTCAGCCTGATACTTATGGAGGAATAAATTGGGTAAGTCCATCAAATGTTACTTATGATAATGGTGGTGTTCACATTAACAGCGGAATCACAAATTACTGGTTTTACCTTTTAAGCGAAGGCGGCCAGGGTGTAAATGACCTTAATAATAGTTATGATGTTAAAGCTATTGGTCTGGCTAAAGCAGAGAAAATTGCTTATATAACACTTACAGAGTATTTATCACCTTCTTCAAACTTTAGCGATATGCGTCAGGCAACCTTAATGGTTACAGAAGATTTGTATGGAATAGGTTCTGAAGAATACAAACAAGTTAGTAATGCCTGGTACGCGATTGGTATCGGAACTGCTTATGCAGATAAACAAATAGCACTTGTTTCGGTTGAAAATCCTGTTGCATCTTGTGGTTCTTTAAAAGGAGATGAGCCTTTTTATATTAAAATTAAAAATACAGGATCAACTGTAATTAAAGCAAGTGAGGTTTTAAATTATAAGTTGAGATTAATGGTTCCAGGTTTTGGTGGTAGATTGAATGAAATTTACGGTAGCAATGGCGTTATTAATTTTGATAAAGATTTGGCATTAGGCGAAGAAACGATTGTAAAGATTCAGGAAAAACTCCCCTACTTTATAAGTACAACTAAGTTAAACTATGTAGAAGTTAAATTTGATTTTGCCCCTGTTACAGAATTCGGCGCAAAAGACGGAATTTCTTTTGTTACGAATTTTATGGTTGTTCCAGAGCAAAAAGATTTTGATCTTAAAGTAGTAGGATTAAATCTTCCGGAATATACCGGCACTTCGCTGTCAGCAAATCATGCACTAACAGCAACGATCTATAATGTTGGCTGTAAAGATATACCAGCCGGATCTCAGTTAAAAGTAGGATATGCAGATACAGCTTCTGGAAATCAAACCATCTGGAAAGATATAACGTTAAGCACTGCATTTAAAGGGAATACAGAAATGACAATTCCTTTTGATGGCACAATTGATTTATCAGCAGCAGGCCTGCATACTTATGAAGCTTTTGTATCATACAGCCAAGATCCTGTAGCAGCTAATAATAGTGCTATAAGTGCTTCTTACAGCGGTATTATTACTCAGTTTCCTTACAATCAAAATTTTGAAAGAACACCGGGAGGCTGGTATTCAAAATCACTGGCTACCAATCAAAAATTTATATGGCAGGCATCTTCTTATTCATTTAGAGATACAAAATCGAAATATTTGTGGGCTACTGAAAACCTTGCAAATGCTTCTGAAAGAATGGCTTTGAATGCTGATTTTACATTACAATCGCCAGTATTCGATTTTAGTAATGTTACCTTTCCGTATGTTGAGTTTGATCTTATTTCATTGTTTCACAATGGATACGATGGATTAGTTGTAGAATATTCTGAAGACAATCAAAACTGGAAAAAAGTTACAGGTATCGATTATCCTTCAACTTTACATATGTATGACGATGGTGTATTGTCAGGTCCATGGTTTACTGGAATTAATAATGATTTTAGTAAAAAGCCAATTGGTATTCGTTTAAATGAACTTGCAGGTAAAAAAGGAGCGATTCGTTTTCGTGTTGCTACAGATGATTATAATGACGGATTCTTAGGAGCCTTTATAGATAATATTCATGTAGATAATGCACCTTATGACTTAGTACTTTTAGATGCAAAAATAGATGCTGGAAGTTGTAAAATTGACAATACTAATACAACAATAACTACCAAAATCATTAATAATTTTGCGACAAAAGCAGAGCAGGTAAATGTTACGGTAAAAATTCTTGATAATTTACAAAATGAAGTTTATTCAAGAACAGAAAAAGCATCATTGGCATTTACTAAGTTTAGAGACACGATAACGTACGCTATTCCGAATATTGATTTAAAAAGCATTGGTACTAATACCATTAAAGTTTCTGTATTTCCTGATGATATAACTCAGGATATCAAGCCAGAAAATAATACTTACACTTTTGATTACGATAATTGGAACAATGAAGATGAGAAAATAGCGGTACTGCCTTATACAATGGATTTTGAAGATGCAGCTGGATATAAAGGATGGAGAACTTTTGAAAACAAAGGTGCTGCAGGCTGGAAACTCGGAACCGATTTAGATTTAAGGTCTCCAAGTTTTTACCTAACAGAGCATACAAAATTTATGGCCAGTAACGATGATATTTGTAATTGCGACGCTGCAAATGATATGTTAACTTCTCCTGTGCTGGATTTGACCAATTACAAAGAAGCACACTTGACATTTGATGCCTTTGGAGATGGCGCTGGAATTTCTGACGGATATGTAAAAGTAAGTACAGATGGTGGTAAAACGTGGGAACAGGCATTTAAAATGTATTACATTAATAACTGGATAGAATATCACGTAGATTTAACTCCGTATGCAGGAAAACCTTGTGTTATTGTAGCATTTCAACACGATGATAATGGTTTATTTGCTAATGGTTTTGCAGTAGATAATATTAAGATTACAGAGAAATCAGAATATGTACAGTTATCTGATTTAAGTGTACCTGAAATTGTTTACGAAGATGCACCTTCTCACCAATTTTTTATAGGGGCAAGAAATGTATTTTATAAAAAAGTAGAAAAAGCTTCGATAGAATATCAAATTACCCAAAATGGTAAAGCTGTAGGTGAACCAATTGTTTTAGAACGAAATGATCAGATCTTACAGTATCAAACTATTGTTTACACATTAGATGGTCTTCCTAAGTTAGAACCAGGAAATTATGAAATCAATGTAAAAGTAATTACAAACGGCCAGCCAAAAGCTGAAGCGGCGACTCTTACAAAATCTTTTCAGGTTGTGGCTAAGGCACCAAATCTAGATATTGAAACTTTTTCAAGTGTAGCTCAGGGTTCAATATTTGGAACAAATGGTTACACTTCAAATCAAAGTGATGATAATTATCCTTGGAGAGCTGTTCCAAAGCCAGATAATACAAATCTGACACTACCGAAAAAAGATCATACAGGAGATGCTTTAGGAACAATGCTTTACAATCAGCTTGAATATTATGCAATTAATGGAGAAATGGTTTCGCCAATGTATAAGTTATCTGAAAATGCAACTTCTTTAGAATTTTACTATGCAATGCAATGTAATTATAGGAATTCATTCAGCATAGATATTAAAACTCAGGGAGGTGAATGGACTGAAATATGGAAAGACGCTAAACAAGGAACTTATTCAGACACTGAATGGAAAAGGGGAGCGGTAAACCTAACTAAATATGCAGGAAAATCTGTAATGCTTCGACTTAGACATGCTAAAGAAGGCGGATATTCTTATATGGTTTTAGATGATTTAAAAATAATCAGCGAACCTGTTTTAGATGTAGCAGTACAAATACTATCACCAAAAGATATATGTGGAGGCAATGAATTTAAAGTAAAGCTGACTAATGAAGGGCAAATTGCAATTCCAGCAAACAGTATTCAGTTAGATTTAGAATATATCAACACAAATGAAACTATTTCAGAATCTATTGAATCAGGAATTCCAGTTGGCGAAAGCGTAGAATATATTTTAAAGAAACAGCCTAAACTTGACAGCAGCGGAGATTCTCATGTGTTTAATGTTACTGCCAAATTAGAAAATGATGGTATTGCACAAAATAATAAGGTCGAAAACTATATCTATCAAGGAACAACCTCAGATTTTAAAATATTCGATAATCCGGTAATTCATGGATATGCGGGCAAAAGCTTATACATTGATGCCCAAACTAATTTTAATTCAGATAAATTAAAAGTTGCTTCATACAAATGGAGTACAGGTGAAGTTACTAATGGTATCGAAATAAATAAAGCTGGAGATTACTCCGTAACAATAACAACCAAAAACGGATGTACACTTACAGAAAAGATAACGGCAACATTTGATACTTTCGAATCTGACTTAGCAAGCGGAGCTGTATGCGGCCCAGAAGTTGTTTTGAATCCTGGAAATTATAAAGCATACGAATGGTTTGATGGTTCAACAAAACCAACTTACGAGACAAAAGAAAGCGGTGATTATTTTGTAACTGTTTATAATGAAAATGGAATCGGTAAAACTTTTAGCACTACGATTTCAATTCTGGAAAACAATATTGTACCAGAAATTCAGGTTGTGGGAGATAAGAAATTAACAACTTCAGTTGAGGGAACATCTTATCAATGGTTTTTGAACGAAAGACCAATACCAAACGCAACTGAAAAATCTATAATTACAATTTGGGAAGGAAATTACAGCCTTCAAGTGACGAATAATAATGGATGTAATAGTATTTCAGCGTCATTTGATTCAAAAGGTATGCTTGTTGGCAAAATAACAAATCCTTTTAGAGTATTCCCTAATCCGGCTGTTGATAATGTAAACCTATTTTTAGCGGAAAAAATTGAAGGACAGGCTGAAATCAAAATGTACGGAATGGATGGTAAAGCTGTATGGAATAAAACGTATGCAAGTTTTCCATCAAATGTAAATCTTAGCGAATTAATTCCTGGAGTTTACATCTTAGAATGCGTTGTACAAGGCAAGAAATATACAGCTAAGGTTATTAAAAAATAACAAATTAAAGATAGAAATACGGCAGCTCTTTTTTTGAGCTGCTGTTCTTAAACAAATATTATCTATGAAAAAATCAATATTGCTTATATGCATACTCTTTTTAGGTGTGACTGTTATGGCTCAAACTGAAAAAATCAAGCTTGGCGTAAAAGCGGGTTTAAATTTGGCGAACCTTACTTTTGATGAAAGCGAATTGGATTCATCAAACAAAACTGGATTTACTGCAGGATTAATGGTCGAAATTCCAGTTGCGAAAAACTTTTCGATTCAACCAGAGTTATTGTACAGCCAGCAAGGAACAAAAATTTCCTTTTCTGATCAGGAGGTAACCAATTCAAACTATAAAAGCAAAATAGACTTAAACTATTTGAACATTCCCGTGATGCTAAAATATTATGTCCTAAAAGGATTAAGTCTGCAAGCCGGACCTCAGATAGGAATACTTCTAAAGGCTAATAATGAATATCGAGATAATTTTCTTGGTTACGAAAATTATGAAAATTTAGATTTAAAAGAGTATTCAACAGGTATAGATACTTCCGTAAATTTAGGATTGGGGTATCAAATTAAAGATAAGTTTTACACAGACTTACGATATAATATATCTTATTCTAATGTCTTTAAAGAAAGTGATGTCAATTATGTTATTAATCGCGATATGAAGAATAGAGTTTTTCAAATAACTATTGGGTACTTTTTTAAATAGAGTGAATTAGTCTAAAGCTATTTAATTAAGTGCATAAAAAAAGCCTGTAGACCTATGTTTACAGGCTTTTTTGTGTAGTCACAGAATTATGTCCAACATCTCTGAATATTAAGTGTAAGTTATCGTAGAACGTGACTCTCTTTATCAAATGTGGTAACGCATTTGCCATGATTCTGCCCCAAATCTAATAACATAAAAAAATATTCCACTCTTACAAAATAAAAATTCGAAAAAACTGACTTTAATTTTTTGAAAAACAAGCTATCAGTCTATTGATTTTTAATTGCATTTTTTACGTCATAATGTACTTTCTTTTTTGAGTAAAGAATCCGAAAAATCATATTAACGGCTAAAATTAAGATGTACTAAATATTTTGTTTTTAATTCTTTATTGTTTAAAATATTTTTAATTGGTGTTATTTTTATATTTTTAGTAAAAAATATATTAAAGCAACCGGTTGTGTGTTAAAATATTTTTATATTTGTGATAAGCACACTTATTATTACTTAATAAGTTTTTTGTAAAACGCAGATATTTTCTAGTATATATTATTATAAGAACAATTAAAATGAAACAGCGACAAATATTTTTATTATTATCATTATTATTTATTTTTTCATTTAATAGAAAAAACTTCGAAAGTAATCTTTCTAATCATCCTTTCTTTTCGAATGTTGTCTATAGAGGCGACGATTATATTTATAAAAATAATCCATTAAACCAAGATGAGTTTTATTCTCCTATTTTACAAGGATGTTATCCTGATCCAGCTATTACGAGAAAAGGAGATGATTATTATATGGTCTGTTCTTCATTTGCCATTTTTCCCGGTGTTCCGATTTTCCATTCTAAAGATTTAGTGAATTGGACAGATTTGGGAGGGGTATTAAATAATGTTTCCGAATTTAATCCTCACGATACGGGTATCAGTCAGGGAGTATATGCTCCCGGAATAACGTATAACCCTCACAACGATACATTTTATATGATTGTCACAGCCTTTACAGGTAATATGGGAAATATTATAGTAAAAACAAAAGATCCAAAGAAAGGTTGGGGAAGTCCGATAAAATTAGATTTTAACGGAATCGATCCTTGTATATTTTTTGATGATGATGGCAAAGGATATATAGTTCATAATGATGCTCCTGATAAAGGAAAAGAACTTTATCAAGGTCATCGTGTAATTAAAGTGTGGGAATACGATGTTGCAAATGATAAAGTAATTCCAGGCACAGATAAAGTAATAGTAGACGGCGGTGTAGATCTTTCTAAAAAACCAATCTGGATTGAAGCACCTCATTTGTATAAAAAAGACAATTATTATTATTTAATGTGTGCCGAGGGGGGAACAGGTGATAATCATAGTGAAGTTATTTTTATTAGCGATAGTCCAAAAGGGCCTTTTAAGCCGGCATCAAACAATCCAATTCTTACACAAAGATATTTTTCTCAAGACAGGTCTGAAAAAGTTGACTGGGCTGGCCATGCAGATTTAGTTCAGGGACCGGATAATAAATATTATGGGGTTTTTCTTGGTATCCGTCCGAATGATAAAAACCGTGTAAATACAGGACGGGAAACTTTTATGCTGCCTGTAGACTGGTCTGGAGTTTTTCCGGTGTTCGAGAATGGATTAGTGCCTCTAGAGCCAAAAATAAAAATGCCTAAAGGTGTTACTGAAAACAAAACAGGAAAAGACGGATTTGTCCCTAATGGAAATTTTACGTTTACTGAAAATTTCACTTCTGCAAAATTAGATTACAGATGGATAGGTTTAAGAGGGCCTCGCGAAAATTTTATTTCGCTAACTAAAAAAGGACTTGAGATTAAACCTTTTGAAGTAAATATTAAAGAATTGAAGCCAACTTCTACACTATTTTACAGACAGCAGCATAATACTTTTTCTTTTGCCACAACATTAGAGTATAAACCGGTATCTGAAAAAGACCTGGCAGGAATTGTTTGCCTTCAGAATGAGCGGTTTAATTATGTTTTTGGAATAACGAAAAAAGGAAAAGATACTTTTATTTTGCTGGAAAGAACCGAAAAAGGAGATTCGAAAATTATTGCAAGTACTAAAATCGAGATCAAGAAAAATATTCGTTTACAGGTAAAAGCAACAGGAGACAATTATGAATTTAGTTATGCCTTAAATGGTATTAATTTTCAAAATTTAGGAGGAAGTGTTTCAGGTGATATTCTTTCCACAAATGTGGCTGGAGGTTTTACAGGAGCATTAGTAGGATTATATGCTACGGCTTCAAATGATGCTCAGATAAAATAGAAAATATTGACATTAAAACATTTATATAATGAAATCAATAATTAAATTTTTTGCATTTGCAGTTCTTTTTTCAATAGGACAAAAAGGATATTCACAAGATCCGAATTTTCATGTTTATTTGAGCTTTGGCCAATCTAATATGGAAGGATATGCTAAAATAGAACCGCAGGATAAAGTTGGTGTTGATGATCGTTTTCAGGTTTTACAAGTCATAAATTGTCCTGATATTAATCGTACAAAAGGAAATTGGTATACCGCAATACCGCCATTATGCCGTTGTAATACAGGATTAACACCTGTTGATTATTTTGGGAGAAACATGGTTGCTAATTTGCCTAAAAATGTAAAAGTAGGGATTATAAATATAGCCGTTGGAGGTTGCAAAATTGAACTTTTTGATAAAGATAAGACAGCAGAATATATTGCAACTGCACCTGAATGGATGAAAGGAATTCTTAAAGAATATGATGATAATCCTTACGCGCGACTTTTGGAGATGGCTAAAATTGCACAGAAGAAAGGAGTCATTAAAGGTATTTTACTGCATCAGGGCGAATCGAATACAAATGATACACTTTGGCCGCAAAAGGTAAAAATTGTTTACGATAATTTGATTAAGGATTTAGATCTGGATCCAAAAAAAGTGCCATTGCTCTCAGGAGAAACCGTAAATGAAGACCAGAATGGCAAATGTGGCAGCATGAATAAAATTATTGCAACACTGCCAAAGACAATAGCAAATTCTTATGTTATTTCATCTAAAGGTTGTACTGCTGAACCTGATTTTTTGCATTTTAATGCAGCAGGTTACAGAGAACTAGGAAGACGTTATGCCGATAAAATGCTTTATCTATTGGGTTATAAATTCTCAGGAGCTAAAATGCCTTTAAGAGTGCAGGCACCTGTAGGTTTTGATCAATTAAATTCTAATATTTCATCCGGAAATGTAGAAATTCTCAGTTACGAATCTAAAACTGTAGGTTCGGTAAGGAAGGCAGCGGTTTATACTCCTCCGGGATTCAATAAAAAGAAAAAATATCCCGTTCTGTATCTTTTGCACGGAATAGGCGGGGATGAAAAAGAATGGATAAACGGAGCAAATCCAAAGGTTATATTAGATAATCTTTATGCTGAAGGAAAAATAGAACCAATGATTGTTGTAATGCCAAATGGCAGAGCGATGAAAGACGACAGTGCTGCCGGAAATATAATGGCTCCTGATAAAGTACAGGCATTTGCTGTATTTGAAAAAGATTTACTAAACGATTTAATTCCTTTTATCGAAAAAAAATATCCTGCTTACAAAGACAGCGAACATCGTGCTATTGCAGGCTTGTCTATGGGAGGAGGACAGTCATTGAATTTCGGATTAGGAAATCTTGATAAATTTGCATGGGTAGGTGCTTTCTCAGCGGCTCCAAATACTAAAAAACCTGAAGAATTGATTCCAAATCCAGAAGAAGCAAAAAAGAAAATAAAACTACTATGGATTTCCTGTGGCGATAACGACTGGCTTATCGAAAATAGCAGAAGAACCCATGATTATTTATATAAAAACAATGTGCCGCATATTTATTACATCGAACCTGGAGTTCATGACTTTAAAGTTTGGAAAAACGGTTTGTATATGTTTTCACAGTTTTTATTTAAGCCTGTTGATCCGTCTGTTTTTCCATCGTACACTATTTTAGGAGATCCTGCACAAACTAATATCCGTAACGCCAAGTATCCACAAATATTACCAGACAATCGGGTAGTTTTTAAAATGAATGCTCCGGAAGCTTCAAAAGTACAAATTGATTTAGGCAAAAAGTACGACTTAGCACGAGATTCTGAAGGATTATGGACTGTTACTACTGATGTAATCAATAGAGGATTCAATTATTACTCGTTGCTTATTGATGGTGTGGCTGTAGCAGATCCGTCTAGTGAAACGTTCTATGGCATGGGACGCATGGCCAGCGGTATTGAAATTCCGAATAAAGAAGGGGATTTTTATACTTTAAAAATGGTGCCCCATGGTGATATCAGAATTAAGAAATACTTTTCGAAGTTTACTAATTCCTGGCGGGAAATGTATGTTTACACACCACCAGGTTATGAAAATTCCACCGAAAAATATCCGGTTTTGTATCTGTTGCATGGAGGAGGTGAAGACCAAACCGGATGGGCAACTCAGGGTAAAGCCAATTTAATTTTAGATAATTTAATAGCTGAAAAGAAAGCAAAACCAATGGTAATTGTGATGCTTGACGGAAATATGGGAAATACCGGAGGAGTAGCCGGTTTTAATGAAAATGCATTGAAAGCTTTTGAAAATGAATTAAAAATTGCTGCAATCCCTTTTGTAGAAAGTAATTTTAAAGTAGCGACAGAAGCTAAAGATAGAGCTTTAGCCGGTTTGTCAATGGGCGGTCTGCAAACACTTTATGCGGGTGTAAAAAATTCAGATCTGTTTTCCAGCATAGGAATTTTTAGCTCTGGCTGGTGGGTCAATAATACAGCTTTATCAGAACCGCAATATGAGTTTATGAAAAACAACGCCACAGCTATTAATTCAAATATAAAAAACTTTTGGATTTCAATGGGCGGTAAGGAAGATATAGCTTTTGAAAATTGCAAAATAATGATGGGCAAGTTTGATCAAATGGGTATTAAATATAAATACAGCGAATATCCTGGTGGTCACAGCTGGCCTGTATGGAGACATGATTTATTTATGTTTGCTCCGCTGTTATTTAATTAATTATTGCAAATAAAAACATACATTAATTCCAATCCAAAATCATGAAAGTTAATTATCTATATCTCCTAACTTTACTATGCATTTTTAGTGTAAATGCACAGCAATATCGGTTTAAAGATGCATCTCTTAGTTCAAAAGAACGTGCAGAAGATTTAATTTCAAGATTAACCCTTGAAGAAAAGGCAGCATTAATGTGTGATCAAAGTGATGCCATTCCTAGACTCGGAATTAAAAAATTCAATTGGTGGAGTGAAGCATTGCATGGCTACGCAAATAACGATAATGTTACTGTTTTTCCTGAACCGATAGGTATGGCAGCTTCTTTTGATGATAAGTTAGTTTATAATGTTTTTAATGCGGTTTCTGATGAAGCTCGTGCTAAATACAACCAATGGATTCAAAATGGAAATGAAAATAAACGCTTTTTGAGTCTTTCAGTTTGGACTCCAAATGTTAACATTTTTCGAGATCCACGCTGGGGCAGAGGGCAGGAAACTTATGGAGAAGATCCTTATTTGACTTCTCGTATGGGAATCTCAGTTGTTAAAGGACTTCAAGGTCCGGCAGATGCTAAATACCGTAAACTTTTAGCCTGTGCCAAACATTTTGCTGTTCATTCGGGCCCGGAATGGAGCAGACACGAATTGAATTTAAATAGTGTCGATCCTCGTGAACTTTACGAAACCTATTTGCCGGCCTTTAAAGCATTGGTACAAGATGCTGATGTGCGTCAGGTTATGTGTGCTTATCAGCGTTTGGATGACGAACCTTGCTGCAGTAATACACGTTTATTACAACGTATTTTGCGTGATGAGTGGGGTTATAAATACATGGTAGTTTCAGATTGCGGAGCCGTTACTGATTTTTATACGACGCACAAAGTTTCGTCAGATGCAACGCACGCAGCCTCAAAAGCGGTACTTGCAGGAACGGATGTAGAATGTGTTTGGGAAAAATATCCTTTTAAAAATTTACCGGAAGCAGTCGAGAAAGACTTAATTAAAGAATCAGATATTAATAAAAGCCTGCTTCGTGTTTTAATTGGGCGTTTTGATTTAGGCGAAATGGATGACGAATCAATTGTACCGTGGGCTCAAATTCCGGCATCTGTTCTTAATAGTAAAGAACATCAACAGTTAGCTCTCGAAATGGCTCAAAAGTCAATGACACTTTTGCAAAATAAGAACAACATACTTCCTTTAAATAAAACCTTAAGCAAAGTGGCAGTTATAGGTCCGAATGCTGATAATGAACCAATGTTATGGGGCAATTATAATGGAACACCAGTAAAAACAATTACTGTTATAAAAGGAATAGAATCAAAAGTTACCGCAAGCAAAATCGTTTATGATAAAGCCTGTGATTTAGTGGAGGATAAAGTAAATGAAACTTATTTTGACCAGCTTTCTTTTGAAGGAAAAAAAGGTATCAAAGCTACTTATTGGAATAATCCAGACAGAGCAGGAAATAGTGTGGCAACGCAGCAAATTTTAAATCCCATAAAAATGACCACTGCAGGTCAGCACGAATTTGCTTCTGGAGTAAAATTAGAAGGTTTTTCAGCAAAATTTGAAGCAGATTTTATAGCTAAAGTAAATGATACTCTTGTTTTTAAAACCGGAGCTACCGGAGCTTTTGAATTGTTAGTTGATGGTAAATCAATAGCAAAATATACCAACTGGCGTACACTTCCGGGTAAAATTGCATTTCCGGTTCATGGAGGTCAAAAATATAAAATCGAAATTTTGTATGCTCAGTCAAACAATTGGCAGGCCAATCTTGAGTTCGATTTTGGAAAAGAACATAATATTGATTTCGCAGCACTTATTCAAAAATTAAAAGGAATTGATACTGTAATTTTTGTTGGCGGACTTTCAACTTTGCTTGAAGGAGAAGAAATGCCAGTTTCTTATCCTGGCTTTAAAGGTGGTGACCGTACTAATATTGAACTTCCTTCCGTTCAAAGAAAATGTCTGCAAGCGCTTAAGGCAGCAGGTAAAAAAGTGGTTTTTGTAAACTGTTCTGGTTCTGCAATTGCTTTAACGCCGGAAACGGCAAGCTGTGATGCCATTTTACAAGCGTGGTATCCGGGAGAATCCGGAGGTCAGGCTGTAGCCGATGTTCTTTTTGGAGACTATAATCCTTCAGGAAAACTACCGGTTTCATTTTATAAAAATTCAGACATCTTAAGAGACTTTGAAGATTATTCGATGAAAGGTCGTACATATAGATATACGACAGATGTTTTGTTTCCGTTTGGTTTTGGTTTAAGTTATTCAAAATTCAATATCACTACAGCAAATCTGACTAAGACAAACATAAAGTCTAATGAAAATACACAATTAAACTTTTCAATAAAAAACATCAGCAAAAAAGATGGAACAGAGATAGTTCAGGTTTATGTTCGAAAAGTAAATGATACTGATGGTCCTTTAAAAACATTAAAAGCTTTTCAACGAATTGATTTAAAAGCTGGTGCAAGTCAAAATGCAACGATCAGTTTACCTGCTTCATCATTTGAATTTTATGATTCAAAAAGTAAGGGAATGAATGTGACTTCTGGTGAGTATGAAGTTTATTATGGTACGAGTTCACAAGCTAAAGATTTGAAAATGATTAAAATAGCTATTCAATAAATTAGCTGTTCTATTGCAAAAAAATAAAGTGCTATGAGTTTTAAATATTTTATATGTTTTTGTCTGTTTAGTTTTTTAAACATAAATGCACAATCAGTTGTAAAGAGTCCTGATGGAAAACTTAAAGTTTTTCTTTCTGTTTCTAATGGATTGCCTTTGTATAGTGTTACATACAATGAAAAAACGTTCTTAGAAAATTCTCCTCTGGGTTTGAAAACCAGTGTTGGTGATTTTTCAACAGGATTAGTTTTAAATACAGACGTAAATCAGAATAAAATTGATGAAAAATATGAACTGCTTACTATCAAGCAGCGCAATGTGCATTATGAAGCTAATGAAGCCGTATTTTCTTTTACCAAAGAGAATAAACTAGCGATTGATGTAATATTTAGGGTAAGCAATAACAATGTAGCTTTTAAATATAAAATATATCCTCAAAAGGATGTGCTTTCTTGCATTGTTCAGGAAGAGGCTTCTGGCTTTATGCTGCCCGAAGGAGCTACAACTTTTCTTTGTCCGCAAAGCAAACCAATGACTGGATATGCAAGAAGTGCCCCGAGTTATGAAACATCATATACATTAGATGCCGAAATGGGAAAAAACGGTATAGGCGAAGGTTATACATTTCCCTGTCTTTTTAAAGTAAAAAATAATGGCTGGCTTTTAATCTCTGAAACTGGTGTAGACAGTGGATATTGCGGCAGCCGATTAATTGGACATGATAAAGGATTATACACTATCGGATTTCCTATGATGGGAGAAAATAACGGTAATGGAACGCCAGCACCGGGAATGTCACTCAGTGGCGAAACTCCCTGGAGAACTATCACTATTGGAGAAACGCTTGCTCCAATTGTAGAAACAACAATTCCTTTTGATTTGGTTAAGCCAAAATATAAAGCTTTCAAAGAATACAAATATACCAAAGGTTCCTGGAGCTGGATCATCAAAATGGATGGGAATACTACTTTTCCCGTACAAAAACAATATATAGATTTTAGTGCCGCAATGGGATATGAGACTATTTTAATTGATGCACTTTGGGATACTCAGATAGGAAAAAATAAAATTGCTGAACTGGCAGAATACGGCGCACAAAAAGGTGTTGGTTTGTATTTATGGTATAACTCTAACGGCTATTGGAATGATGCACCACAAGGTCCTAGAGGAATGATGGACAATTCTATAATTCGCCGTAAGGAAATGGCCTGGATGAAAAATATCGGTATAAAAGGAATTAAGGTAGATTTTTTTGGTGGAGACAAACAAATCACTATGAAATTGTATGAAGATATCCTGACAGATGCCAATGATTTTGGACTTATGGTTATTTTTCATGGTTGTACACTGCCAAGAGGCTGGGAGCGTATGTATCCTAATTATGCCGCTAGCGAGGCCGTGTTAGCTAGCGAAAATCTGCATTTTGGACAAGCCAGCTGTGATAATGAAGCCAAAAATGCTTCAATACATACCTTCATTCGAAACGCGGTTGGAAGTATGGATTTTGGGGGAAGTGCATTAAATAAATTCTATAATAGTGATAATATTCCAAATAAAGGTTCTAAACGAATTACTTCTGACGTGTTTGCCTTAGCTACTGCAGTACTTTTTCAAAGCAGTGTGCAACATTTTGCATTGGCGCCAAATAATTTATACGATGCCCCATCTTGGGCTATCGATTTCATGAAAGAAGTTCCAACAACTTGGGATGAATTAAGATTTTTGAATGGATATCCTGGTAAATACGCTGTGCTTGCCCGAAGAAAAGGTGCAAGATGGTATATAGCAGGAGTTAATGCACAAAAAGAAACGCTGAAAATTAAATTAAAACTTTCCATGATGGCTTCGGGAACAGCATTAAAATACTATTTCGATGATGAAAGGTTAAATGGAAATGTCAAACCTATAAAGCTGAAAAATAATCAAGAGATTGAAATTGAAATTCCTTCTAACGGTGGAATAGTGTTGTTGAATTAATTTTTTTTAAAATTTAATTAGCAAATTAAAATGAATTATCCTTTTAGTTTGCCACTTTAAAAACCAGCATAAGGCAATGCGAATGGAAGTTGAAATTTGTATCTGTAATTTTCCTTTCCTAGCCTTAAAATAATAAAAATTGTATGATTAAGACGTCAAATAAGTTTCTGAGTAAAAAAACTATATAATTATTTAACTAATCGTAATATGTCAAAAAAAAAATGTTTTAGCATTATTGTTATCTTATTTTTTATAGTAAATAATGTGCTTTCTCAAAATACTTTTGAAAACTACCAATTTCGTTTAGTCAACAAAGAGACTTCAAAAAGCGGTATTTATAGCATTGCGCAAGATCAATTTGGGATTATGTGGATGGGCACAAATGGTGCAGGTCTATTTAAATTTGATGGAGTAAATTATATTTCATATGAACAAAATTCCAACGCTAGTAATTCAATAAATAGTAATCTGATTTACGCAACTTACGTAGATACAAACAACCGGTTGTGGGTTGGAACTGATGAAGGTTTGTGTCTTTATAACAGAGATTTAAATACTTTTGAAAGTATTGATATTAAAAAAAAGATAAACAAAGAGAATGTAATTTCTGTTAAAAGCATTATTGAAGATAATAATGGTAATTTGTTTTTAGGAACTTTTAATGGCGGTTTATTGAAACTAAATGTTAAAACTAGAGAAATTAGTTCAATAAAGCTAGACGTTTCTAATCCCGAAAATCATCTTATTAACAGCTTAGTAAAGGATAAAAAAGGAACCATTTACCTAGGAACTAATTTTGGCTTGAAAGTACTCAATAAGGCAAAAAACGAAGTTCAAAAAATAACTGCAGGCAACGATAATCAAATTTTATCGGGAAATATAGTATCTATGTTTTTAGACAGCAGACAAAATTTGTGGATTGGCAACGGATATAAAGGTCTGGTTAAAGTAAATCTAAATTCTAATCAGGCTTTTTCTTATCCTATTACGAAAAAAAGAATTATGTCAATATTGGCAACAGATCCTAAAACAATACTATGCGCAACTGAAAATGATGGATTAATCATTGTAAATGATCAAGGTGTTGTTCAGGAAAAATATGTGAACAGCAAATTCAATGAACGTAGTTTAAGTTCAAATTCAGTCTGGTCTTTATTTCTTGATAAGGAGCGTAGAATTTGGCTTGGTTATTATAATAAAGGATTGGGTATTTTCGATAAAATAAACAGCAAGGTAAATATTATCGAAAGTTTGCCTGGAAATTCACAATCCTTACAAACAAATTGTGTTACCGGTATTATAAAAGACAATGAAGGCCAGTTGTGGATTTCTATGGAAGGAGGAGGAGTCGACGTATATAATCTAAGAACTAAAAAGTTTAAACATATTACGAAATCTGATGCCAGCTTTTATTCTGGATTAACCAACGATAATATCACAAAAGTATTTATTGATAAAAAACAGAATATTTGGTTGTCAAGCTGGAACGAAGGGATTTTTCTTTTAAAAAAAGGAAGCAGAAATTTTATTAATTATAATACAAAAAACACTCCTAATCTGGCTTCAGATAACATTATGAGTATTGCGGAAGATTCAAGAGGTGTAATTTGGATTGGTACATTTGCAAAAGGGTTGCACTATTATACTCCTTCAGATCGTCAATTTCATCATTGTAATTCAAAACCATTTTATAATCTAATGAATTTAGACATCAGAAATGTGATGGTCGATTCAGATGATGCTGTTTGGGTAGGCTCAACAACAGGTTTATACAAGGTTGTGACAAATGATTTTGTTACCTTTTCAGTAGTTTCTTTTCGAGATAAAATGTCTGAAAAGCTAAAAAATCATAAAAGTACACACACTATTAATACTTTATATGAGGCTGAAAATAAAGAAATTTGGATTGGTACCGATGGTGCAGGCTTATTCAGTTACAATAAAAAAACAGATAGCCTTAAATGGTATATTAATTTCAAAGGACTTCATGAAAAGTCAATTTCATCTATAGTAGAAGCTAATGATGGAGGTATTTGGTTGAGTGGCAAGAAAGGAATCACAAGACTAAATTTAAAAAACAAAACTACCTTTAATTATTCGATCTATGATGGTTTATTAGGAAATGATTTTAATAACAATTCAGTTCTAAAAGATGAAAACGGAGTATTGTATTTTGGAAGCTATGAAGGCTTAAATTACTTTAATCCAACGAATTTAGTTAAGAGTAAAAAACAGCTTCCAATTTATTTTACAGATCTAAAACTTTTTAATAAATCAGTTGGGCCATTAGAAAAAAACTCACCCTTAATAAAAGTAATTTCCCAAACAAAAAAAATAATCCTCAGACACGATCAGTCTGTATTTACCATCGATTTTATTGCTGTAAATTATTCATATCCGGCACGAAATGAATTTGCTTACTATTTAGAAGGTTTTGAAGATTCGTGGAACTATGTTGGCAATAAGCGCTCGGCAACTTATACAAACTTAGCGCCAGGCAATTATATTTTTAAAGTTAAAGCATCAGAAAAAAATGGAGTTTGGAGTCAAAAACCATTAGAATTAAGAATTGAAATTTTACCACCTTGGTGGAAAACATCTTTTGCTTATTTATTTTATACGCTGTTGTTGTTAGCCGCTATTTATTTTGGCAATCAATATTATCAGAATCGTTTTAAACAAAACCAAATGATAGAATTTGAAAAGACAAAAGCGGTTCAGATTGAAAAATTAAATAATAAAAAATTGCAATTCTTTACCAATATCTCGCATGAGTTTCGAACACCACTGACTCTAATTTTAAATCCGTTAGGCGATATTCTCAGAAATTATTCCTCAGATTTGCCAGACAGTGTATTGAAAAAATTGCAGACAATTCAAAAAAGCTCTGACAGACTTTCACGATTAATTAATGAGTTAATGGATTTTAACCAATTGCAGTTCAATAAAATGACATTGCAATTGCAACTAATTGAGGTAGTAAGCTTTACAAAAGAAATTGTCAGTTATTTTGATGAAGAAGCATTGAGTCGTGGAATTCATTTGGAATTTGAATCTAATAAAACAGCTTTAAAAGATTGGATTGATCCAAAAATGTTTGAAAAAATTATTTTTAATGTAATTTCAAATGCCTTTAAGGTTACGCCAGATAAGGGAAGAATAACTGTAAAAATAGTGGTCAACAACGAATTGATTCATTTTCCTTTGATAGATTCCGCAACTTCTTATCCTTCATTTGAGGTTATTGTGGAAGACACTGGTTCTGGATTAGAGAAAAAAGATATCAAGAGAATTTTTGACCGTTTCTATCAGGTTAACAATTTAAATAAAGCTTATTATGGAAGTACCGGCATAGGTTTGGAAGTAGTACGCGGTTTTGTAGAATTGCATAAAGGAATGATCGAAGTAGAAAGTGAATTGGGAGTTGGTACTACTTTTAAATTATTATTTCCCATTGGAAAAGAGTTTTTTAATGAAAGTGAAATATTACTTGAGGATTTTAAAAAGGAGAAAAAAATGAGTTTCACGCCTGTTATAGAAAAAGCGGAAACCCAATCAGAGGAAAATGAAGAAAAACAAGATCGAATTTACACTATTTTAATAGTTGAAGATAATGTCGAACTTAGAAATTATTTAAAAAATGAACTCAAAAAAGAGTATAAAGTTTTAGTAGCAGAGAATGGTCAGGTTGGTTTAGAATTAGCTTTGCAGAAATTGCCTGATTTAATTTTAACAGATGTAATTATGCCTGTTATGAATGGTTTAGAATTGTGTAAAAGTATTAAGGCCGATTTAAAAACCAGTCATATTCCGTTAATGATGTTGTCTGCAAAAGCATTGGTAAAAGATCGATTAGAAGGTATTGATTCGGGTGCAGATATGTACTTAAGCAAACCTTTTGACATGGATATTTTAAGATCGAGTCTGGTGCAATTGATTAATAGCAGGCAAATTATGTTTAATAAATTCTATAACGGAATTACACCAAAAGCAAAAGAAAAAACAACTACTCTAGATAATGATTTTATAAAAAATGTATTGCATTATATAAATGGAAATATTAATGAGACGGAATTAAGTGTTGAAGATTTAGCTTCGAAAGTGTTTTTGAGCAGAAGCCAATTGTATCGAAAAATTAAGACACTAACAGGTGTATCAGTAAATGAATTTATTCGAAATGTGCGTTTAGAAAAAGCTAAAGAATTAATAGAATTTGGCAATGACAATATAACCGAAATTAGTTATAAAGTTGGGTTTAGTTCTCCTTCGTATTTTACAAAATGTTATAAAGATAAATACGGTTATCTGCCCACTCACAACAAAAAATAATGCATTTTTTAAATTATTCCAAGACGGCTTTTATGCCGTCTTTTTGTTTTTTACAGACAGGCAAAATGAAAAATAAAAAGGAAAATTATAGGAATAGAAATAAATGTAAAGTATAAATAATTAAGTTTTATGTGATTCTATACTTTTTGGGTGATTATTAAATCAATATTAATTCTTATTTAATTTATGAATGCATGAAAAATAATGGTTCATAATTACCAAAATAGGAATTTTATTTTGTTTAGTAAATAAAAGCTAAATGTTGATTTTGTTCGTTTTTTTAACTCTTGTGCTACAAATTTGATAGTTTTTGCATCATATGTAGTATGTGAAATTTATGTTAACGTTATATTTTTGAGTTAACTAAACATCAATAACCATGAAAACATTACTAACAATTTTAAACCAATTAAAAACATGAAATGAAACTAATTTTTGTGTATTGAACAGTCCATTTTTTTCTCAATCAAATTTTAAAACCAACACTTTAGGATTTGGGAAAATATAAAATCAATGAAAATCGTATTCTTATTTTCAAAAATTTTAAGGGCAGAAAAATAACGTAAAAAATAAATTGTCTCAGTGCATAAATAGCAAAAACTTTACAACCAAATAATTATTTAAACTAAACAAAAAACCAATTAATATGATGTTAAAATTAAAATTTGCAATAATCGCATTGCTAATGATAAGCTATCAGAATGTGATGGCACAATCAAAGACCATACAGGGTGTGGTTATCGATCCCTCAGGGTTTCCTTTGCCTGGTGCCAGTGTAATTGTAGAAGGTTCCAAAATTAGCGCTTCTACAGATTTTGATGGTAAATACTCTTTAAATGGAGTGAATCCTACTGATAGAATAACGTTTTCTTTTGTTGGCTTGGTTACACAGACTATTACAGTGGGGACTCGTACAACAATTAATGTTACATTAGTAGAATCTGCACAAAACTTACAAGAAGTTGTCGTAGCGTATGGTGCTCAAAAGAGAACTAAAGTAACAGGAGCAATTTCGACAGTAAGTTCAAAAGATATTACAGCAGTTCCTATTACAAATGCAGAGTCGGCTTTACAGGGTAGAGCAGCTGGTGTTACCGTTGTAAATGGCGCGCCTGGTTCAAGCCCTACAGTTACTATTCGTGGTTTGGCTACAATGGGAAATAGTGCTCCTTTATATGTTATCGATGGAGTTTTGACAGGTAATTTATCTGGCTTGAGTCCTAATGATATTGAATCGATGTCGGTTTTAAAAGATGCCTCAACAACAGCTTTATACGGTTCTAAAGCTTTTAACGGGGTCATTATGGTAACTACCAAAAAAGGGAAAAAAGGTCCTGGGCAACTAAATTTTAATACTTACACAGGTTTTCAAACTATTACTAAAAGATACGATGTTTTAAATACACAACAATATTTACAATATGCTAAAGATTTAGGGAGCGATGTAAGTGCAAGAGCTGCTCAATTTGGGAATATAAATACAGACTGGCAGGACGAAATCTTTCAGAGTGGCATAATGCAGGATTATAATTTAAGTTTCTCAAATGGTACCGAGAATGCTACAAGTCGTTATTCTGCAGAATATTTAAAACAAGATGGAGCTGTTATCAGTACAGGTTTTGAACGTTACTCTTTCAGAGCCAATAATACACAAAATATAGGTAAATTAACTGTTGGCAGTAATATTGGATTGTCATTCAGCAAAACTAATCCAGAACGTGCTTCAGGAGGTAGAACATTATTAGAACATGCTATTAAAATGGCGCCGTATTTGCCAGTTTATAATGCAGATAATGTAGGAGGTTACCAAGGCCCATCTACAGCTGATGGACAGGATGCAGAAAACCCTGTACGTGTAGCAAATTTAGGATACCAAACAATTAAGGGGTTATCTATAATAGGAAACATTTATGCTGAATTGCAAATTTTTAAAGGATTAAAATTCAGATCACAGGTTTCCTTAGATTATTATACAAGTCAAGATCACACTTTTATTCCAGGTTACGAAGATGGTTCAGCACATAAACAGGCGTATTCGTCTACTGCTGAAACAAATTCTCAGGGACAAACCATTGTTTTTGATAACAGTTTAACATACAAAACTACTTTTGCTTCTAAACATAATTTAGAAGTATTAGGGGTTATAACTAAAATTGAGAATAAGAGCCAGAATTTAATAGCTAGCAGCCGTTACTATATTTCAAATGAAATAGACCAGTTGCGACTACAAGATGCCAATTTGAGTTCTAGTAATATTGAGGCTAATAATTTAGGTTACATAGCCCGTATTAATTATGATTACGATGAGAGATACCTGCTTGCAGTTTCAGGTCGCCGAGATGCTTCTTCTCGTTTTGGATCTAATAACCGCTATGGTAATTTCTACTCTGTTGCTTTAGGTTGGAATATTGCAAAAGAAAGTTTTATGACCGATTCTGTTTTTAGCACATTGAAGCTTAGAGCGAGTACAGGTACAACAGGTAACGACAGAATAGACGATTATCAATACAGTTCATCGTTGGCAGCAAATTATACATATCCGTTTAACGGAGCTGCAGGAGCTGGTGTTACTGCAGGAAGAGCTGCAAATCCGGATTTGAAATGGGAGTCTAAAAATGACAGAAACATAGGTTTGGACTTTGGATTGTTTGATGAAAAATTCACAGGATCTGTCGAATATTTTAATAATAAAAGCAGCGATATTCTTTTCGCAGTACCGCTTCCTGCTTCTGTAGGTTCAGCTGGTGGAGGAACTCAAATTCAAAATGTTGCCGATGTAAAAGTGCACGGATTTGAACTGTCACTTGGATACAATGACAGAAAAGGCGATTTTACCTGGTCTGCTATAGCAAATTTGGGAACAAGCAAAAACGAAGTAACAGGTTTAGCTCCCGGTGTAACTAGTGTCTTAGCTGGTCCGGCAGTAAGAGCAGGTCTAGAGAATTTCTCAAGATTGGAAGTTGGTCAGCCATTATTCTATTTTTACGGGTATCAAACCAACGGGATTTATCAAAATCAGGCAGAAGTAGATGCTGCTTTAGGGGCTGGCCAAACTACTATACAACCTGGTGATATTAGGTTTGTAGATCGCAATGGAGACAAAGTAATTAACTCTGATGATAAAACTAATATAGGAAATCCATATCCTGATTTTACATATGGCTTAAACCTTACAGCTGCATATAAAAAGTTCGATTTTAACTGCTTTATAACAGGAGTTCAGGGGAATGATGTTTTTAATGCAAATAAGTTTGACCTAGAAGCTATGTCACGTTTGTTTAATGCAAGTACAGATGTTTTAGATCGATCAATTGTTCAAAATGGAGTGGTTACTAATTCATCGGCTACATTACCAAGAGCACTTGGGGCAGGCCAAAACTGGTCTTCTGCAAGCCAACGATATGTTGAAGATGGTTCTTACACAAGATTAAAAAATGTTACTATAGGATATACCTTTTCAGGAGAAGCCTTTAACAGCTATTTTTCACATATAAGATTCTATGTAAGTGCGCAAAATCTTGTTACAATTACAAATTATTCTGGTTTAGATCCTGAAGTTGCACGTGTAGATACTAATGCAAATTCTGCCGGAATTGATATAGGCAGATATCCACAACCAAAATCAGTAATTTTTGGACTTGATGTTACATTTTAATTTATAAAAAGATGATGAGAAAAATAAAATATATAGTTGTAGTATTGTTAGGGATCTTAACAATAAATTCATGTAACGATAATGATCTGGAATTAACAAATCCAAATCAGTTATCCCCTGAAACTTTCTTTAAATCGGAAGCACAGGTACAATCTTCAGTAAATGCAGCCTACGCAAATCTGCAAACAAGAGGACTCTATGCCAGACATATTTTCTTTGCTTTAGACAATATGGCTCAGGAAAACAAAGGAAACCCACAGTTAGAAGGTAACAAAAAACCTTTCCTTGATTTTTCTTTTGATGCAAGTAGCGATATCATTCAGTTTTATTGGGAAACCTGTTTTTTAGGAATTTCCAAAGCTAATTTTGTCTTAGATAACGAAGAGAAGATTCAGGCTTTGCCTAATTCAGTTTTGACACAAGAGAAAAAGAATAAATTTTTAGGTGAAGCTCATTTTTTAAGAGCCTACTATTACTTTCTTTTAGTACCTCGTTTTGGTGATTTGCCTATTTATACCAAACAAACTATTGTGGGTGCACCAAGAAGTCCTAAGGCAGAAATCTATAAATTAATCACTGATGATTTTGATTTTGCGTCTAAAAATCTATTGAGCAAAAATGTAGAAGATAAGGGTAGAGCGACTAAAGAAGCTGCTTTTGCTTATTTAGGAAAAGCACTTTTGTATCAAAAGAAATATGACGAAGCTTTGACTGCTTTTAATAAAGTTACTGGATTTAGTTTAGAAACTAATTTTTATAACAATTTCATGGATGAAACCGAGCATGGTCCGGAATCAATTTTTGAGATTGAATATGATGAAAAATTAGGAGTAGCTGATAAATGGGGTAGTGATACTGCAGGAGACGGTGTGGCTGAATCTACACTTAGAGGTCAGGAGTATGGTAATTTAGGCTGGTACAATGTGTATCCGTCTGATAATTTATTAGATTCATACGAGGTGGGTGATAAACGTTTTGGAGATACTTTCTACGTACCAGGATCTAAATATAACAATGGAGCTAATACAATGACAGCTGCTAATTTCTCTTCATCTGAAGGTCTAAGAAGAGCAGGCTGGAAAAAATATCAAAATTACTATAAACGTACTGATGAAAATCTGGATTCAAGCATCAACTTCAAAGTAATGCGCTATTCAGATGTATTGCTTATGATGGCAGAATGCGAAAGCATGAGACCCGGAGGTGTACAAGCAACCGCTATTGGCTACATTAATCAGGTTCGTCTTAGAGCAGGCGTACCATTATTGGCATTAACACTTACAAAAGATCAGGTGTTTACAGCTCTTATTCATGAACGCAAAGTAGAATTAGCTGGCGAGCAAGTTCGTTTTGATGATATAATAAGATGGGGTATAGCTAGTACTGAGCTTGCAGGTACTGGTTTTAAAGTAGGTAGAAGCGAATTATGGCCTATCCCTAATAGAGAAACATCTTCTAATCCAAATATAAAACCTAGTGATAACAATCCTGGCTACTAGGTGAGGATTATTGAAGTTTGTTAGTTTGAGTTAGTTAAGTTAGTATTTGGCAAACAGCGCATTAACGTGCGCTGTTTATCAATACATTATGTTGTTTAAGAAATTATAATTTATGTAATTTTTTTACTTCTTCTTCAGCTAATAATGCATTTTTTTAAAAACAAAATACCATTACTAAGATTTTAAATTTTCAATATTTCAATTTTTAAGCAGGCAAAATTTTATTCAAATGAAAAGGATTGCTTCACTTTTTTTAATCGTAACATTGTTTTATAATGTTCTAGGATTTTATATCACGTTTGCTGAACAACAAGAGCAAGTGTGGGTGAATGCTATGGAGAAAACTGACAACGCAAATTTTGAAATAATTGAAGTTAAAATCAACCCTTATGCTTATGTTGTTGATTCTGGTATTGAAGATACAAACGAAGACTTCTTAATCAACAATAAAACCTATCATGTCTTTAAGAAAAGAATTCAAAACAATGTTTTAAAATTATATTGCTTAAAAAGTTCTCATAATGAAGCTTTAAATAAAAATTTAAAAAAGATTGTTGACAGTCAGTTATTTGATGACAATTCAAATAAAGAAAATCCAGGCAAAAAGTTATTAAAATCCTTCCTTCAGGACTACATTCAAAGTAACACAGTATTATTAATAAGTACTTCTGTAAAATTAGTTTCTACTGTTGCCTTAAATTCATATTCTCCACAAAAAAATCTTCTTTCAGGATATTTTACTACAAATTATCCACCTCCAGATATGGTATAGCATTTCATTGAATGCTAAATTGTAGATGCGTTTAATCTTTAGTTTTTACGGAGGGTTAATCGCTTTGTTCTACAATTTAACATACAACTTCAATTAATTCTAATTGAAAAGAAAGCTATTTAACAACCATATAAACCAACCAAAAATGAAAATTTATAAATTTTTGTTTAAAGTGCTACTTTTTAGTGCTTTAAGCGTAAATACGTTTGCACAAGTTAAAGACAAAAATCAAATTGCCGAACCAACAGGAAAAAATAATTTAGCCTATAAATGGGGAGAAATGGCAGTTCAAGCAACTGCAAATGATACAGACAGATTTAGACCAAGACCCACTGTAACTTCACGCTTTTTGGGATTGACTTTCGTAGCTATTTTTGATGCATGGAGCCGTTATGACGAAAAAGCAATTCCGGTATATTTAACGGATATTAAAAGAAGACCTAAAAAAGAGCAAAATTTAAAAAATAAAGAAATTGCGATAAGTTACGCAGCGTATGGAGCGCTATGCGAATATTATTATAGTGATAAAGCGTTATTTGCTTCTTACATGAAAGAATTAGGCTATGATCCAACAAATACTTCCTTAGATCCAAAAACGCCAGAAGGAATTGGTAATCTGGCGGCCAAAGCGGTAATCGCGGCAAGAAGAGGAGACGGTTCGAATCAATATGCGGAAGAAGAAGGTTCTAACGGAAAACCATTTTTTGATTACACTAAATATTCGCCTGTAAATACAGTTGATCAACTAAATGATATTAATCACTGGCAGCCTAAATATTTTTCTGATGGAAAAGGTGGAAAATTTGCTCCCGCTTGTTTAACTCCTTTTTGGAATAGAGTAAAACCAGTCGGATTGAAATCAGGAGACCAATTCCGTGCTGTTCCGCCACCGTTATTTGGTTCAGAAAAACTTAAAAATGAAGTGGATGAAGTTATTGCTTTACAGGCCAAATTAACGGATGAAGACAAAGCACTGGTTGAATTTATGAGAGACGGACCAAAATCTGTTCAGCAAGCCGGACACTGGTTAAGATTTGCGCAGGATATTTCAAGAAGAGACAATCACACTTTAGATCAGGACGTTAAAATGTATTTTTTAAATCAGATAACAGCGATGGACTGTTTTATTGCCTGTTGGGATACCAAAATGTTTTATGATTCATCCAGACCAAATGCCTTAGTACATTTCTATTACGGCGGTAAAACGATTACTGCTTGGGGAGGTCCTGGAAAGGGAATGATTACCATGCAGGGAGAAGAATGGAGACCTTATTCTCCAGACACCTTTTTATGTCCGCCTTTTCCGAGTTATGTTTCAGGTCACAGTACGATAAGTGGTGGTTGTGCAGAAGCTTTAAGATTATGGACAGGCAGCGATGCATTTGGTCAATCTGCAGAATTGGTATCAGGAGCTATGACAGAACCGGATAATTTAGGAAAGAAAGTTGTTTTGAAGTTCAACACTTTAACCGAAACGGCAAATATGGCCGGAATCTCAAGAGTAATGGGCGGTTACCATATTCAGTCTGATAATGTTGAAGGACTAAAGCTGGGCAGAAATGTAGCACATCAGGAATGGAAGTTTTATAATATCCATATCGGAAATAAAACTCCCGAAACGATAGCGGAGAATTGAGTGCGTTTCATAATATCAAAGAAACTGGTCTAATCTACAAATGCCTTAATTATGAAAATCAAACAGTTAGTATCGCTATTTAGCCTATTTATTTTAACCCAGTCCTGTGATTATTTTTCGAATCCAAATGACAAGATGGTTAAGATTTTGGAAGCAAGAAATAAGATGTATAACGTCAAAGACAATCCTTTTGCAGCAAAAGCAGAAGTAGCATATTACGACTCTATTATTAAAAGTTCAGATGAAGGTTTTTTTAAATTATTTAATGAAATAAATAAAGGAAATGCATTATTAAAACTTGGAAAAGAGGCAGAGTCTGTAGCAACTATAGAAAATGCCATAAATAGAAAGAAGAAAATAGACGGAAAAGAAGATATTCAATCGTTAAAATTTTTAGCCATTGCGTACATGAGATTAGGCGAAAAACAAAATTGTGTGAATTATCATAATCCCGAATCCTGTACTATGCCTATCCAAAAAAATGGAATTCATACGATACGACAGGGGTCTCAAAAAGCAATTGAAATTTATAAGAAATTATTATCGATTGACCCTAATGATTATGAATCAAGATGGCTTCTCAATATTGCTTATATGACGCTCGGCGGTTATCCTTTAGAAGTTCCCAAACAATGGCTCATACCTAACCTGAATAAAGATTCAGGATACAGCATAAAACCTTTTCTGGATATAGCCGCAAACGCAGGCATAATAGGCAGAAATATGTCAGGTGGAGTTATTGTTGATGATTTTAATAACGATAACTATCTGGATATTGTAACTTCTGACTGGAGTCTGGATGGCGTGATGCATTATTATGAAAATGATAAAAAAGGAAAATATCTCGATTATTCTAAAGTTTCAGAAATAGGCCGTTTCAAAGGAGGATTAAACATGATACAAGCTGATTATGACAATGACGGCGATATTGATATTTTTGTTTTGAGAGGTGCCTGGATGCGTAAATACGGAAGACAACCAAACTCGCTGCTACGCAACAACGGAGACGGAACTTTTACTGATGTAACCCTAAAGAGTGGTTTATATTCTGAATTCCCTACCCAAGCCGGTACGTGGAATGATTTTAATAATGACGGTTATCTCGATTTGTTTATTGGAAATGAATCATCAGATAATGAATCCTATCCTTCAGAATTGTACCTAAATAATCAGGACGGAACCTTTACCAATGTTGCCAAAGCAGCAAAATGTGATGTTATTGCTTATATAAAAGGTGTAACGTCAGCTGATTATGATAATGATGGCGATATTGATTTGTTCCTCTCCGGAATGAATAAAAGAAAAACATTATTAAAAAATACTGGACTCAAAAAGGGTATTCCGCAATTTAAAGATGTTACAGATCAGGCAGGCTTGGCGGGCATTAATGTAATGACTTTTCCAACCTGGTTTTGGGATTATGATAACGATGGATGGCAGGATATATTTGTTTGTGGTTATCAGTATAATGGCTCTATTGCTGGAGAAATTGCAATGGAAGCCCTGAATATTCCAAATGAAAGCAGTAAAATGTATTTGTACCATAACAATCATGATGGCACTTTCTCTGATGTTTCTGAAATATCTGGATTAAGCAAAACTGTATTTGCTATGGGTTCCAATTTCGGAGATATTGATAATGATGGTTTTCTGGATATGTACCTCGGAACAGGAAATCCCGACTATAGATCACTGGCACCAAATAGATTATTTAGAAATATGGGCAATGGAAAATTTGCTGACGTTACTGTTTCCGGCAGAGTAGGAAATTTGCAAAAAGGACATGGTGTAGCTATTAATGATCTGGATAATGATGGAGACAACGATATTTTTATAGAAGTCGGAGGTGCTTATTTAGGGGATTCTTTCAGTAATTCTTTATACCTAAATCCGGGTCAAAACAACAACCGTTGGATAAAATTGAAGTTAGAAGGAACAGAAAGTAATCGTTCTGCTATTGGAACAAAAGTAAAAGTCACTTTCAAAGAAAATGGAGTTTCCCGATCTCTCTACAGGATCTTAAACTCAGGTGGCAGCTTTGGAGCGTCGGCTTTAAGAATGGAAATCGGAATTGGAAAAGCGACAACGATAGACCAAATCGAAATTACCTGGCCGAAAGACCAAAAGAAAAAAGTCTTTAAAAATGTAAAACCAAATCAATACATTAAAATTATTGAAGGCGAAGATAATTTCTCCAAAATAGATATTAAAAGAATTCTTTTTTCAACCGTCGAAGCACATTCTCCGATTTGTATTTAAAAAAATAAATTTATTAGAATCCATAATATGAAAAATATAAAAACAATAGTAATTTCTTTTAGCCTTGTGGGTTTAGTATTGCTTGCTGGTTGTTCAAAAGAATCAGATGAGAAAATCTTTACCACTTTAGACCGTTCAGACACCGGAATTGATTTTAGCAATAATTTGAAAGAAAATGATTCCTTGAATTACTTCACCTACAATTATATTTATTTGGGTGGAGGAGTTGCTACCGGCGACATTAACAATGATGGACTGGTAGATATTTTCTTTACAGGAAATCAGGTATCCAATAAATTGTACCTGAACAAAGGAAAACTAAAATTTGAGGATATTACAAAAAAAGCAGGTGTTGGCGGTGATAGCCGTTGGTATACCGGAGTTACAATGGCCGATGTAAACGGTGATGGTTTTTTGGATATTTATTGTAGTGTAGGAGGGAAATTCGGACCTAAAAACAATGAACTATATATAAATAATCATAACGGAACTTTTACAGAAAAAGCCAAAGAATATGGCATTGATGATATAGGAAACAGTGTTCAGGGAACTTTTTTTGATTATGATAAAGATGGCGATTTAGATCTATTTGTAGCGAATTATCCGCCAACAAAATTCAATTCGGCAACAGGCGATTATGTACAAATGATGCTTCATGTAAAGGATAATGAATCGGGACATTTATATAGAAATGACGGAAATCATTTTACCAATGTTACCGAACAAGCCGGTGTAAAAAACTATGGTTTATCATTAAGCGCCACAATTGGAGATTTAAATAATGACAGCTGGCCTGATATCTATGTGTCTAATGATTTCAACTCTCCAGATTTTATGTACATCAACAATCAGGATGGTACTTTTAAGGAAGTAGTAAAAGAGGCAATGGCGCATAATTCTTTTTATGGAATGGGCGTGGATATTTCAGACTTTAATAACGATGGAAATTTAGATGTTTTTCAGGTTGATATGGACGCTAAGGATAATCGTCGTAAGAAAGCAAACATGTCCAGCATGAATCCGAAACTTTTTTGGGATGTAGTTGATGCTGGTTTTAACTATCAATATATGCACAATTGCATGCAATTAAATACAGGAGTTAATGAAAATGGTATTCCACATTTTGGCAATGTATCCCGTATTACCGGAACTTCGTCTACAGATTGGAGCTGGGGACCTTTATTTGCCGATTTTGATAATGACGGAAATAAAGATTTGTTTGTAACGAACGGAACAAGAAGAGAAATTAATAACAATGATTTCTTTCATAGTTTAGAAGCGCTTAATCTAAAACCAAAAGATTTACTTAAGAAATCTCAGGAAATTCCTTCTGAGAAAATTGACAATTTTATGTTTCAAAACAAAGGAAATTTAAATTTTGAGCAAGCCAATAAAAAATGGGGAATTGAGTATAAAGGTTTTTCAAATGGTGTTGCTTATGTCGATTTAGATAACGATGGTGATTTAGATTTGGTTGTCAATAATATAGACGATTACGCTTCTGTTTTTGAAAATTCAAGTTCTAAACGCAATAATTACATCAAAGTAAACTTCAAAGGAAATACTAAAAACACTTTTGGCTTAGGAAACCGTGTTTATGTAAAAACGAAAAAAGGAACCCAGATGCAGGAGCTAACGCTAACCAGAGGGTTTCAATCTTCTGTAGCGCCTGAATTGCATTTTGGTGTTGGGAAAGACAAAACGGTCGATGAGGTTAAAGTAGTCTGGTCAAACGGTAAAGTGCAAAAATTAGCAAATGTAAAAGTAAATCAGACTTTAACCTTTAAGGAGCAAGATGCCAAAGAAGAACCAGCTGTAAAAACAACTCCAAAAACGCATTTATTCGCGACTGAAAACAACGTTTTTCCTGTTTATAAACACGAAGAAAATAAGTACGATGATTTTAAGGATCAAGTTTTATTGCCTCATAAAATGTCGACTTTTGGCCCTGCTATTGCTGTGGGTGATTTAAATAAAGATGGTTTGGATGACTATTTTATTGGAGGATCTGCAACCTATTCAGGAAAATTATTTATGCAGACTAAAAATGGTTTTGTAGAAAAAAACAGTCACACTCTTGAAGACGATAAAGCCAGTGAAGATACAGGAGCCGTTATTTTCGATGCTGATAATGACGGAGACAATGATTTGTATGTAGTGAGCGGTGGTTACGAATTTTTGGTTAACGACCCAAAATTACAAGACAGACTATACCTCAATAACGGAAAAGGCGATTTTACAAAAGCTCCAAAAAGTGTATTGCCAACGATGCTGACAAGTGGTTCAAAAGTATATCCTATTGATTATGATAAAGATGGAAAACAAGATCTTTTAGTTTTAGGAAGACAGGTTCCGGGGCAATATCCTTCTCCTGCAACAACTTATTTATTGCACAATATAAGTTCACCAACACAGCCAAAATTTGAAGTTTCTAAAAAATCACCTAGAGAATTTACCAATTTAGGAATGGCGACAAGTGCTGTAATTACCGATTTTAATAATGACAAATTAGCTGATATTATTATTGTTGGCGAATGGATGCCAATCCGTATTTTTCAAAATACTGTATCGGGTTTCAAAGAAGTTACCAAAAACATGGGACTTAATGATGATACAACAGGTTGGTGGTGGAGCATTCAGCAAGGCGATTTTGATCATGATGGCGATATGGATTATATTGTTGGAAACAATGGTTTAAACTACAAATACAAAGCAACTCCTAGTGAAACCTTTGATATTTATGTAAAAGATTTCGACAATAATAAACACAAAGACATTGTGTTGAGTTACTACAATGATGGTAAACAATATCCGGTGCGCGGTCGTGGTTGTTCGTCTCAGCAAATTCCAAATATCAAAAAGAAATTCAAAGATTACGAAAGTTTTTCAGAAGCCACTTTGGTTGATGTTTATACTGAAAAATCACTTAAAGAAGCGCTGCATTATAAAGTAAAATCATTTGCCAGTATTTATTTAGAAAATAAAAATGGGAAGTTCATCCTTCACGAACTGCCAGTTGAAGCACAGCTTACCTGCATCAATCAAATAATGGTTGACGATTACGATAAAGATGGTAAACTTGATGTTTTAGTAACGGGTAACATGTATAATTCAGAAGTTGAAACGCCTCGAAACGATGCCGGTCACGGATTATTTTTAAAAGGAGATGGTCACGGAAAATTCAGATCAGTGTCAGCAATTGACAGCGGATTTTTTACTCCCGGCGATGTTAAAAACATGGAAAAAATTAAGGTAAAAGGAAAAACGTACCTCTTGGTTACTAAGAATAACTCTTTTTTGCAAAGTGTTAAAATAAATTAAGCTTTTGTTTTGAATTGTTATACCTCTTCAAAAATAAAACGTGTTGAACTTAATTGCTAAAATCAGGACATTAACTTGTTCTGGCTTTAAGCTAATTTATTGACTTATATAGTTCTAATTAACCAAAAAAAATAAATAATGAGGAAATTATACTTGTGTTGTCTCTTCTTAATTCCTCTTTTGATGAACGCACAAACCGAAATCGATGCCCTTATGATGAACAAAAATAATTTTTGCTTTGGAGCGGTATACGAATATAGCAGTTGGAATGAGTACTGGGAAGGTACTTTTAAAAGAGAGAATCTTAATTTAGGAACAGTATCTGCTCAAGGTCCCGCACTTATGTGTAATTATGGCATATTTGATAAGCTAAATTTTTTATTTACTGTTCCTTATCTTGAAACTAAGGCTACGGCGGGAACTATGAAAGGACAGAAAGGAATTCAGGATTTATCCTTGACATTGAAATATATGCCAATTAAAAAAACTTTTGGTGCTCTTACTTATTCCTTATTTGCATTAGGAAGCTATTCAATGCCTGCCTCAGATTATGTGGCAGATTATTTACCATTAAGCATTGGCCTTGGCAGCAAAACAGGAACTTTACGATTAATGGGGGATGTGCAGTATCATCGTTTCTTTACTACTTTATCTGTTGCTTATATTAAAAAAGCGAATATTACAATTGATCGAAATTCTTATTTGGCAGATGAAATTCATTACACCAATAAAGTAAATATGCCAGATGCTATAAATATTAATTTAAGATTAGGATATCGCTCATCAAGATTAATTGCTGAAGCTATTATTGACAATTCGGTTACACAATCTGGTGGTTTTGACATTACAAAAAATAACATGCCTTTCCCAAGTAATACAATGAATGCTTTTAAATTGGGCTTGAATGGAAAATATACTTTAAAAAAACTTCCTGAATTAGCTATTGTAGGTGGTTATAATGTAGTAACGGAAGGCAGAAATGTAGGAGAAGCAAGCTCATTATATGGAGGAGTTTTTTACCTGATAAATTTTAAAAATAAAAACAAGTGAGATGAAAAATAATATTCAAAAAATCGTCTTTAAAGGCCTTATACTTCTAATAGTTCTACTAATGTATTCCTGTGATGATGATATTGCGCAACGAAATGAACAGTTTCCACAATTGAACCCTAAAAATACAGACCTTGAAGCTGATACATGGAAGCCTTATCTTTTAACTGCACCTGATGAATTTTCAATAGATGTACCTGTTGCCACAAATACACCTGCTTACACGAGAGAAATTAACGAAATTAAAAGTTTTCAGGTCAATATTACCAATCAACAAAAAAGCATAATAGAATTTTGGAGCGCTGGCAGCGTACTGCGCTGGAATGAAATTATGCGAACATTGGTAGCAAGGCATAATCGTCCGCCTTATCAAAATGAGGATGGAACTTATCCGGCTCCTTCGGCGGCAAATCCATTTGCGTATCCTCAATTTCCATTTTCCAATCCTCCTTATGCAGCGAGGGCTTATGCTTATGTGAGTGCCGCTCAATACGACGCGCTGATTGCTGCTTGGCATTATAAAAAGCAGTACAACAGATCAGCACCATATATTATTGATCCCAGTCTCCAAGTATTAATTCCTAAAAATACTTTGCCGTCATATCCATCAGAAGATGCAGTCGTGACGGGGGTTACTGTTGAGCTTTTAAAATTATTATTTCCAACTGAAATTGCTTACATAAATGAAAAAGCTGAGGAAGAAAAACTATACCGTATTATCAGCGGCGCTAATGTTCGCTCAGATGTTGATGCCGGAATTAGTTTGGGCAGAAAAGTTGCTGCAAAATTTATAACTCGGGCTTCGAATGATGGGGCTGGAGTTGCTGGTGGAACACCGGCGATCTGGGCTGCATTAGAATCTCAAACTGCAGCAACAGGCGAAATTCCTTGGAAATCATTAGAAATACCAGCCAGGCCGCCAATGTTACCATTATTTGGAAAAGTAAAATCATTTTTGATGACAGAAGCAGATGTGGTAGCCAATCGTCCGCCTGCACCTCCTTCAACAAAATCTGAAGTATTTGCAAAAGAATTAGCCGAGATTAAAAGATACAGTCAGGACAATTCTCGTGAGCACTTAGAAATTGTCAGTTTTTGGGCTGACGGAGTAAATACTTACACACCTCCCGGACATTGGAACGCCATTGCCTGTGAAGCTTTTGTAGAACAATCGTACAGCGAAATTCGATGGGCAAGAAATTTAGCCTTATTAAATGTCGCAATGATGGATGCTGCAATTAGCTGCTGGGATGCAAAGTACACTTATTTCAATCCACGTCCGTGTCAAATGGATCCTTCGATTAAAACAACCACAGGAGTTCCTAATTTTCCAGCATATGTTTCTGGTCATTCTACTTTTAGTGCAGCTGCTTGTACTGTTTTATCACATTTTATTCCATCTAAAAAAACGGAATATGAGGCAATGGCTTTAGAAGCATCAAACTCAAGAATGTACGGAGCTATTCATTATAGAAGTGATTGTGAAAAAGGATTAGATTTAGGTAAAAAAGTGGCCGCTTTTGCAGTTGCTAGGGCAACAACTGACGGTGCTGACTAATAGCTGGCAATAGTTTCTAATGAATGGAATTTTCAGGTCTGATTATATGTTTACTATAATTTTTTGTAGAGATAATATGCTCATGTATTTTTTAATGCAATTCTGCTTCATTTCTTATATAAAATGCTCGATTTGTAGGATTCGTATATTTTGTATTCGGCTATTTTTGGGAGCTTGTTAATTAGGCGAATTTTCCATTTAACATTCAATCTAAATTATTTAATGAACCCAAAAGGTCCTCTAAAAAAGATAAAATGAAATTAAAATTTATAGCTGCGGCTTTGTTTTCCGTATTTTTTCAAAGTTCTTTTTCGCAAACAAATGCTACGACAGAAAAAAGAATTCAAAAGTTAATTAAAAAAATGACTTTAAAGGAAAAAGTCGGTATGCTGCATGGCAATTCTAAATTTTATACTGAAGAAGTAAAGCATCTCGGAATTCCGGAATGGGCCTTGTCTGACGGTCCGCATGGAGTCAGAGCAGAAATGAATCGTCATAATTGGCAATATGCTGGGCAAACTGATGATGCTTCGACCTGTTTTCCTCCTGGTACCGCTATGGCTGCAAGCTGGAATTTAGAACTAGCTAAACAGCGTGGTATAGTTTTAGGCGAAGAAGCACGTTTTCGCAAAAAAGATGTTTTGCTTGGTCCTGGAATCAACATTATTCGCTCTCCACTTTGCGGACGAAATTTTGAATATTTGAGCGAAGATCCGTTTCTTATTTCACAGCTTTCTATTAATTATATTAAAGCTTTGCAAACGCAGGATGTTGCGGCCTGTGTAAAGCATTTTGTAGCTAATAATCAGGAGCAAAATCGTTTTGTTGTCGATGTCACCATGAGTGAACGGGCTTTACGCGAAATTTATTTGCCGGGTTTCAAATCTTCTGTTGTTGATGCCGGAGTCTTGGGAGTTATGGGAGCCTATAATAAATTCAGAGGTTCTTATTGTACTGAAAATGATTATTTGGGACGAACGCTTTTGCGGGAAGAATTTAAATTTAAAGGAGTTTATATGTCGGACTGGGATGCTGTTCATAGTACCGAAAAAGCAGCATTGGCAGGTTTGGATTTAGAAATGGGAACCGAAAAGGAAAATTATAACGACTGGTATTTCGCAGATCCTTTGATTAACGCAGTACAAGAAGGACGAATAAAAGAAAGCCTAGTAGATGAAAAAGTAGCTAATATTCTGAGAGTGATGATTAAAACGAAAGTTTTAGATCCAAAAACACGAATTACAGGTTCTATAAATACAAAAGAACACCAACAAGCGGCCTATCGCTCGGCAGTAGAAGCAGTTGTTTTACTGAAAAACGAAAAGCAAATTTTGCCATTGAATATGAATGCTATAAAATCTGTAGCTATTATTGGTGATAATGCAACCCGTACACATTGCGGCGGCGGCTTTAGTTCAGAAATAAAAGCTTTATATGAAATAACGCCATTTCAGGCTATGACTGCTAAATTCGGAAAGTCTATGCAAATTAATTTTGCACAAGGTTACGAGAAACAATCTCATGTTGTGGAGAGAAGCAGTGATGGTCAATTAAATACCGACAAGGTAGATTGGAAATTAATTGAAGAAGCAGTAGCTCAGGCCAAAAAATCAGATGTAGCAATTATTTTTGCAGGTTTGAACCATGATTTTGATTCAGAATCATTTGACAGATTGCATATGCGTTTGCCTTATGGACAAGAAACTTTAATTCAGGAAGTAGCGAAAGCCAATCCTAAAACGATTGTGGTGATCATTGCAGGTTCTCCGCTTGAACTGGCAGGTATTGAATCTCGCGTACCTGCAGTAGTTTGGGGCTGGTATGGTGGAATGGAAGCGGGTAACGCAGTTGTTGATGTGTTGAGCGGCAAAGAATTTCCTTCAGGAAAATTACCATTTACGATACCAGTTACTTTAAGCCAATCGCCGGCGCATGCTTTAGGGGCTTATCCGGGACATGATTTGAAAGTAAATTACGAGGAAGATATTCTGGTAGGATATCGCTGGTTTGATACCAAAGGTATTAAACCTCAACATCCTTTTGGTTACGGTCTGTCTTATACAACCTTTGATATCTCTAATGTTGCTTCTGACAAAAAAGTATATGGTGTGAATGATGAAATAATAGTGAAGTTTACTATCAAAAATACTGGAAAAACGAATGGTGCAGAAGTAGTTCAATTGTACGCTGGTCAAACTACGGCATCAGTTTTAAGGCCTAAAAAAGAATTAAAAGCATTCGATAAAATTTTCCTTAAACCAGGAGAAGAAAAAACAGTTGCTTTAAAAATGAAAGTAAAAGATTTGGCTTTCTACGACGAGAAAAGTAACGACTGGAAAGTTGAACCCGGCGAATTTGTACTTTATACGGGTACATCATCCGAAAATATTGTGAATAGTTTAGCTATTATGGTGCAATAAATATTTTTTATTAAACACTCAAAAAAAGTTTTTAGATATTTTTTTGGCAGTAATATAGTTTGTGGGGAGCTCTATATTACTGTTTTTTTATTATGCCTAATGACTCTTTTAGAAGATGGTAGTTTAGTTTTCTCTTCTTTCCTTTAGCTCTTTTTCAATGCCAATTTCCATATTTTTATCTATAACGTAAAAGCACAACAGAACAGCGCTTATAATGAATATAAATCCAGGATAGATGCTTACGCACAATTTAATTCCTTCTACAGCTGCCGGAACCTGATTGACTTCTTCAGCTACATATCCGTATTTAGATAAAAATGCTGCACCCAACGCTCCGCCAATACTGATTCCTATTTTCAATCCAACAAGCATGGCCGAAAAAACAGTTGCAGTCGCTCTTCGATTGTTCTTCCATTCACTGTAATCGGCTACATCAGCAATCATAGCCCATAATAACGGAATTGTTACTCCGTAAATAAAACCATGAACTAATTGCGTCAGAAAAACCATTGCAATAGCAGTTCTGCTATAAAAATTAAAAAGCAATAAGCTTACAGCGGACAAAAAAATGAAAGTAATGTAAATATTTCTTTTGCCAAATGCGTCTGCTAGCGATTTTGAAAATAAAATTCCTAAAATCATAAAAAGAATTCCGCCAGCATTAAAAAGACTAAATGCAGATGTAGGAACATCTCCAGGCCACTGAAAATCTACTAATCCCATTGCTATTAACGAATTATTAAGATCATTAATAAACGCCGTAAAACCAATATCTTTTAAAAATACGGTTTGCGCAACAGGGTCTAAATAATATTTGAAATAGAAAACATACATTCCACCTTTTAAAGACAACGTTATGAATACCAAAATAGTAACCAGTAACATCACCAGCCACGGGCGATTTTTAGTGAGATCGACAAAATCCTGTTTGACTGACGATTTTTGATGCCTTGCAGGTATAATCCTTTCTTTGGTGGTAAAAAAAGTAATTAGAAAACAAATGATTCCTATAACTGCAAAGAGAATCATGGTATTTTTAAAACCAACGGCTTTATCACCATGTCCAAAAATTAAAACTAATGGCAATAGGAGCGACTGAATTATAAATTGCGCAATCATTACAGCAACAAAACGATAGGATGAAAGACTATTTCTTTCTTTCATATCTCCTGTTAAAACACCACTTAAAGCAACATAGGGTAAATTATTTGCTGAATAGATTATAACAAGAAAAAAATAAGTCAGCAAGGTGTAAATTATCTTACCGTTTTCGCCAAAATTAGGAGTCAAAAAAGAAAGAACAGCACCAATTCCAAAAGGTACGGCAGTCCATAATATCCAAGGCCTGAATTTTCCCCAGCGCGTGTGGGTACGGTCAGCTATAATGCCCATAATAATATTAAAAAAAGCGCCGATAAAGCCTCCAATAAAAATAATAATACTGGCGGTTCCGGCAGGAATTTTATAGACATCAGTATAAAAGAAAGCTAAAAAGGTAAGTAAAGTCTGAAAAATCAAGTTCGCCGCAAAATCTCCTAAACCATAACCTATTTTTTCCAGTACAGAAAGCTTTTGCGATGTATTGCTTATCAATGTAGTGGTTGACTTTTTTCTGCTTATCCCCATGTGTTGATTAAAAAATATTTTAGAGCGATATATCATTGAAATAGTACTTCGTTTTCATTTCATTTTTATAAAATGTTAAATGTAAAAATAGCTTGAAAGTTGAAATAAGATTGTCAATTTTGAAGCCTTTAATAGCAGATTTGAAGCATTCTTTGGTTATAGTAAATCTATTAAATTTAAATTGCTATTTTAGCTTTTGATTTTAAAAACAACTGAAAATCAACATCATTATTCATACTTTTTTCATTTCATATATGCGTATTCTATATCTTTTATTGATCGTTTCCTGCTTTTTTATTGGTTGCAATAAAAAACAGAATATTGAAGAATATCACAAATATACCAATGATTTAATTAATGAAACAAGTCCGTATCTTTTGCAGCATGCACACAATCCTGTTGATTGGAAAGCATGGAATCAGGAAACATTGGGCAAAGCAAAAGCAGAGAATAAACTTATTATTATTTCTGTAGGATATTCTGCTTGTCACTGGTGTCATGTTATGGAAGAAGAAAGTTTTGAAAATGAGGCAGTAGCTAAATTGATGAATGACAATTTTATCAGTATAAAAGTGGATAGGGAAGAGCGTCCCGATATTGACCAAATTTACATGAATGCCGTTCAGCTAATGACAGGTAAAGGCGGATGGCCGCTAAATTGCATTGCACTTCCTGATGGACGCCCTATTTTTGGAGGGACTTATTTTACCAAAGAAGAATGGACAAAAGCCTTAACAGAACTTTCTGATTTGTATAAAAAAAATCCAGAGAAAGCCAGTGAATATGCAGATAAATTAGTGGCAGGTATTCAGAAATCACAATTAATCACAGCTAATAATAGTCAGCCTGATTTTAAAAATTCAGAACTTTCTGAAGCCGTACAATTATGGCAAAAAGAATTAGACTATAAAGAAGGCGGCTTAGTTAGTGATACCAAATTTCCAATGCCAGGATCATTGAGTTTCCTCCTTCGTTACAGTATTCAAAATAATGACAAAGCGACGCAAGCCTATGTAAATACAACACTTGTAAAAATGGCTAATGGCGGAATTTACGATCCAATTGGCGGTGGTTTTTGCAGATATTCGGTAGATTCAAAATGGCATATTCCTCATTTTGAAAAAATGCTTTACGACAATGCACAATTAGTGAGTTTGTATGCTGATGCGTATTTGATAACAAAAGATGATTTGTATAAAAAAACAGTGATTGAAACATTGAATTTTATAGAAAAAGAACTGATGGCTTCCAATGGTGCTTTTTATTCGTCTTTAGATGCAGACAGTAAAAACAAATCAAATAAATTAGAAGAAGGCGCTTATTATGTTTGGAAAAAAGAGGAGTTGCAGGCACTTTTAAAATCTGATTTTCTACTTTTTCAGGAATATTTCAACATAAATGAAAAGGGTTTATGGGAAAATGGAAATTATGTTTTATTTAGAACACAATCTGATAAAGACTTTGCAATCAAAAACAAAATGAAGGTTACAGAAATGGATTCTAAAGTAAAAAATTGGAAGCAAATACTTTTAACAGCCAGAAACAAAAGAGCAAAACCTCATTTAGACGATAAAACCTTAACCTCATGGAATGCTTTAATGATAAAGGCTTATGTTAATGCTTATTGTGCATTTAAAAATCCGCATTATAAAGAAGTTGCCTTAAAAAATGCCAATTTTATTTTGAATAATCAACTCCAGAAAGACGGAAGTTTATACCATAGTTATAAAGAAGGCAAAAGCAGTATCGCTGGTTTTTCAGAAGATTATGCAACGGTTATAGATGCCTTTATTGAGGTGTATCAAATTACACTTGATGAAAAATGGCTCAATAAAGCGAAACAATTAATGGACTATACGATAACTCATTTTTTGGATAAAAAGTCGAGCCTGTTTTATTTTACATCTAACGCTTCAGCAGATTTAATAACCAGAAAAATGGAAATTCCGGATAATGTAATTTCAGGTTCTAATTCGATTCTGGCGAATAATCTATTTTTATTAGGACATTATTATTCTAATGATACTTATAGCAAAACTGCAAAACAGATGCTGAATAATATTAAAGCAGATGCCTTACAAGCACCGACCGAATATTATAATTGGCTGAATTTAATGCTGAATTATACCAACAATTATTTTGAAGTTGCCATTTCCGGAAAAGACGCTCTGATTAAAACGAGTCAACTTCAAAGCTATTATTTGCCAAATATTCTTATTGCCGGAGCAACTAAAGAAAGTCAACTTGCTATTTTAGAAAATCGTTTTGTCGAGAATCAAACTTACATTTATGTCTGCGTGAACAAAGCCTGCAAAATGCCTCAAAAAGACATAAATGTGGTAGTGGCTAAAATAAAGAATGGTTTGCAGTGAACCAATGCCTAAAACTAAAAAGTCTTTTATAAATTTAATTTTAGCAGAATCTTTTTTTTTCGATTATCAGTCGAAATTATCTTTTTATTCGATACGGCACCTCATTGTTTTAATCATTTTGTATGGTAATTGCGTAAGATTTTTTATTGTAATTATTTGCAACTAATTGATAATAAGTTTCTTGATTTAACTTTTGCGAGTTATTCATAGAAAATGCAGTAAGCCCTTTAAATTGTCAAACTTCTTAATTAAAATCACCCGATAAACTGATATTGTATATTTTTTTAACATAAAAAATATTTATAATGTTTTTTATATAGTTTTTTTTGATGATTCTAACCATAAATATTTAAGCAACCGGTTGTGTATTAATTGTTTTTATTTATATTTGTGATAAATACACTTATTAAATTTATTATAATGTAACTGCTATACAATTGAAGATTATGATTTTAGGTTTAAAAATTAATGTTGGTTATAAGTGTTATTTTACAAATTGGTTTATAACTAAGTTTAAGAGTTAGTTTTTAAATTAAAAGCCGGAAGCTTAAACACTTTCGGCTTTTTCGTTACGCTGGAATTATACGATATGTAATTCGATAAAGGTTTCTTTTAATTTAATCTTTACGCCATGAAAAAAGGTATTAAGTTCATTTTCGTCTTTTTTGTTTTGCTTATTCAGGCTGTTACTTTGGCGCAAGCCCAGAATCCAATACTTTTTACTGATGTGCCTGATATGTCCATAATCAGAGTAGGTGAAAATTATTATATGAGCAGTACTACAATACACATGAGTCCGGGTTTGCCTATTATGAAATCGACAGATCTTGTCAATTGGAAAATCATCAATTATGCCTATGATACTTTGGCAGATATGCCGGAATTAAATTTAACAGAAGGAAAAAGCACGTATGGAAGAGGTTCCTGGGCAAGTAGTCTGCGTTTTCATAACGGAATTTATTATGTGACTACTTTTGCACAAACTACAGGTGAGACCTATATTTTTAAAACGAAAGACATAGAAAAAGGGAACTGGCAAAGATTTTCTTTTAAACCGGATTATCACGACCATTCTTTGTTTTTTGATGATGACGGTAAGGTTTATTTAATTTACGGAGCAGGCAAAATCAAACTGGTTGAACTCAATGATGATTTAACCGGAATTAAGCAAAATGTTCCGGATAAAGTTATTATAGAGAACGCCAGTGCACCTGCTGGAAACAATATTATGCTAGGTGCAGAAGGTTCTCAGTTATTTAAAATAAAAGGAAAATATTACCTGTTTAATATTTGCTGGCCCCAAGGCGGAATGCGTACTGTAATAATTCATAGAGCTGACAATATTAATGGTCCATGGGAAGGAAAAGTAGGTTTACAGGATTTAGGCGTTGCTCAGGGCGGACTTATAGACACTCCCGACGGTCGATGGTTCTCTTATCTTTTTCGCGATTATGGAGCTGTTGGCAGAATTCCGTATCTGGTTCCTGTAAAATGGGAAGACGGTTGGCCAATATTAGGCAAAAATGGAAAAGTTCCTGAAAAATTAGATCTGCCAGTAAGTAAAAGCTTAATTCCGAATTTGGTTGCCTCAGATGAATTCAACCGCAAAAAAGGGGAACAAGTGCTGCCATTAGTTTGGCAATGGAATCACAATCCGGATAATACACTTTGGTCTTTAAAAGAAAGAAAAGGATTCCTGCGCCTTAAAACAGGAAGAATTGATACTGATTTTCTCTTAGCAAGAAATACACTCACACAACGTACAATTGGTCCAGCAAGCTCAGCTTCTGTTTTTTTGGATATTTCTAAAATGAAGGACGGTGATTTTGCCGGATTATCTGCCTTACAAAAAGAATACGGACTGGTTGGAGTGAAAGTAGAAGAAGGCAAAAAATCAATAGTAATGGTAAATACCAATAAAGACAAAGCTGTTGAAGTACAGCGAATTGCTTTAGATCAAAATCTGGTTTATTTTAAAATTGATTGTGATTTTACAAACAAAAAAGATGAAGCCAATTTTTTCTACAGTCTCGATGGAAAAGTTTGGAACCCGATAGGCGAAACTTTAAAAATGAAATATACGCTTCCGCATTTTATGGGCTATCGTTTTGGATTGTTCAATTATGCGACAAAAAATACTGGAGGATATGTTGATTTTGATTGGTTTAGAATTAAATATTAAAAAGATAAATTATGATAATAGATAAAAGTTTTGCAAATGAATTTCTGATTAGGATTCACGTTTTGGTATTGGTGTTCGGATTGATTTTACCCGTTTTGGTCGTTGGTCAAATTAAAAAGAAAGCAGAAAAATCAGAATCCAGACCTAAGTACCGCAATCTTTTTAAGGAAGCAGGCTATAGTCAGGCTGAAATAGATAAGAAAGTAGCCAAAGCCTATTATGACGTTTTTGAAGGGCCAAACAAAGTGTATTTTGAAGAAGGTGATTCTTTAGGATATGTTTCGGATGTTAAAAACAAAGATGCCCGTACAGAGGGAATGTCGTATGGAATGATGGTCGCTGTTCAAATGAATAAAAAAGAGGTTTTCGACCGCATCTGGAGATGGTCTGTCAAATACATGCAACATCAGGAAGGACCAAGAGAAGCTTATTTTGCATGGAGTGTAAACCCTGAAACTAAAAAACAAAATTCGCCCGGCTCTGCTTCAGATGGAGAATTATACTATATCACCAGTTTGCTTTTTGCTTCTAATAGATGGGGAAATGATACCGGAATAAATTATTATAAGGAAGCCAGAAGAATACTCGATGCTATGTGGAAAAAAGACGGTACAGCTGGTATTCATAATATAATAAATACGGAGTACAAGCAAATATCTTTTGTGCCTGAAAGAGGAGGTTATAACTGGACAGATCCATCTTATCATGTTCCGGCCTTCTATGAAATATGGGCTTTGTATGCTAAAGATGGTCACGAGCAATTTTATAAAGAATGTGCCGATGTGTCTCGCAATTTTCTCCATAAAGCTACTCATCCTGTAACAGGACTAAATTCAGATTACACCGAATTCACAGGAGAACCACATCCTACACCATGGATGCCTGGAGGATTTCGTTATGATTCGTGGCGTGTTCCTATGAATATTGCAATGGATTATACGTGGTATGGAAAAGATAAAAAATGGCAGGAAGAATATGCCGTAAAATTCCAAAATTTTCTTAGATCCAAAGGATTAGACACTTTTGAAGATCAATTTAATCTGGATGGTTCTAAACCAGAGTTTATACTGCAAGCTGGTCCCGTTAAAAAACTCAGACATTCCATAGGATTAGTAGCGACTTCGGCAACAGCATCACTTGTCAATCCCGATAAAACAAGTATGGATTTTGTTCATGCCCTTTGGAATGCGAAACTGGAACCGTATGAAGATGGTTACTTCGATCCGTATTATGATGGATTAATGTATCTCTTCAGTTTAATGCATCTTAGTGGGAATTATCAAATTATAACGCCAACAGTAAAATAATTTTTTTAAATCTAAAAAATAAAAAATATGAAACAATATACAATTGTTATGTTATGGGCATTTATTTTATCAGGTTTTATAGGTTTTTCACAAACAAATCAAACCGCTATTGCCGAAGATTTTAAACCTTCAACCCTTAATCAGCCCGGACAGGAATACCCGCAAGTTAATTCTCAGGGTTATGCACGATTTCAAATTCTGGCTCCCGAAGCCAAATCTGTCGTAGTAAGCCTTGGATTAGGTGGAACAAAAGGAGGAACCGTTCTTGCAAAAGGAGAAGACGGTATTTGGCGTGGAACAACAGCAGGCGCCATGGATGAAGGCTTTCATTATTATCATGTAACTATCGATGGAGGCGTTTTTAACGATCCGGGAGCACTTAATTTTTACGGTTCTACGCGTTGGGAAAGCGGCATTGAAATACCCGCACATGATCAGGATTTTTATGCCTTAAAAAATGTTCCGCACGGAAACGTACAGCAAATTCTTTTTCCTTCAAAAAGCACTAATACCTCTCGCAGGGCTTTTGTTTATACCCCACCAGGATATCATAAAGATAAATCAAAGCAATATCCGGTTTTGTATTTACAACACGGCTGGGGAGAAGACGAAACAGCATGGAGCAATCAGGGACACGTCAATTTGATCATGGATAATTTGATAGCAGAAGGCAAAATAAAATCATTCATTATTGTAATGACGTACGGTATGACCAATGAAATTAAATACGGTGGTTTGGCAAGTTTCAAAATAGAACCCTTTCAAACGGTTTTGGTAGAGGATTTAATTCCGTATGTGGATTCAAATTTCCGTACGCTGGCAAATTCTGCTAATCGTGCGATGGGTGGTTTATCAATGGGAGGAATGGAAACAAAAATGATAACTCTTAATAAACCGGAGGTTTTCTCTTATTATGCACTTCTTAGTGGAGGAATTTATAAACCGGAAGACATTAAAGATAAATCAAAAGTCAAATTGATCTTTTTAAGTTGTGGAAGCAAAGAGCGGCCTGATGGTATTAAAGATGCTGTGGCAACTCTTAAAACTGCTGGTTTTAATGCGGTTCCCTATATTTCCGAAAATACCGGACACGAATTTCAAACCTGGCGTCGAAGCTTCAAAGAATTAGCACCACTTTTATTTAAAGAAAAGTGATTTCCAGGATTACTAATTCATTCATTTTAATATACAGTATCTGGCGATGAATTGTATTTGCCCCAAAACATGACATTCAAACAATTCATTTGTCCAGGTACTTGTTGTTGGTTTTAATAATTAAATATAAAATTATGTGTAAACTTAATAGTATGTTAGTAATGGTTTTCAATAAAACTTTATTAAAAAAAGTAATTATATTTTTTTGTTTGTTTAGTCTTGCAAATAAGTCATTTTCTCAGAATTTAGTATTAAACGAAAAAGAATATTTTGAAACTCCCGGACTTAATGTCTGGGTTTTTAACAACGAATACAACGGAATGTTTTTTGACGAAAAAACGGCCGGAATAGAATTTATTCATCATGGTGTGAGAACGGTAACCGGCGGCGCAATCAGGCTTCAAAATACACCGGAACAATGGGATTTAATTCCAAAAATGATTAGCCGTAAAGTTGATAAGGCTAACAATAGTATTGAAGTTACACTAAGATATGAGGAATTTAATTTTGATTCGAAAATCGTAGTTACAGCAAAAGGAAAAGGTGTTGTAATCAATGTTGTATTAGATAAACCTGTTCCAAAAGAGCTGGAAGGAAGAGCGGGATTTAATTTAGAATTTATACCAACTTCTTATTTTGAAAGCAATTATTTAGTGGATGGAAAAGCAGGAACTTTCCCAAGATATCCTGCTGGTACTACTGAAATTCGACCTTTATCTCAAAAAATCCCACAGTTTGCTGGACATACTACATTTGATGATCGTGGGAGAAATGAATTTATAACAACTCTTCCTTTAGAATCAGGTAAAAATTTAATTTTTGCACCTGAAAATCCAGAACGAACAGTAAAAATTCAGTCTGAAGATCAGGATGTAATGCTTTTTGACGGGAGAAATTTGGGACAGAACGGCTGGTTTATAGCAAGAAGTATTCTTCCTTCAAACAAAAAAGGCAAAGTAATGACTTGGTATGTAGAACCCAATGCAATTCCGAATTGGAAAAGACCACCAGTAATAGGATTTTCGCAAGTAGGCTACATGCCCAGCCAAAAGAAAGTGGCTGTTATAGAACTTGATAAAAATGATAAAGCGTTAATAACGGCATCAATTTTTAAACTAGGTGAAGACGGAAAATTTGTAGAGAAATTAAAAGCCGATGTCAAGGTTTGGGGAAATTATCTAAGATATAATTATGCTCAATTTGATTTTAGTGCTGTTCAGGAAAAAGGACTTTATTATATTCAATATGGCGATCAAAAAACAAATACTTTTCAGATAGAGGATGATATTTATTCGGAGATATGGCATCCTACCATGGATGTGTGGTTTCCTGTTCAAATGGATCACATGGAAGTGAATGAAGCGTATAGAGTCTGGCACGGAAAACCATTTTTAGACGATTGTCTTCAGGCACCAATCAATCATGAACACTTTGACGGTTATAAACAAGGTCCTACAACAGATACTAAATATAAATCCTTAGAACGAATTCCCGGAATGGCAGTAGGCGGCTGGTTTGATGCCGGCGATTTTGATATTCAGACTTTTTCACATGTAAGCGTAATTAATAGTTTTGTAGAATCATGGGAAGCATTCAAAGTCAAAAGAGACGAAACTTATATTGATCAAGAAACACAGTTTGTAGATATTCACCGTCCTGATGGTCAGCCTGATTTATTGCAACAAATAGAACACGGCGTACTGAATCTTGTCGCACAAGTTGAAAATATTGGTCATCCTGTTAGAGGTATAGTGGTGCCAAATCTTCATCAGTACCATCATTTAGGCGATGCTTCTACTGAGACAGATAATCTCCCTTATAATTCCACTCTTAAAGCATATGAATCTAACGGTGTTTCCAGTGGTACGCTTGATGACAGATGGGCATTTACAAACCGAACTTCATTTCTGGATTTTAGAACTGCTGGTTCTTTAGCGGCAGCAAGCAGGGTTTTAAAAGGATATAATGATACACTTTCCGCAAAATGTTTGTCTCTTGCTATAAAGTTGACCAACGAAGCAACTGAAATAGAAAAAAAGGCAAAACCGTATAATAGCCCAATGTCCAGATGGGGAAAAGGAAGCGATATGATTGCAATATTGCAACTTTATTTAAGCACAAAAGATAGACAGTATAAAAAAAGTTTTGAAGATAAAATATGGAAATTGCTAGATGAAAATTTAGAATTCAATATTAGTTCTGCACTATTGGCCGTTTCTTCTATGGATGCCAACTATAAACAAAAATTACGAGGCTATGTAATTAAGTATAAAGAAAAAATGGCGATAGAAAATGCCGAGAATCCTTATGCTGTACCAATAGCAAAAAGAGGCTGGGGAGGCAGTTCGCAAGTTATCAATTGGGCAAGTACGAATTACTATATTCATAAAAGTTATCCTGATATAATGAATAAAGAAAGCGTTTATCAAGGATTGAATTATCTTTTAGGCTGTCATCCTTATTCTAATTTATCTTTTGTAAATGCCGTTGGAAATAGATCTAAAAAAGTAGCTTATGGAGGTAATCGCGCAGACTTTACGACAATTGCGGGTGGAGTAGTTCCCGGACTTATTTTTCTAAAACCGGACTATTTAGAGAATAAAGACGACTGGCCATTTTTTTGGGGAGAAAATGAATGTATTATAGATGGCGGTGCCTGGTATGTTTTTCTTGCGAATGCTGCAAACGATCTGGCCAAGGAAAAAGAATAAAATAAAATTAAAATACAGCAAATATCAAACGATTTTTAAATATTGTCGTTATAATTTTCAGTCTGTGTTTTGATTCAGTCTGGAGTCAGGAATTGCAAATAGTTGGAAACTTTAAATCTTAATCAATTAATCAGCGGGAAAGCGATTTCCTCAGGTTAATTTGAAACGATATGTAAGGACAAGTGTTTTTACTGTTTTTACAAGTGGTCAGGTCCAATTTTGTGGTACATTTCGCTGAAGCCAAATCTGCCACGATTCTGTCATAAAATTTTTAAGCGGTTTAAAAAAAATTGAAAAGCAGTATAAAACAAAAAAACCTGCAAATCGTAAGATTTGCAGGTTTTACCACTATTTTTTTGGGTTTTTCAAAAGATTGAAAAAGTGACCTTTTTACTTCTTTCACCCTTTTTTTGGGAGAGCAGGATTCGATCTTTATCACTGAAGTCCTGTCTATACTAGGTTTTTTAAACTGTCTTTACCAAAATGCACCGATTCTGCACCAAATTCATTTTTTGCTGTTTCAATATTAAATCGGAGATAAAAAATTAAATGCGAACGAACTAATATGCAATAATATTATTCTTTTTGTTTTACAAATATATTATAAATATTTGAAATGTGGTTCTGTCGCATCTTTGAGTAACTTTTATCTTAGAATTTTAAACCGGTTAAAGATGAATACGAAAGGTCATTGTTATCCAAAATACATAATTCTTCAGGCAGTATATTTCAAGCAAAGATTTACACTTAGTTACCAAGATGCTGAAGAACTAATGAAGATTAAAGGAGTTCATGTTGATCATGCTACTATTTAGCGCTGGTCCTTAAGTTTACACCTTTGCTTGAGTCGAAGATGAAGAAGAGAAAGGCAGAGTGTGGGCTAGTTAGAGATTGGATGAGACCTATATCAAAGTTAGGCATTTGGTGTTATTTATATCGTGCTGTTGATAAATTGGGTGATACGGTGGATTTTCTTTTGACCAGAAGAAGACAGAGAATGAGTGCCCAGTCATTTGTAATTAAGGGAATAAAAAATAACTTTCGACCAACGATAATAAATATAGACAAAAGCGGTTCGAACACCATTGCAAAAAGAGTTAACAATAAACGTTCTTTTTGCGATATAAAAATTCGGCAATGTAATACCTAAATAATATCATTGAACAGGATCATCGTTTTATAAAATGGAGAATACAAAATGAACTAGGTTTCAAAAGTTTTGAATCTGCCAAAAGAACTCCGGGTGAAATTGAAGTGGTACATATGTTAAGGAAGCATCAGATAATTACGTCACGGACAAGTATGTTTAAATCATTTTCTAAATTGGCGGGATAACTTTTAAGTCACTTAAATTCTTATATTTTATTCTGACAGATGTGACAGAACCATATTAACTGCCTTAACTTTTTGCAGCAAAATTAAAGGAGGTTCTAATTGTGAAAAAAATATTCTTTCATTAGTACTTTAAACAGATTACTTTTCCATCCATTGTGCTGATCAGAATTTTATCTGTTCCAAAAGGGGTCACGGCATTTATCAGCGTATTGGAAACTTTATATCTCCACTCTACCTTCTGCGAATCTTTATTTACAGCACAAATTAATCCGTTCTGTCCAGGGACAAAAACAAGGTTGCCAGATTCTGTTATAGGTGAAGGGGCAATCTCGTAGCCTAGTTCTGTATCTACATTCCAAAGTATCTTTTGGGTTTCACTTTGTGCATCAATTGCAGTCAAGCTACCATCACTCATACTTTTTATATAAATTATCATACCATCTTTTGAAATACCGATCGATTCCCTGCAGCTTACCTCTTTCGAACGATAAATTTCCTTTCCTGATTTCGAATCAAAGGCAGTCATGAAGCGGTCTGGAGCAACAATGAAGACTTTATTAAAACTTCCGACAGGAAATACTGCTGCTGGTGATAGCATACGGCTGCCTGATTTTTCTGATCTCCAGACCAATTTACCCGTATTTTTATTTAAGGCATAAAAACTATTTCCCCATGACCCGAAGTACACATTCTCTTGGAAAACCAAAGGCCTGCATTCAACAAAATTACTAACATCATTGTACTGCCAGATTAATTTTCCGGTTTTATAATTCAACGCTCTAAAGATACCATCAGAACCTCCTATAAAAACATTATCATTTTCAATTGCAGGAGATCCCAGTACAGATTTTTTGGTGGTAAATTTCCATATTTTTTTTCCGGTAGCTAATTTTAATCCATATATAGAATTATCAGATGAGCCTACGATCACAATATTATTATTAATTGCTGGTGTTGAGAATATTTTTCCTTTTGTTTTGTATGTCCATAATTTTTTTCCAGTATCAGCTTTCAAGGCTGTAATTTCTCCTTTTGTATTCGCTGTAACTGCAATACTGCCACTTAATACAACGCCACTGCCAATATCCGAAGAAAATTGAGTAGTCCAGACTACTTGAACATTTGGATATTTTAAATTAATACTATAATCAGGTCTTTTGTATATAGCTGTGTCTTTGCTGAAAGAATGATCTTTTAATTCAATTGTGGCCCAAGGTGCTGAAGTTTCTTTTCCTGCTTTTCGTTCCGAATAAATCATTTTGTTGTTTTCTACTCTAACGATATTATATGCCGCAATTTGGTCTTTTGGTTCTTTTGTTTTATCGGCACGAAGATTAGATCTGCCCATAACAGCTGGAATTCCTTCGAAATTATAGACTTTGTTGGAATGTCCGTGTCCCATTAAATGAGCTTGAATATTTTGCTTTTTTAATTGATCGATTACTTCATACCAATTATTCAGTCCTGAATCTAATGGATAATGATTTACCGAAATTAAAGGTAATTTTCTTGCTTGATTTTTTTTGAGCTCATTTTGTAAAAACTCAAGATGTTCTCTTGGAATTTGTCCGGGAGACATTCTCATATTAGGTCCTGATGCCAAACCTATAAATAGAAAACCATTTTTTTCGACAGCAAAGCATTCACTTTTAAAAACTTTTAAAAAAGTATTACATCCACTCTCAGACCACTTTGCATCATGGTTTCCAGGAACAATGTAATAAGGTTTTTTGAGTTTATCGAGTATTTTTTTTGCCGTGTACAATTCTTCATCAGAACCAAATTCGGTCACATCCCCCGTGTGAATTACAAACTCAATATCAGAATTATTATTAATATCTTTTACAGACATTTCAAGATCTTCTGCAGCATTTTCACTTCCAATATGTGTATCAGTAATATGTGCAAAAGTAAACGGCTTGTTTTGAGCTATTGAATACTGAAAAAAAAGTACAGCTAATAAAAAAGTTTTTAATAGGTTGTGTAGAGAAATCATTTGTGATTCTTTAATTTTTGTTATCGGCAAAATAGTATAATTAATTAGTTTGTTTTAAAATTAACTGTTGTCCTGTCGTAATTAAACCTGGAACATAAAATGTTATTGTGGCATTAAAAAATGAGTTAGCAGGAATACTCCAAGTTGCCAGATTCTGTGCCGGCTGTGTTGGAGTAGTGTAAATATTTTTTAAAGCTCCATTTAAATAAAGTGGCCCGTTGAAAGTGAAGGAAGGTGAATTTGTTGCTGATGTAAAGTTAGAAGCAAATGTAAGCGATACATTTTTTGAGGTACTGTTTGGATTATTTAGCTTAAGAGTCAAGGTATATTTGTGGCCGTAATTTCCATAAGTATTTTGTGAAGCTCCGTTTAATTTATAAGAGAACGGAGCATTTTGATTTTGCAAATATGTTCCACCTACAGCAAATTTTGAACTTGTATTAAGACATAATCCCATATAGGCTGGTCCAGTTGGTAAGTCAATGTCAGTAGTTCCAGACCATCCAGATTCAGTATATATTCCAGCTTCCCGACCATACGTATTCGTACTTTCGGTATAAATATCTCCAGCGGCCGCCGTCTGAGTAGCATTTACTGCATCGTTAATAGATCCAGTTGAAGTAACGACTGTGTAGACATATACACCCTGTGAAGCAGTTATTTCATAAGACCCATCTACCATATTATTGTTTGCTAAGGTTGCTCTATAAACTTCATAAACCTTTGACGGATTAATGGTTACGTTGTTAAATGTTGTACGAGGCGTATTTTGAAGCCAGTCTTTTGAGACAAAATAGCTCTGTCCTGTTGCGCTTCCATTTAGCGGTTTTTCAGAATTGGTATAGGTAGAGCCTTTTCCACTAATTGTAAGAGCACTGGTTTGAGGGTTTGAAACTAAAACGTGTAAGTATTTTAAAGAACCGGATTGGTTGATGTGAAAGAGATAAACTCCAAAAGTACCAGAAAGAGGATTTGACGAACCTCCTCTGCTGGAATCTACGCGTGCATTTTGCATTAGCCACCCATTCCCTTGTATAATTTCGGGATTGTTACTTTTCCAAATTGGTTTTTCAGATAAATTACCACTCAAGTGTTTCAAGTTTTGTGGCGGTACAATTGAAGTGGACAGAGTTCCTGAAGTCCAGTCTGAAGAAACTAGAGAATTTACGGCTAATTGTGTTTTTGCTGTTTTATTTGATACTGTCTGAGAAACGGATTCCTTTACATTTTCATCATTTGAACAGGCATAAATAAGAATAGTTGTAATAACAATGCATAGTAGTTTTTTTGCTTTCATATTGGTTTAATTTAATGGGGGTTGATAATCAGTTAGTTGTTTGCTAAAATAGCAAAAAATTAATATATTTAACATTGTTTGTAAAAATATTTATTAATTGTTTGTTGAATAATATATTTATTTTTTAAATGCTTGGCTATAAATAAAAAACATGTATATTTAAGATGTTTTTTCATACAGATATAGGTTGTAATTTGTAACACATTTGCAGTGCCAAATTATAGAATGTAAAATTTAAGGTTGTGTTTTAATTTTTGTAATAAAAAAAAAGAGGTTGTTAAGTTAAAAATGAGTTATGTTTGTAGAAGAATTTACCAAAATCGAAGATAAATGAATTTAAAAGATTTACTTGATATTAGTAAAGACAATAGTCTTTCAGGACAAAAATGGCATATGCTAAGACAGTCAATTGTAAAAAGATTGCTTTCTGCGGGAAATGCTACAATTGCAGAAATAAGTTCTGAATTGCAGTCTAGTGTTCCTACTGTTACTAAAGCGGTCAACGAGCTTTTACAGGAAGGGAATGTGGTAGATATGGGAAAAATAACCAACAGTGGAGGAAGAAGACCTTCTTTATATAGTATCAATCCAACTTGTGCTTTTTTCTTAGGAGTTGAGGTTGGAAGGACCCATATGTCTATTGGTTTGCAGAATATCAAAAATGAGTTTATAAGCCTTGATCTGCGTGTTCCCTTTGCATTAAAAAATTCTCAGGAATCTCTTCTGGAGTTTTGTGCTCTTATTAATAACTATATTGAAGAAAGTTCTGTAGAGAAAAAATTGATTGTAGGGATCTGTATTAACTTTTCCGGGCGTATTAATTCTATGGAAGGTTTTAGTTATAACTATTTTTTTAGTGAAAACAGGCCTCTGACAGAAATTATTTCAGAACAGCTTGGACTTCCGGTTCATCTTGAAAATGACACCCGAGCAATGGCTTTTGGTGAATATTGTGAAGGTGTTGTGGATGATGAGCAAAATATAATTTTCTTGAATTACAGCTGGGGAGTTGCTATTGGTATAATGACAGATGGAAAGCTTTACTACGGAAAGTCTGGCTATTCTGGTGAGTTTGGGCATAGTACCATTTTTGAAAATGAAATCATTTGTCAATGTGGAAAATTAGGCTGTCTGGAAACTGAAATTTCAGGCTGGTCACTAGTAAGACAATTTAAAGAAGCTTTAAAAGAAGGTAAGCATTCTAAAATTGAACTCAATGAAAATGAGGATCTGCAGCATTTAGATATTATCTCGGGAGCGATAAATCTCGAAGATAGCTTGTGTATAGAATTGGTTACCAGACAAAGTGAAAAAATGGGGCGCTATCTGTCTATCTTGCTTAATATATTCAATCCAGATCTGCTTGTTATTGGAGGAGACTTTTCTCAGCTTGGAGATTTTGCACTTCTTCCAATACAATCAGCACTGAAAAAGCATTCGCTAGGTCTGGTAAATAGAGATATGAAATTAAAGAAATCAACACTGGGGCATCGTGTAGGTGTTATTGGAGCTTGCTGCATTGTAAAAGAAAAGATGTTATCTCCTTTTTTTAAATAATTATTTTTTATAAAATTCTTCAAAACTCTATAAAATTATTTATAGAGTTTTTTTTTTAATTACTTCTTTTGATTAGTGACCAGTCCTTTTTTAAACTAAGTTTTTAAAGTTAATTGATCTGCCCATTCTGTATGATTTCCATCCCTATTAATAAATATAATTTCATTTTGTTATTAATAATAATTACTTTTTTATTATGCTGTAAAATTGACAATATGATTTTTTTGTGCGAATTATTTTCTTTTTGAAAAAAAATATCCTTAAAAAGGCAAAAATAATTTAATTATATATTCTATGTTCATTTGCTGTATTTACTGAGGATCTTAAATGTAATTGTTCAGGTTAATTCAAATTATTTAAAATCTAATTAATAAATAATTTTAATAACTATATTGTAGTTAGTAAAATTTTATATATTTGTTCGGTAATAATAAACCAAAAACAATGCATAATATTTTAAAAATTATCATGATGCCTATTTTATTGTTTTCACTTTCTTGCTGTGCAGGAATTCAGAAAACAACTATTGCTGCAACTCCAATTTCTCCAATTAAAGGAGTGTGGGTGACTAATGTTGCTTCAAAAGCTTTAGATTCAAAAGAAAATATAATACAGACGGTTGCAGTTTGCAAAAAATCTGGTATTACAGATATTTATGTTGTGGTTTGGAATAGAGGAACGACTTTGTATCCAAGTAAGATAATGAATGATTTATTTGGCAAAGCAATTATGGAACGTTTTAATGGTCGAGATCCGCTGCAAGAAATGATCGAAGCAGGGCATAAAGCAAATATTAAAGTTCATGCATGGTTTGAGTTTGGTTTTGCTTCTTCTTACGGCGAGAATGGAGGTGCTATCCTAAAAAAGTTTCCAAACTGGAAAGCAGTAGATAATAAAGGAAACTTAGTTACAAAAAATGGTTTTGAATGGATGAATGCTATTGATCCTGAAGTTCAGAATTTTGTAAAATCATTGATTGTGGAGGTTGTTGAAAACTATAATGTAGATGGAATTCAGGGAGATGACCGTCTGCCGGCAATGCCTTCGCTTGGAGGTTATGATCCTTATACGGTAGCTTTATATAAAAAAGAACATAACGGTAATAATCCTCCAGAAGATTATAAAAATGCTGATTGGCTTACTTGGCGGGCTGATAAATTGACCGTTTTTTTAGGCGCGCTTTATAAAGAATTAAAAGCAATCAAACCTCAATTGATTGTGAGTATGGCTCCAAGTATTCATCCGTGGGCAAAAGAAGAATACCTGCAAGACTGGCCAACTTGGTTGGACAAAGGATATTGCGATTATGTAATTCCGCAGGTTTACAGAAAAACAATTGAGAGTTACAGTGCTACATTGGAAGACCAAATAAAATTTCTTAAAAAAGATCAGAAAGATAAATTCTTTTGTGGGGTTCTGCTTCAAGTCAACGGTGTAAATCCGAAACCTGATTTTTTAAAGAATATGATTGATACCAATAGAAAACTGGGAATAAAAGGAGAGTCCTTCTTTTTTTATGAGGGATTGAAAGCTTTTCCAGATTATTTTTCTCAAGAATACACTAAAAAGTAAATTGAAAAAAAGTTAATGAATAAGCATATAGTTATTATAACGACGGTATAAAATTGTCTCAAAATAATTGATTAAAATCTAGATATGAAAACAAGAGCTTTGTCTATTGATGCCTTAAGAGGATTTGCAATCATCGCCATGATACTTTCTGGACAAATGGTACTTACTTATTTACCTGCCTGGATGGCACATGCTCAAGTGCCACCTAACTCATCATTTAATCCTAATATTTATGGGATAACGTGGGTAGATCTTGTTTTTCCCTTCTTTTTATTTTCAATGGGTGCTGCATTTCCTTTTTCATTGGGTAGCAAATTAGAAAATGGTGCTAGTAAATGTAGCCTTTCTCTAAATGCATTTTCAAGAGGATTGCAATTGGTCTTTTTCGCTATTTTTTTCATGCACATGAGACCATTCGTAATTAGCAGTCCGGTTGATCTTAAAGCTTGTGTTATTTCTTTGGTTTCTTTTGCATTGATGTTTGGAATGTTTATGTCGGATTCTTTTGCGAAATACTTTAAAAAACAGGAAACGAGCTCGTTCATAATAAAGATTGTTGCTTTTGCATTAGGATTTGCATTAATGTTTTTAACGAATTATCAGGGAAAAGACAATCATAATTTTGATATTTATTACAGCGATATTATTCTTGTAGTACTTGCCAATATGGCGTTTTTAGCGAGTGTGATTTATATTTTTACATTTAAAAAACCTGAGAATAGATTATTGGTTTTGCCTTTTATTATGGCCACTTTTTTAGCCAGTACAAATGAAGGCTGGGTAAAGCAATTGTATGATTTTACACCGTTTGCATGGGCTAATAAATTCTACTATTTAAAATATTTTTTCATTGTAATTCCGGGAACTCTTGCCGGAGAATATATAAAGGAATGGACTATTTCTCCGCAAAGTAATGAGGAACAAAATGATAATAAAGCAATTGCAACAGGTTTAGTTTCTTTGGCAATTATTGTTAGCAATGTTTATTTTTTATTTACACGTCAATTAGAAATAAATCTGGCAGTTACTTTAGTTTTATTGATTTTGAATTATTTCCTTTTAAAATCGGATACTTCTGGATTTGGTGTTTTTTGGAAAAAACTTTTTTCTGCAGGAGCTTACTGTTTAATGTTCGGATTATTTCTTGAAGCTTACGAAGGTGGAATTCGTAAAGATTCTTCGACCTACAGTTATTATTTTGTAACATCGGGACTGGCTTTTTTAGCAGTATTATTTTTCTCTATGATTTGTGATTATTTCAAATATATCAGAGCTACCAAATTTTTGGTTTTAACAGGACAGAATCCAATGATTGCCTACGTTGCAACATCAATGGTTGTAATGCCAGTTTTAACCATTTTAACTATCACAAATTATTTCGATGCATTTAACGAAAACGCTTTTATGGGATTCTTGAGAGGTTTAATACTTACGATACTTGCCATTTTAATAACGATTTTTTTCTCCAGAAAGAAATGGTTTTGGAGAACCTGAAAATTCAATCTAGCTATTAAAAATATTATATGTTATGAAAATTCAAATAATTGCATTTTTTTTATTTTGTTACGGATATTCGCAGAATATCACCAAAAAGACGGTTGACGTTTTAGTAATTGGAGGCTCTACCAGCGGAACTTCTGCTGGTATTGCATCTTCCAGATTGGGTGCTAATACTTTAATCGTAGAAGAATCGCCTTGGATAGGCGGTATGTTCACTTTGCAGGGAGTTGGTGCCTGCGATGGTAATCATAATCTAGATTCTGGAATCTGGAACGAATTCAGAGGTGCGCTTAGAGATTATTACGGCGGAGCCGCAGCTCTTGAAACAGGCTGGGTAAGCAACACACTTTTTGAGCCTTCGGTAGGAAATAAAATCTTCAATCAAATTGCATCAAAAGAAAAAAATCTTCAAATTATTCATGGCTATTATGTAGCAAGTATCATTAAAGATGGAAATATAGTTAAAGGAGCTTCTTTCAAAAATGATAAAAATGACATTTTAGAGGTTCAGGCAAAAATTACAATCGATGCTACTGATATAGGTGAAACGCTGAAAATGGCGGGAGCAGCCTACCGTTTAGGAATGGATTCTCAAAAAGAAACCAAAGAAGCCAATGCACCATTAAAACCGAATAAAATAGTACAGGATTTAACTTGGGTTGCTATTTTAAAAGATTATGGAAAAGGTATTGATAAAACCATCGCCAAGCCAGAAAATTATTCAGCTTCAAATTTTACTGGTTCTTGTATGGAAACGGTTGATCACAAAGAAATTGACTGCGACAAAATGCTGACTTATGGAAAAATGCCAAACAATAAATACATGATCAATTGGCCTAAAAAAGGTAATGATGTATATCTGGATGTGGTTGAATTATCGAGAGAAGACCGAAATAAAGAACTGCTAAAAGCGAGAAATTACACTTTACAGTTTGTTTACTATATACAAAATGAACTGGGATATAAAAATCTTGGTTTAGCAGATGACGAATTTCAAACTTCAGATTTGTTGGCTTATGCTCCTTATTACCGTGAGGGAAGAAGAGTAAAAGGAGTTTCGTTTTTGACTTATAACCACGTAGCGGACCCTTACAATCAAAAAGAAGCTTTATACAAAACAGGAATTTCAGTAGGAGATTATCCTGTAGACCATCATCATAAACAAAATCCTAATGCCCCAGATCTTGGATTTCCACCGGTACCTTCTTATAATGTGCCGCTAGGATCTCTAATTCCTGAAAAAGTTGACGGATTTATTGTTTCTGATAAAGCGATTTCTGCTTCCAATTTAATAAATGGTGCTACACGTTTACAGCCTGTTGTTTTATTGACAGGTCAGGCAGCAGGAACTTTGGCAGGAATTGCTGTTAAAAATAAAGTTGAGCCACGTCAGGTTTCGGTAAGAGAAGTACAACAATCACTTTTAAATCAGAAAGCGTATATCATGCCGCTGTATGATGTGAAGCCTACAGATCCAGCTTTTGAAAGTATTCAAAAAATTACAGCTACCGGAATTTTAAAAACAAAAGGAGAAAGCTACAAATGGGCAAACAGAACGTGGTTTTATCCAGAACAAAATATTACGATTCAGGAATTTACAGAAGGCTTAAATCAGTTTGATAAGAAAAATAAAATTGTAAAAAGCACTTCAATTCTCACAGAGCAAGAAGCAGTTAATCTTTTGATAAAAGCAGGTGCTAAATTCCCAAAAGGAAATCTATCGGCAAATCCAATAAGCAAAAGAAACTTGGCAGTTTTAATTGAAGAAACTCTGTATGCGTTTGAGAAAGAAATTGATTTTTCGGGAAATATTAAAACCAAAAAATAATAAAATGTTCAAAAGTCTTTGCTTTTTCTTTTCGACTGTTTTTTTGGGGCTTTTTGCTCAGGAAAACAAACAGGTTTTTCATAATTATTTCTATGATCAGCGCCGTTCTTTTTTTGAATCAATGCCAGCAGGTAAAAACGAAATTATTTTATTAGGCGATAGTATAACGAATTGTGCTAATTGGGACGAAATCTTTTCAGGAGGGAAGGTAAAAAACAGAGGGATTTCAGGTGATATTACACTGGGAGTCCTAGACAGAATGGATGAAATTGTTAGGCGCAAACCTAAAAAAATATTTATTCTTATCGGAATTAATGATATCGCTCAGAAAATTAGTACCAAAACAATCCTGAAAAATTATCAAAATATACTATCAAAATTAAAAAGCGATAGCCCTGGAACGATAATTTATATTCAGAGCATTTTACCCACAAATGATGAGTTTGATACATTTAAAAATCATCAGGGAAAAATGGAAACTATAAAAGAGGTGAATATAGAACTAGAAAAATTAGCGAAAGAAAATAAAGCTGAGTTTATAAATCTTTTTCCACATTTTCTGGATCAAAACGGGAAATTAAGTAAATCCTATACAAATGACGGACTACATCTTTTAGGACCAGGTTACATGTTGTGGGCATCGATTATAAAAAAATACATTGGGTAGAAATAATAAACTTTTAAAAATATAGTGTAAATGTTAGAGACTAATAATGATATCAAATTTGACAAGATTCAGTATACAGATTTGTACCAATACGCAGACTTATATAAAGATGAATTATTAGAAGAAGTGATTCCGTTCTGGGAAAAATACTCGCTTGATAAAGAGTTCGGAGGCTATTTTACTTGTCTGGACAGACAAGGCAGCGTTTACGATACAGACAAATTTATCTGGTTGCAGGGAAGACAGGTTTGGACTTTTTCTATGCTTTATAATAAGGTAGAAAAAAAACAGAAGTGGCTTGATATTGCCCTTCACGGTGCAAAGTTTCTATTAAAGAACGGAAGAGATGCTGCAGGAAATTGGTATTTCTCTCTCAATCAAAAAGGAGAACCTTTGGTAGTGCCTTATAATATTTTTTCGGATTGTTTTGCAGCTATGGCTTTTGGCGAATTATATAAAGCTACCAACGATTCTCTGCACAAGGATGTTGCTGTAAATACCTATAATAACATTTTGGCAAGACAAAATAATCCAAAGGGAAAATGGAGTAAAGCATTTAGTGGTACAAGGGATTTGAAAAATTTCTCCCTCCCAATGATTTTATGTAATCTGTCTTTGTTATTGGAAGAAGTGATTGGAAAAGAAGTAGTTGATGAAATGGTGCCGCCGCTTATCGAAGATATTATGACTAATTTCTTAAACAAAGAGCATGGTATTATAATGGAAAATGTAGGGGCTAATGGTGCTTTCAGTGACAGTTTCGAAGGAAGAATCATAAATCCAGGGCATGGAAATGAGTCTATGTGGTTCCTCATGGATATTGCAACACGCTATAATAAGCCGGAATTAATAAAAAAATGCGAAGAAATTTTAATAAAGACTACAGAGTTTGGCTGGGATAAAGAACATGGAGGTATTTATTATTTCTTAGATATAAAAGGCCACCCGACGCAAGAACTGCAATGGAACCAAAAACTTTGGTGGGTACACATAGAAACGATGATTTCTTTCGCGAAAGCATATAAACTAACTGGTAGTGAGAAAAGTAAAGAATGGTTTATAAAACTTCACGATTATACTTGGAATCACTTTAGAGATGAGAAATACAAAGGGGAGTGGTTTGGTTATTTAACCAGAGAAGGAAAACCACTTCTGGAAGCAAAGGGAGGAAAATGGAAAGGATGTTTCCATGTTCCTCGAGGGCTATACGAATTATGGACGACTTTAAAATAAACTAATTAATCAAAAACCAAATTATTATTAACTATGAAAAAAGGAATATTATTCTTGATGTTTTGTTTGTTCTCGCTGCTGGCTGAGGCGCAGACAAAACAGTTGAATGGGGTGATTACAGATTCTGACGGCATGCCGCTGGTGGGAGCCAATGTTTTGATCCAAGATTCAAAAACAGGAGCTTCAACAGATTTTAACGGAAGTTTTAAGTTAGATGTACCAAACCAAAAGACATTATTAAATGTTAGTTATATCGGATATAAAGATATGACGGTCGATGTTACAGGAAAAACTTCTGTAAAAATACAAATGCAGTCTGTGACAAACCAAATGCAGGAAGTTGTTGTAGTAGGATATGGAACGCAAAAGAAAGCAACTTTAACGGGAGCCATTGGAATTGTAAAAGGTGCTGATTTGAGCAAAAGAGCAGTTGCGTCATTATCAACAGGATTGCAAGGAACTATTGCAGGGGTTACAGTACAACAAACCTCTGGAGAGCCGGGAAGTGATGGTTCAAATATCAGAATTAGAGGTATTGGTTCTGTGAATTCAAGTACATTTCCATTAGTATTGGTAGATGGTATTGAAATGGATATCAATCAAGTAGATATGAATACGGTTGAAAATGTTTCTGTTTTGAAAGATGCTGCTTCAGCTTCTATCTACGGATCAAGAGCTTCAAATGGTGTAATTTTAATTACAACAAAAAGAGGAAAAGATGGAAAAATGAAAGTGAGCCTTGACACTTATACTTCGATTCAATCGCCTACAAACATGCCTGTAGTTTTAAAAGCAGCAGATTATCTTCAAGCGGAATTAAATTCTTTGGATAATGCTGGAGTTACGATTCCTGCAGATCAAAGAGTTGCAAGAGAGCAAATGATTGCAGATCAAAGAGCTTACAAGCCAGATAACTGGAACAGATATGATACAGATTGGAAAGATGCTACTATCAAAAAGAGTGCAATTATGACCAATAACAATATTTCATTGTCTGGAGGAGGAAAAGACGTTAAATATTTTGGAGCATTCACTTCTCTAAAGCAAGATGGTTTGATTGAAAATAATAATTTCAGAAGAATCAACGTCAGATTAAATACTGATGCAAAAATCAATGAGTGGTTAAAATTGAACAACGAATTATCGTATAGAACTTCTACACAGTTAACTCCAGGAATTTCAACTCCAAAAGGAATCATAAACAAAGCATTGTATATGTTGCCGACGCTTTCTGCGGTTAAAGAAATTGACGGAAACTGGGGATATGGCAAAAATGGAGACAATCCCGTGGCAAACGCAGAAGCTTCTGGAAGTCAAACTATTGAAAGACCTGAGATTTTATTAAATGCAACTTTAATTGCTACCCCCGCAAGTGGATTAGAATTATTAGCACAATACAGTTATAGAAAAACAGAAAACAGAGGAACGTTTATCACAACTCCATATATGACTTCATTAAAAGGTGTGGTACAAGGTTATTACCCAGCTAGAGATGGTGTTACAGAGGCTTATAGTGCCAATGTTCGTAACTATTTTAGAGCACAAGCTTCATATGCTAAAACTTTCGGAGAGCATGATTTTAAAATCATGGCAGGAACGCAAAGCGAGAATAACATTCTTAAAGATATCAGCGCCAGCAAAAATGGTTTTGACTTAGAAAGATATTATTTAGTAAACGGTGACGGAGCTACGGCATCAGCAACTGGTGGGGCAACAGAATGGGCTATGTCTTCTTTTTATGGAAGATTTAATTATGATTTTGCAGGGAAATATCTTTTTGAAGCAACTGGACGTTACGACGGTTCTTCTAGATTTAGTGAAGGACAACGCTGGGGATTCTTTCCATCTTTCTCTGCTGGATGGATGGTGAGTAAAGAGAAATTTATGGAGCCGATCTTAAATTATGTAAGTGACTTTAAACTGAGAGCATCAGTAGGAACTTTAGGTAATCAGGATATCGGAAACTATCCTTATGCATCAACTATTCAACCCGGATATAGCTATTGGTTAGATAAACAATTGGCTCAAGGTGTAGCACAAACTACATTGTCGAATCCAAATATTACTTGGGAAAAATCGAAACAAATTGACTTTGGTCTTGACGCAACTTTCTTTGACAGAAAACTTTCTGCTACGTTTGACTATTATATAAAAGATGTTTATGACATGCTTTTAGTTTACCCTGTAACTTATTATACAGGTCTTAATGCGACTTACAGCAATGCCGGAGATATGCAAAATAAAGGATGGGAAGTAAGTCTAACTTACAAAAATCATATTGGAGATTTTAATTATAGCGTTACAGGAAACTTGAGCAACAATGAAAATGAGATCACAAAATTATACGGACCAAATTCAGACAGATCAGTTACTGTAGGATATCCTAACGGTGGAATTTGGGGTTACAAAACAGACGGATATTATGTAGATGCTGCCGATGTAGCAAATTCTCCAAAATTATCTAATGCAACAAAACCAGGTTATGTGAAGTATGTAAAAATGGACCCAACTGGAGCAAATCCTACTCTTATTACAGAAAATGATAAAGTATATTTAGGAGATCCATTTCCTCATTATGAGTATGGACTTAATCTGACAGCAAGTTATAAAAACTTTGATCTTACCTGTTTTTTCCAAGGAGTTGGAGAACGTAAAGTATTGATGAGTGGTATTGGAGTAAGACCATTCTTTAATGGTTCAAATTTATTCGCGCATCAGGTAGATTCTTGGACACCAGAAAATCAAGATGCTGCTTATCCAATTTTAGTGCCTGAAGCCAATTCCGCGGATAACTTCGTGGCTTCTGATAAATGGGTTAAAAATGGAGCGTACTTAAGATTGAAAAATGTTGTTTTAGGATATAGTCTTCCAAAAACATTTTTAGAAAGAGCGCATATTGACGGTCTTCGTCTTTATGTAAGCGGGCAAAACTTATGGACTTTAAGTCATTTCTTCCCAGGATATGACCCAGAAGTAAGCTACGGAGGAAATTTAGGTGGAGAGTTTTATCCAATCATGCAGACGGTAACAGTAGGTGCTAACTTAAAATTTTAACAAGATGAATTTAATTAAAAAAACAGTTATAGGATTAAGCCTTATCGTTGGGTTAGGATCTTGTGATGATTATATAGATAAAGAGCCATTAAGTGATTATTTGTCCTCAAATTTTTACAACAATGAAGCAGCAATTAAACAAGGTACGAATGGTTCCTACCAAGGTTTATACATGGAAAGCAGCCAATTGCCATTTTTCACGCTTTATGATATGTACACTCCAATGGGAATCGAAAGAGCAGATAACAGCTCGATTGGAGTAAACAACGTAAACTTGGAAAATAACTTTATTGTAGAAGCACAATGGGCGAACTTTTATAAAGGTGTTGCGAGAGCAAATACTGTTATTGAAGGTTCAGCGCCGTACATTGAGGGTTTAAGTGATAAAGCAAAACAATATGTTGCAGAAAATAAAGTAATTAGAGCAACTCATTATCATTACTTGATTTCTTTATACGGAGATGTACCTTTTTTTACGAAGTCAGTTACACCAGAGGAACAAAAAAGCGCGACAAGAAAACCTTGGATGGAAATTGTTGATTATTTATTAAATGATCTTGAAGAAGCAAGCACTCAATTGCCTTGGCAAGCTACAGAACAAGGGCGTGCAGATAAATCTTATGCTTTGGGTTTAAAAGCTAGAATCGCTTTATACGCTGGATCTTGGTGTAAAGAAGGTTTTGGTCAAAAAGGAACAAAAGATGCAGCAAAAGCGGCTTATTATTTTGATATAGCAGCTCAAACGTCAAGAAGAATTATTCAAGAATCCGGAAGAGGTTTAGCACCAAATTTTGATGATTTATTTACAAGAGCAGGACAGCTTACCGGACCGGCAAAAAGAGAAAATATTTTTGCACTTGCTTATTCTGATCAAGCATCAAAAAAGACACATTACCAGTCATTTGGTGAAATGGCAAGAACTGTAGGAGGACAATCAGGAAGATTCCCTACTCAATTGTTAGTGGATACTTTTGAAATGTCAAACGGAAAAAGAATTGACGAACCAGGTTCTGGCTATGACCCTAAAAATCCATTTGCAAACAGAGATCCTCGATTAAAAATGTCTATTTATACGCATAAATCTAACATCATCGCGAATAATGGAGGTGTAAAATTGAATATTACTATGGAGTTGTATAAACCAACAACTCTGTCATTTGATCCAGCTAATAATTCGACATCAATTTCAAATCTTGACTATACAGGATCTGTGGCACAATACGGTTACATTCAGAGTGGTGTTGGATATTTATGGAGAAAATACAATTATTTTAATGACGAAATTGTTTCAGAACCTTCATATAATATTTTGATGATGCGTTATGCAGAGATTTTATTAATGTATGCTGAAGCAAAAATCGAATTGAATCAAATTGACGGTACAGTAACAGGTGCTATCAATGAGGTTAGGGCCAGAGTTAACATGCCAGCAACAACACTTACAGATCAAGCAAAATTAAGACAATTGGTTCGTAGAGAACGTAAAGTAGAACTTATAAGAGAAGCAGGTTTACATTTCTTCGATATGAGAAGATGGAGAACAGGAGCTTTAGAAAATGCCGAAAAAACATATGGTTTCCCAATTGCAACCGGTGTAAATGCGGCTACAAATACTTATCCTGATGGATATACTCAAGTTACTGCAGACATGGTTCCAACTTATGGAGCAGCAGGTTCTGAAAGAGATTTGAATGATTTGGCTCTTTATGGTGCTTACGGAAGTAAATTACGTCAAAGAGATGCGGATAGACCTAACAACTGGAATGACAAATTCTATTTATGGCCAATACCACAGGTAGAAAGAAATAAAGCGCCTTGGTTGACACAAAATGATGGCTACGGTCAATAATTGTTAATTAAAAAGATAAAGATAGAAAATGAAAAAAATATTTTATTTGCTTATGAGTCTGCTATTATTGTCCTCGTGTGACGATAGTTTTAAAGACGAACGCAGCTATCAATCGGCCAAGATTGTAGCGGTTAAATTGAATAATGTTTTATATAACATTGCGGAAAATGACGCGAACGAGGCAAAGGTTGTTTTACCTGCGGGTACTAATCTTAAAGATGTTAAAACAGAAATATTAGTAGCTAATGGTACTGTTGTAAGTCCAGAAAATAATGTTAATCGCGATTTGACAAAACCAGTAGATGTTTCTATTTCGGGTCAAGATGGTAATAGCAGTGTTTGGAAACTTATTGTACAGTCACCTCCAAGTTTAACGAGTTTAACTGTAGTTGGCCTTCCAATTGCAAAAGATAAGATTTTCTTCGGAAAAACATCTATAATTGTTCAAGTCCCAGTTGGAACAGACATTACTAATTTGGCAGTTTCATATGAATTTAATAATGGAACTTTAAATAATTATGTAAACGGATCAACAAAAGATTATAGTTTTAATTTGCCAAGCAAAGCACCTTTTAGCTTAGAAGTACTTGGAGTTGACGGTGTAACAGTTTACAAATATGATGTGGTGTTTACTTCTGAAGCTGTTGGTCCTGCAAAAATCAACAGTATGGTAATCAATGGAGATGTAACTTCTGAAATTATCGTAGTTGATGCGGCTAAAAACATTATACAACCAGTAGTTCCTTATTTGACTAATTTCTCTGATGCAACTGTAGTAATTAATGCTTCTTTTGGAAATACAATTGATCCAACTTTTAAAGGAACAAATGTCAACACATTAGCTGGATTTAAAGTAAAAATTACTGGTACTGATGGAATCGAACGTGAATTCACAGTGAAGAATCCTTTGATTAAATCAAATCCAATTTTGGAGAAATCTCATGCCGATTTTGGCTTCGCGGCTAATGCAGGTTCATCTGCAGGATTCAGCGGAAACAATATCGTAATTGCTACAAATGCAATGAATGCTGGACAGACAGCCATTCTTGGTATTAATGCTTATAATTTGTCAGGAGCTTATTTAAACGGCTTAGCAAAAACAGGAACAAATTTTGATGGTGGAGCCGTTACTGGTATCAGAAAATTGGCTACAGATGACAACGGAAAAATTCTTGGAGTGCAGCTAGGAGCAGGTGCTGGTGCAACAACGACTTTATCTATCATTAAATGGAATTCTATTTCAGATGCAGCACCAACAAATTATATTACATTTTCTCAGAACAGTTTAGGGCTTACATTTGCACCTCGTACAGCGGGTATCAGCATCTCTGGATCTTTAGATGGTAATGCTACAATTACGGTGCCTCTTGCACAAAAAACAAATGTATTGATATGGAAAGTAGTTAATGGAGTTTTAAACCCAACACCAACACAGCAGTCATTTCCTTACTCAGGAACTGGTTTCTATTACAGTGTGCAGCCTGATGATACTGGATTTGTTGGAGCTTCAACAGGAACAGCATATAGCGGCATCAACTTATTGAGCGGTTCTTTCTCTGAGACCTTTAAAACAACCTCAGGATCAGTAACAACAGATTGTAAAACAATTCTTTACAAAGGAAGAAAATACATTGCATATGTAGCATTTATTGGAGGTAAGCACGTTTTCAGACTGGTAGATTATACAACTGCTAGTACAGCTGCTCTTGAAAATCCGATTTTAGAAGTTACAGGTGCCGCCGTTTCAAATGCAAATAATACGGTAGACGCAGATTTCGCAGTAATAAATGGTAAACTCCATGTGTTGTATTATGGTACAAACGATAAATTAGCAGTTTACAAATTAGAACAATAAAGATTTAGGAGATTTTCTTTGAGAAAAGAAAATCTCCTTTTAAAAAACATAAAAATGAAAAAATTATTAATCTTATCTATTGCCATATTGTTTTTTTCATGCAATAGTGAAGAACCGCCTAGAGTATACCCAAACAATCCAGTTCAAACTACAAAAGGAATAAAAGGAGTTTGGATTACCAATGTGGCTTCAACAGCATTAAGTTCACTAAATGCGATAAAAGAAACGGTACAGACTTGTAAAAAATCGAATATTACAGATATTTATGTTGTGGTTTGGAATAAAGGACGAACACTTTATCCTAGTGAAATCATGAATAAAGAATTTGGCATTTCAATCATGGAAGGATACGAAGGAAGAGATCCTTTATTAGAAATGATAACTGAAGGACACAAAGAAAAAATAAAAGTGCATGCCTGGTTTGAATATGGATTTGCAGCTTCAAACAATCAGCAAGGTGGAATAATTCTGAAAAAGTATCCACTGTGGGCAGCAAAAGATGTAAACAAAAACTTGTTGGTTTCTTCAAGTGGCTTCGAATGGATGAACGGGATCAATCCTGATGTTCAAAATTTCATGAAATCTCTAATTTTAGAAGTTGTAAAAAAATACGACGTAGATGGTATTCAAGGTGACGACAGATTGCCAGCCATGCCAATTGCCGGAGGATATGATGACTATACAGTGCAACTTTATAAAACAGAAAAAGGTGTTAATCCTCCAACAAATGAAAAAGACGCAGCATGGCAAGATTGGAGAGCTAATAAACTAACAGAATTTTTAGGAGATTTATACAAAGCTGTAAAAGCCGCAAAACCTAACGTTATAGTTTCTATGGCGCCAAGTGTACACCCATGGGCTAAGGACAATTATTTGCAGGACTGGCCAACATGGCTGGATAAAAAATATTGTGATTATGTTATTCCACAGATTTACCGTTATGATTTTTCAGCTTATTCGCAGACATTAAAATCTCAGGTTTCTTATGTTAAGAATAGTGCAGATCGTTCAAAATTGTATGCAGGAGTTTTAATTCAATCTGGAACTTACAATGCTTCTAATCAGTTTTTAGAACAAATGGTAAACGAGAACCGAAACAATTATGTAAGCGGTGAAATTTTCTTCTTTTTTGAAGGATTAAAATACAATTCAGAATATTTTACTACTAAATACGCTTCAAAATAATTTAAAAAAATGCTACTGCCGGAAATAGATTTTGGCAGTAGTGTTTATATAAACACTAAGCAGAGAAAAAGTTCACTATGCGCCAGAAAAAAAATATACTATTATTTTTGATACTCATTTTTTTAATGAGCTTTACTGGTTTTGCACAGGAACAATCTTTTGTTTTTGCATCAAAAAAATCAAGAGCAGATCTGCTTATAAAACTAAAAGACTCCATAATCAATCATCAAGCCGAAGCTTACCTAAAATTTGATAAACCTGTAAACTGGAATAGTTATGCATGGGCAACTTCATTTTTAATCGATAATTCACAACAGAATTTTAGTGTTTTAAAAAAGGCATTATCAAATTATAAACAGTTATCAAAATACGATTTAAAGAAAATTTTTGAATCCGTATTTGCTTGTTTTCCAAAAGATTTTGTTTTAGAAATGACTGATATTGCAGAAAATGAAAATGAAAACGCTTCAATCTTTGCAACATCAATACATTATTTAGTTCAAAATAAAAAAGAGGTTAAACAGCTTTTAAATACGAAGTTTACTGATTATGATAACGCTGTAATTCAGGCTTTGCGAAATGAATTAAAACCTGAATATAAGTCTATTTCCATTTCGGATCTTATTGAATTGATACAATACAACTCTACTAAAAAAACTAAATTTTTATACTCTGTTCAGCACAAAAACAGAGATTTGCCAGGCAAAGTTTTTGTTCAGGATGAAAACGGAATTTTACTAAAAGAAAATGGAAAAGTTGTTTTAGTAGATCAATTGGCAAGAAGCGCAACCAATCTGCCCATGTATATTACCAACGGAAACACGCCAACCGGTTTATTTAAAATTGAAAGTCTTGCCAAATCTGAGAATGTTTTTATCGGACCGACTTTGAGTTTTGTTACGTTTCTGCCTTTTGAATGCGAAGCTTCTGTTTTTTATAATAATGAAAAAAAGGATTTTCTATTGGAAGATTATATGCAGTTTTTTCCAAAAAAGTTGCAATCGAATCTAAGTATTCAACAAACGTTTTGGGCAGGAAAAGCAGGAAGAGGTGAAATTCATTTTCATGGAACAACCATCGATCAGGAAATTTACAAAAAACAGATTTTTTATGGACAGACTCCTTCAATGGGATGTTTGTGCACAAAAGAAATTTGGGATAAAAATGGTAATCTATTGCAAAGTGATCAGCAAAAAATTGTAAATATGTGGCAGAAAACTAAAACAGAGAAAGGCTACGCTTATGTTTTAGAACTTAATGAATCAGACTGGAAAATGTTTGAAAAAAATATAAATACATTATTATAAAATGAAAAAAAATCTTCCGATACTGTTACTCGCTATTTTGAGTTTTTCAATAAAAACAACAGCTCAAAAATTAAAAAATCTAACGCAGTATGTTAATCCATTTATTGGTACTGGCGGGCATGGTCATACTTTTCCGGGAGCAGTAGTTCCTTTCGGAATGGTGCAGTTAAGTCCGGATACCAGAACGCTGGAATGGGATGCATGTAGCGGTTATTATATTAAAGATACCAGTATTTTAGGATTCTCACACCGACATTTGAGTGGTACCGGAATGACCGATTTTGCTGATTTTCTTTTTACTCCTTTTTCTGGTAAACTGCAATTAGAAAACGGAAGTCTGAAAGAATATTATCCGCTGAATTTCTCGCATAAAAATGAAAAGGCTTTAGCTGGTTTTTATACGGTTAATTTTGATAATGGTATAAAAGCTTCGATGACAGCATCTACACGCGCTGGTTTTCACGAGTATACTTTCCCTTCTAAAGAAGCCGGAATTATTATTGATTTGCATCACAACCTTCACAATCAAAAGGTTTTGGAATCTTCTATCGAAATTGTAAGCGATACTGAAATTAGAGGAATGCGATTGACAGAAGGCTGGTCTAAAAGGGACTATGTTTATTTTTATGCAAAGTTCAATAAACCTTTTAAAATTGAATTGTATAAAAATAATAAGCCAGTATCAGGAAAACTGTTAAAAGCAGATCATATCAAAGCTGTTCTTTATTTTGAAAATCCTACTAACATACAAGTAAAAGTTGGAATTTCTCCTGTCGACGAAAGAGGAGCATTGCAGAATCTAGATGCCGAAATTCCGAATTGGGATTTTAATAAAACGAAACAGCAGGCCAATGAACTTTGGAAAAAACAGCTGGAAAAAATTAAAATTGAAGGCGGAACAGAAGAACAAAAAACTATTTTTTACACAGGATTGTATCATGCTTTTATTCATCCGTCAACTTATTCAGATTTTGACAAGAGATACCGCGGGCAGGATTTAAAAATTCACACATTAGATTCTGGAACTTATTACACTGTATTTTCACTTTGGGATACCTACAGGGCTCAAATGCCTTTGATCGATTTAATTAGTCCATCTAAAACAAACGAATTTATCAATTCGCTTCTGCTAAAATATCAGCAGGGAGGTTTGTTGCCAATGTGGGATTTGGCAGCCAATTATACAGGAACAATGATTGGTGCGCACGCTACATCTGTAATTTCAGATGCTTATACCAAAAATATACGTGGTTATGATACCGAACTGGCTTACAAAGCCATGATGAGGTCAATACCTTATGATACAACAGGAGTAAAAGTAAATCATCCTGCTATTTGGGAATGGCTAATGACGAAAGGGAAAAAATACAATCAAGAAATGGGGTTTATTCCAGCTGATAAAGATGTGATTTTTGCTACTTCAAGAGGTTTAGAATATGCTTATAACGATTGGGCATTGGCGCAGGTTGCGAAAGATATGGGAAAAACAGAAGACTATAAATGGCTTTCGGAACGAGGCATGCGCTACAAAAAATATTTCGACAAAGAAACTGGTTTTATGCGCGCCTTAGACAGTAACGGAAAATTTATAGAGCCGTTTAATCCTTCGTTTTCAGATCATATGAACAGTCCATATTGTGAAGGAAATGCCTGGCAGTGGACATGGTTTGCACCTCAAGACGTTTCGGGATTAATTGATTTAATGGGAGGAAAAAAAGCTTTTGAGAAAAACCTTGATGCCCTTTTTAATACAACTGCAAAAGTGGAAGGATCAGAAGCATCTGCAGATATTTCGGGATTAATCGGGCAGTATGCTCACGGAAACGAGCCAAGCCACCACATTATCTATTTTTATAATTACATCGACAAACCTTTTAAAACACAGGAATTGGCAGATAAAATCATGAAAGAGCAGTACAGAAATGCTCCGGATGGTTTAAGCGGTAATGAAGACTGTGGACAAATGTCGTCCTGGTATATTTTGAATGCCATAGGTTTTTATCAGGTTGCTCCTGCAGATCCAACGTACACCATTTCAAGACCATTATTTGATAAAGTAACAATCGATTTGGAAAAAGGAAAGAAATTGATCGTAAAGACAATAAACAATGGTCCTCAAAATAAATATGTAGAATCGGTAACCCTGAACGGAAAAACGTTGAATTCTTTATTTTTTGCACACGATCAGATTGCATCGGGTGGAGAATTGGTTTTTAAAATGACCAATAAAATTCCTAATAAGTAAGTTTCATAAAATATATTTAGCATGAAGATATATATAATTTACATAGTTTGTCTTTTTAAAATTGGTTTGGCCGTTGCCCAGACAGATAAATACAATTTGTACAAAACTATTCCATTAGTTCAGGATATTAAAGAAAAGCAAGGCCAATCTTTTGTTCTTAGTTCTGATGTAAAAATATATTATCCAAAAAATGATGAAAATCTAAAGCAAACTGCTGTTTTTTTATCAGAATATATAAAATTATCAAACGGATTACAACTTATTGTTTCGGTATCAGCTCCAAAGGGAAAAGGAATCGTTTTGCAAAACACCTATAAAAACGAAAATAAAGAAGCGTATAATTTTTCGGTAAATCAAAACCAAATTCTTATAAACGGAGCTTCAAGTGCCGGCACTTTTTATGGTATGCAACTTTTGCGTAAAGTACTGCTGGAAAATGAAACCAAATCACAAATTAAACTTCCGGCTGTTGAAATTACAGATTATCCGAGATTTGCGTATCGCGGAATGCATTTGGATGTTGCCCGCCATTTTGCATCGGTAGAATTTGTAAAAAAATATATTGATTTACTGGCCTTTCATAATATTAATACTTTTCATTGGCATTTAACAGATGATCAGGGATGGCGCGTAGAGATTAAAAAATATCCAAAATTAACGCAAATAGGTGCATTTAGAACCGAAACTCAAGTAGGAAAACAGACAGGAGTTTACGACGGAAAACCTCATGGGGGATTTTATACTCAGGAACAGATAAAAGAAGTGGTAGCTTACGCGCAGAAACGTTTTATAACTACTATTCCTGAAATTGACCTGCCAGGTCACATGGTTGCAGCATTGGCATCTTATCCGGAACTCGGCTGTGTTGGGAAAGGTTATGAAGTGTATAAAAAATGGGGAGTTTCAGATGATGTTCTTTGTATTGGAAACGAACAAACTTTTACTTTTTTAGAAGGAGTTTTTTCAGAATTGATTCCGCTTTTTCCTTCGAAATATTTTCATATTGGAGGAGACGAATGCCCAAAAAAGAGATGGGAAAAGTGTCCTAAATGCCAAGCCAAAATTATTGAATTAGGTTTGAAGAAAGGCAGTCACCATAGTGCTGAAGAAAAGCTGCAGAGTTATTGTATGTCCAGAATTGAAAAATTCTTAAATGCCAAAGGAAAACAAGTAATTGGTTGGGACGAAATACTCGAAGGCGGTATTGCACCAAATGCTACTATAATGTCTTGGAGAAGTGTCCAGGCAGGAGTAGATGCTGTAAAACAAGGTCATAAAGCGATTATGACACCAAGTTCGCATGTTTATTTTGACTATTATCAAAGTACCGATGCGGCTTCAGAACCTTTAGCAATTGGAGGTTTTACAAACATTGAACGCGTCTATTCTTTCGAACCAATTCCAAACGGATTGACCGAAAATGAAAAAAAACTTATCCTAGGCGCGCAGGCAAATATTTGGAGAGAATATATTAATACCGACGCACAGACAGAATATATGGTTTTGCCAAGACTTGCCGCTTTAAGCGAAGTAGTTTGGACAAATGCAGATAAAAAGAATTATGGTGATTTTTTGAATCGATTATCAGATTTTTTAAAAATCTATGATAAGTTGAATTACAATTATGCAAAACATATTTTGGAGGTTTCCCCAGAATATATAGTAGATACCGAAAATGGTCAATTGATTCTGAACTTAAAAACATCAAGTAAATCTCCAATTTATTACACTCTAGATGGTGCTGAACCAACTATAAAAAGTAAAAAATATACAGAAAGTATAATTATCAATGACGCTGTGACTGTAAAAGCAGCAGTTATTTCGGAAAATTATGCCAGTAAAGTTTTTACCAAAAAGTTTGAATTCAACAAAGCAACTGCAAAGCCAATCGTATTAAAAAATGAACCTGTCGAACGGTATCGTTTTAATGGAGGAAAAACATTGGTAGACGGAAGAACAGGAACCACAGCTTTCAGTACCGGAGATTGGATAGCGCTTTATAAAGACGATTTTGAAGCCACTATAGATTTAAAATCTGTTCAACAGGTAACAGAAGTTAGCATGAACACTTTTACCTCTCCAAACGACTGGATTTTTGGACCTAAACAGTTTCATGTTTTTGTTTCTACAGACGGAATAAATTTTACACAGGTTCATAGCGAAGATTTAAAAATTGCAGAGAAAGGTGACGGCCCAAAGATTACAAACTTAAAGGCCATTTTTGCTTCGCAGGAAGCAAGATATGTAAAAATCAAAGCGCCAATTTTTGAGAAAATTCCAGAATGGCATTATTCTGCTGGACAGCCTACATTTTTATTTGTAGACGAAATTACAATTAAGTAACACCATAAAATACAATGAAAAAGAGCCATTTAATTCAAATATACGCACTTTCATCCATGATTTTTCTGGCTGGCTGTTCAGAGAGCAATTCGCAGTCAAAACCAGCTGTAAAAGTGAGTATAGAAGAACAAATCAAAACTAAATTTGAGAAGGAAATTTTGCCTGCTCCTTCAAGCCCTTGTTTTGCAGGAGCTTATTATAGAAAAGCATATTCCAGCAAAGATTTTTGGTTAGGAATTGGAGGAACGGTTACGCTTCCAGTTTTAACATATGATTCTTCAAGAACAAACCCTAATAAACCTGGAGCTTATTTAGATAATGCATCAGTCTATTTAGGAGGAAACTCTGATGAGCAGGAGACAGATATTGGTTTAACTTGGGAAGTCATTCGTGAAGAAGATGGTTCTATTAGTAAAGAACATAAAGCATTTCGTCCATTTTTGCGCCGTACAGGCTATAAATCTGGTCAGACCTCACTTTACATGAATGCGCCTGCTGAAGCCAAATATTATTGGTATCCTGGAGAAACGGTTACAATGAGTATTCAGTTGATCGAAGCTAAAAAAATAAAATTTATTGTTGAAGGCGCTGGCAAAAAATATGAGCAAATCTTTGATGCTGATGGTTACGATCCAAAATTTATGGCGCAATACAAACGTGTAAATGCAATTGATCAGGTAGCAAATGAAGGAAAACCAGCTCAGCCGACAACAGCAAAAGTGACAGGAGCAAAATGGACTGAAACCTTTTTATTTCGTTCTGTAAATGGAAATGTTGTAAAAGCGCCAATGCATACGAAACGCTTTACAGATATGCAATGTCCTGCCAAAAGCTACTTTAATTTAAGTTCATTTGGTGAAAGCGGAGAATCAATTGATATTTTTGGTTCTAGATAAAATTAAAAAAAAATAACTACTAAGCTATAAAAACATAAAAAAATGAAAACCAGAAGAGATTTTTTGAGCCAATTAGGATTGGGAGCAGCATCTGCAGTGAGTATTCCATTATTGAGTTCTTTTGAGAGTAATTCGTCTATAAAAGATGTTGAAAAACCGGCAATAATTACAGAAGAACGTCCGGAATTATTAGTTCCACGGGGAAATGCATTACGAATTACAGGAACTTTCTTAGACGAAATTTCACATGATATTCCGCATCAAAATTGGGGAGAAAAAGAGTGGGATCGAGATTTTGCCCACATGAAAGCCATAGGTATTGATACGGTTATTATGATTCGTTCAGGTTATAGAAAATTCATTACTTACAATTCAGATTATTTAATCAATAAAAAAGGTTGTTACAAACCAGGTGTAGATCTTTTAGACATGTACTTACGTTTGGCAGATAAACATAAAATGAAATTTTACTTCGGATTATACGATTCTGGAGTTTATTGGGATACAGGAGATATGACGACTGAAATCGAAGCCAATAAATTTGTGATCGAAGAAGTTTGGAAAAAATATGGACACTATAAAAGTTTTGCCGGCTGGTATTTAAGTGGAGAAATCAGCCGTAAAACCAAAGGAGCGATAGAATCATTCAGAACTTTAGGGCAACTATGTAAAGATGTTTCCGGCGGATTGCCAACATTTATGTCGCCTTGGATTGACGGTAAAAAAGCAGTAATGGCAGCATCAGGCAAATTATCTAAAGAAGATGCAGTTTCGGTTCAGGAACATGAAAAAGAATGGGGCGAAATATTTGACGGAATCAAAGGTGCAGTTGATGCGTGCGCGTTTCAGGATGGACATATTGATTATGATGAATTAGACGCTTTTTTCTCAGTAAATAAAAAATTAGGAGATAAATATGGTTTAGAATGCTGGACAAATGCTGAAACTTTTGACAGAGATATGCCAATTAAATTTTTTCCAATCAAATTTGAAAAATTGAGATTAAAACTTGAAGCGGCTCAAAGAGCGGGATATCAAAAAGGAATCACTTTTGAGTTTTCGCATTTTATGAGTCCGCAGTCTGCTTATTTACAGGCAGGGCATTTATACGATCGATATAAAGAGTATTTCGGAATCAAATAAAAATGAAGATTATAATTTTAATTAACCAAAACGACCAATAAAAATGAATCAAAAAGAGAATTTTAAATATATAATCTTCCTGTCTATAATAGGTGCCATCGGCGGATTTCTTTTCGGCTACGATGTTGCGGTTATATCCGGAACTATCGAACAGGTGGCCAAACAGTTTGCATTAGATAATGTTTCAACGGGCTGGTATGTGGGTTGCGCATTAATAGGCTCTATTATAGGAGTTGCTTTTGCTGGAAAAATATCAGATGTTTTAGGTCGTAAATGGACGATGCTTCTGGCAGCAACTTTATTTACAATTTCTGCAGCTGGCTGTATGTTTGTGAATAGCTTTGAAGCGCTTATTTGGGCTAGAATACTTGGCGGAATGGGGATTGGTGTAGCTTCTGTTGTTTCTCCGTTATATATATCTGAGGTTTCTCCGGCACGTTTCAGAGGAACATTGGTAACGCTTTATCAATTGGCTATTACAGTTGGCATTGTTGCCTCTTATTTTGCCAATGCAAAAGTTTTAAGCTGGGCTATGTCAGGTCAGTTTGAGGCGCAATGGGCAAAAGTCATTTTTCAGACAGAATATTGGAGAGGAATGTTAGGATTGTGCGGAGTTCCTTCTTTCTTATTTTTCCTAATTATCTTTTTTATACCAGAAAGTCCGAGATGGCAGATTTCTAAAAATAATCTTGCTGCAGCCGAAAAAACTCTAACAAAGTTATTTGGTGCTCAGGAAGCGCAAGAGCAGATAGAAAACACAAAGAAATCAATTTCAAATAAAGAAAAATCGGATTGGAGAATTTTATTCCAGCCTGGCTATAGAACCGCTTTATTCATTGGAATGAGTCTTGCCATTTTAGGACAATTCATGGGTGTAAATGTTATTTTTTATTACGGACCAATTATCTTTAAAGAAGCCGGAATGGCATCTCAGGGATCATTAGATTTTCAGATTGTAATTGGTGTTGTAAACGTATTATCTACAGTTTTAGGAATGTATCTGGTTGATAAAATCGGAAGAAAGCAATTAGTGTATATAGGAGTAACAGGAATGTTTGCCATGCTTATTGCTATCGGGTCTTATTTTTATTTAGGATTCAAGAATCCGAATATTCTCTTGTATTTAATTATTGGTTACATTTTCTTCTGTGCTATTTCAATCTGTGTAGTTATTTGGGTTTTAATATCTGAGATGTATCCGGTAAAAGTACGAGGATTAGCAATGTCAATGGCAGGTTTCTCTCTTTGGATAGGTTCTTATCTTATCGGACAATTAACACCGGTATTATTAGAATCATTAAGTCCGGCAATTTCGTTTTGGATTTTTGCCGTAATGTGTATTCCGTATCTATTAATAACACGTTTTTATGTGCCTGAAACTACAGGAAAATCTTTAGAAGAAATTGAAGATATTTGGATTGCACATTAAACCATCGTACTTACTATAAACACTATCAAACCAAAACCAATTATGAAACTCTTTTCAAAGCTTCAGGCAAAAGAACCAAAGTCAATTTTAAATGCTGCCGTTATTGTGGCCGCTTTAGGTTATTTTGTTGATATATATGATCTTTTACTATTCGGAATTGTCCGTACAGACAGTTTGAAAGACTTAGGAATAACAGGCGATGCCATTCGGAATCAGGGAGAATATTTAATTAGTATGCAAATGTTCGGAATGCTCTTTGGCGGTATTCTATGGGGAATTTTAGGCGATAAAAAAGGTAGAATTTCTGTTTTATTTGGTTCGATACTTATTTATTCGGTTGCAAATATTGCAAACGGAATGGTGGACACAATTGGAGCGTATGCTTTTTGGAGACTTATTGCAGGAATTGGTCTAGCAGGAGAACTTGGAGCAGGAATTACACTTGTGGCAGAATCCCTTCCGAAAGAAAAACGTGGTTACGGAACTATGATTGTAGCTTCTGTTGGAGTTTCTGGAGCGGTTGCAGCCTATATTATTTATGAAATTTTTCAGGATTGGCGCTTATGTTATTACGCAGGAGGAGTTTTAGGAATCTTATTATTGTTTTTAAGAATTAGTATTACCGAGTCAGGAATTTTCAAAAGAGTTCAAGAGGAGAATGAAAAGAAAGGTGATTTTTTGTCATTGTTTACTAATAGAAAACGATTTTTTAAATACATAAACTGTATTTTGATTGGAATGCCTTTGTGGTTTTTGGTTGGCGTATTAATTACGTTTTCACCTGAATTTGCAAAAGCACTAAACATAGCGCAAGCCGAGACTATTGAAGCGGGAAAGGCAATTGCATTTTGTTATGCAGGTTTGGTTTTTGGAGATATTGCAAGCGGACTTTTGAGCCAATTGCTGAAAAGCAGAAAAAAAGTAATGTACTGGTTTTTGGCTTTCAATTTAGTAATGGTGTTTGTATATCTAAACGTTGCGGGGATTTCTGCAAATGTATTTTATTTCCTTTGTCTTTTAATGGGCGTTTCTGTTGGATATTGGGTTTTGTTTGTAACAATTGCCGCAGAGCAATTTGGAACTAATATCAGAGCAACTGTTACCACTACAGCGCCAAATTTTGTAAGAGGTTCACTTCCGTTAATTATATTGATTTACTCTTATTTCAGGGATTCAATTTTTGACGGTGATATTATTAAATCAGGAATGGTTGTAGGATCATTATTATCTATAATTTCATTATTGGCATTATCCCAATTAAAGGAAACATTTCATAAAGATTTAGATTACTCAGAAAAAGCATAAAAATTAATATTAAATTGTTTCATTATCCCTATTGAGTGATTTATGGTTTGGTTATCAATTACTCAAGTTAATTCAATAAAGCTGTTGATTTTTTAGTAAAGTCATTTTTACTTGTAGAAGATTATTGAAGAAGATTGTTTTTGTGAATAATTTAATGAAAAAGGAAGGTAGAAATGCCTTCCTTTTTAAATATGTTTAATCAAATAACTGCTAAAAATAAATGTATGTATAGATTCTTTTTTTTCTTAAGTTTTTTATGTTTTTTTTCAAGCTGTAAACCAGTAAAAAATAGTCCAATAAACCAAGTTCTAAGCAGCGATAATAGCGCAATAAAAAAGGTTATAATTCAACCTGATATCTATGAATTGCAGATTATATATACAGCTATAAAAAGGAAAAGTAATGGGAAAATTATTTTAAAGGATTACAAATATAATGTAGATGCTTCAAATTATTTTTATCCGGCAAGTACAGTAAAACTTCCAATTGCAGTTCTGGCTTTGGAAAAACTTAACAAAATGAAGGAGGTAGACGTAAATACGGTTTTTACTGTCGATAATGATACTACTAAGTTGTCTTTTTCAGACGATTTGCGTAAAATTTTTGCAGTGAGTTCAAATGAAGCAAGTAATGATTTTTATGAATTTATGGGCCGCGATTATATTAATACAAAACTCAAAGAAAAAGGATTAAAACAAGTTCAAATAAATCATCGTTTATCAACTCCGAACTCTGGAGCTTCGCAGACAAAAAAAATTACGTTTTATAAAAAGGATGGTGAACAAATCACCATTCCTAGTGTTGGCGACAGCAAAATTGAACCTTTAAAACTAAATAAAATAGTAAAAGGCAAAGGTTACATCGAAAACGATAAATTGATTAATTCTCCAATGGATTTTAGCAGAAAAAATTATCTTCCGTTAGAAACATTACACGGAATTATGAAAAGAATTATTTTTCCAAATAATTTTTCAAGCAAAGAACGTTTCGATTTGTCAAAAGAGAACCGAGAACTTCTTTTGTATGATATGCAGAATTTACCTAGAAATGCAGGTTATAATCCAAAAGAATTTTATGACGGATACTGCAAGTTTTTTATGTTTGGCGATACAAAGGACCCAATTCCCAGTAGCATAAAAATTTATAATAAAGTTGGAGATGCTTATGGTACATTAGTCGATTGCGCCTACATCATAGATGAAGTTAATCATGTTGAATTCATTCTCAGCGCAACTTTATTGGTCAATGAAGACCAAATTTTCAATGATGGTATTTATGAATATGATAAAGTCGGTTTGCCTTTTCTGGCTCAACTTGGGCGTGCTTTCTATGATTTAAACCTAAAGGAGAAAAACAAAAACCGTTTTTAACCAAATCTTCTGCTAAACTTTTTGTAATAATAAAAGCTCAATAGTATTATTAGTTGATATCTAAAAAGGCTATTAGTTTCTATAAAGTAATTATTAAAATATTTTATTAATTAAATATTGATTAATAAAATATTTTATATATTTGTTTTCAAAAAATAAATTATAAAAATAACTATAAGAGAATTTGTTGCTTTTAGAGTAAAACAAAAAAATAACCAACTAAAAAGAATTCAAAATGCATGTTAACCTAACCATTTCTCATAAAAGCCCAGGCACATTTGAGGAAACAAGATTCGAGAAAATTCACAACGAAATCTTCAAAAGTTCTGCTGAAGCGTCAATAATTGTAGCGCAGGAAATCGCTCAGTTAATCAGATCTAAACAAGAAAAAAACAAATCTTGCGTATTAGGTTTGGCAACAGGTTCTTCTCCTATAAAAGTATATGAGGAATTAGTTAGAATGCACAG
>NZ_JARP01000009.1 GCF_000708595.2 Flavobacterium sp. KJJ | reverse complement strand
CCATTTTGTATCACCAGTCTCAAAAAGACAGAGTGATGTTCCAAGGAAATGATTCAAGAGAATTCTGGGTTAGGGCAGAAGACCGTAATAAAAATACCGCCATTCTTTATGATGAATTAGGTTTGGCAGAATACGAAGCAATCGAAGCTTTCAAACGTTTTGATTACTAAAATAATTTTTAAGGTTCGGTTAGAGCGAATCAAATTCAAAATTCAGATTGATTTATAATGATGAGTGAGGTTCACTAAAAGTCATTCTGAGTTTTGTTTCTTTTAGCCATTTATTAATGTTATCTGTGGGTAACATCTTTTCAAACATTATAAAATGAAATATTTATTAGTCCTACTGCTAGCGGGTATAACATCTAGTGCTCAAATTCAAAAAGAGCAATTAAATCTTATGCCATGGCCTCAAAGTGTTGTCTTAAACGATGGGAATTTTGCTTTAACTAAAAGTTTTAAAGTAAATATTACCGGAAATCCAAATCAAAGAATTTTTGGTGGGGTTACTCGTTTTTTGCGACGCTTAGATGGTAGAACTGGTATTTTTTTCGAGCAGGGTTTTATTGGTAAATTAAATGAAGTTCCAACAGCAGAACTTCAAATCAATTGTACCAAAAGCGGCAAGATTGGTTTATATGAAGATGAAAGTTATCATCTAGACATCAAGCAAAACAAAATTACGCTTAATGCTTCGAGCGATTTAGGAGCATTGCACGGTTTAGAAACGTTACTGCAATTGCTGCAAAACAATAGTAATTCATTTTATTTTCCGAATTCGCAGATTTCAGATTTTCCAAGATTTACTTGGAGAGGTTTAATGATTGATGCTTCAAGACATTTTCAGCCGGTTGATGTTATCAAAAGAAATATTGATGGATTGGCAGCAATGAAAATGAATGTTTTTCATTGGCATCTAGTAGATGATCAAGGCTGGAGAATAGAAATGAAAAAACATCCAAAATTAATTGAATTAGCTTCGGATGGTTTGTATTACACACAAGAGGAAATTAAAAATATCGTAAAGTATGCTGATGAACGCGGTATTTTGATCGTTCCAGAAATAGATGTTCCGGGTCACGGATCGGCTATATTAACAGCTTATCCAGAAATTGGAAGCAAAGTGATTACGCTGACAGGCGGAAATTCTGAAAAAAATATTCAAGGTACAGCAATTGCTACCTATGGAATTGAAAGAAATGCTGGAATTTTTTCTCCAACATTAGATCCTTCAAATCCTAAAACATATCAAATATTAAGTGAACTTTTTGATGAGGTGTGTCCATTATTTCCAGGAGATTATTTTCATATTGGGGGAGATGAAAACGAAGGGAAAGATTGGGATGCCAATCCGAAAATTCAAGAGTTTAAAAAGAAAAACAAGCTGGCTACAAATCATGAATTGCAGACTTATTTTACTATGCAGTTAGTGCCAATGCTTAAAAAGCATGGAAAACAATTAATGGGATGGGAAGAAATTTTGACTAAAAACATGTCAAAAGAAGCTATCATCCATTCTTGGAGAGGTCCAAATGAAGGCGTTGTTGCCGGACAATCTTTAGTTGATGCAGTTAAAAAAGGATATAAAACAGTTTTATCAAACGGCTATTATATTGATTTAATGTATCCAGTTGAAAGTCATTATCTGAATGATCCAATGCCAAAAGGAGCTGATTTATCAGCAGAAGAAAAAGCCAGAATACTGGGCGGTGAAGCTACAATGTGGACAGAACTTGTATCGCCAACAACTATCGATTCTAGACTTTGGCCGAGAACTGCTGCAATTGCGGAAAGACTATGGTCTGCTGAAGATATTACAGATTTAGCTAGTATGAGAAGACGTCTTGACGTGGTTTCTTTCAGATTAGAAGATTTAGGATTGACACATATTCGTAATAAAGCAGTGATTTTAAGAAATATCGCAAACAATCAAAATATAAAATCAATAAACGAATTCTCGAATGTATGCGAACCTCTAAAAGGATATACAAGAAATAAAGGAGGAACTGAATATCAAATGTATTCTCCTCTGACACTTTTTGCAGATGCATGTACGCCAGATGCAAAAGATGCAGTAGCTTTTGATGAAACTGTTACACAATACCTATCAAATAAATCGCCCGAGAATAAAGCAAAATTAGCAGCATTTTTCTCCAAATGGATCGCTGTAAACAAAGGATTAATTGAATTAAGTGCCAATGCACCGCTAATACAGCCAGTTTTGCCTTTGTCTAAAAAATTAAACGATGCATCGCAGGAACTATTGCTGGTTTTAGATAATAAATCAACTCTAAAAGGAGAAGATTTGAAAAATTTAATAGAACAATGCAACTCGAAAGACCATGCAGATGTTGAGCTTGGAGTTTACAAAAGTTTGAAAAAATTATTATAAAAGAGTTTGGTTTGAATTAGTGTTTAGTATGTTTTGTTACCATGAGCTTTTTTATCTCTACCAGCAATTTCTGGTAGAGATAAAATATGGTAAACTGCTGAAATTTTAAACCTTATTGATAAAATTAATACCAAAAAATAACCAAATAGTAACAACTTTAAAACCAAATAAAAAGAATAGAAACAAAAACATGACAAACAAAAGTATTTAAGATTGATGAGTTGTCCCCAAATTTATCTGCCTGTATTTAATACTAATTTTTTTTAAAAATTAAATAAATATCAATCACTGCTATTCGCTACTGAATTATGGATGAAATCGGTAATAGTAATATTTATTTTTAGAAGTAATGAATTAATTTCCAATTGACTGCAATTTTCCAACCTGCAGTCGACTGAAACCCCAGTTGTTGTTTTAAGTGCTGCATTTTAGCATTTAGTATCGTACTGGAATATTTATTTTCTATTAACCAATATTAATTAATTATGAAACATTATTACAGATTGCTTTTTTTGTTACTGTTTCCCTTACTCGCGTTAGCCCAACCAGCTCACGGTAAAAAAGTAGTAGGGTATTATGCGCAATGGTCTATTTATGCCCGGGATTTTAATATCCCGAAGATAGACGGAAGTAAATTGACGCATTTGAATTATTCTTTTTATGGGACAACTTATGATCCAGCCCATCCGGAGAATACAAAGTTATTATGTTTAGATTCATATGCTGATTTTGAGCATATGGAAGGTGGAATTCCGTGGGATGCCCCAGTAAAAGGAAACTTCTATGACTTGATGAAGCTTAAGCAAAAGTATCCGCATTTAAAAATTTTAATTTCTGTTGGAGGATGGACAAAAGGTCAGGATCTTTCTCCAATTGCAGCAAGTCCAGTTGCAAGGGCCGCTTTGGCCGCAGACATGGCAAACTTTATTGTGACTTATCCTTTTATTGATGGATTTGACATTGATTGGGAGTATCCTCTTTCTGGAGGAACAGACGGTACTGAAGTAATTAACGGAGCTCCAATTCCTCCACAAAAGTACAGCCCGGACGACAACAAAAATTTAGTGTATTTATTAAAAGCAATGCGTCAGGCAATGCCAAATAAGTTAATTTCTATTGCTGCCGGAAACAACGTTAGAAATGTTGCCAAACAATATTTAGGACCAGGAAATAGAGCACAATACGGAATGACAGAAGACATTTCTACTTATTGTGATTATATCACTTATTTTGGATATGATTTTGGAGGTAACTGGTATGACAAAACATGCTACAATGCACCTTTATACGCGAGTGGCAATACCAATGATCCGCTATATGGAGCAACTCAATCTGAATCTCTTGATGAATTAACCAATCAATATTTGAACGTTGTCGGTTTTCCTGCAAATAAATTAATCATGGGATTGCCTTTCTACGGAAAAAAATTTGATCATGTTGCCAATAATGGAACCAATCCAAATTTACCTGGATTATTCGTTTCAGCACCAAGAGATATCGTTTCAGGATGTACAAATCCGCAAAATCCAATCGGAACTTGGGACGGACCTGCCGCATGCGAACGTTCAGGAAGTATCGAAATCTGTGATTTGGTTGGAAATCCAGTTACAAACTCACATGCTTATCTAGATCCAACTACAATGTTAGTTACGCCAACTGCTGCTTCGGCCGGATGGGTTCGCTATTTTGATAATACAACTAAAGTTCCTTATTTATACAATGCTGCTTTAAAACAGTTTATCTCTTATGAAGATAAACAATCAATGGATTTAAAAGTACAATACATTAAATCTAGAAATTTAGCAGGAGGTATGGTTTGGGAATTATCTCAAGATACCAGAGGTTCTATTCCTAATGCTTTGCTAACGCAAGTGGATACTTCTTTTGGAAGTATTGTTGCAGGAACAGTAAGTATTTCGGGTTCTGTTAAAAACGGAACAGCTTTAGTTCCAGACGTTACAGTTGAATTACGCAACGCAAGTAATGCAGTATTGCAGACTGTAGTTTCTACAGCAGGTAATTTTACATTTAACAATTTAACTTCAGGACAAAATTATACACTAACAGCTTTAAAAGCTACTTATACTTTTACTCCTGTAACATTGACAAATGTAACAGTTAATCAAACGGCAGTTGTTATTAATGGAACGCAGCCAACATATACAGTTAGCGGAACAGTTTTAGATGGAACAACTCCAGTTTCTGGAGCTACAGTTTCTGCAACTTCTGGAGCTACAGTTTTAACAGCAGTTTCTAATGCAAGCGGTGTTTACAGCGTTGCAGGTTTGACTGCTGGACTTAATTTTACAGTTACAGCTGCAAAAACCGGATTTTCATATACGCCAGCTTCAACAGTTTATACTGCAATCGATGCAAATAAAACGTTGAATTTTACTCAAAGTGCCCCGATTGTTTATTATACCGTAAGCGGTACTATTTTAAACAATACAACTCCGGTTTCAGGTGTAACCGTTATAGCAACTTCTACAGGAGGAACTTTTACTGCTGTTTCTAATGCAAGCGGTGTTTATTCACTTAGTTTGCCTTCTGCTGGAAATTATACAGTAACAGCTTCCTTGACAGGACAAACTTATACACCTGCTTCAACAGTTTATACTAATTTAATTGCCAACAAAACATTGAATTTCACGCAAGATGTCATTGTAGTTGGAGCCAGCAAAATTAGCGGAACAGTTAAAAATGGTACAGTTCCAGTTTCTGGTGCAAAAGTAGAATTGATCTTGCCTTGGACAGATAGTACTCATCAATATTTAAGTAAGCTTGCAGTTACAGATGCACAAGGAAAATACAGTTTTGATAATGCTATTCTAGCAGGTTATACTACTATTTCAAGCCTAAAATTAAATACTTGGGAGAATGGAGATATAACTTATCTGCCTTCTAATTTGGCAAATTTCCCTATTCCAGCTACAGCAACAGTTTACGATTTTAATACTGGTGCAGTTACAACAACTTATACAGTTAGCGGAACAGTTCTTAACGGATCGACTCCAGTTTCAGGAGCAACGATTTCGGCAGTTTCAGGAGCAACAACTTTGACAGCAACTTCTGATGCTTCAGGAAATTATAGTATTGCTAATTTGGTTTCAGGATCAAATTATACTGTAACAATTGCAAAAACAGGTTTGACATTCACACCGGCTTCAACGGTTTACAGTGCGATAAGTTCAAATAAAACGTTGAATTTTACTCAGGTTTTAACTCCGGTTTATTACACAGTAAGCGGAACAGTTTTAAATGGAGCAACAGCAGTTTCAGGAGCAACAATTTCAGCAGTTACAGGAACTACAACTTTAACAGCAACTTCTGATGCTTCAGGAAATTATAGTATAGCTAATTTAGCAGCAGGTTCAGATTACACTGTAACTATTGCAAAAACTGGATTAACATTTACTCCGGCATCGACAGTTTACAGCGCTATAAGTTCAAACAAAACGTTGAATTTTACTCAGGTTGTAACTCCAGTATATTATACAGTTAGCGGTACAGTTTTAAACGGAGCAACTCCGGTTTCTGGCGCAACGATTTCAGCAGTTACAGGAACAACTACTTTAACAGCGACTTCAGATGCTTCAGGAAATTATAGTGTTGCTAATTTGGTTTCAGGATCAAATTATACTGTAACAATTGCAAAAACTGGATTAACATTTACGCCGGCTTCAACGGTTTACAATGCAATAAGTTCAAACAAAACATTGAATTTTACTGAGGTTGTAACTCCAGTTTATTATACAGTAAGCGGAACGACAAAAAATGGAACAACTGCCGTTTCTGGCGTTACAGTTTCTGCTACTTCTGGAACAACTACTTTAACAGCAACTTCAGATGCTTCAGGAAATTATACTGTTGCTAATTTAGTGGCAGGCTCAGATTATATTCTAACCGCTGCAAAAACCGGTTTAAGTTTTAGTCCGGCTTCAACAGTTTATAGTGCAATTAATGCAAATAAAACATTGAATTTTACTCAAAATGTTGCGAGTGGAAACTTAATAAGCGGAACAGTTAAAAATGGTTCGGCTCCAGTTTCTGGTGCAAAAGTAGAACTGATTTTACCTTGGACGGATAATACACACGGTTATGTAAGTATTATTGCAACTACAGATGCTTCAGGAAATTTTAGCTATAACAATTCGGCTTTAGCAGGATATTCAACTATATCAAGTTTAAAATTGAATTCATGGGAAAATGGTGAAGTGACTTATTATCCAAATAACTTAGCCAACTTTGCAGTTCCAACAACTCCAACGGTTTATAATTTTAATAGACAAACGGCGGTTGTAACGACCCCAGTAGTTGCCATTACAGCACCAACAGCTTCGGCGATTGCTATAAATTTAGGATCGGCAATTAATTTTGTTGCAAGTGTTGGATTAAGTGCTGTTGATGCCACTACAATCTCATCTGTAGTATTTAGTTTAGACGGACAAAGCTTGAGTGCGACTAACTCTGCAGGAACTTATACATCGACTTGGACACCAGCAGCAAATCAGTTTTCGCTTAATCACACTTTAACCGTAACGGCTACTGCATCAAACGGAACAACAGATTCAAAAACATATAGTTTTACATTAAATTGTTCAGGTGCAAACTGCCCAAATGCAGCGCCTGTAATTACTTGGAATTCACCATCGAATACTATTGTAAACCAAAGTTCTTTTCAAGTTGTGCCAATTTCGGTGACAGCTGTTGATAGTGACGGATCAGTTTCTGGTGTTACTATCACAATAAATGGTGGTACATTTAATATGACAGCAGGTACAAATAATACTTATACCTATAATTTCACACCATCTGCTTATCAGGATTATCCAGTTGTAATCAAAGCAACAGATGATAAAGCTGCTGTGACTACATTAAACAATACAATTAAAATTGCCTCGGTAAGCACTAATAGATTTATTGCGCTTCCGTCTAAAGTTATTTTAGGATATGCACATTCTTGGGAAAATACTTCAGCTCCATTTTTATATTTTTCTCAAATGGTGGGAAGTAAGTTTAACGTAGTTGATTATTCTTTCGTAGAAACCGTTAATCGTGATGGTTATACACCTGTATTAACCACAAATGATACTAGATATTTGACCAATGGTGTTTTCAATAAGCAATTGTTGAAAAATGATATAAAATCATTAAGAGATAGCGGCGTTCCTGTTATTGTCTCTATCGGTGGTCAAAATGGTCATGTTGTTTTGGACAATGTAACTCAAAAAAATATTTTTGTTAATGGTCTAAAAGCCATTATTGATGAGTATCAATTTGATGGAGTTGATTTGGATTTTGAAGGCGGATCTATGAATTTTAATGCAGGAGGTTTAAGAGATATTTCTTATACAGGTATTTCTGCTTATCCAAGATTAAAAAACATAGTAGATGCCTGTAAAGAATTAAAAGCTTACTATGGCCCTGGATTTTTATTAACTGCAGCTCCAGAAACACAATACGTACAAGGAGGATATTCTACCTATACGGATACTTTTGGGTCTTTCCTGCCAATCATTCAAAACTTGCGTAATGAATTGGATTTGTTAGCTGTCCAATTGTATAATACAGGAGGAGAAAACGGATTAGATGGGCAATATTATGGTTCAGCTAAGAGAGCAAATATGGTAACAGCCCTAACTGATATGGTGATAAAAGGGTATAATATTGGTACAACAGGAATGCATTTTGATGGCTTACCAGCCTCAAAAGTTCTTATTGCATTACCAGCTTGTCCAAGTGCCGCAGGAAGCGGTTATATAACTCCAGCAGAGGGGATTAGTGCTATGGATTATTTAAGAAACGGAACCACTTTTTCAGGAAGAACATACACTATGCAGCCAGGCGGACCATATCCTTCTTTAAGAGGTTTAATGACTTGGTCTGTAAACTGGGATGCATCTTCTTGTGGTAATTCATCTGAATTATCTAAAGCATATTCCGCTTATTTCGCATCGCAGTTGGCAGCAAAAACATTAGCTCTAGGTGATATTTCTTCAAAAAGCAATGCAACGATAGCCTATTTTAAAAATGATGCCTTATCAGTTACAAATGACTCAGAAGATATTGCCCAAGTTGATGTATTCAACACAATCGGTCAATCATTAGTAAGTTATAAAAACGTTCAAAACAGTAGAGAAGTACTGCTGCATAACCAAAGTTTCACTACTAAACAATTGTTTATAGTTGTGGTAACAGACAAAGCAGGAAATAAAAAATCATTCAAAGTAATAAACTTTTTAAACTAAGTTATAATGAATGAAAAATTTAGAAATACAAAATTGGGGAGGTTAAAATTGAGTTTGGTTATTTATTTTTTAATCTGATTTTATATTTCGAATAAATGTATCGAGTTTGGGTGATTTGTTATTTGGTTTTCACCTAGACGAGAGCATTATGAACCTGGCAATTTTATTGCCAGGTTTTTTTATGGACTAAATAAAGATGAATTATTGTGCGATAAAAACTAGGCTAAAACAATGTAATTTTCAGTACTTTTGAATCTCAATTACGGCATTAAACTTTATGAAGAAATTCACCACTATTATAATCACTTTTCTAATTTTTAATTTCTGTTTCTCTCAAAACAAATTTGGAAATCCTGAAGTTGATCCTATTCAAATCCAAAAGAATTTCAGCGATTGGTCAGCATATCAAAATAAGAACATAATGCTTTCGAGAGATTTTGTGGCTCTTGATTCTTCTTTTAAAGAAATTTCAAAAGAAGCTTTTTTGAATGAATTGACAGAAGGAAATCTTATTCCGATTCGTTTAAAATCAGATGATTCAATTTATTATTATAAGCTGTTTCAAATTCAGCCGAGTTCTGACTCAAGTATAAAAGCAACCATAAATCAAATTGCTTTTGATGCGCTTAAAAACTATAAAATGGAAGGAACTCCATTTCCTAAATTTTCATTCACAGATTTGAATGGAAACTCAGTTTCAAACGAATCTATGAAAGGAAAAATAATCGTAATTAAATGCTGGTACATTCATTGTACACCTTGTATAAGAGAATTTCCGCAAGTCAATAAATTAGTTGAAGAGTATAAAGATCGAAAAGATATTCTTTTTATAAGTTTAGCCGAGGATTCTGCAGAGCAATTAAAACTTTTTTTAGCCAGAAAACCATTATCATATTCGGTAATTCCTGACATGAAAGTGTATATGAATGAAGCCTTGCAGCTGAATTCATTTCCAACACATTTTATTTTAAATAAAGAAGGTTTGATTGCTAAAGTCCTTCCGAATTTTGAAAGTCTGGAAGTTGCGCTGACCAAGGAAAGTAAATTGTAAAAGCTTAGAAGTTAGATGTTTTTAGGATAATCATTTCATATTTTACAATTTACATTTCACATCACGACACCTTTGCAACTCTGAACCTTTTTCACTACTTTTGCACGAAATTAATTAAAAAGACATTCATGTTAACAGTCAATAATTTATCAGTTCAATTTGGCAAACGAATTTTGTTTGACGAAGTAAATACCACATTCACTCACGGAAATATTTACGGCGTTATTGGAGCCAATGGTGCTGGAAAATCAACATTTCTAAAAATCATTTCAGGCGATATCGACCCAACTTCTGGACATATTCATTTAGAACCGGGAAAACGTATGTCGGTTTTGAATCAAAATCACAACATGTTTGATGAGCATACTGTCTTGGAAACTGTTTTGATGGGAAATAAAGTTTTGTATGCTGTTAAAAAAGAAATGGATGAACTTTATTTAGACTACAACGATAAAAATGCAGACAGAATTGGAGAACTTCAAGTTCAGTTTGAAGAAATGAATGGTTGGAATGCAGATTCTGATGCCGCTGCAATGTTGTCTAACTTAGGAATCAACGAAGAACATCATTATACTTTAATGGGTGATTTGGAGGGAAAAATCAAAGTTCGTGTGCTTTTGGCGCAGGCGCTTTTTGGAAACCCAGATTTGCTTATTATGGATGAGCCTACCAACGATTTGGATTTTGAGACAATCGCTTGGTTAGAGAATTTCTTGGCAAATTATGAAAATACTGTAATAGTAGTATCTCACGACCGTCACTTTTTAGATGCGGTTTGTACACATATTTCGGATATCGATTTTGGAAAAATTAATCACTATTCAGGAAATTATACTTTCTGGTACGAGTCTAGCCAATTAGCGGCAAAACAACGTGCACAGCAAAACAAAAAAGCAGAAGAAAAGAAACAAGAGCTTGAAGAATTTATTCGTCGTTTTAGTGCGAACGTTGCAAAATCTAAACAAGCAACTTCTCGTAAAAAAATGATTTCTAAATTGAATATTTCTGAAATCAAACCTTCTAGCCGTCGTTATCCTGCGATTATTTTTGATCAAGATCGTGAAGCTGGAGATCAGATTTTAAACGTTGAAAATTTATCGGCTTCTATTGATGGTGATCTTTTGTTTAAAGATGTTGATTTGAATATGGCAAAAGGCGATAAAATCGTTCTTTTCTCTAAAGATTCACGTGCTACAACAGCTTTCTACGAAATTTTAAATAACAACCAAAAAGCAGATTCTGGAACTTTTGATTGGGGAATTACAACAAATCAAGCGTATTTGCCAGCTGAAAACCATTCGTTTTTTGAAAATGATTTAACACTAGTAGATTGGTTGCGCCAATATGCTAAAACAGAAGAAGAGCGTGATGAGGTTTTCATTAGAGGTTTCCTAGGGAAAATGATTTTCTCAGGAGAAGAAGCTTTAAAAACAAGCCGAGTTTTATCTGGAGGAGAAAAAGTACGTTGTATGCTTTCTAGAATGATGATGGAACGCGCTAATATCTTAATGCTTGACGAACCAACCAATCACTTAGATTTAGAGTCGATTACAGCTTTTAACAACTCTTTGAAAAACTTTAAAGGTTCTGTAATTTTTACCACACATGACCACGAATTTGCTCAGACTGTTGGTAATAGAGTAGTGGAGTTAACGCCAAATGGAGTTATCGATCGCTATATGACGTTTGATGAGTACTTGGATGATGAAAAAATTCAGGAATTGAGAAAGAAGATGTACAATTTATAATATTGCAATAGCGTATAAAAAAAATCCCGATCGTTTTGCGATCGGGATTTTTTTATGTTTATTTTTTGAAAAGTCTGGCGAATATCCAAATAATGATCGCAACAATAAAGATTACGATAAATATCCCGAATCCCATTCCGGCTTTAAAAATGTCTCCAATAACTTCGCAACTTGTAAATGAAAATAGTATTACGAATACCATTAACAAACGTGTAATGTTCTTTTGCATGATTTTGCTGTTTTAATTGTTTTAAAAAGAATTTAGTATTCTAATTATCGTACAATAAAATTACTTTAATCAGCAAAAAAATGTCTTATATAATTTTTAGTAAAAGTTCTATGATTTGCCTTATATAATAAAAAGCCTTATATCGAATTATATTCGAGTGCTGGATTTTAATTCAGTTTGAAATCATTAACACATAAATTTAGATTTTATTCTCCAATAGTTCCAGTTTTAACTTCTCCATCCCGTTTATAACTTACAGCAATTACACCGCTTGACGTTATAGTACTTTCTGTTAGTTTAAATCCGGATGGAAAAGCGCCATCGTCAAATAATTTTTTCCCCTTACCCAAAATTATGGGATGAATCTTTAGTCCAAGTTCGTCGACTAAATCATTTTTGAGTAACAGCTGCACAAGTCTTGCGCTTCCCCAAACTTTTATATCACCGCCTTCAGAATTTTTAAGTTTTTTGATGTCTTCTACAGTAGAAAGAAATTCGGAGTTTTCCCAATCAGAGTTTTTTCTGGTTGTGGACAAAACGTATTTTGTTACTTCATTAATTCCCGGCCAGCCTTCTGCGTGTTTGGGCCAATATTCTTCAAAAATATCAAATGTTTTTCTGCCTAAAAGAATATCTGCGGGTTCCATTTGTTTTTGCATAACCTTGCCATATTCTTCATCTCCAAAAGGCGCCACCCAGCCACCATATTCAAAACCGCCTGAGGTATCTTCTTCAGGTGCGCCCGGTGCTTGCATTACTCCGTCGATTGTAATCATCGATAAGACAATTATTTTTCTCATAGTCGTAAGTTTTTTGTTTCTCAAATATACTGAAATAAAATACTATAACATTTCAATAAGCTGAATATGGTTGCCGCAAGTATCGTTTAATACAGCAATTTTTACAGTTCCCATTTCAGTTGGTTTCATGCTGAATTCGACGCCAAGATTGATCAAACGGTCGTATTCTTGTTGAACATTATCTACGTTAAATTGTGTGTACGGAATTCCGGCTTCAAAAAGTGCTTTTTGATATACTTTTGCAGGTTCAAAATGGTTGGGTGATGGTTCTAATAACACTTCAGTTCCCTCTTGTTCGTCTTTTGCAACAACGGTCAGCCATCTGCTGGTTTCACTTAAAGGCACATCGTATTTTTTTACAAATCCCAATTTTTCGGTATAAAATTGCAATGCTTTTTCTTGATCTTCAACGGGAATTCCCATAACTTTTACTCTCATCTTTTTCTCTTTTAAAATTGACTAGTGCAAGTTTGTAAATCTAATTTTAAATTACTTTGCGAAAATTGCTTTTTTTGAAATTCAATAGGAGAGACTCCAATTTTACTTTTAAATAAAGTACTAAACGAACTCGGACTTTCAAATCCAACAGCAAAACAAGTTTCGGTTACGGTCATTCCGTTTTTTAGGTATTGCTTCGATTTTTCAATTCTTTTATCTATCAAATATTGTTTGGGTGTTACGCCATAATATTTTTTAAACAATCGTAATAAATGAAATTTTGAAGTAAATTGAGTATGAGAAAGCAAGTTCAAATCCAGTTCTTTATCAAAATTGTTTTCAATAAACTTTCGCGTACGAATCACGGTTTTAATTTGTGCTTCGTTCGAATAACAAATGCTTTTAATGCGATTAAGTTCTTGCTGATAAAAGTTCATTTAATAATTCTTTTAATTTGAGATACTTTGCTGGCACAGAAATAATTCTGATTTATGGTTGTGTATATCTAGCGATTGGATTTTTCTTGTTCTATCAAATTTATGAAAAAGATTTTCAAATAAATTCAATACTATACTATTCGATTTTCTTTGCCATTATTATAGTGTGAATTTCAACATCATCAGCTTTTGGATATTGAACTTCGAATGATTTAACAATTTCAAAATGATTTTTAAAAAGTTGATTTTTTATATATTCTAAAGTGTGATAATAAAAATAGGTGCGATCGCCAGTACTTCCGGAAATAAAACCCGATTGAGAAGGTTTTCCTTCAATAAAACTGATGTACAAAATGCCTTTTGTAGTAAGTAATGTATTAGCGTCGTATATTAATTTTGAAGCATCTTCTTCTGAAAGATAAGGTAAGCAAAAACCACACATAACGGCATCAAATTTTTCATTGACTTCGTCTAATTTTCGTGTGTCCATGATTTCAAAACTAGCAGAAGGATTATTTATTTTAGCCAATTCGACCATTTTTGGCGCAATATCGATGCCTTTAATTTTTAAGTCAGGATTTTTTGACAACAAATATTTGGTAATATTTCCTGGGCCACAGCCAATTTCAAAAATATTGAGTTGATTCTGTTTTAGAGTTTCAAGAAAAAAGTCATAAGTTTCATTATACAAACTTAAAGTCATAAACTTATCTTCATAAAGACTTGCAATTTTATTCCAAGTCTCAAAAGTTTCTTTGTAAGGATCCATAAAATTTATTTGTTTTTTTGCTCGGACTTTGAATTAAGTATTAATTATAATCTTATTTTTTTGGACTAATAACCGTTCTTTTTATTATAAAATATGGCGCAGCTATGGAGGAATTAGGTTTTAGCTTCTTTGGTCATTTTTTATTTTATATACTTTCCATTTACATATTTACACTCTGTTTTTACTCCTTCATCATTTATTGAAAATAAGATTCCATTTTTTTTATTATTCAGATATTCGCACCTATAAACCATTACGCCATCTTTAAAATCTTCTTCTAAAGTTTTTTCTTTTTTTGTGTTGTAATAGGTTATCCATTTAAAATCAATTGAATATTCATATCTAATTCTTTTTTCTTTAAAACCATTATCATCATAAAAGAATTCTTCAGCTACTTTTCTTGTTTTTCCATTAAAATATATTGTATATTTTTTTAATTGTCCATCGATGAAATTCTCTTCATAAACTAGATGTTTTTTATGCTTATAACTTTGTACTTTTCCGCTATAAAGTTGACCTGTTTCAACTTTATAACATAATCCCTTATCAAAATATATTTGTTTATATCTTAAGCTGTCTTGAGAATATATATTAAGAGAAAATAATAAAATTAAAAGTAATAGTTTTTTCATTTTAAATGTTTTAAAGTTGAATTTGAAGTTTGCCTTTTCAATGATTAATGCATCGGCTATTTTGGGGCTAACTTGCTCAGTTTTTTTTCCTTGGTGTGGCCATTTATTATTTTTCAGTTTAAATATTAAGTGCGAACTTTTAAAAGTAAGATTTTATTTTCTAAAATAACAATATTATAAATTCTTAAAATAATAAAATTCCAAATTCCAAATTTCCCACCCAAAAACCAAAAAAAAATATTTCCCCACTCAACACCCCAACAAATAAATTCTGATTTCGTATATTTGCCCAACCAAACATTACACTTAATTATGAGCCAAAAAGTATTACTTAATTCAAAAGAAGTTACTATCATACTCCATCGTTTGGCTTGTCAGTTAATCGAAAAACATCTTGATTTCTCTGATACTATTTTAGTCGGAATCCAGCCAAGAGGCGTTTTTTTAGCTGAACGTTTAAAACAAATTTTAGAAAACGAATATAAGGTTCCCGAAATTTCTTTGGGATATCTGGACATCACTTTTTTTAGAGATGACTTTCGTCGTACAGATAAACCACTTGAAGCCAACAAAACACAAATCAATTTTATAGTCGAAGACAAAAAGGTCATTTTTATCGATGACGTTTTGTTTACCGGACGAAGCATTCGTTCTGCCTTAACCGCAATTCAGTCTTTTGGGCGACCATCAGAAATCGAATTGCTAGTGTTAATTGACAGGCGTTTTAGCCGAAACCTGCCAATTCAGCCCGATTACCGCGGCCGTCAGGTTGATGCTATTAATAATGAAAAAGTAAAAGTAAGCTGGAAAGAAAATGAAGGCGAAGATGTAGTTTACTTAGTGACAAATTAAGTTTAATCGGTTAACCGGTTAATTGTTTAATCGGGAGAAACGATTAAACGGTTTAACAAAAACGATTAGACAAATAAAATAATTAAACATAAAGATGAAAGAATTAAGCGTAAATCATTTATTAGGAATTAAATACATCAACGAGAATGATATTAACCTAATTTTTGAAACGGCAGATCATTTTAAAGAAGTCATTAACCGACCTATTAAAAAAGTTCCTTCATTACGAGATATTACCATTGCTAACATTTTCTTTGAAAACAGTACCAGAACAAAACTTTCGTTTGAGTTAGCCCAAAAAAGATTATCTGCAGATGTTATCAGTTTTTCTGCAGCGCAGTCTTCGGTTAAAAAAGGAGAAACACTTATTGATACTGTAAACAATATCCTTTCTATGAAAGTGGATATGGTTGTAATGCGCCACTCTAATCCCGGAGCGGCTTATTTTTTGTCTAAAAATGTCAAAGCAAGTATCGTAAACGCTGGCGACGGGGCACACGAACATCCAACGCAGGCTTTGTTAGACAGTTATTCTATCAGAGAAAAACTGGGCGATGTTGCCGGAAAAAAAGTAGTTATTGTAGGCGATATTCTGCATTCGAGAGTTGCCTTGTCTAATATATATGCTTTGCAGATGCAAGGTGCAGAAGTAAAAGTATGCGGGCCAAAAACACTGATTCCGAGATACATCGAATCGCTAGGAGTTACGGTCGAGCCAAATTTGCGAAAAGCATTAGAATGGTGCGATGTTGCCAATATGCTTCGCGTACAAAACGAGCGTATGGATGTGAATTTTTTTCCTTCAACACGCGAATACGCACAACAATATGGAGTTGATAAACCGCTTTTAGATTCTCTTGGAAAAGAAATTGTTATTATGCACCCGGGACCAATCAATAGAGGAGTAGAGATAACTTCTGAAGTGGCAGATTCTGATCATTCAGTAATTTTGAATCAGGTGGAGAATGGTGTAGCAATCAGAATGGCGGTTATTTATCTTTTGGCGTCTAAAATACAATAAATTTAGTTTTTTTGTTTCAGGTTTCAAGTTTCACGTTGTTTGACGTTCAGCTTGGCAAACTTGAAACTTGAAACTTGAAACAAAAATAAAAACTTTGTACCTTAGTAAAATGAAAGTAGATCAAAAAGGACATACCGTTACTATTAAAGATACTCAAGGAGATATTAATTCTTTTTTGGATAAAGTGACGCAACAGTTTAAAACCTTTGAAAAACATAATATTATAATCGATTTATCATCTGATCAGGCATTGTCAGAAAGTGATTTGAAACTTTTTTTACCGCTTTCGAAACAACAGAAAAAATCAAAAAAATCATTTGTAATTGTAGTTGCTGATCTTGATTTTAACGCAATTTCTGATAAATTAATTGTAGTTCCTTCTCTTTTAGAAGCACACGATATTATCGAAATGGAAGAAATCGAGAGAGACCTCGGGTTTTAATTGTAGATTTTAGATTTTAGAGTTCAGATTTTTAGATTTTGAATGTTGAAGTCTAAATCATCTTCAATCTAAAATCTAAAATCAATAATCTAAAATGAAATTAACTATACTTGGCTGTTACGCCGCAACTCCTAGAACACTCACAAACCCAACTTCGCAGGTTTTAGAAATTAAAAACAGAATGTTTTTAATTGACTGTGGAGAAGGAACTCAAGTTCAATTACGAAAAAATAAGATTAAATTCTCAAAAATTAATCACATTTTTATTTCGCATTTGCATGGAGATCACTTTTTTGGATTAATAGGAACCATATCAACTTTTGCACTTTTAGGACGAACAACTGATCTGCACATTTACGGTCCAAAAGGAGTGAAGGAAATTATTACGCTGCAATTAAAATTATCAAATTCTTGGACAACTTATGATTTGTTTTTTCATGAATTAGAATCAAAAGAAAGCGAAATTATTTTTGAAGATCAAAAAGTTGTGGTAAAAACGATTCCGCTGAAACACCGCGTTTACACGAACGGATTTTTGTTTCAAGAAAAGCCAGGCGAAAGAAAACTAAATGTTGATGCCGTACAGCAATATAAAATTCATACTGCTTATTATCAGAAAATAAAAAATGGAGGTGATGTTACCCTTGACAACGGAACTGTTATTAAAAACGAACAGTTATCTTTTGATCCAATTTTGCCTTTGAGTTATGCTTTTTGCTCAGACACTGCTTATAAGGAAGATATAATTCCGATAATTAAAAATGTAGATGTTCTGTATCATGAATCTACCTTTTTAGAATCAGAAGCTCCTTTGGCACAAAAAACCTTGCATTCTACAGCTAAAGAAGCAGCGAATATTGCACTTAAAGCAAATGCAAAACATTTAGTTTTAGGACATTATTCAACAAGATACGACGGCATAGAACGTTTTAAAGAAGAAGCAGAAACTGTTTTTCCGAATGTGCTTTTAGGAGATGACGGGAGAAGTTTTGAATGGTAGAATTAGAAATTAGTTATGGGTTTCTAATTAGGAACATTTAATATAAAATATAAAATCTAAGAAGTCCAACATCTAAGAAGTCCAACATCTAAGAAGTCTAAGAATCCAAAAATCTAATAATCTAAAAAAATGAATGATTTAAGCAATTATAGAAAGTCTTACGAGAAAAGCGAATTATTAGAAACTAATATTCCAGAAGATCCAATTAATTTATTTAATAGATGGTTTCATGAAGTTGAAGATTTCGGTGCAGGCGGAGAAGTCAATGCAATGACAGTTTCTACAATTGGTTTGGATGGATTTCCTAAATCTCGTGTTGTTTTATTGAAGAAATTTTCTGAAGAAGGTTTTATTTTTTATACCAACTATAATTCTGAAAAAGGAAAAGCAATAGCTGCGAATCCGCATGTTTGCTTGTCTTTTTTTTGGCAGGAAATGGAACGTCAGGTAATTATTAAAGGAATTGCGCAGCGAACTTCTGAAAATATATCAGATGGCTATTTTGATTCTCGCCCGGACGGAAGCAAGTTAGGCGCGATTGTATCAAATCAAAGTGAAGTGATTCCGTCACGCGCTTTTTTAGAGGAAAATTTAAAAAAACTGGAAGTCGCTTTTGAAGGAAAATCAATTCCAAGACCGGAAAATTGGGGAGGCTTTTTAGTGACTCCATTAGAAGTAGAATTTTGGCAAGGAAGACCAAATAGACTTCATGACAGAATTCGTTATTCAAGCCAATCTGATTTTTCATGGAAGATTGAAAGATTGTCTTCTTAGTTGTAAGAAAATTATTTTATATTTATTATTTTAAGTGTATTTCATCGATTAATTTTGTAGTTTACCGATAATTTAAATATGTTTGGTCCAGAAAAAGAAAGTATTTACCCAAATATAAAGATTTAAAGGATTTGCCCCAACATTTACTTTAATGCATTAACTACTGTTTGATTATGAAGAAGATTATGCGCGTCATGTTGTTCATTGCAATGCTAATTGCAATGAACTCATGCTCTGCTGATACAGCAGATGGAAATGATAATAGTACTCCAACAGAAGAGACTCTGATAACAAACTACACTTACAACGATTCAGAGTTAGAAACAATGCAATTAATAAACGAATATCGATTAAGTATTGGTTTGAATGCATTGCAAATAATTAATCACATTTCTGCTAAATGCCAAGAACACAATACTTATATGATCGCGAATAATGTGATGAATCATAACGATTTTGTCTTGCGGTCTGATAATCTTGTAAAAGTGCTTGGAGCAAAAAAAGTAGGAGAGAATGTTGCCTACAATTACAAAACTTCAGAAGCAGTTGTAAAAGCTTGGTTAGAAAGCCCAGGACACAAAGAAAATATCGAAGGAGATTATACTCATTTTGGTCTGGCAGTAACTACTGATAAAACTGGAAAAAAATATTACACTAACATATTTGTTAAGATTTAAGATTAATTGAAAACTGGTTGGTTTTTTAGTGATCGTTGTAACTCCTAGAGTTGCAACGGTTTCTTTTTTTATAAAAAAAGCTGTCTTTGCAGACAGCTTAAGAAGTATGATAATCTAATTAACTAAAGTGCGGTAATAATAAATTCGCTTCGTCTGTTTTCCTGATGCTCAGCCTCGCTGCATGCAACTCCATCTGCACATTTATTTACAAGCTGCGTTTCTCCATATCCTTTTCCAATCAATCTGTTGGCCGCTACACCATTTTTAATAAGCCATTGTATACTAGATTTTGCTCTTCTGTCAGACAACGCTTCATTGTATTTGAATGTTGCACGGCTGTCTGTATGTGAGCGGATATCAAGTTTCATTGTCGGATGGTCATTTAATACAGCTAATATTTTTTCTAAATCAAGAGCTGCTTCTGGTCTGATATTCGATTTATCCAAATCAAAGTAAATCATTTTAATGCCAAAACATTTTCCTAAATCATCACCAACCGTTACTTTGCATTTACCATTTACCAACCCAATTGGCAGACTTGTTTTTCCGGTTACTTTTCCGATGGTTATATTTACTTCTTTGGTTTCATAGTCTTGTTTTTCAGCTCTTACGTTGTATGTTTTGCCACATTCAACAGGAAAACTGTAAAGACCAGCTGCGTCAGCAATAACTGTATTTTTGATTGCCATATTTTCATATAAAGTGACTTTTGATCCTGGCAAAATTGCATTTGTTTCGATGTCGGTAATAGTTCCGTTTAATTCTTGAATGCATTTTAGTTTTCGGGTTTCTAAAAATTTATAAATGTCGTCAGAACCTTGACCTCCATCTTTGTTAGAACTGAAATAACCTTGTCGCGTTACCGGATCTATTATATAAGCAAAATCATCTTTTGGAGAATTGACATCGGCTCCTACATTCTGAATACTGCTTATCGTTCCGTTACTTTCAATTTCTCCCACAAAAACATCTAAGCCTCCAAGTCCAGGATGCCCGTCTGATGAAAAGTAAATTTCATCTTCGCTGGTTACGTATGGGAATGTTTCTTTTCCTTCAGTATTAATGCTTTTTCCTAAATTTTCTGGAGTACCATAGCTTCCGTCGTTATTTATAGTTACTTTGTAAATATCAGACTGTCCAAGCGTTCCCGGCATGTCAGATGCAAAATACAGAGTTTTCTCATCAGGACTTAATGCAGGATGCGCCGTACTGTAGTTGTCACTGGTAAAAGGCAGTGCTGTTATATTTGTCCATTTATCATTCTCAAGTGTAGCTTTGTATAATTTTACTAACGTAATTTTATTGTCGTCTTTTCCCTTCTTGCCATTAATAAAATTGTTTCTTGTAAAATAAACTGTTTTTCCATCTTTCGAAAAAAAAGGTGTTGCTTCGTGAAACTTACTGTTTAATGATGTTTTGAATTTGTTTACTTTAGTTGTTGTGTTTGTTGACGGATCGATATCTGCATCATAAAGATTGGTGAAATATTCTCCAGTCCATTTGTGTTTTCTTTGAGAAAAATTACCCGTATCTCTGGCAGAAGCGAAATACAATTTGTTTTTATAAACGAATGATCCATAATCTGAATATTTGCTGTTAACTCCAGCATCTTCTATTTTGTAACGTCCAGAATTTGCTTTAATTTGTTCAAGATAATTGACATCATCTTTATACAGTTTTGCTCTATTGTCTGTTTTGTTTTTGGAGTTAAATTCGTCGAAGATTTTGTTTGCTTTTTCTGTTTGTCCAATTGATTTTAATGATTGTCCGTATCTGTAATAATATTCAGGTTCTACTGCAGTATTCATGGCAAATAATTCTCCGTACCATTTTGCAGCGCCTTCAAAATCCGAATTAAAGTAATAGGAATTTCCAAGTTTTTTGAACATATCTTCAGACTTATATCCTTTTTCAGCTACTCTTTCGTAGGCCTTTATTGCATCAACATAAGCGTAGCTATCGTATTTTTTATCGGCTGCATTTATCTTTGATTGCTGCGAGTAACTGTCGAATGAAAAAATACAGACAAATGTTAAGCAAAGTAAAATAGAATTTTTCATAATTATTATTTTTAGAAGAAACGAGGAGTTGTCATTTTACTATTGTTTTTGAAGAATTCATAGCGCAGAAAAATTTCGTGCGATCCTGAATTGTAATTGTTTAAGTTAGTAGTTTCACGATCATAGCCATAACCTAAATAAAGACCGTCTGTGATTTGAAAACCAACCATTGCGCTTAATGAAGCACTCCATCTGTATGCTATACCAACTACGAATTTTTCGACAAACATAAAGTTAGCAGAAATGTCTACCTGCAGTGGTGCACCTTCTACCATTTTAGCCAGCGCTGCTGGTTTGAATTTTACATATTGATATTTATCTAAATCAAATACATAACCCGCCATCAAATAATAATTGATTTTATCTTTGTAAATGGCGACATCGTTGTCATCGTATCGATTGGTTTCAATGAAATTTGGTACAGACAGACCAACATAGGCTTTATCAGAGTGCCAATAAACTCCAGCTCCTACATTTGGAGAAAATTTATTGTTTAAATCCTGAAATTGAGGATCGCCTTGGTCTTCTGGATTTAGCTTATTTACATCTAAATTGAATAAATTAGCCGTTCCCTTAATACCAAATGAAAGTTTAAAATTGGCGGATGTTTGAACAGTGTATGACAAATCTACAGAGAAATCATTTTGGTTTGTTGGACCAATTTTGTCATTTACTAATGAAAGACCAACTCCTAAATTACTGTTGTTAATTGGCGTGTTCACAGAAAAACTGCTTGTTTCTGGTGCTCCATCCAATCCGACCCATTGCGTTCGGTATAACCCAAATACACTTAAAGCTCCACGAGAACCTGCATAGGCAGGATTTATGTTTATTGTGTTGTACATGTATTGCGTATATTGTGCATCTTGTTGCGCATTACTTGCAATGGTGACAAACAGAATGACGAAGTAAAATAGTTTTGTTCTCATAGTAGATATTTATTATGTCAATTATTACTATTGATTTATCAATTAAATCCTATTAAAAAATCCAAAATAATTTTAAGAACAAATTTAAGGAATTTTTTTATAAAATAATATAAATTAATGATATATAGCTTTAATTATCAGGGTGTTATGATTTTTATTTAGAAAGATACAGGTAGCCGTCTTTCTTATTGTTTTGAATTGCATTATTTCCGTCTAAGGATTTATAAGTAACGATATAGAAATAAGTTCCGGTTGGCAGGCCATCTGATTCTTTCACTGTAGTTCTGCCTCTTGAAGTTCCGTCAAATACATTTGTGCTGTTGTTATAGTTAGATGTTTCAAATACTAGTATTCCCCAGCGATTATAAATCTCGACTGTATTTTCAGGATAACATGCAATATCATCAATACTGTCAATTTTGAAAATATCATTTATTCCGTCCCCATTAGGTGAGAAAGCATTGTGTATAACAACATTTCCACAGGCTAATACTTGGCAGTCATCGTTTATTTCCATATTAACGACAATACTTCTTGGACAGCTTTGATCCGTTATTTTATATTCAAATACATAATTGCCAAGAGCGAGACCAAAGGGATTGAGGGTATTTCCGTTTAATGCATTAGTATTGCTTGTGTCAATCCATGTTCCAGTTGCAGGAGTATTTGCAGGAAGCAAGGCACGCAGATCGACAAGCGTTGAATCATCAGCGCAAGCCTGACTAGAAATAGTAGTCACGCCAATTGGAAGAACAGTTACAGTAACAAGTCCACTATCGCAGTTCGGTGGATTTAGCTTTTCACATATTTGATAGGTGTAAGTATAAGTTCCTGCTGGGGTCAAACTTCCGACATTAACATTACCATAAGTATCAATCGTAATGTTTGGATCTGTTTTTACTGCCGTATTGTTTGCAGTTGCCAAAGTAAAATTCACTACTTGCAATGTTGCAGGAGCCTGATTTAATAGGTCATTGGTTAAAACATTTCCAACCAGTCCAAAGGTGTTGCAGCCAATATTGTTATAAGAATCATCATTAGCAATAATTGCACCTGATGAAACTATTATAGTTACTGTTGCTGTGTCGCAGTGGCCAAAATCGGCATTTTCACAAATTTGGTAAGTTAAAATATAAGTTCCTGCCGGTGTATTTGGAGCAACATTTACGGACCCATCAGGATTTAAAGTCAAAGTTCCAGTAGGATCTGGTGTCACGGTTGTCAGCGTCACGTCGTTAGGATTTATTGGCGAATTGTTTAACGTATCATTAGTGTAAACATTTACCACATTGGTTCCTCCAGAAACTCCATTTATAGGCCCAGCTATATCATCATTCGCTACTATTGCAAATGTTGGTCTGGCAATACAGTACGGATCTGCCGGCGGATAATTTACAATTATAGTTTCAATTGGATTGACAGATATCGTCAATTTCGCTGTTGGACGCAATGTTTCAAATCCGTCTGCGCCTTGAATCCATTTGTTGTTTTGAAACAGCCATCCTGGCCAATCGATTCCATTACCTGCCTGATCTACTACTGCTCCCGGCCATAATATTCTTCCGCTAAGCGGCAAATTAGTCATAGTGGTAATTATGTTATTGTTGTTGTCAGCCCAGACAATGGTTACACCATTTATCGGAGTGAAATTTCCGGGAATTATAGCATAGTCAACATAGGGAACATCATTCACACAAATTGGAGTTGCAGTAACAGTCATTACAGGAGCTTCTATAGTAACAGTTACCGTTGCAGTATCACAATTAGAAGTTTGATCAGCTTCGCAAATCTGATAAATTAAAGTTAAATTTCCAACAGGAGCATTTGGCAAAACATCTACAGAACCATCAGGATTTAATTGTAAAAACGCATTTGGTGTTACTGTAGTTATAATAACATCCGAAGCTTTTACAACAACGCCTTCAAGCGTATCATTTGGCAATACATTCAGCACATTTGTGGTGATGTGATTAACACCAGCTATTGAGCCAGCAGTATCATCATTGGCAACAATGTCTAAGTATTCTCTACAATTCACACCAAAATCAGCATCTAAATGAACTAAATCTTCTGGTGTTACAGTTACAATTAATTCGGCATTAGTGGTAGTCTGACAAACAGTATGCAATTGCGATTTATTAGTTTTAGATGTTATTTTCTTTGCTGTATTTGATGGCAGTACTTTTACTAAACCTGTAGCTCCCAAAGCTGCGGCAACAACATTTAAATTTCCATCTCTAACTAATTTTATATTATAGTCGCCAAACGGATTTGCACTTTCTGGTCTGTTTCTCCAAAAACCCTGAATCCCAATAATTACTTCATCATGATATCCATTAGGTCCATCAATAATAATGTTTGAGCTGTTTGCATTTCCAAAACCTCCTGCATTTAATTCGCCTGCATTTAACGGACCTGCAAAACTTCCGTCTCCATTCAAATCAAGCCATTCCCATTTGCTGTAGTCAATTGCGCCTTCGCTGTCTGGAATATTTTTAGTTACAATGCCGTCATTATTCGCATCATACCATTCATCTTGAAGCCCGTTTCCATTTGTATCATACCAAACGTAATCTCCTAAAACAGGAAGATCTGATTTTCCGTATTTGAAATCATGTTCCTGAATTACACAATCCTCAAGAGCAGTAAAAAACAAACTTGAATCTACAGGATACAATTGGTAAGCACTATTTAAATTAGCATCCTGAACTTGAACTAAGTAATTTCCTTTTGGCATTCCAGAAAAACTGTAAAGACCATCTATATTGGTTATGCGTATTTGAGTAGAACCAGGAGTTGTGCCTTGCGGAATCAATGTCACTGGTACATTGGCAAGAGGCATATTTTTATCTGCATTTATTACATGTCCAAATATTTTGACAGTGTAAGTCGGCTGTTTTATAATAACTGAAGCAGTTGCAGTACATGTTTGGTTACTATTTACTGCTGCTGTTGCAGTAAGTGTGTAAGTTCCTGCGGGCAAATTAGAATTGCCAACAACCTCGTTATTTTCATTTGTAATAACTACAGTTGAACCCAAACTATTCGTAATTAAAATAGAGCCGTCTTTTCCGCCAAAACAAGTAGTGTTTACAGCAACTCCAGATACAGCAACCTTATTTTCTACTGTGAAAGTTTGTACCAAATCCGTTTTATTGCCCGCACAATCTGTCAAAGTGTATGTTCTGGTTAAGATATAGGCATTTCCTTCACAACCGCTGGCTCCGTTGTTTGAGTCACTAACAGTAATTTTTACATCTCCACTGCAATTGTCTCTAGCATTTGTTATTTCTTGTGGATTTGCTGCTGGAATGTCAGTGATGTTTTGTAAACCTGCAATATCTGCGGGAGCTGTTCCTGTTGGTGCAATACTGTCTTTTACAGTTATAATTTGAGTATATGTTGCCTGGTTTCCTGCACAATCACTTGTAGACCATTTTCGTGTTAAAGTATAGTTTGTAGCACAAGTATTTTGAATATTGTTTTTAGTTTCTGAGAATACAATTGGTAAGTTTCCATCACAATTATCAGAAGCTTCAACATCCGCAGCTTTTGGAACAGCATCACAGGAAACTGTAATATCTGTTGGAAGATCGCCTGCAAATAGTGGAGCCGTTGTGTCTTGAATTGTAATTACCTGTGTAAAAGTTTCAGAAGTATTTCCGCAATCGTCTTTTACAGCCCAAGTATTGGTATAAGTTCCAGCATTGGAACATCCAGCAGACGGTACAAATGAACCGGTGATTTTTACAATATTGCTGACATCACCGTTACATAAATCAGAAGCTACAGGAAATAGCGCTTGCGCGGATGCCAAAGCAGTCTGATCACTGCATTCGATTGTTTTGTTTAAAGAAGCAGTTTGAGTAATCCAAGTCGGAGCCGTTGTGTCCTGAATTGTAATCACCTGTGTAAAAGTTTCAGAAGTATTGCCGCAATCGTCTTTTACAGTCCAAGTATTGGTATAAGTTCCTGCATTGGAACAAGATACAGAAGCTGTAAACGCTCCGCTTGTTTTGTTATAAGTGACTGTTCCTGTGCAGTTATCTGTTGCCAAAGGAGCTTTCGCTTGTTCAATTATCAGACCAGCCAAATCGCTGCACTGCAAATTCACATTCAAAGCTGTTGCAGCTGTTGTCCATGCTGGCGCCGTAGTGTCCTGAATTGTGATAGTTTGAGATTTTGTTATGGTACCGCAACTGGTAACAACTTTAAAAGTTCTAGTAACTATTGTCGGGCAAGTTCCAGTTGAGACATCACTGTAGGTCAAAGTATAATTTCCGATATTCGCATTATTCGAAATAGACCCTCCTGCATTTGTCAACTGAGCAACCGTAATAGCAGTATCGATAGTTTTATATGGCAAACTTGTAATTGCACTAGTATCACATCCGGAAACAGTTTCACTTCCAGGAGCTATAAGCGCGGCGGCTGGACTAATTGTAAGTGTCGAAGCTGCTGAGGTTAATTCACAATTGGTTGAGCCATTTTTAACTTTTACTTTATAAACTCCACTAGAAGTCACAGCTAATGTTGATTTTGTTTCGCCATTAATCACAATATTGTCCTTGTACCAAACATATGTTGGTGAAGATGCATTTGTATTTGCGGTTAATGTAGTCGAACCGCATGCAGTCAGAACTCCCGTAATTGTTGGAATACATGGAACAAAATAAGTTGGAGTTGTTATTGTTTTTGAATCGTTCGCACAAGATGAATTTTTATAATTAAAAGTTGAACTGCTCACATTTTGATTTCCACAAATACTGCCTGTTGGAGTCAACTGATAATTTAATGTAATTGTTTCAGAATTCAAAAAGTCTGTATTCCATGTAATTACCTGTCCAGATGCTGAAGCGGTTCCTTTTGTAGTCGTAATATCACTAATTGTAAAGCCTGCAATAACAGTCTCTTGTTGTACTAGAGTCTGAGCAACCCAAGATAGTTGTGTAGCAATCTGGTTGTAAATGGATGTTAAATTGGCACCGCTGTTTGTAATATATGCTGCACTTCCCTGTATTTGATCTAGCGTATATTTAGCCACATTTCGGTCACTTCCTGCTGTATTTATATTTCCGCTGATACCTCCAAAAAGACCAACAGCAAAAACCTGATTATTGTAAACAACACTTGATTTTGTTGTGGTTTTTGCATTTGTAGAAGCGTTTATGGCATCGATAACGCATTGAGACGTTTTGCTGACATTACAATCAGTAGATCCATTTACGCCCGTTTTATTTGTTACTCCATCTGTCAATAAAATGATACTTCTTGCCGTACTGCAGTCAAATCTGCCATTGGTTTCTAATTCGGTTTCAGATTTTAAAATACCCGCATAAATATTGGTAGAATTAGTTGCCTGTAAACTATTAATTTGGTTTTTTACAGCAGTCACACCAGCCGCATTTAAGTACGTCAGCCCAATTTTTAAACTCGCAGTTGTACTGTATGCCACAATTGCAATTCTATTTTGAGGATTTATTTTAGCTTGATCAATAAATGCTATTGCTGCGCTTTTTGCATAATCCATAGATGTTTTTAAATCTCCGCTGATAGTATTTCCCATACTGCCAGAAATATCTATTGCCAATATTACATCAGAATTTCTCGTCGTAGGATCTGAACCTGTAATGTCTATTTTTACATTGACAATACCGCAATTGTCTGGATTAGCACTCACGGTTTTATTTGTTGTTACGTTTTGAGCGAAACCAAATGAAGATGACAGAATAAATAATACTGGAAAGTATATTTTTTTTATATCTAGTAAATTAGTTCTGAAAGAGAGTAATAGTTTTTCCATTTTAAATGATTTTAAGGGAATACCTGATATAGCGTTTTTTAATCATTAACTGGATTAATGACAAGAGTGTGCAAAACTGTAGACGCAGCAACAGAACAGTTTTTAGATTTTGCAGAAACCTGATCACAGGACCATTTGTTTATTGCAGTTCCAGCAGGAACAGTTACATGAATGTAAAAATTTGAAGATTCTCCAGGACTTAGCGTAATCTCTGTAATGGTACTTTTTGCAGAGTCAATAAAAGAGCTGGTAATTGAAATGTTCGAAGCTGTTGAGCTTCCGTCTGTATTAGAACAAGTCGAGTTTATATTTACAATCTCTAAAACATAAGTATCTGTTGAGGTTCCCGTATTGGTAAGAATCATTGAATAATAAGTTCCATCTAATGGCGTGCTTCTTGTATTTCCATTATTTTCAACAATCAAGTTTACATTACAAGAACCAGATTGTGCAAATGAAATAGTAGAGATTAAACAAAACAGTATAGAGAAAATGTTTTTTTGAAAAATGTTTTTTCTAAAGGAAAAAATAAACTTACAATTGTTAACAAACTTTACTGCTTTTTCAAGAGTAGATGTAGTTTTCATAATTTAAGATTTAGTTTGTGTTACTTATTATATTTTAACAGAATCAAAATTATATGAGAGTTTTTGGTTTTGATTTTTTTTGTCTGCAACTAACCTAAAAACTCGTTCAACTACTTCTTTTTAGATAATTATTGCCTCAAAAAAATGCTTTTTTGATCAATTTCATCAAATTCAGAAACTCGGTTTTGTTCTTTTTTTGATGAAAAACCATGTATTTCATGGATTATAAAGTGTTAATAATCAATTATTTAGTTAATTTTTTGCAAATATTAAAATATCGACCAACTGCCCGCTTTAAGGGATGAAGTGCACTTTTTGCAAAAAATTGAAAAAATGAGTAATAGAAAATCACGTAAGTTTTTTAGATTTTATTCTTGTTAAAATTTTCATTTCAATGTTAACAGAAATAAAAAATAAGAGACTATTAAGAATTCTTTTGTAAATTAGAACTTAGAAAATAGTTTTCGTCTACGCATTTTTATTAATAATCTCTTTTTATGAAAAACTTAATCTTAATACGACACGCAAAATCAAGTTGGGAAGCACCTTTAAAAGATTTTGACAGACCTTTAATGAAAAGAGGGATTTTAGATGCCCACGAAGTTTCTTCAAATATTTCAAAATATCTTCCTAAAACATATATTATATGGAGCAGTACTGCGGCGCGTGCCTCAGAGACTGCCCTTATTTTTGCTCAAAACATTTCTTACCCCATAGAAAGCATCGTTTACAAAGACGAACTTTACACCTTCGACAGCAAACAGCTCGAAAAAGTTATTAAATCGTGTGATAATAGTTTCGAAAGCGTTATTCTTTTTGGACATAACGAGGCTATTACAAATTTTGTTAATAAATTTGGGGATGTTTTTATTGAAAACGTTCCTACTTCAGGCTTTGTATCCCTGCAGTTTGATACAGAGAGCTGGGATGCTCTAAATAAAGGCAAAACCCATAAAACAATTTTCCCCAAAGATTTAAAATAAATACAGTGTACGAACAGAAATATATCGATAGAGAAAAAAGTTGGTTAGCGTTTAATGCAAGAGTGCTTCAAGAAGCAGCAGACAACACAGTTCCACTTTTAGACAGGCTGCGTTTTGTTGGAATTTTTTCAAACAATTTAGATGAATTTTTTAGGGTTCGTTATGCTGCAATTCGAAGATTGAGTCTTTCTGGTATTTCCGGCGAAAAATATCTTGGCGGTGTTTCAGCGCATCAATTGGTAAAAGATATTACTGAAATCGTGATTCAGCAGCAGTCTGAAAGTTTGCGTATCCTTGGCAATATTGAAACAGAACTCGAAGCAGAAAACATCTTTATTATAAACGAAGATCAGATTAATTGTGATCAGGAAAAATTTCTAAAAGACTTTTTTACCCAGAGATTAAGTCCAGAATTGGTAACAATTATTTTGAATGACCTGGCTGAATTTCCTGTTCTTAAAGATACTTTAGGATATTTAGCGGTTCGTTTGGAGATGAATACAAATGACGAAGTTCGATACGCTGTGATCGAAATTCCAAAAACAATAAACAGATTTGTAGTCTTGCCTTCACCGGATGACAAACATTATGTTATTTTAATTGATGATGTTATTCGTTATAATCTGAAAAACATTTTTAATATTTTCGATTATAAAAGTGTTTCGGCACACATGATCAAAATTACACGTGATGCACAGCTGGATATCGACAGTGATTTGAGCAAAAGTATGCTCGAAAAAATTGCAACTTCGGTTAAAGATCGAAGAATTGGCGAACCAGTGCGTTTTATTTATGATAGTTTAATCGAAGAAGATACTTTGCGTTTCTTTCTTGATAAAATGAAAATTGTAGAGACAGACAGTATAATTCCTGGCGGAAGATATCACAATCGCCGCGATTACATGAGTTTCCCAAATTTAGGAAGATTCGATCTGCTTTATAAACCAAATGAGCCTCTACCAATCCCAGGTTTGAGCTTAGGAGGGAGTATTCTGGAGAAAATCAGCAAAAAAGATTATTTATTGCATGCTCCATATCAGTCATTTTCATATCTAACCAAGTTTTTGCGTGAAGCGGCTTTAGATCCAAAAGTGACCAGTATTAAAATTACTTTATATCGTTTGGCTAAGAATTCGCAGATTATCAGTTCATTGATAAACGCCGCAAAAAATGGTAAAAAAGTAACCGTTCAGATTGAACTTCAGGCGCGTTTTGATGAAGCCACGAATATATCGTACGCAGAACAAATGCAGACAGAAGGAATTGATCTTATTTTTGGAATAAAAGGCCTTAAAGTGCACAGTAAAATTTGTGTAATCGAAAGAGCTGAAGAAGGAAAAACACGCCGTTACGGATTTATTTCGACAGGAAATTTCAACGAGTCAACGGCTAAAATTTATACTGATGTTACACTTTTTACGTGTCATCAAGGGATTCTGAAAGACATTTCTAAAATATTTGAATTCTTTGACATCAATTATAGAGTTCACAGATACAAACATTTAATTGTGTCTCCTCATTATACGCGAACCAAATTTATTAAGTTGATCGACCGTGAAATTTTGCACGCTTTAGCGGGCAGAAAAACGCATATAAAATTAAAAATGAATAGTTTATCTGATTTTAAAATGATCGATAAATTATACGAAGCCAGTAATGCCGGAGTTAAGATTCAGCTTCAAGTTAGAGGCATTTGTTCCCTGATCCCTGGAATTCCAGGAATGAGCGAAAATATTGAAGCGATAAGTATTGTAGATAATTATTTAGAACATTCGAGAGTTTACATTTTTGGAAATGCCGGTTTAACTGAAGTATATATTTCGTCTGCCGATTTTATGACCCGAAATCTTGATGGAAGAGTAGAAGTAACGTGCCCGATTTATGACCTTGAAATTAAAAAGGAACTAATCGATAATTTTAATATAGCATGGAAAGGGAATGTTAAAGTGAGATATCATTCCTATAAATTAGATAATAAATATAAGCCTAGAAATCATCATGCCCCATTTAGAGCCCAGTTTGAAACATATAAGTACTATCAAAATAAAATTGAAGCACTTGAACAGGCTCCGCAGAAAATAAATCAATAAAAACCAATTTCAAATCATAAGTGAGCATGATTAATATAAAGAAATTTGCAGCAATAGATATCGGTTCAAATGCCATGAGGCTTCTGATATCGAATGTTGTAGAACAAGACGGAAAAGAACCACAATTTAATAAAAGTTCGCTTGTGCGTGTGCCAATCCGTTTGGGACAAGATGCCTTTACCGTTGGAGAAATTTCAGCAGAAAATATAGATCGAATGGTTGATGCTATGAAAGCATTTAATCTTTTGATGAAAGTACATAAAGTAGAACGTTATATGGCATTTGCTACTTCGGCCATGCGTGAAGCGTATAATGCTAAAGAAGTAGTGGCTTTGATTAAAAAGAAAGCCGACATTAAAATCGAAATTATTGATGGAAAAAAAGAAGCAGCAATTATCGCTTCTACAGATCTCCATCATTTATTAAAAACCGACGAAACCTATCTTTTTGTAGATGTTGGCGGCGGAAGTACCGAATTTACTTTATTCTCTGACGGAAAAATGATCAACTCAAGATCTTTTAAAGCAGGGACGGTACGTTTGTTAAATGGTATGGTTCACGATGTTGTTTGGGATGAAATCGAAAAATGGATCAAAACTAATACTGCAGATTACGATGAGGTTACCTTAATTGGTTCTGGAGGAAATATCAATAAATTATTTAAAATGTCTGGAAAACAGCAGGAAAAACCGCTTTCATACATTTATATCAATTCGCAATATGCATTTTTAAATTCGTTGACTTACGAACAAAGAATCGCAGAACTGGGTCTGAACTCTGACCGTGCCGACGTTATTATTCATGCGACCAGAATTTATCTGAATGCGATGAAATGGAGCGGAGCGCGACAAATTTACGTTCCAAAAATTGGACTTTCTGACGGAATCGTAAAAGCAATGTATTACGGAAAAATTTAAATAGCATAGCTCAAATAAATTTAAAATGAATAAAACCAGGCTCGAAGCTTTTAGTGATGGTGTTTTAGCAATCATTATCACTATTATGATTTTAGAAATTAAAGTGCCTCACGGACACGAGTTTGCAGATCTAAAACCGCTTATACCTAAGTTTTTGAGCTATATTTTAAGTTTTATTTATGTTGGAATTTACTGGAACAATCATCATTATCTAATTCATAGCCTAACTAAAATAAACGGAAAAATCCTTTGGGCAAATTTGCATTTGCTTTTTTGGCTATCATTAATTCCTATTGCAACTGGCTGGATGGGAGAAAATAATTTTGCAAAAGCATCTATGACTTTGTATGGAGTGGTATTGTTTTTATCCTCAATTGCTTATTTTATTTTACAGCGAATTATAATTAGCACTGAAGGAAAAGATTCAGTATTGGCAAAAGCAATAGGAAACGATTTAAAAGGAAAAGCTTCGTCAGTTTTATGTGTTGCCGGTGTTATTTTTTCTTTTTATAACGAATGGATTTCTGGCGCTGCTTATCTTACTTTAGCATTATTATGGCTGATTCCTGATAAAAGAATTGAACGAATTACTTCAAAAAATTAGGTACTGTATTCGATTTCAATAATCAAGAATTATATTTTGCTGTCAAAAAATAATTAGTAAAATTGGTGTTTGAAAAATTAAGAATGTAAATCCAATCCAAAAGTAGAACGCAAAAGTTCAATGTTTGGATTTATTTCCAATAAACGATTGTATCGATCTTGATCGTTAAAGCTTCGTTTGCTTTCAATTTTTTCGTTTACAACAACTTCAATTGTAATATCGTGATTGTGCAAATGTCCTTTTAAATGTCCTAAAAGACCGTGAATCTGACTTTCAAAATCTAGTTTAGAACCTTCATTTGGCAATTCAAGCGTAATTACTGTTCCGTTCAAGGTTGGATCGTTAATTAGCAATAACGATTCCATGATTTTCAAACCTTTATCTCCTAAACGCTGTGCGTATTTATTCCATTCCACTAGCATATCAGTTTCGTTAAACTCTTCTGTTGGCAATACTGAAGAAGGCTTTACGTAAGATTTACTGCTAGCTTCCAACTCTTTTTTCTTGCGAATGCTAGATAAGGAAAACGCTGAAATTTTTGGTTCGCTGCTTGTTTGTAAATTTTGAGTTATAGGTTTTGAATTATGAGTTTCAGCAGTTGGGACTTCAGGGATTTTAACTGTTTTATTCTCAATATTAGAATTGTCATTGTCATTTTGATTGACATTGCTGTTTTCTATTTCGTTTGGAATTTGGGATTTAGTATTTGGAACTTCTACAATAGAATAACCGCCATTTTTAAAATAAGTAGGCGGAATTATGAATTGCTCAACTTTTTTTTTTCTCCATCAAAGTTGATAGAGGCTAATTGCATCAAACATAATTCGACCAAAAGTCGCTGATTTTGGCTTAGTTTGTATTTTAAATCGCAGTCGTTTGCAATGTCAATCCCTTTAAGTAAAAAATCTTGAGAGCATTTTTGAGCTTGAACGCCATACATTTGCTGTGCTTGTTCTCCAACTTCAAGTAATGAGATTGTTGCAGGAGTTTTGCTCACCAATAAATCTCTAAAATGCGAAGCCAATCCAGCAATAAAATGATGTCCGTCAAAACCTTTAGACAAAATATCATTATACGCTAATAAAAGATCCGGAATTTTATTTTCTAAAAGTAAATCGGTAATGCTGATATAGGTTTCGTAATCTAAAACGTTTAGGTTTTCAGTTACGGCCTGACGTGTTAAGTTTGTACCGCAGTACGAAACTACACGGTCAAAAATAGATAAAGCGTCACGCATTGCACCATCAGCCTTTTGTGCAATAATGTGCAGAGCATCGTCTTCAAAATTGATTCCTTGACTTGTGGCAACTTCTGCTAAATGTTCTTTAGCATCTTTTACGGTAATTCTTTTAAAATCAAATATCTGACAACGTGATAAAATCGTTGGAATAATCTTGTGTTTTTCCGTTGTTGCTAAAATAAAAATAGCATGTTTTGGCGGTTCTTCTAATGTTTTCAAAAAAGCATTAAAAGCAGCCGAAGACAACATATGAACCTCGTCAATAATATATACTTTGTATTGTCCAGTCTGAGGCGGGATTCTAACTTGATCAATCAAGCTTCGAATATCATCAACCGAGTTGTTTGAAGCAGCATCTAACTCAAAAACGTTAAAAGCAAAATCTTCATTAGGATCATCATATCCAGGCTGATTTATTTTACGAGCCAAAATACGCGCACAGGTAGTTTTTCCAACTCCGCGTGGTCCTGTAAATAAAAGGGCAGAAGCAAGGTGATTGCTTTCGATAGCATTCAACAATGTGTTGGTAATGGCTTTTTGCCCCACAACATCCTTAAAGGTCTGCGGGCGATATTTACGAGCCGATACTACAAATTGTTCCATGTTCTTTTTTATTCGATAGCAAATATAGGCTGAAAATTGCCAAATCACAAATCTGAAATTGATAAATCTTTTGGAGGTTTTTTGAGTGGATTGAGTTTGAGTTACTAATGTTGTTTTTTATTGAAAAAGTGATTTTTGAATTTTATTTTAAAAATTAAAAGCGATTATTTGTAGTAAAAAGTTTACTATTTTTGCGATAAAAAAAATATATATAATGAACGGCAAACAAATAGTAAGGCTTACTGAAACAATTCGATTTGTATCAATATTATTACTGGTTTATTGGATTTATGATTATAAAATGAATCATGGTCTTGGCATAGCCACAACTTTTTACCATGTTATTTTAGGAGTTTTGATTTTAATGAATGGAATATTAGTTCATTTAATAATAAAGAATCAGACTTCTATGTTCGAAAGTCATAATAAAAATGTAAATAGAGAACGCGTACGATATCTTACGAAGATTCTAATTTTTCCTTTACTTGCAGTAATTCTTTATGGAACAAATTATTATACAAAATTTCAACCAGAATTATCGGATGCTTCTGAGATGTCACTTTATCCAGATTATCAAATGACAAATCAACCTGTCGAATCTAATGAGGTTGTAATCAGAGATTCTATGTATGATATTATCGAAAAATATAAAAAGAGTACAACATTATTGCAGCCTCATAAATCAGAACATGAAATAAGCTGGAAAGAAAGTAAATTTGGAGGTTATCCAAATATGGAATCTTTTAAAGAATATCCAAAATGTGATGTTTGCAAATCCTCTTTAAATTTTGTTTTTCAACTTTATAAGAAAGATTTTCCTGAATTTTATTTCCCTGAAGATGCTAATATTTTTCAACTTTTTCGCTGTCCTAATGATAAATGTAATTATTTTTTAAAAAGTTCTGTTTCTGATCGTAAAATGTTTCATTATTATTCTAAAGTGAATTGTGTAAAAAATAACGTATTTGTAAAAAATAAAAATGTTTCAAATAATATAGAACCCGAAGTTCCAGATTGCTATTTGAAACCTATAAAAACTTTTGATTATCCCTATTACGATAATTATAAAGAGGTGGATTTAGCAAAGCTAGATGAAAAATTTAAATATCAGTTAGGGAATGAACAAATAGAAAAATATGCTACCAAACCTCAAACTAAGCTAGGGGGATATCCAAGTTACATTCAAGATTCATATTATCTAAAATGTAATTGTGGCAGAATTAAAGAATTTTTATTCCAGTTTTCAAGTGATGAAAGGGAGAATAGTAATGAAAATATTTATAGCAGTGGATATAATGGTATACATTGGTCAGATCATGGAATTATGATGGGAGATGTAGGAATTATTTATTATTTTATATGTTTTCATTGCGGAGAAAAGAGTATTGAAAGTGTTTGGGATTGCTCTTAATACTTTGCTATTAAATTATATTAGCAGTTAATCGTAATTATATTAGTTTTACAGATATCAATTATTATCCATTCAATTTTTTTTAATGGGATTATAATGCCTTTCAAAAGTTTTTATCTGAACTAAAAAATGAAGTAAGAAATATGCAACAATATAATTTATCGAATAATACCTTAAATTTAAAAGTAAAAAAATCTCCGTTCTTAGTAAGAGTAGTGATGTTTTCCTTAGCTTTTTCTTTTTTTCTTTTTCCAATAGTTGGGGCAGTTTTTAGTGTCGCACTTGGAAGTGGTTTACATATTGGCTTCTTTATCGGAATTGGTATATTCTCTCTAATAGGTTTTTATACACTTAGAGTTTCTCTGTGGAATACTTACGGCGAAGAAAATATTCAGTTTTTAGAAAACAAAATCATTTATGAAGCCAATTATGGCTGGTTTAAAGATGGAATGAAGGAAATATCAATTTCAAATCCAAAGTTTTATGCTTTAGCCGAAGGATATGAAGAAGATAAGAAAGGAACATTAGTAATAACTTGTGATGAAGCTGAAATTGAAACTGTTGTAAAAATGCCAATGACTCAAGTAGGTGAATTAGTCTTAATATTAGAAACTCTCAAGAAATAATGTAATTTTTTTACTGGAAAAAATATAAAACCCATCTGCATATGTTATAATGTTTTAGTTTTTAAACTGTTTAATTTTAGATAGTTAATTATTAAAACATTATTGTTATGAAAATCAAATCAATTTTATTGGGAATCGGTCTTTTTGTTTCACTTGCAGCATGCGCACCAAAAGATGCAGATATCGAAAAAGCTATTAGCGAAAAACTAAGCGACACACCAAACATACAAGTTACTGTGCATGAAGGTGTAGCAACAATTACTGGAACTTGCGACGACGAAATTTTCAAAAAAAATATCGAAAAAAGTGTTAGAGCAACGAAAGGCGTAAAATCTGTAGTCAATACCTGCGAAATTGCAAGAGCCAACCAAGAACCTGCTGCAGCAACTGTTGTAATCAATTCAGATGCTGAACTAGATAAATCGATACATAAAGTAGTAGATGCTTACGATGGTGTAAGTGCAACTATTGTAGGGGGTGTTGTAACACTTACAGGAGATATCAAAAGAGACCAATTGCCTAATTTGATAAAAAGTGTACAGGAATTGAAACCTAAAAAGGTTGAAAATAAGTTAACTATTAAATAGATACATCATGAGTTTACAAGATAAATACAAAGAGTTAACAGATTTGGCTTCTAATTTGGGAATTTCGAATTTGCAAGTAAGAGAACAAGACAATGTATTATATATTGACGGAGCAGCAAAATCTGCGGATGATAAAGAAAAACTGTGGAGTGCTTACGGAAAAATAGATCCAGATTTTAGATCAGCAGATGTGGTAATGAACATTACTGTCGCTGAGGGAGTTACAACAGAATACACTGTTAAAAGCGGTGATTCTTTGTCAAAAATCGGAAAGGAATATTGTATTTCATGGCAAACAATATACGAAGCCAATAAAGATGTTATCAAAAACCCAGACCTGATTCAGCCAGGCTGAAAATTAAAAATACCAACTGCATAATTTTTGTGCGTTGTTCTATAGCCCATCAATGATGGGCTTTTTTCATGAATACTGTTTAAACGCAAAGCCTAAACTTATTTTACATCTTGCGATCATTGCGTAATTTCCTTTGCGTTCTTTGCGGTTAAGTTTCTCTTTATTTTTGAAGTTAATTACCTTCCCTTAATACTCAAATCAAATAAAAATTTTGCTGTTTCTTGATCCGAGTCGGCTGAAAAACCAGCTACGTAAACTCCTTTTTTGCCTGATGTTGATTTAATTCCGTATACAACTGCCTCATCGCCTGGGTCTGATTCCCCTTCGTATCGATACACATGTACAATTTCAAATTTTTCAGGATTTTTTTTAATCATGTCTGAGTTTAGATTAAAATCACAAGTAAATCCTTTTTCATGCAATTGATCTAAAGCTTTTGAAACAGTTGCGTAATGATACATTCTTGTCATGATAATGAATTTTAAAATTATGGATTTTAAAGATAACTAATTTAAAATTAAAACGTTGCGAATTTTATACGAAAATCTAAAATTTAAAAGCGGCATTCTTAGCTGATAAATCGCTACTTTTGCCGCGCAGACCGCCTTATCGTCGTTCCGATTCATCGGGAGGGAGGAAAGTCCGGACACCAAAGAGAAGCATAGCGGGTAACACCCGTCGGCGTTAGAAATAGCGCAAGGACAAGTGCAACAGAAAGTATGTACAGGTAAGGCTGTAGTGAAACCAGGTAAACTCTATGCGGTGAAATACCAAGTATATCAGCATTTAAGGGCTTCTCGTCCGTTGTTGAAGGGTAGGTAGCTCGAGTCTCGCAGTAATGTGGGATCTAGATAAATGATAAGGCTCTGATTTATCAGAGACAGAATCCGGCTTATAGGTCTGCATTTTTTATATATTTGTGAAGTCTCTAATCTATCTTCATGAATATAACTACTCCAACCGCTGGTGAAAAATCTAAAAAAGGTACTTTTCACGCAGTAATAACCAATCTTACTTTTTGGGTTTTAATAGCCATTATTGCTGGAGTTCTGCTCGGACATTTCTCACCAGAGAACGGTGTAAAGATGGAAATCATCGGAAAGACTTTCGTTGATATTATCAAACTTTTTATCGGCCCGATTATTTTCCTGACAATCGTTTTGGGAATATCTGGAATGGGAAACCTTAAAAAAGTGGGACGCATTGGTGTAAAAGCTTTAGCTTATTTTGAAGTTGTTTCTACAATAGCTTTGGCAATTGGAGTAGGAGTTGCGTATTTTTTTCAGCCTGGAAAAATAGACAGAACTGGATTAACACTTCAGGATCCAAGTAAATATACAAATACTGCCGCAGAAAATTTTTCATGGCTGCAGTTTTTCTTTTCTAATTTTACTTTGCAGGTTTTATTAGCGGCAATTGTTTGCGGAATTGCCTTAAATTTTTATAAAAAGAGAGAGCAGACCATTCTAGTTTTAGAACGTTTTTCGAAAGTGGTTTTTACTGGATTGAAGTATGTAATGTATCTAGCGCCATTAGGAGCTTTTGGAGGAATGGCATACACGATTGGAAAATTCGGATTAGAAACTTTAATTCCGCTGGGAAAACTGATGCTTTGTGTTTATCTGACTATGGCATTGTTTGTATTTTTGATTTTAGGAAGTATTCTGAGATATTATAAAATCAGTATTTTATCGATTTTAAAATACATCAAAGAAGAGCTTTTATTGGTTTTGGGAACTTCATCTTCTGAAGCTGCTTTGCCAAGTATTATGGTTAAATTAGAGCAAATGGGTTGTAGTAAATCGGTCGTGGGTTTAGTGATTCCAACGGGTTATTCTTTTAATCTCGACGGAACTTCGATTTACTTGTCAATGTCAGTTATTTTCCTCGCTCAATTGTATGATGTGCATTTGAGTTTTTTCGAAATTTTAAGCGTAATCGGAATTCTGATGGTTACTTCAAAAGGTGCAGCGGGAGTTACCGGAAGCGGATTTATTGTTTTAGCTTCGACTTTGACAGCTTTGCATAAAATTCCAGTAGAAGGTTTGGCTTTTTTATTAGGAGTTGATAAATTTATGAGCGAAGCACGAGCAATTACAAATTTGATTGGAAATACGGTTGCAACCATTATAATTTCGAAAAGTGAACGCGATTTTACAGAGCTTAATTTAGAGCCTATTTTAGAAGAATAATTGCTTCGCGTAATGGGACGCAGATTACACGGATTAAACTGATTGATACAGATTTTTATTAGAATTTAAAATTTTAAATTTGAAAGTTATGAGAAGAATTGGAATTTTAGGAATCGGCGGAGTAGGAGGATATTTTGGCGGACTTTTAGCGAAAGCGTATTACAAATCAGACGATATTGAAATTATCTTTATTGCCCGTGGTGAAACGCAAAAAATTATCGCAGAAGACGGATTGAAAATAGTTACTGATGAATCTGAGTTAATCGTTTATCCAAAATTAGTCTCGAATAATCCAGATGAAATTGGCGAATTAGATTATTTGATCTGCGCTACAAAAACATATGATATTGAGGAAAGTTTGCTTTCCCTAAAAAAATGTATTGTTTCTAAAACGGTAATTTTGCCTTTGTACAATGGCGTTGATGCGCCAGAACGCATCAAAAAAATATTCCCTGAGAATGAAGTTTTGCAAGGTTGCGTATATATTGTTTCGATGATTTTATCGCCGGGAACTATTCGAAAAATTGGTTTTTATGAAAAATTGTTTTTTGGATCAAACACAGCACCTGATTCTAAATTAGAAGAATTGCAAAATATCTTAATAAAAGCTAAAATCGAAAGTTATATAGCTGAAAACATTGAAGAAACGGTTTGGGAAAAATTCATTTTTATTTCGGCTTTAGCTTCTGCAACGTCTTACTTGAATGAAAATATCGGACAAATCTTAGAGAATAAAAAATCTAAAGCTTTATATAAAGAATTACTAAATGAAATTGAAGCTGTTGCCAAAGCAAAAGGATTGAAATTGCCAGAAGATATTGTGGTACAAACTATTGCAAAACTCAAAAAGTCGCCAAAAGACGCAACTTCATCAATGCATAGAGATTTGTTGGCTGGAAGAAAAATAGAAGCGACTTCGCTGACACAATTTGTAGTCAACGAAGGCTTAAAATATGGTGTGCAAATTCCGCTTTACCAAAAAATTGCAGCTGCCTTATTATAATATTCTAAGATTCGTCTTTTGTAGTACGAACTAAGCTAATTCCAGATGTAAAAAATACGATTCCAAGAATACCGTAAATGATAAGAGATTTAACATCTCTTGTTTCTCCTGAAGTGCCAGCAAATATTACTGCTGTATAAATAAGACCTACAATTCCCAGAACGGTAAGTATTCCTCCAAATAATCTTTTAAGATTCATGATATTATGTTTTAAGGTTCATAACAAATGTATCTGATAAATTCTTTTTGGTTGTTATACAATTGCTTAGGAAACTTATATGATTTGCAGTAAGATAATTTTAGAAAATGGAGTAAAATTTTATTAAGAATTTTGTCTTCACTGTGTAAGAAAATATTATGATTTTAATTTGATTACTTAGTTTAAATACTATTTTTGCCCAAACCAATTTAAAAACCAAAAATGAAAAAAGATTACTTGTTATTAATTCTTTCCGTTTTTTTAATGAATACTGTTCAAGCACAAGACGAAGCGCCAAGTGTAGAAAAAAATCAATTTAAAATCAATGCTTTATTATTACCTGGATTTGTTTACGAGCACGGGTTTTCAGCAAAAAACACTCTTTATTCAGAGGCAAGTTTGATAATTGGTTATCGTCAAAACGATTTTTATGGTGAATCTACATGGTACTTTACTCCAAGAATTACAGAACAATTTCGCCACTATTACAACTTAGAAAAAAGAGCTCAAAAAGGAAAAAAGACCGAATTTAACTCAGGAAATTTTGTTGCTTTACATGCCAATTACGATTTTGAATCTATATCAACAAACGAATGGTTTAATGAACATGTGTCTTCTTTTACTATAGGCCCAGTTTGGGGAATCCAGCGAACATATAAACGAAAATTAAATATAGATCTACATCTTGGAGCCGGAGTAATTATTGATCAGTTTGAAACTGAATTCACCCCTATTGCTAACTTTAGTTTAGGCTGGGTTATTGGAAAATAATTCTCAAATAAACATAGAAAACCTTGATTCGTCAAGGTTTTTCTATTTTAAATTCTAAGCCGATGTTACGAACGCTTTCGATTTTGATTTTTGGATCTGAATTAAAATATTTTCTAAGCCTGCTGATAAAAACATCCATGCTTCGACCTGAGAAATAATCATCTTTTTTCCAAACAGACATTAAAATTTGATCTCTCTTTAATAACTGGTTATGGTTTAGATATAAATATTCAATAAGAGAAGCTTCTTTCTCTGTAAGTTGCTGAACGTGATCTTTATTGTTCAGCGTTAATCTTTCATTATCAAAAATATAAGAACCAATTTCAATTATATTATTTCCTTCAAGACTTCTTTTTTGTTCGATTCTTTTTAAAATATTCTGTAAACGGAGTACCAGCTCATCGACTTCAAAAGGCTTTATGATGTAGTCGTCTGCACCTAATTTTAATCCAATAATTTTGTCTTCTTTTAACTTTCTTGCCGTCAGGAAAATAAATGGAATTTCAGGATTGATTGTAATTATTTTTTCAGCCAATGAAAATCCGTCCAATTTGGGCATCATGACATCAAAAACACAAATATCAAAAGTCTGGTTTTTAAAATAATCTAAAGCTATTTCGCCATTTTCTGCCCAGATTACTTCAAATTGATGCAGTTCTAAATATTGTTTTAAAATTGCTGCAAAATCAAAATCATCTTCAGCTAAAAGTAATTTTTTCAAAATAAGGTAATTAAACTTTTAATAAAATAATAAACTGAGTTCCTTTTCCTAACTCACTCACAACATTAACAGAGCCCTGATGTGCTTTTATAATTTGAGAAACATAGTACAAACCTAATCCTAAGCCTTTTGTATTATGAAGATTTCCTTCTTCTATGCGATAGAATTTGTCAAAAAGAAGTGATTGTTTGTTTTTAGCAATTCCAATTCCGTCATCTTCAATGCTGATAGAAAATTGATTTTCGACTATTCTTGTTCTTATAGTGATCGTACTGGAACCATATTTTACAGCATTTTCCAGAACATTTAAAAAAGCAGTTGTCAAGTGGAATTTATCTAAAACTAAAATCGTTTTCTGTGTATGGAAATCGGTTTTAAGATTGATTTTTGGAAACGTAATCTTAAAATCATTGACAATCGAAAGCAGAAAATCTTCGGTTTCGATTTTTTCTTTCTGCAACTCAAGTTCATTTTCGGCTAGAGAATTCGCCATAACCTGATCAATCAAACTTTGAAGACGGTTGTTCTGGCGTGAAATTGTATTAACAATTGCATTAAAATTTTCATCGTTTTCACGGATGTTTTTCTGTTCTAGAATTTTTGTTGAAATCCCTAAAGTTGCCAAAGGCGTTTTGAGCTCGTGCGTAATATTATTAATAAAATCTGTTTTTACATCGCTCACTTTTTTTTGTTTAATTAATGCTTTTAGTGCAATTACAAAGAGTGCAATTAGTGTTAGAATCGATAATAAAGACAGCACTAAAATAAATGCCATTCTTCTTAAAATAATCATTTCCCAATCGATAACCGAGACGTACATCGAATCTTCTGTCAGTAATTTATATTCTTGATTATCAAAGTTTCCGTTTGTCGTTCCAACATAACTTCTCACCAAAAAAGCATTGTTTAAAGAAGTCAGATTACCGTATAATTTGTTTTGAATAAAAGGCTTTTCAGAGAAAATAGTATCAACTTTTCTTGCGTTTTTGTACAGAATAAATTTATTGAGAACAATAGCAAAATCTATTTTGAAATTAGGCAAATCTCTTTCGAATTTTCGTTGGATTTTTTGACTTAGAGCATCTCGGAATTCATTTTCTAGAATACCATTTTTAATAGCCAGTTTTGAATTTTTTCCTTTAAGATAATTCTCAGAGAGACTTTTATAAAGCGCTTCTTTTCTAGCAACCAATGCCGAATCAATATCGCTGTAATTATTACTTATTTGTGCAATTTCATTTTTAATCTGCGTATGAAACTGCGCCACTTTATATTCGTAAGCGGTTTTTACCAAATAGCATTGTACCGTCATTAAAACAATTAATGAAAGCACAGAAAATGCGATTAATAAATTGATTCTTTGCTTCATTACATCACGCTGATCAAATTGATTTATACTTAATTATTTTATTTTTTCTCGCAGATTAAACAGATTTTGCAGATAAAGTTATCTCCAAGTATCATGAAATCTGCTCTATCTGCAAAATCTGCGAGAAACTTATGCATAGCAATCTATAAAATCTACGTGCCATTTCTCGATTCAAAAATAATGCTTTTGTAATACAATTGGCGCGTTAACGCCGCATTAACCTTCAATTAACTTTCGCAACTCTTTTTTAGAAGCATTTTTGCATTGACTAAATCAAAAAATCTACTCATAAAATGAACATTTATTTGCCTTTCAAACTTTTCCTGCTACTTTGGCTTTTTCTGTTTTCTCTATTTGCAAATGCACAAGCAGAAACTCAAAAAGACAGTATTTCAAACCAGTTAAATGAAGTTGTAATTTCTCAAAACAAAAAAACATTTAAGAATAACAACGGAAATATTAAAGTTGATATATCTAATTCTATCTACAATTCCATTCCAAATACAGTCGATTTATTAGCAAAATTACCTACAGTTCAAATTAGCGCTGACAGAGAAAGTATTTCAGTTGTTGGTAAAGGAAATCCGTTAATTTATATTGACAATCAAAAAGCTGGCATAAATGACTTGAATGTTTTGTCTGTCACCGATATAAAAACAATAGAAATTATTCAGAATCCATCATCAAAATATGAAGCAGAAGGTCGCGTTGTGATTTTAATTACAAGAAAATTTAGTAAAAAAGATAGTTTTAAAACAGAGATTTCTGAAGTGGAATCTTTCAAGAAAAACTACAATAATTATCTCGGATTTAATTCTAGTTTTAAAAAGAACAAATTAGAGCTAAAAGCTAATTTCAACTACAATCGTCTGAATCCGTGGGAAAGTCATAGCATTGATTATCAAATTCCAACAGTTGATATTGCTTCTAAATACGATGTAACTGCTAATACAAAAAGAAAACAATATGTTTTTGGTGCAGGTTTGTTTTACAAAATAAATGAAGATGATTATTTTTCGTTTAGCGTAAATAGCAAGCTTCAAACTGATACTTTTCCAATCAATACAATAACGGATAATAAGAATAAAAATGAAGAAGATAACGTTGTGACTTATACTGACAATCACAGCAAAAAGAATTTTGTAAATACATTTTTAAATTATCAGAAGAAAATAAAATCTATCGATGCACAAGTTTTTACTGGTTTTCAGTATTCTAATTTTGATCAGAGATTGTTTACTGAAGTCAATAACAATTATAATGACACTCAATTTGAATTGTCACAAATCAGAGATCAAGAATTTCAGATTAATTATTTTTCAGGAAGAATAGATGCAGAGAAAAAATTCAAAAACGAAATGAAATTAGAAGCTGGCGGATTGTATTCAGCAGTAGATTCTAAGTCTGATATTTCGATTTTTTATAATGAAACGAATCAAAATGAATTAAGTTATTATGATTTTAAAGAGGAAAATCTATCTGGATATACGCAATTGTCTGGAAAAATTAAAAAAGCCGATTTTTCTCTTGGTTTCAGAATTGAAAACTCAAAGGTAATTGGAAAATTTAGAACAGATGCATTGCCTTTATTAGATAAAAATTACACCAATTTTTTCCCGAAGGCACAATTTAGTTTTCCATTAGATAGCATTAAAAGTATTTCTGTAAACTATGCAAGAAGTATTTCACGGCCTAATTATTCCTCTTTAAGTCAGGGTTCAACTTACATTAATCCCTATTTTTTGTATGCAAGAAATATCAATTTGGGTCCCACAATTATAAATGAAATTTCGACTACTTTTCAGTACCATGATAAGTCGGTTAAATTTAGTTTTACAAAAGCTAAAGATCCTGTTTACAGTAATTTTACTTTTGATGATCAAAATAATATAATGACTTTTAAGGATGTAAATTTTGATAAAAGTTCTGGATTTACTGTGGATTTTACATTGCCATTTTCCTATAAACTCTGGACAACAACGAATTCATTGCTTTTTATTTTAGAAAAGGTTGAAGATGATTCGGCAGTATTTCTTGCTTCTAAACCTTATTCGTATTATAGTTCAACCAATGAATTTAAACTTCCAAAAGAATATGCTCTGGTTTTAAATTTTTGGGGATTAACAAAACAATATACAGGTGTTTTTGAAACAGCGCCAAGATTTGTAGTAGATATGGCGGTTTCAAAAACCTTTTTCAAGAACTGGAATTGTACTTTAAGCTTCAATAATATTTTTAAAAATAATATTCAAACAGAACAATTTACAATAAATGGAATTAATTCTAAAGCAAGGTATGTTGTAGATAATCAGGAAATTTCTCTGGCAATAAAATATTCTTTTGGAAAAATAAAAGAAACAAAATTTATAGAAAAAAGTATTGATGAAAATCAAAACAGAATTAGATAAAATAAAAAATCCCTTAAATTTCAAGGGATTTTTTTATAATTGAAAGCAGCTATTATCCTTCGTCTTCTTCAGTAACTTTTATTGAAGAACCAGGAAGTTCTTCATCGTCATCAGTTGAGTTCAATTCGAAGAAACTGAAAAAAGAACCTCCGTAACTTTTCTGAAAAGAAAAATTACTTAAATGTTCCATTTTGGTATATTTTGAATGTTCGATAACCATCATGCCGTCTTCATGAAGCAAATCTCTTTCGAAAACTGTTAAAACGATTTTTTCAAAAGTTGCCTGATCTAATCCGTAAGGAGGATCAGCAAAAATAATATCATAAGAAGTTTTGCAGTTTTCTAAAAATTTAAAAACATCGCTTTTTGTTGCAGCGATATCAAAATCGTATTCTGATGAAACTTGCTTGATAAATTTCACGCATCCAAAATCGCCATCTACAGATGTGATTGGAGCGCTTCCGCGTGAAGCGAACTCAAAACTGATATTGCCGGTTCCCGAAAATAAATCCAAAACCTTTAAGCTGTCAAAACTAAAATGATTGTTCAAAACATTAAATAATGCTTCTTTACTCATGTCAGTAGTTGGTCTTACAGGAAGGTTTTTTGGTGGAAAAATGCGGCGTCCTTTGTATTTTCCTGATATGATTCTCATGATTGAAATAAAATATAATGTTTCTGATTTTCTGCAGTTGAAAAGCTGTTTTTTTGCTGTAAAGTGCTTACATCCAAGAAGGATATATTACGAATGTATTTGTATGCGATGGCATAAAAAGGATCGTTTTTGTCAATAATGCCTAATAATTCAAGTTGAAAAATCTCTGGATTTAAATTTAATTGTTCGGCAGTAAAAAGCAGGTAATAAATAAAATCTTCTGGAGTCTGATATTCAAAAGAATTGAATAACAGCAGTTTTTGATTTTGTACTACTATAATTTCAAAATGTACATTATTGAAATTGACAACCATTTTCTTTTCGTCATTATTACGAGAAGCATCTAAAATTTTCTCTACCAAAATACTGTTGGCATGTTTGTAATCGAAAGCACCAAACTGATCAATAAAAAAATTATTGATATTGACATACGGAATATAAACCGCATTCATTTGATAATTAGAAACTTGGTCGTAAGCAAAAAAATCAGTTTCAAAAACCTTTGTATTGTATTGTAGATAGCTTCCCAGATAATTTTCATCAAACAAGGCCGTTGGTACAAAAGTCGAAAGATTGTTATTGTGGATAACTAAAATTTCGTCGTAAGTATCTTTTAATTCAGGATGATTGTTGAAAGCATCTCCAAACAATTCTTCAATTTTAGTTGCTTTATGAAAAGTATCGAAATTAATTTCTTTTAAAGTAGTAATCGTATTATTTAAAGTATCAAAACAACAAAACGACAATCCGGTCAAAGAAACCTGAATAGAAAGTTTTTTGTAATTTTTTGAAGTGATGTTAGTATTTTGCAATGACATATTGATTTACAATTCGTTACCTGTTTTACAAGAAAGAATTTAAGGCGATTACAAACTTACAAATTAAAAAGGAACTATTACAATTGCAATTTCAAAAAACAATTTCAATTGCATTTTAAAATAGGGTTAAGTTTTCTTTACTATATGAGCAATATAAGTTCATATTAAATTCCGGTTGATTCGATTTGACCTTAAATTAACTTGTATTTCTTATATGGTTTAAATTAAATTGACGTTGACAATACCGTTTAAAAAACCGTACTTTGTATTTCAATTTAACCCTATGAATTCATCCCTGTTTTACGGCGTTTTACAAAAAAGATTTCCATTTGCTCCCACTTACAAACAGGATATTTTTTTTCAAAAAATTGCTATTTTCCTTACCGATACGCATAATGATACTATTTTTGTACTGAAAGGATATGCAGGAACAGGAAAAACTACTGTGATTTCGACTATTGTAAATAATCTGGGAGATATTAATAAAAAGTTTGTTTTGCTGGCACCAACCGGACGAGCGGCAAAAGTAATTGCAAATTACTCGAATACACCCGCATTTACGATTCATAAAAAAATATACTTCCCTAAAAAATCAGCTGGTGGAGGCGTGGCTTTTACCAAACAATTAAACAAACATAAAAACACCATTTTTATCGTCGATGAAGCTTCGATGATTTCAGATAGCAATTCAGATTCTAAATTGTACGATAACGGATCGCTTTTAGATGATTTGATTCAGTATGTTTATTCTGGAACCAATTGCAAAATGATTCTTTTGGGAGATACGGCACAGTTGCCTCCTGTTAATTTAGATATTAGTCCGGCTTTAGATGTTCAAACATTAGGTATTCATTACAATAAAGAAATTGAACATATAGAATTAGATGAAGTAATGCGCCAGGAAGAAAATTCTGGAATTTTATTCAACGCAACAGAACTTCGTGAATTATTGAAAGAAAGCTTTATTACAGAGTTTAAATTCAATGTGAAAAAGTTTAAAGATATTGTTCGCCTGACAGACGGTTACGATATTCAGGATGCGATAAATACAGCTTACAGTAATTATAGTATTGAAGATACGGCTTTTATTGTGCGTTCGAACAAACGTGCAAATCAGTATAATGAACAAATCAGAACAAGGATTTTGTTTAAAGAAAGCGAACTTTCTGTTGGCGATTTTTTGATGGTAGTGAAAAATAATTATTTCTGGCTAAAAGAAACTGACGTCGCCGGTTTTATTGCCAATGGAGATATTATAGAAGTTTTAGAACTCTTTGGAATTAAAGAATTATATGGATTTAATTTCGCAAAAGTAAAAATTAGAATGGTCGATTATCCCGATCAGAAACCTTTTGAGACGGTTTTATTATTAGACACCATTAAAAGCGAATCACCGTCTTTAACTTACGAAGAATCAAATCGTTTGTATGAAGAAGTGATGAAAGATTATGAAGACGAAACAACAAAATACAAGAAGTTTCAAAAAGTAAAAGAAAACGAATATTTTAACGGATTGCAGGTGAAATTTTCCTACGCCATTACATGTCATAAATCGCAGGGAGGGCAGTGGAATACCGTTTTTGTAGAACAGCCGTACTTGCCAAACGGAATCGATCGCGATTACATCAGATGGTTATACACAGCTATGACTCGTGCCAAAAATAAATTATATTTGATAGGATTTAAAGACGAAAGTTTTGAGGAGTAAAAACACTACTAAGTCCACTAATTAGCACGAATTATTTAAGATCAAGATTTGTGTAAATCTGTAAAATTCGTGTTTTAAATAGTATAACAATGACAACACTAAACGACCTACATTCGATTTCATCAATGTTTTCGAATACCGATAAAATGCCGGTTTTGTTTTTAGGACACGGCAGTCCGATGAATGCAATTGAAGAAAATCAGTTTGTAGCTGGTTTTCGCAATTTGGCTAAAACATTGCCACAGCCAAATGCGATTTTGTGTATTTCGGCGCACTGGTTTACAAATGGAACAAAAGTTACTGCAATGGAAATGCCGAGAACAATTCATGATTTTGGAGGTTTTCCGCAGGCCCTTTTTGATGTTCAATATCCAGCAAAAGGGAGTCCGGAATTAGCGGTTGAAACACAGAAAATCCTAGATCCTGTAATGGTCGAATTAGATGAACATTGGGGTTTAGATCACGGTGCTTGGAGCGTCATTAAACATTTGTATCCAGAAGCAAATGTTCCTGTAATTCAATTAAGTATCGATTATACGAAATCTGGCCAATACCATTTTGAATTGGCACAGAAACTGCAAGCATTACGTTATAAGGGCGTTTTGATTATTGGAAGCGGAAATATTATCCACAATCTTAGAATGGTCGATTTCAGAAATTTTGATAAAGACAATTACGGTTACAATTGGGCAATTGAAGCTCGTGAAACTGTGAATAATTATTTGCTTGATGGAAATTTCCAACCTTTAATTGATTTTGAAAAATTGAATAAAGCCATTCAATTGGCAGTTCCAACACCCGAACATTATCTTCCGTTATTGTATACGTTAGGATTAAAAGATAAAGCTGATGATTTAAGTCTGTTTAATGATAAATTACTGGCAGGTTCATTAAGTATGACTTCAGTTAAATTGATGTAAAAAAACTTTGAGAATTTCTGTCAAAACTCTGTGCATCTCTGTGGTAAAGTTATAACGCAAAGTGACACAAAGTCTTTCACAAAGATTCGCAGAGAAAAATAAATTTAAAAATAGTAGAATGAAAATAATAGCTGTAATTCCGGCGCGATATGCATCAACACGTTTTCCTGCCAAATTAATGCAGGATTTGGGAGGTAAAACTGTAATTCTAAGAACTTATGAAGCCTCAGTTGCTACAAATTTATTTGATGATGTTTTTGTTGTAACGGATTCAGATTTAATCTTTAATGAAATCGTTTCGAATGGCGGAAAAGCCATTATGAGCATTAAAGAACACGAATCTGGAAGCGACCGAATTGCAGAAGCGGTAATGAGTCTTGATGTTGATATTGTAGTGAATGTTCAAGGCGATGAACCTTTTACAGAATCTGGACCATTAGAGAAGGTTTTATCTGTTTTTAGAAACGATGAAGATAAGAAGATTGATCTGGCCTCATTAATGCGAGAAATCAAAGATGAAGACGAAATCAATAATCCAAATAATGTAAAAGTTGTGGTAGATCAATCGCAGTTTGCCTTGTATTTTTCACGTTCTGTAATTCCATATCCAAGAGATAAAAATGTTGGAGTTCGTTATTTTCAGCACATCGGAATTTATGCTTTTAGAAAACAAGCTCTATTAGACTTTTACAGCCTTCCAATGAAATCTTTAGAAGCTTCTGAGAAGTTAGAGCAGTTACGTTATTTAGAATTCGGAAAACGAATTAAAATGGTCGAAACAACTCATGTAGGAATTGGGATTGATACTGCAGAGGATTTAGAAAGAGCTCGAGCAATGTTACGTGATATTTAGACACGGATAAAACGGATTCGCTTTCGCGAAGACGCTGATTTAAACGGATTTTTATTTCATTGCAAGCAATCTCATTTGCTAAGTTCAAATTATAGGGAGATTGCTTCGTTCCTCGCAATGACTCTAACTTTGTGTATATAAAAACAAAAAGCTCCAAATATTTGGAGCTTTTTTAATATCTAAAACATTCTAAATCTTAGTATAAACTAGGAAACTTAGAAGGATTAACTTCGTGCATCATATCATATACTTTCTCGAAAATATCTTCAGCAGAAGGTTTAGAGAAATAATCACCATCAGTTCCGTAAGCTGGCCTGTGTGCTTTTGCAGCTAGAGTCTGTGGTTTGCTGTCTAAATATTTATAAGCATCCTGCTCTTCTAGAATTTGCTGTAAAATGAAAGCTGAAGCTCCGCCAGGAACATCTTCGTCGATGACTAAAAGACGATTTGTTTTGGCAATACTTTTTACAATGTCTTTATTAACATCAAACGGAAGCAGAGATTGAACGTCTATAATTTCGCAGTCTATTCCTAAATCTAATAATTCGGTTGCAGCTTGTTCAACTAATCTTAAAGTTGATCCGTACGAAACCAAAGTAATATCTGATCCTTCTCTTAATGTTTCTACAACACCAATTGGCGTTTTAAACTCACCAAAATTTAAAGGCGTTTTTTCTTTTAAACGATATCCATTCAAACATTCGATAACTAAAGCTGGTTCGTCACATTCTAAAAGCGAATTGTAAAATCCTGCCGCCTGAGTCATATTTCTCGGTACCAAAACATGAATACCTCTAATAGCATTGATAATCATTCCCATCGGAGAACCAGAATGCCAGATACCTTCTAAACGGTGCCCACGAGTTCTGATAATTAAGGGTGCTTTTTGTTTGCCAACAGTTCTATACTGCAATGTAGCCAAATCGTCACTCATGATCTGAATAGCGTACAATAAATAATCTAAATACTGAATTTCAGCAATTGGGCGCAAACCTCTCAAAGCCATTCCAATCCCCTGACCAATAATAGTTGCTTCACGAATTCCGACATCGGCAACACGAAGTTCTCCGTATTTTTCCTGCATGCCTTCTAGACCTTGGTTTACATCTCCAATATTTCCAACATCTTCACCAAAAATTAAAGTTTCTGGATATTTTGTAAAAATAGCGTCAAAATTATCGCGTAAAAGCATTCTTCCATCGATATCTGCTTTGGCATTTTCGGCATATTTCGGAAGTACTTTTTGCACAGAAAACACATTTTTATCAGACTCAGAATGTAAATTACTGCTAAATCTTGGCTGTGTAACTCCAATATAATCTGTAATCCATTTTGATAGAATTACTTTACTGTTTGGAACTTCAATAAAACGCAATATCTTTCTTGCTATCGCAAGCATTTCCTTTTTTAAAGGCGATTTTATAGCGCTTAACTCTTTTATATAAGTTCTGATTTTTTCTTTGTGATTGATGCTTGCTTCAGCAATCTGTTCCAATAAAGACAAAAGATTTTTTTGATCTTCAATTATCGGATTGATGAAAGAATTCCAAGCTTCTTTTTTAGCTTCAAGAACTTCTTTTTTTATTTCAAAATCAATTTCTGATAATTCTTCTGGCGATGCAATATTAATAGCAATCATCCATAAACGCATTTGGCGGATACAGTCAAAATCTCTTTCCCAAGCTAATCTTTCTGCGTTTTTATAACGTTCGTGAGAACCTGAAGTGGAGTGTCCTTGTGGCTGTGTTAATTCGTTTACGTGTATTAAAACCGGAATATGTTCCTCGCGTGCAATGGCGCCGGCTCTTTCGTAAGTTGAAACCAGCTCAGCATAATCCCAGCCTTTAACTCTAAAAATATCATAACCTTTTGAATCTTCATCACGTTGATAGCCTTTTAGAATTTCAGAGATGTTTTCTTTTGTAGTCTGATGTTTTGCGTGAACAGAAATTCCGTATTCGTCATCCCAAACACTCATGACCATCGGAACTTGTAAAACTCCGGCAGCATTTATGGTTTCAAAAAACAAACCTTCAGAAGTACTTGCATTTCCAATTGTTCCCCAGGCTACTTCATTTCCATTTACAGAAAATTTGTCTTTCGTAGTAATACCGTCAACATTTCTATAAATTTTAGAAGCCTGCGCTAATCCCAATAATCTTGGCATTTGTCCTGCTGTAGGAGATATATCTGAACTTGAATTTTTTTGTTTTGTTAAGTCTTTCCAAGATCCGTCTTCGTTTAGACTGTGCGTTACAAAGTGTCCTCCCATTTGTCTTCCTGCTGACATTGGATCAAATTCTAAATCGGTATGACCGTATAAACCTGCGAAAAATTGTTTTGGTGTTAATTCTCCAATCGCCATCATAAAAGTTTGATCGCGATAATATCCAGAACGAAAATCTCCATTTTTAAAGGCTTTTGCCATTGCAAGCTGCGGCACTTCTTTTCCGTCACCAAATATTCCAAATTTAGCTTTTCCCGTTAAAACTTCTTTACGACCTAAAAGACTACATTCACGGCTAGTTACTGCAATTTTGTAGTCGTTCAATACCTCAATTTTGAAATCTTCAAATGTTAATGTAGTATTGCTTTTTTCTGTTATCATAATCTTGTAGGGTCATGTTTAGACTGCGAAATTACTTAAAAACAATCAATAATCATAATTCTTTAAAATAAATATAATTTAATTATTTGTATTTAAAATCAAAAAACTACCTACTTTTTTTGTGTTATGTATAGATAAAAGTTAAATTTAATGATAATTACGCATGTTTTTGTTTAAATTTTATTTAATTAGAACCATTTTCTAGTAAAAAGATTAACTAATGTTTTTGGGGCAAATGTTACTACAAATCTAATTTTTTCGTTGTATTTATTTTGAGAAATCTCCCATCCGTTATTCGAATAAACAGGAAAATAGAGTTCAAAATAGTCCTGAACCAAATTTAATCGGATACCGCTGTCATAAACAAAATCTCCATTTTGGTGTTTGCTTTTCATAAAACCAACATCGCCGTATACTTCAATCCAATTCCAAATCGAGTAGCTGGCATTAAACGCAGTAAGCCATTGATTAGCATATCTTGGGGCTATCTTTGACTTAAAGCCGCCTTCGGCCATCACGTATTGCTGACTAAAAATCCCGGTACTTTCAGATCTTCCAAAAAAGTTATAATCAAACATATAATCGGTTGGGCGATCTAATCCAAAACTAAAATAATCTGAGTTTGTTGTATTATAAATAAAACTTCCAGCGTATAATCTCAAATTCAGTTTATGGTTGTTTTCAAATAATCGTCTGTATTCGACTTCCCCAGAAAGTTTACCAAAATCCCCTGAGAATTGAACATCGGTCATAAAACTGAAATGATCAACTAATTCTGTTTTAGTATTCGAATAGCGGGCATTAAAAATCGAATAATTTGGTTTAGAATTATCAGTAATATATTCACTTGATTCCCGATTTACGATAACTTCCCTGAACATGATCAACTGTTTTCTGTTATCTCTAAAGTTTTTTTCACGAATTCGAAACTGCACCATCGGATTCAATCTTAAATAAGCAGCATCTGGCGCGTAATGAAAATAATTTTGACTAATCGAATAACGCACATTATAAAGCGTGCTGTTTCTGTAATATTCGCTCCATGAAAAAGCAGAAGATCCAGATAATGTACCAGCATTTATAGAATATGCAGGGTTAATGTCGAAGGTAAAAGGTTTGTCTAGAATTGTTTTGTTATGAAAACGAACTCCCGGCGTTAATCCGTCGTATAAATTGTAAGTAAGCGTAGGAATATATAAGATTTGGTTATAATATGGATCTTCTAAATCTTTGGCGAAATTAAATTTTATCGGTCGATTGGTAAGTACAAGACTTTTAAGTGATTTCCAGTTGTTTCTTTGGTTGTATTCTGGAACTTCATTGTCGTAATTAATTACAATTTTATCTGCATTTTTTCTGTCAAATTGATAAATCGAATCGGTGTTTTCAGGTTCAATCCATTTTTTAAAAACAATTTCATTTTTCTTCAGACCATAAACAGGAATCGGAGCAAACACATTTGTTTTGCTTTTTATTGAAAACTGAATACTGTCTTTGGTTCTTGATACATTCGAAAATTTATAATCAATTATATCACGTGAATCTATTATAGTTTTAAAAAACCAGTCGATATTTTTCGGACTGTTTTTAGTTAAGATTTTTTCAAAATCATAACGATTTGTCTGCTCGGTTTTATTCAAATTATAAAATTCCTGAACACTTTGCGGAACAATATTATGATCTAAATAGTCATCTAAATAACTCAAACTCAAACCTGCGCGATATTTACTGGCAATCTGCTCATTAAATTTAATTAAAGTATTTTTTGGATCTCCAAGTGGCTGATCCAAATTTTTTCGCGCCATCAGCATATAATAATAGCTGTATTGCTCGTTAAAAGTCAGATTAGTAATGTTGTAACTTTTAAAAAGTTTCATTCTCGAAAGCCTTCCCAGCATTTTTTCATCCAAATGATATTCTTCCATATATTTCATCATGGCGTATATCTGGATTCCGTCATAGACCCAATTGTCTTTTCGAGGATCAAGTCGAAGCGAGTTTTTTAAATAATTATTGAGATAGGTTTTAAAAAAAGTAATCTCAAACATAAATTCATCAGAAAACGGACTTATAAAAGAGGGAAGCTGATTTAATCCGTAAAATGGATTTCTTTCATAATCAGCCTGTGAAACTGTAATTTTTTCGTGGGGATATTTTCCAATAAATTCATTCGCAAAAGCAGCAACACGATTGATCACAATTGCTTTTTGAATTTCAGTTATTTTCTTGTTTTTTAAGTCAGACAAAACCTCTATAGTTCCGTTGTCATAGCTTCTAAAGTTATTTTGTTTTTCAATAAACAAATTAAAATCAGTTCTGTTAGTTCCTGAAAACGAATAAGTGCTGAATGAAAGATTTGAAACATCTTTTGAAACCGAATTCAAATCAGTCGTAATCGAATAGCTGTTTGGAATTTTTATTTCAACTTCATAATCTGTTACAGCATTTGCAATATCATCTAAATTAAAATTGTTGTTTTGAGTAAAATGATGATTTTCAAATCTGGCAGGACTTAAAAACCAGTTTTTCAAGTTCATACCGCCATTCTGGTCAAAACCGTAACGTGTAAATTTATCACTCGGAATTTTAGAAATATAGATAAGATGCAAATCGATTTTTTCTCCAGGAAGCAGTTTATGGTTTAATTTAACTACTATAAAATCTGGATTTTTATCAGTTCTTTCCCATTCTAAAGCCATGTTCTCAGAATCGGTCAGGTTTAAAATTGTTGTATTTCCTCTCTCAACTGCTTTTGCTACATGAAAACCTCTATAAAATTCATCTGAAAAACGTTTTGCCAAAGGTGTGTTTTTATTTGCAAAGGCATTATTCCAGTCATTCAAAACGATAGAATTGAGCGAATCATTTGATGTATTATAAAATGTAATATCCTGTCTTACATTCAGTGTTTTAAGTTCAAGATTAACCGCCACTTCCATCTTAGAATGATGTTGTGCATATTGTTTTATCGAACTGAATAAAACTAAAAAAAGGAATATAATTTTATAAAATGATTTCAAGGATGGTTTAAAAGTTAAGAGGATATACTTAAGTTACGAGCATAAAGTTCTTTTGGTTTTCTGTAAAAATAGCATAAAAAAAGCTGTTTATAAAAACAGCTTTGAAATTTAACCATATAAGTGATATAAGTAAATTTAAGTTCACAATTATTAGGTCAAAATATATGAACTTATATGGTAGAAAAAATTTTAGAAATTTGGACTTAAATCGTATTTCTTGTAGAATTTATCTAATACGTCAACAACTTCATCTTCAGTGTCTACGATCTTAAATAAGTTTAAATCGTCAGGACTTACAGTCTGCATTTTTTCAACTAAAACCGTTTTTACCCATTCGATTAATCCTGACCAGAATTCAACGCCAACCAAGATAATTGGAAATTTCCCTATTTTCTTAGTCTGAATTAATGTAATCGCTTCAAACATTTCGTCAAGCGTTCCAAAACCTCCCGGCATAACCACAAAACCTTGCGAGTATTTAACGAACATTACTTTTCTCACAAAGAAATAATCGAAATTCAAGTTTTTATCGTGATCAATATATGGGTTAAAGTGCTGTTCAAAAGGTAATTCGATATTCAAACCAACCGAAGTTCCGCCTCCTAAATGTGCACCTTTATTTCCGGCTTCCATAATTCCCGGCCCTCCACCTGTAATTACACCATAACCGGCCTTACTGATTTTGTAAGCAATTTTTTCAGCCAATAAATAATATTTATCGTCAGGTTTTGTTCTCGCCGAACCAAAAATAGATACACATGGACCAATACGTCCCATGCTTTCGTAACCGTTTACAAATTCGGCCATGATTTTAAAAATCGCCCAGCTGTCGTTGGTTCTAATTTCATTCCACGTTTTTTGTTTCAAACGATCCTGAATTATTTTATCTTCATCATTATCAAAATCTTCTAATCTCATTTTAGGTATTTTAATTTATTATTTTTATTATGTTTTGGCTCTTGTTGTCATCCTGACTATGGTCGAAGGATAAGGAGCTGTTTCCTGCTGTCCGCTATATCTTTTCCTTGCTAAAGAAGCAAGAAAAAGGATGCCGCTTCCATCAGGGCTAGGGCATCGTTTTCAATTGAACTTTGAGTTTAAAAGAAAAATTCTTTATTAATACGTTTGCTCTGCAATTGATTTGGTAATGTTGCTCTTAACCTTTCCGGTATGTTCCGTGGTTTTAGATTCGATAAGCATTATTGAGCATTCTTCAACCGATGAAACCCTGTGATTTACGCCTTTTTTAACAACGAACAAATCACCTTTTTTCATAGTGAAAGCGGGTTTGTTTTCTATTTCCATTAAAAGCTCACCGTCGACAATGTAAAATAATTCATCTTCATTTTCGTGATTATGCCATGGAACTTCCTGACCTTTTATTTTAGCCACTTTAATATATTGATCGTTTACTTCGTCAATTATTTTAGGCGAAAAATATTGGTCAACGTTACTGAATTTTTCTTTTAGATTCATAGAGTTTATCATAGGCTTTGTCAAAATTAAAACTCTGACAAAAATCGGGGGACTAAATTAACTCTTTTTTCGAGAATTGTTACAGAAATGCGTATTTATTAATTTAAATGTAACATTCTTGCTAATTTAAATTGTAGTCGATAATTCATTATCAGTATAGTAAGGTTATATACCTGAAATTTCAACGAATTTTAAGCAGTAAAAATTTTTGATGGACGCATTAAAAACCGTCCATCAAAAAAATATTTTTATTCCAATTCCTTTTTCAAAAACTTAGCTGTATAACTTTTTTTATTTTTCGCTACTTCTTCAGGAGTTCCTTTGGCGATTAATTGTCCGCCGCCTTTTCCACCTTCAGGACCAATGTCTATGATATAATCAGCAAGTTTAATTACGTCCATGTTATGTTCGATAACCAGGATTGTATTTCCTTTATCAACCAATTTATTAATTACATCCATCAAAACACGAATGTCTTCAAAATGCAATCCAGTTGTAGGTTCATCCAGAATATAAAAAGTGTTTCCGGTATCTTTTTTAGATAATTCTCCTGCTAGTTTTATACGCTGTGCTTCACCACCAGAAAGTGTTGTGCTTTGCTGTCCAAGCGTTATATATCCTAAACCAACATCCTGAATTGTTTTTACTTTTCTGTAAATCTTCGGAATGTTTTCAAAAAATGGAACTGCTTCATCAACCGTCATATTCAATACATCTGAAATCGATTTTCCTTTGTATCGAATTTCTAGTGTTTCTCTGTTAAAACGTTTCCCTTGACAAGTTTCACATTCCACATAAACATCTGGCAAAAAGTTCATTTCGATAGTTCTAACACCAGAGCCTTCGCAGGTTTCACAGCGTCCGCCTTTTACGTTAAAACTAAAACGTCCGGCTTTATAACCGCGAATCATACTTTCAGAAGTCATCGTAAACAGGTTTCTGATTTCGGTGAAAACCTCTGTATAAGTTGCTGGATTTGAACGAGGCGTTCTTCCAATCGGACTTTGGTCAATGTCAATTACTTTGTCGATATGTTCTAAGCCTTCAATTTTTTTGTAAGGCTGTGGTTTTTTTACGCCATTAAAATAATAAGCGTTCAAAATAGGGTAGAGCGTCTCGTTAATCAAGGTCGATTTTCCGCTTCCTGAAACTCCTGTCACACAAATTAATTGTCCTAAAGGCAATTCGATTGAAACATTTTTAAGATTATTTCCAGTCGCTCCGGTTAGTTTTAAAAACTTGCCATTTCCTTTTCTGCGTTCTTTCGGAATCTCTAATTTCATTTTACCGTTCAAATATTGAGCGGTAATCGTGTTCGATTTTAATGTTTCCGCTGGAGTTCCAATACTGATGATTTCTCCGCCGTATTTCCCTGCTTTCGGACCAATATCAATTACATAATCAGCACGTTCGATCATGTCTTTATCGTGCTCCACCACAATAACCGAATTTCCAATATCACGCAATTGTTCTAAGGAATGAATCAATTTTTCATTGTCTCTTTGGTGCAAACCAATACTTGGCTCATCCAAAATATATAAAACACCAACTAATTGTGAACCAATTTGGGTTGCTAAACGAATACGTTGTGCTTCACCACCAGAAAGTGATTTTGAACTGCGGCTTAAAGCCAAATAATTAAGACCAACATTCATTAAAAAGTTCAAACGATCTTTGATTTCTTTTACTACTTCAGAAGCAATTAAAAGTTGTTTGTCTGATAAATGATTATTTAAATCCTGAAACCAGATTGTCAAATCTGAAATGTCCATATCACATAATTCGGTGATATTTTTCCCATTCACTCTAAAAAACTGTGCTTCCTTTTTCAAACGAGAACCATCACAAACCGGACAATTAATTTCGTCCATAAAATCTTTTGCCCAACGTTTTATAGTTGTCGAAGAAGTTTCGTCAAATTGATTTTTAATGAAGTTTGAAATTCCTTCAAAATCTATTTTATAATCGCGCGTAACGCCTAAATCTTTTGAATTTACGACAAACTTATCTTTTCCTCCATGCAAAATCATGGTCATTGCTTCTTCTGGAATTTTCTCAATCGGATCTGTTATTTTGAAACCAAATTTTTCTCCAATAATTTCTAATTGCTTAAAAATCCAAGATGATTTATATTCACCAAGTGGAGCAAAACCACCACTTTTAATCGATAATTTAGGATTCGGAATAATCTTTTTTACATTAATTTCATGTACAGTTCCCAATCCATTACAATGCGGACAAGCTCCTTTAGGAGAGTTGAACGAAAATAAATTTGGTTCTGGATTTTGGTATGAAATTCCGGTTGTCGGACACATTAAATTTCTGCTGAAATAACGAACTTCATTAGTATCCTGATCTAAAATCATCAAAACATTTTCTCCATGATGCATTGCAGTGTTTATACTTTCGGCCAATCGTTTTTGATTGTCTTCTGTATTTTCAATTAACATTCTGTCAACGACAATTTCGATATCATGGGTTTTGTAGCGGTCTAATTTCATTCCTGAAACCAAATCCTGAACTTCGCCATTTACGCGAACCTTTAAGAATCCCTGCTTTGTAATTTGTTGAAACAGTTCGGCGTAATGCCCTTTTCTAGCTCTAATAATTGGGGCTAAAATATTGATTCGTTTTCCGCTAAAATCCTGCATAATCAAATCTTTGATTTGGTCATCAGAATACGAAACCATTTTTTCGCCGGTGTTGTAACTGTAAGCATCTGCACCACGCGCATATAGAAGGCGGAGGAAATCATATATTTCAGTAATAGTTCCAACGGTTGAACGCGGACTTTTACTGGTTGTTTTTTGTTCAATAGCAATTACCGGAGAAAGTCCGTCGATTTTATCTACATCCGGACGTTCTAAACCACCAAGGAATTGTCTGGCATACGCCGAAAAAGTTTCGACATAACGACGCTGTCCTTCAGCATAAATGGTATCAAAAGCCAAAGAAGATTTTCCCGAACCAGAAAGACCTGTAATTACAACCAGTTTTTCTCTCGGAATAGAAATATCGATATTTTTTAGATTATGAACTCTTGCACCAAGAACTTCAATAGTATTGTCTTTATCTAGCATAAATTTGAGCAAAACGCAAAGTTACCACTTTGATTTGTTCTTTTAGTACTAGAGAATAGAAGTTTATGTTAAAAATTGTAACAAAATAACGTTACTGTAAAACGTTTAATGGGCATTATTCAATTGTCATAGAACGCAGTTTCATTCTATAAGCTTCCAGCGCTATAGATTTGGAAATGAAGCCATAGTATTTTTCGTTTCGTATAACAGGAAGAAATGCCGTTTTCGATTTTTCGAATTTACTCATTACAATTTCCATACTGTCAAAAGATGAAATTGTAGCCGGAGGTGTTTTCATAACATCTCTGATCAAGGTGTATTTTACACGATATGCATTAAAGATAATTTCGCGGATATCATTAAAATGAACTATTCCAACTAGTTCTTTTTCGTTATTGACAACGGCAAAAACAACTTGATTTGAGTGTGAAATAAGATCTACTAATTTATTTAAATGCTCATCTGGATGAACCGTTAAATAATCACATTGAATGATCGTATCAATATCTAAAGTTGATAGAATATTAGAATCTTTATTGCTGGTAAAAGCATGTCCTTTTTTAGCCAGATTTTTTACGTCAAGTGAATATTTTTCAAAACGCTTAGAAATAGCAAAACTAATTGAGGAAACAATCATAAGCGGAATCATTAATCCGTAACCTCCAGTTATTTCTGCAATTAAGAAGATTGCTGTAAGTGGCGCGTGAAATAATCCACTCAAAATACCAGCCATTCCAACCATTGTAAAATTACTGATCGGCAGTTTTGATAGGCCAATAAGGCTAATGAATTTTGAAAAGAAATAACCTAAATAAGAACCTAAAAACAAAGACGGCGCAAAATTTCCTCCGTTTCCTCCGCTTCCAATTGTAAGTCCAGTAGCAAATACTTTTACCATCATAGTGCAGCCAACAAATAGAAGTAAAACCCACTGATTGTTTCTCAAATCTGCAAATAAAGTATTGTCTAATAATTGCCCTGGATCATTTTCAGATAGGGTTTTAATACTTTCATAACCCTCTCCAAAAAGAGTTGGAAAAATAAAAATAAGCAGTGCCAGTAACGAAGAACCGATTAAAGCTTTTTTATACGGGTTCCATTTTGATTTAGAAAAATAATGCTCGACTTTTTGAAAATTTCGTGCATAATAAACTGCTATAAATCCAGTCAACACTCCTAAAAGCACATAAAAAGGAATATTATGATAATTAAAAACTTCTTGTTTCTTGAAGGACAATAAAATACTTTCATCTAAAACAATTGCAGAAACCAAAGCACCTGTAGCTGCAGATATCATAATAGGAGTAAAGGCTGAAATACTTACATCAACCAATAGCACTTCAATTGCAAATAAAACACCGGCAATTGGAGCATTAAAAGCAGCTGAAATTCCCGCTGCAACGCCACAGCCAATAAGTAAAGTCCTGTCTTTATAAGGTAATTTATAATTTTGGGCAAAGTTTGAACCAAATGCCGCCCCTGTAATCACAATTGGACTTTCTAAACCGGCAGAACCTCCTAAACCAACAGTTAACGAACTAGTTACAATTTGCGCATACATTTGTTTTTTAGGAATAATACTTGCTTTCTTAGCAACAGCATACAAAATTTGCGAAGTACCCTTTTCAATACTTCCGTTTAAAACTCTTTTTACAACAAAAACAGTAAGCACAATTCCGATAATAGGAAGTATACTGTTAATGAAACTCAATTTTAAAATTCCGTTGATATAAGTCGCAAATGAGAAAACGCTGTGAGCAAAAGTTTTTAAAACAATTACAGCCAAAGAGCATGATATACCAATTAGAACACTTGATAAAAAAATAAACTGCTTTGGAGTCATTAAGGATTGTGCCAAAGCAATAATGCTTTCTAGTTTTCTAAAATATTTTTTTAGCATTCTGTTTGTAAAAAGTTAAGGATATTGCAAATTTAGCCTATAACATTCAAAATTGTATAATTTTTAAGACAAATATTTTATAATTTAAAAACCAACTGCAGTATCATCACCTCGAAAATCAGCACCGCCTTCAAGATTTTTATTGGGCAGAACCAAAATGCAATCTAATTTTCCAATTACTGGCGTTGTTTTTTCATTAATTAAATATCCTTTTGCTTTTAATTTGTCAATTGTATTATTGTCAAAAGCATTAGGTTCAAATGTTATTAAATCCGGAAGCCACTGATGATGAAAACGGGGTGCATTTACCGCATCCTGCATACTCAGATTGTATTCGTAAACATTTAAAATTGCCTGTAGTACAGTTGTAATAATCGTAGAACCGCCTGGCGAACCAACGACCATAAACAGCTTTTCGTTTTTCTCGACAATCGTAGGCGTCATCGAACTGAGCATTCTTTTTTGAGGCGCAATGCTGTTGGCTTCATTTCCTACTAAACCAAACATATTTGGAGATCCAGGCTTGGCGCTGAAATCGTCCATTTCGTTGTTTAAAAAGAAACCCAGCTCATCGCAATAGTATTTTGAACCGAAACCGTCATTTATGGTTGTCGTTGCTGCAACTGCATTTCCTTGAGCATCTACAATAGAATAATGTGTTGTTTCAAGACTTTCGTTGTACGTTACCTTTCCTTCTTTTATTTCTGAAGATAAACTTGCTTTTTCTACATTAAAATTAGACATTCTTTCTTTTAAATATGCATCATCCAGCAAAGTCTTAATTGGGATTTTTACAAAATCTGGATCACCTAAAAATTGGCTTCTGTCTGCGTAAGCTCTTCTTTCAGCTTCGACAATTATCTGAATAGATTCTTCCGAATTATGTCCCATTTTTGATAAGTCATAGGGAGCGATCATTTTTAGGATTTGAGCAAGACAGATTCCACCACTGCTTGGCGGGGACATCGAAGTGATTTTTAAATCTTTATAATTAAACTGCAAAGGTTTTCTCCATTTAGCTTCATAACTGGCTAAATCCTTAAGTGTAATTATTCCGCCTTTTTTCTGGAGGTAATCAACTAAAATCTTGGCACTTTCACCCTTATAAAATTCGTCTTTTCCGTTTTTTAAAATTCTCTTTAGAGTTCGAGCAAGCGCCGGATATTTTATGGTATCATTTTCTTTGAATTTTCCAGCCATCAGCGTGGTTGGACCATTAACTTTTACAATAGCATCATGATAATTTTCAAGCTGTTTTTGTTGCTTTATAGTAACAATTACACCTCTTTCAGCCAGAGCAATTACAGGTTTTAAAATTTCTGACATTGGCAGAGAGCCTAATTTTTTATGAACGGCAAAAATACCGGCAATAGTTCCAGGAACGCCAATTGCTAGAGCTGTTTCAGTACTCTTTCCTTTAATAACATTTCCGTCTTTATCTAAAAACATATCTTTTGTGGCTGCTAAGGGTGCTTTTTCGCGGTAGTCTAGTGAGCCTACTTCGCCATTGGCTTTTCGGTATACCATAAAGCCGCCGCCTCCAAGATTTCCAGCAAACGGATACGCGACTGCAAGGGCTAATTCGGTGGCAACCATAGCATCAAAAGCATTACCTCCTTTTTTCATGATTTCGACACCAATTTTTGATGCTTCGGCTCGAGCAGAAACAACCATAGCTTTTGAAGCTACTAATCCGGTTGGTTTTACAGTTTGTTGTGCGAAACCAAAAAGAGAAATAAAATAAAGTAAGAATGTGGTTTTTTTCATAAAAAGAATATAGGTTTTATAAAATCAGCTAGATTTTACAATGAATGCAGTTTTTGTTTTGCCTGCTGTTGAATTTCTTCAAAAAACAAGGTGAATTCCTGCTCAAATTCGTCATAGAATTCTTTTAGTTCTTCGCTGGCAAATTGCATTTTAGATATATTTTTTGATCTTCGATCCATCTGAGTTAAAATTTGATGAATACCTTCGACTGTTCGATAGCTCAAAAGCCAGTTTCTTTCAATCATATAAGGCATTAAGCCTTGTGTTTTTTCAGTCAGGATAGAATAGTTTTCGTGTAATGAATTGTAAAATCTATTAATGAAATCTTCCAGTTTTTCGTCAGAATATTTGCTCCAGTTTTTAGCTAAAAAATGATCATAAACAATGTCTACAATCACGCCGGCATAATGATGATATTTTTCATGCAAACGCTTGGTGCTTTGCCTGAAAATATCGTGCGAATCAGTATAAGTATCAATAAATCGATGCAAAATAATTCCTTTTTGAACATCTTGAGGAAAATGCTCAAACTGTTTACCGCGAATTCCATCGGCCATAAAATTACCAATTTTGATCAAATCATTGTCTCCTGAAAGATATATATGGGCTAGGAAGTTCATTTTTTTAAAGTTGCTGATGCACTAAGTTTTTTTTTAGATACTATCCCGAAACTTCGGGACTAAGTTGCTAAGCTTATTTTAGTAAAAGTATGAAAACTTTTTGACATCGTTTTTAAGGATTGGTATTTAGCTTCTAAACTTAACTATTTAATATCTCAGCATCTTAGTCTATAAGCAACTTTTTTAAAATCTTAGTCCCTTAGCAACTTAGTATCTTAGCAACTTTTATATATTTGTATTTGGTAACCATAACTCACAAAAATGACTTTAATAAAATCGATCTCAGGTATACGAGGAACAATCGGGGGGAAAGTAGGTGATAACCTGACTCCTGTTGATGCGGTAAAATTTGCATCGGCATACGGAACTTTTCTTAAAAACAATACTTCAAAAGAAAAACTAACGGTTGTAATTGGTCGTGACGCCAGAATTTCTGGACCGATGATTCACAATCTTGTTGTAAATACTTTAATAGGTTTAGGAATTAATGTGATTGATCTTGGACTTTCGACAACACCAACTGTAGAAGTTGCTGTTCCGCTAGAAAAAGCAGATGGAGGTATTATATTGACTGCGTCTCACAATCCAAAACAATGGAATGCTCTGAAATTGCTAAATGAAAAAGGAGAATTTTTAAGCGGAGATGAAGGAGCAAAAATTCTAGAAATTGCTGAAGCTGAAGCTTTCGATTTCTCTGATGTTGATAATTTAGGCGAAATTACTGTGAATGATGCTTATATGGATATTCATATCGACGAGGTTTTAAATTTGCCATTGGTTGATGTTGAAGCGGTAAAAGCGGCAAAATTTAAAGTAGTTGTTGATGGAGTAAATTCTTCTGGTGGAATTATTATTCCGAAATTATTAGAATTAATGGGTGTTGAAGTTGTTAAATTATACTGCGAACCAAACGGACATTTTCCTCATAATCCAGAACCTTTAAAAGAACATTTAACGGATATTTCTGAATTGGTTGTAAAAGAAAAAGCAGATCTGGGAGTTGTTGTAGATCCAGATGTTGACCGTTTGGCATTTATTAGCGAAGACGGAGAAATGTTTGGAGAAGAATATACTTTAGTGGCTTGCGCCGATTATGTTTTAAGCAAAACACCCGGAAATACAGTTTCGAATATGTCATCTTCTCGTGCGTTGCGCGATGTTACAAATTCGCATAATGGAAGTTACGAAGCCAGCGCAGTAGGCGAGGTGAACGTTGTAGAATTAATGAAAAAAAATAATGCTATTATTGGTGGAGAAGGAAACGGCGGTATTATTTATCCAGAATCTCATTACGGAAGAGACAGCTTAGTTGGAGTTGCCTTATTCTTGACGCATTTGGCAAATAAGAAAATGTCAGTTTCTGCTTTGCGTGCTTCATACCCAGAATATTATATGAGTAAAAATAAAATCGAATTGACTCCGCAAATTGATGTTGATGCGATTTTAGTTGCAATGACAGAAAAATACAAAAACGAAGATATTACCACAATTGATGGTGTAAAAATTGATTTTGCTTCAGAATGGGTACATTTAAGAAAATCAAATACAGAGCCCATTATTCGTATTTATACAGAAGCTCCATCTCAAGAAAAAGCAGATGTATTAGCACTTCGAATTATTGATGAAATAAAAGCAATTGCTGGAATTTAATTTTCAATTTTAATCCAAATAAAAACACCTCTATCCAATTCATGAAAGAGGTGTTTTTTTATTCTCAAAGCTTAGATTTTAATTCTTAATAATCTTAATTGATTTTTTAACCAAACCATAAGAAGCATTTACAATATAAATTCCCGTGGCAAGTTTATCTCCAATTTTAATATCTTCATTGGTAAAATATTCATCTGAAGAATAACAAACAGCGCCTTTCATATCAACAATTTTTAAAGTTAATGGCTCTGTAATGGAAGATTTAATATGCAGGGTCGATTGGTTTTTAAAAGGATTTGGATAAACGGTAAAAGAATCTTTTTCTGCAATGGGATCGTTTACACCTAAATTTGTTGCCACAACATCAATATAATTAAAATTCATATCGTTTGATTTGAATTTAATTTTCAGGTAAACTTCTCCTTTAGGCAAATTAATTCCGTTTACGATTTTGTCTGCATACGTTTGATATCCTCCAGTAACGGGAAAAGTTTCATCTGTTTTGACAATAACATTGTTTACGCTGATATCAAATTTCCCCGGAATCGTTGGTGATGCCACTCTAAAAGTAAGATTATAAGTTCCTGCGTCAGCCACATTCAGCATAAATTCGTTCCAATCTCCATTTTCAATAAAACATACATTTTGACCTGTTCCAGAATCTGTTGTATTTTGCAGGCCAGTTCCTTTCCTTCTGTAATGTTTGTTTGCCGTAATACGGCCAGGAGCGTTCATTTTTTTATTCGTATAAGTTGCGTTTACATATTCAGTTCCGATAGGTTTCAAAACGCCGCTTGTAGGACTTAATAATTGTCCTTCTAACATGTCTGTCCAATCTGCAGGAACTCTTCCAGTAAACCAAGAATATCTGTAAATATCTGGATCGTTTTCAAAACTGGTAACTATATCTTTCATGAAAGCAATCTTTTGAGCTTCTGTTTGAATTACTCTATTGGCAAATTCAGTAACCCAAACCGGACGGTTATATTTTTTTAAGTTTCCTGTTACTCCAATTACAGAACCGGCTGTGTTATCATACGTATGAAATGCAATATAATCTACTTTACAATTTGGACATAAAAGAAAAAATTGATCGTGCCACGCAACAGGATCACTAAATCCTCCATAATTATTTGGTCCATTATAAGCCGGCGAGGCACTTACTATTTCAAGGTTTTTTGCGGCAGCAATTTTCTCAACATTTGCCCACGCATTTACAGCTTCCTGTGGTGTCAATCTTGCGCCGTCATTAAAATTGGGTTCATTAAAAGCTAATAAATATTTAGCGCCAGGTTTTATTTTGCTGATAAAAGTCTGTACATCGGCATCACTTTGTTTTCCCCAAGCCATTGGTACATATTCAAGTCCAATAGATTCGTAGTTGGCATTTGTGTCATTTTCTGGTATAGTTCCCCAATTATACCACCAAGAAATCCCAGGTTTAAGCGCTAATAAATCTGCGGTCGAATTGTTTACGTACGCGATGCCTCGTTTCGGACTTTGAGCAAAAGCTGTTGTCGAAATGAATGCTATTAAAAATGCAAAAAATAATTTTTTAATCATGAGTTATAATTTTGATTTGGTTTTTTGGGATAGGATTTAGTCAACTTCAAATGTATGCTGTTTATTGAAATTATCATTTTTTCAAATTCAAAAAAAATCATTACAAAAACCCATCAAAATATCTTTTATAAGTTTTAGAACAGTTTTAAGAACTTTTGCAAAATAAAAAAGTCTGAAAAAGCGACATTGCTTTTTCAGACTTTAATTTTGTTTTTACTGAACTCTATGTTTCCATCTTTTATGTGTCCATAAATAATATTCTGGAGCTTCAAGGATTTGTTTTTCTACTTCGCGCAAATACATTTCCGTCACTTCAAAATTTTCATATTCTTTTGGATTATCAGCAATCGGAACAATTGTCGCTTCATAATATCCTCTTCCAACTTTTTTTACTTTGATAAAAATAACGCTCAAATCGTATTTTTTAGCCAGCATTTCTGCTCCAGTATGCACGGGAACTTCAATTCCCATAAATTTCATCGAATGAAAAATTCGGTCTAATTTAGGAGATTGGTCGCTTGCTAAACCGTATAAACTTAATATTCCGTCGCGCTGATTTTGAGCCATCATCGGAATTGCCTTTTTAGTTTCGACTAATTGAGCATCATATTTCCCTCTAATTTTTCGAACTAATTTATCAAAATAAGGATTGGCAATTTTTTTGTAAACAGCAACACCGTTAAATAACATTCTTTTATTAAGAGTCAACAGCCACTCCCAGCTCGCATAGTGCGAAGCGACTAAAATTACGCTTTTGCCTTTTCTTTCATATTCATGAAAAAGATCCATATTGGTAATGGTAAATCTTTTTTCCATTTCCTCAGGTGTAATACTCATCGTCTTGATCATTTCTAAGAACATATCGCACATGTGCTGATAAAATTTCTTTTCAATTTCTCTTCTTTCTTCAACACTTAAATGTGGTAAAGTAAGGGCTAAGTTTTCGCGAACCACTTTTTTGCGATACCCCACGACTCTGTAAATAATAAAATATACAAAATCTGAAAACCAATAAAATATGCGAAAAGGAAGTATAGAGATAAGCCAAAGCAAAGGATAGGCTAAAATATAAACGAGAAATTGCATGTAATTTTTTTTTACAAATATAAAGCAAAAATGAATAACCACGGATATTTTGGTTTGCAGCCAACTTGTATAGGAGAATGACTATATTTACATTTCACATTAAACATTTTTTATGAATACCGTTAATACCATTTTAGTTGGGATTATAGTTGCCAATGCCTTGATTAGTTATAAAGGTTTTAATGATTATGCCTTTTTTAGGAAATACGAATTTCATGTCGGAAGCATTCGTTCTGGAGAACAGATCAGAATGATTTCATCTGGTTTTTTGCATGCCGACTATATGCATTTATTTTTTAATATGCTGACACTTTGGTTTTTTGCACCTGTTGTAATACAGTGGATGGGAAGTATTTCTTTCGCTTTAATTTATTTTGGAAGTTTAATTTTTGGAAGTCTGCTTACAATGCTCTTCCATAAAAACGATTACAGCTACCGCGCCGTTGGAGCTTCTGGTGCTGTAACAGGTGTTTTATATTCGGCAATTTTACTGCAGCCTGATATGATGCTGGGTATTTTTGGTATAATTCCGATTCCGGCATATCTTTTCGGAATTTTATATTTACTGTATTCAATTTACGGAATGAAAGCCAAGAATGATAATATTGGACACACTGCACATTTTGGAGGCGCCATAGGCGGTTATTTGATTACTTTAGTGAAAGAACCTTCGTTAATTGTGGATCACAGCTTAATGGTAATTTTATTGGCAATACCAATTTTAATCCTTTTTGTTATGGCTAAATTAGGGAAGTTGTAATGCTGGCACAACTTTTGAAATATCCTTTTTAACAATTTTAAAATATAACAAAAATGAAAAAACTAGTATTATTTTTAACAATCATGTTTATGACTATGTCTTACGGCCAAGAAACCAAACAAATTCCTCAGATCAATGTAAATGGAGAAGGAAAAGTAAAAATAGCTCCAGATCAGGTTTCTATTTCAGCTACAGTTGAAACAAAAGGAAATAATGCTAAAGACGTCAAAAAACAAAATGACGAAAAAATGGACGCTGTATTAAAGTTCATCAAAAAAATGAATATTCCAGCAACAGATTTTAGAACAAAACAAGTTGCGTTAAATCCGCAATACGATTACGAAAAAAAGAAAACAAGCTACAATGCTACACAAACTGTAGAAATTCTTCTAAAAGATTTATCTAAATATGATGAATTAATGGAAGGGTTGGTTCAACAAGGAATTAACCGTTTAGATAACGTTTCTTTTGAATCATCTAAATTATTGCAATACCAATCAGAAGCTAGAAAATTAGCTATTAAAGATGCTAAAGCTAAAGCAGAAGATTACGTATCAGTTTTAGGACAAAAAGTAGGTAAAGCAATAACTATTTCAGACAACTCTCAAGTATATCACCCGCAGCCAATGTATGCTGCAATGAGAATGAAAGAATCTGCAGATGCTGCGCCAGCAAATGAAACTTTAGCTATTGGAGAAATCGAAATCACAGCAAATGTAAGCGTAAGCTTTATATTAGATTAAGGCTTTTAAATCTCAATATTTTTTAAATTCCAAATTCCAATTTAATATTGGGGTTTGGATTTTTTTATTGTAAATTCTTCAAAGCAACTTACCAAATAATTTAGGACGTTTTAGTTTTTGAAGAGAAATTATAACTTAAATTCTGCTTTCTTTTCTGGAGAATACGTATCTTAGTAAATATGTTATTAATCGAAATTTTCAATTTTAGGTGAATAACTAAAATGTTTACTGATTGAACAATATTGATTTAAAAATTAATTCTTATTATGGAAAGTTTAAAAAAAGCGTATATAGCCGGTGGATGTTTTTGGGGAATGGAAGAACTGTTTCGTGTACGTCCAGGCGTAAAAGATACTCAGGTAGGTTACATTGGCGGGGATAATGAAAATCCAACTTATGAAAACCACCCGGGACATGCTGAAGGAATCGAAATTACGTATGATGCTAATCAAACTTCTTTTAAAGAACTGTTAGATTACTTTTTCAGAATGCATGATCCAACGACTGTTGACAGACAGGGAAATGACAGAGGCTCAAGTTACAGATCTGCAATATTCATTCAAAATGAAGAAGAAAAGCAAATTGCTGATGAAGTAATTAAAATCGTTGATCAATCGGGTAAATGGAACGGTAATGTAGTCACAACGCTGGAACCTTTTATTAAATTTTGGCCAGCTGAAGAATATCATCAAGATTATCTTATCAAACATCCAAATGGATATACTTGCCATTTTGAGCGCTTTGGTACTTCTTTTTTATAAAATAAAGATGATAAATATTTAGGTTTAAACTTGGATTTCAGGATGGCACAAAAAACAATAAATTTATAGTGAACTAGGAGTAAATGCATAGCTAACCTTTATTTTATTGGATTACTTTCAAGTTTACAGGCGGTAAGATCGTAAACGACTTTCTAATAAGCATAGCTTATTTTAAAGGAGCGCATTCAGAAAACTGTAAAATACACCAGCAAATTTTAAAAACTAATCCAATGTGGTAATACTTACAATACAAAAAAACTTTCATGATTTCCAGTCGAGTATTATTTTTCCAATATGGTTGCCATTTTCCATACATTCGTGAGCGCTTACAGCATCGCGATACGAAAAAGTTTTGTAAATAACTGGTCTGAATTTCCCATTTTCAATTAATGGCCAGACATTTTTAAATACTTCTTCGGCTAATCGCTTTTTGTATTCGTAATTTCTTGAACGCAGCGTACTTCCGGAGATCGTGATTCTTTTTAGCATTAACTGCCAGATATCAAGCTCCACGTTTTTACCATTTTGGGCATTGATATGAATAAGCCTTCCTTCTTCGTTTAAAACAGTAAGATTCTTTTTAAAATAGTTTCCCGCTATCATATCAAGAATAACATCTACACCTTTGGTTTTTAAGATTTCTTCAAAGTCTTCTGTTTTATAATTTATGCAAAGATCAGCGCCTAATTCGTAGCAGTATTGTGCTTTTTCATCTGTGCCAACTGTTGTTATAACCTTTGAACCAAAAGCATGAGCAATCTGAATAGCTGTGATTCCGATACCGCTGCTGCCTCCGTGAACTAATAAAGTTTCGTCTGGTTTTAATTTTGCTCGTTCAAAAATATTAGACCAAACTGTAAATACTGTTTCAGGCAAACTGGCTGCCTCTATAAAATTTAAACCTTTAGGAATAGGTAAACATTGTCCTTCTTTTACAGTAACATATGCTGCATAGCCTCCTCCGGGAAGTAAGGCGCAAACGTGATCACCTTTTTTCCATTGCGTAACTTCCGGACCACAGTCAACTATAATTCCAGATACTTCCAGCCCTGGTATTTCATTAGAAGTACTGCTTGGAACAGCATACTTTCCCTGACGCTGCAAAATGTCACTTCTGTTAATGCCGGAAGCTTTTACCTGAATTAATACTTCATTTTGTGATGGAATTAAATCAGGAACTTCGGCCAATTGCAAAACTTCAGGCCCTCCAAATTTTGAGATTGTAATCGCTTTCATAATCTAATTTTTTAAAAAGGTAGATTATATTTTCCAAATAGCGCTTTGTTCTCAATACTTTTTGCAAACAGCGGTGTTTTTTCATGATTATGGGCGTCAGAAGCATCCTGTCTTCCTTTGGCTGCATCGGCTAGAGAAATTCCGTGTTGTTTGATGAAATCTAAAAATTCAGGAGTCGCGGTTGCATGAATGGTATTAGTTCTACATCAGATTTAATGCAAAAAATACGATTGTATGAAATTGATTGTGTGTTTTTATGACTTCGCTTGAGGATAAACAGCTTGACGTGATGCCATTATTCTCTGCAAATCTGTCTTTGATTCTTCATAAATCGCATCAGTGGAGCAAGCTTAAAAAAATAGGACTTGAAAAAATAACAGAATTAAACTTAGTATTGCCCTCTTCGAGTTTCAGCCGTGAAGCTACTATAATATTTCCTGCGGGAATTTACAGAAAGGTGTCAATTTTACTTTTTCATAATTTAATAAAGAAAAAGGCTGAGATGACGAACTTAGCATAAGAGAACTGTAAATCTACATTTACTAAATTCTTTAAGTTTTTATTTTTTGTGGAAAAAAGTTGGAAAGCCTGAACCAAAATGTTCCGCAATAATGATAAAACAAAAATCTCATCCAATTTTGCAGGTCTTTAAAGGAAAGCATAAATGAAAACAACGATATATCGTTGGTCTTAAAAAATATAATTTAAGAGTCTTAAAATCCAATTTATGAATAACTTTGGATGAGCATTTAACTCTTATTATAATTAGATGAAAACGTCTGCCTGCATAGAATACTTTATCGTTATCCTGCTGATAATAGGTAATTCGTTTGGTATAAATGCCCAGATCCCGCTGTATACGGAGATAGAGGTAAAAAAAGACGAAAGTTCCTTAAAAGAATTGCAGGGAATTGATAAGATAAAAACTTTATTAAAAGTAAGCGATTGGTATGAGGCTTCTTATAGTAACCCTATAACATTGCAAAAGGCATATCAATATGCTGAAGAAGCTCTTCAGATAAGTCAGGCACTTCATTCTAATATTTATTCCGGTAAATGTTATCTACAGCTTTCCATGGTGCAAGAGTTGAGAAATAACAATTCAATGATAGAAGTCAATGCCAGAAAAGCAATAGAAATGTTAAGTAAAACAAATCAAACAGATGATTTGGGAGAGGCATGGGTAATGGTATGGTCGGCCAAAATGCGTACTGATGCACCAATAGAAGAAAGATTGACGCCAATTTTTAAAGCCGCATCGTTATTTGAAAAGTCCGGAAACAATAAAAGAAGCGGTGACTGTTACAGAGAAATCAGCGAATTGTATTTTTCAATATCCGATTTTCACAACTCTCTAAATTCATTAAAAAAAGCGATATTTTTTTATAAAGCGGCCAATCTTAAAGAAAGCGATATTTATCCTATTTCCGTCAGGCTTAATATTATTTATGAGACCGAGAAGAAAAGCATGGATATTGTCAAACTTAAAAATAAAACCCTGTTACAGCAAAGCAGGCTTAAGAATGAGGCATTTTTAAGAAATTCTATGATAACATTTTTGTTGCTTTTGCTTATCATTCTCGGCTTATTATATAAAAGGTTTACCTTTAAAAAGAGAACAAACAGACTTTTAGAAGTACAGCAGGAGGAAATCAATCAAAAAAATGTGGAGCTACAAAATATGCTGGTAGAGAAAGAATGGCTTTTGCGCGAAATTCATCACAGAGTAAAAAATAACCTGCACATGGTAGTAGGATTGCTTGCAAGTCAGGCTGAATTTTTGAAAAATGAAGAAGCGATCCAGGCGATAAACAACAGTCAAAACCGAATTTATTCAATGTCATTGATTCATCAGAAATTATATCAATCAGAAGATTTATCGATAATTAATATGCCGTCTTATATATTCGAATTAACCGAATATTTAAAAGATTCATTCGAAATCGGAAATGAAATACGATTTATGCTTGATATTGATAGTTTTAACCTGCCTTTATCACATTCAATTCCTATTGGGCTAATTTTTAATGAAGCTGTTACCAATGCTATTAAATACGCCTTTCCCAACAATGAAAACGGCATAATAAATATTTCGATTAAAACAACTGATAATCATAATTATACTTTAATTATTCAGGATAACGGCATCGGACTTCCTGATGATTTTGACCCTTATAACAATCCTTCATTAGGAGTGAAATTAATGCATGGACTTTCTGCAGATATTGATGGGAAGTTTCTAATCACTAATGCGGACGGTACTAAAATAACGCTGGAATTTACTTTCGACGAAAATAATTCTCATTAATTTAATTCTGCAAAATGGCAAAACCATTAAAAATTCTCATTGTTGAAGATCAGTTTGTTGAGGCAAATCATTTGCGGTTAATGCTCAAAAAAGCCGGTCACTCTATAATTGGCATGGCACGTTCGGTTCCTGATGCTAAATATTACATTGCTCAAGAAAAACCGGAATTGGTGCTTCTGGATATTTTTCTTTCCGGAAAAGAAACCGGTATTGATCTGGCTGAAAAACTAAAAGAAGATAATATTCCGTTTATTTACCTCTCTGCTAATTCTAATGAAGAAGTGCTCAGCAAAGCGAAACTAACTCATCCGTACGGCTTTTTAGTAAAACCTTTTAGAGAAAAAGATTTATTGGTAACAATTGAAATTGCCGAATATCATCAACAGCATGGCATTGAATCTTCTATCAGAAAAGAACTTTTGTTTCAAAAACAATTAAAAACAATAGTAACAAAAAGCGGTAATTGGGACGATCGGGTGCTTAATATTATTACTTCCCTGCAATCTCTTATTTCTTTTGATCTTGTAATGGCTGTTTTTTATATGGACAATAAATTATCAAGCAGAGTTTTGGGATATGCGAGAACAGGTTTGCACGAATATCAGAGAATTGGAATTGAAGAATTACAGAATATCACTGCCTTAAAAGAGTCTGAAATAAATGAATTACGAGATAGAAGCAGAGTAGAAACCGAAGCCACATTTTATAATAATCAGGATTTTGTAAAAATATGCGATAAAACTCCGATCAAAAAGCTGATCGCAAATTCAATGAACATGAAATCGAATTTAATGCTGCCCGTTCCTTTATCTCTCAGTGAGAATGGCGGACTGTATTTGTCTTTTTTCAGCAGAAGGCCTGATAATTATAACAAAAATCATTTAACGCTTTGTGAAAGGCTTCAGGAACCTTTAATTTATGCCATTGAAAATTTAATCAGTCATGACAAAAAATTAGACAAAAAAAATACGTCGTCTGTAAATCCGGGTACAGGAAAAAAATTAAAAATATCAGGTTTTGAATCGATCGTCGGAAAAAGTCCGGCGCTGCTAAAGATATTCGATCATATTTTGCAAGTTGCCCCAGCCGATACAACCGTTTTAATTACTGGAGAAAGCGGCACAGGAAAAGAAAGTATTACCCACAGTATTAAAGAGCTTTCTAATAGAAATAATCAGCCTTTTGTGAAAATAAACTGTTCTGCCCTGCCTGCAAGCTTAATTGAATCGGAACTATTTGGACATGAAAAAGGATCTTTTACAGGAGCATCAGAACGACGAATAGGTAAATTTGAACAAGCCGACAATGGTACTTTATTTTTGGATGAAATTGGTGATATGCCTTTAGAAATGCAGGCAAAGCTTCTTAGGGCAATTCAGGAAAAAGAAATTGAACGTGTTGGAGGAAATGCTTCCATAAAAGTAAACGTCCGAATTATTGCGGCTACCAATTGCAATCTGGAAAAAGAAGTTGCCGACGGCCGTTTTAGGCTTGATTTGTATTATAGACTTAATGTATTTCCTATTCAGCTGCCGCCATTGCGAGAGCGTAAAGAAGATATCGGACTTCTTGCCCGTCATTTTATTGCTTTTTATAGTTCTAAAACGGGGAAAAATGTGACCGAAATATCAGAAATCGCTTTAAAGAGTCTTTTATCTTATCAATGGCCGGGAAATATTCGTGAATTGGAGAATCTTATCGAAAGAAGTATTCTTTTGGCAAAGACAGATACTATTGAGCACATTCCGCTTCCGGCTTTTGAAGAAACCAAAATAAATAATAATACGAATGAATGGTACTTTAAAACTATTCAGGAAAATGAAAGAGAGCATATTATCAATGTACTTGAAAAATGCAACGGAAGAATCAGAGGAGCAGGCGGGGCATCAGAGATATTAGGACTTCCGCCGACTACGCTTGCTTCCCGAATGCAAAAATTGGGCATAAAGAGAAGCCATTTTTGAGTTAGGAGTTATAAGTTGTGAAGTGTGAGTTGTGAGTTGTGAGTTGTGAAATGTGAGTTGTGAAATGTGAGTTGTGAGTTGTGAGTTGTGAAATGTGAAATGTGAGTTAGGAATTATAAATTGTGGAATCTAAATTTAGTCGAAATATATTTCGTTATATTTTACTCCAAATTTTACATATTGCATTTCACAACTCACATTTCACATTTCACAACTCACATTTCACAACTCACATTTCACAACTCACATTTCACAACTCAAAAAACGATATTAAGTTGCTTTAGTTTCGTTTTACGACGAAATACAGTCGTTTAAAATTATCGTTTAAATATTAAAGTAATGATAATCAAATAGTTAATAAAAAGGTTCGGTTTTCGTTTATACTTTGGCATAACATTAAAATATGTATTATGCTGACTGAAAACCCTACTACAATACTTTTTATTACAGGTGCATTTGTAAGCAATAAATGCTGGGATGAATGGCAAACCTTTTTTGAGAGTAAAGGTTTTAAAACCCTTGCACCTGCATGGCCTTATAAAGATGCTCCAGTTGATGTTTTGCGCTCTCGTCATCCAGATCCGCAGATTGCAGGTTTGCGATTAACGCAGCTAATAGATCATTTTGAAAACATAGCAAAAGACCTTCCTCAAAAGCCAATTATAATCGGCCATTCTATTGGCGGACTTACAGCTCAAATACTTTTACAACGCAATCTGGCTTCGGCTGCAATTGCTATACATTCGGTTCCGCCTCAGGGAATTATGACTTTTAAATTTTCCTTTTTAAAAGCAGGTTGGGGTCCTCTCGGTTTTTTTACTTCTGCAAAAAAAACTTTCTTAATGAGTTTTAGCCAGTGGCAGTATGCCTTTACAAACGGTATGCCCGAAGAATGGCAGGAAAAAGCCTATTGTGACTATCTTATTCCTGAATCTAAATTAATCGTACGCGATACAATAACTTCAGCAGCAAAAGTAGATTTTCATGCCGCCCACAATCCATTATTATTAATTGCAGGATCAACAGATCACACGATTCCCGAATCGCTCAATTATTCCAACTACAAAAAATATACGCATAAAAATTCTATAACAGATTTCAAGGTTTTTCCCGAAAGAAATCACTTTGTTTTAAATCAGCCAGGCTGGCAGGAAATCGCAGTCTTTATACAAGAATGGATTTCAAAATTGCCAGTATAAAAAATTATAATAACCCATTATTTAGTAACCAATTAAAATTAAAATTATGAAAACGAATTTATTAAACATGACTTTTTTAAACTTTAAAAGTAAAACAGCCAAGCTTATAACGTTTAGCTTTTTATTATTGACGTTAATTTCCTGTAATAAAAAAACAGAAGAAATTCCTGTAACAGAAACAACACCTGTTGCATCTTCTGAAGCACCTCAAACTGAACCTGCAAATCCGCCAGCAAATTTTAAACACGCTTACGCAGATGTAAACGGAGTTAAAATTCACTATGTAATTGGAGGTAAAGGTGATCCTCTTGTATTGGTTCATGGTTTTGGACAAAATTGGTACATGTGGAATCGTCTGCTGCCGGAACTTTCAAAACATTTTACGGTTATCGCTCCAGACTTGAGAGGTGTGGGAGAATCTGATAAGCCAGAAGGAGGATATGATAAAAAAAACATGGCAAAAGACATTCATGAACTGGTTAAAAAATTAGGGTATAATAATATCAATTTAGCAGGACATGATATCGGACTTATGGTGGCTTACGCATACGCGGCACAATACGGAAGTGAAGTTAAAAAAGTAGCTTTAATGGATGCGCTACTTCCTGGTATAGAACCTGTTTGGTCGCAAGTTTCGGCTTCTGCATGGTGGTTTGGATTTTTTGCGTGGCCGGCTTCAGGAGATATTGTGAGCGGGAAAGAAAAAGAATTTTTAACGAATTTCTGGCCGGTTGTAGGACATGCAAAAGACCCTTTTACAGCAGAAGAAACGGCAGAATTTATTAGAGCCTATTCTGTTAAAGATGGCGCAAAATCTACTTTTAAATGGTTTGGAGCATTTCCTCAGGACGGAAAAGACAATTTGGTTTTGGCCAAAACGAAACTTAAAATGCCTTTGCTTGCAATGGGTGGCGAATATTTTGCGGCTGCATTCCTGAAAGACCATTCTAAATTAGTTGCCGAAAATGTAACCGAATCTAAAATTGCTGGTTCTGGGCACTGGCTGGTTCAGGAAAATACGGCACAAGTTCAAAAAGATTTACTGGCATTTTTTCTTTCAAAATAAAACTCCAAAACAGATCAATTAAATCTAAAAAAATGAAACAAATATTTTTAATACTATTATTTTTCTTTGGTCTGTTGGTACAGTCTCAGGAAGAAGCAGACCTAATTGTCTATAACGGGAAAATTGCAACAATGCAGAAATCCAATGAATTTGTTCAGGCACTGGCGATAAAAAACGGAATTATTCTGGCAACAGGAACTTCAAAAAACATTTTAGAAAGTTATAAAGCCACAGCAACAAAAATCATTGATGCAAAAGGTAAAACTGTAGTGCCAGGTTTAAACGACAGTCATATTCATGTGATTCGTGAAGGACTTAATTATAATTCAGAATTGCGTTGGGATGGTGTAAAAACACTGAGAAAAGCAATGGAAATGCTGAAAGAACAAGCAGCAAGAACACCGCCTGGAGTTTGGATTAAAGTTATTGGAGGCTGGAATGAATTTGGATTCGAAGAAAAAAGACAGCCAACTATTGAAGAAATAAACGCCGCAGTTCCAGACAAACCTGTTTTCATAACCTATTTATATGGTAAAGCATTTTTGAATAAAAAAGGAATCGAAGTTTTAGGCTATACTAAAGACACACATTATGAAGGAAGTGTTTTGGAACAAGATAAAAACGGAAATTTAACAGGATTAATGTTTGCAAAAGAAACGCCAAAAGCCATTTATACAACTTTAGGACTAACCACAAAGTTGACTCCCGAAGAAAGGATCAACAGTTCGCTTCAGTTTAACCGAGAACTCAATCGCTTTGGTTTAACATCGGCGATTGATGCAGCAGGAGGATCACAAAATTTTCCATCAGATTATGCGACTTCGATGGAATTGGCCAAACAGGGAAAACTGAACCTGAGAATTTCGTATTATCTCTTTGCACAGCAAAAAGGCAAAGAACTTCAGGATTACGAAAAATGGGTTGCTGAAACAGTCATCAATAAAAACGATAATCTTTTGACAGCCAACGGTTATACCGAAGAAGGCGCGGGAGAAAATATTGTGGCCTCTGCAGCAGATTTCGAAAACTTTCTGGAACCAAGAATTGTACTTTCTGATGAAATGGAAAAAGATCTTGAACCCATTATTCGCTTGCTTGTTAAGAACAGATGGCCGTTTCGACTCCACGCTACTTACGGCGAATCGATTGATAGAATGCTGCATGTTTTTGAGAAAGTCAATAAAGAAATTCCGTTTAACGGATTGCGCTGGTTTTTTGATCATGCCGAAACCATTACACCTCAGGAATTAGAAAGAGTAAAAGCATTAAACGGAGGAATCGCAGTTCAGTTTAGAATGTATTTTCAGGGAGAATTATACGAGAAATTGTACGGTGCTCCTAAAACACAACTACCTCCTATTAAAGAAATGCTCGAAATGGGAATTCCTGTAGGAATGGGAACCGATGCAACGCGCATTTCAACCTACAATCCGTGGATGGCACTGCATTGGCTCATTACCGGAAAAACTTTAGGAGGCATGCAGTTTTGGCCAAAAGATCAGGTGTTGGATAAGTTCACCGCACTTCAATTGTACACTTCAGGAAGCGCCTGGTTTTCTGGCGAAGAAAAAGAAAAAGGAAAACTGATAAAAGGAATGTATGCTGATTTTTCGATTTTATCAGAGGATTATTTTACAATTTCAGCAGACAAAGTTCGAAATATCGAATCGGATTTGACAATTGTAAATGGAAAAATAGTATACGCTACCAGAGATTTTAAAGCACTTGATCCTGAAATTGCTCCGGTAATTCCAGATTGGTCGCCGGCAAAATACTTTGGTGGCTATCAAAAGAAGCAGTAAAAAGTAAAAATGTGAAAAAATGTGAAATGTGAAATGTAAGATGTGAAATGTAAACTGTAAACTGTAAAATGTAAAATGTAAAAATAAAAATAAGCAATTTATATATCACATTTCAAACCTCGCACCTCACACCTCACATTTCACATTTCACATTTCACATCTTACATCTTACATCTTACATTTCACATCTTACATTTCACAAATCACAACTCACCACTCACCATTAAAATTTAGATCATGAAAATTCAAAAAATAATTTTGCGATTGGCAATTATCCTACTTTGTGTTTCTGCCAATACAGAGGCATATGCACAATTTCCAATGCCCGATCATGTACCCATTTGGGACGCCAACAAAGTAACTTTAAAATTGCATAAAATTGCAGAGAATGTATATGCAGTTTCTCCAAGTACAACTGAAACAGAAACCACAAAAGGAATTGCCCAGGCTACTTCGGCAGGATTTATTGTTGGTGACAAAGGGGTTTTGCTAATCGAAACGATGCTAAGTAAAGGACTGTACGATCAACTTTATAAACTAATCCGATCTGTTACGCCAAAACCTATTGTTTATGCCATAAATACCAGCGATCACGGTGACCATTGTTTTGGGAATTATTTGCTTCCAAAAGAAACCATTGTAATTCAGAACGAATTCTGCAAAGAAAATCTGGCTAAAAATTACGATAATATCAAACAGTTTATGATTATGCTTTTTGGAAAAGGAAGAGGAATTGAAGAAAGTGTTTACCGTCCAGCGGATATTACAATAGCAATCAATCAGACAATGAAAATTGATATGGGAAAAGGCAATATTGTGGAGGTAATTAATGTGGGAACAGCACAATCTCCGGCAGATCTTTTTGTGTATTTAAAATCAGCTTCAGGAAATGTGTTGTGGGCAGGAAACCCTTTTATTGCAGAAAGCCCGACAATTCCGTGGTTGTTTGATGGCTACTTTTTAGAACCAGTACAAAACCTGAACAAAATTTACAATATGATTTCGGATAAAGATATTGTAGTTCCCGGACACGGACGCATTACGAATAAAGCCGGAATCAAATATACCATCGATTATGTAACGGCTTTGCAATCGAATGTGGAGCAGGCAGTGAAGAAAGGCTTGACATTAGAAGAAACCAAAGCTGCTGTAACCATGAAAGAATTTAATAAAGGTTACGAACTTTTTAACTGGCTTCATTTTAATTTCAATGTACCAAATGCGTACAAGGATATCAAGCAAAATGGGGTTAAGTAATTAAAAATTGAATTATGAAAAACAAGATCCTATTAGTGATTTTAATGCTTTCATTTTCTGGTTTTGCACAGCGGTATCCTGATTTTAAATCACTTCGGTTTGATGAAAATTATGGTTTTTTGAAAAACGATACCGTAAGTAATGACTGGTATAAAACAGTGAAATTCCTGCCAGTTTCTGCTTCTAAAGAAACTTATATCAGTTTTGGGGGCGATATACGTTTTCAGTACTTCTATGCTAAAAACGAAAATTGGGGCGATGGTCCGCAGGATAACGATGGTTATGTTTTAGGAAGATATTTATTTCATGCCGATTTTCATGCCGGAAAATTTTTTAGAACTTTTGTTCAGACACAAAGCAGTATGGCAGATGGTAGAATTGATCCGAATCCTGTGGAACAAAACCCGCTTGAAGTACATCAGGCTTTTGCTGATTTTAATATTATAAATGAAGACAGTAAAAGACTTATTTTAAGAGTAGGAAGGCAGGAACTCACTTACGGTTCACAGCGTTTGGTGGCCGTTAGGGAAGGACCTAACAACAGACAATCGTTTGACGGAATAAAAGCTATAGTGTCCAGACAAAATTTCACAACAGACTTTTTTTATACACATTACGTCGTAGCACACGATGGTATTTTTGATGATGCATCGAATAAGGACAGGCAATTATGGGGAAGTTATTTTGTCTTTAATAAAATACCAGCAATCAAAAATATTGATGTGTATTATTTAGGTTATGAGAGGGCTAATGCTGCTTTTAATGATGCATCGGGTAAAGAAAACCGACAGTCTGTAGGCACAAGAATTTGGGGAAAAACAGAAAACTGGCGTTATGACGGAGAAGCTGTTTACCAATTTGGTACTGTAGAGGCTAAAAACATTAGTGCATGGACGGCTTCGATTAATGCAGGTTATCGTTTTAATGCTGTGAAGTTTCGTCCCGAAATTGGTTTTAAAACTGAAGTAATCAGCGGAGATAAAACGGCAGGTGATACAAGTTTGCAAACCTTTAATCCGCTATTTCCAAGAGGTGCTTATTTTGGCCTTGCTTCGGTAATCGGACCTTCCAATTTAATTGATTTTCATCCGTCATTGAGTTTCGAAGTAGCAAAAAATGTAGATTGGGTTATTGATTATGATATGTTTTGGAGATACAGCAGCAACGACGGTATTTATGCACCCAATACAACTTTGATTTATCCGGGAGATACAACAACCGAAAAGAAAATAGGAAATCAGCTCGAAAGTGAAATCATCTGGGAATCCAATCAATATTTGTATTTCAGACTCGAAGCAACTTGGTTTCAGGCCAAAGAGTACATTCAGGCATCTGGAACAGGTAAAAATATATTCTTTACCGGAATTACGATGCAGCTTCATTTTTAAGCTTGGAATGCAGTTAGATCAAAATAATTTAAAAAAATAGTCTTATGAAAAAAGCGGTCTTTAAAACAAAAATGAAAACTACAAAATGGATAGTGGTGATGCTATTGATTAATTTTTCAGCACAAGCGCAAGTTTATAGTGACGAAGAAATCAAAACAAAAGAAACTGCAGAAAAGTTCTTTAAATATATAGGAGAAAAAGATCCCGAAAAGATTGCCTCTATGGTTGCTGAAAAAGTGGACTGGTATATTTTTGAATCGAAATATATGCCTTGGACGGGACATCGCTCAAAACGCGGAGAAATTTCAGAATTATTCAAAACGCTCTTTAGCTATTTTGTTGATAGAAGCGAAAAACTTGAAGCACAGTCTTTTTTATTGAGAGGAAATGAAGTTGCCGTTTTTGGTTTTGTCGAAAGAACAGTGAAAAAAAATGGCAAACATTTTAAAATGCCTCTTGCGATTCATATCACGGTGGAAAATAATTTGATAAGCAAATTTTCACTCTATGAAGAAACATTGATTATTGAAAAAGTGCTTAAATAAAAAGCAATAAATGCTATCAAACCTAACATCATAAAATATGAAAGACAGACGAACATTTCTAAAACAAGCAAGCCTTGTTGGGATTGCAGGATTGTTGCCAACAAACATTTTACTTGCAAGTGATTTACAACCAAAATCACAAACTAATGAAGAAGTTTCTCCAACTAAGTGGGCCGACGGATCACGTTTGGTTGTATCCGTTTCTATGCAGTTTGAGGCGGGCGGACAACCTGTAAATTCAGAGAGTCCGTTTCCGCAAAATATGCAGAAAGGATTTGTAGATCTTCCAGGTGAGAGTTGGTATCAATACGGATATAAAGAAGGAATACCGAGAATGCTGGACAACTGGGATAAATTCGGAATCAAAGTTACCTCACATATGGTAGGGTCAGCGGTATTGAAAAATCCGGAACTAGCAAAGGAAATAGTACAAAGAGGACATGAAGCCGCTGCTCACGGAATGGATTGGGCTACGCAATATTCTATGCCTTATGAAACAGAGAAAAAGTTCATCAAAGACGGAGCAGATGCCATAAAAAAAGTAACCGGTTTTGAACCTGTTGGCTATAATGCAAACTGGTTAAGACGCGGAACAAATACACTCGAAATTTTGCAGGAACTGGGTTTTAAATATCATATTGATGATTTAAGCCGCGATGAGCCCTTTTTATTAAAGGTAAAAGGAAATGATTTTGCAGTGGTTCCGTATACGATACGCTGTAACGATATTGTATTAGTAGAAGGGAAAAATTTTAGCGCAGATCAATTTGCACGACAGGTGATAATGGAATTTGATCAGCTGTATAAGGAATCCGAAAAAAAGCTGAGACAGCTCTCAATAAGTTTTCACGATCGAATAGGAGGCACGCCACAGATGGTTAGCGCGACTACAGAAATCATCAGCTACATGCAAAAACATAAAGGAGTAAGTTTTAAAAGAAAAGATGAAATTGCTCAAATGGCTTATCAGGATAAGAGCATTATACGCGAATGATGATGCAAGAGCAATTAAGTGTTTGATTTTAAAATAAAAAAATAAACGTTTTATGTATAAAAACAATAAATAATATGAAGTATCAGAAATTATTTCAGCAGTACAATTTAAGCGGTAATCATTTAGAAAACCGCTTTTTAATGGCTCCAATGACGCGTTCTAGAGCTTCACAGCCCGGCGACATTCCAAATGCATTGATGGCAGAATATTACGCGCAACGAAGCACAGCCGGTATCATAATTACAGAAGCAGTTCAGGTTTCCTTACAAGGAAAGGGCTACGCTAAAACTCCTGGAATTTACAGTAAAGAACAAAAGGAAGGCTGGAAATTAGTAACAGAGGCAGTACATAAAAACGGAAGTAAAATATTTTTGCAGTTATGGCATGTTGGGAGAGTAAGCAATTCAAAAGTTAATGGATTACAGCCTATAGCTCCTTCAGCATTATTAGCTCAAAATACAAATGTTTATATATTTGATGGTGCTGTTAATGGAGATGCAACTTTTGTTCCGGTAGAACAACCTCGAGAAATGGACAAAACGGATATAAATACTGTAATTGACGAATTTGTAAAGGGTGCAAAAAATGCTATTGAAGCCGGTTTTGACGGAGTTGAAATTCACGGTGCAAACGGTTATTTGATTGATCAATTTTTGCGAAGCAATAGCAATACAAGAACTGATGAATATGGAGGAACAAAGCAGAAAAGAATTCGTTTACTGATTGAAATTTCGCAAGCAGTAGCCAATGCAGTCGGAAAAGAAAAAACAGGAGTAAGACTTTCTCCTTTTATCAGTTTTAAAGATATGAACGATCCGGAAATATTACATACTATAATGCTTGCAGTCAAAGAACTAAATAAACTTGATATAGCTTATATTCATCTTTGTGAGGCAGATTGGGATGATGCTCCTCAAATTCCAGTAGATTTTAGAATTGAGCTTAGATCTAATTTCAAAAATACAATTATTGCTACTGGTAATAAAACTCCTGAAGACGGTGAGATGTTACTTCAAGAAAATTTAGTCGATTTAATTGGGTTTGGAAGAAATTTTTTAACTAATCCAGATTATCCTGCAAGAGTAGAAAGAAATTTAAGCTTAAATCAAATTATAGACAATCATACCTTATTTGGAGGTAGTACAGAGCGAGGTTATACAGATTATCCCTTTATGAAGTAAAAACGAACCAGATTAAAATATCAAATTTTTAATATTTTTCAATTGATTTTAGGTTTAACTAGTTGATATTTAATGTTATTAGTTTAATTAAAAAAAATACACTTATTTATTAAATTATAAAAAAAATAGTTCACTCCTTCTTTCAATGTAAAATTTCTAATAAACAGCCTTACGTTTTTGTAGCAGAAAAGGTATCCACTTCCCAGACAGGTGGTATTATATATAAAAATACTATTAAAAACTAAAGAGCAAATAAAGACATAGCTACAAGTTTTTTCCTACTGATTAGAATAATTCTAAATGTTAGATTAATTGTTTTTTATACTCCAATTCATACTAAATTAGCCATTATTTAAATAGTACTGCTTTTAAAATCAAAACACCAATTTTTTGATTTAGCAGCCTTTAGCAATATTATATATCCAATTGTGAAGAATTGTATATAAACTGTCTTGTAATAATTTAATTAGAAATATTATCCATGTATACTATAAATACGCAGCTTGCCTATTTTAAATACAATTTAGATTCTAAAAAATTAATTGTAAATATTAAATGGTTTAAACTTGATAAGTTTAGCAATTTAAATTTACAGGCACTTTCTTTTAACAAATCAGATCTTGAGCTATTTAAAAGATTTATAGATGAGAATCAACATAACTTTCCTAGTTCTTATTTTGTTGAAGAAACCAGAAAAGAAGGATTTGACCTGCTGGTCATTAATGATTTATCTCAAAGTTTATTGCCTTGGTATCTTATTTTGTCAAAAAATACGAGTTTAAACAATCAAATTTATAAAGCGATGAACATTGTCTTAATGGATAAAAATTATAAATTCAACATTGACTACACTTTGGATTTTGACGTAATAGGGAAAATTGAAGTTTATAAGCTAATTAAAGAATAGAAAATAATTCAATTTACCATTTAAATTAACCAAATTATAATTGCGTATTGAATTCAGATTCGAATAATTCAATCTTTAAGTAAATTATTTAAAAACAAAACGACTCAAATAACTATTAAGGATAGTAATTGAATTAATTTAACATTACATCATATATAGTATGTGGATAGTCTAAGGCATTTGATTTTGGAACTTTATACATCGAATTCAAATTAAGAAGATTTTGTCCATAGCGAGTTTTTAATTTACTAAAGCTGCATGTACCACAATTCTCCCATAAATGCATGTAAAATTTAAGTATTTGTTACTACTTAAAAAACTGGTTTTATGATTTTTCAAATTTTCAAAATCAAAGTGGTCTTATAGTAGAGTACATAATGTTGTTATAGAACAGCAATAAAAATTATCAGTTTGATAAAAACGTACTTTTTCCAAAGGGCGATGTTATTAAAAACTTTAAAAAGAAAGAAAATTCTTTATTAATTAAAAAATAAATTATATTCTAAATTTAGCATTATCAGATTGTTAAGAAAAAGTTTTTAAAAAAAATGAAAAAAAGCGAAAAAAAAACTTGTAAATGCTGATAAACTGACTACTTTTGCACCCGCTTTGAGACACAGGCGGAACAAAATTGAAACACGTTCGTAGACATATTGAATTGACAGCCGTTTTAACAGAGATGTTAAGACAAAAGAATAAAGAGTAAGATAATCGAGAGATTGAAAAGAACCGGCAGAGACTGATTCGAATAATAATTAGTCCTAAGCAATTAGGACGCACAATATACGATGAAGAGTTTGATCCTGGCTCAGGATGAACGCTAGCGGCAGGCTTAACACATGCAAGTCGAGGGGTATAAGTCTTCGGATTTAGAGACCGGCGCACGGGTGCGTAACGCGTATGCAAT
>NZ_JARP01000008.1 GCF_000708595.2 Flavobacterium sp. KJJ | reverse complement strand
CCATTTTGTATCACCAGTCTCAAAAAGACAGAGTGATGTTCCAAGGAAATGATTCAAGAGAATTCTGGGTTAGGGCAGAAGACCGTAATAAAAATACCGCCATTCTTTATGATGAATTAGGTTTGGCAGAATACGAAGCAATCGAAGCTTTCAAACGTTTTGATTACTAACAAAGATTTTTGTTGGAAAACGGTGGACTGCCCCATAGTTCACCGTATTTTTTCTGTTAAGTCTATGTTCAATATTTTTAATAATTCCATTCATTTTTAACTATGAAGAAGAAAGCGGTTTCAATCAAAATGATTGCCATGGACTTGAATATTTCAGTTAGTACAGTTTCTTTTATTCTAAATGGCAAGGCAGAAGAGATGCATATTTCCAAAATGCTAACTCAGAAAGTTTTAGATTATGCTAAGAAGGTAGATTATAAGCCTAATCAAATTGCACAGAGCTTGAGAACAGGAAAAACCAAAATCCTTGTTTTTATGGTTGAAGATATTTCAAATCCCTTTTTTTCTAGACTCGCAAAAATTGTAGAAGGACTTGCTTATGACAAAGGCTATCGGATTGTATTTTGCAGTAACGAAAATCAAGATGAAAAAGCGATTGAACTTATTAATTTATATAAAAACAGACAAGTTGATGGCTTTATAATAGTGCCTTCACCAGGAATAAAAGATTTAATTGGAGAATTAATCGAAGATAATTTGCCTGTTATTCTTTTTGATCGCGGTTTTGATGATCTGGATTGTAACTGCATTGTGCTAAAAAACTTTGATGCCGCTTTTGAAGCAACTAATCATTTAACTGCAAATTCCTTTAGAAATATTGCTTTTATAACCACCGATTCAGATCAGATGCAACTTCACCAGCGATTGCTAGGTTATGAAAATGCCATAACACTTAATGAATTAAGATCTCATGTTTTAAAAATTTCATGCAATGAAATTGCGTTTGGAAAAACAAAATATGCAATTCAAAATTTTATTGATGCAAACAAAGAATTGGATGCTGTATTTTTTGCAACAAATTACCTTACACAGGCAGGACTAGAAGTATTTAAGGAAAACAAGCCCGAGCTCATTCACAATTTAGGAATGATAACCTTTGATGACAATGAACTTTTCAAAATATATAGTCCTGCAATTACAGCAGTTTCACAGCCATTAGAAGCTATGGCAGAAAAAATAATGGAGGTAATGTTACGACTACTGAATCAAAAAGAGGTAAAGGAGTCTTTCGAAAAAATTGAATTTAATGCAGAATTAAAAGTGCGAGAATCTTCACTTAGAATTGGAGTATAGCAGCACTTTTTTTAATAAAGCTGTTTTTAAATTTTAAAAAGAGAACTCGCCAAGAAATTTATAGGTTTAGAAAATGAAATAATTACAATAATTTATTAACAAATGTTGATTTGAAAAGATATTTAATTTGTGTTTACTGTGTTAAAAAGTTGTTTTTAAATTGATTTTTGTGCGTGTTTTTGTGATATATCTATATCAAATTTAGACAGGCAAACCTGTGAAGCAAAAATTACTTAATTTATTCTTTTTACTACTTTTTAACGGTCTTATTTTGGGCCAGTGAACCAATATTATAACAGGCTGTTCTAATAGCGGCGCTGAAATAGATACAAGCCCTAAAGCCAATTTAAGAGGTACTTGTTTAACATCAGTTTATACTTGGATTGGCCGAGCAACACAACTGCAACTCCTGCAGTTCAACAAGCAGAGTTGATTACCATTTTGGATAAATTGGTTCTTACTCGAATCAAGACCGTTTATTTTCAGCTGTGCCCTAATGTGACGCGGTTTATAACTCATCAATTGCGCATTGGTCCTAATATAAATCTATAAAGTTAGTTTCTATAAAACGTATTTTTTTAATTTATATCATCACGATTCCCCTCATATCGTTAAGGATCATGAAGATATATCCCAATATTGCTTTTTATATTTAAATCTTAAATATCGTCCATCTTTAATAATCTTTATTTTGAAATAAAATTTTTGAATCAATATTATAATTAATACAAAAAGCATGGAAATTATTTTTTTATTTTTCCAAATAAATAGATTTTGTTTTGATCATTATTGATTAGTAATTTTCAATACTACTGCACCTAAAAATATTATTTCTAAATCTATTTTTTTTGTTTTAAATCGGCACTATTGATTTTATTTTATTCAATGAAAATTTATTTTATATGAATTAAATTTATATAAAAAGGATAATTGATGAATTAAGTTTAATAAAATTGTGAAATTTATTTTGCTGAATCATTTTTTTTTATACTTTTGATAAAATAAAATCTACTGCTTTGATTTCTAGGAAAATAAATAAAATTTTAAAAACTAAATCTCTTACTTTAAGAGGTCTTCAGCCTATTTTTAATTGTTGAAGAAAATTGTTACGGAACTTTGCTTTTAAAAGCTTCTCGTTTACAATTTAGTTATTTTATTTTTAATTTTCTCAACTACAAAAAATGAACTATAATAACTTAGCACTCGTTTGTATTGATTGCAAATCACTTTATTTAAAAGGATTGCAGCCAATATTCAATTGTTGAAAATAGCTTTCTTCATACTTAAGCTTTCAATATATTAATTTCTACTTTCTACTTTGGAAATTGTATTGAAAACTAATATTCCATTTTATTAAATTTTATAAGATTGAAATATAATTTTCAATAGCATTTATAATTCTGTGAACATTTTTGTAATATGTTTTAGGCATGTTGCAACAGTATAGTTTGCGATTTAGGACTATTGTTACTTTTTAAATTTAACATTAAACAAAAAAACATATTATGAAAAATATTTACAATATCAAGAAGAATTATTTGAATATAGTATTATTTCTATTCACAATAAATTTTGCATACTCACAAACATATACAAGCTGGATAACAGGAAGTACTTCGGATGTTAACACCACAACTACAGGCGGTACATGTTTAATGGGAGGCGGAACAGATAATGATGATGCAATAAAATGGATGATACAAAAATCAGGTGGCGGGGATTTTGTTGTCATTAGATCTGCAGGTACAGGAGCTTACAATGATTATATCTATGGATTGGGAACAGTAAATTCTGTAGAAACAATTTTAATAGATACTAGAGCAAAGGCCAGTATTGCAGAAATTGCCACAAAAATCAGAAATGCTGAAGCTTTATTTATTGCAGGTGGAGATCAAGCCACTTATGTATCTTATTGGAAAGATACTCCGGTAGAGGATGCTATAAATTATCTAATAAACACAAAGAAAGTACCTGTTGGAGGAACCAGCGCTGGATGCGCTATTCAAGGTAAATATTATTATAGTGCTGCAAATGCAAGTGTTACATCAGCTCAAGCCTTGGCCAATCCATATAATTCAGATATGACCATTGGAGCAAATGATTTTCTAAACAATCCAATACTGGCAAATGTAATTACTGATACACATTATAATAATCCGGATCGCAGAGGTAGACAAACCGCTTTTATTGCCAGAATGTGGAAAGATTTAGGTGCGGGATTGAATGCTAAAGGAATTGGAGTTTATGAAAAAACCGCAGTCTGTATTGATCAGAATGGCATTGCTAAGGTTTTTGCTCCTGCAACCTCAAACTATGCTTATTTCTATCAATTTGATACCAGTTCGTTACCAGAAACTGTGACTTCAGGCTCTGCTTTAACTTGGAACAATAGCGGAAAAGGAGTAAAGATCATCAAAATTGAAGGGGATAGTACAGGGTCGACTACACTAAATTTAAACGATTGGACAACAGTTTCAGGATCTAAAGCAAGTTATGGCGTGATTAAAGTAGTTAATGGGACTTTAACAGAAACATTAGGTACCGCACCATCAGGCTGTCCTACACCTGCAAATTTAACTGTAGGAAATATAACAACTAATTATGCAATTCTTAACTGGACTGGTACTGCAACAAATTATACTGTTAAATATAAGGCAAATAGTTCGTCAACTTGGACAACACTTAGCGCTACAACAGCAACTTCGGTTAATTTAACAAGTTTAAATGCTAATACTGTTTATAATGTTGAAGTTTATGGCAATTGCACAAGCGGTTCTTCTCTAGCTGCAACGATAAACTTCACCACAACATCTGGAGGGGGCGGTACAGTGACCTATTGTTCTTCCGCCGGAAGTGATGCCAGTAGAGAATGGATTAAAAAAGTAGCAATTGGCAGTATTAGTAATTTAAGTAATTCAAATGGAGGTTATGCTGATTTTTCTTCACAAGTAGCTGGAATCACTAAAGGAACTGCGACCACTTTAACATTGACGCCTGGATTTAGTGCAACGAGAAAATTATACTGGAAAGTATTTATTGATTTAAATAATAATGGTGCATTTACCGATTCGGGAGAAGAGGTATATTCTATTTTTAGCAGCTCCACTTTAACACCTCAAATCACAATACCAGCATCAGCAGTAAATGGAAACATAAGAATGCGGATCATAGTAAGTTATAATTCAATTACATCTTCTTGCGGTACTTATACTTATGGCGAAACAGAAGATTATACATTGAATGTTTCAGGCGGAACCGCAAAATTTAAGGAAATTAAAAATATAGAAGTAACGAATAGTCCGATAGTAATTTACCCAAATCCGACTGTAGATATCCTTAAAATTGATTTTGCAGTGGCAGAAAAAGAAGATATTCAAGTTTCTATTTATGATCTTAATGCTTCGCTTTTAAAAACAATTAACGTTAAGGGGAATCCTGGTGAAAACAGCTTAGATGTGAATGTTTCGGATCTAAAAGCGGGTCAATACTTACTTTCTATCAGAAAGGGCGACCAAGTCGTAAAACGTTCTAAATTTATAATATCAAATTAATTTTTTTGTTTTTTTAAAGCATTCCGCTGATAATGACAAAGCAATGAATTTTCATACTTCTTTTTTAGAATTATTTATCTTGATATTGGGAAACTATTTTTCAAATGAATAGGTTTCCCAATATTAGATTTTTAGAAATTCTTTTTGTTTTATTTGACAGGAATCTTAAAATTATAAAGAAAAATCACTATAAAAACTAAAAGAATAAATAAAATTTAATTAAAAGTGTGGTTTTTATTTTTTAATTCATTTTTTTTTATACTTTTAACATCAAATAAAATCAGTCTCTTTTGATTTCAGGAAAAGCAAATACAATCACGAAAACAAAATCTCTTACTTTAAGAGGACTTCAGCCTATCTTTAATTGCTGAATAAAATTGATATTTATACACCATTCTTGAGTGTTTATATCATTATTGTATTTTTATTTTCTAAACCAAACCAAATGAATTTTACCAATTTATCAAACCGCTGTATTGATTGCAAGTCATTTTATTTAAAAGGTTTGCAGCCAATATTCAATTGTTAAAGTTTCCCTTCTTCGTTTACAGATTTTTATGCCAAAACGCTTCATTTTCGTGAATAGTTAAGGTATTCCTATTGTCAATTTTATTAAATTTTAAACCAAGAAAATGAAACTAAACAATAAAATAAAACTAATTATTGTGTTGTTGTCATGCATTTCAACATACGCTCAAAAAACGATAAAAGGAACTGTTATAGACAAACAATCCAATATACCCATGGCAGGTGTCAATGTTATTGCGCCTAATTCAAAAGCAAGTGCAATTACAGATTTTGATGGAAAATTTCAACTTCAGGCACCTGAAAACTGCACATCAATAGAGCTGTCTTATATAGGATATCAGACTCAAAAAGTGACGATAGACGGAAAATCCAATTACACCATTTTTATGACATCAGGCCAAGGTCAAAGTCTTGATGAAGTGTTGATTATTGGTTATGGAACGCAATCTAAAAAGGATGTAAGTTCGAGTGTACAATCTATAAAAACAAAAGACCTCCCTCAGGGAACCTCCTCAAGTTTTGAAAATAGTCTGCAGGGACAGACTCCAGGGGTGAATATTAGTTCATCGTCGGCTACACCGGGAAGTGCTGTGAGTGTTAATATCCGTGGTGTATCTTCGATTTCGGCCAGCAGCCAGCCTTTATACATAGTAGACGGAATTCCAATAGTATCTCGAAATAATTCAGCCTTGAATGCTAATATACAGCCTGTTAATCCTTTAGCGGATTTGAGCCCAAATGACATTGAATCTTTTACAATTTTAAAGGATGCTGCAGCTGCAGCTATATATGGATCAAGAGGTGCGAATGGTGTAATCTTAATTACCACAAAAAGGGGTAAAACTGGTGCAAGTATTGTCGATGTTAACTACTATACTTCTTTTGCTCAAATTTCAAAATATCCAAAAATGGTTAATAGCGAAAAGTTTAAAAAATTTTTTAATACCGCTGCAGAATTTGACGGACTAGGTTCTGATTATTTTGATTGGATTGATACTTCAAAAGGAATCAACACCAATATCTATGATGAAATTTTCAGAGTAGGTGTAACGCAAAATTTAGATCTTAGTGTTAAAGGCGGAAGTGAAAAAACAAGTTATTACTTAAGCGGAAATTATTATAATCAGGAAGGAATTCAATTGGGGCAAGGCTTTAAGAGATTAAGTGCCCGTATGAATCTGGATCATAATATTAATGAAAAATTCAAAATAGGAAATACTTTTTTTATAACTCGAAGTAATCATCAGCGAACAATTGGAGAAAACGATGAATATGGAGTTGTAATTAATGCGCAGGGATGGGATCCTACAGAACCAATTTATGATGATAAAGGGAATTACACCAACCCATTCAAATACAATACTTGGTGGCCTCTTGAGAATCCTGTTCAAATTGCCAAAGAATATAAAAACAACTCTCAATCGACACGTGTACAGGGAACAGCATATGTGGAATGGAAAATTATTCCAGATTTAAAATTTAAGTCCGCTTTTTCATTAGAATATTCCAATTTAGTTGAGGATTCTTACGTTCCGTCTGGCACAAATAAATCTAAAACAGGTGAAGGTATTTTTGCGACGTATGAAGAAACCAACTGGCTTTTGGAAAACACTTTAAACTACAATAAACAGTTTGGCGAAAAGCATAATTTCGGAGCTATTTTAGGATGGACAATACAAGAAAATGAAACTCGTTTTTCAGATCAATCTGGTGTAGGATATGCTACCAATACAACATCCAGTATTTCGGCAGCAAGTACAATTATTGCGAGTACGTCTGGTAGAAATCAATACGGATTGCAGTCTTTTTTCGGGAGAGCAAATTATGTTTATGATGATAAATATATAGCATCATTTACGGTGAGAGCTGATGGTTCTTCCCGCTTTGGAGAAAATAATCAATACGGTTATTTCCCTTCAGGATCATTAGCATGGAGAGTCAATAAAGAGAAGTTCTTTAAAATTGAAAGTATCTCTGATTTTAAAATCAGAGCCAGTTACGGACTGACAGGGAATCAGGAAATTGGTTCAAACTGGAGAGGAACTTATACTTTGAATGCTAATTATAACGGAGTTCCGGGAATAGCGCCTAATCGATTAGAAAATCCGGATCTGGGCTGGGAAAAAACAAAACAGCTCGATATTGGTTTAGATTTTGGATTGTTTAAAAACCGAATCAATTTTACTGCAGATTATTTCAACAAACAAACAGATGATCTTTTATTGCAGGCTAAGGTTTCGGGACTTACAGGCTTTAACTCCGTTTATCAAAATGTTGGAGCTATAGAAAATAAAGGATTCGAATTTGGAATTAATGCAGCTGTCTTTGATGGAAATTTTAAATGGAATACAGGAATAAATTTTACGCTGCTTGACAACAAAATTAAAAAATTAATCAACGATGGAGAAGAAGTAGGAAGAAATCATATTCTTAAGGAAGGACAGGAGGTTAGTACTTTATATTTAATTAAATTTTTGGGTGTAGATCCTCAAACTGGAGACGCAAAATTTGATGACGTGAATAAGGACGGAATTATTGATTTCTCTGACAGGCAAATTGTTGGCGGCGCATTACCAACTTATTTTGGCGGATGGAGCAATAATTTTACATACAAAGGATTTACCTTAACAGCAAACTTTGTATTCTCTGGAGGAAATAAAATATTCAATCAAAGCCGACATGTTTATGATAATTATGGTTATACAAAAAGCGGCATCCCTTATTCTAATATAAGCGAAAGAGTATATGATAATTATTGGAGAACGCCTGGGCAAATTACCGACGTACCAAGACCATCAACAAAAGATGGGCAAATGCAGCGTTTCAGCACGCAGTTTTTGGAAGACGGTGATTACATAAGATTGAAAACGTTAAGTCTTGCTTATAAACTTCCTTCTAATGTCATTCATAAAATTGGATTGACTAATCTTTCTCTTTACATACAAGCTCAAAATTTATTTACCATAACAGATTATTTAGGTTTTGACCCGGAGGTTTCTACAAATACCTCAAGTCAGCAAGATTTAAACAGCATGCAAGGAGAAGATTTTGGAACTTTAGGTCAGGCGCGCACCTTTACATTGGGATTGAGTACAACATTTTAAAATTTAAAATTATGAAAACTAAAAAGATATATATATTCTTGTCTATGCTGCTTGCCTTTACAGTTTTAGGATGTGACGATGTATTAGACACTAAATTAGATGATGAAATTCCGGCCTCAACAGCGATAACTGATAATATTTCATTAAAGGCAGCAGCTGTCGGATTATATGATGTGATGCAAAGCGGCACTTACTATGGTGGTGAATTTATATTGGCTCAGGACTTAACAGGAGGTAATGCTGATGCGACAGGCTTTCAGGAGCGTTTTGCACAATTGGACAATGCTATTGTTCCTCCATCAAACGCTTATATTCAAAGCAATTGGGTAAATGTATATTCGCTTGTTAATGCCAGTAATTTAATTTTATTAAAGATGGAAGAGCTTCAGTTACAAGATGATAATTCTAAAGGAACTGCACTTTTCTGCAGGGCATTAGGGCATTTTGATGCGCTGCGTCAATTTGGACAATTTACAGATCTAAACTCAAAATATGGTGTTCCTGTTTCAACTAAATATTTGGATGCAAAAGCGGCAGCCGAAATTTCTAGGTCTACTGTTGCAGAATCTTATCAGCAGATAATCTCAGATTTAAAAGAAGCTATCGGAATTTTGAAATATGACAGTGCTAGATTTTTTATTACAAAAGCAGCAGCCGAGGCTTTACTTGCAAGGGTTTATTTATATCAAGGTGATTATGATAACGCTATATTGTACGCCAGTAAAGTGATCAGCAATAGTGCTTATAAATTAAATACAAAATTTAATGATATTTATGATGTTGAAGGTTCGTCTGAAGCTATACTGGAGTTACAGTTTTTAGGTATTGACGGCAATAGTTTAACCGAATATTTATCAGTTTCGCCTCCAGAGGTTTCTGCCAACTACAATAATTTCTTCAAAGCAATGGACGCTGATAACGATCCAAGAAGTTATAAATATTATGATTCAGGAAAAGAAGTTTTTTGTGATAAATATGGAACCCGTGACAGCGAGATAGATGGAAATGCAATTATCCTCAAACTTTCAGAAATCTATTTAATCCGTGCGGAGGCACTGGCAAAGAAAAACCCACAAAATTTAACTTTAGCTTTGGCTGATTTAAATGTTGTGCGTCAAAGAGCGCTGCCTGCTAAACCTTACACTTTGGCGGAAATTCCAAATCTGGATGCTTTTATTAATGTTCTGATTGAAGAAAATAAAAGGGAATTAGGCTTTGAAGGACATCAGTGGTTTACTATAGTTAGATTAGGAAAGGCATCCACAATTTTAAATATTCCTGCTTTTAGAACAACCTATCCGATCCCACAAAATGAAATTACGATTGCACATGGAAAACTAGAACAAAATCCAGGATATTAAAAATCCCCAGAGAAAGCTGCTAATGCGGAATTCATCAATGAAAAATGGTATTTCGCTTAGCAGTCTTTTTTAAATTCAAAAAAAAAAGAAAAAAGAAATGACAAATAAAATGCCATTTGCACTTTGTATACATGGAGGTGCGGGTGTAATAACTCCCGAAAATCTATCACAGACAGATAAAATAAAAATAAAAGCTGACTTAATTCTTGCTCTTAATGCCGGAGAAGCAGTTTTAGCAGAAGGTGGCAATGCCGTTGATGCCGTTACAGCTGCTGTAGTAGTTCTAGAGAATAGTATTCATTTTAATGCGGGAAAGGGAGCAGTTTATTCCCGGGAAGGCAAACATTTGCTGGAAGCATCAATAATGGATGGTGCTACTTTAGAGGCAGGAGCAGTAGCAAACAGTATGAAAATTAAAAACCCTGTTTTATTTGCCAAAAGCTTATTAGAAAATAAAGACCTTATAATGATTTCTGGTAAAGCTGCTGATAATTTGGCAGAACAGACTAATCATGAATTAGTGGAAAACGATTACTTTGACACTGATTTTAGAAAAGAACAATTTCTGGAGGCGAAAAAAATTTCTGAAACAGCAAGTTTTCTTGATCACACTAATTTAAAGATGGGCACTGTTGGCGCTGTTGCTATTGATAGAAATGGCAATATAGCTGCTGCAACTTCAACTGGAGGTATGACCAATAAATTGGATGGACGTATTGGTGACTCTGCAATTATCGGAGCTGGGACTTATGCCAATAATAAGACTTGTGGCGTATCGTGTACAGGTGTTGGAGAATATTTTATCAGGGCCACAGTCTCTTCAATGGTTTCAAATTTAATGGAATTTGGGAAAATGTCTCTCAAGAAAGCAACTGAAATAACCATCAAAGGCCATTTAACAAAGCTAGGAGGAGAAGGAGGACTTATAGCAATTGATAAGAATGGAAATATTAATTTTTCATATAATTCTCAAGGAATGTATCGCGGTTTTATAAGTGAAAAAAAGAAGGAAAAAAAGGTATTTATCTGGGATGATGAGGAGCTTTGATCTGACTTTTCAGGTGTTGTGGGGCAGTTATTATAAGTTGTTTTATATTGTGAGATTATTGCAGGATAAAATATAAACATAGAAAAGTTTAAGGATAAACATAATTCAACAGAGAGGATGATAGTATCATAGAAGTTATTCTTTGAAGAAAAAAATAAAAATAAAAAAAATGAAATTAATCCAAAAATTCCCAGATACAATCACTATCATTTTTGTGATAACTATTCTTTTTATTGGTTTAACCTGGGTTATTCCTGCAGGAGAGTTTGATAGGTCACATGCAAGCAATTCTGAGAAGATTATTGCAGGTTCGTACAAACATGTTGAGGTATCCCCTCAAGGGCTTAAAGCTTTTTTAGAAGCTCCTATTAAAGGTTTTATTTCGGCATCACAAATTATTGCTTTTGTCTTTTTGGTTGGAGGCGCTTTTTCTATTATAAATATGACCGGTGCTATAAATGCAGGACTTTTTAACGTAATTGAGTTTAGTCAAAAAAAGCCAAAACATAAAATTTTCATTATTCCTTTTTTAATTATATTATTTTCTTTTGCCGGCGCTACTTTTGGAATGAGCGAAGAGATTTTAATCTTTATCTTAATTACGGTACCCATGGCAAAAGCGATGGGGTATGATGCAATTGTAGGTGCAGCTATTCCAATTGTGGGAACTGGTGTTGGATTTGGAGGCGCCTTTAGTAACCCATTTACTATTGGTATTGCACAAGGTATTGCCCAAATTCCAATTTTTAGCGGCATGGAATACAGGATTTTTGTATGGTTTGTCTTAACAGCTTGTGCTTGCGCTGTAATTACGCATTATGCAGTAAAGATTGAAAAAAATCCCCAGAAAAGTTTATTATTTGGTATTAGTGAAGAAAAAGAGAATAGCAATATTGAGGTGTCAGATTTTAAATTGGACAGCGGAAGGAAAATAATTTTATATGCGCTTTTTGCTTCAATTATCATATTAATTTATGGGGTGAGTAATTATGACTGGTACATAAATGAAATTGCGGCTTTATTTTTGGCCTTAGCCATTTTTGTTTCCATTATTTATAGGATGTCTATGTCAACAGCTATAGATGCTTTTGTCTCCGGAGCTAAAGATATGATGACTGCAGCTTTGGTAATTGGACTGGCTAAAGGACTTTTAATTATTGCACAGGAAGGCAAAATTATTGATACTATACTCAATTCGATTGTATCAATAACGCAGGATACACCAAAGGCTATATCTGCTGAATGCATCTTTTTTTTCCAATCGTTTTTAAACTTTTTTATTCCTTCAGGATCAGGACAAGCATCTTTAACGATGCCTATTATTATTCCAATCTGTGATGCATCAGAAATAAGCAGACAAATGGCAGTACTTACTTTTCAATTGGGTGACGGCTTTACTAATCTTATCATTCCAACAAGCGGAGTTACCATGGGAGCACTTTCTTTGGCTAAGATACCCTACAGTAAGTGGTTTAAATGGATGCTGCCTAGAATGTTGGTGTTTTTAATAGCGTCTATGCTGCTGATTCTCCCTCCTCTATATTTATTTAATTGGTAAAATTATACTGAAATGAAAATACTAGCGATAACTTTTCTGTTGATTTTAAGCGCATGCTCTTCTGAAAACAGTCCAGAAAATTCAGTTCCACAAATACCAGTAGTGAAAAACTATATGTCTTATTTTACAGGAAATAAAGTAGATAAAATTACTGTTCCAGAAGGCGGAATCTGCTTAATGGGAGGAGCCACTGAAAATGATGAGGCAATGAAATGGTTTTTGCAAAGAGCAGATGGAGGCGATATTTTAATATTAAGAACTTCTGGATCGGATGGCTATAATTCTTATTTATATACTTCTTTAGGTATTGCTGTTAATTCTGTTGAAACCATTGTCTTTAAAAATGCTGAAGCGAAGTCAGATAAGTATATACTGGAGAAAATAAATAATGCAGAAGCGATTTGGTTCGCCGGCGGAGATCAATGGGAATATATTTCTTACTGGCGAAACAGTCCAATTTCTGAAGCTATCAATAATGCTATTAAAAGAAAGGCAGTTGTGGGCGGAACCAGTGCCGGTATGGCTATTCAGGGAGGTTTTTATTTTTCAGCACAAAATGGAACGATAACTTCTCAAGAAGCGCTAATGAATCCCTTTGATACTAAAATAACAATATCAAATAATCCTTTTTTAGATCACGCCCTATTAAAAGATGTAATTACCGATACGCATTATGATAACCCTGATAGAAAAGGAAGGCACTTGACTTTTTTAGCCCGAATTATAAATGATTATAAGGTCCAGGCAAAAGGAATTGCTTGTGATGAATACACATCTGTTTGTATAGACGAAAAAGGAATCGCAAGAGTCTTTGGCAATTATCCTTCAAAGGAAGATGTCGCCTACTTTATAGTGCCAAATTCGGAAATTCCAGATAATCAGCCAGAAATTTTTAAACCAAATAATCCATTGGAGTGGAATCAGGGACAAGCTGCAATTAATGTGTATGAAATTAAAGGAACCAGTACGGGAAGCAATACATTTAATCTGAATAATTGGAAAGATGGAAAAGGTGGCATATGGAAAAAATGGTTTGTAGAAAGTGGTAAACTGAAAGAGTGAAGAAGCTAAAGAAAAATGCATTTTAATGAAAGATGAACCATTTTTGTCTTCAAAATACAATAAAGTTATGTTGCAATTAAATATAAAGAACGAAACTTCAAGACTGCGGGCTGTGGTTTTGGGTTCAGCCACTCATAATGGGCCGACTCCAAGAATAGAAGAGGCTTATGATCCTAAGTCATTGGAACATATTAAAGCCGGCACATATCCTGTCGAAAAAGATATGGTTAATGAAATGGAAGCTTTTAATACTGTTTTTCAAAAATATGATGTAAAAGTTTATCGCCCCGAAATGATTGAAAATTATAATCAAATTTTTGCAAGAGATATTGGTTTTGTAATTGATAATGTTTTTGTAAAATCAAATATTTTACCTGATAGAGAACGTGAATTAGATGCAATTCAATACGTAATCGATCAAATGGATCCTTTAAAAGTAGTTTGTCCTCCCGAAGAAGTTCATATCGAAGGCGGCGATGTTATGCTCTGGAATGACCATATTTTTATTGGTACTTATAAAGGCAGTGACTATAAAGATTATCTTACTGCGAGAACAAATATGCAAGGTGTCAATTTTATTAAAGGGCTGTTTCCAGATAAAATTGTCAAAGAATTTGATTTGGTTAAATCGAAATTGGAAGCTCGCGATAATGCATTGCATTTAGATTGTTGTTTTCAACCAGTTGGAAAAGACAAAGGGATAATTTATAAAAGAGGTTTTCGTGAAGAAGCAGATTATTTGTATTTGGTAAATTTATTCGGGAAAGAAAATTTATTTCATATCGAAAGAGAAGAAATGTACAATATGTTTTCAAATGTCTTTTCTATAGACGAAAATGTGGTTGTTTCTGAGAAAAATTTTACTCGACTAAACAACTGGCTTTGTGCAAATGGATTTATTGTTGAAGAAATTCCATATGCTGAAATTGCAAAACAAGAAGGCTTGTTAAGATGTTCAACTTTGCCATTAATTAGAGATTAAAAAATCCAAGTTTCAGGTTTCAAGTTTGCTATAACTTGAAACCTGAAATCTGAAACAAAAAAATATATAAAAAATGAAACAGACAACAAACGCAATCTTAATGATTCGTCCAGTTGCTTTTAGGATGAATGAGCAGACTGCAGTAAATAATTATTATCAAAAAGTATTAGACGGACTTTTGCCTGGTATGATTAATTCAAAGGCGCAGCAAGAGTTCGATGCTTTTGTTGAAAAGCTAAGAGCAGTTGGAGTTGATGTTACGGTTATTGATGATACCTTAGAAACGGATACTCCGGATAGTATTTTTCCAAACAACTGGATTTCTTTTCACGAAAAGGGAGATGTAGTGCTTTATCCAATGTTTGCTGAAAATCGCCGTAGCGAGCGTCGTGACGATATTTTAGACACTCTTGAAGAAAAAGGTTTTGAAATTTCTACCATTATCGATTATACATCTGCCGAAGAAGATGGTTTGTTTTTAGAAGGAACTGGAAGCCTGCTTTTAGATCGTGCCAATGCAAAAGCATACTGCGCATTGTCCCCGCGTGCCGATAAAGAATTATTCATTAAATTTTGTGAGGATTTTGATTATACACCTGTTATTTTTAAAGCTTTTCAAACTGTACAAGGGAAACGTAAGTTGATTTATCACACTAACGTAATGATGTGTTTGGGAGAAAATTTTGCAGTTATCTGTGCAGATTGTATTGATGATAAAAAAGAGCGTAAAATGGTTTTGGAGAATTTAAAATCTGATAAAAAAGACGTTATTTTAATTACAGAAGATCAGGTAAATAATTTTGCAGGAAATATGTTGGAAGTAAGGGGGACAAATGATAAGAGATATATCGTTATGAGCGCATCGGCACATCAGAGTTTGACTTCAAAACAAATTGCTCAACTAGAAAATCACGCTGAAATTTTGAGTTCAAGTTTAGATGCTATTGAAGCTTGCGGAGGCGGAAGCGCCAGATGCATGATGGCTGAGGTTTTCCTGTCAAGGCCGCATGGTAATTTGCGCCAAAAAATAAAAGTCAACTTCAATAAATAGTAAAAAACAAAGCTAATTTTTATGCTGTAAATATCAATATTCAATAGTCATTATTTGTTCGCGACCATAAAATTTCATTTTAGAAAAAATTAGTATTGTGTAAAAAGAATTTTCTAAAGTTCAATGGACTTTGCTGATAACGTATTTTGAACTGCGAGTTGAAGTGTGACAAATTATTAAATCCAGACTCCAGACTAATCTCCAATACACTTTTTTGTGTTTCTATTAACATTTTTGTGGCGTAGGTTAATCGTATTTCATTTAAAAAACTGGTAAATGACTGACGGGTCCTTTGACTAAAGTATCTTGAAAATGAATTGTTAGCCATATTAACAAGCCCGGCTAGCTTTTAAAAACATTCAATAGGTTTACCCAATCTTAATCCAGCAATTTTTTTCAATTTGTCTATTTTAATTTAATGAGTTTATACAATTTTAATTCCTTGCGAGAGTAATAAATTACTATTTTCTATTTTGTAAGTTGATGAAAATCATTTATCTGCGAAGTTTTTAAAAATGTTAAAATATTTTTTTGTTTAATTTTTTTGTTTTTTTGTTAAACAAAATTAATTAACTTAGCTAGGTTAATAAAAAAAAAATATCTTATGAAAACAATCAAATTTAAATTAATTGCTTTTTTTGCATTAATTACGTTAGTCAGTATTTCATGCAATAATGATGATAACTCATCGCAACAACCACAAACAATCGCAGCTATTGCCAAAGCAAATCCTAATCTTAGCTCTTTGGTCGATGCCTTGGAAAAAGCAGGTCTCACTGCCACATTGAACTCGTCGGGTTCGTACACCGTTTTTGCACCTACTAACACGGCTTTTAGCGCTTTTTTGTCTGCTAAAGGCTATGCTAATCTTGATGCAGTTCCTGTAGCTGCTTTAAAAGAAATATTACTCAATCATGTATTAAGTACAAAAGTCAAATCAGCTGAGATTGCAACTGGTTATGTTAAAACCTTAGCTAAGGGCGGTGCATCAGCTTCCAACACTATCAGTATGTATATCGAAAAGGGCGCGAGTGTTGATATCAATGGAGGTAAAACAAATGGAGGCGGTACAGTAACAACTGCGGATATTGAAGCCTCTAATGGAATTATTCATATAGTTGACGGCGTTATTGGACTTCCTACTGTTGTAAATCATGCCGTTGCTAATAAGAATTTTACTACACTGGTAGCGGCTTTAACCTATAATCCTGCCTCAGGTTTTGCAGGAATATTATCAGGAACAGCCGGCTCACCCTTTACAGTTTTTGCCCCTACAAATGCCGCTTTTACTAGTTTTTTAGCCGAAACTGGATTTTCCGGGCTTCCTGCCATTCCATCGAATGTTCTTGAAACAACTTTAAAATATCATGTAGTTGCCGGAGCAAATGTTCAGTCATCAGCTTTGACAAATGGTCAGGTTGTTAGTACCTTTGCAGGACAAAACTTTACAGTAGGGCTGACTGGAGGGGCAAAGATCACCGATGCTAGCGGAAGAGTAAGCAATATTGTTGCTACTGATGTACAATGTTCAAATGGAATAATTCATGTAATTGACAAAGTTTTATTGCCTAAATTTTAATACAGTAAACTGTATTTCAACCGGCTCTTAAAAATAAAATTTGAACAGTTTTTAATAAAGCGATTAAGTTAAAGTTAATTTTTCTTAATCGCTTTTTAGCAATTGGCATAAAAAAAGAGAAATCGTTTTTACTGGTTTGATCGGTGAAGCTAAAAATTTTAGAAAATAAAAGAGAAATGAAGAATTTTAAAAGCAAAACAATACTTTCAGGTTTAATAGATACCCAAAGTAATTTTTGCAAAGCAGGTTTTCAGACATTAGCTAATTTGCTGCCAGCACCTGATGGCAGGTGTAATGATATCAATGCAATTATTTCGTTATTCAGTAAATGTATAGCGATTGGCCAGAAGAATTTCATTGCAATGAGTAGCTATATGCAATATAAAACAACAATAATATGAAATTTGTGCAGCTAATTTTAGTGATATCTGTCACCATGGTATCTGCTTTTAATATACAAGTTATGGATTTGGAAATTCTAAGAGCTAATTATCAGAAGGCTGTTTCTGATAAAAAACTTTGCCAGACAATGATTGAAAATTTGAACCGAGATAAGGAAAATAGTTTAAAATTGGCTTATCTGGGTGCATTTCAAACAATATGGGCAACACATACTATTAGTCCCATTTCAAAATTTAGTACTTTTAAAAAAGGTAAAAAAAATATTGAAGAAGCTGTGAAATTAGATCCGGACAATTTAGAAATTAGAATTATCAGGTTATCTGTTCAGAGCAATTGTCCCTCATTTTTGGGATATAGAGATAATATTGAAGAAGATAAAAAAATGATTCAGTCTCAAAATAAGAACATAGTATCAGGCAATTTGAAAAAAATGATTTCAGGTCTTATTTAAACAACTCTTTTACACGGTCCTGTCTTTGGTGTATAAAATCAAAACTGCTTTAAAAAAAATAAATTCTTTGATCTCTGATCCGGTACTTTAAATAAAAAATGTGCGATAAACTGGCAGGTAACTTCCAAGTTTGTTTTTTGGGAAGCATTTTTAAAATCAGGCAAATTAGTACTGAAGTACTCTGATGATTAGACGTTTCAATCAGGACGGTGCTCAGCAATCTTGGGTATTTGTACTTTTCATTGTACTATTATAAAAAATCGTTTTTTACTATTTTTGTATGGCAATTCAAATCCAGTTTTATGCTGATCAATACTAAAATCCCCGTTTCCTATCTCTTTACTAAGGTAAAGTATGAAATTATATATGTAGTAATTATTGGCACCGCAGTTCATTATCTTACTACTCAATTTGAAAATATTATTCCGGTAATGCCCATTGCAGTACCTGCATTTATCGGAACAGCGATTTCTGTTATTCTTTCATTTAAACTCAGTCAATCCTATGACCGTTGGTGGGAGGCCCGAAAAATATGGGGAAGTATTGTAAATGACAGCCGTAGTTTTGTATTACAGTTGCAGTCTTTTGTTGCCAGAGAAAATCAAAGTGAAGTTAAAAAAATTGCCTTTAGGCATATTGCGTGGTGTTACAGCCTGGGGCAGAGTCTACGCGGCCTTGATCCTGTTGAAAATTTAAGGAATTTTATATCTGAAGAAGACATTGAAGAAATAGAAAAACAGAGCAATAAACCTCTGGCGCTGTTACAGTTAAACACACTTCAAATCTTGGAATTAAGAGAAAAAGGAGCAATGAGCATCTTCTCACAAATTCAGATAAATAATACGTTAGTTAATTTTTCAAATGCTATGGGAATGGCTGAGCGTATTAAAAACACCGTTTTTCCTGTAACCTATCGTATATTTTTACACTTTTTTATCTACATTTTTATTGTCACGCTCTCCATTGCATTGCGAGACATAAAGAGCTATTTTGAAATCCCCCTGCTTTTGACGATCTCAGCGATGTTTTTTCTTTTAGAAAAATCTGCTACCTACATGCAGGATCCCTTTAGAAACCGTCCTACTGACACTCCTATGACAGCAATAGCAAGAATAATTGAAATCAATATAAAGGAGTTATTAAAAGAATCGGAAATTCCTAAAGCGCTAGAGCCGGAAAAATTTTATTTATCATAAACCTTAAAACCAATCACAAATGAAAACATTAACCAAAGAAATGCAGGCCGCAATAACTCCTTCCAAGGCTTTAGATCTTTTAAGGGAAGGAAACCAGCGATTTGTAAGCAACCTGAAAATAAACCGTAATCTTCTGCAACAGGCCAATGAAACTTCAGACGGACAGCATCCTTTTGCTGTAATTCTGAGCTGTATTGACAGCCGAACTTCTGCCGAATTAATTTTCGATCAGGGACTTGGAGATATTTTCAGTGTACGCATAGCCGGAAATATTATCAATGAGGACATCTTAGGCAGCATGGAGTTTGGCTGTAAAGTGGCAGGATCAAAAATAATTGTAGTATTAGGCCATACAAAATGCGGAGCCGTAAAAGGTGCCTGCGACCACGTTGAAATGGGCAACCTCACAGCCCTGCTGACCAAAATAAGGCCGGCAGTTGATGATGAAATCCAGACGAAAGAAAACCGCAATTCAGGAAATGCCACTTTTGTTGAGAATGTGTCTGTAATTAATGTTAAACGTACCGTTTCATCGATAATGCAGCGCAGTCCGATATTGAAAGAAATGATTGAAAACGGAGAAATTGGAATTGTTGGAGGATCACACGACATTACTACAGGTGAAGTGACATTTTTTTCTGAAACAATTAAATTCGGATCGTAATTCTAAGGACAGCATATTTTCTAAATTTAAAAAAATAAAAGTTCAAAAGAAAAGGGCATTTTTCGTAGATTAAAATGACATTTTTTCATAGTGAATAATGAAAAAATGTCAGAATTAACCCCTGGCATATTTTTTGTTTTTTTCCTTGTGCACACCTTTGTGCAAGTTCAAAAATTTATTGTATAACAATTTTAAAAATTACTGTTATGAATCTTATTAAAAGAAACGGAAGCCCTGTGCCGGCTTTCCAGCGCTTGTTTTTTGATGATGTTTTTGGCCGCGATCTTTTCAATTGGGAAAACAACAATTTTTCAACTACAAGCACCACACTGCCCTCAGTGAATATTAAAGAAACTGAAGAGAATTATGAAGTCGAGGTTGCGGCTCCTGGCATGAATAAGGATGACTTTAAGGTTACCCTTGATAATGGACAGTTGCTTATTTCTTCGTCTAAGCAGGAACACGTAAATAAAGAGAAAGAAAACTATACCCGCAGAGAGTTCAGTTATCAATCTTTCCAGAGAAGTTTTGTGCTTCCTAAAAATGTAGTGGACGAAGACAGAATTCGTGCCCGTTACGAAAATGGAATTTTACTTTTGTCTATTCCAAAACTGGAACAGGCAAGACAAAAGTCACCAAGGATGATAGAGATTTCTTAAAAACTTTTATCAATTTTTTTATTGAAAGCTGCCCCATAAAGGCAGCTTTCTTGATAATAATTTAAAATATGCTGTCACAATTATTCTCAGGGATAGCTGTGCTTTCCCTTACTGTCTTATTGTTGATTTTATTGCTTCGTCGTTTAAAGCAACCTTACCTTATTGCCTACATAGCCGCTGGTGTACTTCTGGGTCCTCAAGTATTTAATATTATTCAAAAACCTGATGTGATATCAGAACTTGGTGAGATAGGGATCATTATTATGATGTTTTCCATAGGAAGTGAGATTGACCTTCAATATCTCACGCGTAATTTTTACAAGCCTCTCCTTATTGCAGTTGTTCAGATTGTGCTTGGTTTTATATGTATGTATTTTATAGGATCATATGCGGGATGGAAAATTACAACAATTCTATTGACTGCTTTTATAATAAGTATCAGCAGTTCCGCCATTGTATTTCAATATCTGGACAGGACAGGCGAAATTAAAAGCCGGCTCGGCATGATTACCTGCGGTGTTTTATTGATTCAGGATATACTGGTTATACCTATGATGCTGGCATTGAATTTTATGTCAGGTGCTGCTGTATCAGCGATCCAATTGATAAAAGTATGTGCAGGAGGTGTATTGATGATTCTTTTTTTGAAAGGAGCTCTTACGAAGAAACTTTTTAAAATTCCGATGCAGAAAGAGATTACTGCTGACCATGAACTGCAGGTTTTTATCGGCTTTAGTGTCTGTTTCACAATGGCTTGGATCAGCGGATGGCTTGGATTGTCCACTGCTTTTGGTGCTTTTGCTTCAGGAATATTAATCGGGCATGATAAGGCAACGCACTGGCTGGGCAGTTCCCTTATTCCTTTTAGGGTATTTTTTATGGCTTTCTTCTTTTTGGCTGTGGGACTGCAGTTAGATATTAGCTTTTTTATTCAAAATGCAGGTACGATTATATTGATTTCATTTTCAGTACTCTTCATAAACAGCTTTATTAATACTGTTCTTTTTAAGCTAACTAAGAACCCCTGGCGCGACAGTTTATATGCAGGGGCACTCTTATCTCAGATAGGGGAATTCAGCTTTATTTTAATGACCATGGCAGCTTCTTTAAAATTAGTAGAAAATTATACGTATCAAGTAACACTGGCTGTAATTACTTTAACTATGCTGTTAACTGCAATCTGGCTTATGATTATTCAGCAGTTAATCTACAGGCTAAAATAGAAGGGAACGATTGTTTTTTCTTTTGTCTGCGGGGGCTGTAATTTCTTTTTTTGAGAATCGGTTTTTTAAAAGCTTGGAAGAAAAAATATTTAAGTGATGATCTGAAATTGATATAACCTTTCAAAGTATTTTTCCAGTTCATCTGCTTTTTAATTGTAACTAAAAAAAGTATTTGCTTAGTTCTAAGAATAAAACCCTCAATATTAGTTGGTTCCCATTTAAATAATGTTATCTTTGAATAATTAAATACATTAAAATGCAAGAAGGTACAGTAAAATTTTTCAATGAAGAAAAAGGGTTTGGATTTATAACTCCGAGTAATGGAGGAGCGGAAGTTTTTGTTCATGTTTCAGGTCTATCAGAAAACATCCGTCAAGATGATGAAGTACGATATGATGTAGAAGAAGGCCGTAAAGGTCCAAACGCAGTAAACGTAGTCATAGCATAACCATACTATAACAGTTAACTTATAAAGGCACCTCTAATCAGGTGCCTTTACTATTTGTATATTGTGCATTATTTTGTAACTATCCAAAGCTTCTTTTTGCAGATATTTGGAAGTCTCCAGTTTCGAACCCTAGGTCAATAGCCCTTTTCAATACTGATTTTTTACTTTTGTAAAGGAGGAAGTGACACTATTCTGTCACAAGATTTTTAATTGTTTTTATAAAGATTGAAAATACCTTAAAAACAAAAAAACCTGCGAATCTTACGATTTGCAGGTTTTACCACTATTTTTTCGGATTTTTCAAAAGATTTAAAAAGTGACCTTTTTACTTCTTTCCCTTTTAGTGGGGAGAGCAGGATTCGAACCTGCGAAGTTCACACAGCAGATTTACAGTCTGCCCTCGTTGGCCGCTTGAGTATCTCCCCGAAGCTTGTATTAATGCGCTTTGTTGTGCTAAGCGGTTGCAAATATATAAACGTTTTTGATGTTTACAAACTAAAATCGCACTTAATTTTAAGTTATTTTTCAATTGCTTTTTAATTCATTGGTATTGAATAAAATAAAAAAATCTCCACTAGGGAGATTTTTTTATTTTATTCTGAATATTGGTGTTATTTAGCTAAAAGCTCTACTATTTTTGCTCTTAATTCTGGACCTCTTAAGTCCTGAGCAACTACTTTTCCTGACGCATCAAGAATAAAAGTTGCCGGAATTGATTGAACTCCGTATTGAGCAGCAATCGGTTCATCCCAAAATTTTAGGTTCGAAACGTGTGTCCAGGTTAAGCCGTCTTTAGCGATAGCTTCTGTCCATTTGCTTTTTTCTTTATCTAATGAAACTCCAATAATATTTAATCCTTTTGCGTGTAATTCTTTATAAATAGCAACAACATTAGGATTTTCTTTCCTGCATGGTCCGCACCATGAAGCCCAAAAATCTACAATAGTAACTTTTCCTAAACTTTCTTTAAGCGAAACTACTTTTCCTTCTGGATTAGGAGCTGAAAAATCTGATCTTCATTTAGCGCTGCCAACCGGAGGAGCTGACGCACCAACTGCAGGCAATTTTGCTTGACCAATTTTTGTTTTAGCTTCTTTGGCAGGAGTTGTATTTTTTAGAGACTCATCTAAAGAGTTATATATAGCTTCTACTTTTTTAGTATCTGCAGTAGGATCTTCAGACATTCCTTTTACGATCAATGCAGAGATAAAAGATTTTGGGTGAGTTTCTGCGTAAGCAACATATTTCTTTTTAGAATCTGCTTGAACTTCAGTTTGAATAGCAACGTATTGTTTCATCAAACCATTGATAGTTGCAGTATCTTGAGCTTGTTGAGCTTGTTGCATTTTCTCAGTGTTATTTTTTTGAAAGTCAACAAGTCTTTTTTGAGTTTTTGTAAGATCTTCATTGAATTTTACAAACTCATCATTGCTGTAAGTTCCAGAAATTTTAGATTTGTGAATACTGTCTTTGTCAATTGCAATATTGATTTCTCCAGTTTCTAAGATAAATTGAATTGGCTGGTTAGCACCTTCAAGTACTAAAGCGTGAAAAGCTGGTTCAGTTACTTTTCCTTTTATTTCGAATTTTCCGTTTTCAACTTTTACTGTATCAAGATTAACTGACATTCTTGTAGTAGGGTCTTGACCTTGAAGGATGATAGTTTTTCCGTTTTCAATTCCTGTTGCAGTTCCTGTAATAAGGTATTCTCCGTCTTTAACTTTGCTGCATGAAATAATCGCTACAGAAGCTGTAAGTAAAAAAAATATTTTTTTCATTATAAATATTAATTAGTTAATTGATTTGTGCAACAAAAGTATCTAAAAATATAAAACATAAAGAATTTTGTAACCTAAAATTTTGTTATAGTTTTTAGAGGCTTAAAGTGCCTATTATCAGGGGTTTTGTTTGTTTAATGTGCTTAAAAACTAGTAATTATATTTTTATTTTGCTTAAAAACAAACAATTTCCTAATTCTTAAGTATAAAAAAAGCACTCTGTTGCCAGAATGCTTTTAAGTATAATATAGTGTAAAACTATTCTTGATTTGTTTTCTTTCTCCAAGTAAAAGAGTTCAAAATGTGTCTTTTCGCGAATCTTCCAGGAGAGTCAGCATTTACCATTTTTACGTAAGTCACTTTAGGAACACTAATGTATTCGTAAACACTTCCGTTAGAGAAATCGATAATTAAACGCCCTTCAACAAATTTATAATCAGTAATTGTTGCAGTTGCGATTGTCTCAGTATATTCAGGTAAATTTGCTTTAATCGTCTCAGGATTAATACTTACCAAAAAGTGATAAGCCTCAATGATTGCCTTACTTTTTTCTTCTGCAGCTTTTAAACCAGCTTCATCACCTTGAAATTTATCAGGATGAGATTCTTTCATCGCATTACGATAAATGGTTTTCAAATCTTTTAACTCTGCAGTTTTATCAACGTTTAGTAACTTGCGGTATTCAACTATTTTTTTCATAAATAAAAGGTAACTTATTGTCTATTAGTTTGAAATGAGTTTTTATTACTTCAAAACGACAAATTTTTTGCAAAGGTACACTTTTTTTTAACTTTTTACTTTTGATCGAAAAAATATTCAGAAAAAGTTATTTGATAAATATAGATGTAAGACGTTTTTACCCCATCTATCCATTGAATTAACCGCAAAGTTTTTATGTTCCATGGATTTAAAACGCAAAGTTCGCAAAGCTTTATTAAAAAACTTTGCGAACTTTGCTAGTTTGCACTCTTTGAGTTTGAATTTTCATTTCAACCTAAAACTTGAAACAAAGAAGACCTGAACAAATTATTTATCTTCTGGCTTATTATTTGCCTTATGGAAATTTTTAGATTTTTTAGGATATTTATCATAACTGATATCACTTGGATTTTCGATAACAGATTTAATAGTAATCAATTCGCCTATTGTATGATTGGTATGTACCATTTTATAATCTAAAAGATATTCTCCACAAAAATAATTGTTGTTTTCATCTTTTTCGATGATGCCGGTATAAACTCCTTTTTGCATCATTTTATCGTGTGAATCTTTAGACATGTTTTTTAAATTTTAAAATTGAAGTTGCAAAGTTAATCAATTTATCTTTGTTTTAGGGAGTTCAAGTCAATCTCAGTATATTTGCACATGCAGAAAAATTTTAAGCCACATCCCAATTCCTTCAAAAATACCTTTTGTGTTTTTCATGAAGTGCTTGCAACTGAAATAGAAAGCCTAAAAAAGCAGTTTGAAAGCAAAGCGGGAAGTACCTATTATTATACAGAAGCAGGAATGTACCGTGTTTCTAATCATTGGGGAAGATTAGCCAACAGTAAATGGCGTTTGATTGCCCGAGACGTTGATCCCGAAGCTTCGGGAGAATCGAAAACAAAAATAGGTTTTGCTGCCTGGAACGAATTTTATCCGGATAATGCCGAGGAAAAGCTATACTATATAGAAGCTGATTTCGAAAAAAATACAGTAACCTATCAGCATAAAAAGAATCCGAATTACGATAGTAAAGCAATTCTGAGAACGAGTTTTGAAACCACAAAAAGAATAAAACAAATCAGAAATCTGCAGCAATTGACTTCATGGGCAAAACATTTTGATTATGATGACATTGCCGATTTGAGAAAGAAAATCATAACAGAACTGATTTTTACTGAAAAAACTTTAGAAGAAATTAAAAGACAAATATAATGGGACGCAACAACGAAAGGAATATCAAAAAGCATAATGACAAATTGCACAAAGCCCAAGACAAAGCGAAACAGGCTGTAATTGCGCGTAAAGAAAAACTGAAAGAAATTATTAAAAAGTTCAACGAAGACCAAAAGGAACAATAGAAAAGTTTCAAGTTTCAAGTTTGTAAATAACTTGAAATCTGAAACTTGAAACAAAATAAAAACAAAATATATGAATACTAAATTCGAAACTTTAAAAGCAAGCGTACAGGAAATAATTGATTTGATCGCTGCAAAACAAGACAGAGAAGCGAATAATAAATTGCTTGAAGTAAATGAAACTCTAGACGAATTGCTCGATCATGCAGAAGAAGATGAAGATTTGAGAGAAATCAGCAGATATCAAGTTTTATTAAATCAGTTGCACGTAAAAATTAACGGCGAAGAGCAAGTTGATGGAGAATAAAAAATGCTATTGCGATACAGGTTTACCATTTAATGACTGCTGTGGATTGTATCTTAAAAATAATCAAAAAGCACTCACTGCATTGGCTTTAATGCGTTCTCGCTATTCGGCGTACGCCACGCATAATGCAGTTTACCTTTTAGAAACTACTCATGTTTCTGAAAGACAATATTACTCAAAAGCTGAAATTTTAAAATGGGCAACGAGCAATAAATGGCAAAAATTAGAAATTTTAAGTTTTACTGAAAATACAGTTGAGTTTAAGGCTTATTTTATAGATTCAAACAAAAAACCACAGATGCATTACGAATTTTCGACGTTTAAGTTTGAAAATAATGCTTGGTTTTATCTCGACGGAAAGTTTGAATAATTGATAAAATTCTTAGTAATTTTAGTATATTTTGTTCCAATATTTTAACTAAAAATTAATAAACGTTTCTTTTTTCGTAATTCTAAAATAGCGTAATTTTAGAATTATGAAAAACGAATTTAAAAAAGGTTTTTATTTCAAGACATACGAAGCCCCATTTCAGTCTCCGTTTGAAAAGCTTTTTGGTATTTTTAAAGAGCTGATCACCCATACTTCGGGGGATTTTGATGAAGCTATAGACTGGCTTCGGGAGCTAGATACGGAATATAAACTGACCGACGAGAACTACACAATCGATGATTTTATCGAAGATTTAAAAAAGAAAGGTTACATAAAAGATGAGGTCAAAGAAGACGGAACTGGCGGTTTTGGAATCACGGCTAAAACAGAACGTGCGATTCGACAGCAAGCCTTAGATCAAATTTTCGGAAATTTAAAGCGCTCCGGAACAGGAAATCACAAAACAAAACATGCTGGAAATGGCGATGAACATACAGGTGAATTCCGTGAATTTAATTTTGGAGACGGCTTAGAACGTATTTCACTGACCGAAAGTCTGCGAAACGCTCAAATAAACAACGGTGTTGAAAGTTTTATGCTGACCGAAAATGATTTGGTAGTTGAAGAAACACAATATAAAGCCCAAATGAGTACGGTTTTGATGATTGACATCAGTCATAGTATGATTTTGTATGGCGAAGACCGAATTACGCCTGCGAAAAAAGTAGCTATGGCTTTGGCTGAATTAATCACAACTCGTTATCCTAAAGATACTCTAGATATTTTAGTTTTTGGAAATGATGCCTGGACAATTCCAATTAAAGATCTGCCTTACCTGCAAGTTGGTCCTTACCATACAAATACGGTAGCCGGACTTCAATTAGCGATGGATATTTTGCGTAGAAAGCGAAATACAAACAAGCAAATTTTTATGATTACCGACGGTAAACCAAGCTGTGTGCGTGAGCGAGATGGTTCATATTATATGAACAGCAACGGGCTCGACGAATATATCGTAGACAAATGTTACACACAGGCACAGCAAGCCAGAAAATTACACATTCCGATTACGACTTTTATGATTGCAAACGATCCGTATTTACAGCGTTTTGTGAATCAATTTACAGAAGCAAATCAAGGAAAAGCATTTTATACTGGGCTAAAAGGTTTGGGTGAAATGATTTTTGAAGATTATGAAACAAATAGGAAAAAGCGAGTTAGATAGTTTTGAGTCTTTGTCTCAGTTTTCGGTTGTAACGCTGAGTGTCCAGATCCCGAAGCTTCGGGACTGAAGAAGTGCTTATTTAATTAAAAAGGTTCCCGAACAAAAAAAAAACAAATATCAATTGAATTTTAAGTCTTTAAATCATTCAATTTTTAAATAAAAAATATGAAAATAGAAAACATAAAAACACTAGGCGAACTAAAAGCGTCAGGATATAAAAGTATAAGTATAAAAGACGAATTGCGAAATAATCTTCGTGAGAAAATAAAATCTGGCAAACCTGTTTTTGAGGGTGTTCATGGTTTTGAAAATACTGTAATTCCAGAATTGGAACGTGCTATTTTATCTCGTCATAATATTAATTTATTAGGACTTCGAGGTCAGGCAAAAACGCGTTTGGCTCGTAAAATGGTCGAATTATTAGATGAATATATTCCATTTGTTGCAGGTTCAGAAATCAATGATGATCCATTAAATCCAATTTCGCGTTTTGCTAAAGATTTAATTGACGAAAAAGGAGATGAAACTCCAATATCATGGCTTCATAGAAATGAGCGTTTCTTCGAAAAATTAGCAACGCCAGATGTCACTGTTGCTGATTTAATTGGAGATGTTGACCCAATAAAAGCAGCAAATTTAAAATTATCTTATGCAGACGATCGTGTAATTCACTTCGGGATGATTCCGAGAGCAAACCGCTGTATTTTTGTTATTAACGAATTACCAGATTTACAAGCAAGAATTCAGGTTGCCTTATTTAATATTCTTCAGGAAGGCGATATTCAAATTCGTGGCTTCAAATTAAGAATGCCTCTCGATATGCAGTTTATTTTCACAGCAAATCCAGAAGATTATACCAATCGCGGAAGTATTGTGACGCCATTAAAAGATAGAATTGGTTCTCAGATTTTAACGCATTATCCTGAAAGTGTTGCCATTGCAAGAACTATTACGGAACAAGAAGCGAAATTAGATGAAACACAGCATAAACTCGTTTATGTCCCTAGTTTAGCCAAAGATATTTTGGAGCAAATAAGTTTTGAAGCGCGTGACAGCGAATACATCGACAATAAAAGCGGTGTGAGTGCCAGAATGAGTATTACGGCTTTTGAAAATTTAATGAGTACCGCAGAACGCCGTGCCTTAAAATCAGGAGCGGAAAAAACAACTTTGCGATTGTCTGATTTTATCGGAATTATTCCGGCTATTACAGGAAAAGTAGAATTGGTTTATGAAGGAGAGCAGGAGGGAGCTGCGTCGGTGGCGCAGAATTTAATCGGATCTGCAATACGAACTTTATTTCCAACACTTTTGCCTAAAATTGAAAAGCTTGAAAAAGCTGGTGAAAAAACGGCTTACTCTGATTTAATCGAATGGTTTTTTGCAGAAAGCGGTTTCGAATTATTAGATGACGCTTCAGATGAAGAATACAAAAAGATTTTGGATGAAGTAACGCCGTTGGATGTTTTACTGAAAAAATATCAGCCTCAATTAGATAAAAATGATCAATATTTCTTCAAAGAATTTATTTTGTGGGGATTGGTTGAATATAAAAAGTTAAGCAAAGACCGTTTTGCGCAAGGGCATCAGTTTAAGGATATGTACGGAAGTTATATCAGTAAACTATAAATTAAGAATTAAGATTACATTATAATTATCAAACCCGACAGATTTATCCCGAGATTTTGGGACTGTCGGGTTTATTATTTCTCAAAAGTACTATTACAAGTTTTTAATAGTCTATCTTGCTTCGTTGGCTGTATTTGCAGTTTTCCCAAATAATAGATGGAAGATAGTTTTGAGGATTTGATTGCGACTTATTTAGAAAATAAAATTGGTATTTCTGAGCATTTTTTGAGTGATGAATTGGCCAATCATTTAAAGAAAAATTTACTTGATTTAAATGCTGGAAGTTTGCTTTTATCTGCTGGAATAGGAAATTCTGAAAAACTTTCTTTTAATAATAAAATCAGAAGCGATGCTATTTATTGGCTCGATAAAAAGAACGAAAATATTTTTGAAAATGAATTTTTTGATAAAATTGATGCTTTTGTAATTTATTTAAATAAAAGCTGTTACGCCGGAATTACAGGTTATGAATTTCATTATTCTCTATATGAAAAAGGCGATTTTTATCTCAAACATTTGGATCAATTTAAAAATAATCCGAGCCGTAAATACTCTATGATCAGTTATCTTAATAGTAATTGGGTTGAAGCTGACGGCGGCGAATTACTGATTCACCAAGAAAATAACAATCAAAAAATTTCACCTACTCAAGGAAAAACAGTTTTCTTTAAAAGCAATGAATTGGTTCATGAAGTTTTGGTAACTCAAAATACCAGAATGAGTATTACGGGCTGGCTTAAAAGTGATTAATATTTTTATTTTTTGAAAGTTGGAATGTAGATAAACACTATTTTTACAATCAAAATTTGATTCTATGTTATTTCTTATTCTAAGTATTCTTTGCAGTGTAATTGTTGGAGTAATCTTCAAAATAACTCGAAAATACGATACCAATCCCACACAAATTGTAGCTTTTAATTACATAACAGCACTAATACTATGCTATTTAACTTTTAGTCCCAATTTTGCTGAAGTTGATGCAAAAGCACCTTGGAACATTTATATTGCAATTGCAGTTTTATTGCCTGTCGTTTTTTTGCTTTTAATGGCTTCTATCAAATATATTGGAATAGTAAAAACGGATGCTGCACAGCGATTATCTCTTTTTATTCCGATTTTAGCAGCTTGGCTGATTTTTAAAGAAGAATTTAATACTTATAAAGTTATCGGTCTCGTAATTGGTTTTACAGCATTGTTATTCATTTTAAGAAAACAATCTAAGAATACAGAAAACAAATGGATTTATCCAGCGGGAGTTTTAATTGGTTTCGGGATCATCGACATTCTATTTAAACAAATCGCGCTTTACACGACACTTCCATATCCAACCTCTTTATGCATTGTTTTTGCTATTTCCTTTGTAATTGCTCTAGGAGTTGCCTTGTATAAAATCATTATTAAAAAGGAAAATTTCAATTTAAAAAATATTCTTTTTGGTGCTTTAGTCGGAATATTTAATTTCGGTAATATTCTGTTTTATCTAAAAGCCCATAAAGCTTTTTCTGAAAATCCCTCGACGGTTTTTGCCGGAATGAATATGGGAGTAATCATTTTAGGAAGTCTTACAGGGTTATTTTTATTCAAAGAGAAATTATCTAAAATCAATTTTATTGGACTTGTTTTGGCTTTAATTTCAATATTTTTCATAGTAAGATCGCAATTTTAATGTTTTTACTTTTTTTATAAAGTATTAATTTACAGTTCGTTTTGAATTGATATGTAATTTTTTAAAACAAAACTCTACTAATTCTATAGAATTAACAAATATATTTTATAGATTTGCAGTAACAATGAAAAACTATAGTCCAAATATAATCTCGTTTACATGCAGCTTCACGATGTGCTGCATGATAAACTGTGAGATGAAATGGCGTTAATAGAGAAAGTACTTGTTAGTTATTTTTTTTTTTTAGCCTTTCATGCACCATGAAAGGCTTTTTTTAGAACTATTAAAAAACAAATAAAATGAGATCGAATAGAAATAAAAATAAAATGATGCAGAGCTGCCGGATTAAAATTCCATGTTGTGGCTGTGGTCTTTATTTCTAAAACATTCTTTCAGAAATTTTAGAAAGTTTTAAAAAATAAATAAAATACAAATTAGATAAACCCAAATTTAAAGATATATAATATGAGTGCAGAAATAATTAAACAAAATCCCTTTCAATCAATGATTGATCGTTTTAATATCGCGGCCGATATTTTAAAATTAGATGAATCAATCAGATTAAAATTACAGCGACCGGAAAAACAGATCGTGGTTAATTTTTCGATTACATTGGATAATGGCAACCAGCAAAATTTTGAAGGATATCGTGTAATTCACAATACAGCATTAGGACCTTCAAAAGGCGGCATTAGATACGATACGGCAGTAAATCTAGACGAAGTAAAAGCGCTTGCCGCTTGGATGACTTGGAAATCAGCAGTAACTGGAATTCCGTTTGGAGGAGCAAAAGGCGGTATTATTTGTGATCCAAGAAAACTTTCTAAAACAGAATTAGAGAAAATAACAAGAGCTTACACAAAAGCTTTATCAGATATTTTTGGACCAGAAAAAGACGTTCCAGCGCCAGACATGGGAACAGGTCCTGACGAAATGGGCTGGCTTATGGATGAATTTTCATTAGTTCACGGCAAAACAATTCACGCTGTTGTAACGGGAAAACATTTGCATTCTGGAGGATCATTAGGCCGAGTAGAAGCAACAGGAAGAGGTGTCAGTATTATTACGTTATTGGCACTTCAAAAATTAAAACTTAGACCAGCAAGATCTAGCGTTGCCATTCAAGGTTTTGGAAATGTCGGACTGCATTCAGCTTTATTTTTATATGAAAAAGGATTAAAAGTAGTTGCCGTAAGTGATGTATCTGAAGCTTTTTACAATCCTGACGGAATCAATATTCCGGAACTTATTTTGTATTATAATTTGAATAATAAAAGTATAAAAGGCTATCCAAATTCGGTTGCCATCAAACACGAAGAATTATTGCTTTTAGATGTAGATGTTTTAATTCCGGCAGCAAAAGAAGATGTTATTACACAGAAAAATGCCGCGGCTATTCGCGCAAAAATTATTGTAGAAGGTGCAAACGGACCCGTTTCTTCTAATGCTGATAAAATATTGCATGACAACAATGTATTGGTAGTTCCGGATATTTTGGCAAATGCTGGCGGTGTTACCGTTTCTTATTTTGAATGGCTTCAAAATTCACTTTTAGAGTCTTGGAGAATTCACCAAATCAATACACGTTTAGAAGATATTCTGGAAAAAGGTTTTGAAACTGTTTTTAGAATCGCGGCCAAACATAATATTACGCCAAGAATTGCTGCTTATGTAATTGCTTTGCAAAAAGTAGCTGATACACAATCTGTTAAAGAAGTAGCTTTAGAGGCTCCAAAATTCAAACAGAATTAAAAATTGGCTATAAAGATGAAGATTGTTTTCATCAGTTAATAGCATTTCATAAATAGAAATATATTAATTGATGAAAATGTCTTTACTAATTTTATAATAATTTCTATTAGAGTTTTTTTAGAATCGAAAAAAAGTAATTTTTAAAAATGGAACATATTAATTTTCTTGCGTTCGCAATGCCCGCTTTCTTTCTTTTTTTGTTTTTAGAATATAAGTTGGCACAGCGTAAAAAGAGACCGGAAATTTTTAATTATGAAAGCTCTGTTTCTAATATCAGTATTGGTATTGCAGAACGGTTGATCAATCTCTTTATAGCTGCTAGTTTTTATCAGCTGTATTATTTCATTTATAATAACTACAGAATTTTTTATATTCCGAGTAATGCTTTTGTGTGGTTTGCGCTAATTTTGGCAACCGATTTTGTTTGGTACTGGTACCATCGATTAGGACACGAAGTCAATTTTTTCTGGGCGGCACATATTGTGCACCATCACAGTGAAGAATTTAATTTTACAGCTGCTGCCAGAATAACTACTTTTCAGGCAATTATACGTACCGGATTTTGGTGCGTTCTTCCTTTTGTCGGTTTTCATCCGTCTATGGTTATTACAATGCTTATTGTTCATGGTGCCTATTCTTTTTTTACGCATACACAGCTTATTGGTAGAATAAAATGGCTTGAATATGTTTTTGTAACGCCTTCTGTTCATGGTGTACATCATGCCTCTGACGAAAAATACCTGGATAAAAATTACGGAGATATGTTTACTTTTTGGGATCGCCTTTTTGGAACCTTTCAGCAAGAAGAGGAAAAACCAAAATACGGATTAACGCATCCTTTAAAAAGCTACAGTTTCTTGTGGCAGCATTTTCATTATTACTTTGAAATTTTCGAATTATGGAAACGTTCTAAAGGCTTTAAAGCCAGATGGAACGCTGTTTTTGGAAGCCCAGCTCATATGGATCAGGATATTCGCCCAACTTTAGAAAAACGCTTTCTGCAGGATAAAAGCAATCCCCATCAAAGACTTCGATTTAGAAACTATCTCTATATTCAATTAGGAGTATGTACTTTGGTATTGACTGTTTTTACATATTATTTTGAGTATTTAAACATCGTTGATAAAGTTTTTGTTCTGTGCTTTATTCTTATTACATTAATCAATTGCGGTGCTTTATTAGAACAGCGAAAATGGATGTATTATCTAGAATATGGAAGAATTTTTATTATAACAACTTACTTTTTATATGAAGAAGATTTAACTTCGTTCTTCTTTATTCCGCTTGCGATTATGATTTTTGCCGAGCAATTCTTTTCTTTGAGCAAAAGGTATCAAAATGTAGTGCTGCAGCTGGAAACTTCTGAATAACTAGTTATGAGTTAAGGGATATGAGTTATTTAATTTAATAAATAATACAAATAAAAGCGACATTTACATGTCGCTTTTTCTCTTTCCTGCAAGGTTTTGAAAACCTTACATGAAGGACGAATGTAATTTAAATCGTTTTAATTGCCATAATCTTTTCCTCAAAGGTATCTTTAAAATCTGATTTGCTTTTGATTCTTGTCTTATAAGTGTAAATTGTAGCTACAGAAAGTTCGAGAAATTCTGCCATTTGACTGCTGTCCTGAATTCCTAATCGATACAAAGCAAAAATCCTTAATTCAGTATTTAAAAGTTCTCCTTTTTTAACGATGCATTTATGATCATTTGGAAATAAATGATTAAAATCTGTCACAAAAGTTGGGAACAATTTCAGGAAAATTTCATCAAATTGATGAAAGAGATTTTCGCGTTCTTCTTTTACATTATAGCGTTTCAGGCTCGCAATAACTTCGTCGGTTTTTTTTGTAATAATTTTATGAAGCGTACTTTTTTGGAGATGGTCTATTTTATTAATAAAAGCAGATGTCGCCTTAATAAAATACGTAATATATTCTTCCTTGATAGCATTCGCTTCGCTTAAACTGATATTCATTTCCTGAAGCTGCGCGTACGATGAAGCCATTATCTTGCGCGCTTTATTTTTTTCTTTTAGCTGCTTAAAAATGATAATCGAAAACAATACAATAATTAGTGTTAAGATTGTAAGCAGAATAATGATCTTTTCGAGTTTATCGTTCTTATCTTTTACATTATTCAATTGCGCTTTTTCGATAATAGGCAATATAGACGAAATCTCAATTTTGCGATGTCTGGCATTGTAGAAAGTGGCATCATCCATGGCAATGTTAATGTATTCATTTGCTTTGTCAAGATAACCCATTTTAAAGAGTTCGTTGGCTAAATTCCGAAGCGCAACGGTTTCTTTTGTCGCATTTTTGACATCTGCAATAGCGGCGAGCGCTAAATATTGAATTGCTTTTTTTGTATATCCTCGTTCCGAATAAATGTAGCCAAGACTGGAAGTAGCGATTCCGTAATAATCAGGCGGTAAAGTATAATTATTAATCCAGTAACTAAAAGCAAATTCGGCACCACGCCAATCTTGTTGTTTTAATCTTTTTAGACTTTCGGCTGCCCAATATTCATTTGTATTAGTTCCGATTAGTTCCAGCGCTTTTTTAAGGAAATGATTTCCTTGCTGTACGTAGTGAATATTAAAACGCTGATCACGGTTGTAATCAGCTAAATCATAATAAGCGCGGGCTTTTATGGAATAGTATTCAAACTTATTTTTAAGATTGAGTTTAGTGTCATCAATAACATTTAATGTGTCAATTGCTTCTTTAAATAATCCTGACGAAAGCAATACAAAACCTTCTTTAATTCGGCTATGAGCCAAATACTTTGGATCTTTTAAAACGATCGCCTTAATTTTTGCTTCTTCTAAATAATAATAAGCAGAGTCATATTTAAACGATTTATATTCTTCAAACAATGCCATATAGCTATTGTAGAGCTCTTCGTTGTTTTGGCTTACCGTAAATTTTGATACGTTTTTTTTTAAAACTTCAATTTTGCGATACTTCTGTTTTAAGTAAACATCTTTTTTCAGAAGTACTTTATCTAATTCTTCCAGAACAGGATTCGTCTCTTTCGCAGTTAGAGAAAAACCTGCAATAAAAAAATATAGAATGAATATTCTTTGCATGGTTTTGTTTTGGTTAGGGTAAAAAATTCCTTTTGATTGGTTCGAGTTAATTCGTTTTTTAATTTGAAAAAAGAACTTGAAAGCTGATGATTAGACAACTTTCAGAATTTTACAACTTCAATAAACAAAGCTCTAAAATTGGGTTTGGCATCCAAAAACTAGATCTAAATGTTAAAAGTAGTCTAATAATTTGCAATTATACAATAAAAAGCAATTATATATATGTATAGTGAAAAAAATATAGACTTTAATTTAGATATTGTCATAATTACCATTAATTAATTGTTGATTTTGATCTAAACATAACCTTGATTTTTGTAAATGTAAAAATATTATAAAATATTGATTTTCAATTAATTGATCTAAAATTTATTCGAATTATATCTTGATTTTTCTAAGATATTTTTTTTTAGATTTATTTAACATCTAGCTTCGTTCTGTCTTTAATGAGGCAAAAAAAACTAACAATCAAACCACAAATTATGAGATGTAAAAGTATGTATTGGCTGGCTTTTGTTTTGTGTTTAATAGCCGTAGGCTGTGATAATACTGACGACGGAAGCCACGTTGATCCGATTACCATTTATGAGAAAGTAAATGGAGACTGGGGATTAACAAATTTAAAAATGGTTGACGAATCTGCGAAAGCAAATAAGATCGAACCAAGTGAAGAAAACTTGAGCACCTATTTCAACTACGAAGATTTTAAAATCAGATTCAGCGTAGACGAAAAGAATAATCCGACAAGTTATGAAGTTTTGGGTAACGTGCCAGCGTTATTTGCCCCAAAGGGATATTGGCAGTTAAGCTCAGTTTTTCAGCAGACAAACGCAAGCGCGGTAAAAATCTACTTGTATAGTGACGCTCAAAAAACACAAAAAACAGATGAACTTAGATTAACATCAGTTCCGGGAAGCAATGACGAAATGGAATTTCAGTTAGTGCATTCTTCAGGAGGCAGCCCTTTTGTGTCGTACGTGTTTAAATTAAATGCTATTAATTAAAAAGTAATATGAAAAAATTTCTATATACAATTTTACTAGCCCTTTTAATAGCTCCTAATTTTACGCAGGCTCAAGAAGCTGCAGGAGCTGTGGGAAGTATGTCATCATTTCCTGTAGTATACAAATATGATGAAAAAGTGACTTGGTACTTTGATCTTTCAGGAACCACATTTGCTGAAAATGAAGATCTTTATATCTGGATCTGGTCGCCATCTGAGCCAGATGCAGGACACTGGGAAAACTCGTCAGACTTTGCAAAACTGACGTATGTTGGCAATAAAGTTTGGAGTTTTACTTTAACTCCAACACAGTATTTCTCTAAAACTCCGGAGGAAATTGCAGCAAGCGCAGGATTTTGGTTTCGTTTAAAAAACAAAAACGGATCGAAGCAAAGTGATGTTGCCAATATGCCTTATACTGATTTTTCTTCTTTTTATACAGCTAATGAACTAATCAGAGCATATCCAACAAAACCAACAATCGATAAAGGCGTAAGTATTTTATTCAATGCCAATTTGGCTCCAGGATTTGCAGGCGCGACAAGTGTACATATACACAGCGGATTGAACAATTGGGATATTAAACAAGAATACCAATCTTGGCTTCCTGAAATTGCAGCAAAAACAAAATTAAAAGACTTAGGAAACGGATTCTATAAAATGGATTTGGTTCCGAAAGAATATTATAACGCACCAGACGGTTACGTAATGGAAAATTTAGTTTTCTTGATGGTAAAAGACGATTGGGCCGGAACAATTCCGGATCAGGTTTTATACGCTGGAGAATATATTCCGCCACCTCCACCGGTATTTGCATTTTTTCCTTTGCAGATCAGTCAAAAGGATTTTCTGGGAATGTCTAGAAAAAACAATGAGCCGGGCGTAAACAAATTGCTCTACACCATTACAGCAGGAAGCAAAATAATTTCTGGTGAGTTTACCGGAGGAAAGGCAGAGATAAAAGGATTTGTCAATTTAGTTACAGAACTAAATGGTATTGCGAACTTAAATGAGATTCATGTTGTAGTAAAAGACAACAAAGACAAAACGATCTCAGATACCAAAATGCCGATTAAAACGCTAGACAAATAATTCACTATCAAATTAAACATCAATTCTAATGAATAGTAAAAATAAAAAAATAGTCCTGTATCATACGTGGACTACTAAAACTGTGGTATTCATGATTTTCATGCTTTTTCTTTCGGGAGGAATTTTTGCTCAGGATAAAAAGCAGGTATCTGGTACCGTTTATGACAATACCGGAAATGTATTGCCAGGCGCCTCAGTAATAGAGGTGGGTACTAAAAATGCTACCACTACAGATTTTGACGGTAAATTCAGCTTGACTGTAGCCGTAGGAAGTTCAATTGAAATTTCGTTTATCGGATCGACAACTCAAAAAATTCAAATTCTATCAGGAACCAAATCTCCTATTGATGTTCGTCTGCAAAATGATGGTTATATGCTGGCAGAAGTTCAAGTTGTTGCCGTTGGATACGGAACGCAAAAAAAATCAGATTTAACTGGAGCAATTTCTACAGTTAAGGGAGATGATTTAGTAAAAGGAACCATTTCATCTACAGAACAGGTTTTGCAGGGAAAAGTTGCGGGATTAAATGTAATTCGTCCTTCTGGAGATCCTGCAGCAGGTTCTACATTGCGCTTGCGCGGAGGAACATCTCTGACAGCGAACAACAGTCCGCTAATTGTAGTTGATGGAATTGCAGGAGTTGATATCAATATCGTTCAGCCTTCGGATATTAAATCTGTTGACGTTCTTAAAGATGCTTCGGCAACAGCCATATATGGATCTAGAGGAGCAAATGGAGTTATTATAATTACAACAAAATCAGGGACAAAAGGTGTTTCTGTAACGTACAGCGGTTTATCAAGTATTGGTTATGTTGCGGATAATTTAGATCTTCTATCAGCCAATCAATGGAGAGGATATGTGCGCCAAACTGGCAATAAAGATGCGATTGATTACGGAGGAAATACCAACTGGCAAAAAGAATTAGAGCAGACTGCTATTTCGCAATCGCATACTTTAAGCATTAATTCGGGTAAAGCAGACAGTGGTTTTAGAACCTCTCTTTCATACTTAAATAATGAAGGTGTTATTAAAACTACAGGTTTAGAAAGATTAAGCGGCAACGTTAGCGCGTACCAATATCTTGGTGATAATAAAGATGTAAAATTTGATATGGGATTATTTGCCAATGTTGATAAGTGGCATCCGTTAGATTATAGAATTTTTGAACGTTCTTATAATCTAAATCCAACAATTCCTGTTTATGATGCAAATGGAGATTTTACTTCAGTAAGCGGTACAATTTATGAAAATCCGGTTGAGATTTTGACGAACAGAATCGTTGACAATGAAAGACACAGATTGCTGGGTTACTTTAAAACTGAAGTTAAGTTTTTGAATGATTTTCTAGCGGTAGCCAACATTTCATACGAACATAACGCCGTAAAAGGAAGCACGTACAAACCTTCATACGCAGTTATGGAAGGAAGAACAGAAGACGGTTACGCTCAAAAAACATATGCTGAATATGCTAATGCGCAAGGCGAAATTTATGTCAATTACAATAAAATAATTGACAAACACAATATTGGAGCGCTTGCCGGATATTCGTATTTAGAAAATATTTATGAAGGTTTTGGTGCACAAAGAAGCGGCTTTGTAACAGATGCATTTAGCTACAATAATTTAGGAGCAGGTTACAATTACCGTTTAGGTGATGTGTATTCGTATAAAGGGAAATCAAATTTGGTTTCATTTTATGCTCGTGCCAATTATTCATATGACAGCAAATATTTGTTGACAGCAACAGTAAGAAGAGACGGTTCTAGCCGTTTTGGAGAAAATAATAAATGGGGAACTTTTCCATCTGCTTCTGTAGCTTGGAAAATTTCAAGCGAAGATTTTATGAGCTCCTCAAAAGGCTGGCTTGATAATTTAAAACTTAGAGTAGGTTATGGAGTTACCGGAAACCAGGACGGAATTGGTGAATACAAATCGCTTTCAATTCTAGGAGTTGGAAACGACAGTTACTACGATCCAGTTACGGGAACTTGGAGTTTGGCTTATTCTCCAAAACAAAATCCAAATCCAGATTTAAAATGGGAATCTACAAAACAAATTAATGTTGGTATCGATTTTACACTTTTCAATAGAATTTCGGGCTCATTTGAATATTATTCTAAAAAAACGGATGATTTATTATATACGTACGAAGTGCCTCAACCTCCTTACTTAGTTGGAACAATGCTGGCGAACGTTGGCGAAATGTCAAATAAAGGAGTGGAGCTTACGCTGAATGCTGAAATTATTAAAGGAGATAAATTTAGTTGGAATGCCAATTTAACTTTAGGACACAATATTCAAAAAATTGAAAAACTATCAAATACTACTTATGAAACAGATGTGATTTACAGCGGATCTCTTCATGGGTTATCTGGTATGTCTGGTCAGTATTCTCAAATTATTGCCGAAGGATATCCGGTTGGAACTTTCTGGGGATTTAAAAGCGCTGGGCTTGACGCCGATGGAAAAATGCTGTATTACAATGCTGCAAATGATAAAGTTTTAGGAGATGCGTTAGTCGATGATGACAAAAGAGATTTAGGAAATGTACAGCCAGATTTAACTTTAGGAATCGGGATGAATTTTACTTACGGTAACTTCGACCTTGGCGTTTCAGGTTATGGAATGTTTGGTCAGAAAGCATTAAATGCAACAAATATGATGCTAAATGATCCAAACAGACTTCCGGCTTTCAATGTTCCGGATGACTTTTTGAACAGCGGGATTACGTCATCTCCAAAATATTCAAGTTATTGGATTGAAGATGCCTCTTTCTTCAGGCTTCAAACACTTTCATTAGGCTATACTTTACCGTTGAAGTATAAAAGTTCAAAACTGAGAGTTTACCTTATGGGAGAAAATCTTTTTGTTTTGACAAGCTACAAAGGTGTTGATCCAGAGATTGGCTTAAATGCTCAAGATGGTGTTGACCAGACAGGATTAGCAGCTCCAGGAATTGATAAGTACAATAATTATCCTCGACCAACAACTATTTCTGTTGGATTAAATTTTACGCTAAATAATTAAGCGAATTAACTCAAAAATAGAACAAATGAAAATCAAAATAACAGCAGCAATATTGATGAGCATGCTTTTTACGATATCATGTACCAATTTAAATGAAGACTTATATGATAAAGTAGAAGATGGAGACTTTGGCAATACTCCAAAAGAAATTGATGCATTAGTTGGAGGCGCTTATTCTTCGCTAAGAGGATTTGCAGACGGTATATCAAATAATTATCCAACTTGTGAGTATGTATTCTTTTTAAATGAAACAGTTTCTGATGAAGCTACAATTCCAACCAGAGGAACAAACTGGTTCGATGGCGGTCAATATCAAGACGCTCAAAGACACACTTGGAAAGCAGACAACCGTATGATTCTTTCCGCTTGGCGTTACAACTATACCGGAATTGCAAAAATCAATTCTATCATTTATCAAATCGATAAATCATCTTTAACAGCTGCCGCAAAAGCACCAATTTATGCTGAACTAAAAGCGTTGAGAGCTTACTATTACTATAATCTTTTAGATTTATTTGGGAATGTGCCAATTGTTGTCAATTTTGAAGATACCGCATTGCCGTCTAATTCTTCAAGAAAACAAGTGTATGATTTTGTGGAGAAAGAATTGCTGGATGCGATTCCGCACTTAACTTCAAATGTGGTATATTCTAAATTTACAAAAAATGTTGCCTATTCTTTATTGGCAAGATTGTATTTAAATTCGGAAGCATTTATCGGAACTGCGCGTTGGCAAGACTGTATCAATATGTGTCAGAAAGTAACAGGTTATACATTAGCGCCTGATTTCTTCGCCAATTTTGCAACACAAAATGAAAAATCTCCAGAGATAATTTTTTCAATTCCGTACGATCAAAAAGCAGGAACAGTTGGAAATTATATGTCTTCAATGTCTTGTCATTATCTGCATAAACTAACACTTTCTCCAATTGGAGATTATCCGTGGAGCGCAAACGGAATGTGCGCACAGCCAGGAGTTTATTCGGCTTTTTCAGATACTGATAAAAGAAAAAAATGCATGGTTGCCGGAGATCAGATCAATTTAGCAACTGGTTCTGTTATTATTATGGATAACGGAGAGCCATTAACGTATACTGAAGAAGTAACAAGTGTCGCAGATGCAAAAGAAAATCAGGGAGTTCGTTTAGGAAAATACGAAATGAAAGCGGGCGAACAATGGGAGCGCGATCATGATTTTGTTTTAATTCGTTATGCCGAAATTTTAATGATGCAGGCTGAATGCTACGTTCGCTTAGGATCACCTGATTTAGCAAAAACATTTGTACAGCAAATTACAGCACGTGCAGGAGAAGAAATGCCAGCAACTATCGATCTTAATTTTATTGATAAAGAGCTGCTGAAAGAATTCACTTTTGAAGGAAGAAGAAGAACAGACAATATTCGTTTTGGAACATTTTTCCAGCCGTGGTGGGAAAAAGGTACAACTGAAAAGTATAGAGCGATTTTCCCTATTCCGAGTACAGTTTTAACTACAAATAAAAATCTGGTACAGAATCCTGGGTATTAGGTTATTGAATGTCAGCCTTCCATGTTGGTTAGTCGCGGAAGGCTGACATATTTTAATTTTTTTGGTATAAGAATTACTGAATATTTTTTTTTCTCGCAGATTTTGCAGATCTGATAGATTTATTTTTTCATATAGTTTAAAGAGATTTTCATTGATTTTCGTAATCAAATTACATTAAAACAAATCTGCTTTATCTGCAAAATCTGCGAAAGAAATTTAACCACAGATTAATGATTAAAAAATCTGATAAATTTTTAATCTGTATCAAAAAATAAAAACAAATAATACATCAATATGAAAAGATATATCACATTCTTGTTTTTTGGAATTATGAACATTTTGGTCGCTTCTGGATGCAGCAGTGATGACAAAGGTTCAGACAAGCCAACAGAGCCTGAAACACTCGCTCCGGTTGCAATTGAAAAAACAAACAGCACGAAAATTTACGTTCATTATATGCCTTGGTTTGAAACCAATGAAAGCAGTCCTGATAAAAAATGGGGATATCATTGGACAATGGCCAATAAAAACCCAAATAATATTGGAGCAAACAACCGAAGAGAAATTGCATCGTATTATTATCCGATGATCGGGCCTTATCATTCTGGCGATAAAAATGTGATTGAAAATCATTTATTATTGATGAAATATTCAGGAATTGATGGGCTTTTGATCGATTGGTACGGCACATATGATGTAAACGATTATCGAATGGTAAAAGAAAATACAGAGCAATTGATTGCCATGCTTGATAAAGTTGGACTTGAATATGCCATCGTTTATGAGGACCGAGTGACGAAAAATGCTGTCGATGCCGGAAAAGCAATTTCGGTTACAAGCGCCGCTAAAACTGATTTGGGTTATTTGCAGACGAATTATTTTGGCGATTCGAACTACATCAAAATTAATGGAAAACCATTACTGTTAAATTTTGGACCAATTGTACTGCAGACGCCTGCAGAATGGACAAACATTTTTGGTGCTTTAACTGCAAAACCAACTTTTTTAACCCTTTGGGATCAATCTGTAGAAGCGGGAGAAAATGCTGCAGGCGAATATGCCTGGGTGTATAAAAACAGCACTTATTTGACAAATTTTTATACCAATACCAAACCAAAACTTTCAGTTGCGATGGGAAGTGCTTATCCCGGTTTTAAAGATTTTTATGCCGAAGGCGGAGGCGGAGCGGCAATTGGCTGGACAATTGAACATAACAATGGCGCCACGCTCGAGGAAACACTTTCTATGGCAAAAAATGCAAACGTAAACTATTTGCAATTGATTACATGGAATGACTTTGGAGAAGGAACCATGTTCGAACCAACGGTTGAATTTGGTTATGCGTATATCGAAAAAGTAAAAGCATTTGCGGGAGTAAAAAGTACCGAATCGTTTTTTACAGAAATCAGCAAATTATACAACCTAAGAATAGAAAAGAAAGGCAATGCCGATGCCCAGAAAAAATTAGATCAGGCTTTTAATTATTTTGTTTCTATGCAGCCCGCAAAAGCAAAACAGTTATTAAGTGAAATAAAATAAGAGTTGTAATTAATACAATTAAATAATGAAAAACATAAAATACAGCTGCTGTCTGATCATTCTTGCGTCGATGTTAATATACGCGTGCAGTTCTAGTACTAAAAAAACATACAAAATAAGTTCGCCCGGAAAAAATACCGAATTAACTTTTGAATTAACGCAGTCAGGTCAGCCTCAATACAGCTTTTCATCAAATGGAAAATCGGTTATAGAACCTTCTTTATTGGGATTTGAATTTCAGGGAATTCAAAAAATGACAGAAGGTTTTCAAGTAGTTTCTACCGACGAAAAAACAGCAGATGAAACTTGGGAGCAGCCTTGGGGAGAATTCAAAAAAGTGAGAGATCACCACAACGAATTGATTGTTCATTTAAAAGAATCAAAAGGAGAGGAGCGATTGGTTGATATTATTTTCAGAGTTTTTGATGATGGTGTAGGATTTCGATATGAATTTCCGAAACAGCCTCATTTAGGAAAAGTAAAAATCTCGAATGAAATAACGCAATTCACTTTTAAATCTGAAAATAATGTTTGGTGGATTCCGGTACATCGTGAGAACAGTTATTATGAAAGTACGTATCGCAAAACTCCAGTAAGTGAGACGGATACAATAAATACTCCGGCAACTTTTGAAACCAAAGAGAAACTTTACGTTGCTATTCATGAAGCCAATTTAACTGATTTTGCTTCGATGACACTTTTAAAAACAAACAGCAAACAATACAAAAGTGATTTAGTGCCTTGGGCTGACGGCGTAAAAGTTTATGCCGAAACTCCTTTTAAAACGCCTTGGAGAACGATTGTTGTGGGTAAAACTCCTGGAGAAGTTGCTGCTTCGACAATTATGCTGAATTTAAATGAGCCATCTAAAATTGAAGATTTATCGTGGATTACGCCCTCAAAATACATTGGAATTTGGTGGGGAATGCATTTAGAAAAATTTACTTGGGGGCAAGGACCAAAACACGGCGCTACAACTAAGAATACAAAAGAATACATTGATTTTGCCGCGAAAAACAATTTTGATGGTGTTTTGGTTGAAGGCTGGAACGAAGGCTGGGACGGCGACTGGACCGCTGACGGATCTGCGTTTAGTTTTGTAAAAGCTTATCCTGATTTTAATTTAGAAGAAATTACAAAATATGCAGCGATGAAAAATGTTCGCTTAATTGGACATCATGAAACGGCCGGCGCTACAAAAAATTACGAAAACCAATTGGAAGACGCTTTTAAACTGTATCAAAAAATGGGCGTGAATTCGGTTAAAACGGGTTATGTAAACAAATATTTGGATAAAAAAGAATGGCACGACAGCCAGTACGGAGCGCGTCATTACAGAAAAGTTATCGAAACTGCAGCTAAATATCACATCATGATCGACAATCATGAACCAATGAAAGGAACTGGTATTCAGCGTACATATCCAAATTTTATGTCACAAGAAGGCGGTAGAGGTCAAGAATACAATGCTTGGTCTGTTGATGGAGGAAATACGCCAGAACATTTAACTACTCTGCCTTTTACCAGAATGCTTTCAGGACCTTTTGATTACACGCCCGGGAATTTTAATTTTGATTATAAAACGCCTTCTGGAGCAAGAGTGCAGACTACTTTGGCGAATCAACTGGCATTGTATGTTATTATTTTTAGTCCGCTGCAAATGGCTTCAGACTTACCGGAAAATTATGTTGGCAAACCTGAATTTCAGTTTATAAAAGATGTTCCCTGTATTTGGTCAGATACAAAAGTTTTAGATTCTAAAATTGGAGAATACACCACAATTGTCCGTAAAGACTGGGAGGAAAAAAACTGGTATTTAGGATCTATTACAAATAAAAATGCTAGAGATCTAAAAGTGAATTTATCATTCTTAGATTCTGGAAAAGAATACGAAGCTGAAATTTATGCTGATGGAAAAGGAGCGAATTACAAAACCAATCCGTATCCGGTTATTATTTCAAAACAAAAAGTAAACAGTAAAACAGTTTTAGATGTCAAACTCGCAGCTGGAGGAGGAACAGCTATAAAATTCACTCCAATCGAGAAGTAAAATAAGTTTTGTTAAGTTTATTTTGAGTTTAAGTTAAGTTTGAGCTGATGAGCCCGATATCTTTTAAGGTATCGGGCTTGTTGTTTTTGTTTCAAGTTTCAAGTTTCAAGTTTCAAGTTTCAGGTTTCAGGTTTCAAGTTTCAGGTTTCAGGTTGCAATCTTGGTGGATATTTACCGCAAAGCACGCTAAGAAAATTTATTGATTTTGTACAGAAAAAGTTCGCAAGGCTTTGATTTGATAAAGCTTTGCGAACTTTTTGTGTTTTTATAAATCCTTCCTTATTGAAAAACTTTGCGAACTTTGCGGTTAATTCTCATTTCAACCTGAAACCTGAAACTTGAAACTTGAAACCTGAAAAAAAAAAAATCAATGTTTATAAAGCTTAACATGATTTCCAAAACTATAAGTAGCGGCTAATGTTGGTCCGTAATAACCCCATTTGAAAAATCCGTTTAGTCTTTCTTTTTCAACATCAACTCTCATGTTTAGACCTGTATAGCCGGCAGTTAAACTGAAGTTTTTGTAAATATTATATAAAATAGATAAATTATAACTTAAAATTCGCCCGTCAACATCGTTGATTTTAATGGCGAAATAGTTAATATTAGCATAAAGTCCCCATTTTGGCGCTAATACAAATTCTCCCCATATTCCAAGATCTGGCAGTGGCGCTGTGAAATCGAAATTATCTTTGTATTCAGCCTGTGCGGTGCCTGCTTCAAGACGTAAACCCACATCTCCTAATAAAACATGTGTTCCTATAAGCGCTCCAATTTCATATGTTGGTTTTGATACAAAAGCGTAACCATAATAAACGCGAACAATTTGATTGTCCATAAATGCAGAAACCGTCGCATTTATTGGATATGTATGATCTCCAAATTCAATATCTCTCTGCAGGGTTTTAGTTGAGGTTCTTTTTAGATAGAAAAATTCTGTGCCAAGTCTTGACCTTCTTGATATTCTCCATTCAAAAGATCCGGCAAATGATGTTGTATGTTTATTAAAACCAAGGTCTTTTTCAAAATCAATTAAATCTCCAAAGTTTCCATTATTGCTTCCAACTTCAACCTCGGTGTTATTAGAAGGAAAAAAGACGCCGGCAGTCAATTTAAAACGTCGTGCGTGCCATGGCAAATCATCGGGAATATTTTGATCAAAAGCAGCTTTGTTTTCAATTGAAACTAAAGTGTCTTTAGCGGCAGCTTCAGCAACAATTTGTGCATGTGATGAAAGCCAAAAAAGAGAAACTATCAAAAAATAAAATAATTTTTTCATAATAATTTATTTTTAAATTTAATTGATAAAGTTTTAACACTTAAAGTTAACAAAAAAAATCATTCATTTAATTTTTATTTTTAAGTAATTTGTTTGATTATCAGTGTAGTATGATTTTTAGACAACCTGTTTTTATTTTGAAATTGTTAAAGAACAGACTTTTTTTGGATACGCAAACCGCGTGAGGGATAGAAGCTGGCTACCAAAGTAGCGCGTATAGCCCGACAGCATCGCGATAAAAGGGCGTATGCGCGCACAGGTATTTTGCCCTTTTATCGGGATGGTGGCACGCCCTTATTTGAGTTATGATTTATGAATTTTGAGTGTGGAATTAATTATAAATGAAAATTCCAAATTCCAAAGTTTTTCAACAGTTAGAATTTGGAATTTTATATTTTTTTAGATTTACTTTTTATACTCTATTATAATCGGCTTTCCAGTGAACAATGGCTTTTTTGATAGAATCTCCAGGTAAGTTATTTTTGAGAGCATCTTCGAGAAGTGGTAAAAATTCATTGTCTGGTGCAAATCTTAAAGCAAATATTTGATCGTCTGTTAATTTATATTCAAATTCTTCGAGTCTTTTTCCGGTTAGGGTAAAATAGCGGTATCGCACTTCGAGTCTTACAATTCGGTTTTGCAAAATGAGCGCATAATGCTGGCGAAGCATAAAACCAAGTGCAAATAAAAATATAAATATAGCACTGATAAATAACCAGATTAACATATCGTTTGTGGTAAAAGCAAGATAAAGGCTGCCCGCTAAGAAGAGGAATAAAACTGGGTAATATACAAAATGATGTGGGGGATAGAATCGTATGTGGTTGTAATAGGTTTGAATTTTCATAATTATTTGGTTTAGATTTCGACTAAAAAAACAAAGCTACCCTAAATAATTAGAATAGCTTTCTTTTCAAAATAAACTAACATAACCAATGTTGCTTTTATAGTCTAAACTTTTTACAGTTTTTCTTAGTAATATCTATATTTTAAAAAGCCTCTTTTTCATCCTAAAAATTTCTTCTAATGGCTTTTATTTCGTTGAAGTAAAATTAATTTAGATGTCGAAATTTTGTGTTATATTTTAAATTGAAAATGTTATATGATTTCAATATCGTACTAAAGATTCAATAATTTTCCATTCCTCTAATTTAGATTGAAAACCTTTGCTCGCATTTGCCGGACTTGTAGAAGGCAATGTAATTAGCTGATATGTTTTTTTTAGATGAACATATTTCTTGAAAAACGAGGCCGCTTTTTGACCATTAAACAGAATGGTTTTGATGTTAGAATGTTTTTCTAGAAAGGTTTCGAAGTCGTTGGCAATTTCGTTTTTTATGGCGCTGTCTAAACTGCCAATTCTATCACAGTATTGTAGAACATCCCAAAGTGCAATGTTGTTTTTTTGCAGTAATGCTTTTCGCTTTTCATAATCATTTGAAAAATCTTCCCTTAAAATAATGAACATAAATTTCCAGAAGTTATTTTGATTGTGTCCGTAATATTGATTTAGTTCTAAAGATTTTGTTCCGGGCATTGTGCCTAAAATCAAAATGTTAGCTTCAGGAGAAGATATTGGTGAGAAAGAAAAACTTTTCATTTTTTTTTGAATTAAGAAATAATTTATTTGAGTTAAAATATTACCATAAGTAATTATAAAACAAAAGCCGAAAATTATATAACATTTTTGGCCTACTTGTGAACGAACTTTGATGTCAGATTTGCAAACGCAGCAAATGCTTCGTGATATAAATCTACAACAGATTATCGAATTTAAATTCAGGCAAAATGAAAATAGTTACCATCCATACAGAAAAAATTCAAAATATATTTGAGGAATTGAACAGCAACTTAGGCGGAAAAATCACTTTTGATTTAGACGAACATAAGCTTGAAGTTAATAATAGTTTTGCAAAAGGATCTATTATTGGTGCCTCTTTTAATGATAATATTTCGTACGTGCAGTTTGATATGACTTTTTCAGCTGATGTTCGATTGGATATTCTAAACGTTATGTCATCTCCTGTTTATTTCGCATACTGTTCTAAAGGAAATTTATCGCATAGTTTTGGACTTAACGGTGAAGAAAGAAAATTCAAAACTTTTCAGACTGCCATTGTTACTTCTAAAGACAAACAGGATAATGTTTTGTTCTTTGAAAAAGACATCAAAACAAAATTTACTTTGATTATTGTTGGAACGCAAGTTGACGAAAATAATCTGCATTCCTTAAATCAAAAAGTAAAAGAAACTTTCTTTGAAAATAATACGGTTCAAGATTTCTTTTATGTAGGTTCTTATAATTTGAAAATTGCTGAAAAAATTGAGCAATTAAACGCTATAACACAAACAGGAGTTGTTAGAAATTTATTGAAAGAAGGAATTTTAAGAATTATTCTTGCAATGGAAATTCAGCAGCATACAGATGATTTAAATGCATCAAAAGATACAAATTGTCTGACTCTTAAAGAAATGGAAGAAATCAAAGAACTTTCTGAATTTATAAAATCTTGCCCTGAAGAAGCTTTCACCATTAAATCGTTAAGCAAAAAATCAGGTTTGTCACCAAATAAACTTCAAGAAGGTTTTAAATTAATACACAACAGGACTGTAAACGACTATATTACCCACGTTAGAGTTTTAAAAGCCGAAGTTCTAATGCGAACATCTGACTTAAATATTTCTGAGATTGTTTACTGCATTGGTTTTACCAGCAGAAGCTATTTCTCTAAAATCTTTAAAGAAAAGTTCAACTGCAGCCCAAAAGAATATAAATTCAATTTGAATCCGATGGCTATTACAGCTTAAATTTAAAGGTTCAAAGCTTCAAAGTTGCAAAGGTTCAAAGCAACAAAGGTTTGAAGGTTTAAAGTTGCAAAGATTTAAAGATAAATATAAGGCGTACATTATTTGTCCGTCTTTTTTATTTTGTAAAATTAAAATTAGGAGTGCAAAAAACCTTTGCAACTTTGAACCTATTTTTATATATCTTTGCATAACTAGTTATGTAATTAATTATATATGGAATTTTTTAATAAAGTAGGCAAAGTGGCTTTAGGAAGCCGGTTGCGTTTGATGACAGCAATTATTACAGATGATGCTGCTAAAATATACGAGTTGTACGGAATGGACTTTATGCCAAAATGGTTTCCTGTTTTTTATACCCTTACAGAAGATAGAGAAATAACAATTACAGAAATTGCAAATGAAATTGGTCATTCTCAACCTTCTGTCAGTAAAATTGTTCAGGAAATGATTGTGGCAGGATTAGTAGAAGAAAGTTTAAAAAGCAATGACAAACGACGAAATATTGTGGGTTTGACAGCGCAGGGAATAGCATTTTCAAAAGAATTAAAGCTCCAATTGAAGGATGTAGAAGCTGCGGTTGACGGATTAATTGCAGAATCTTCTACAAATCTTTGGGCAGCTCTAGAAGAATGGGAGTTTTTATTGGAGCAGAAAACTTTGCTTAAAAGAGTTAACGAACAGAAAAAATTACGAGAAAGCCAAGATGTAAAAATTACAGGATATGAACCTCAATACCGTGAAGCTTTTAGATCTTTAAATATAGAATGGATTTCGACTTATTTTGAAATGGAAGAAGCCGATTACAAAGCTTTGGATAATCCAGAAGAATATATTTTAAATAAGGACGGAAAAATTTTCGTGGCTTTGTATAAAAATGAGCCTGTGGGAGTTTGTGCGCTGATTAAAATGAATAATTCTGATTATGATTTTGAAATGGCAAAAATGGCAGTTTCTCCAAAAGCGCAGGGTAAAAACATTGGCTTTTTATTAGGCCAAACTATTGTGAATTATGCTAGAGAACAAGGCGCAAAAAAAATATATTTGGAAAGCAACACAATCTTAAAGCCTGCAGTTAATTTGTATTATAAACTGGGTTTTCAAAAGGTATTTGGTTTACCAACGCCTTACAAACGCTGTAACATACAAATGGAATTAGTGCTATAGCATTTAAGACACTAAGGTTCTGAGTTGCTAAGGTTCTAAGTTTTTTTCAGCAACTTAGCAACTCAGTATCTTAGAAGATAAAAAATTAACGCTTAAACTTATAATATTCCAAATCCTGATTCTTGATTCCGTTTATAGAATCTAGAATAGAATTCATTCCAATAACGCTGAAGGTAATTCCGTTGCCGCCAAAACCTAGAACGTAATGTTCGTTTTTATCCGGATCTGGTTTTCCAAAATAAGGAAGTCCATCTTTTGTTTCTCCAAAAGTTCCGGCCCAGGAATAATCGAGCTTAAAATTTATATTGGGAAATTTTCGCTGAAATCTTCGTAAAAGATATTGTTCTTTTTTAGGTAATAATTTATCACGTTTTTTAGCATCTACAAATTGTTCATCTCCTCCGCCTGCAATAATTCTGCCATCTACAGTAGATCTAAAATATAAATAGGGCTTACTGGTATCCCAAAATATGGCATTTTTAAAAGAATTTGGCAGATCAGGCAAACTCTCCGATGCAATTACGTAGGTACTTTTTAAGTCAACTACTTTCTCGTCTAATGTCTCAGTGCTTTCATAGCCAGAACAATGTACGACATGATCTGCAGTGATTGTAAATTTATTTTCGGTATGCGCTATAGATTTTCCTTTTTGAGTTTGAATTGAGGTGATATTAGTGCGGTCAAAAATCTGCATTCCTTTTTTCTGGCAGTAAATTAAAATGTCACTTGCCAATCGATACGGATCCATAACTGCCGCGGTTTTAGACTCAATTGCCGCAAGAGCATTTAAACCCATTTTTTTTAATTCGTATTTTTCAAGCCAATTCACATCAAATCCATGTTCTTTGCGGGCTTTATATTCATTTTTTAAATAAGGAAGATCTTTTTGAACAGAGCTGAAATAAATGCTTTTTTTGAATTCAAATTGGCAATCGCTTTTTACAGTGTCAATTATGGTTCGCAAATCAAAAATGGCTTTTTTTCCATTTCTGTAACTGTCAACAGCGCAGTTTATTCCTCTAATTTTAATAAGCTCATGCAATGCTACATCAATTTCATATTGAAGAAGCGCTGTGCTGGCGGCAGTGCTTCCGCTGCAGATGTCGCGCCGGTCAACCAATACTACTTTTTTGCCGTCGTTTATTAATTTATAAGCAATTAAAGCTCCAGTAATTCCACCTCCAATAATTAAAATCGTTGTATTTAAATCCGAATCTATTGATGGATAACTTGCTTTCATAGCATTTTTTAATGGCCAGAAAGTTTCTATAGAGCGTAGTTTCATTTTTTGGTTGTATTTCGATTTGTTGTATTTGGTTTTTGAATCGTTTTTAGCCCACTTCTGTTTTTATCTTTTCGTTCATGTTGCTGATGTGCTTCGGCAATGGAGTGAGAAGTTCTTATGCTTTCTTCTTTTTTGGCAAGCTCACTAAGTCTGTGATAGTATTTTTGAACAATAATCATCTCTTCCTCAGTCATGCTTTCAATATCAACTAAACTATTGCTTGAATATTCGTTAGAAGCTACTAATTCATTTAACTTCAATTGAATGGCAAGAGAATCTTTATTTTGGGCTTTCTGAATCAAGAAGACCATAAGAAACGTTATAATTGTTGTACCGGTATTAATAACCAATTGCCAAGTTTCAGAATAATTAAAAACCGGACCTGAAACCGCCCATGCTACAACGATAAAAAAAGCACCTAAAAAAGCAGTTGTACTTCCAGAAGCTTTTGAAACCTTAGTAGCGAATTTTTCGAATGTACTGCCGCCATTCTGTTTTTTATTTTTCATTTTTTCTTTTGATTTTATGGTTTGCTTACTTTTTCTTCACGAATTACTTTATTTCGAATTTCATCATAAATGGCATCGTTTATTTTCTTGCCAGTTTTACTAAAAACCTTAATTTTTGGATCATCGTGAGTTCCTGTGATTACAATTGGAATTCCGATAATGCCAAAGGGCGGAAGTCCTAATCGTACTCGTAAATCCAGTAATCCGTCAAAACTGCTTGTTCCTTTTATAGTGGGTCTAAAGCTGGCTACCGAAAATGTAAAAGGCTCTACGTGGATTAAATTATTATCGACAGTTGAGATGATTTCGATTCCTTTTAGATCAGGATTATCTAATCCTTTTTGTCCGGTTTTAGAACTGATTCCGTCAAATAATTTTAATCCTTTTACCTGCACATCACGCAGGTTTAAAGTTCCTCCGCCTTCAAGAGATTCGTAAATTGGCCCCATATTTCCGTTTAAATCTCCTTTTACAGTATAATCAACAGAAATAATTCCTTGTGCTTTTTCAGCCACAGAAACCATTTCATGAAACATCGGAATTTCTTTGTAAGCTCTTTGTACACTAAAATCTTTAGCTGTAAAATGGGCATTAAAATGTGCTGTAGTTGGTGATTCGTCTTTATAAGATGCATCAACTCCAACAATACAGTCGATGATGTCAAAAGTTGATTTTTCTAAATAAAAGCCTTCTTTTGAAATTCCAAATTTTCCAGAAAGGTTGTTTAAAACCAAACCGTTATATTCCACTTTATCAGCATTTGCTGTAAGCGAAACATTTAGATTTTTAGGAACGAGAACAACACCGCTCATTTTTGGATGATCTTCTTTAGCGTATTCAACTTCAAGATTTCGATCGGTATTTTCGCCTTTTTCAAGTGCCATAAATTCATCAACATTAATCAGTTTTGACTTCATGTTGAAGTTCCCAGTCAAAGTTCCGTGTGATTCTAAGAAATAATTAATAGTGTTCAGCAGATATCCGTTAATATCAAAATCTGATTTTCCGTAAGAAGCATTGAACTTTTCAAACCACATTTTCTCATTCTGAAATCGGAAATTTCCTTGTTTAATGAAAAATGATTTCGGAAAAAGTTCTGATGTCGCTTTTATATTTTTAAGAATAATAGTTCCCTTATTATTGAGTTTATCATATTGTCCTGTTGTAGCATAACTTTGTTTTCCTTTAAGCGACAGATCCGCTTTTGCATAACCTGTTACATCCAATCCTTTTTTAGAGAAAACCTGATAAATTCGGCCAACATTCAATTCGCCTTTTATTTTTGCATTATAAGCCAGATCACTAAAATCAGATAATGTAGCGTTTACATACATCGGATTTCCTTCAAAAACAAAAGATGCAGGCGCTACGGCCACAATCAAATCTTGATAGGTTCCTGCCTTGTTAAGTATATTGGCAACAAAAGTTATATTGGTAATTGGGTTAGGATAGGAGTCTGTTTTTAGCCAGCCATTATGCAAAGCAATTCCTCCGATAGTTTTTGGAAATAGTTTTTTTGAAGTGCTAAAAATACCTTTAGCCTGAATATCAGTTTTTAAGAGTCCTTTTAATTCAATACTATTTAAGCCAATAGCAGCATCAACAACAGCAAGGTCCAGCGCGCCCTTTACACTTGCATCAACCGTCATTTCAGATAAGCCTTTGCTGTGCAGGTAAGCATTAAAATAATCTTTTTCACCCACTTTAAATTTAAGTGCTCTTAGATTTATTAATAATTTTTCCGGATCAAGATCAGGCAGCATGGCATTCAGATCCATATTAAAATCGGTTAAAGGCACTGGTGCATTTTGATAATTTACAGCTCCTTTCTCGATTTTTAAATTGAAAGCTAAATTTGGTTTTTGTTTTTTAGCAACATTATAATTTCCTTTGAAAGTCAGAAGCAAGTCACTTCTGCCTGAAATTTCAGTTTCTTCCAGCCAAGTCAAATATTCTGGTGGCATGACAGATAATAAATCTTTTACGGTTGTATTTTCTGAAGCAGCTTTAATATTGATTTTATAACCATCTCTCAAAATAGTAAAAAAGCCTGTAAATTTTAGTGGTAGCTTATTGATATGCAATTCGTTTTTTTGAAGAATAAACGAAAGCGCATGAGTATTGATTCGCGTAATTAAATTGGCGTGAACTTCTTTTCTTCTTAAATAACCAGTTCTGTTGTAATAGAAATCAAGTTTGTCAATTTGAGCATCTGTATTCAAATCAAAAATATCTTCGCTCAAATTTCCTTTTCCTACATAATTAAAACCTTTTGCATCAACCAGTATTTTGGCAGAACGGTCGTTGTATTTTACATGACAATCTTCCAAATCAATTCGTTCTAATCGAATAGCGGTTCCTTCATCTGGTTTTTCATTTGGTTTTAGTTTTTTCTCCTCAGGAGCGATATAAATATTATAATTGGCTTGCCCTTTTTGGTTTAGCATTATATTTATCATCGCTTTAGAAACGTATAATTTATTGATTTTAACTTCGTTGTCGAAAATCAATCTTTTTAGGTTAATTCCAAATGCAACTTGTTCCGCTTTAAGCAAAGTATCATTTCTAAACGGTGCAGAGCCTGTCATCGACAAATCATCAAGTGAAACTGTAAGTGAGGGAAAATGTGTAAAAAAGGAAAGTCTGGATTTCGAAAAATCTAATTTCGTATCCAAACGTTCGTTTGCAATCTTTTTTACTTCAGACGCAACTGTTCCAGGAAAAAGTAGCGGAATCAAAAATAGTAACAGCAAAATACTTGCTATTACTATTCCGGTTACCTTTAAGATTTTAAGGCTTATATTTTTATATGTGGCTTTCATAACATTGTTTTCAAGAGTTTAAGATTTTGCTTTTTTAGCGTCTTCTTCTTTCTGCTTTTCCTGTTTCTGTTTTTCTTCCTTAGCCTTTTCTTCCTTAGCCTTTTCTTCTTTGGCTTTTTCCTCTTTAGCCTTTTCTTCTTTCTCTTTATTAGCTTTTTCTAGCTTTTCAGCTTGCTCTTCTTTTTTCTCTTTAGCTTCTTCTTTAGCTTTTTCTTTTTCTTTCTCCTTTTTCTTGAAGTAGCCTTTAAATAAGAAATTGCTTTTTGCAGCTTCCATATTTTCACTGAAACCTTTAGTTCCAGATTCTAAGTTAGAAAGAGTGTTCGATACGCTGTTCGCCATTTTATCATCACGAACCAATCTTGCTAAAGCACCGTTTCCGTTGTTCATGCTATGACTGAAAATTGCCAGCTCTTCAGATATTACGCCCACGTTATCCATACTTTTTTTAACGCTTTTCATAATATCGTTCATCTCAATTCCTTTAAGAGATGCCAATTGTCCACCGTTTTCAATTGCTTTTTGAGATTTTACTCCCGGAGAAATTGTCAGCACTTTATCGCCCATTAATCCGTCAGAACCAATACTGGTACGCGCATCTGTTTTAATAAATTCTCGAACGTCATCTTTTATAACCATTGATACTATAACTGAAGAATCATTTACTAATCTGATTTCTTCTACAGTTCCGATATTAATTCCTGAAAAACGTACATTGTTCCCGACCTCTAAACCGCTTACAGTTCTAAAGTTAGATGTGATGTTGAATGTTGATCCAAAAAGGTTTTTCTGTTTTCCGATAAAGTATATTGCCATTATAAAAAGCAATAAACCTATTGTTACAAACATTCCTAATTTCCAAGTGTATCCAGATTGCTTATCCATGATTTCTAATTATTTATTTTGCTTATTCAAAAAATGAGCGAACCCATTCGTCTTCGTCTTTTTCTAGTTCTTCGTATGTTCCTTCAGCGTGTATAACGCCATCTTTTAATACCATAATACGGTCTGCAGTTAATTTTGCGCAGGCCATATCGTGCGTAATAATTATAGATGTTGTTTTTTGCTTGTGTTTTATATCTAAGATTAATTCGCTGATTTCTCTTGATGTTATCGTATCTAAACCTGTTGTAGGCTCGTCGTATAAAATGATTTCCGGCTTAAGAATTAAAGTTCTGGCCAAGCCAATTCTTTTTTGCATTCCTCCAGATAATTCAGATGGCATTTTTTCTATTGCATCGCTCAACCCAACACTGTCTAAAGCTTCTATAATTTCACTTTCAACTTCTTCAGGTGTCAAATCTTTTCTATGTTTTCTTAAGGTAAAAGCTAAATTTTCTCTTACTGACATTGAATCATACAACGCACCGCTTTGAAATAAAAATCCAATTCTGACCCTGATTTCATTTAATTCTGGTTTTGTCAGATTTAGTACATTTTCATTAAAAACTTTTATTTCGCCTTTGTCTGGTTCAATTAAGCCAACAATGCATTTTATAGTAACTGATTTTCCTGAACCTGAACGGCCTAAGATTACTAAATCTTCGCCTTTGTTTACAGTCAGATTTACGCCTCTTAATATTTTATTATCCTTGCCAAAAGTTTTATGCAGATCCTTAATCTCAATGATCGGACTTTTGCTTTGTACTTCTGCTTTAGGTTCTATATTTTTTTTCTCTTTAATCATCTTAAAAAAATAAATCGGTTATCTGTACAGCGACCATATCAATTATAAAAATGGTTAATGAAGCAGTTACTACAGCAGAGTTTGCTGCTTTACCCACGCTTTCAGTTCCATTTGATGCATTAAATCCTTTGTAACATCCAATCATTCCGATAAAAAAGCCAAAGAAAAAAGTCTTAATTGTAGCCGGAATAACATCTAGAAATTCTAGCGATTGAAAAATTTGTGTTACAAATCGGTAAAAATTAACATCGCCGTGAATATTAATTCCAATATATCCTCCAAAAATTCCGATGGCATCTGCAAAAATTACTAAAAGCGGTACCATTAATGTTGTAGCTAAAATTCGCGTTACAACTAAATAATTATAAGGATTGATTGCCGAAACTTCCATGGCATCAATTTGTTCAGTTACTTTCATTGAGCCTAATTCCGCACCAATTCCTGATGATACCTTTCCGGCACAAATTAAAGCTGTAATTACCGGAGCAATTTCTCTAATTAAAGAAAGTGCTACCATTCCTGGAAGCCAAGATTCAGCACCAAATTTTACCAAAGTTGGTCTCGACTGAAGCGTAAGAACCAATCCCATAATAAAACCAGTGATCGCGACCAGCGGTAATGATTTATAGCCTATAACATAACATTGTTTTAGGAATTCTTTTCCCTCATAAGGAGGTATAAAAACTTCCTTAAAAAACTGCTTTGCAAACAGTGTTGCATTTCCTATCTCGGTGAATGTATTTTTTAAAGTGAGAATCAAAATACTATGTTTTAGGTTATTAAATCGAAAATAAACTTCTGAGAAACAATGATTTAAAAATTTTGCTTACCCTCTCATTTACAAGTATTAAAATTACTTTATAAGAAAGCAAAACATATTACACAACTTTTTTGGAAGTTTATATAATTAACATTTAAACACAATAATCGTAAAAAATTGACGTTAGCGACAATTTAGTTAACAAAAAATCCCTCTTGTAGAAGAGGGATTTTCTGAGTTTATGTAATAGCATTTTGGCTAGCCTATTATCATATAAGTGATTTAAGAATTTATAGCAACGTCTGTTCCGGTTTTCATTAACGGAATAACTTTGATTTCAGATAATTTAAGATTTTCCATCAACAGTCTGGCTGTCAAGAAACATACTGTAGATTCAGCTCCTTGATTCAAGTTTACGTTTTCTTTTTCAAGTCCGTCATAACCACCACCACTGATAGGGTTGTACATAATTTCACCTAAATGATTTTTACCTAAAAACCAGTTAAAAGCAATTTTCATTTTGTTTTTATATTCTGGCGTACCAAAAGCAGCATAAAATGAGTTCAAGGTATGAATAGTGTATGCAACGTCAATTGGCTGTTCTCCGTATTCTTTTGCTTCTGAATCTCTGTGAAGCCATCCGTTATTTGAAATTACTTTAAAGTCTTTGCCTTTAAACATTTTCGACATCAAGAAATCAAGAGAATCTAAAGCTACTTTTTTATAAATAGGTTTATTTGTTGTTAAATAAGCAAACAGCATTGATTCTGGTAAAATACCATTTCCGTACGTCATATAGTTTTCAAACCATTTCCAGTCGTTTGAAGCATGAATTTCATAGTTAGAAAGCAATTTTGCATTCAGTTTATTAATAATTGCTGCAACATATAAGTTAGGAACAGCTGTGTGATATAAATACAAACCTTTTGTTGCAAAACCAATAGAACGAGGAGATTGTATACTCTCTGCCCATTTTAATGAGTTCAATAAAATTTTTGAAGCTTTTTTAGAAATTGCATCTGGTAAAATATCTTTCATTGAAACTACAGTTCCTAAAGCCCAAATACCTCTAGCATTAGAATCTTCTAAATTAACTTCAGCATTTTGTTCAATATGTTCACGGTTTTCTTGATCAACATAGTTGATAAAGTTTCCTTTTGGTTTTTGACAACGCTCGATAAAATCTAAATAAATCAAAATATAAGGAAGATCTTCTTTGTCTTTTGTTAGTTTATAATGCATACATAATGCAATAAGTGCACGTGCATTATCATCTAAGGTATAACCTGATGAAAGGTCTGGAACAGAGATTTTGCTGAATTGGATAATTCCCAAATCTGTGGTCATTTTTTTAATATGTCCTAATTGAATTGAAGGATAGCTGAATTTAATTTCAGAAGGATTCTCGATCAATTCTTTATACGTATTCATGTGTGTAATTGCCACATTTTCCCAAGAAGATGCTCTTGTTTTTCTGAAGGCATTAATTCCCATTTCAGTTCTTAATTCATCATCAGAAAGTAATTTGATAGCTGCATCTGAAAACTGATCTACATTTCCAATATCAACCAAAACTCCAGAATCTGGCGTAAGAACTTCTAAAGTATGAGGAATTTTTGAGGCAACAATTGGGCAAGCACAGCTCATAGCATATGAAAAAGTGCCGCTTACAGCCTGATTTGGATCTTTAGAAGTAAACAGATAAATGTCTGTTGCTTTTAAATAATCTAACAGCTCATCTGTATCTAAATACTGATTGATAAAACGAACGTTATCTTTTATATTTAAATCTTCGACGATTGCTTCTAGCTTATTGCGGTATGCGTCAACACCGTCAATAATTAAATTTGGGTGTGTTTTTCCAATTATCAAATACAACGCGTTTGGTGTATTTTCGATAATTTTTGGCATAGCCTGCAAACCTGTTTCTATATTTTTTCCTTCTCCTAAAAGACCAAATGTAGCAAGTACTTTTCTGTCTTGAATGTCAAATTTTTCTTTTGCTTTATCTGGTGCTTCGTAAATTACAATATGCGTTCCGTGAGGTACACAAGTAATAATTTCTTCTTTAATGTCATAATCTCTCATCAAAATTTCTTTTGATTGATTTGTCATTACAAATACAGAATTACTGTAGCTCAATAATAATTTCACAAAAGTTTTCAATTCGTTATTCGGATTCGGGATAACGCTGTGAAAAGTATATGTTAAGGGTTTTTTGACAACATTCAAAAAATCTAATAAATAGTCTCCATAATTTCCTCCAAACAAACCAAATTCATGTTGAATATGTACCAATTTAACCGCTTTATCATTATTGATTTCTTCGGCAACTTTTGCATATTCTTCTTTGTTTTTTGTGTTTAAAGTAAAAGCTTGAGTTGATTTTGCGTTAGGTTTGTCTACCAGTTCACAAATTTCGCAAGTAACTGATTTACCAAAAACATCGTTGATTCCTTTAATTGTGTCCTGCGTATAAGTTGCAATCCCGCATTGTGTTGGCGGAAAAGTAGATAAAAAAACTATTTTTGATTTATTAGATATCGTTTTCATGGGAATTCTGTTTTAGTTCAGTTAATAAGTCGTTTAGGTTCAATGAAGCCACCGCAATTTTGTCATCGGCAGCACCGTAATAAATATATAAAAGGTCATCAAAAATGGCTGTTCCCGTAGGGAAAACTACATAATTTACATACCCATTTCGTTCGTAATATTCTTCTGGTGTTATAATAGGTTTAGTTAATCTTCCAATCACTTTCTGCGGATTTTCAAGATCAAGCAACACAGCGCAAGCATGATAAACTAATCCTTTATCGCGTTTTTCAGCTGCATGATAAATCATAAGCCAGCCATCTTTTGTTTCAATAGGCGGTGCACCAGGGCCAATGTGGCTGGTTTCATGCTCGTATCTTGGTTCCATTACCAGATAATTGGGTAAATTCTCCAAATACTCTTTCCAGAAGTCAACTGTCAAATGGCTCTTTTTTTCAAAAGTGAAAATTTGAATTGATGGAAATAATCGGTGCAGTGCCACAAATTTTCCGTTAATTTTTTTCGGAAAAAGAACTACATTTTTGTCCCATACAAGCGAATGTTCGATTGTCATTTGAGCAAGAGGGTAATTTCTTTCTACATTAAAAGCTAAAATTTTAGCAATGCTTGAATTCTGTAAATGTTTTCTAATTAGATTAGTAAAATCATGCAGAATAAATTTAGGTGTTATAATTCCTTTCTTTTTAAACTTTTTTAAATCTTTCGACGTTGCTAAAGCACCAGAGGCATTCAATCCATCATAGGTACCATAAGTCAGATAAAAGGTGTCATCAATTTTAGTAATTCTCGGATCTTCAACACCGTGAATTTCATAAATATATTCAGGAGAAAATATCGGTTCTGCAAGTCTTTCTACTAAAGTTGTCGGACCTTCAAAACGGCAATAACCAATTGTTGAAAAGTTACCTTTTTTAGCCGCTCTGTAAAACATATGAACAGAATTTCCGTTTTGGTAAATGGCGGGATTTAAAACGCCTAATTCTTCAAATGCTCTCTCTGTTTTCTCTAAAATCACACCGTGTTTTGTAGCTGTTGTGCTTTGGACCGTGGCTAATTCCATATTTCTGTTATTTTGATATAAAATTACTTTAGGTGTAGGGCGAGAATTAATCCAATCGATCAAAAAATTAACTCAAATGCTTACAGGTGGGAATTCTGTAACGAAAAGAGGAGAATTATAAAAGTACTTTAAAAATTTGATTTATAGTTGATTGCGATAAAAAATTAACGTTTTGAGTTAATACGAATTGTAAGAATTTGAGAACTTTGAGTAACAAACAAATCAGACTTGTCAAAAAGTCATTTTTCTAACTAAAAAATAAATATTATGTTACGTTGGACAGTTATTTTTATCGTTCTTGCTATTATAGCCGGAATTTTTGGTTTTGGTGGAATTGCCGCTGGAGCTGCTAGTATTGCAAAAGTTTTATTCTTTATATTTTTGGTATTATTCATAATCTCATTAATAAGCGGAAGAACAAAAGTTTAACAATAAGTTCTAATTCTCTAAAAAAAAGCAACCGTTATCGTGTTGCTTTTTTTTTGTTTTAAGTTTTAAGTTTCAAGTTTCAGGTTGAAATGCGTATATTAACCGCAAAGGACGCTAAGTTTATTTATACAAAGGTTTAGTTAAAAAGCATAAGTTCGCAAAGCTTTGCGAACTTTTTTTTTATAATATTAAAAACAAGCTACTATCTCCTTGCGTACTTTGCGGTAAAATATCCCCATTTCAACCTGAAACCTGAAACCTGAAACCTGAAACTTGAAACTTGAAACCTGAAACCTGAAACTATTCCTTAATAGAATAGTATTTTTTAGTTATAAAAGAAATTGGAATTCCAATGCAGACGATCAAAATTAAAATGGAGAGCATTAAAGGAAAATCAAAATGTTTCTCTGGCAAAACAGGAAATACAATTGGCAATACTATAAGATTCATTATAATCCATACAAAGATGCCATAAACAATTCCTGAGAGTAAAGCATTCTTTTTTAGAAATGAAAGACGAGGGTAAAGAATGAAATAAAGCCAGGCAAACGTAAAGGCAATGAAATAATGAAGCAGTAATCCGATCAAAGCCATACTCGAACCGCCTGTGTAAGCTTCTTTTTTAAAAATACCGCTTGCTATAGACTGCAAAATTTTTATTCCGGTAGTTTTGTTTAAAATGATAGAGTAAACGGTAATTGCCGCGACAATATCTAATGTGCCGGCAATTAATCCCGATAAGAAAACAGCGCCTCCTTTTGATTTCATAAAAATGGTTTTTGGTTTTGGTTGAAAGTTAATATGTTCAATTTACAATTTGGTTAAGTATTGTAAAATAGAATTCAGCTGGTTTGTATGTCTTTGTGCATGAACCAAGGCAAAATTAATCCATTCATAAATGGTAAAATTTTCGGAATTTGGCAAGTGAAAATCCAGACAAGTCAAGGTTAAATCATAATTTTCTACTGCCTTAAGTAAATCAGATTCTATTTTGAGCAGTACTAAAGTCAGCGAATTTTTATTGTACTCTTTTTTTTCAGGTCTAAGGAATTCTGGCGATTCCATTTTGATATTGAAGTTTAGAAATAACGTTTCGAGCTCTTTAACATGCTCATCATATTTCCTAATGGTTTTTTCTGTTTTTCCAGAAAACAATTCTGGATAGCCAGAACAAGCTAAAATAATATGCTGAGCGGTTTGTCCTGCCGTCCAGCTTCCTTTAAAAGGAACAATATTAAATTCTTCCTGCGAAAAAGAGGAAAGTACTTCGTTTAATTTTTGAAATGTTTCAACAACATTTTTTTGAACTGCTGTTTTCATTTTATTGTCTTAAAAAATTATTTGTTCACAGAGGTGATCCACCAAACATTTCCAAAGGAATCTGTTACGCCGCAAGCTCTGCCATAATCCTGATCGCTTGGTTCCATTAAGCTTGCGGCACCGTTTTCTAAGGCTTTTTTATACGTGTCATCAGCATTTTGAACATATATAAATAAGTTTGCGGTTTGTTTTCCCCAATCTGCAGTTTCATCAGTTACCATAATTGTGCTTCCGTTTATCTTTATTTCACTATGCATTATTGTTCCGTCTTCGCGTAAAACAGGTGAATGAGAATTTTCTGCACCAAAAACTTTTTTGGTAAAATCAATAAATTGTGATGCGCCCTTTAGAATTAAATAAGGCATTACAGTTTGATGTCCAGCGGGTATATTCATTTTTTTTGATTTAATGATTGATAGTGTTTCAAATTTACAATAATTATTTAAAATTTTGAAAACCAAATTGTTAAGTTGATTTTGGTAACTTATAAAAGTACTTCGCATTGAAAACCATACGAATCTAGAAGCTCAATTATTTTTTTATTTGAAATGGAGGAGGAGTGAATGCGCAAAATTTTATCGCAATCTTCCAAATCAAAATTGATAATACTGTTTGGAAAATGCTCAAGAAGTTTCCCTACAATCATTTTTGACTGATCGACTTCTTGAACATTTGTTTTAAAAACCTCTATCATCGCCTCCAAAAGTTTATAGCGCAATATTTTTATAGCGCTCTATTTTATGATGATACGTATATGAAATCGCTAAAATCACTAAAAAGATCAAAGGGAAAAAAGATTGAAAATTAACGCCGTCTACTGCAAAATGACTTATAGAAGCGAATATAAAATCGAATGCAAATCCGGCATAGGCCCATTCTTTAACTCTATTCGGAATCTGTGGGATCACCAATACCAAAACGCCTAGAATTTTAAAGACAACTAAAGCATTTCCAAAATATTCAGGATATCCTAAATGTTTAATTCCTTCTTTCGCTAATTCAGTTTGAGAAGTTAAGGCCGGCATAACGCCTTCAAATAGAAAAATAATAATTGTAGTAATCCAAAAAATAATTTTTGCTTTCTTCATGGTTTTTATTTTTTTAAATAGTTATTGGTTAATGTATTACAAACTTACTGATCTTTATTTTTTTATCGAATAGGTATTTACGACTATTTTAAGGTCATTTAGGACAAGTTATTTTAGATTTTAGAGAATAAAACGAGTAAAAATCAAGAGTAATAATTCTATCAATGCATATTTCCTGCTGAGCGATTCAAGAACTTCGCTCAGCAGGACATAAAAAAAAACCGCTAAACACTTAAAAGTTGCATAGCGGTTTAATCAAAGATTATACGAAATTTTTATTTCATTTCAGAATTTAGTCAGCATAGTGATAAATACTCTTTTTAATAGTGTCCTTTATTTTTTCGAGTGTTACTTCTGTCACACCGCCTTCATAATTCATAGAAATAGCAACTTTGTCTTTTGTGATTTCATAATCGATTGACATTAATCCATTTTGATTTACTTCAACAGATTTATTTTCGCTTGGAATCGCACTTAAAAAATAACTAGATTCTTCGACTTCTTTATTTTTAATGATATTTTGATACACTTTTTCAAGATCTGTATTTTTTAAGATACATTCTTTTCCGTCGCCCATCTCTACTGCAATATCTTTACAATCTTGTTCTTCTTTTTGATCGACCTTCGCTTCGGCTTTTTTTACAGCACTTACAGCTGCTGGTTTTTCTATTGATTTTAATTCTTCATCTTGATTGCTTTTTTTACAATTGGTAAACAGTAAAGCTAAAAGTGCAATTAGTGCTATTTTTTTCATAGGTTTAATTATATAGATTAAGGAAAATCAAAAGTAACGAAATAAGCGCAGATTATAAGAAATCTGTATAAATCCGTTTAATCCGCGTTCCATGACAACAGAAAAATAAAAAACGCTGCAAAACCAAAGTTTCACAGCGTTTTCATCTCAAAAAATAAATAATTAACGGGTATTATTTCCAACCTCCGCCCAATGCGCGATATAAATCGGTATTAGCAGCTAATTGCTCTCTTTTTATGTTTGCCAGTTCTAGCTCGCTCTGCAATAAATTGGCTTGCGCTGAAAGAACTTCTAAGTATTCGGCCATACCATTTTTGAATAACAAATTGGCATTTTTAATGGCTTGCTGTAATGTTTTTACACGTTGTTGCAAAAATGCTTCCTGCTGTTGTAATTTTTCTACTTTTACCAAAGCATCAGAAACTTCGCTTACTGCGACTAAAACAGATTGTCTGAAATTTAAAACTGCTTTTTCTCTTTCGGTAACAGCAATGTTATATTGCGTTCTAACTCTTTTGTTGTTTAATAAAGGCTGTGTTAAACCTCCAGCCACAGTTCCAAATAATGAAGCTGGGATGTTAAACCAATTACTGGTTTCAAATGAATTCAAACCGCCTTGAGCTGTAATTCTTAGAGCAGGATATAAATCTGCTTTTGTAATTCCAACATTTGCGTTAGCCACTTTTAATGCTAATTCGGCACTTTTTACATCAGGTCTTCTGCTTACTAATGAAGACGGAATTCCGATTGCATTATTATTTTTAATTGTAATATTGGTCAAACTAGTACTTCTCGTTTTTGAATTAGGAAAAGAACCTGTCAAAACGCTCAAAGCATTTTCTTGAATCGCAATGTTTTGTTCTAACAACGGAATCAATTGCTCAGAACTTAATTTCTGTGCTTCCGATTGTTGAATTCCTAATGAAGTAACTTGTCCGGCATCAAATTTTAATTTGATAATGTTAGTTGTACTGTCATTCAATTTTAAGTTTTGTCTCGCAATATTCAATTGTGCATCCAGCATCAAAAGATTATAATATCCTTTAGAAACATTGGCTACAATATTAGTTTGCAATGCTTTTTTAACTTCTTCTGACTGAAGATATCCAGCGTAAGCACCTTTTTTCTGATTGCGGATTTTTCCCCAAATATCAGCTTCCCACGAAAGTGAAACTCCGGCAGAATAATCGTCAATATGTTTTTGGCCCAAAGCCTGATTCAAATTCATTCCCGTAAAACTATTGTCTGACGGATTGCTTGTACTTGCATTTACAAATAAATTAGCCTGAGGAACATTTCCCCATTTTGACTGCGTAAATCTGTACTGTGCAATTTCGATGTTTTTTGTGGCAATCTGCAAATCGTTGTTTCTTGCAACTGCACTGTCTATTAACTGGATAATATCTTTTTCTGTAAAGAAGTTTTTCCACTCCAAATCGCCAATACTTGCCGTATCTTTTGAAACAGATGCATTCCTGAAATTCTCAGGAAATGCATCTTTTGGAGTTTCAATATCCTTAGAAACTTTACAGGATATTAATGTGGTGATCAAAATGGCGATCATCACGATTTTGGTTATATAATTTTTCATTTTATATGTTGTCATTAAATTTCTGTACAAGTATCTTTTCTGGTTTCAAGATCTTTTGATATTCTGTACGATATATAGCCGATGCCAAATATGATGGCCACAAGCACTGTCGTTATATAGTTTTCCATTTTTATTTTTCTTCGTTATGAATTACTGCTACTGGTTTTCCGGTAACTTTTTCTTGTAAATATTGGAATATGATGAATAAAACCGGAATGATAAACAAACCTAGAATTACTCCTGAAATCATTCCGCCAGCTGCACCGATACTAATCGAGTGATTCCCTTGAGCTGATGGACCTTTAGCACTCATCATCGGAATTAATCCAACGACAAAGGCAAGTGATGTCATTATAATTGGTCGCAGACGAAGTTTCGCCGCATCTATTGAAGCTTTGACTAAAGCTTGGCCTGATTTTCTTTTTTGAACTGCAAACTCTACAATCAAAATGGCGTTTTTAGCAAGAAGCCCAATCAGCATGACAAGCGCAACCTGAACGTAAATGTTGTTTTCAATTCCGGTCAAGCCGATGGCAACAAATACTCCAAAAATACCTGCAGGAATTGATAAGATTACGGCCAAAGGCAAAATGTAACTTTCATATTGTGCAGCAAGCAGGAAATAGATAAATATCAAACACAATAAGAAAATGGTTGCCGATTGCCCTCCAGAAGAAATCTCTTCACGAGTTTGTCCTGAAAATTCATAACCATAACCTGCAGGCAATTGCTGTGCTGCAACTTCTTCGATTGCTTTGATGGCGTCTCCCGAACTAAATCCTGGTTTCGGAATCGCATTAATCGAAATCGAGTTGAACAAGTTGTATCTAGAAGCGGTTTCAGAACCATAAATACGAGTCAGTTTTACTAAAGTATTTATCGGAACCATTTCGCCTGTTTTGTTTTTTACAAATACACGGTCAATTGATGACGGATCAGCTCTGTCGGCAATATCTGCCTGAACAACTACTCTGTAATATTTACCAAATCGGTTAAAGTCAGAGGCTTGTGCGCTACCAAAATACGTCTGCATTGTTTGTAAAATGTCTTTTACATTTACGCCCAATTGATTTGCTTTTTCATCATTGATGTCCAATTGCAATTGAGGATAATCTGCTTTAAATGAAGTAAACGCTACTGCAATTTCTGGACGTTTCATCAATTCTCCGATGAAGTTTTGAGAAATTCCGCTGAATTTATCCAGTTTTCCTCCGGTTTTATCCTGGAGCACTAAATCTAAAGCTTCAACGTTGCTAAATCCAGGAACGGTTGGGAAACTGAATACGAAGAAACTTCCTCCAGAAATAGCACCTAATTTTCCACGAACCTGATTCATGATTTCGTCAATATTTTTTACATCGCCACGGTCTTCATTTGGTTTAAGCAATACGAAAACAACGGCTGAAGATGGACTTGTAGAATTGGTCAATAAGTTAAAACCTGAAATAGCCGTTACAAATCGAGAAGCATCTAAACCTCTTAATGTATTTTCAGCTTCAGTCATTACTTTTTGAGTTCCGTCTAAAGAGGTTCCAGAAGGTGTATTAACCGCAATTGCGATAAATCCTTGATCTTCTGTTGGGATAAATCCAGCTGGAGTTGTTTTTACCATTATGACTGTTGCTACAGTAATTAAAGCCAATCCACCTAAGCTTAGCCATTTTCTGCGAATTAAAAATTTCAAACCTCCAACATAACGGTTGGTTAAGGAATCGAAACTTTTATTAAATCCGTTAAAGAATTTTTCTTTAAATCCTTTTTTCTCGTATGGAGTATCACCGTTTGCCGCATGATTATCTTTTAAGAATAAAGCAGCAAGAGCCGGACTTAAAGTCAATGCATTAACCGCTGAAATTACAATTGCAATTGCCATGGTAAAAGCAAACTGACGATAGAAAACTCCTGTAGAACCTTCCATAAAACCAACAGGCAAGAATACCGCTGCCATTACCAAAGTGATCGAAATAATTGCACCCGTAATTTCGTGCATCGCCTCGTGTGTGGCTACCTTTGGAGATAAATGTTTATGTTCCATTTTAGCATGCACCGCCTCGACGACGACAATAGCATCATCGACCACAATACCAATTGCCAGAATTAAAGCAAATAATGTCAGTAAGTTAATTGAGAATCCAAACAACTGCATGAAAAAGAACGTACCTAAAATCGCTACCGGTACCGCAATTGCCGGAATTAATGTTGATCTAAAATCCTGTAAAAAGATAAATACTACGATAAATACCAATATAAAAGCTTCAATCAAAGTATGTTCTACTTGTTCAATAGATTGGTCTAATGATACTTTTGTACTGTAGAAAATATTGTGTTTTATTCCTTTAGGGAAATCTTTAGCTAATTTCTCCATCAATTTATTAATTGCAATCTGGATTTCATTTGAGTTAGAACCTGCTAACTGAATAATACCCATTACAACTCCTTTTTTACCGTTCAAACGTGTTAAACTGTTGTAAGAGTAAGCACCAAGTTCAACTCTGGCGACATCTTTTAAGCGAAGAACAGATCCGTCTGCATTAGAACGAATGGCAATATTTTCATATTCTTCAGGCTTAGTCAGTTTTCCTTTGTATTTAATAACATATTCGAAAACTTCTTTGCTTCGTTCTCCAAATTTACCCGGAGCGGCTTCTAAACTTTTGTCTTGAATCGCGCTCATGATTTCGTTTGGCGTCACTTTATAAGTAGACATTTGTGTTGGGTTTAACCAAACACGCATTGAGTAATCTTTTACACCTCCAAAAATACTTGCTGCACCAACACCAGGAATACGTTTGATTTCTGGAATAATATTAATTTGTGCATAATTGGCAATAAAAGTCTGGTCGTATTTTGACTCATCTTCGGTATACATACCAATTGCCATGATAAAACTGTTTTGTTGTTTTGCAGTGGTTACACCTTGCTGTACAACCTCTGCAGGCAATTGACTTGTTGCCTGAGCAACTCTGTTTTGAACGTTAACTGCGGCCTGATCTGCGTCTGTTCCTAATTTAAAGAAAACAGTAATCGCTAATGAACCGTCGTTACTGGCTGTAGAACTCATGTACGTCATGTTTTCTACCCCATTTATAGATTCTTCTAAAGAAGGTGCAACAGAACGCAAAACCGTTTCTGCGTTCGCTCCCGGATAAACTGCCGTAACCAAAACCGATGGCGGTGCAATATCAGGAAACTGTTGTAAGGGCAGTTTTGTTAGGCCAAGTACACCCAGAATAACCAATAGAATGGAAATTACGGTCGCCAGTACGGGTCTTTGTATAAATATTTTGAACATTTCTCTTTTAATTATTTTTGATTAATTACTTCTGCAACTTTAGAAGAATTTTCAGGCTGAATTACCTGTCCTTCCTGAAGTTTGTCGATACCGCTTAAAACAATTCTGTCGCCAGATTTTACTCCGTCTTTAATTAAATAATTAGTACCGCTTTTGCCCACAACTGTAATTGGCATTTTGTTTACTTTATTATCCTTGCTTACTGTGAAAACAAATACTTTATCCTGCATTTCTACAGTAGCCGACTGCGGTACTAAAATCGCATCGTTGTGTTGAATTCCCAATCGAATTTTTCCTGTATTTCCAGAACGAAGCGTTCCGTTTTTGTTTGGAAAAGTCGCTCTTAGAGTAATGGCTCCGGTAGTTTTGTCGAACTGACCGTCAACCATATCAATTTTTCCAGTTTGCGGATACGCATTGTTATCAGCTAAGATTAAAGAAACAGGAGGAAGGTGTTTGATTTTATCGCCAATAGAATTTCCGGCATATTGCGCTTTAAAGTTGATGAAATCTGTTTCTCCTAAAGAGAAGTAAGCAAAAACTTCATGTACGTCAGATAATGTGGTTAATGGTTCAACATCGCTCGAAGAAACTAAGCTTCCTTGTTTTTTAGGCAACCTTCCAATGTAACCACTTACTGGAGCCGTAACATTTGTGTAGCTTAAATTAATTTTGGCTGATTCGACCATTGCTCTGGCTTGTTCAATATTTGCAGCAGCAATTTTTTGAGAAGCTTTAGCTGTTTTCAATTGATAGTCTGAAACTACTTTGTTTTGTACTAAAGGAGTTAATTTGTCTACTTCTAATTGAGCGTTTATTAAGGCCGCTTCAGAAGCATGAAGATTAGCCAATGCATTGTTTAGCTGCTCGCGGAACGGACGCTCATTAATTTTGAATAAAGATTGTCCTTTTGATACATAAGAACCTTCATCTACCAAAACGCGGTCTAGATTTCCACTTACCTGCGGACGAATTTCAACATCAACTGTTCCTTGTATTGAGGCAGGATATTCAGTATCAGTATTCGTGTTTTCAATTTTTATTAAAGCTACTGGCAGGAGTGGCGCTGCAGGAGCAGGAGCTTGCGTTTTATCGGCACAGCTGCTTAGAACAAGTGCCAGAATAAAGCTGGTTATAATTACATTTTTCATTTTCATATTGGTTTTAATTTGTTGGACATTCTTTTGAGTTGAAATATTTGTTAATCTGGCATTACTGGAATTCATATTTAATTGAATTAAATTATCTAACGTTGTTAAGTAAATTGGCCCAAAATGGTTATATCATTAAGCCTTCCAATTCTATTTCATAATTGGTATTAAATTATTTATCACTGTTAAGTAAAATAGTAAAAAAAACTTCTATATTACTCTATTAAATTTTCTAACACTGTTAAGTGAAATTGAAAATTTTTTTATTGTATTGATTTGATGATTCCGCCAATCGCATCTTTTAAGATTTGATTGTTGATCGTTTCTAAAATGTCACTTTTGTTGATAATGTTAATAGCAATCAAACCGTGAATGACAGAAAAGAAAGTAAAATATTTTTGTTTAATAACTTCGTCAGTAGGGTTGCTGTTTTTCATAATTTCAGCAATTACTCCGGTGAATAATTTGTAAGGTGCCTCTTGAGCCGAACATCGCTGCGCACAGCAAGTCATTTGAACACCAAACATTACTTGATACATTTCGGTATCTGTAAAAGCAAAATCCCAATAGGCCATCCACATGGCTTCTAATTGTTCTTCCGGTTTTTCAAACTTAGCTTTCGCTTTTTCCAATTCTTTGGTTAGTTTGATAAACCCTTTTCCTGTCAATTCTAATAAAATGGCTTCTTTATTCGAGAAGTATTCATATATAATAGGAGCAGTATATTCGATCTTGTCAGCAATCTTTCGCATACTCAAACCATTCCAGCCTTCTTCTTTTACGATATCATAAGCAGCGCCAAGAATGTTATTTCTTGTCTCTTCTTTTTGTCTTAAAATACGATCTTTACTAGCCATTTTATTTGAGTATTAAATTGTTTAACACCGTTAGGCAAATATACAGCCGTTTTTCTGATTACAATACAATTTAGTTATAATATTTTCTTATCGTACGATAGAGTATTGCTAAAACTTGCAAAAGCCCTGTAAAATAAAGGTTTTTGAATGATAATATTTTTTTAGAAGTGGAGGATTTTGTGCTTTTAAGACGATCTTCACGCTATTGATTGTATCTTTTATGGTGTACCAAGGCTTAATGGCAACATAAAAGGATTCAGTTTCTCCTGAAACTTCGGGGAGGACTATGAAAGAAGATATCTTTTTTATAATATTTTAATGTTCAGATATTTCATCAACAGTATTAAAAATAAGTTTTTTTCTTATAAGTTAATAAACCAATAGAAAAACAAATACAGCATTACGCATCAGGCCACAGAAATCTGAGAGCAGAACAACGTTTAAAAATAAAAAGTGCTTTGCACACTTTAGTAAAAAAACTTTTAGCAGTAGAACTAAATTGTAGACTTTCTAGCAATTTCATTTTTCGTAACATTGCAATAAAAAAATGAAAACAACAACACTTATAAAAACAGCAATTGCATTTTTGTTTTTTCAGCAGTTTGCATTTTCACAAGAACCAAAGAAAGATACTGCTCCAGCTGGACAGCAATATACAATCGAAAACTGTGTCAATCACTTTGAATTAGACAAAGCCACAAAAACAAAATCAGGATATCAATATTGGTTTGCCGATAAAAACTTCACTCAGGAAAACACACTCAAAATGAGTATTGTCGAACCCGGAAAATCAACGCACGCACCGCACCATCATATTGAAGAAGAACTTTTCTACATTTTAGAAGGAACCGCCGAATTTTTCCTTGACGGAAAAACTGTTACAGCAGGACCAAATACAAGCTTCTACTGTCCGTCGAATGTCGAACACGGAATTAAAAATGTTGGAAATACAGATTTGAAGTATTTGGTTATTAAGAAGGATTTAAAATAAATGCTGATTAATAACCAAGATCTTCTTAACCTATTTACATTACAGTAATTGTAAGGAGTAATGCGCTGCTGTAATTTATTTTAAATTATTTTTGAGATAGCGTTTCTAATAACTTTTCTAAGTTATCGATACTCATTTTAAATCCTTCTGTAAAGCCCATTTCAATCATTTTTTCTAAACGTTCTAGAGATTCGTTTACAATAGTGATTTTTACTTTTGTTATTCCGTTTTGTTCGCTAAAATTATAATCCCAGTCTGAACCAGGTAATTGACGATTTTCATTTTCGTCTGAAAATGTATTGTACATTTTAAAATTGGTTTTTGGCGTTATAGAAGTAAATTCCTGAACCGACCAGCGCTCTTGTCCTTCAGGACTCACCATGGCATAAAATCTTCTTCCGCCAACTTCAAAATTCATGTGTTTTGTTCTGGCCGACCAAGGTTTTGGTGCAACCCATTGGTCTAAAAGCTCTGCTTTCGTAAAAGCATCCCAAACTAACGGCAAAGCTGCATCAAATTCGCGTGTTATAAATACTGTTTTTGATGGTTTGTCTAAGGTAAAATCAAATAGCAAATCGTTTTTCATTTTTTCTGGTTTTTCATAGTTAATAATACGTCATCAAGCTGGTTAAAAGCGGTTTTCCAAATTTCTCTAAATTGGTTCAGCCATTTATCAATTTCTTTCATTTTTTCAATTTGAAGGGAATAATAAATTTCTCTTCCTTGTTGTTCCTGTTTTATAATTTCGCATTCTGTGAGTATGCGAAGATGTTTTGAAATCGACTGTCGGGTTGTATCAAAATTCGCTGCAATGGCATTTGGCGTCATAGACTGAAGAGCAATTAGTGTAATAATTGATCGCCTTGTTGGGTCTGCAATAGCTTGAAAAATGTCTCGCCTCATGTGTTTTTAGGATCAAAATCGACCATCCACTGTACGCCAAATTTATCAGCAAACATACCAAAGTAATTTCCGGAAGGACCATAACTTATTGGCATTTCAATGGTACCGCCATTCGAAAGTCCGACGAATAATTTAACGGCTTCTTCCTGGCTTTCTACGCTAATAAAAACCGTATATCTATTGTCGGTTTCCATTACCTCTCCCATACTTGTTAAAGTGTCACTTGCCATTAACAAATTATCTTTGCTGATGGGCAGGGCAATATGCATGATTCTCTGGGCATCATTTTCTGGAATAGGATATTCATCGCTTGCTATGTCTTTGTAACGGGAAATCTTTGAAAACGTTCCGCCAAAAACCGATTTATAAAATGTAAATGCTTCTTCGGCATTTCCGTTAAAATGAATGTAAGGATTAATACGTGCCATAAATTCTGTTTTAAAATTAATATTTAAGAAACCAATTGGTTGCAAATATAAATGCAACTATTCGGTTTCGCAAATTTTTCAGCTATTATTTTTTAGAAACGAGTAAAAATAATATAGTAAAGTATCTGATAAATAAGTTTTTAATTGTGAAGTTGGCCTTTTTTAGTGGCTTTGCAAATGCCTCAGAATTGGAGTTAAAAAGAATTAAAATTCAATATTCTAAGCCGTATTTTTTAAAAAAGTCAGTAGACTTTAATTCGTTTAGAATTTTAAGATTAAAAAAAACGCAAAGTCAGGAGACTTTGCGCAGCGTGTGATTTTGCAGTGCGTTTTTCACTTACTTATTTAACATAGTTGGGAGATACGCAAGACTGCCAATAAGTTACAATGATTTTAATAGTTTCTTTTATTTCGCTATAATCTGAAGGTTTTACAAAAAATCCTTGAATAGATTTTGAATAAGCATCCACAACATGCTTTTGTTCGGCGCTTGTAGAAAAAAATAAATACGGAATCGACTTTAATCGTAAATCTTCGTTTTGATGAATTTTTTCGCGCAGTTCCATACCGCTTAGCCTTGGCATATTGATATCAGAGAAAATAATAAAAGGTTCGACTTCTGTCTTGGTCAAATATTCTAGTGCTTTTTCTCCTTCTCCAAAAAAGATGACTTCATTTTTATAGTTGAGGTCTTTAAAAACATCGTTCAAGATTTCCTGATCTTCTAAATCGTCTTCAATAATAATGATTGGGCCGGCTTTGTTCATTTGTGTTTTTTGGTGAAGGTAGTTTATTTATGCTGGTATTCAATTTTTTATGATGTATAGAATGAGAAAAAGTAGGGAGACTTCATTGTATTTTTAATTATAAGAACACTTTATAAAAAAACGCTAAGTCAGGAGACTTTGCGGAGCGGGCTTGCTGAAACAATTCATTGAGGTTGTATTTCTAATTTTCTAAAATTATTTATTATCTCGCATTAACTAACTTTGTACAATTATTCTGAGCTTTGATCCTATAAAATAGTAAACTAAATTGACATGAATTTTATATAATTTCAATTTAATTTTTAATAATAATTTGAATTTCAATTAATTAACTTTTATTAAAGAAAGGTTTAACATAGTCTGTTTTCACTGGCTGTCTGAAATAACTAATTTTAACTAAAATCAAATTAATAACATTTTAATATTTAAAATTATGAAAAAGAATATAGCCATATTAGCCACAGACGGTTTTGAAGAATCAGAATTATCATCTCCTAAAGCCTATCTAGAAGAGCAAGGTTGGAACGCAGATATCATCAGTTTGAAATCAGGAACTATCAAATCTTGGAAAGACGGCAATTGGAGCAAAGAATATAATGTTGATGTTGTATTAGATCAGGCAAATGAAGCAGATTACGATGCTTTGGTTCTTCCTGGCGGCGTTATAAATCCGGATTTATTAAGAAGAGAAGAGGGAGCAGTAAATTTTGTACGTTCCTTTTTTGAAAGTAAAAAACCAGTAGCAGCTATTTGTCATGGACCTCAAATTCTTGTAAATGCTGATGTTTTACAAGGTCGAAAAGTAACTTCGTTCTTCTCTGTTAAAAAAGATTTGCAAAATGCCGGAGCACAGTGGGAAGACTCAGAAGTAGTCGTAGACAATGGTTTAGTAACCAGCCGAAACCCTAATGATTTGCCCGCTTTTAATAAAAAAATGGTGGAAGAAATAAAAGAAGGAAAACACGAGCGTCAGACTGTGTAGTTTTTTTTACATTTATGAAGTTACAAAAAATGCAAGATCAAAACTGGTCTTGCATTTTTTTAATTATCAGTCAACACGTAAAGTTTGTCATTTCGATCCCGAGGCTTCGGGAGAGAAATCACACGCGTATATCGACAAAGATTGATGATTTGTATTGCGGAGTTTCTTGTGTGATTTCTCTCCCGAATTCTCGGGATCGAAATGACAATGACGGATTAAAATTTAAGTTGCTACTCGAAATGAAAATTAAGAAATTCAAAATTTTCATTAAAACTTCTTATCAAATCAATTTTTTTATCTCTTCTCCATTTTTTTAATTCTTTTTCTCGCGCAATTGCTTCTTGTATCCAACTGAATTTTTCGTAGTAAACTAAAAACTGTATATTATATTTTGCAGCAAAACTATTAATATTTAAGTCTATGTTTTCTTTATGTTTTAAAAGTCTTTGTTTCAGGTTATTAGTAACACCAATGTAAAAGGTTGTTCGATGCTCATTAGTTATAATATAAATGTAATAACTGTGAAAGCCAATTTGCGGGTTTAGCATTTTGTTTTTGTACGAATATACGTATTTATTTTTGTTTGTCATTTCGATCCCGAGGCTTCGGGAGAGAAATCGCACGTATATCGACAAAGATTGGGAATATATATTGCGGAGTTTCTTGTGTGATTTCTCTCCCGAAGCCTCGGGATCGAAATGACAAACTAAACGTCATGTAACAATCTCCAATTATAAAATAGTAAGACAAGTAAACTGCATTTTAGCTCTCGGCGTAACGCGACAACACGAAACCCTCCAAATCGGACTTTTAAATTTTGAAGACAATTATTATTGGCTCAATGAATTGGCGAGATTTAAATCCTTATTTGAGTGAGGAGTAAGGTTTATAAAATGGAAAAACCTCGATTTTTTTTAGGAACGAGGTTTTAGATATATAATATGTTCATTACTTTGCGGGCACAGATTTCAAATCCCCGTTATCGGGCTCTTTAATATTTTATTTACAAAATTTATTAACTAAGTAAAATGTAGAGGATAATTCAAAACAAAAATAAGATAATATAATTACTAAAGATAAAGTATCAAATGATAATTTATCATTAGATAATTGATATTCACAAAATGCTATATAATAAAATTGAAATAAACAATGTAAGCAAAGAACAAGCAGATACACATATTTTAATTTTGTACCAACAATTTTTTCAATAAAAATCATTATAAAAATAATGCAACATGTAATGAATGAAATTACTAATTCTAGAGCAATCGCAAAGGGATTACCAGAGTTATTCAGAGGTGTATAATGATCTAATGAACTAAATAAGCCTCTCATTATAAAGAAATGAAGAAAGAATATTACTACTATAAAAGTTACTGTTTTTTTCATTAAAATTTTAGTTTATAAGCGTAGGTATAATAGAAATAGTTTGCTTTAAAAAAGCTAAATTTTGTATTTAATAAATTTGTTATTTCTTCTCCCTCTAAAGGAGCTGGATAATTTCCATCGTACATCATATATTTAGTTGCAAATTCCTTTGCTTGCTTTGCACTTTTCAAATAATTTGTATAAAAAAGTGCATCTATACTAGCCATGGGTCTTTTTGGGCTTGAATAATAGACGGGAATATAAAATTCTCTCTTTCCTCTTTTTTTTGCAATTTCATAATCACTAATTCCTTTTAATGAACACTTATTATCAGTTGCAAAATTTGTCATTTTTTCGAAAACAGTTATGTCAAATTTAGTCAAATCAAGGTTAAATTTTAGTGATAGTAACCAAGCTAAGTTTTTCACATAATTTAAATACCAATCGGGTCTTATATAAATCATATCTGGATATCCCCCATCAATTGTTAAATGTTCAGTTGTAAAATAACCACCACCATACATTTTAAATTTATCCTGAGGTTTTAAAGAATAAATTTCTTGAAACTCTTCTGTTAATGTCTTTCCATTAAAAGCTTCACGCTGATAATTTAAATTTGTTAAAAAAGTGTAACCATATTTTTTAACGTATTCATTAATTATTTTAATCCAAGGTTCAACATCTTTAGCTAGACTTTTACCACCTTTTCCTTTCCAGCTAGAGGTTGCTAGTGATAAATTATCATCTCCTAAATGCAAATTATATGCTCTTAAATTTTCTGGTTTTATGTTATCTAATTTAGTATGAGCATAACTATCGCCGAACCTATGCAATAACTCGCCTAATTCTCTAATAGAATTCTCACGATTATTAAGATTAATTTTTAGCCATAGAAATTTTACTGCCGTCATAAATTCTTCTATTCCATGAAATCCACCTGTTAGAGAATGTACTGGACCCTGATAATCTGGATCTGCCCAAGTAGAATTTAATTCAAATTCAAGTTCGCTATGAATAGTTGTATCAGGAGCTTCAGTTGCAATTGCTAATTCTTCGGCATCTATTTTGTTCATTCCTAACATTAAACAGACTAAATATACTGTACTATAATGCCCGTCAGTTTCGTAAACTACTGTGGACTTTTCTTCTCTTTTCGGTGGAGCATCAGGCTTTCCAAAATAAGTCTGACCACTAGCTGTCATTGATGCCTTTCCTCCAACATTTGAAGTGTATTTTTTAGTAAAAATTTCAACTTCTTCATGTTGTTCATAATTGCCTTTAGATTTTCTATAAATTGTCATAATTAATTACTGTTAGTCTTTCTCCACTATTTACATATAAATATCCACGTAGGTGGCATAAAATATTGTGGTGAGAATAGTTTTTTATAAATATATTCTTAAATGTTTTACATAATCTACCACTAAAAGACATTAAAATAATAAAATAAGTTTTTTACATGTTAATACAAAGCATTGCCAATCATGTACGAATTGTGAAAATAAAAAAAAGGACGGCACTTTAACAGCGCCGCCCTTTTGGGCAAATTTAAAAATTTGCATTCCGAAAAATGCGTACAGTTAATGGTAATCTACTAAAATGAAGACTTAAACGCAGGTTATTCGTTTATTACATCGCCTTCTTTAGTTTCTTCGCTGGCAATTTTTACCAGTTTATCTTTCGGGTTTAAATCACCGAATATTTCAATTTTATCGTCGATTTCTCTTCCTTTTTTCACATCAACTCGTGTTGCTTTGTGGTTTAGTACTTTAATTACATATAAACCTTCGGCAGAACTTACCAAAGCCGTTTTCGGAATCACAAAAGTGCTGTCTTTCGCGTTCAATGGCAATAAAACTTCGGCTACCATTCCTGGCAATAAATCTCCTTTGGTATTATGAATATCCATTTCTACTCTTTCAGATCTTAATTTTAGATCTAAAGCGCCAGACATTCTTGTAATGGTAGCTTTAAAATTTTCTGGCAATGATTTTACATTAAAACTCATTTCGTCGCCTGTGTGCAAATATCCTGTGTACAATTCCGGAACCGAAACTGCCAAACGCAATTTATCTTGCTGCTGAATCGTTAATAAAGGCAAATCAGAACCTTTTCCGGCCGGACCTACAAATGTTCCTAAATTCACATTTCTTGCCGCTACAACACCATCAAAAGGAGCGCGAATTTCAAGATAGCCTCTCATAATCGAAACTTCTTTGTGTCCTGCAACTGCGGCTTGGTATTGTGCGTAATCAGAATTTTTTTTACCGCTTGCCATTTCTAAATCATTTTTAGAAATCGTTCCTTCTACCTTGCTTGTTTCGTATAAACGGTTGTAGGTGCTTTTGCTGGTTGCGTAAATCGCTTCCATCGATTTTAATCTCGATTCGGCTGCAGCCAATTGCGAACTTATTTCTGGCGCTTCTAAAACAATCAAAAGCTGTCCTTTTTTTACTTTTGTTCCAATATCAACTTTAAGCAATTTAACAAAACTGCTTACTTTTGCGTAAAGATCAACTTGCTGGAAACCTGTTATTTCGGCTGGCAGGCGCAATTCGGTTGTCAGTTTTTGTTTTTCTAAAAGTATCGTTTCTGTTTTAGGTTCTAACTCGGCAACAGCTTCTTCTTTTTTGTTTGAATTGCAACTGCTTAGAAAAAATAAGGCTGCAAAAAATAATCCGGTTGATAATACTATTTTATTTTTCATAAATGTGAAAGTTATTTTATAAAGGTCATTTATGGTATCACCTTTTAATTTATTGGTAGTTGTTTTCAACAAATTAGTTTTTAGTGGTGATTTCATTTTTCGATTTTAATGATGAGATATAATGAATGCTTTCTTCGTCCTCCGGATCTAAAGAAACGGATTGTGTTGTTGTTTTTTCCTGTGCCCACGCGAAAATTAACGGCAAAATTAGTAAAACCGTAAAAGTTGAGAATAATAATCCTCCAATAACGGCTCTTCCTAACGGAGAAACCTGATCGCCTCCTTCGCCGTGACCAATTGCCATTGGCAGCATTCCCGCAATCATCGCAACAGAAGTCATGATAATAGGCCGAAGACGCAGCGCTGCAGCTTCACGTGCAGATTCTAATGCGTTTCCGTTTCGTTTTCGCAATTGCTCAGCATTCGTAACCAATAAAACCGCATTGGCAATCGAAACCCCAACCGACATGATGATTCCCATATACGACTGTAAATTTAAGGTAGAACCTGTAATAGTCAACATTAATAATGCTCCTAAAACCACCGCCGGAACTGTTGTTAAAATGACCAGCGAAACTTTGAACGACTGGAAATTAGCGGCTAACATTAAGAAGATTACAAAGATGGCAACCAATAATCCGACTTGTAAACTGCTTAATGTTTCTTCCAATACTTTACTTAACCCAATTGGCGTAATAAACAAACCGCGTGGTAATTCGCCTAATGAGTTAATTGTTGCACCAACATCTTTTGTTGCCGTCCCTAAATCGGTCTGGTAAATGTTTGCTGTAACGGTAATGTATGGCATAGCCCCTAAATTGTCATTTTCACCGCTTACAAAGCCCGGTGTAATTTTTGCAACGTCGCTCAAAACAGGACGAAGCGAGTTTTTTAATACTGGAATTTCGCCAATATCTGTTTTGCTTTTCATTTTGTTCAAAGGCACTTGCACCTGAACGTTATACGATAATCCTGCTCTTTCATCTACCCAAGTATTTTTCTCTGTATATCGAGATGATGAGGTAGAAGCAACTAACGATCTAGAAATATCATTCATATCTACGCCTAATTCGGCCGCGCGAGTTCTGTCAATATCAATATTCATTGCTGGATAGTGAATTGGCTGCCCGATTTGGACGTCTCTGAAATACGAAATTGCTTTTAGTTTGTCTACAATTTGATTTGCGTATAATTCATTTCTTCTTTTGTCTTTTCCTGCAATTCGAATTTCGATTGGAGTAGGAGAACCCTGGCTTAAAACTTTATCAGTCAATTCAATTGGTTCAAAAGAGATTTTTACATCCGGAAGCACTTTTTTAAGACGCTTTCTAAATTCATCTTTAAAATTGTCCATATCCGTATGATATTCTTTTAAGCTTACTTGAAAAACAGCTTCGTGCGAACCTGCCATGAACAAATAAATTGGGTTAATCGAAAACAAAGACGGGTGCTGACCCACGTATACAGATGAGATTCCGATATGTTCCGGCCCAACCATTTTCTTTAATTCTTTTAGAACAATAATGGCTTTTTCTTCTGTTCTTTCTAAACGTGTTCCATCGGGAGCGCGCATTCTCAGCTGAAACTGACTTGAGTTTACTTTTGGAAAAACATCTTTTCCGATGAAATTAAGAAATACTACAGCAAGCAGCGTAATTACAATTAAATAAATTAAAGCAGCTGCTCTTTTGAAAGGAAACAAGCGATCCAAAGTTCTCATGAATCGGATTCTGAAACGCTCAAAAGCGCCAATTTTTCCGTTATTGTCTGTATCTATTTTTTCAACATATCCCTTTTTCTGCGTGATCAGATCTTTTTCAGATTCTGGAGTCAAACCGCATGCATTAAATTCTGCTTCATCATCTGTGATTTCTGGAGTATGTTCGTGTTTATCGTGTCCTTTCATCAGCCAGTTCGCCATAACAGGCACAAAAGTCTGAGACAGTAAAAACGAAATTACCATTGAAAAACCAATTGCCAATGCTAAAGGCAAAAACAACGCTCCAGGAATACCAACCATTGTAAAAGCGGGTGCAAACACGGCCAAAATACAAAGCAAGATTAATAATTTAGGCAACGCAATTTCCTGACAGGCGTCCCAAATCGCGAGTGCTTTTGGTTTTCCCATGTCGAGATGCTGGTGAATATTTTCGATGGTTACGGTACTTTCATCCACCAAAATACCAATTGCCAAAGCCAATCCGCTTAAAGACATTAAGTTGATCGTTTGTCCGAATAATTTAAGGAATAAAACACCAGAAATAATCGAAATCGGAATCGTTAAGATTACAATTAAAGCGGCACGCCTGTCTCCTAAAAATAATAAAACCATTAAACCGGTTAGAACGGCTCCGATAATTCCCTCGGTAACTAAACTTTTAACCGAATTAATTACATAAACAGACTGGTCAAATTCGTATGATAATTTTACATCTTCAGGAAGTGTACTCTGAATTTTAGGCAATTCGGCTTTTAATTTCTGAACCACATCCCAAGTCGAAGCATCTCCCGCTTTTGCAATACTGATATAAACTGAACGTTTTCCGTTTACCAAAGCATAACCCTGGGTAATATCGGCACCATCTTTTACAGTGGCAACATCGCCTAATTTTAAGTTTTGAACGCTCCCTTTAAACAACGGTATATTTTCAAAATCTTTAACTTCTTTAATGGTATTGTTCGTTGGCGTAATGTAGTTTACATCGCCCATTCTAACATTTCCAGAAGGCGCCGTTTGGTTGTTGATACGAATGGCTTCAACAATTTGATCTGGCGTCATATTATGCGAACGCAATAAATCTGGATCTACGTTAACCTCAATAGTTCTTGGGCTTCCGCCGAAAGGTGCTGGCGATAATAAACCTGGAATCGAAGTAAATGAAGCACGAACATAAACGTTGGCTAAATCCTGCAATTCGTTATTCGATCTGATTTTACTGCTCAACACCAATTGCCCGATTGGCAACGAAGAAGCATCAAAACGAATGATAAAAGGAGGCTGTGTTCCCGGAGGAAATGCTGCCTGAATTCTGTTCGAAAGCGAACTTAATTCGGCTGCTGCCTGCGCCATGTTTGTGTTTTCATAATAGGTTAATTTCATAATCATTAACCCTTGGATATTCTTGGTTTCAACAGATTTTACACCATTTGCAAAAGGTAAAATATTGACATAAGTTTTAGCAAAATAAGCCTCCATTTGGTCTGGAGTGTATCCTCCAAAAGGATGCGCGATATAAATAACCGGCAAGTTCATCTTCGGAAGGATATCTACCTTAATGTCCTTGATGGCACCAATTCCGAAGAAAAATAGACCCGCAACCAATACTAATATGGAGATGGGTTTGCGGAGTGCGAAACGTATTAAATTCATTAGGCTCTATAATTAAAATTCATTTATAAATAAGTCAAAATTGCCGGTTGCGGCTACCTTAAGCAAAAACGACTGCCATACATTGTTGTTGACAATATCACGGTCAATTTCCGCACGATTTAATGTGTAAATTGTTTGTGTTAAATCGGTTAAATCCGTTAATCCGTTTTTGTATAAAGTTGATTTTTGCAAATATGCTCTTTTCGCTGCATCAACCTGAATTGGCGCTTCTGCATAATTGTCAAGTGTAATGTTGATTTTATCATCAGCCAAGGCTAATTGTGACTTTAATTCTCTGTCAACCTGATTGTATTCTTCCTGAAGACCTTGCGAAACAAATTTCTGAGCGCTGACTTGTTTGCTCATTCTAAATGGAGTTGTTAAATTCCAGCTGATTCCAATTCCCACCAAATAATTGGTACGATCCGGGTTCACGCCGTCCCAGTAATTTCTGCTGAAAGCGCTCTGATTGGTTATATAATCCGATTGAAAACCTGATGCTCTTGTCTGCAAAACACCAAAAGCACTCATTGTAGGATAATAAAAACGCTTGTATAATTTAACTTGCTGATTGCTGTAGTCAATCTTCGTTTTATAATATTGAAGAAGTGGATGCAGACTGTCTGTAGAAGCAGTTGCTTTTAAAACCTCTTTCGGAATCTGATTTACAAAAAGGGTATCGGTAACAAAATCCTGAGGAGCAACACCCATTAGATCGACTAATTTGCTGTTTTGTTCTTTAACAAAGTTGCGAGCCAGGTTTAAAGCAATTTTAGCTTTAGAAACTTCTGCAGTTGCCAAAGTCGAATCAACTCCAGCCAATAATCCGTTTTTAACTCGGGCAACAGCTGTCTTTTTGAAAACTTCTGCACGGCTTAAATTCTTTTGCTGTGAAATCAATAATCTTTGGCTTGCCAATAAATTTAAGTACGCGGCTGAAATTTTAATTTCCTGCTGGAACATTTCCTGCCTTAAATCTTTTTCTTTGGCCTGAACATCCATTTTAGCCAAATTGATTTTCTCCTGAATTTTTCCGAAGGTGAAAAAATCCCAGTTCATGTTGACTAAATACAAAGCCCCAAAAGCTGAGTTCCAGTTTTGGTCTGGCAAGGCAGGTCCGGAAGAAGCAGTTCCTAAACCATTAAATCCGTATAAAGCACCATTTTGTCCGTTGATAGTTCCATAATCCTGCTGAGCAGATAAATTTAGATTAGGAAGATAATCACGGCGAGATTGTTTTAGAGTCTCTTTTGAGGCGCTGGTGTAATTGGTTTTTGCTTTGATTGAACCGTAGTTTTCAAGACCTGTTTTTATAGCTTCTTTTAAAGACAAGTTTTGAGAATAACCAATGGAGGCAAAAATCAAGAAAAATAATAAAGTAATTTTTTTGAAATACATAAAACTCAAAGTGTGAAATTATCTAACAAAATTATTTCTCTTCCTCCGATTTTAGCCTTGATAAATGATGTACTGCGATAATAAATGACCAATTCAATTTGTCATTTATTGGGAATGAAAATTAAAAATTTGTGGTTAATTTGTAAACTATTTAAGTTTTAAAAATGAATAAAAAGTTTGATAACATATTGGATAACAAATGGTGGCAGGAAATTGCTGTTGTTGGTTTTTCCTTTACCATATATACGCTGAAAAATGATTGGATGCTGTTCAGTTCGGCAGCTTCCATCTTAATGGGCATTTTTTTCTATTTTATTTTATACATGCATGCCCAATTTAATCGTTTTTTTCTGCTTCCTATATTATTTAAAACACAGCGCCCAGTAACATACATCTTTTTAACTCTTTTTGGAGTATTCGTATTTTCGGTCATTTTATATGAAATTACGATGCTCGATATGTTCAGCAGTTTTCGTTTGTATCAAAACTCGCATCAACGAAGTTATGTGTACCAATTGGCAAGTGTTTTAGGAACATTGGTTTGTATTTTAAGTCCTATTATCGTTTTTAAATTCTACCGAATTCATAGAAAACGCACTGACGAAGCCCTGCTTTTCAATGAAATGCAATTGAATTCTTTGAAAGGACAATTGAATCCGCATTTTCTATTCAATACTTTCAATACGCTCTACGGAATCAGTTTAGAATTCCCGGACAGAACACCAGATTTGATTATGAAAGTTTCTCAATTGATGCGTTATCAATTGGAAAGCAATAACAAACAATGTGTATCTTTAGAAGACGAACTGGAATTTATAAACAGTTATGTACAGCTTGAAAAAGAGCGAGTGGGTTACCGCTGTGAAATAACATACGATTGTAAAATTGACAACGAAAATGCATATAAAGTGTCACCGATGCTGTTGATTGCATTTATTGAAAATGCTTTTAAACACGGAACCTGCGCCATCGAAAAATGTTTTGTCCGCATTTTTATTACAGTAGAAAACGGCTTATTGCATTTACATCTTGTAAATTCAATTCCGAAGAAAAAAGCCGATGTGATTTCTACTAAAATTGGTTTGAAAAATACAATTGAACGTTTGAATTTGATTTACGGAAAAGACTATAAATTAAATATTCAAGACGATAAAAATACATACATCGTAGATTTGAAATTACAATTGAAAAAGTTTGTAGAATGAAAGAACCAAAAAAATGTATAATTGTAGATGATGAGCCGGCAGCACATTACGTGCTGGCGAATTACATCAAGCAAAATCCGCAATTAGAATTGGTTTTTCAGGGTTATAATGGTATTGAAGCAATGGATTATCTTCGTGAAAACCATGTCGATTTGATGTTTTTGGATATTAATATGCCAGAAATCTCTGGAATGGAATTATTAAAGATTATTCCGAATCATCCTAAAACCATTTTAACGACTGCTTATTCTGAGTTTGCACTCGAAAGCTACGATTATGGTGTTATTGATTATTTGCTGAAGCCTATTTATTTTCCAAGATTCTTAAAAGCTATTGATCGCTTTTTTTCGACAGAAAATGTAAAAATTAAAGAAGATGAAATAATTGTAAATACGGTAAGTGTAAAAGTCGACGGTTATTTTATGGATATTGAGTTGGAACAGCTTTTGTTTGCACAGAGTTTTGGCAACTACGTGAAATTGCATACTATAAAAAGAACGTATCTTGCTTCTATAACAACCAGCGAATTAGAGAAATGCCTTCCGGAGAAAAGCTTTATGCGAATTCATAAATCGTATATCGTGGCGCTCGACAAAATAGAAGTGACAGAAAAAGATTTTGTTGTCATTAAAAACGAAAAATTACCAATTGGCATAACTTATAAGAGGGAATTGCTGGATAGGGTTAAGAAGGAGTTGTGAATTGTGAATTGTGAGTTGTGAATTTTGAGTTGTGAATTGTGAGTGTGATCACTGAGACTGAACACTGAGACTGAACACTGAGACTGTAAACTGAGACTGAATACTGAGACTGAATACTGACACTGAAAACTGACACTGAAAACTGACACTGAAAACTGACACTGAAACATTTTCAAAAAATTCATTTATTCTTCATTTTAAAGTAGTAATTTTAATACGTTATTTTGAAGTTGTTAATTTAAAAATGATGAATTATGAAAAATTATTTGCTTGTTTTTCTCTTTTTATACAGCAGTTTGATAATCGGTCAAAACGGAGTTTCTCCTGAAAAAATAACGCCGCCTGAAAAAGTGCTGTTTACTTTTCAGAAAGAATATCCAAATAAAATACCGCTTTGGTCGGTAGAATATGTGGGAGATGATAATGATGAAATTCGGTATGAGGCCAAATTTAAAACAGATACAAATGCCGAAGCGCTGGCTGTTTACGATAATTTGGGAGTTTTAAAAGCATTTGAATTACAGATTCCGTTAAGCCAATTGCCTGCAAGAGCGCAAGCTTATTTAAAGAAAAATTATCCGGCCAATGCCATTCGAGAAATTGCTGTGGTCGTCGATTATAAAAACGAAACAACTTATGAAGTTGGAGTAGAAAAAAGTTCTAAATTTTATGACGTCGTATTCGATAAAAACGGAGGTTTCGATGTCATAATTGAGAAAAATTAAAGAGAATATTGCTTACTAATTCAATATGGTTAAATGCCAAACCCGGCAAGTTTTAAAACTTGCCGGGTTTATTTTTATCCTTAGTTATTCGATAATTATAACATCATTCCGCCAGAAACTTCAATTCGCTGTGCGTTTACCCAGCGCGCTTCTTCAGAACATAAAAAAGCAACCACACCGCCAATATCATCTGGCAAACCAACTCTTCCTAAAGCAGTAACCAATGCAATCTGCTGATTCATTTGCTCATTATCGCGAACGACACCTCCGCCAAAATCAGTTTCTATTGCACCTGGAGCCACTACATTTGCTCTGATTTTTCTTGCGCCTAATTCTTTTGCCTGATATTTTGTCAAAGTTTCAATCGCACCTTTCATCGAAGCATAAGCGGCATAACCTGGGAAAGAAAATCTCGCTAAACCGGTAGAAATATTTACAATTCCGCCTCCGTCATTCATTACATTCAATGCTTTTTGAGTCAAGAAAAACGGACCTTTAAACTGAATATTAGTCAATTGATCAAATTCAGCTTCTGTTGTTCCGATGAATGAATTGTGAATTCCGATTCCGGCATTGTTTACCAAAAAGTCGAATTTATCCGTCTTAAAAGTGTTTTTTAAAGTTGAAGAAATACTTTCAAAAAAAGTATCAAAAGTACTTGACTCAGCTACATTTAATTGAAGTGATGCCGCTTTTTGACCTAAGCTTTCGATTTCTTTTACAACCAAATCAGCTTCTTCTTTTTTGCTGTTATAAGTTATAATTACATCAATTCCTTTTTTTGCAATCGCAATTGCCATATTTTTTCCTAAACCTCTGCTACCGCCTGTAACTAGAGCTATTTTTGTATTTACTGCCATTTGTATTTTGTTATATAATTAAAAATTCAAAATCTGCCAGATCTGCTAAATCTGCGAGAGAAAAATTTAAACACATAGAAACATAGATTTTATTTTAATTTGTAAAGAATAAAAAAAGAAACTAGTTTCTAACACATAGCTGTTTAACTGCATTGCTATGCTTGTTTAAATAAATGAAATGCCTTTTAACGGTTTACAATATCTATGTTTCTATGTGTTCAAATTCTAAGTTAACTTATAAGTTAGAATGCAAAGCCTCAAATGAAGCCTTTAATTCCGGAACACTTGCATTTAATCTGGTTTCACTTGTGCCAAAAGTAAGTTCTGTTCTTCCTTCTTTTAATTGTTCAAAAATAGAAACAATGAAATCGCTTACACTCGGATGCGCGTAATGCAAGCCAACACCGCCAAGATCTGTATTAAGTGCAGGCGGAATAATTTCAATTACTTCAATGTTTTTTGCTTTTAATAAATGACGAAGTGAAATCGTAAACGAACGGAAAAATGCTTTTGTAGCAGAATAAACCGGAACTTTTGCAAAAGGCGAAAAAGCCAATCCAGAAGTTACATTCATTACCGTTGTCAAAGATTTCAATTCAATAAATAAAGAAGTTAAATGAAGCGGTGCTTCGATATTTTTTGCCAGTTCAGCTTTCATACTTTCGTAGAAATCAGCATCTGTAACAGAAACCCATTTTTGAATTCCGGCATTATTGATTAAAACATTTAAATCTGGATGATTTTCCTGAATCCATTTGTAAAGTGCAACACGGTCTTCTTTTAAAGATAAGTCGCATACTTTTGTAATGACAGATGGAAATTTTGTCTTTACTTCATTTAAAACAGATTCTCTTCGTCCGCAAATAATTACAGTATTATTTTCTTGAAGAAATCTTTCAGTAAGCCCAAGTCCGATACCGCTGGCACCGCCTGTTATTAAAATTTTGTTGTTTGATAAATTCATCTTTTCGATCTTTTAAATTGATAAGACAAAGGTAGGAGTGAAGCGGCGTTGGGGAATTGTAAATATCAAACCGATGTTTGCAAAATTCAAATCAGAGAAAAGAAAAATTAAGAATTTTAAAATCTAAAAAAATCATCAATCTACAATCTAAAAGCCAAAGGTGTTATAGAAGTTTGTTTTTTAAAAAAATTTGAAAAGTGAGCCAGTTCTTCAAAACCTAGTGAATACGCGATCTCAGAGATATTCCAATCCGTTTGTTTTAAAAGAATTTTTGCTTCATTTGTTAATCTGCTGCTGATTAATTCAGTTGTGGTTTTTCCGGTGTTTTCTTTTAAAACCTTATTTAAGTGATTGACATGAACCGATAATCTTGATGCAAAATCTTTGGCTGTTCGAAGTTCTAATCGTTGGTTTGGTGATTCTATAGGAAATTGTCTTTCTAATAATTCAGCAAACAAAGACGAAACTCTTGCAGCAGAATTATGCTTAGAATAAAGCGCTGTTATAGGCTGTAATTTTTGTCCAAAGTGAATCAGTTCAGCAACATAATTTCGAATCAAATCGTATTTATAGATGTAATCAGAATTGATTTCTTTTTGTATTTTATTGAAAATCAATGCAACCTCTTCGACTTCTTCATCTGTAAGCTGAAAAATCGGATAACCGTCTGAAGCAAAAATAGGCAGTTCGTCGAGATCGATGCCACTTTTGTTTTTAGATAAAAATTCACTTGTAAAAACACAAAATTGCCCGGATTGATTCGTGTCTTGCGGTAAATAATTGTACGGAATTTTTGGAGTAGCAAATAATAATCCTTGCTTTTCTATGTCGATTATTTTATCGGCATATTCAGCTCTATTTTTCCCTCTAATTAAACTGATTTTATAGTAAGCGCGTCTGTCATAAGGCATTACTGATTTTCCTTGAAGTCGTTCTAAAAGTTCTTTAATATCAAAAACATTAAAATGACCAATTTCTTTTTGAATGTCATTGGGCAATAATGAACTTGGTTCGATTGTAGAGCCTTCCGTAATATCTTGGTAAAATGAATCTAGAGATTTCATATAGTTGTGAATTGTAAAATTCAAATATACGAAAAAAAGTTTATGAAGTTTTTGCTGCGAAGTTACTAAGACGCAAAGCTTATCTTGTGGTGCGTATAATTAGTTTATAAAGATGCAAAGTTTTTTTCGTTTTATGTCACTTTTCGTTCCTTAAAATCTTATGAATTATTAAAAAAAACTTTATGTCTTAGTGCCTTTTTAGTAAATGATTAAAACAAACTTCCCTGAACAAACTCAGGCTGCGGATTGCTTCCAAAAGGAAAAGTGTCAATTACAAAAAACTGTTTTTTAATAGGATCAAGTTCCCGCAACACAATTTCTTTGCATAAAAAATCTATTTCAATTGTGGTAAAAAGTTCTGACGCTATTCTGAGATTTTCGGGCGTTAATTTTCTGCCGATTGACATATGAGGATCTTCGCTTTTTTTAAGTTTTAAAGGCTTCAAAATTTCTTGAACCTTTTTCATAATGGGTTTAAGATTTACTTTTGATTTTTCATTTGGTGCAATATAAAATGCACCGCTTTCGTAGGATCCGAAGTGATCGAAATAAACTTGAGATGGTAAAAAAGTATCACAAATTTTGAGAAGTTTCTGTTTGAATTTATCGATTTGAGAATCGTCAATTGTGAATTCGCAAATCGTAATATGCGCGGTTGAATTACAGCTGCTGTACCAATCAATTTTGATTTTTAAATAATCTTTCATTGTTTTGACAGCATCAATAACTTCTTGCGAAGGATAAATAGCAACTGAATATTTCTTTTCCATTTTATTCGAAGTTATATACCTAAATTTTTCCTTTCAGATGCAATCGGTGTTGTATTTCTGATTTTAGTAAACCGCTTCCGCCGCCAAAATGCTCAATTACTTCGACATCGGGCTGTTGTTTTAAGCAAAAAGAAGTAAATTCTTTTTCGACATGATCTTCGATTCCGGAACTCAATAGAACAATGTCGATTTTGTTGTTTAGAAAATATTCTTGAGCCGCCTTTTCGTCATTAAAACCAACTGCATTCCAGTTTTCGTAAGCATTTACCAGTCTCAGTAAGATCTCTAAAATTGGTTCGTTTTTTCCGAGTATTAAGAATTCAAATATTTTCATAATCAGTTTTTTTAAGCTTCTTAGTTCCTATCCCGAAGCATCGGAACTGAGTTGCTAAGTTTATATAACTTGTAATTTCTTTAGCAAATTTATCAGTTAAAAATTAGTTTCAACTTAATCTAGGACAAGAAAAAATTCTATATCTATTTCGGTTTAACTCTCAGTTGTTAATTGAACTTTTAATTGATTGAAACAAATTTATGTCTTAAAGAAGTATTTTCAACTTAATCTAGGACAAGAAAAAGCAACTAAGTTTTTCATTCCCAAGTCTCGGGAAAGAATCTTAACAGCTTATCGACTTGGTAACTAAAAAAATATTTTACTAAAATGAGGAAACCCGTAATGATTTCTCTAAACAGGCTTGTAGATTTGTGCTGTAGAAGTCGATATTTAAGATGTTTTTGCCTTTTTAATCATCATTAAAGACTTCTATTAGATTACTGTTTTTGGAGAAACAATCTAATGAATGAAATTTGCCACTTTCATAAGATCGTGGGTTATTGTATAAATTTGCAAGCATACAATAAGATCTAATTTTTATCGGGTTTTTAGATTTGATTACACGTTAATCAAATTTAAAAACCCTTTTTTTATTATGAAATTTACGGTTTAATATCCATGACTTTTAAGCCATTCTTCGCAGTCTTTTGTCCAGTTTTTACTCGTGTCTTTTACGCCTAAGCCAAAACCATGACCGCCGTTTTCATATAAATGCAGTTCAGATGTAACTCCGTTTTTCTTTAATGCCAGATAATAATAAATACTATTTTCTGGAATAACAGCTCCGTCATCTGTGGCATGAACCAAGAAAGTTGGAGGTGTCTGTGGTGTAACTTTTTTTTCATTTGAAAATGAATCAATTAAATCCTGTGATGGATTATTGCCTAATAAACTCGTTTGAGAGCCTTTGTGTGTTACTTCGTTTTGCATCGAAATTACAGGATAAATCAGAAGTGAAAAATCAGGGCGTGCACTAATTTTTGAAGCCGATTCATATGTTTTATCATCGTAGTGCGTTGCCAGTGTCGATGCCAAATGTCCGCCAGCAGAAAACCCTATTGTTCCAATTTTATTGGTGTCGATATTCCATTTTGCAGCATTTTCTCTCACATATCTTACTGCTTCCTGAGCATCTTGAAGCGGGCCGATATTTTTATTTTTCATAATCAGATCGCTTGGCAAACGGTATTTTAGTACAAATGCTGTAATTCCTAAACTGTTAAGCCAATTTGCAACTTTTGTTCCTTCCTTATCAATAGCAAGATGTGAATATCCTCCGCCGGGGAAAATAATTACCGCTGTTTTGTTTGGCTTAACTGCTGTAGGAACAAAAATGCTTAAAGTTGGAATTGAAACCAGACTTGTACTTTGAACCAGTCCGTCCTTGATTATTTCTTTTTCTTTATAATCCGGAGCTTTAATTTCATCTGGGATTTTATTCCATAGAGGAACTATCTGATTCTGTGCCTGCGTCAGATTGCTTGTTGCTAAAAATAGAACTAATAATTTAAAAGGTTTTACTAATTGTGTTTTAAATTTTTTCAATTTCAAAAAGGATTAAGGTTACTATAGTATAAAGCCAAAATTAAAGTTTTTGTATGAATTCTTAGTTTTGGACTGATTAAAAAAGGTCTTTTTATTAAAAATTCAATAGGGCTGGGGTACTGGTTATTTCAGGACGATTTTACCCCCTAAAAAGGACAAAATTCATATGTCGTCTTTTAACAAATATATTGTTTAATATGTAATTTTGTATTATTTTTTTTATGTGATATGTTTATTTAATTGTATAAAATAATTTTTTATACAATTTATTTGGAATATAAAGATTAAAAACTATATTTGTGCAATCGATTACATTATTTGATTTTGATATGTTTAACTCGTTGATTTTAAGTGTTTATAAATTGGAGTTGAAGAGCAAAATTAAATAACCAAAAGATTATAAATTTTACACTATCTACCATGAACCAAACAAATACCGCTGCAATGAGCCAGACCAATAAATCTATAGGAAAGTATCGTTGGAGTATATGTGCACTGCTTTTTTTTGCAACTACAATTAACTACCTCGACAGACAAGTACTTTCATTGACATGGAGTGATTTTATTGCACCTGAATTTCATTGGACAAATAACGATTACGGAAATATTACAGCTTTATTTTCTATTTTTTATGCTGTTTCATTATTGTTTGCCGGACGATTTGTGGATTGGATGGATACCAAAAAAGGATTTCTGTGGGCCATCGGGATTTGGTCTATAGGAGCTTGTCTCCATGCTTTTTGCGGTATTGCAACTGCTGGAATAATTACAGGAAACTGGTTTGTTGGTTTTGAAGGAGCAAAAGAAGCAATTCGCACTGTCAATGATACTGGAATGGTTATTAATGTCAGTGTTACACTCTTTATTTTTGCACGTTTTGTTTTGGCAATAGGCGAGGCAGGAAACTTTCCGGCAGCAATTAAAACAACTGCAGAATATTTTCCAAAAAAAGACAGAGCATTTTCTACCAGTATTTTTAATGCCGGAGCAACAGTTGGAGCTTTAGCAGCACCAATTTCTATTCCGTTTATTGCAAAATCTTTTGGATGGGAAATGGCTTTTATTATTATTGGTGCACTAGGTTTTGTCTGGATGGGATTTTGGGTTTTTATGTATGATAAACCAGAAAAACATAAAAGAGTTAATGCTGCAGAATTAGAATATATTCAGCAAGATGATATTGCTGATGCTAAAATAATTGGTTATGTGCCTGAAACTTCAACAAAAGTATCTTTTGCAGAATGTTTTAAATATAAACAAACGTGGGCTTTTGCCTTTGGAAAATTTATGACAGACGGTGTTTGGTGGTTCTTTTTATTCTGGACTCCAGCTTATTTAAGTTCTGTATACGGAATGGATTCTACACAAGCTGCCTTGCCGCTGTTTGTACTTTATATGATTACTTTATTGTCAATTATTGGCGGATGGCTGCCAACTTATTTTGTAGAGAAAAAAGGAATGAACCCGTACGAAGGCAGAATGAGAGCGATGTTGATTTTTGCATTCTTTCCATTGCTTGCTTTAGTAGCTCAGCCTTTAGGATATATCAGCTACTGGGTACCGGTAATTATTATTGGTATTGCAGGAGCAGCACACCAATCTTGGTCGGCTAATATTTTTACGACAGTTGGCGATATGTTTCCTAAAAAAGCAATTGCCACAGTTACAGGAATTGGAGGTTTAGCAGGAGGTTTAGGGTCAACTCTAATTAATAAAGGATCAGGACTTTTATTTGATTTTACGCAAAGGAACTGGAGTTTGATAAACGGACAATCTTTATTAGAGAAGTATCCTCAATTTTTGAATCCAGAAACAGAAAAGATATTTTTAAAAGAAAAGGGTGTTGGTAATTTAGGTGATTTCTTAAAATTATTATCAGAATCCGGAGATACTGTTGTAAATGGTATTAACTCAGGTTATATGATTATTTTCTCAATCTGTGCAGTTTGTTACTTAATTGGATGGGTGGTAATGAAAACTTTAGTTCCTAAATATAGACCTATTACTGATTTGCGATAAATCTAAACCAACTAACTAACCAACTCAAAATTATGAATCAAGCTAATGCAGCAATAGGAAAATACCGCTGGACTATTTGTAGTTTAGTTTTTTTTGCAACAACTGTTAATTATCTGGATAGAAATGTAATAAGTTACCTGCGTCCTTTTTTGGCAGAAGCTTTTCACTGGACACCAGAACAGGAAGTTATTGATTATTCGAATATTGAGCTTGCTTTCAAAATTGCTTACGCAATGGGAATGTTGGTTGCTGGAGGTATTATAGATAGACTAGGAACCAAATTAGGATATGCGATTGCAACTGGCTTATGGAGTTTGGCTGCAATTGGTCATGCACTTGCAACAGGAACAGGAGGATTTTTAATTGCCCGTGTGTTTTTAGGAATTACAGAAGCGGGAAATTTTCCTGCAGCGATAAAAGTTACAGCAGAATGGTTTCCGCAGAAAGAGAGAGCTTTGGCAACAGGAATTTTTAATTCAGGAAGTAATATTGGTGCTATCATTGTGCCGCTTACTGTGCCGCATATTGCTGCAAATTATGGATGGCAATGGGCTTTTATTTTAACTGGAATTGTTGGTTTTGTATGGCTCGGATTATGGTTTCTTTTATACGAAGTGCCTGAAAAACAAAAACGTTTGTCACAAGCTGAATTAGAATATATTAATTCAGATAAAACAGTAATAGTTGAAACAGAAGATAAAGAAAAGGTTTCGTGGATGAAATTGCTTTCTTTTCGCCAGACTTGGGCTTTTGCCATCGGAAAATTATTGACAGATCCGGTTTGGTGGTTTTATTTGTTCTGGCTTCCAGATTTTTTAATGAAACAATACAAGCTTTCATCTACAGAAATTATTTGGCCTTGTGCTTTGGTTTATATGATTGGAAGCGTTGGAAGTATTGGCGGTGGCTGGCTTCCATTAAAATTAATTAATAACAACTGGCCAGCTTATAAAGCGCGAAAAACGAGTATGTTATTGTATGCATTTGCAGTTTTGCCAGTATTGTTCTCTCAGTATTTGGGAGCTATAAATATGTGGCTTGCAATTTTGGTTATTGGTCTGGCAGTTTCTGCTCATCAGGCCTGGAGTGCTAATATTTTTACAACAGTTTCTGACATGTTTCCTAAACAAGCAACAGCTTCTGTAACAGGAATTGGAGGTATGTTTGGAGCGCTTGGAGGAATTTTACTGACTTTAGTAGTTCAGAAAAATATGTTTGTTTATTACACCAAACTTGGAAAAATAGAAACCGGATATTTTATTATGTTTTGCATTTGCGGTGCATCTTATTTATTGGCTTGGCTGATAATGCACATTTTAGTTCCGAGAATGAAAAAGGTAGAATTGTAAAATTTTACTTAAAAACAGAATAAATTTTGGTTGGAATTATGGTTTTTAAAGATAAAAATATACTTTTGTGCAATCGATTACATTTTAAAAATTTATTATGACAAAATATAGTTCAAGATACGCGTCTAGCCCTGAAGCAGTAAAAAAATATGATACTCAAGAATTAAGAAACGAATTCTTAATTGATGACTTAATGCAGGAAAACGAAATTGTTTTAACGTACTCGCATTATGATCGTTATATCGCTGGTTCAGCAGTTCCTATAAGTGATTTAAAACTGGAAAGTATTGATCCGCTTAAGGCAAGCTATTTTTTAGAAAGAAGAGAAATAGGAATTATAAATGTTGGAGGAAGCGGTTCTGTAGTTGTAGAAGGAACTTCTTTTCCGTTAGGTTTTAAAGATGCACTTTATATTGGAAAAGGTAATAAAGAAGTAATTTTTAAAAGCGATGACAGCAAAAATCCAGCTAAATTTTATATTAATTCTGCTCCGGCTCATACTTCTTATCCAACGGTAAAAGTTAGTTTGGCAGAAGCAAATAAATTAGAATTAGGTACGATGGAAACCGCAAATCACCGTACAGTTAATCAAATGATTATTGGAAGTGTGGTAACAACTTGCCAATTGCAGATGGGAATGACTGAATTACGTCCAGGAAGTGTCTGGAATACCATGCCAGCACACGTACACGATCGTAGAATGGAAGTTTATTTTTACTTAGATATTCCAGAAAATCAGGCAGTGTGCCATTTTATGGGACAGCCGCAAGAAACAAGACATATCTGGATGAACAATCATCAAGCGGTTATTTCTCCGCCATGGTCTATTCACTCAGGTTCAGGAACCAGCAATTACACTTTTATCTGGGGAATGGCAGGAGAGAATTTAGATTACGGAGATATGGATGTTTGCAAAATAACCGAACTAAGATAATAATTATGACTAACTCATTATTTGATATAAAAGGGAAAGTTGCCTTGATTACAGGAAGTACACACGGACTGGGAATGGCAATGGCAAAAGGTTTAGGACAAGCTGGTGCTACAATAGTGGTGAACGGAAATTCATCACAGCAAAAAATTGATGATGCTGTAAAAGAACTTCAAAATGAAGGTATAAATGCAGTTGGGTATAAATTTAATGTAACTGATGAACAGGAAGTTAAAACTGCTGTTCAGAAAATAGAAAGTGAAGTCGGACCCATTGATATTTTGATTAATAATGCTGGAATCATCAAAAGAATTCCGCTGATTGAAATGGAAGTGTCAGATTTTAAAGAAGTTATAGATATTGATTTGGTAAGTCCGTTTATTGTTTCTAAACATGTTGCCAAAGGAATGATCGAAAGACAGCAAGGAAAAATCATTAATATCTGTTCTATGATGAGCGAATTGGGCCGAAATACAGTTGGTGCTTACGCTGCTGCAAAAGGCGGTTTAAAAATGCTGACTAAAAATATGGCTACAGAATGGGCAAAATACAATGTTCAAATCAACGGAATCGGGCCTGGATATTTTGCAACAGAACAGACAAAACCAATCAGAGTTGACGGACATCCTTTTAATGATTTTATTATAAGCAGAACTCCTGCTGCAAAATGGGGCGATCCAAGCGATTTGGCTGGAGCTGCAATATTCTTGTCTTCTAAGGCAAGTGATTTTGTAAACGGTCATATTTTATATGTAGATGGCGGTATTTTGGCTACTATTGGCAAACCATCAAACGAATAATTCTCAATTATAATTAAAAGAACATGAGCTCAAATAAGACTTTCATAAACGATAATTTTTTGCTTGAAAACAAATATGCTGAAGAATTATATCATAACTATTCTAAAAATCAGCCTATAATTGATTATCACAATCACTTGTCGCCACAAAATATAGCAGATAATAAAATCTTTGATAATATCACTCAAGTTTGGATAAACGGTGATCACTACAAATGGCGTGCTATGCGTACATTAGGGATCAGCGAGCAGTTTATTACCGGAAACGGATCTGACAAAGATAAATTTTTAAACTGGGGAAAAACGGTTCCGTATACAATGCGTAACCCTTTATATCACTGGACACATTTAGAATTAGCCCGCTATTTTGATATTTATGATTTATTGAATGAAAAGTCGGCTGAGAAAATATATATAGAAACTTCTGAAAAAATAAATTCTGAAGCGTACAGCACTCAAAATTTACTTAAAAAAGTAAATGCCGAATTAGTATGTACTACAGAAGATCCAATTGATAATCTCGAACATCACCAAAAACTGGCTTCAAATCCTTTCGGAACTAAAGTCAGCACTGCGTTCAGACCCGATAAAGCCATCTTAATTTTGAATGATGGTTATAACGCATATCTGGACACGTTGGGGGATGTGTCCGGAATTGCGATTAATACGTATTCAGATTTACAATCGGCATTAAAAAATAGAATCGAATTTTTTGCTGCAAATGGATGTAAATTGAGTGATCACGGTTTGGATCAGATTTATTTTGAAAATTTTACTGAAAGTGAAATCAATTCAATTTTTAAAAAGAAAAGAGAAAATGGGGTCTTAACTCCTGAAGAAGCATTAAAATTTCAAAGTGCAGTTTTATTGTTTTTATCTGAAACCTATCATGAATTTGGATGGGTGCAGCAATTTCACTTAGGTGCTTTAAGAAATAATAACGCGCGTATGCACAGAATTTTAGGTCCGGATACTGGCTGGGATTCTATTGGAGATTATCCGCAGGCGCAAAAATTATCTTCTTTCTTAAATGCCTTAGACAGCAAAGATAAATTGACGAAAACCATTGTTTATAACCTAAATCCAGCAGATAATGAAGTTATGGCTACAATGATTGGAAATTTCAATGACGGAAGCGTTCGCGGAAAAGTACAATTTGGTTCAGGATGGTGGTTTTTAGATCAGAAAGACGGAATGACAAAGCAATTAAATGCCCTTTCAAATATGGGATTAATCAGTTGTTTTGTTGGAATGCTGACAGATTCAAGAAGCTTTTTATCTTTTCCAAGACACGAATATTTCAGACGTATTCTTTGTAATCTTTTAGGAGATGAAATTCAAAGAGGAGAACTTCCTGCTGATATGGAATGGATTGGAAAATTGGTTGCTGATATTTCGTATAACAACGCAAAAGAATATTTCAAATTTTAAATAAGTTTTACTTTTAAGATAGTAAGAAAATTAAGTGTAGAACTTAGTATTTAAAAGAAAATAAAGAGTTTTAATTTTGGTTGCAAAGCTTAATTCTCTTAATAGCTAAATGGTGGAAAAAATATTTTTACTGGTAAAAACAATAAAAAAATATGAGTAAAGTAGTTGCATTCGGCGAAATAATGCTGCGTCTTTCAACGGAGAGACATCTTCGTTTTTCTCAGGCAAAAGAGTTTGGAGCTTCTTATGGAGGCGGTGAATTTAATGTTTGTGTTTCTTTGGCAAATTATGGCGTAAATGCGGAGTTTGTAACCAGATTACCTGAAAATGAAATAGGAGGATCTGCATTAAAAGAAATGAGAAAAATGAACGTAGAATCTAAAAATATAATTTTTGGAGGAGAACGCCTGGGAATCTATTTTCTTGAAACCGGAGCCGGAACCCGCGGGAGCAATGTAGTATACGATCGCGCGCACAGTTCGATGGCAACTATTCAAAAAGGAGATATTGACTGGGAGAAAGTGCTTGAAGGTGCAGATTGGTTTCACTGGAGCGGCATAACGCCGGCAATTTCTGAAAGTGCTGCCCAAGCTTGTTTAGAAGCTATTAAAGTGGCTCACAAACTGGGAATTACAATTTCATGCGACTTGAATTACAGATCAAAATTATGGCAATACGGCAAAACGCCAAGCGATGTTATGCCGGAAATGCTTAAATACAGCAATGTTATTTTAGGAGATATTGATACAGCTTATTTCATGCTGGGAATTCCGAAAGTAAATCCAAATTATCAAGATGAAAAATCACTTCCGGTTTTATATGCAAAATTGTTTGATTTGATTCCGAGTTTGAAAATTGCTGCTACGACCCTGCGCTATTCTGTTAGTGCTTCTCATCAAAGAATTGGCGGTATTTTGTTCGATGGAAAAGCGATTTACAATGCAGCTGTCAAAGAAGTGACACCTGTTGTAGATAGGGTAGGAAGCGGAGATGCTTTTATGGGAGGTTTAATTTATGGCTTGACAAAATACCAAAACAATAATCAGAGAGCATTAGATTTTGCAGTTGCGGCCTGCTGTTTAAAACATACCATTGCAGGGGATTACAACTTGGTTACACTGAAAGAAGTTGAAAATATGATTGATGGTGATGGCGCTGCATTAGTATCAAGATAATATCATAAATATGGCAAAATATTCAAGAATTGAAGTTGCGCAGACAATGAAAGAAAACGGAATGGTTCCGCTGTTTTTTCATTCTGATATAGAATTAAGCAAAAAGGTTTTAAAAGCCTGCTACGATGGCGGTTCCCGTTTAATGGAGTTTACCAGCAGAGGCGACTTTGCACATGAAGTTTTTGGCGCTTTAAACAAATATGCTTTGGCAGAACTGCCGGGAATGATGTTGGGAGTTGGTTCTATTACAGATGCCGCTGCGGCTTCAGTATACATGAGTCTGGGAGCTAACTTTATTGTAACTCCGGTTTTCAGGGAAGACATTGCAATTGCCTGCAACAGACGCAAAGTATTGTGGTCACCAGGTTGCGGAACGCTTACTGAAATTGCTAGAGCGGAAGAATTAGGCTGTGAGATTGTAAAATTATTCCCCGGCGATATTTACGGTCCAGAATTTATAAAAGCGGTAAAAGGCCCATGTCCGTGGACCAGCATTATGCCAACAGGAGGCGTTTTGCCAACTGCAGAAAGCTTGGCTTCATGGTTTAGTGCAGGCGCATTTTGTGTGGGTATTGGATCGCAGTTAATTTCAAAAGAAATACTTGATAATAAAGATTTTGACGGTTTGAAAAACAAAGTAAGTCAGGTTCTGGATATCATCAAAAATATTAAAAATAAATAAGGAGTAATCATACCGATTCCTTTATTTGGCTTGCAGTTTTTTTTAGAGTTTTAGATGTTGTAATTGAGCATTACGCTTGCAAAATAAATCTTGCCATTCCTCACAGCAGGTTTTATTTTACCCAACGGTGTAATGTTTCTTTTACAATATAGAAACAGAAAATAATAAGTTAATAAGGTATTTAACGTGGTTATTTATAACGCATTAATGATTTAAAATGAAACAGTTAAACAGAAAAAATACAGGATTAGAAAAATTACAGCCAATTAAAGTAATTCAGTTTGGAGAAGGAAATTTCTTAAGAGCTTTTGTTGATTACGCTTTTCACAAACTAAATAAAGAAGTTGATTTTAATGCTGGTATTGCAGTGGTTCAACCTTTGAAAGACGGTATGGTAAACTTGATTAATGATCAGGACGGTCTTTATACTTTGTTTATGAACGGAATTAAAAAAGGCGAAAAGATACAAGATATTGAGTTGATTACTAATATTGTAAAAGCTATAAATCCGTATACTGAATTTGCTGATTATTTAGCTTTAGCTAAAGAAGAAGAACTTCAGTTTATTGTTTCAAATACTACTGAAGCTGGAATTGAATTCATTGAAAGTGATACTCCAGATATGCAACCGCCAGTTTCATTTCCTGCAAAGCTGACTGTTTTATTATATGAAAGATTCAAACATTTCAACGGAGATGCTTCTAAAGGAGTAACAATCATTCCTTGTGAGTTGATTGATTATAACTCAGAGACGCTGAAAAAATATATTTTGCAATATTGCGATACATGGAAGTTAGAGGATGCATTTAAAACTTGGGTATCAGATGTTTGTACATATCATAGTACTTTGGTCGACAGAATTGTTCCTGGATATCCAAGAGCTGAAATTGAAGAATACAACAATAAATTAGATTATCAGGACAATTTAATCGTGGCTGCTGAACCTTTCTTCCTTTGGGCTATTGAAGGTGGCGATGCTTTAAAATCAAAATTACCTTTTCATAAAACAGATTTGAATGTAAAAATTGTTGATGATATACGTCCTTTTAAAATGATTAAAGTTCGTATTCTAAACGGCGCACACACGGCAATGGTTCCTTTTTCACTTTTGTATGGTAACAAATTAGTAATGGAAACTGTTAACGGAGATTTTACTGGAAAATTCGTAAACAGTGTTATTAGTGAAATTAGCGAAACTCTTGATATGGACAAAAATGAAATTACGGCCTATTCTGAAGAGGTAATGGACCGATTTAAAAATCCATTTATCAAACATGCACTTGCTGATATTGCATTAAATTCTATCTCAAAATTCAAAGTAAGAGTTTTACCAAGTTTATTGGGATATTATAATGCTAACAACAAATTGCCAGTTAATTTGACTTTTTCTTTGGCGAGTTTAATTCAATTCTACAAAGGGACTTGGAATAACGAAGTATTACCTGTAAAAGATTCTCCAGAGATAGTTGAGGCATTTAAAAACGTTTGGCAATTAGGATCTTCAGATTTAGTTGTAGCTAAAATATTAGCGAACACTGAATTCTGGGGCGAAGATTTAACTAAAGTAAAAGGCTTATCGGAAGCTTTAGTATTGGCCTTAAATGAAATTGAAGAAAACGGAATAGAAAAAGGATTTGCTAATTTCAGCAAACAATATTAATTAGAATAGTTTCTGAGATTCGAAGGTCCTAAGTTTTTGAACACATCTTAGAAACTTCGCAACTTAAAAAAAAAACGATCATGCAAAAAAAATTAATAAAAGTAAACCCCGCAGATAACGTAATTGTTGCTTTGACCGACTTGGTACAAAACGAACAAATTATATTTGAAGGAACTACCGTCTCACCAACAACTGATGTTAAAGCAAAACATAAAATCGCTGAGAAAGATTTTACAATTGGTAGTGATATTATAATGTATGGCGTTTTGGTAGGAAAAGCTGCTAAACCTATAAAAAAAGGAGAAGTAATTACTACCGAAAATGTAAAACATCAAAGTGAAAAAGTTTTTGGTAAAAACGGAAATTTAGGTTGGACTCCACCAAATGTAGATCGTTGGAAAGACAAAACTTTTAACGGATACCATCGTACTGATGGACAAGTTGGAACCAAAAACGTTTGGTTGTTTTTTCCATTGGTTTTTTGTGAAAACAAAAATATCGAAAAACTTAAAGATATTTTCGAAAACGAATTAATGCCCAAAAAAGAAGTTTCTTATAAAAATTTGTTACGCTCTTTAATTGAAGAAAAAAGCATTGAAGAAGTTTCTGATAAAAATTTAAATGAAAATCTTTTAGATAATATCGAAGTAAAATTTATCAATCATCAAGGTGGTTGTGGCGGGATTCGACAAGATTCTGAATTGTTGGCAAAACTCCTTGCAGGATATGTGAATAACCCAAATGTTGCAGGTGCTACTGTTTTGAGTTTGGGTTGCCAAAATTTGCAAGTAGATATTTTAAAGAAGGCATTGAAAGAAATGAGTCCCAATAGTGATAAAGAAATTTTGATCTATGAACAACAACAAATTGGAACTACGGATCAAATGTTTCAAATGGTGATTAAAGATTCTTATGAAGCCATTAAAAGAGCAAACAAAATTGAACGTAAACCTGCTCCTCTTTCAAAGCTAAGTATTGGTTTAGAATGTGGGGGATCCGACGGATTTTCAGGAATTTCTGCTAATCCAGCACTGGGAATTGTTTCAGATATTTTTGCAGCTTTGGGTGGGAAAACAATTTTGGCAGAGTTTCCAGAATTATGTGGTGTTGAACAAGAATTGATGAACCGATGTGTGGACGAAGAAAAAGCAGATAAGTTTTTAACTTTAATGAAAGCTTTTGAAAAATCAGTTGTAGATGCAGGTTCAGGGTTTGATATGAACCCATCTCCAGGAAACATCAAAGACGGATTAATTACAGACGCTATGAAATCTGCTGGCGCAGCTAAAAAAGGCGGAACTTCACCTATTGTAGATGTTTTAGACTACGGTGAATATATTTCAAAACCAGGTTTAAATCTTTTAAATACGCCAGGAAATGACGCCGAATGCACCACAGGATTGGTTGGGGCGGGAGCAACAGTTGTTTTATTTACCACAGGTTTAGGAAATCCGATGGGAAATCCGATTGCACCCGTTGTAAAAATTTCTTCGAACACGGCATTAATTAATAGAATGTCGGATATTATCGATGTAAATGCTGGAACTGTGATTACTGGTGAAAAAACAATTTCCGAAGTTGGAGCAGAAATCGTAGATTACATTATAGAATTGGCGAGCGGAAACTTGGAAACAAAGGCAGACCAGCTGAAACAAGATGTATTTATTCCTTGGAAAAGAGGAGTTTCTTTATAGGATTTTTTATCATATCAGTGATATAAAGTCATATAATTCAAAACTAAAAGGCAGCTCATCAATGAGCTGCCTTTTTACTAAGTATTGTATGTTAAATGAACTTATATCGCTTATACAGTTTTTTTTAAAACTAGAAGTTAGTTCTTGAAGAAGATTTACGAATGTGTAATTCTGGAGCGAGAACTACCTTTTTTTCTATTTTAATAGTGTCGGTTTTATCTACTTGTTCCAAGAAGACACGAGCTGACATTTTTCCCATTTCAAGCGGAGACTGATCTACTGAAGTTATAGAAAGCTCCATAAATTTGGTAAAAGGTTCGTTACTGAAGCCTGCTACGCAAAACTCCTTTGGAATATTTACATTTCTTTCTTTTAACTCCTGAATGGCGCCTAAAGCTGCGAAATCACTCGAAGAAAATATAGCGTCAGGCGGCGTTTCTAGAGCCAGTAAAATATCAACAGCATCTTTTCCAGCGTCAACCATACTTTTTACCGGAATAACATATTCTTCTTTAAAAGTCATTCCGTTATCTAATAAAGCTTGTTTATATCCTAAAAACCTATTTTTAAAGATTTCAAGAGATTGATCTCCAGATAAATGTGCTATTGCTCTGCATCCTTCATTTATAAGATGTTTGGTAGCGATATAACCTCCTTTAAAGTCATTAATAGTTACAGAACTTACTCCGTCAATATGTTTGCTTCTATCAAAAAAGATAAGCGGTACATTTTTTTCTAATACATTATGAAAAGCACCGTCATTTTCGTTGCTTACATCGGTAACAGACATCATGATTCCGTCGACTTGAGCATCGATTAAAGTATATAAATTTTCATTTTCTCTTTTCGGACTCTCGTGTGTCTGGCAAATAATAACTTGATAACCATGAGGATGCAGTTCTTCTTCAATACCTCGAATTACCGAAGCGAAAAAGTTGCTGTCTATACGAGGAACAATAACACCTATATTATTACTACGGCCGCTTTTTAATGCTAAAGCAAGTTTGTTTTGCTTATAGTTCATCGAGGCAGCGGTTTTGATTACCAAGTCACGTGTGCTTTCTTTTATTTTCGGATTGTTGTTTAACGCTCTGGAAACAGTCGCAGCAGTGATATTCAGCTTCTTGGCAATATCATAAATGGTTATTTTTTCGCTCATTCGAAAAGGTTTTTCAGATTAATTCTTAGACAAAAATACATTTTTTTTATATAATTCAATATTTATTGTTATCGATTACCAGAAATGATAACTAAAACGTTTGCAATCCTACAATGATAAAAAATTATGTATTTTTTTACATTAAGTGTAAATATAATTGCAAATAAAAATTAAATATATAAATTATTTCTAAATAAATTTGGTCTGTTGAAACAAATTTTATACTTTCGTGTAATCGATTACAAAATAGTTGATATTTTACTTCCTAAAAACCAAAATACAACGTAAATGTTTACAAGTAAGTCTTTAACGTTAATATCAATTGCGATTTTCTTTGCTGTTTCTATGTTGATTTTATCATGTGGAAAACAAGTTTCGAATGTTTCTGAATCTGATCCATGGAAAAAAATGGATTTAATCATTAAAAGCATTCCAGAAACGCACTTTTTAAATAAAACTTATAATATAAATGATTATGGGGCTGTAGCCGATGGCAAAACATCAAATACACAGGCTTTTGCGAAAGCAATTAAAGCTTGTACAGCAAATGGAGGCGGGAAAGTTATTGTGCCAAATGGAAAATATTTAACCGGTCCCATATATTTAGAAAGTAATGTAAATCTGCATCTAGAAGATAAAGCTGAAATCCTTTTTACTACTAATTCAAAAGAATATCCTTTGATCCATACTTCTTTCGAAGGAACCGAACTGATGAATCATTCTCCTCTTATATCAGCAAGAAACAAAACAAATGTTGCGATTACAGGAAAAGGAACTTTGAATGGACAGGCAAATAATACAAATTGGTGGCCTTGGTGTGGCAGTAAAGGTTATGGCTGGGAAAAAGGACAGCCTTCACAGCATGATCCTCTTAACCGTGATAATTTAGTTGAAATGGCTGAAAAAGGAGTTCCGGTTGAAGAAAGAATTTTTGGAGAAGGACATTACCTGCGTCCAAATTTTATTGAATTTTTCGAATGCAACACCATTTTAGTAAAAGATATTACTGTAATAAATGCTCCGTTTTGGATTCTGCATCCCTTAAAATCTAATAATGTAATTGTTGACGGTGTTACAGTTAACAGCCACGGACCTAACAATGACGGCTGTGATCCCGAATATTCTCAAAATGTAATCATCAGAAACTGCACTTTTAATACTGGTGATGACTGTATTGCAATAAAATCAGGAAGAGACGGAGATGGAAGAAGAGTTGGAATTCCGAGTAAAAATATCATTGTTCAAAATTGCAAAATGATTGACGGACATGGAGGTGTTGTAATGGGAAGCGAAATTACAGCTGGAGTCAATAATGTGTTTGTAGAAAACTGCGTAATGGACAGTCCGAATCTTGACAGGGCAATCCGCATCAAAACAAACTCTAAACGCGGAGGTACTACAGAAGATATTTACGTTAGAAATCTTGAAGTTGGAACAGTAAAAGAATGCGTTTTGAGAGTAACCATGTTTTATGATTTATACGGCAGCCAAGTTGGAAAATACATACCAACCATCAGAAATATTAATATGGAAAATATTAAAGTTAAAAATGGAGGTAAATTCGGTATTCTGGCCGATGGTTATAAAGAGTCTCCAATAGAAAACATAACATTTAAAGATGTTGAAATTACAAAAGTAGATTCGGTTTATTCGCTAAAGAATGTAAAAAACATAAATTTCATTAACACTAATATAAATGGAAAGAAAATTGAATCAATTAAAAATTAAAACCACTTAACTATTATGTTTTAACCAAACAATTAAACTTGAAAATCAGAATTAAAATTTTCCTCAAAATCCTGGTTATTAGTAATTTTTAGTTTTTTGAGATTATTGTTTTTTGAAGAAGTTAAAAAGGAGTTTGATCCTGAATCGAACTCCTTTCTTAACGAAATTAGAAGTCCTGAAATGAAGAAAATAGTATTATTTTTATTGTTGCTTTCTGGAGTCGTAAGAGCTCAAAATCAATATAGTGTAGATACGTCTTATACTGTAAAGAGTACATACAATAAATTGATTAAACAGTATCCTTTCATTACAATTGTTCAGGCAAAAACAGATAAAAATGTAAATCAGATAAGCGATGTTGTTTATGATTTGAAGGAAAATAGGGCATTACATTTAGATGCTTTTTTTTATAAAAAGAAAAAAAAGAATCCCGCAGTAATCATGATTCATGGTGGCGGATGGAGATCAGGAAATAAAAGCCAAATGCAGGTTTTTGCAAAAGAAATTGCCTCGAAAGGGTATTCTTGTTTTGCAGTTGAATACAGATTATCATTAGAAGCAAAATATCCTGAAGCAATTTATGATGTAAAAAATGCCATTAAATTCATAAAAGATAATGCAAGGAAATTCAATGTAGATACAAACAAAATTGCAGTTTTAGGATGTTCTTCAGGAGGTCAGATGGCCGCTTTGATAGGTACAACAAATGATAATCCATCTTTTGAAGATGTAGGTTTTAAAAGTAAATCATCATCAAAAGTAAATGCAATTATCGATGTTGATGGAATTTTAGCATTTAAGCATCCAGAATCGAAAGAAGGAGAAATGGCAGGGTTTTGGCTTAAAGGTAGTTATGAAGAAAATCCAGAAAACTGGAACAATGCATCGGCCTTAAATCACACTGATAAAAATACACCGCCGATACTTTTTATAAACAGCAGTTTTGAAAGGTTTCATGCCGGAAGAGATGATATGATTGCGATTTTAAATCAGAATAAAATTTACAGTGAAGTAAAAACAATTGAAAACTCACCTCATTCTTTTTGGTTTTTTCAGCCTTGGTTTGATGAAATGATAATTTACACAGCGCAATTCTTAGATAAAATGTTTAAATAATACAATACGAATGAAAACAAAAATTCAAATAGCGGCTTTATTTTTAATGGGTTTTACAGCTGTAAATGCTCAAAAAAACGATTCAAAAACAGCAAAAACATATGCTGAAATAGCAGCAAAAACAGATGGAAAGTGGGAAGGACGCAAATATATTGGCGGAACTGTTTTTAAAAATGTTGACAGATTAAAATTGGCTCCTGAACATACAGACCATTCTTTCGATATTCGTTACGAAGGCCCAGGATGGGAAAATAACCGAATTGGATACCGTTTGTATTTAGACTGGAGAAATGCTATTGATATTTTTGGAAAAAAGACTTCAGATATTATTTTGCCGAAAGTGGGTCAGGATAATTTTGATTCGTATCATGAAATGAGCGATTGGGGAGCTGATATTTTGAAAGCCGGAAAAGGAATCGGAATCGGATCAATCGACCGTTATTTAAACAATGAAAAAATCCATTTTCGTGAAGTAGATTCAACTATTGCTGTTGTTTCAAATAAAACAAATGAATCAGCTGTAAAAGTGAATTATTACGGATGGAAAACAGCGGCTGATAAAATTGATTTCACTTCAATTTTAACCATTAAGCCAGATCAGCTCTACACACAGCATACAATTCAGGCTTCAAAAGAAATCAAAGGAATCTGTACCGGAATTGTAAAACAAAAAAACACAGAATTGCTTAAAAAAGAAAGCAAAAATAAAAAATGGGCCTATTTAGCGACTTACGGAGAACAATCGCTAGTTCCAGACAAATTAGGAATGGCGCTTTTTTATGAAGTAAATACAATTGAAAATATTGCGGATACAGAATTGGATTATCTTTTGGTTTTTAAACCAACAACAAAATCGACTTCTTTTTATCTTTTAGGTGCCTGGGAACAAGAGAAAAATGGCATAAAATCAAAAGAAGAATTTATAAAATATCTTGATGAAAAATTAGAATTGCTGAACAAAAAAGGAAAAATGTAATTTTATATTTTATTACAATTTCCATAAAATAAAACAGTAAAACCTTTTAGCAGCGGAACAAATGAATAGTATGTGAATGGAAAAGCAAAGACAACGGTTCGCCAGCGTTGGCAGCTTTTGTTTTTGCAGCAATTGAATTAGATAATAGTGAAATTTAAATACATTTTAAAATGAAAAATAATAAAAAACGAGGTTATTTTACAGCAGCAGTTTTGGTTTGTTTAATCGCATTTACAAGCTGTAAAGTGACTTCGCAAGAACCTGCAAAAAAAGATATCGTAATTTCTAAAGATTTAAAATGGTCTGATAAAATGGCTCTGACATTAATGAAACGCCATCCAGAAGCTTATATGATTGATGATTCGAAAGCACCAAAATGGGATTATGTTCATGGTTTGGTTTTGCATTCAATTGAAGAGTTATATAAGGTAAATCCAGATCCAAGATATCCTGTTTATGTAAAAGGTTACGTTGATGCTTTAGTGCAAAATGACGGAACTATCAAAACATACGAACTAGACAAATATAACATTGATATGGTAGTATCTGGACGTCTTCTTTTTAATATATATGATAAAACTAAAGAAGAGAAATACCTGAAAGCAATGCAGTTATTGCGTAAGCAAATCGCTGAACAGCCAAGAACAAAAAGCGGCGGATTCTGGCATAAAAATATTTATCCGAACCAAATGTGGCTTGACGGATTATATATGGGAGAACCATTTTATGCACAATACACTGCTACGTTTGAAGAAGGGAAAAGCCTGGATGATGTTGCAAAACAATTCGAACAGATTCAATTGCATGCAACAGATCCAAAAACAGGATTATTGTACCATGGATGGGATGAAAGCAAAGCAATGCCATGGGCAGATAAAGAAACTGGAAACTCTCCTAATTTTTGGTCAAGAGCTTTAGGCTGGTATGCAATGGCACTTGTTGATGCATTAGATTATTTTCCAAAAGATCATCCAAAACAAAAAGAATTGGTAAAATATTTAAATGATGTTTCGGCTTCTTTGGCCAAATTTCAAGATAAATCAGGTTTGTGGTATCAAGTGACGGACAAAGTTGGCAAAAAAGGAAATTATTTAGAAGCTTCAGGATCTTCAATGTTTGCTTATGCTTTTGCAAAAGGAGCAAACAAAGGATATTTGCCCGCAAAATATAAAAAACTAGCGAACAAAGCTTTTGACGGCTTAACAACAAAATTAATGAAAGTTGATGCAGATGGCGGTATTACTTTAACACAGGCTTGTCAGGTTGCTGGTTTAGGCGGAACTCCATATAGAGATGGCTCTTATGACTATTATGTAAACGAAAAAAAGAAAGATAACGATCCTAAGGCAACTGGACCTTTTATTTTAGCAGCTTTAGAATTGAATAGATAATTAGATAATTAGATAATTAGATAATTAGGACAATTAGATAATTGGAAATAATATACCAATGAAAAATATAAAAGTCATCTTTTTTTTAATATCCATATTTTTCTTGCAGAAAAATTTTGCTCAAGTCTGGGTGCCTGACAATGGTGATGGAACGTACACAAACCCAATTATTCATGCAGATTATTCAGATCCTGATGTAGTTAGAGTTGGTGATGATTTTTATATGACAGCATCTTCTTTTAACTGTATTCCGGGTTTGCCTATTTTGCATTCTAAAGATTTAGTGAATTGGAAGATTATAAGCTATGCGCTTATTAAGCAAATACCAACTGAGACTTTTGATAAAGTGCAGCATGGAAATGGAGTTTGGGCGCCTTGTATTACCTTCCATGAAAATGAATTTTATATTTATTACCCAGATCCTGACTTCGGAATTTATATGATTAAAGCCAAAAAAGCCGAAGGTCCTTGGTCAGAACCTGTTTTGGTAAAAGGCGGAACCGGATTAATTGATCCGAGTCCGTTGTGGGATGATGACGGCAAAGCATATTTGGTTCACGCTTATGCAGGAAGCCGAGCGCAGATTAAAAGCTTAATCACAGTTTGCAGTATGAATCCAGAAGGAACCGTAGCTAATACCGATGAAGTAATGATTATTGACGGTCATGAAAGCGAAGGCACAATTGAAGGTCCAAAATTCTACAAACGAAACAATTACTATTATATTTTTGCTCCCGCAGGCGGTGTTTCTACAGGCTGGCAAACCGTTTTAAGATCTAAAAATGTTTTTGGGCCTTATGAGAAAAAGAAAGTTTTAGAACAAGGAAAAACAAAAATTAATGGTCCGCATCAAGGAGCTTGGGTACAAACACAAACTGGAGAAGACTGGTTTATACATTTTCAGGATAAGGGGGCTTACGGACGAATTGTACATTTACAGCCAATGAGATGGGAAAATGACTGGCCTATTATGGGACAAGATTTTGATAAAAACGGAATTGGTGAGCCTGTAACAACTTTTAAAAACCCAAATGTTGGAAAAAAATATCCAATTGAAACTCCGGCAGAATCAGATGAGTTTAATTTGACAAAATTAGGGTTACAATGGCAATGGCAGGCAAATGCGCAGACAAATTGGGGATTTCCCACAAGCTTAGGTTATTTAAATTTGTATTGTCTGCCTACAATTAAAGACAGTAAAAAGATTTTTGAAGCGCCCAATTTATTGCTGCAGAAATTTCCAGCAGAAGAATTCACAGTTACGACCAAAATGACTTTTAATACAAGACTAAACGGTGAATCAACGGGTTTGATTATAATGGGCTTGGATTACAGTTATTTGTCTCTGAAAAATGACAATGGAAAATTATTTTTAAATCAAAGAACAGGAACTTTTGATAAAAAGATAACGGAAACAGAAACAAGTCTGATTTCGATACCAAATTCTACTATCTATTTGAGAGTTCAAATTAAAAAAGGAGGTATCTGCAGTTTTTTGTATAGTTTAGATGATAAAAAATATCAGCAAATTGGGAATGAATTTGTATCAAAAGAAGGAAAATGGATTGGCGCGAAAGTTGGACTTTTTGCTTTGAGCGAAAAAGTTACAAATGACTCCGGAAACGTTGCAATAGATTGGTTTAGAATTACTAAATAACTTAAAAATGATTCAATTAAAAAGAACAGCAGTATTCCTTTTTGTATTGGTAAGCTTGGCATCGAATGCTCAAAATACTTATAAAAACTGGCCTGATATTATTCGCAAAAATGAAGCATCTTGGTTTGGTTCGGCGGAAGCCAAAAAAATAGCTGAGAATGTTTTGTTGTATCAAAGAGATATTGGCGGCTGGCCAAAAAATATCCAGATGCAGAAAGAACTGACTCAAAAGGAAGAAAAAGATTTGATTGCACTTAAAAAAACAGCTGTAGAAACTACAACAGATAATGGTGCAACTTGTCAGGAAATGCTTTTTATGTCTAGAATGTATGCGCAGGTAAAAGATGAGCGTTACAAAGAATCTTTTTTAAAGGGATTGAATTATCTTCTTGAAGCTCAATATAAAAACGGAGGCTGGCCTCAATTTTATCCATTAAAAAAAGGATATTATACGCATATTACCTACAATGACGATTCGATGGTTAACATCTTGAATGTAATGAAGCAAGTCAGTGAAGGAACTGATTATTATAGTATTAAGCCATCACAGACAATTGTTGAAAAAACAAAAAAAGCTTTTGATAAAGGAATAGACTGTATTTTAAAAACCCAGTATAAGCAAAATGGCGTTTTAACAGCCTGGTGTGCGCAGCATGATGAAATTACTCTGGCTCCGGCCAATGCAAGAGCTTTTGAACTAGCATCGTTAAGCGGTTATGAATCGACAAAAATTGTATTGCTTTTAATGTCAATCGAAAAACCTTCTCCAGAAATTATTACCGCTGTTAAAAGCGCGCAGGCTTGGTTTGAAAAAACAAAAATAACCAATCTTGAAGAGAAAAGAGTTTTAGATGACGCCGGAAAAATTATAGATAAAAAAATGATTCCTGCCGTAAATGCTGGACCAATATGGGCCCGATTTATGGATCTTGAAACTAATGAACCTTTCTTTTGTGACCGCGATGGAATAAGGAAAAAATCTCTCGATCAAATTGGGTCTGAAAGAAGAAACGGTTATTCTTGGTATTCTGATGCGCCAAAAGAAGTGCTGAAGAAATATGCAGCTTGGGCCATTAAAAATGGAGTAAAAGTTTCTTCAACTGAAGCTTCGGCAAAAAAAAAAGATAATTTTATAACTGTTGCCCAAGACGGATCAGGCGATTTTACTAAAATTCAGGATGCAGTTTATGCAAGTCCAGCTTTTCCTTATGAAAAAGTAACTATACTTGTCAAAAATGGTATTTATAATGAGAAAATTCGTGTTCCCGAATGGAATACAAATGTTGCTCTCGTTGGAGAAAGCAGAGAAAATACTATTATTACTTTTGATGATAATTTTAAAAAAATCAATTTAGGAAGAAACAGTACTTTTTATACTTATACAGTTTTGGTGGAAGGCGATGATTTTTCGGCCGCCAATTTAACGATTAAAAATGCTTCTGGCGATAATGGCCAAGGAATTGCTTTATCAATTGTGGCAAATCGCGCTAAGGTATCTAACTGTTCTATTTTAGGAAATCAGGATACTTTGTACTTATCCGGTAAAGAAGCAAAACAATATTTTAAAGATTGTTACATTGAAGGAACTACGGACTTTATCTTTGGAAGTGCCACTTCATTATTTGAAAATTGTACTATCAACAGCATTAAAAATTCGTACATCACCGCAGCATCAACTCCAGAAGGAACCGCATTTGGATTTGTTTTTAAAAATTGCAAATTAACAGCTAATCCAGAAGCAACAGCAGTTTATTTAGGAAGACCGTGGCGAATTTATGCTAAAACTGTTTTTATAAGTTGTGAATTAGGAAAACAAATAAGACCAGAGGGCTGGGAAAATTGGTCTAAACCAGAAGCTGAAAAAACATCTTTTTATGCTGAATACAATTGTTCAGGTGAAGGTTTTCAGCCAGCAAAAAGAGTAGCATGGTCACATCAGCTTCAAAAAACTGAGGCTGAAAAATATACAATTGAAAACATTCTTAAAGATGAAATACCAAACTGGTACTCTAAATAAAATTAGGAACTAGCAAACGATATTATGAAATTTAAATGCATTATTTTTTTATTGATTTCATTAAGCTCTTTCTCGCAGAATAACGAATTTCCGAGTGCAAAGGTTGATTCAATTGTTAATAGAATTCAGCTTCCTGTTTTTCCTTCTTATCAAATAAATATTGCAAAATTAGGTGCGAAAGGAGATTCAATTTCAAATAATAAAATTGCATTTGATAAAGCAATGGTATTGTGCAAAAAGAATAATGGCGGAACCATTATAGTTCCTAAAGGTACTTATAAAATTAACGGACCAATTCATTTTGTAAGCAATGTAAATCTTAAGCTTGAAAAAGGAGCAAAAATTAAATTCAGTGACAATCCTCAAGACTATCTGCCAATGGTTTTAACCAGTTGGGAAGGTACGATGCTGTATAATTACAGTCCGCTTATTTATGCTTATGATTGTACAAATATTGCCATTACAGGAGAAGGAACAATTGATGGAGCAGGAAGCAAAATATGGAAAAGTTTTAAAGAAAAAGAAGGGAAGGGAAAAGATTTGAGCCGTGAAATGAATCATACGACTGTTCCTTTAAAAGACAGGAAATTTGGTGAAGGTTATTTTTTGCGTCCGCAGCTGATTCAGTTTTTTAATTGCAAAAATATTTTAGTTGAAAATATTCGTATTGAAAATTCCCCTTTCTGGTGTCTGCATCTTTTAAAATCACAGAGTATTACGATTCGAGGCATCAGTTATAAAGCTTTAAATTATAATAATGACGGAATTGATCCAGAATATGCAAAAGATGTTTTAATTGAAAATGTAACTTTCAATAATGGTGATGATAACGTAGCTATAAAAGCAGGCAGAGATCATGAAGGAAGAGCGAATATAGCAACACCGAGTCAAAATATTGTCATTAGAAACTGCAATTTTAAAGGACTTCATGGAGTAGTTTTGGGAAGCGAAATGTCAGCAGGAATTCAAAATGTTTTTGTTGAGAATTGTAAAACAGTTGGGTATTTAAAAAGAGGTATTTATGTAAAAACCAATGCAGATCGTGGTGGATTTATAAAGAATATTTTTGTCCGAAATATTAAGTTGGATGAAGTAGAAGATTGTTTGTACATCACTGCTAATTACCATGGAGAAGGAAAAGGTTTTCAATCAGACATCTCGAATATTCATTTTTCAAATATCTCATGTAATAAAGCAACTGAGTCTGGAATTGTAATTCAAGGATTTGCGGACAAAAAAATCCGAAATATCAGTCTGACTAATATTGAAATTAAAGAAGCTAAAAACGCGATTTCAAACGAGAATGCCGAAAATGTTTTGATGACAGATGTTTTTATTGGCAAGAAGGCGACAGTTCCAACAGCTGCAAAATAGGTTTTTTGGAGGTTCAAAGAAACAAAAAAAGCATATTCTAATAATCTAGTATCTAAGAAGTCTAGTATCTAAGAAGTCTAATATCTAAGAAGTCTAATATCTAAGAAGTCTAATATCTAAGAAGTCTAATATCTAAGAAGTCTAATGTCTAAGAAGTCTAATATCTAAGAAGTCTAATGTCTAAGAAGTCTAGTATCTAAGAAGTCTAATATCAAAAAAATGAAAAAATATATCATAATAACATTATTAATCTCATCAGTTTGTTTTTCTCAGAAAACAACATTATATACTATTGGTGATTCGACAATGGCGAATAAAAAAGATCCAGACCGCAATCCGGAGCATGGTTGGGCGCAGGTGCTTCAGCCATTTTTTAAAGATAATATTCTTGTAGTAAACAAAGCTGTAAATGGCAGAAGTACCAAAAGCTTTATAAATGAAAACTGTTGGGATTCAATTTATAAAAAATTAAAAAAAGGTGATTATGTTTTTATTGAATTTGGTCATAATGATGAAAAAATAGAAGATTCTACTAGATATACAAATCCGCATACAACTTACAGGTATAATTTAATTCGGTTTGTAAAAGAAACCAGAGAAAAAGGCGCAACACCAATATTGCTTACGTCTATAGCCAGACGAAACTTCAATGAAAAAGGTGTATTAGTGCCAACACATGGCGATTATCCTTTAGAAACAAGATTGGTAGCTCAGGAATATAAAGTTCCATTTATAGATTTAGAATATTATACAGAATTGCTGGAGCAATCTTACGGTCCAGAAAAATCAAAGCAATTGCATTTACATTTTAAAGCAGGTGAAAATGCCTATTACGATAAAGATAAAGCTGATGATACTCATCTTTCTCTGAAAGGGGCAACAGCAATTGCTCAAATTGTGGTAGATCAAATTAAACTATTACAAGATTCTACAGTAGATAAACTTAAAAAGGGAATCAAATAAAGTTGATTGTAAAAACTTTAAATTAGAAAAGAGAGGATAAATGTCCTCTCTTTTTTTTTATAAATGTTTTTTTTAGCTCTTTATTTTTTGCAATAAATTAAAATATAGTAGTAATCTCTTTTTTTTTATAAATACTTTCCTAACTTTTTTAGTGTTAAAATTTTATTAATGTGTTGAAATTCAGTACTTTTGTGTTTTAAAGGTAAAAAACTAATAATTTGGTTTATTTACATTTGATAGTTGAATTACAAAATCTTTAGTAGGATAATTCATCATGTGTTATAAGGCCATTACTATAAGCCACACTTAAAGAGCTATTTTTTTTTATTACGCCCGTACCTTTTTTTATAATAAAATAATTTTTCAAATTATTGTTTAACTATCTGTAATTAAGTCTTTTAATTATTGTTTAGTTGCTGTTCAGTTCATTTCCATTTATTTGGAGAATCTTTCTTCCAAACGATAAATACCCTATTTTATAACTTTTTAAACTTTTAAGGGTAATAACAAAATTGAACAAGCTAGACTTTTGCGCCCGCTTTCGTAAGAGGGTGTAAATCAATAAAATATAGGATTTAATTACAAAACAGTTGTTTTAAAAACAATATATCTTTTACTGTTTAAAAAAAGATATCGTGTTCAAAAGTAAGCCTGTTTTAATTAATAAGAACAATTATGAAATCAAAAATTACTTTACTAGTACTGTTAATTATATTACCAGTAATGAGTTTCATGGGTAATGAAGCTTTTGCTCAAACTGTTTCTGGCATCGCGAGCAACACAGGATGTTTTAACAGTGGAATTGTAACTGCAAGCAGTACAGGTTTGGGTGCTACTCCGCAATACCAATTGTCAAAAGCTGGTGTTGTAGTGGCACCAGTTTCTGGAGATCCTACACAGTTTACAAACACTAATGTTTTTACAGGATTAAGTTCGGGAGTTTACGTTGTAAATGCTAGAGCAACTGCTGGGGGAACTGTATTTTCAAGCACGAATATCACGGTTACAGATGGCTACACTGCCATGACTGTTTCTACGCCTACAAAGGTAGCAGATTGCGTAGGAGGAACGGCTTCATTAACATCGACAGTAACAGCGGGAAAAGCACCTTATACATATACTATAGCTGCACAGTCAGCGCCGGGTGTTATTTTGCAAAATAGCGGACCAATAAGTGCAACTACTTTTAATTTTAATCCGTTGGGAGTTAATAACTATTTAGTAAGCGTGACTGATGATTGCGGACAGACTATTACTGGAGCAACATCTATTTCTAATCCTACAGTAACGGTAAATGATTTTAAATTAGGAAGCTTAGCTTATCCTAGTTTTAATACAACAAATAACTGTTCTACGCCTCTGAATGTTATTAACGAATTACTTTTTCAATATACTGCAAACAGTACAACTATTTCGGCAAGTGATGCAGCAAGATTTAGCTGGAAAATATTATATCAAGGACAGCTCTACGGTCAGGATACTAACGCTGATGGCTATAGTGATGTAGGTGGAGCAGGTTATTCACCTTTGCTTAATACAGTTAGATTACCACTAGTTGCTACAAAAGCTGGCGTATTAGCAGAAATAGCAAGTGGCACTATGAAGGTAGTTCTGAGCGATAATTGTGGTAATTCTAAAGAATTTAATGTTACGCAATATAATAGCGGCGGTACTATGGGACCAAGTAATTGTGCAGGAGCAGGACTTATTAGAGCGGTACCTAATAGGTTAAGCTGTTTTCCTTTGAATGTTACATTTACCAACATAGCAAATCCTGCGGATATTGTTACAACTACTATTAATAGTACTGCACAACTTATTGCTGGTTTTACAGCAGGCGCAACTTACCATGTGACTTATGTAGATGCACAAGGTAGTACTACAAGAAGTTTTGATACGCTTCCAGTTTCTCAAAATATATCAATTCCCGCAGCTTCAACTTTTACTATTAGTCAGGTTCTTACTGGAGTACAGCAAAATTTAAATGTTTTAGGTTACGGAAGACTAATTTTAACAGTAACTCCTGTTCAGGCTGGAGATATTATTAATTATACAGTCACAGCATCAGATAATCCTTTAGTACCTGTAGGATACACAAGCAGTACTCCATTAAATGCTACTTCAGGAAGCGCTACATTACCTAGAGTAAATGCTTCAGATCCTTTAGATTATTGGCCATCAGGTCATTATACTTTAGATATGACTATTCCTTGTGGTACAAGAACTATAAATGCTACAGTTTCAGGTTATAATGCTACTTTAAACGGAAATACTATAACGCCTGTTTGCGGAGGATTTAATTATGTAATGAATGGAAATTTTGATAGTGTAAGTGCTTATCAGGTTATTATTGTTTCTGGTCCATCAAGTGTTGGTCAGGTTAGAGATTTAGCCAGTAATACAGCATCACTTCCTTTTAACGGATTAAGTTATGGTACTTATGTTTTTGGTTTACGAATAAAAGGAGGAACTGTGAATGTCCTTACTCAAACCTTGACTTATGATTCTAATAATGTTATTACTGTAGATAAAACTAATACTGGTGGGTATGTTTGCAGCAGTGGCGCGACTAATGGAACTTTAACTATCGCAGCAACATCAAACTCGCCTGCACCTGGAAATGTTTTAGAGTATGCTCTTAGTACAGATGGTGGAACTAATTTTGGTGCTTATCAAAGTGGTAATACTTTTTCGGGTTTAACAGATAACACTTATTTTTTTAGAATTAAAGACGGTTGTGGAAATATCATAACTCAATCGGCACAGATAGGTGTAGCAGCGGCTCCAACAGCTACGGCTGAAGGTCAGTCAACTCCAGCAACATTTTGTAATCTTAGTACAGGAACATTACAATTAGATGTAGATACTGTGGGTGCAATTTCATATTTATGGACTGGACCTGGAATTACTCCAGCTAATGAAACTCTTAAAAGCCCTCTGGTAAATTATAATGCTTTATCAGTTGGAAATAATAATTTTTCTTGTTCCGTAACTTTTGGTCCTCCATGCAGCAGTACTACAGTTTCAAATTTAACAATAAATATAACAGCGCTTCCTGTTGTTTCAATAACAAATCCGGCAGCTGTTTGTTTTCCTAATACAGTAGATATTACTGCACCAGCAATAACTGCAGGAAGTGAAACAGGTTTAACATACTCTTATTTTACAGATTCAGAAGGTACAGATCCAATAGTTGATCCAACTATTATTGATGTTAGCGGCACATATTACATAAAAGGCACTAATGCAACTTGTAGTAATATACAGCCTGTAACGGTTATAGTTAATTCGTTGCCTATTGCAGGAATAACCTATCCAAGCACTCCATATTGTCAAACAGGTACTGCGACAGTTACACAGACAGGTATAACAGGAGGAACCTATAGTGGAGATGCGGGTTTAATTATTGATGCTGTAACGGGAACTATAGATTTAGCTGGTTCTACGATAGGAGATCATACGGTAACTTATAGTTTCACTGATGGTACTTGCTCTAGTACAGACATAGCGTTAATTGAAATAAATGAATTGCCAACTGCATCAATTGCTTACTCAAGTAGTCCTTATTGTAATAGTGGTACAGCCACAGTAACTCAAACAGGTGAAGCAGGCGGTACTTACAGCGGAGATACTGGTTTAATTATTGACCCATCAACAGGAACAATAGATTTAGCACTTTCTACAGTTGGAACTCATACGATTACTTACAATTTTAGTAATGCAACTTGTTCAGGAACAACAACTGCAAGTATCACTATAAATGCAACAGTAGCTCCATCAGTTTTAGCAGATATTACAGGGCAATGCGAAGCAACACCAATAGCACCGACAATTACAGATCCTTGTGCAGGTACAATTACCGGAGTAACAACAACTTTATTTCCAATTACAACTCAAGGAACAACTGTTGTTACTTGGACTTTTGATTATGGAAACGGATATACACAAACTGCAAATCAAAATGTAATAATAGATGATACATTGGGGCCTGTTATGCCAATTTTAGCAGATGTAACAGGAGAATGTTCTGCAACACCAACAGTACCAATAGCTACAGATACCTGTACAGGAGCAATTACTGGAGCAACAACAACTTCATTTCCAATTACAGCAAAAGGTACAACTATTGTTTTGTGGACATTTGATGATGGAAACGGAAATATTTCATTTGCAAATCAAAATGTTATTATAACAGATACTACAGCACCAGTCGTGCCGGTATTAGCAGATGTAACAGCAGAATGTTCGGCAACACCTGTGACAGCAACTACTACAGATAATTGTGATAGTGGCGTAATAACAGGTACAACTTCTACTATTTTTCCAATAACAACACAGGGAACAACTGTAGTTACTTGGAACTTTACAGATAGTTCAGGAAATACATCGACAGCGACTCAAAATATAATTATTGATGATACGATTGCACCGGTTGCTCCAGTATTGGCAGATGTAATAGGACAATGCGATGCAACACCTAGTGCACCAACAGCAACAGATGCGTGTTCAGGAACAATAACAGGTACAACGACTACAGCTTTTCCAATTACAACCCAGGGAACAACAGTAGTTACATGGACATTTGATGACGGAAACGGAAATACATCAACAGCAAATCAAAATGTAATCATTGACGATACTATTGCGCCAGTTGTACCAGTTTTAGCAGATTTAACAGGTCAGTGTGATGCAACTCCAATTGCACCAACAGCAGCAGATGCCTGCGCAGGAACAATAACAGGAACAACCACTACCGTTTTCCCAATTACAGCACAAGGAACAACAGTAGTTACATGGACATTTGATGACGGAAACGGAAATATTGCAACAGCTGCTCAAAATGTAATTATTGATGATACGGTTGCGCCGGTTGCACCAGTTTTAGCAGATGTAACAGGACAATGTAATGCAACCCCTGCAGTACCAACAGCAGCAGATGCCTGCGCAGGTATAATAACAGGAACAACCACTACCGTTTTCCCAATTACAACCCAAGGAACAACAGTAGTTACATGGACATTTGATGACGGAAACGGAAATATTGCAACAGCTGCTCAAAATGTAATTATTGATGATACGATTGCTCCGGTTGCACCAGTTTTAGCAGATGTAACAGGACAATGTAATGCAACCCCTGCAGTACCAACAGCAACGGATGCCTGTGCAGGAGTTGTAACAGGAACAACCAC
>NZ_JARP01000007.1 GCF_000708595.2 Flavobacterium sp. KJJ | reverse complement strand
CATCTCTGTTAAAACGGCTGTCAATTCAATATGTCTACGAACGTGTTTCAATTTTGTTCCGCCTGTGTCTCAAAGCGGGTGCAAAAGTAGAAAACTTATTTCTAACCGGCAAATGTTTTTTGAAGTTTTTTTTGAGAAATTTTCATTCCCTTTTTCTTCTCCTTGTCTGCCAGCCTGTCAATGAACTTTCCGTGTTTTGCGGGGTGCAAATGTAACATCTGTTTTCAAATCTCGCAAGCTTTTTTAAATCTTTTTTGAAAAATATTTTTTTCGTTTGATTCTCCTTTCCTGCCAGTATTTCAGTGAACGCCTGTCGCTGTTGCGGGTGCAAAAGTAACACCTTTATTTACATCTGCAAGACTTTTTATTATATATTTTCCATATATTCTATAACTCGCTGGTATGGCGTTTTTTACAATACAAAGTTTTTTTAATGATTTTGGAATTATTGGTGCTTTTAGCCGTTTTAATCTGTTTTGTCTGGATTTAGCAAAAAAAATAATAAGATGCGAACTCTTGTTTTCGCGATTTTTTTAATCTCGCAAAGGTGCGAAGATGCAAAGTTTTCTTTTTTTTCTTCTGAAATGGTCTTTTATTGCCGATTTTTTCTTCTGAAAACTGATGGCTCTAGCCCCGATAGTCCTGAGGATTCGGGAGGAAATCCTTTTTGGGGCGGGGTTCGCCTCAAAAAGATTGAAGCGGATAGCGGGAATAGCTTCTAATTAAATTCCAAAATAGAAAGGCTTCTACTTCGTTCAGCTAGGCAATTGGTATATTTTATAGATATTGGTAAATATATTACTTTACAAATAAGAGGCACGGCTGTGCGTCTCTACCGAAAATCGCGACTTAATTTATTCTACATATATATATGTATAAAAAATAAACCCGACACGTTTGAAAACCTATCGGGATGTATGAATAAAATCTATTCTTATATAGTATACTTATATATGTATACTTTCGTTTAGGCTGTCGATTGCTTCTTTTGTGATTTGAATGCTTTTTAGTTTTGCCTGATGATCGAAGATTGGACTTGTTACCATGAGTTCGTCAATTCTTGCGTAGTCGATGAACTTTTTTAAATCGGTAACTAATTGTTCTTTGTTTCCTGTGAAGGTTCCTGCTGTCATTTGATTGACATGGAAACGTTCTTGCTCGTTCATAATGTCATCTAATGATGGAACTGGAGGCTGTAAACCTTTACGATCGTTTCTAATTAAGTTCAAAAACATTTGATACAAACTTGTAGATAATAATTCTGCTTCTTCATTTGTATCTGCAGCAATTATATTGACACAAGCCATTGTTTGGGGTTTTTCTAAATATTCTGATGGCTGGAAATTTTCGCGATAGAATTCAAATGCCTGAATCATCAGTTTTGGCGCAAAGTGTCCTGCGAAAGCATAAGGCAATCCGTAAGCGGCAGCCAAAGCTGCGCTGTCCATACTTGAACCTAGAATCCAAATTGGGACTTTCAAACCTTCGGCTGGGAATGCACGCACTTTTCCTGTTTCATTTTCGGAAGAAAAATACTCTTGAAGTTTGCTTACATTTTGCGGAAAACGCTGTGCCTGTTCAAAAAAATCTTTTCTGATTGCTTCCGCGGTTGGCTGGTCTGTTCCTGGTGCTCTTCCTAAACCTAAATCTATTCGGTTTGGATAAAGCGTTTCCAAGGTTCCAAATTGTTCGGCAACTACTAAAGGAGAATGATTAGGAAGCATGATTCCACCAGAACCTACACGAATATTTTTTGTCTGACTTGCTACATAACCAACTAAAACAACAGTTGCTGTACTTGCAACGTGCGCCATGTTATGATGTTCTGCCAGCCAAAATCGCTTGTATCCTAAATTATCTGCTAATTGCGCTATGTCTTTTGTTTTTTGAAATGTTTCTGTGGCGTTGCTATCCTGAGTGATGATAGCGAGGTCTAATAATGAGACTGAAATTGGGTTTTTCATATAAAAAATGCTAGTATACAAAATTAACTCATTTATACGGATGCCTTTTGTTTTCTAATGTTAATAGAATTATAATATTCACAAAAGTCAAAAGATGGGCTATTTTTAATAATTAATTATTGTTTTACGATAATTAATTATACATTTGCAATATCAATTTAACTTTTAATATATGAAGACAACTCATATTGTATCTCGAATATTATTTTACTTTACCCGATTTTTAGCGGTTATTTATTTCTTTTTGGCAGCATATTCAGCTTTTACATTAGTAACGGGATTGTTTTTGACCTTTAAAGATAACGGAAAGTATTTCCAGGTTTGTTATCCTTTTACTTCGCATCCTTTAATGCTGGGTGATTACAATTTACCATACATTCTTTTTGATTTTTTAGCCCCGCTAAGTCTATACGGTCTTTTCTTTTTATTGAGCAGTAATGTTTTTAAGGTCTTTTATCAGCCAAAATTGTTTACTGCAAATGGAATCTCTCATTTAAGGCGTTTCTATTTATCGAATTTATTAATTCCGAGTATTGTACTATTTGTAGCTTTCTTTTTTGTTCCGCTGGATAATGAAGTTTGGCTTTTTATTATACTGCACGGAATGCTTGGTGCTTTTGCTTACTTTTTAGCTTCTATTTTTAAGCAAGGTTTAAACCTTCAGAACGAACAAGACTTATTTATATAACTATGCCAATAATTGTAAATGTTGATGTAATGCTTGCCAAACGCAAGATGCAGAGTAAAGAGTTGGCAGAAAAACTAGATATTACGCCTGCCAATTTATCGATTCTAAAAACTGGAAAAGCAAAAGGAATTCGGTTTGATACTCTCGAAGCTATCTGTAAAATTCTGGATTGCCAGCCTGGCGATATTTTAGAATACGTAGCAGAATAGCTTTCTTTTAAATTTTAATTTCTAAACATAATAAATCGGTTTTTGAAGCCGACAGGTATTCTATTGCCTAAAATTTTCAAATCATAATTTAATTCAATCATCTAAATCAATCAAAAAATGAACAGTTTATCAATCAAAAATCTCAGCAAAACGTATGAGAACGGCACGAAAGCCATTGACCAATTATCGCTTGAAATCACAAACGGTATGTTTGGTTTACTTGGTCCAAACGGTGCCGGAAAATCAAGTTTAATGCGAACCATTGCCGCTTTGCAGGAATCTACTTCGGGAATTATTGAGTTTAACGGGATCAATATTCTGGAAAATCCCATGTTTATCAGGCAAAACCTAGGTTATCTTCCGCAGGAATTTGGCGTTTATCCTAAAATTTCTGCCTATCGCCTGCTTGATCATTTGGCAGTTTTGAAAGGGATTATCAACAAAAAGGAACGACACGATCAAATTTTGTATTTATTGCAACAGACTAATTTATTACAGCATAAAGACAAATCGGTTCATTCTTTTTCCGGCGGGATGCGTCAGCGATTTGGAATTGCTCAGGCTTTGCTTGGAAATCCGAAGATTATTATTGTGGATGAACCAACGGCAGGGCTTGATCCCGAAGAAAGAAACCGATTTAATAATTTACTGAGTGAAATTGGCGAAAGCATTATTGTCGTTCTGTCAACTCATATTGTAGAAGACGTTCGAGATTTATGTCCAAAAATGGCAATTATCTCCAACGGAAAATTGATTTTGGAAGGAAAACCGAATGATGCGATCGATTCTTTGAAAGATAAAATCTGGATCAAAGCGATTCAGAAAACAGAATTGAAGGATCATCAATCGAACTTTAATATCATTTCATCACACTTAAATTCGGGAAAAATCAATATTCATGTTTTCGCAAATGAATGTCCAGATTCTGGTTTCGAATTGATATCGCCAGATTTAAGCGATGTTTATTTTAGTGTTTTAAGTCAAAATCAACTTCAAAATTAAGGTTATGCTTTCTAAATTAATTCAATTTGAATGGCATAACAACACCAGAAGCTGGACTTTTTATGCCACGTTTATCATTTATTTGGTTTTAGGATTTTTTGTGAGCGCATTTGCGAACTTTTCTTTTTCGGGCGCTTACAAAAATAGTCCGTATGTTTTAACTTATGCGATTGGTCTGATTTCGTTAACGACTATATTCTCGATTACACTTCAGGCGGCGCAAAGCTTTTTAAAGGAATATGAAACGAAATTCGATTCGATTATTTTCTCCTCTCCTATTTCTAAGTTTAATTATTTAACTCCAAAATTTATTACAGCATTTATAATTGCCGTAGTTTCTTTTGGAATGTTTATCATCGGAATGATTGTTGGACACCAAATGTCCTGGATTCCTAAAAGCGAAATTGGTTCTTTTGAAATTATAAATTATGTCTGGCCGTATTTGGTCATTGTGATTCCGAATATTTTCTTGTGCCTTTCTATCTTGACTGCTCTGGCGTGGCTTACCCGAAGTAAACTATTCATTTATGTTGGCGGATTATTAATTTACATCTTATATATAGCAGGTTCGATTTTTTCGAATTCGCCCCTATTTGCAAATGCTTCTCCATCTTCGGCGAAAGCCATGTCTTGGGCAGCAAAAATAGATCCGTTTGGTCTGGCAGCTTTTCTGGAACAAACGAGATATTGGACTTCAATTGAAAAAAACAGCCAGCTGGTTTCACTTTCGGGTAACTTTTTATTTAACCGATTGTTATGGATTTCTGTTTCTCTCCTTTTACTTTTTGTTTCGTATCGATTATTTTCATTCCAAAAAACCAAAACTAAAAAGGTAAAAACATCTAAACTCATTCAAAAAGAAACAAAAGTATTTTCAGCAGCAATTCCTAAAAACATCGAATTCAAAACTTTCAGACATAATTTGGCTGTGTTTAAAAGCAATATAAAACTGGATATTTATTTAATTCTGAAAGGAATTCCATTTTTGCTGATTGTTCTTTTATTTTCTGGATTATTAATGATTGAGATTTCAGATGAAATTGACGGCGGAATACGCTTAGCTGAAAAAATTACCGATACTGCTTTAATGATTTCCACAATAATGGATCGTCTGCCTTTTATTCTGATTTTGATTCTTCTTTTTTATAGTAGTGAATTATTAAATCGAAGCGAAAATTCGAGATTTGAAATGCTTGAAAATACAGCGCCTTATTCTCAATTTGTTGTTTTACTGGCAAAATTAACGGCACTTTTTATAATTTCGTTACTCATTATTAGTATAAGTATTTTAATTGGATGCGGATTTCAAATTATGAATGCGAATGCCCCAATCGAAATTGATCTTTATCTTTCTTTGTTTTATTTTATTGGGTTTCCGTTACTGCTAATTTCAATTTTGATCATTGCAATTCAGACTTTCATCAAAAATAAATATATCGGACTTGCGATTTCGGCTTTTGTCTGCATTTTGTTTTGTACCGGAATTGGAGAACAATTGGGAATTTCACATCCTTTATTTCGTTTTGGAAATGCTTTTAAAACAGAATATTTTGATTTGAATGGTTTCGGAAAATATACTTTTCCGTTTCATATTTCGATGTTGTACAATTTCGGATTGGCTCTTGTTCTGCTTACTTTGACCGGAATTTTATGGAAAAGAAATGCTTCGATCGTAAAAACCTTTCGCAGAAATTCATTTAATGGTATTCAAAAAACAACTTTAGGATTCGGAATGATTCTTTTTATTGGTTTTGGAAGTTATCTTTTTTATAAAACCAATATTGAATATCCTTATTTGACCGAAGACGATCAAAATAATTGGAGCGAGAAATACGAACGTCAATTCAAAAAATACATCAATCTGGCTCAACCCACAATTGTTTCTGTAAAAAGTAAGGTCGATTTATATCCTGAGGAAAACCGTTATCAAGTAAAAGGGAGTTATGAACTAATCAATAATTCTGAAAAACCAATTGATAGTTTACTCCTATATATAGATCGAAATTCGAAGTTGACTTCTGTTGAGATTCAGAATTCTAAAAACTTAGACGATGTTTCTGATTTTCAACATTATTGGTTTCGATTGGGAAAACCTTTACAGCCACAGCAAAAACTGAAAATGAATTTTTCTTTTGAATCATCGTGGTCGCCCTTTAAAGGACACACGGCTTTTAATTCTATAATCGAAAATGGTTCTTTTATGCGAATAAGCCGTTACTTTCCGCTTTTTGGTTATCAGGAATCGAATGAAATCAGCAGTAAAAAAGAGCGTGCAAAAAGACATTTGAAGCCTCAGACGCCTCTTAAAAAACTGGAAGATAAATCTGAAATCAAATATGATTTTATTGATTATGATGCTGTAGTTTCGACATCCAAAAATCAAACAGCCATTGGTGTTGGAGATTTAATTGGAAATTGGAAAAAAGGCAATCGCAATTATTTTCATTATAAATCAAATGGAAAGACTCCGTTTCGTTTTGCTTTTTCTTCTGCCGAATATCAAATCCAAAAAACAAATTATAAAGGTATTTCTATTGAAGTTTTTTATGATAAAAGACATTCCAGAAACGTTGAAAAACTAATTCAAGATGTAAAAAATACTTTAGATTACTGCCAGAGCAACTTTGGTAAATATCCTTATAAAGCCATTCGTTATGCAGAAGTTTCTGCTTTTGCCGATGGATTTGCTGCGACTTCTTATCCGTCAACTGTTTTCATGAAAGAGAATTTTGGTTTTTACAACGATCTCAAAAACAAAGATAAAGAAGATGTCATCAATCAATTAACAGCTCATGAATTGTCGCATGAATGGTGGGGAAATGCGCAGATAAGTCCAGAACAGAAAGAAGGAAGCTGGATTTTGACCGAAACTTTGGCACAATACACAGAATTGATGCTTTATGAAAAGGAACATGGTTTAGAAAAAGCGCTTGAAACATTAAAGATTCATCTTGATTTATACTTGAGTAGCAGAAGTTACGATCCGGAAACGCCTTTATATAAAACGAATTACGACACGCCGCATTTACCTTATGATAAAGGAATGCTGGTTATGCATCAATTGCGAATATTAATTGGTGAAGAAAAAGTAAATCTAGCTTTGAAGAATTTCCTGAATCATTATAAATATCCAAATCCGTCTCCTGATTCAGAAGATTTATTAAAAGAAATTTATGCTGTAACAGATAAAAATCTATATCCAAAATTAGATGAAATGTTTAAGCAGATTATCACTTATTCGTCTAAAATAGAATCTGTTGTCAGCATTAAAAAGAATGGTTTTTATGAGATCTCTTTTAAGGCTTCTTCTAAAAAATATCAGGAAAATGCAACGGGAGAAAGAAAACAAATCCCAAACGATAGTACAATAGATATTGGGATTTATGATGAAAACGGAAAGTTATCGCGTTTTACATTTTCAATAAAAAACAATAAAATAGAGGGAAAAATAAAATCTAAAATAAAACCTCAACGAATTGTTGTAGACCCTTATTTAATGAATATTGATACTTTTATAAGGGATAACGAAAAGGAGATTAATTAGAAAGTTTTGCCACAGATTAAAAAGATTAGAAGGATTATTTATTTTGAAAGTAAAAAAATCATTAGAATCCTTTTAATCTGTGGCTATATTTTTTATTTCAGTTGAATGAAAATCTGTTTGTGAGTTGTTTTTCCGTCGTCTTTAATTTTTAAATCTTTACTTGATTCGATTTCAAATTTTGATGAAGCATCAACTGTTAAAGAAATATCTCGATTTCTAAAGTTTTCTGGAATTTCAGGTAATTCAATCGTAACTTCTATTTCTTTATCTTTTTGTTTGTAATCGATTTTAATTCTGTCTCTTAACCAAATATATTCGTAAACTTCCTGCCACGGTGCCATCCAGATGGAATCGTTTCCTTTTGCTCCGTATTTATTGGCAAGCGTTGTCATATAGTATTTAAAATCCGGGAAACGCATGCTTAAATTCCATAAATTTCCGTTGCCTGTTCCGTGTGTAAATTCGTTAAACCAAAGTGTATTTGGTTGTTTTACAATCGAATCTAGTGTCTTTAAATAACGATCCATTGTTTTGAAACTAGTTGAATCTTTTGAGCTCTGCACAAAAGTTCTGGCAGAAATCATTTTATCTAAATCAACTTTTGAATCGACCTTAAAAACTGGCCCAGCACCATAATAAGATGCTACCGAAAAATGTCCGTTATTAAGTGCCTCTTTTTCATATTCTAAATAATATTTCTCATCTCCTTCTCCGCCAGGAACCACAAAATGCGACATGGTAAAATCAAGATTTTGTTTTATTGATGTAGTATTTTCGGTTACTTCTGTCAAATAATTTGTGCGGTGTTTTGTAGCATGATGAAAACCGTGATTCAAAAGATCCCAGCCAGCATTATACATTTCTTTAATTTCTTGCCAAGAAAGATGTCCGCGATTTGCTGGTAAATCACGAATTGCACCTCCGTTAATTGCCAAAGCCAATTTAAATGGGATTTTGTTTCCGAAACCGTCTGAATAAAAAAGTCCATTTGAAGTTGTTCCGTCTCCGCCTTGGTCGATTTTCCATTCGTTTTTATCAAGATTACTAATTTTTCCGCCATTCAATAATGGAAAGGCTGTTAAATAAGCTGATCGATATCCATCATCAAGCGTAAAACTATAGGCAAAATGTTTATTGAATTTTAAAGGAGCAGGTTTGATTTTAACCTCATCAGCCGATTTTAATTTGATTTTAAAAGAAATACTTTTTGATTTTGAAGAATCTTTTTCAATCATTTCATTTGAAAAACCATGTAAACCACAGAACAATACAGCAGTTATTATAATGAGAATTCGTTTTGACATAAATTTTAGTGGTTCTTTTTGGATCTAAAAATACACTTCTTTTCGATGAAAATATTTTAAAACTGATTACATACTTAAAAATAATTTATTCCGAATTAAAAAAGGAAAGTGATTTAAAACCTAAATTTGTACATCAAAACAACTTGCTTTCCTCAAATGACACACAAAATTTTAATTATAGACGACGAAGAAAAACTCAGAAGTCTATTGGCACGTATTATAAAATCGGAAGGTTTTGAAGTTTTTGAAGCCAAAGATTTAAAATCAGGTTTTAAAAAACTGGAGCAAACCGAAATTGATGTCGTTTTGTGTGATGTCAAATTACCTGACGGAAATGGAGTTGATTTTCTTCAGAACATAAAAGGAAGTTTTCCGCTGATTGAAGTTATTTTGCTGACTGCTTTCGGGAATATTACTGACGGCGTTCAAGCAATGAAAAATGGTGCTTTTGATTATATTGTAAAAGGTGACGATAACGATAAAATTATTCCGTTGCTCTATAAAGCTGTAGACAAGGTAGAATTGCAGAAAAAAGTACAGCAACTTGAAAAACGTATTGCAAACAAATATTCTTTCGAGACTATAATTGGAAAATCTAAAGGAATTGAACAGGTTATTGATCTCGCTCAAAAAGTTGCCAGAACAGATTCAACTGTTTTATTGACTGGCGAAACCGGAACCGGAAAAGAAGTTTTTGCGCAGGCCATTCATGAAAACAGCAATCGTGTCGGAAAATCTTTTGTGGCTTTAAACTGCAGTACTTTCAGCAAAGAGATTCTGGAAAGCGAACTTTTTGGCCACAAACAAGGCGCTTTTACAGGAGCTTTAAAAGATAAAAAAGGTTTTATTGAAGAAGCAAATGGCGGTACTTTGTTCTTAGATGAAATTGGAGAAATGCCAATTGATCTCCAAGCCAAATTACTGCGCGTTTTAGAAACTTCCGAATACATTCCAGTTGGCGATACAACTCCAAAAAAATCAAATTTCAGATTAATTGCCGCTACAAACAGAGATTTAAAAACAGAAAGTGACGAACATCGTTTTCGTTCTGATTTGTATTTCCGTTTGAATATCTTCGAAATCAAACTGCCTTCTTTGCGAGAAAGAATCAAGGATATTGGCGTTTTGACGCATTATTTCGTCAAACAATTTTCTGAAAAAACAAACAAAAAAACATTACATATTGCTGATGATTTTCTACAGAAATTAGAAAATTATTCTTGGCCGGGAAATATCCGAGAACTTAAAAATATTATCGAACGATCGGTTATTTTGAGTAATGGCGATACTTTAACTTCAGATGTTTTGCCGTATGAAATGCAACATCAAACGGAAAAAAGCACAAAATCAATGTCGGCTTTCTCTATGCAGAGTGTTGAAAAACTGCACATTCAGAAAGTTTTGAATTATACGAAAGGTAATAAAGCCGAAACAGCACGGTTATTAGAAATTGGAATTGCGACTTTGTATCGAAAATTGGAAGAATATGGGATTGAAAATTCCAAAATTTAAATTTCAAAATCAATGGCAATTTCAAATTTCAAATTAAAAGAAGGTCACATTTTACAATTCACAATTCACAATTAAATAAACCTTATCATTTCAATAAAAGCTTATCATTTTGATAGGCTTTTTTTATGCCTAATTTTTGGCACAAAACTACATTCCTTTTATTGGCAGCACTTTAGCAGTTACCTTACTTTTTCGGAACATATTTTGGCATAAGGAGGGAGAACATAAAAATTCATTCTCATGAAAAATCAAGTCACCTCAATCTACAAACAAGCAGAACGCTTTGCCGAGATAACCAAAAAATCTATTATTTCTGGAAATATCGTTCGTGCAAAAAAATGTCTTGCTCTTGCTGAACGCCTATTTATCAGTGGAAGCATAGAAACTAAAAATGCCATTTCTAATGTGTATGTTTTTTCGGTTTCTTCTTTTATGGAAATGCGCCACTGCAATATTTCACACCTTTTTCCTCAAACGCTTAAAGCGGAATACATTAAGCAAGTTAATACTTCGGGAGTCTAATTCGTGAAATGTTTTTTGTGAAATGTTAAATGTTGTTTCCTTTCACAAATCACATCTTACGTCTCACATTTCACAAATCTAAAATCTAAAATAAAATCCTATGATCACTTTTCTTTTGCTTGCATTGGCCGTTGTGCTGTTTGCTATTTGTTTTAAATCAGTTGAATTTTTTGAAAAAATCTAAATCATGACCGCACTATTTATTATTTCAATCGCTGTTTTCGTGTATTTGATATATGTATTAATCAAACCCGAAAAATTTTAAATCATGTAAAAAGTGAAATGCCTTATGTGAAATGTAAACATAAATTTTATTCATCAACCCATTTTACAAATCACTTCTCACCTTTCACTAAAAAAAAATAAAAATTATGAACACAGAATTATTAGGCGTCATTGGTATTTTTATCCTAACTATTGTTTTAGCGATTCCTTTAGGAAAATATATTGCTAAAGTTTTCTTGGGAGATAAAACACTTCTTGACCCGATTTTCAATCCAATTGAAAAATTTATTTTTAAAATCAGCGGTATAAATGCCACTGAAGAAATGAACTGGAAACAACACTTAAAAGCCCTTTTAAGTATTAATATGGTTTGGTTCTTTCTTTGTTTTTTTGTCTTATTGTTTCAGGGATCTTTACCTTTAAATCCGGATAATAACCCTTCAATGACGCCTGATCTGGCATTTAACACAGCTATTTCATTTTTGGTTAATTGTAATTTACAGCATTATTCAGGCGAAAGTGGGCTATCGTATCTTTCACAAATGGTTTTGATGTTCCTTCAGTTTGTTTCTGCAGGTATCGGAATGGCGGCTGCCGCAATGATTTTTACGGCAATGAAAGAAAGAACTACAGAGCAATTAGGTAATTTTTATAATTATTTCATCAAAAGCTGTACTCGCATTTTATTACCCCTTTCGGCAATTGTAGCTGTTGCACTATTATTTAGCGGAACTCCAATGACTTTTGAAGGCAAAGATACTATTACAACGCTTCAGGGTGATCATGTAGAAGTTTCTCGCGGACCTGCTGCTGCTTTTATTGGCATCAAACATATTGGTACAAACGGTGGTGGATTTTTTGGAGCCAACTCAGCGCATCCATTAGAAAATCCAACTTATTTTACTAACGGAGTTGAACTTTGGGCGCAGTTGATTGTTCCGTTTGCGATGATTTTTGCGCTTGGTTTTTTCTTAAACAAAAGAAAGCTTTCCAACATCATTTTTGGTGTAATGACCGTTGGATTTTTATTACTTGTTGTCCCAACAGTGATGAGCGAAATGAACGGAAATCCTGCTATTGAAAAAATGGGTATCGCACAAACAACTGGAGCGATGGAAGGAAAAGAAGTTCGGTTTGGCCCTGCAATGTCAGGTTTCTGGAGTATTGCCACAACAGTAATTTCTACAGGTTCTGTAAACAGTATGCACGATAGTTCTATGCCTGTTTCTGGTGCTATGCAACTATTATCTATGATGGTAAATGCGTTTTACGGCGGATGTGGTGTTGGTATTTTAAACTATTACATTTTTATTATTCTGGCTGTATTCATATCTGGATTAATGGTGGGTCGAACTCCTGAATTTTTAGGAAAGAAAATCGAAGCACGGGAAGTTAAAATTGCTGCTTTTATTGCGATTCTTCATCCTTTATTAATATTGGCCGGAACTGCTTTAGCATCTTATTTTGCCGCACATGATACTGCAATGGGCTATTGGTTCAGTGGCAACGCAACAGGCTGGTTAAACAATCCTGGAAATCACGGATTCTCAGAAATGCTATACGAATACACTTCGAGTGCTGCCAATAATGGTTCTGGTTTTGAAGGATTGGGAGATAATAATCCGTTTTGGAATATCACTACAGGAATTGTGTTATTGTTAAGCCGTTTTATTCCAATCATTGGTCCGTTAGCAATTGCAGGTTTACTGGCAGGTAAAAAATACATTCCAGAGAGTGCAGGAACTTTAAAAACAGATACATCAATTTTCGGAATAATGACTTTTGCTGTAATCGCAATTATCGCTGCATTATCATTCTTTCCTGCGCTGGCACTTGGACCTTTAGCGGAATACTTTACACTAAAATAATAACTCATTTTTCAATGCTGAAAATATTTTAAACACATAGAAACATAGAGTTATTATCTAAAAAGAGAAATTAAGATAACTAGTTTTCACACATAGCTATGTGTTTGTATACGAGTGAAACGCCTTTCCCTCAAAGCTAAAATCTATATCTCTGTATGTTTAAAAAAAACAGTTAAACAAAATAACATAAAAAATGACAACTAATAAATCCACATCATTGTTTGAAAGTAAGCAGGTAAAAGAAGCCTTAGTGCAATCTTTTGTCAAGCTGAATCCAAAAATGATGATCAAAAATCCGGTAATGTTTACCGTAGAAATAGGAACTGCGATCATGTTTGCGGTTTGTATTTCCATATTAATGGGAGCAACAGATCAAGGCAGTTTTATCTATAATTTAATTGTGTTTTTGATTTTACTGGCAACGCTTTTATTTGCCAATTTCGCCGAAGCAATTGCCGAAGCCAGAGGAAAAGCACAAGCTGACAGTTTAAGAAAAACGCGTGAAGAAACTCCTGCAAGACAAATTCTACCAAACGGAGAAATCAAAAATATCAGTTCTTCTGAATTGAAAAAAGGAGATATTTTCATTTGCGAAGCTGGCGATTTAATCGCAACTGATGGTGAAATTATCGAAGGTCTGGCTACAATTGATGAAAGTGCCATTACTGGAGAAAGTGCTCCTGTAATCCGTGAAGCCGGAGGTGATAAATCGTCTGTAACTGGAGGAACAAAAGTATTATCTGATAAAATTAAAGTAATTGTAACCTCAGAACCTGGCGAAAGCTTTCTGGATAAAATGATTGCTTTGGTTGAAGGTGCGAGTCGTCAGAAAACACCAAACGAAATTGCATTAACCATTTTATTAGCCGCCTTTACGTTAATCTTCGTGATTGTGTGCGTTACGCTAAAACCGTTTGCCGACTATGCCAACGCACCCATCACGATTGCGGCTTTTATCGCCTTGTTCGTTTGTTTGATTCCAACTACAATTGGAGGTTTACTTTCTGCAATTGGAATTGCGGGAATGGACAGAGCGCTTCGTGCAAACGTGATTACAAAATCTGGAAAAGCGGTTGAAACTGCCGGAGATATTGATGTACTGCTTTTGGATAAAACCGGAACAATCACGATTGGAAACAGAAAAGCAACCAATTTTTATCCTGCAACAGGTGTTACTCAAGAAGACTTTATTAAATCTGCTGTGTTAAGTTCATTAGCAGATGACACTCCGGAAGGGAAAAGTATTGTGGAACTGGCAGGAGCCGAAACTGCCAATAAATTATCAATTGAAGGTGCTACTTTAATCAAATTTACCGCAGAAACCAGAACTTCCGGAGTTATTTTAAGAGACGGAACGAACATTAGAAAAGGTGCTCAGGATGCTGCAAAAAACATTGCGCTTCAAGCTGGAAATACATTCCCTGAAGATACAGCTCAAAAAGTAATTGACATTTCGACAAATGGAGGAACGCCATTAGTGGTTATTAAAAACAATCAGGTTCAAGGTGTTATCGAATTGCAGGATATCATAAAAACCGGAATGAAAGAACGTTTTGACCGATTGAGAAAAATGGGTGTAAAAACGGTTATGGTTACTGGAGATAATCCGCTTACGGCGAAATTTATTGCAGAAGCTGCAGGTGTTGATGATTTTATTGCGGAGGCGAAACCTGAGGATAAAATGAACTACATCAAAAACGAGCAAAACCTAGGTAAACTTGTTGCTATGATGGGTGACGGAACCAATGATGCTCCTGCCCTAGCGCAAGCGAATGTAGGTGTTGCCATGAACAGTGGAACTCAAGCTGCAAAAGAAGCAGGAAACATGGTCGATCTAGACAATGACCCAACGAAACTAATCGAGATCATTGAAATTGGAAAACAGCTTTTAATGACTCGCGGAACTTTAACTACTTTCTCTATTGCAAATGACGTTGCGAAATATTTTGCTATTGTTCCTGCTCTTTTTATTACTGCGATTCCTGCGTTGCAAGGTTTAAATATCATGCATTTGCATAGTCCTGAAAGTGCGATTTTATCAGCTGTAATTTTCAATGCTATTATCATTCCAATTTTAATTCCGCTGGCATTGAGAGGGGTTGATTATAAACCAATTGGAGCAAGTGCCATCTTAAAAAGAAATCTTTTGATTTATGGACTTGGTGGCTTGATCGTCCCTTTCATCGGAATTAAAGTAATTGATTTAATAGTTACTTTCTTTATTTAGTGAAATGTGATTTGTAAAATGTGAAATGACAAAATCAAAAACTCACATATAACAATTTTACAAATCACTTTTTACATCTAACATTTTACATTAGAAACATGAAAACAATATTTTCACTCTTAAAACTTACCGTACTTACTTTGATTTTGTTTGCGGTTATTTATCCTTTAGCGATTTACGGAATCGCACAATTGGCTCCAAATCAAGGAAAAGGAGAAACGATTTCGGTTAACGGAAAAGTAGTTGGTTACCAAAAAATTGGCCAAAAATTCGACAAATCGAATTATTTCTGGGGAAGACCTTCGGCTGTTGATTATAATGCTGCAGGAAGTGCCGGAAGCAACAAAGGACCAAGTAATGCTGAATATCTGGCTTTGGTTCAAAAAAGAATTGATACACTTTTATTGGTTCATCCATACTTGAAAAAATCTGAAATTCCATCAGATATGGTGACGGCTTCAGGAAGTGGTTTAGATCCGAATGTTTCTCCGCAAGGCGCTTTGATTCAGGTAAAACGAATTGCTAAGGAAAGAAAATTGGATGAAGCCAAAGTAAAAGCTTTGGTGGAATCTAAAATTAATACTGCCGTTGTGGGTCCTGCAACTGTGAATGTCTTGGAATTGAATGTGGCTTTAGACCAATTAAAGTAATCAGGTTTTAAACCCGACAGGTTTTAAAAACCTGTCGGGTTTGACAAAGTAATGCACCTATTTATGTGTCGAGAATTGGAATCGACAAACTAAACTTTAAAATTAAATACCTAACAGGTTTTGTCCCGAAGCTTCGGGACTGTTAGGATACTAAACGCCTTTTTACCCCAAATGCCCTAGCCCCGATAGTCCCGAAGCCTCGGGAGCGGGATTAGCTCCTAAAAAATCTACTTATAAATAATTTGAATACCCATAAAAAAAAATGAAAAAAATAATACTTACTGCTTTAATCGCTTTTGGTTTTAGCAATTTACACGCACAAGAAGAATCGAAAAGTCCGTTTACATTTTCAGGATATGTAGACGCTTATTATAGTTATGATTTTGGAAAACCCGAAAATCATACTCGACCAAACTTTTTTTACAGTTACAATAAAAGTAACGAGGTAAACCTGAATTTGGGTATGGCGAAAGTGAATTATTCTAAAGAAAATATTCGTGGAAATTTCGCTTTGATGGCAGGAACTTATGCCGAATATAATATGGCTGCAGAACAAGGTTTGTTGAAAAATGTTTACGAAGCAAATGTTGGCGTGAAGATTTCGAAAAACCATAATTTATGGATTGACGCGGGAATTATGCCTTCGCATATTGGTTTTGAAAGCGCCATTGGAAAAGACTGTCAGACTTTAACGAGAAGTATTCTGGCTGAGAATTCTCCTTATTATGAAACGGGAGTAAAAATTGGCTATACGTCTGAATCTGGAAAATGGTATTTGGCAGGAATGTATTTGAATGGCTGGCAACGAATTGAGAAAGTAGAAGGTAATCAAACGCCGGCTTTTGGAACTCAGATTACGTACAAACCATCAGGTAATGTTGCTTTGAACTGGAGTACGTATGTTGGAAATGAACAGCCGGATATTGATAAAAAATGGCGTTATTTTAATAACTTTTACGGACAATTAAAAGTAACAGAGAAAACAAACATTACAGCTGGTTTTGATGTTGGATCACAGCAATCAGCTAAAAACAGTAACAAATACGACACTTGGTTTTCACCAGTTTTGATTCTGCAATACAAACCAACAGACAAAATTCAGCTTGCAGCACGCGGTGAATATTACAGCGACGAAAAAGGAGTAATCATCGCAACTGAAACGCCAAACGGTTTTAAAACTTACGGTTTTTCAGCTAACTTTGATTACTTAGTTACTGATAATGTTATGTTTAGAATTGAAGCCAGAAATCTTTCGAGCAAAGATGAAATATTTACAAAAAATAATCTTCCAACGGATACCAATACGTTTGTAACGACTTCATTAGCGATTTCTTTCTAGTAATGTGAAATGTTTTTTGTAAAATGTAAAATGTACTTAACATTACGCAAAACATTTTACATTTTACAGATAACATATTACCCAATAAAGTATGGAAAACGAAAATAATAATGCACAGCACTTTCTCGATTTGATTCAGAAATCACGAAAGGGAAAGTTTAAAATCTACATTGGGATGAGCGCCGGTGTGGGCAAAACTTTTCGTATGCTTCAGGAAGCGCATTCGTTATTGAAAAACGGAATCGATGTAAAAATTGGCTACATCGAAACGCACATGCGAAAAGAAACGCATGAATTATTGGCGGGTTTGCCTGTGATTCCGCGACGAACGATTTTCTATAAAGGAAAAGAATTAGAAGAACTCGACGTTCAAGCCATTATTAATCTTCGTCCCGAAGTGGTTATTGTTGATGAACTGGCGCACACGAATGTTGAAGGAAGCAAAAATGAAAAGCGTTGGCAGGATGTTTTGGAGATTCTGGATGCAGGAATTAATGTCATTTCAGCTGTTAATATTCAGCATATTGAGAGTTTAAATGAGGATGTAAAACGTATTACGGGAATAGACGTTCAGGAACGGATTCCAGATAATGTTTTGCGATTGGCAGATGAAGTCGTAAATATCGATTTAACTTCTGAAGATTTGATTGCGCGTTTGAAAGAAGGAAAAATTTATACTCCGGATAAAATTCAGACGGCTTTAACGAACTTTTTTAAATCGGAACAAATTCTTCAACTTCGAGAACTGGCTTTGAAAGAAGTAGCGAGTCAAGTCGTTCGAAAAGTTGAGAATGAAGTTCCGAATCTTCATGCTTTACGACATGAAAAATTATTGGCATGCATTAGCAGTAATGATAAAACAGCTAAAATCGTGATTCGAAAAGCGGCACGATTGGCAAGCTATTACAACGGAAGCTGGTATGTTTTGTATGTAGAAACACCACAGGAAAGCAGTACTAAAATTGCTTTAGACAAACAGCGGCATTTGATTAATAATTTTAAACTCGCCGTGCAATTAGGCGCAGAAGTTATTAAATTAGAACATAAAAATATTGCCGATGCGATTTTGATTACTGCGGAAGAAAAACAAATTACAACTGTCTGCATTGGTAAACCGCATTTGAATTTATTTAAAGTAATTTTGTCTACAACAATTTTCAGGCGTTTGTTAAACAAACTGTCTTTATCAAATGTTGATCTTGTTATATTATCGTGAAATGTTGGCTGTAAAATTTGAAATGATCTTTGTGAAATACATTTTACATCTCACATCCAACATTTACAAAAATTAAAAATATGAGAATTAAAACCAAATTAAATCTGGGAGTTGGATTATTATTTTTAATGATCATTATACTTTCGTTAGTTAGCGGGTATTCTGTTTTTTTGATAAAAGCAGATACAGAGAATATTCTGAAAGCGAATTATAATACGCTTGAATATTCGCGAAATATGATCTTGTCCTTGGATGAAATTAAAACAAATCCAGATAATCAGATTCACACTTTTAAAGAATATCTGGAAAAGCAAACGCAAAATGTAACTGAACCTGGAGAAAAGGAAGCAACCGAAAATCTCGAAAAAAGTTTTGCTCTTTTAGAAAAAAATGGGGCTAATGAAGTGCTGAAAACGCAAATCAGGCAAGACATTTTTGCCATTATGAAATTGAATCTAGATGCTATAAAACAGAAAAGCGATATTGCCAAACATACCGCTGAAAATGCCAATTTGTGGATTGCCATTGTGGGAACTTTGTGTTTTTTGATTGCTTTTAATTTACTAGTTAATCTGCCCAATAATATTGCCAATCCTATAAAGGAATTAACGTTGAGTATTAAGGAAATTGCCAATAAAAACTATTCAGAACGTGTGCATTTTACCAATCATAACGAATATGGAGATTTGGCCAAATCGTTTAATACGATGGCACAGAAACTTCAAGAATATAATGATAGTAATTTGTATAAATTATTCTTTGAAAAGAAACGACTGGAAACTTTAATCAATAATATGCACGATCCTATTATTGGTCTTGATAATGAAGGAATTGTTTTGTTTGCCAATGATGAAGCGCTAAAAATTATCGGATTAAAACTGGAAGATGTGGTTGGGAAATCGGCTTCAAATTTGGCTTTATCAAATGATTTGATTCGGTCTTTGATTTTAAAGGAAGAGGCTGACTCTCCTAAAAAACAACCGCTTAAAATTTACGCTCACGGAAAAGAGAGTTATTTTGAAAAAGAAATTCTGAATATTACCATAATTCCGACTGGTGAAGAAAAAGAAATCAATATTGGTGATGTAATTATCCTTAGAAACATTACACTTTTTAAAGAATTGGATTTTGCTAAAACCAATTTTATTGCGACCGTTTCGCACGAATTAAAAACGCCGATTGCCTCTATAAAATTAAGTCTTCAATTACTTGAAAATACAAAAACGGGTGACATGAACGACGACCAAAAACAATTGGTTGAAAGTATAAAAGATGACAGTCAAAGACTATTGAAAATTACAGGCGAATTACTCAATTTATCACAATTGGAAACGGGAAATATTCAGCTGAATATTGAAAAAAGCAATCCGCGTGAAATTGTAAATTATGCTGTTGAAGCCGTAAAAGTTCAGGCCGATCAAAAACAGATTAAATTGGTTATTGATGCCGATGAAAACCTACAGGACGTAAAAGCCGACAGTGAAAAAACAGGCTGGGTTTTGATTAATTATTTATCGAATGCGATTCGGTATTCTTCTGAAAAAAGTACTATTTTCATTAAATTAAAAAGAGAAAACAATCAAATCGTATTTCAGGTTATCGACACTGGAAAAGGAATTGATACACGATACAAAGACAAAGTTTTTGATAAATATTTTCAAGTTCCAGGAAGTCAAAAATCCGGAACGGGATTAGGTTTGGCAATCAGTAAAGAATTTATTGAAGCCCAAAATGGAAATGTCGGAGTTGAGAGTAATTTGGGACTGGGGAGTACGTTTTGGTTTTCGTTAAAAATATAAGAATAATTGTTAATTGTTTAAACAAAAATACTAAAAGAGCCGTAGGCTCGATTTATATTGTTGGCAAAGAAATTTTACAATGTAAAAAAGCCATAGGTTCGATATTATTGAATGTATTATATGAAAATCATTCCTATGGAATTTGAGAAAATTTAGCCAATCTTAATCAAACTACACTATTTAAAACCAACAAATTAATATCGGCTTAAGGTTCAATTAAGCAGAAAATAGTTAGAGCGTACATTCGTTATTATTGCAACTTATAACGATAACGAAAGATGTTTAAAAAAACGATTTCCCTAGTATTTTTAGTCGGATTTTTTTCTGCAAATGCACAGCAAAATGATTCAATTGTAAAAATTGACAGCACTGCTCATCAATTAAAATTTAACTATAAGCAATTAATTATTCCCAGTGTATTAATTGGCTATGGTGTTATTGGAATTGGAAATGATCAGCTCCTAAGTTTTAATCATCAGATAAAAAATGAAGTTACTGAAGACATTGATGAGAAAATTACCATTGATGATTTCTCTCAATATGCACCCGCTGCATCAGTTTATGCTTTAAATGCTTTTGGTGCAAAAGGTAAAAATAATATGCGGGATCGTTCTGTAATATTTATGACTTCTTATGTTATAATGGCTTCAACGGTTTTAGGGTTAAAATCGATTGTGCATGAAGAACGTCCAGACGGAAGTTCGAACAATTCTTTTCCTTCAGGACATACTGCGACTGCTTTTGCCGGAGCCGAGTTTTTATGGCAGGAATACAAAGATAAATCGATTTGGTATGGTATTGCCGGATATGCCGTTGCAACCGGAACCGGATTATTTAGAATTTACAACAACCGCCACTGGTTAACCGATGTTGCTGCAGGAGCTGGAATTGGAATTTTGAGCACTAAACTGGCCTATTGGATGAATCCCTATATCACTAAAAAATTATTCAAATCTTCTTCTGAAAGCAAATCAACTTCTATAATTGCGCCTTTTTATAACGGCCAGCAATATGGTTTGAGTTTTGTGAAGGTTTTTTAGATTTCTTGCCACAAAGGCGCTAAGGCACAAAGTTTATTTAAAGCTACAGATTAAAAGAATTAAATGGCTTTGTCTAAAGTTTTTCGCCACGAATTCAAGAAATTATTAAATCAAATTCGTGAATTCGTGGCGAAAAAAAAATAATCTGTTTAGCTGAAAATTACGTATTCGCCGTATTATTCTTAATCTCCATCACTTCTCTTTTTACTTCAAGAAGCAGTTCTTTCATCGTTTCAGTTTCAGAAAGCTGCTGTTTTTTATCAGATCGGCCGATGTTGCATTCGTACTCCCAAATCTCTAAAATATCAGAAGCTTTCACCTCATAATTTGGGTAAAAACTATTATCCGATTCCAAAACTAAAGAATTCTTTTTATTTTTATTGAGACGTTTGTACACCATACCTTCATTTTTGGTAATCAAGATATAGGTTTTTCCATCCATTACCTCTCCCAGCCTTTCCACATAGCGTCCGATAATGATCGAACCATCTTCATGCGGAGGCATAGAATCGCCTTCTACCGGAAATCCGCGGTGTTTTCCTGGTCCTAAAAACGGAAGTGAAACCTGCTGTAAACTTTCAATATATTCTGGATCGGCATATCCGTTTAGATAACCTGCTTTTGCTTTTTGAGATACAATTTCGATATAATTTTCACCAAATTGATCGACTTGGATTGGCAAAATGAGTCGGTTGCCCTCTAGTTTTATTAAGTTTTCTATATTGATTTTGCGTATATCGACAGACAATAACAAATCGATACTCATATGAAAATATAAAGCGATCTGCTTTAAAATATCATACGGCGCTTCTGAAGTTCCATCTTCGTATTTAACGTATCTTCCTCTGGTAATCTTAAGGTTTTCAGCTAATCTCTCTTGTGATATTTTATGCTTAACCCTTAATGCTCTGATATTGTCTGAAAATAAGGACATAATTAATTTGTTATAATTTGGAACAGCAAATATACAAAAAATTGTTATCATCTGTACTAATTTTGCTTTATACAAAAACAAAAAGGAAAATGGCAAGGGCAATTGTACATATGGATCTGGATACCTTTTTTGTATCCTGCGAAAGACGCACCAATTCTCAACTCAATGGCATTCCGCTTATTATAGGCGGAGGTGACCGAGGAGTTGTAGCTTCTTGCTCCTATGAAGCACGCTATTTTGGTGTACGTTCTGCCATGCCCATCCACATGGCAATGAAACTTTGTCCACAGGCTAAAATCATCAAAGGCGATATGGAATTATATTCTCAATTATCGCATGATGTTACACAGGTTATTCAGGAAAAAGCACCGATAATGGAAAAAGCCAGTATCGACGAATTTTATCTTGATATTACCGGAATGGATAAATTTCACGGAAGTTATAAATGGACGAATGAACTGGCACAATCTGTAATTACAGAAACCGGACTTCCTATCAGTTTTTCGTTATCTGTCAATAAAACCGTTTCTAAAATTGCTACCGGCGAAGGCAAACCAAAAGGGAATCTTGAAATTCCAGAAAATGATGTACAGGCATTTTTAAATCCTTTATCGATTCAAAAAATTCCTATGGTCGGAGCTGTGACTTTTCAGCTTTTATCTCGAATAGGCGTTCGAAAAATTCAAACTTTATCTGAAATGCCTCCTGAAGTTTTACAACAAATGATTGGCAAAAATGGTTTGGATATTTGGAAAAAGGCCAACGGAATTGATCATACTCCAGTTGAACCTTACACCGAAAGAAAATCAATTTCTACCGAACATACTTTTTCTCAGGATACAATTGACATTGCAAAACTGAAAAGAGTGCTTGTGGGAATGGTCGAAAAACTCGCTTTTCAGCTTCGCTCAGAACAATGGCTGACTTCAACTGTTACGGTTAAAATACGCTACGCCAATTTTGATACAGAAACCAAACAATGCAAAATAGCCTACACTTCAGCAGATCATATTTTGACTAAAAATGTAATGGAACTTTTTGAAAAACTATACCAACGCCGAATGCGATTGCGTTTGATTGGTATTCGCTGCAGCGGACTCGTGCGCGGTACGTATCAAATTAATCTTTTTGAAGATACCGAGGAAATGTTAGCCCTTTATGCCGCCATGGATAAAATGAAAACCCGTTATGGTTTTGATGCCGTAATGCGTTGTGCCGGAGCTTCTTTTAAACCGAATACTAAAGACGAAATTTTAAAACGCAGCAAATAATCATGTATCTCAATTGTCATTCATATCATTCACTTCGCTACGGCACGATTCCTCTCGATGATCTCATCACAAAGGCTGTTTCTTGTGGCGTAAAAGCAATGGCACTTACAGATATTAATACGGTAACTGGAATTTATGATTTTATAAGAGGATGTGATAAAGCAGGAATTAAACCTTTAGTAGGCATAGAATTCCGTTCAGAACATCAATTTAGATATATAGGTTTGGCTCAAAACCCTGAAGGTTTGGGTGAAATGAATCGGTTTTTAACGGATCATAATTTCAGTGGAGAAACTTTACCTCTAATTGCTCCCAAATTCAAATCGGCTTTTATTATTTACACTTTAGAAAATGCTCCAGCAAAACTTCGTGAAAATGAGTTTATCGGCATTCGCGCGGATGAAGTTTCAAGGCTTTTTACATCAGAACATAAAGATAAAATTTCTAAAATGGTAATGTTGCAATCCGTTACTTTTAGAAATAAAAGAGAATTTAATCTGCATAAAATTTTACGCGCGATTGATACGAATATTATTCTTTCGAAACTGACAGAAACTGATTATTGTAAAACTTCTGAGAAAATGCTGCCTTTAGAAGATCTTTTACCTTACTATGAACGTTATCCTGAAATAATATCCAACACACAGCAAATAATTAATTCCTGCCATTTTGAATATGATTTTACAACACCCAAAAACAAAAAGTTTTTTACTAAAAGTCGTGAAGAAGATATAGCAAAACTTACTGAACTGGCGCAGAAAGGATTAGTATGGCGCTATGGCGAAAATCACGAACTGGCAAAAAAACGTGTAGAAAAAGAACTAAAAGTAATTGATAAATTAGAGTTCAGCGGTTATTTTTTAATTACTTGGGATATTGTACGCTACAGCAATAGTAAGGGTTTCATGCACATTGGCCGAGGCAGCGGTGCTAACAGTATTATCGCATACTGTTTAGGAATTACAGATATTTGTCCCTTAGAATTGGATTTATATTTTGAGCGATTTTTAAATTTAAATCGCAAAAGTCCGCCTGACTTTGACATCGATTGGAGTTGGAAAGAACGCAACATAATTTTAGAGTATATCTTTGATAAATATGGGCGTGATCACGTTGCTTTTTGCGGAACCAATGTAGAATTCAAACACCGCTCTATTTTCAGAGAAGTCGGAAAAGTTTTTGGTCTTCCGAAAGAAGAATTAGATATGCTGGCCAAAAATCCGATGGCATTACAAGAAACTAATTCTATTGTAAAGCTGGTTCAGGATTATAGTCTTATGATGAATAAATACCCTAATCAGCGCAGTATGCATGCCTGTGGTATTATTATTTCTGAAGAACCTATTACCAATTATACGCCTTTAGAAATGCCTCCAAAAGGTTTTCCTATTGTGCTTTTTGACATGCATATTGCCGAAGAAATTGGTTTCGAAAAATTCGATATTCTAAGTCAGCGCGGCATTGGGCATATCGACGACAGCGTAAAACTAATCGAAAAAAACCGAGGCATAAAAGTAGATATTCGAAACACTTCTATATCAAAAAATGAAGCTATATGCAATGTGCATTTGGCACAAGGTAAAACCATTGGCTGTTTCTATATCGAAAGTCCCGCAATGCGCGGATTATTACGCCGTTTAAATTGCGATAATTACAGAATTCTTGTAGCGGCTTCTTCTATTATTCGCCCCGGCGTTGCACAATCCGGAATGATGAAAGAATATATTTTTCGTCATAATAATCCAGATCAGTTTCAATATTTTCATGAGGTTTTCAAAGAACATCTCGGTGAAACTTATGGTATTATGGTTTATCAGGAAGATGTGATCAAAATTGCCCAGCATTACGGAGGCGTTCCTGCTGCAGACGGCGATATTCTGCGTCGTGCTATGTCTGGAAAAGGGCGTTCTAAAGAAGCGCTTCAAAAAGTAAAAGATAATTTCTTTGCTTCGTGTGCACAAAAAGGACATCCTGAAGCTCTTAGTCAGGAAATTTATCGCCAGATTGAATCGTTTGCAGGATTTTCATTTTGTAAAGCGCACTCCGCTTCTTATGCAGTAGAAAGTTACCAAAGTTTGTATCTTAAAATCAATTATCCTGTAGAATTTATGACAGCGGTTATTAATAATCAAGGCGGATTTTACAGAACAGAAGTTTATGTACACGAAGCACGTATGTCTGGAGCAACAATCCTTAATCCGTGTGTGAATAAAAGTGAATATCAAACTACCGTTTACGGAAACGATATTTATCTAGGTTTTATGCATTTGCAGGGTTTAGAATCGAAAATAGCAAATTTAATTGAAGCATATAGAGAAAAAAATGGTGATTTTCTTTCTTTGGAAGATTTTATCAATCGGATTCCAATTGGAATTGAAAGTATTAAAATTTTGATTTTTATAGATGCATTTCGTTTCACAGGAAAAACCAAAAATCAGCTTCTGGTTATTGCCAGTTTGCTTCTGAATAATTTTAAACCAGAAAACAGAAGTTTGATGCTTTTACAAGAACCCGTTAAAGAATATAAACTTCCAACTTTAGAACGTTCTGTTTTTGAAGATGCTTTTGATGAAATCGAATTGTTAAGTTTTCCTGTATCCTGTACTATTTTTGATTTATTACAAACCAAACATCGCGGTGATATTATGGCTAAAGATTTGGTTATTCATCATAAAAAGCAAGTTCGAATGCTGGCTTATTTGATTTCAAGAAAACAAGTACCCACTAAAAAAGGAAACATGTATTTTGGAACCTGGATTGATCATGAAGGCACTTATTTTGACACAGCGCATTTTCCAGATTGTTTAGCGCGATATCCTTTTCAGGGTGGCGGCTGTTATCTTTTATTAGGAAATGTCGAAGTTGATTATCATTTTCCAACTATCACAATTACTAAAATGGCTAAAATGCCCTTTATTCCTGATCCAAGGTATATGGATGCTAAAGATCAGTTTAAAACACAGCAGTTAATCAAGGAAGATGTCAGTCCAACGCATCGCGAACCGTATCCACAGGCACATGAAATTAACTTGCCGAGACATCGAATGAAATTTCAAAGCAAATAGTTACAAAGATTTTGATGTTACAAGAATAAGAACAGCTTTCACGTTATATAAACAAAGATGAAAAAGCAAGAATATGCCATAGTAGATATTGAAACCACAGGCGGTAATGCCAGTGGCAGCCGTATTACAGAAATTGCGATCATCATTCATGACGGAAAAAATGTAATCGATCGCTTTGAAACGCTCGTTAATCCCGAAAAAGAAATACCGCTTTCTATTTTTGGATTAACAGGTATTAATAACGAAATGGTGGCTAATGCGCCAATCTTCGATGATATTTCTGAGAAAGTTTTAGAAATGCTTACCGATCGTATTTTCGTCGCGCATAACGTTAACTTCGATTATTCATTTGTGCGTCATCAATTGGAACAAGCGGGATTTAAATGGACTGCCAGAAAATTATGTACCGTTCGTGCAGCACGAAAAATTAAACCGGGGCTTGCATCGTACAGTCTGGGAAAACTTTGCTATTCGCTAAACATACCTTTAGAAAATCAGCATCGGGCTGGCGGAGATGCAGATGCTACTGCAATATTATTTTCTCAATTGCTGGAATGGGACGAGGAAGGTGAGATTGCAAAAATGGTCAAAATGACTTCACAAGATCAGCGTTTGCCACCCAATTTACCTCCAGAAGATTTTAATAATTTACCAGAAAAACCAGGTGTATATTATTTTTATAATCAGCAGAAAAAAGTGATTTATGTCGGGAAAGCAATCAACTTAAAAAAACGTGTTGCTTCTCATTTTAGCGGTCATAAAATCAATCCGCAAAGACAGCATTTTTTAAGAGATATCTATAGCATTTCCTTTGAAGTCTGTGCTACAGAATTAATGGCGCTTTTGTTAGAATGTACCGAAATAAAACAGCTTTGGCCAACCTACAATAGAGCATTAAAACGTTTTGAAGCAAAATTCGGCATTTATCAATACGAAGCAAGAAACGGCTACAAATATTTGGCCGTTGGAAAACTAAGCAAATTTCAAACTTGTATTCATGAATTTAATAGTTTGTATAACGCGATAGATTTACTAAGAAGTCTGGCTGAACAATTTGAAATTGATCAAAGATTCTGCAAATATTCAAGACCGGAAGAAGGAGAAATTTTTCAGAATAATGATCTAAAAAGCTTGCCTGAGGTTTCGGTTCACAACGAGCAAGTCGACAATGCAATTGATTTTCTACTAAGCAACCGTCCCACTTTTGCTATTATTGACAAAGGAAGAAGCAAAGACGAACGAAGCTGTATTTGGATTGAAAACGGTCATTTTTATGGTATGGGACATATTCCGACAGATGTTTCGATTCATGATCCATTAGAAGTAAAAAACTATGTTACGCCTTATAAAAGCAATCAATATATGGTGCATTTGATTTTTGCTTACGCAGAAAAACATCCGGGTAAAGTATTCTTTAACAAACAATTCCTGAAATAAGAATAGGAAACTGTGTAAATATATATGTATAAAAAGCTGTAAATTTAATAGCACAACTAATTAAATCTACTATGAAAATAGCCACTTATAACGTAAACGGAGTCAACGGAAGATTAAATGTATTACTGCGCTGGCTTGAAGAAGCGACTCCAGATATTGTCTGTCTGCAGGAATTAAAAGCACCGCAGGATAAATTTCCGCTTAAAGCGATAAATGATGCGGGTTACAATGCGATTTGGCACGGACAAAAACAATGGAACGGCGTTGCAATTTTAGCCCGAAATATGGAAATTGAAGAAGTAACACGCATTCTTCCGGGCGATGATGAGGATATTCAAAGCCGTTATATCGAAGCTTTGATTAACGGAATCGTGATTGCCTGCCTTTATCTTCCAAACGGAAATCCGGCACCGGGACCTAAATTAGAATATAAACTAAAATGGTTTGATCGTTTGGCTGAGCGTGCAGAAACTTTGCTGAAATTAAAAATTCCAGTAATACTCGTTGGTGATTTTAATGTTATGCCAACAGAATTAGATGTTTATAAACCTGAAAAATGGGTAAAAGATGCACTTTTCCTGCCCGAAGTTCGAAAAGCTTTTGCAGCTATTGTTTCGCAAGGATGGACAGATGCCATTAGAAAATTATATCCTGATGAGAAGATTTATACTTTTTGGGATTATTTTAGAAAGGCTTACGAACGTGATGCTGGATTGAGAATTGATCATTTTTTACTAAGTCCGCAAATAGCAAAAGAACTACGCTCCGGCGGAGTTGACCGTCATGTACGAGGCTGGGCAAAAACAAGCGATCATGCGCCCGTGTGGATTGAAATTGACAAAAAATAAGGAGAAAAAATGACATTATTTAACGACACCGAATTATTTACCCCAGGTTTGGCAGGAAAAAAAGTATTTGACATTCCTGATTCTGAATTGATTTTGATTGATAACTTTTTTTCCAAAGAAGAATCTGACCGTTTTTATGAAAGACTGCTTCGCAAAACCAAATGGAGAGAATATGAAATGGAAATTTATGACAAAACCTATACGGTTCCCAGAATGATCGCCTGGTATGAGGATAAAGATAATCCGGGAGCAGACCCAAAAGGTCCCGATTGGAATTACGAATTATTGACTATCAGAGGTCGGGTAGAAAAAGAAACGCAGCAGGATTTTAATACCGTTTTGCTTAATTTATACCGAAATGGAAATGACGGCGTGGGCTGGCACAGCGACAAAGAACATAATACAGGACCAAACCCAATTATTGCTTCGGTGACTTTTGGAGAAACTAGAATGTTTAGGCTTCGTCATAAATTCAGCAAGGAAATTCCGCAGGTCGAAATTCCGCTTCACCATGGTTCTTTTTTATTGATGGCAGGAACAACAAATAGTTTTTGGCAGCATCAGGTTCCGAAAACGGCACGAGATGTTTTACCGAGAATAAACTTAACTTTTAGACAAACTTATCGCAATGTATGATTTCTAAATAACTCAAAATGAGTTATTTTTCAGACTACAGGCATGAGGAAAATTCTGTCGAAAAAAGTTAAAATACTGACTGTATGAACCTTTTATTAGGCAGACCCTTTCTTTTTCACTACTTTTGCAACCCTTTTTTAAAATACAAATACCAAAATGGCTTATTCAAACAATGATCTATCGCGTTTTTTAGATGCGCAAAATAAACTTTATCTTACTGCTCTTTCTGAAATTAAAAAAGGAAAAAAAGAAACACACTGGATGTGGTTTATTTTTCCTCAGATAAAAGGATTGGGTACTAGTGATACTGCAAATCTTTACGCGATTGCCGATCTTAAAGAAGCTGCCGAATTTTTAGAGCATCCTATTTTAGGAAAACATCTTATCGAAATTTCAGAACTTTTTTTGACTTTTAAAAGAAAATCAGCAGATGGGATTTTAGGCGATTTAGATGCACGAAAATTACGCTCTTCAATGACGCTTTTTTCTTTAGTAGAAAATACAAATCCTGTATTTAAAGAAATATTAGACGCTTTCTTCTCTGGAGAAACAGATCCTCTTACCATATCTATTATTAATTCAACTATAAAATCTTCTGTAGAAACTGAAATAGCTTAATTACAGATTATTTAAATTAAACGACACTACATTTTTTGCCGCTGCAAATTAAGTAGTGTCTTTTTTTATGTTTTTTTCGCAAAATTCGCTGTATTACAATTAGTTTTTACCCAGTGATTCAATAGGTTAAAAACATCTCTATGAAGATATTTTTTACGCAGAATCAAACAAATTTTGTGTCTTATTTTTCCTGTTTTTATAATTGATAATTAATTCTATATTCGCATTTCTAAAACCAAAAAAATAATGACCGAAAAAATTAAAATCCTTAAAACCATTCACCTAGCCATTTGCGCTGGTGTAATTATTACTTACTTTATGTTAGGTGAGTTTTCGAATGAAACATTAAAAATTCCTGTTCTTGATTCTTCCTCAATCGTGTATGCAATAATTCCGTTTATTGCTATCCTTTTAAGTAATTTTTTATTTAAATCCTTTCTAAAAAAAGTAGATCAAGATTTAACCCTTGAAGAAAAACTGCCAACGTACCAAACTGCTTCAGTTATTCGCTGGGGAATTCTTGAAGGCGCTGCTTTTATCATATTATTTCTAAAACCAGAATTTGTGTTGTTTGGAGTTTTGGTTATTGTATATCTTATTTTTTTAAGACCTACTGAAGATAAAATTGCTTCTGATCTTCAAGTTAATTTTTAAATCTTAAACTGGATAAAATCTATTGCATAAAAAACGCCTTGTTTACACAAAGCGTTTTTTTTATTTAAAATCTTAGTCCCGAAAACTTCGGGAAAGCAACTTTTTACTAAGATTCCTTAGGTTTTGTTAAGTAATATACCGGAATTCCTGTCAGCATAATCAATACTCCCCAGCCACAAGTTGAGAATTTAGTCAATAACAGTGAGATACAAATTGCTGTTGCAATAATGATGTATAACATTGGTAAAAAAGGATATCCGAAGGCTTTATAAGGTCTTTCTGCATCTGGCATTTTTTTACGTAAAATAAAGATTCCGTAGATCGTTAGAATGTAAAAAATCAAAACAATTATAATTACAAAGTCTAATAAATCTCCATATTTCCCTGTCAAGCATAAAGCCGAAGCCCAGATACATTGTGCCCAAAGAGCCCAAGCAGGAACACTCGATTCGTTAAGAACGGCAGCCTTTTTAAAGAACAAGCCATCTTTTGCCATTGTGTAATAAACTCTTGCGCCAGCCATAATTAGTCCGTTGTTGCAGGCAAAAGTCGAAATCATGATCATAATTGCGATAATCAAAGTACCTATATCACCAAAAATATATTGAGAAGCCACAACCGCTACTCTATCTGATTTTGCTGTTGCAATTTCGTCTAGCGGAATAACAGCCAAGTACATTAAATTCGTTAAAACATAAATAATAGTTACGATAAAAGTTCCAAGAAATAAACTGAAACCTACGTTACGTTTTGGATTTTTAATCTCACCAGCAATAAATGTAACACCGTTCCAAGCATCACTTGAAAATAATGATCCTACCATTGCAGCCGAAATTCCGGTAATCAAAGCAGTGCCGCTTATTGGAAGCCATGAACCACTATCAACATTATAAGAACGTGTTGTCCAGGCATCTGCCCAGTTGGCATCCCAAACGGAAGCTTTTGCTGCAAGCGTTAATCCAAAAACGATTAAACCTAGTAATGATAAAATTTTGATGATCGTTAAAACAGTTTGTAGAATTTTTCCGTTTTTCACTCCACGACTGTTAATGTAAGTCAGTAACACGATTGTGAAAATTGACACGATCTGCGCTGCATTAAGTTTAAAAAAACCAAGTTCAAATACTATATTTTCGTCGCTGAAAGGCTCATAAATATAAGCTGCAAATTTTGAAAAAGCCACACCAACGGCAGCGATTGTTCCGGTTTGAATTACGGCAAAAAAGCTCCAGCCATACAGAAAGGCAATTAATTTATTATATGCTTCTTTTAGGTAAACATATTGTCCGCCCGCTTTTGGGAACATTGCACTGAGCTCTCCATAACTTACAGCGGCGATAATGGTAATTAATCCAGATATCAGCCATATTAAAGTCAGCCATCCTGCAGATCCTACTTGTCTCGCGATATCGGCACTTACGATAAATATCCCAGATCCAATCATAGAACCTACAACAAGCATAGTTCCGTCTAGTAATCCGAGTTCTCTTTTAAAATGTTCTTGGTCGTTTTCTTGCATTATTTTATATTTTGGGTTGGTTAAAGATATACTTTTTTTGGAAATTTTAGATTTTAGATTACAGATTTTAGATTATTGGAAAATATTTTGGGCTTGTCCCTCTGTGGCGGGCTTTCGGCTATATCTTTTGCTCCATTTTACTTCACAAACATGTACCTATCCCAAGCCCTAAGCGTTTATATAAGATTGTTTTATCTAGCAATTGCATTACGGTTTTCCATAATAATTTTCTTCTTTTATCAATTACATTCGCCTATAAATGCATATAATTTTAAAACATCTTTAACCAGAAATGACAAACGACTCGCAACAAAACAACAACCAATTAAGTTTATTAAATCTAATAGTATTAATCTTGTCTATATATGTTTTAGGTGCTTTGGTAGTTGACTCTGTCTACATTCTTCCAAGAGAAACTTCAATATTATTAAATTATATTGATAATGCTATTTGCGGATTTTTCTTCATTGAGTTTTGTATTCGTTTAAGAAATACACAAAACAAATTGAAATTCATGCGTTGGGGATGGATTGACTTGGTTTCTTGCATTCCAATGATTAATATATTGCGAGCAGGCAGATTGTTACGATTAATTAGATTACTAAGAATTATTAGAGCTTTTAGAACCACAAAAAATGTTGTTGATCATATTTTCGCAAATAAAGCTAAAGGTGCGTTCACCTCTGTATCTATTATTGCCATTCTCCTTATTATTTTTTCAGCCATTGCAATTCTCCAAGTTGAACGTGATCCAAACAGTAATATCAAAACTGCTGAAGATGCAATTTGGTGGGCATACGTAACCATAACAACTGTTGGATATGGAGATAAATTTCCTGTAACTACTGAAGGAAGAATTATTGCAGCTGTTCTAATGACCGCTGGAGTTGGACTTTTCGGTACATTTACTGCATTCGTTGCATCTTGGTTTGTTACAGAAAACAAAAACTAATTTCATTATATCAAAAAGCTGCAATCCTAAAAAATTGCAGCTTTTTTATCTTACAGAAATTTCTTAACTTCATCACAAAAAACGTTTTTAAAAAATTAATTTTCAAAATATTACAAATTATAACGCAACCAATTTCAAATCGAACCATCTTATTAAAAACAAATAAATTATGAGAAGAATTATTACATTTTTTATTCTTGCTATTGGGTTTATTTCTTGCAGTTCTGAAAGCAAAAGCAACTTTCAAAATTCTGGTATCTACGGGAAATGGAATTGGGTAAGTACAGATGGCGGATTTGCTTTTCATATACATGATACTCCAGCTTCTACAGGAAATTCGATTCAATTAAGTTTATCGAAAGACAATACTTTTTCTATAACCAAAAACGGAAAGGAAGTTGTAACTGGAAAATATGAACTTACAACACAAAAATCTATTTACTCTGGCGAAACGGAAAAGTATATAACTTGTGAAATGGGCGAAAACAAAGAGACGTTAAATATTGTAACAAAAGGTATTATTACAATTGATGACAAAAATAAATTATCGATCTCTGATAATTTTAATGACGGAGTTGGAAGCGGATTCGTGGGTATTAAGTAAAATTATACTAACCAAAAACAAACCAGCATGAAAAAAATAATTTTATTACTTGCAATTCTATTCTTTCAAATAAGCTGCAACAGCGATAATGAAACTAAGCGAAAAGATACTGGAATTGTTGGAACTTGGAAATTTACTGAAGCTTATATAGGAAATTGAGGAACGAACACAAAATGGAATCCTGTTGCAAATAGCTGTACTTACACCTTTAAAAGTGACGGAACTTTTACTTCTACTCGATTCACAGAATGTACTTCAGGTACCTACATATTGGCAACCTCAATACTAACTTTAAATTTTGGATGTCCAGGATTTACAACTGCAATCGAAACACCAAAAGGAACGTTTGTTGAAAAATACAAATCAGAAAATGGAAAAATGATTTTATCACCAACCTATCTTATATGTTACGAAGGATGTGAGTATAAATTCTCAAAAATTAAATAAATCACACTTTTTTTAATATTACTATAGAAGCTGCAAAAGTATTTGCAGTTTTTTTTATGTAAAAAAAATCCATTTTACGTGTTCCCGTAACTTTATAAAGTTTCAACTATTTATATTTGAAAATCAAAATGTAAATTTTTTACGTGTCATTTTACACTATAATATGATAGCCGTACATTGTTAATATTGTAAACCAAAAAATTATAAACTAACCAAACACCACTTTATGGAAACCACCACACACGAAGCAGAAGATGTTGCAGATCAATTTTACAATTATGCTGCTAATCTTTTATTAAACGAAAATAAATCGTCTTACGAAACTAAAGCAAAACTCGTTGAGCAAGGCTTAAGTACTGAGATCGCTGGATTAATTGTCGAAAATCTAGAAATTCAAATTCAGGAAGCTCAATACGAAAAAGCACGAAAAGATATGGTTTACGGAGCTTTATGGTTTTGTGGCGGTACTATTTTGACATTTGCTGATATTGGCTTCATTTTTTGGGGAGCTATTTTATTTGGTGGTATTCAATTCTTTAAAGGAGTAATAAATGTTTATTCTTAATAAATTCATTACTATTGATGGTCCAATTATGATGAAATGGACTTTAATAAATAAGCATTCAACTTAAAAAATAAAAATATGATAGTTTGGTCAGGAAGAGGATTTCTCTCTGTTTTAATATTATTCATCGCAATTTTCTCTTGTATCTCAATTTTCCCAGAAACATATATTGATTTGTGTTTTATTGTTCCGCTTTATGTTGCTGGAATTTTCAGTTATATTTTTGGAATCAGATGGAATCGGACTTTGAGAGTTTTTATTGATAAAGAAACCGGAAAAGAAATAAATTTCAAAAGTAATCATAGTCTGTTCTGGATAAAGATGGAATATTGGGGATTTATTTTTACAGCTCTAGGACTTATTATTTTAGCTCAAAATTTAGATAAATCAGGAATTGACTTTTATACCAATATCCTTTTGGCTTTAATTGGCATTGGAGGTTTAATCTATTTCGGAATTAATCTTGTCAAAATTAAAAATGCGATTGTAACTAAGCCACAATTTGATATTGCTTCGGCGCATGCAGAACCTAAATTAAGTTTTATAAAGGAAGAAATTTCAAATCCAAAATTCGAAAGCGAAGATCCAAATCAATATTTGTCGAAATAAACTTAATTTGAAAATTAAAACAAATAGGAATGTTTAATTAAATGTAATATAGTTTCAAAAATCAATCAAAAGATGAAAGCTGCAAGTATAAAAATTTTGCAGCTTTTTTATTTACATCCATTTTTTTGGCTCTCCAAGATTAAACAAAAAAATAATACTTTTTATTATTAGATGCTTTCCGATACGCTATGTTATAAATCAAAAACTCTTTACGAAAAGCACAACTACCTCATATTAAAAAATAAATTACTGATAAACAATATATTAAATTTAAAATATTTAAAAAGACAGAAAATTCAGAACATTTTGTCAGACTGTATTATTTTTTTATTAAATTTGGTAGAGATGCTCTAAATCATAAAATGTAAATATTTCATTAACATTTGTTTATTTTTTAGTATATTCAATTCCCCATATTGTTTATAAAGACAGCAAACAAATTTGCCAAAAGTTCATAAAAAGAATCAAAATTATTAACCTACAAATTAAAAATTATGAACAAGATTCAAATTTTAAAAAAGCTGCGTTTTCCAAATGTTTTTATTCTTCTGTTAATTGTTTTTATTTCGTGTGCCTTATTAATCTGTACCAATTTTTTTACGATAAAAATATTGTCTGCCAACAGAGCTTATGTTAATGGCGAATCACATTATTCGAAAGGACAGAAAGATGCCTCTCGGCATTTAATAACTTATCTGTACACCAAAGATCAAAATCAATGGAAATTATATTTAGAAGAATTAAGAGTGCCTCAAGGCGATGGGCTGGCAAGAATAACGCTTATGAAAGCAGGAGACAATGCCGTAGCACGAAAAGCACTTCTTGTAGGCAGGAATCATAGCGAAGATCTCAACGATCTTATTTGGATGTTTGATAATTTTAAACACGTTTCTTTCTTATCAAAGGCAATTCATGAATGGGAACAAGGCGATAAGTTGATTTTCAAATTATTTATCATCGGACAACAAATTAATGCTAAAATAAACCGAAACATTTTAACTATCGATGATCAACAAAAATTTATTCAGCAAATAAGTGCTATAAGTGACAAATTAACAGTTAATGAGCGTAACTTTTCTAATACTTTAGGAGAAGGAACCCGTTCAATAAAAGATTTGCTGATCATTACAAACATTTTTTTTATTTTGGTTATTGTCTGCAGCGTTTGTCTTTATTATTCTATAATGGTAAAACGTTTAATAGTTTCTAAAAAAGAAATCGAAGTTAAAAATGAAAATCTGATATTAGTAAATCATGAACTTGACCGTTTTGTTTACAGTGCATCGCATGACTTACGGTCTCCTATTACGTCTTTAAAAGGCTTAATTGAAATAACGCAATTAGAAGATAATATCGTTCAGATTAAAGATTATTTGTGTCTGATGCATCAAAGTCTTGCCAAACAAGATCAATTTATAAGTGACATAATTGATTATTCCAAAAATAAACGGAAACAAATTATCATGGAACCTGTTAGCCTACAGGAACTCTTTGATGAAGCCATTTCGCAATTGATGCATATTGAAAATGCAAACAAAATTACTTTTACAAAAGAGTTATTAGTAGACCAAATTCAGAGTGATGGTTTGCGATTAAAAATCATTATTTCGAATTTAATTTCAAATGCTATCAAATATGCTGACAGCAGCAAACAAGAAATGTTCATTTCTATTAAAACTTACGTAGCTGATGATTTTCATAAAATTGAAGTAACTGATAACGGAATTGGAATTAAAGATGAATTTAAAGACAATATTTTTGAAATGTACTTCGGTACAAATAAAAATAAAGGTTCAGGATTAGGACTTTATATTGTAAAAGAAGCTGTTGAAAACATTAAAGGAAACATTACTGTAAGCTCGCAAAGCACAATTGGAAGCCAGTTTATAGTAGCTATACCAAATTCTTATGCCATTTAGACCTACATTTTTATTAATTGAAGATAATTTGATCGACCAGCTTATTATCAAACAATTATTTAAGAAAGTACTTTTTATAAACGAAATTCATGTTGCCAATAATGGCCAAGAAGGACTCGACTGGCTTAGAGAGAATAGAGCAAAACACAATGCATTATTTATCTTACTTGATATCCAGATGCCGATAATGAACGGCTTTGATTTTTTAAATGTGTACAGTCAATTTGATAATGCCTTTAAAAAAGACGTCAAAATTTACATACTTTCCTCTACATTAGATCCCGATGAAATTAAACAGATTAAGGAAAACAAAGATGTTTTTAAGCTTTTAAGCAAGCCTTTTCCTATTGAAGAATTCAAAAATGCACTTTATCATAATTTATGAAAAATGCTGGCTAAACTAGTCCAAAATACGATTTACTTGAGAAAAAGCTCTTTCGTAATAAGGTTCTTTTGTTGAAGAAATCATTACGCCTCCGTGAGTAGAAGAATGCACAAATTTTATTTCTCCATCTAAAACTTCCACAACCATTCCGACATGATTAATCTGGTGTCTTCCATTTGTTTTAAAGAAAATCAAATCGCCTTTTTGTGCTTCTGTTGAAGTTATTTTCATTCCGATTCGAGATTGTTCAATAGAACTTCTTGGCAGTTTAATATCGAAATTGCTAAAAGTACAAATCATTAAGCCTGAACAGTCAAAACCTGCTTTTGTAGTACCGCCTGAACGATATCTGATTCCGATATTTTCAGTTGCATTTACAATTAATTGATTGACTAAATCGGAGTGATTGCTTACTCGTATTACTGTCGAAGAGTCTCTCTTAATTTCTGAATTATCTGCAACCTGAACTGGAACTGAAAGCGTATCCTTAATTGGTTGTGCTACTGCCAAAGCTTGTACTGCGTCTGCTTTTTGTTTGGTAGTTAAAATTTTCAAAAGATAACCAACTGGCAATTTTCCTTTAATAAATGGATTTTGACGCTCCAATTCGGCAACTGTCAGTCCGTATCTTTTTGCAATGGCGTATTTGGTTTCTTTGGGCTGAACTTCTACAACGACTTCTACAACATTTACAATTTTAAGGTCGTCAAAAGGCTTTTCTTCAATTGCAGTTGAATTAGAAGGAATGTTAATTTGCTGCCCTATTTTCAATCCTTCGGTTTCTAATGAAGGATTCGCTTTTATTAAACCCTCAACAGAAACATTGTATTTTTTTGAGATTCCCCAAAGTGTTTCTTTGGCTTCAACTTCGTGTAAACTAGGAGTAGTGTTGGCAACAGTTTCTGCAGGTTTTGGAGCAACTGTTTTCTCGTTATTAGGAATTAATAAAATCGAGTTTAATTTTAGAATTGCAGGCGCATCAGGATTTGCTGCAGTAATATCTTTTGGTTTAAGTCCGTATTTTTTAGCAATTATAGTAAGGTTTTCTCCTTTTGAAATTTTGTGTTTGATAAATTTTTCTTGAGAAAAAACCCCTGCACTAAAAAAAAACAATACTATTATTAACCTGACAACCATTCCTTATTCAATTTTATTTAAGCTTCTATTGAAGTTCAAGACCTATATTTTAAACTCAAAAAAAGCAACTTTATTACTTGATAGGCGAATTTAACTTTTTAAAGTAAAAAAACCATTTTTTTTAACAACAAATTTGCCCCACCTCAACAACCTTAAAGTTATTTTGACAGTAAAACAATGATTTAATAGCAATTGCCAAAAAATAAAAAACGCTCTGTTTTCACAGAGCGTTTTTTTGTATAATTAAATCTTAAAGATTAAGCTTTTCCAGCAGCAATTAAGTTTAATGCAGAACCTGCAACGAACCAGCCAATTTGTCCAGCGTTGTAAGTATGATTTGCTAAAATAATACTTTTTGTACCATCTGCATGAACAAACTCTAACGTTAATGGTTTTCCTGGAGCGAACTCAGTTAAATCAGTAAAATTAATAGTATCGTTCTCTTGAATTTTATCATAATCAGCTTCGTTAGCAAAAGTCAATCCTAAAAGCCCTTGTTTTTTAAGGTTGGTTTCGTGAATACGAGCGAAAGATTTCACCAAAACTGCTTTTACTCCCAAGAAACGCGGCTCCATTGCAGCATGCTCACGAGAAGAACCTTCACCATAATTGTGATCTCCTACAACGATAGACGGAACTCCTGCAGCTTTGTATGCACGAGCTACAGCAGGAACTGCGTCATATGCACCTGTTAATTGGTTTTTAACTGAATTTGTTTTTTGGTTAAATGCATTTACAGCACCAATCAGCATATTGTTAGAAATATTATCTAAATGTCCGCGGAAACGCAACCATGGTCCAGCCATAGAAATGTGATCCGTTGTACATTTTCCGAATGCTTTTATTAATAATTTGGCACCCATAATATTTTTACCATCCCAAGGATCAAAAGGAGCTAATAATTGCAAACGATCTGATGTTGGACTTACAGCAACCTGAACTCCTGAACCATCTTCAGCCGGAGCCTGAAAACCTGGATCTTTAGCATCAAATCCTTTTGGAGGCAATTCATCACCTGTTGGAGCGTCAAGCATCACTTCTTCTCCATCTTCGTTGATTAGAGTATCTGTTAATGGATTGAAACCTAAATCACCAGAAATAGCCATAGCAGTCACCAATTCTGGAGAACCTACAAAAGCCAAAGTGTTTGGATTACCATCTGCGCGTTTTGAAAAGTTACGGTTGAAAGAGTGAACGATAGTATTTCTTTCTTCTTTCTCTGCTCCTTCTCTATCCCACATACCAATACAAGGTCCGCAGGCGTTAGCAAAAACGGTAGCTCCGATTTTTTCGAAAGTATCAATAAATCCGTCTCTTTCAATTGTATAGCGAACTACTTCAGAACCTGGAGTAATTGTAAATTGCGATTTAGTTTTTAAGTTTTTAGCACTTACTTGTCTTGCCAAAGAAGCAGCACGAGCAATATCTTCATAAGAAGAGTTTGTACATGAACCAATCAAACCAACCTGAATTTGTAATGGCCAGTTGTTTTTAATAGCTTCTTCTTTCATTTTAGAAATTGGAGTAGCTAAATCTGGAGTAAAAGGTCCATTTAAATGTGGCTCTAATTCAGTTAAGTTAATTTCAATAACTTGATCAAAATATTTTTCTGGGTCAGCATATACTTCTGGATCTCCAGTTAAATATGAGGCTACTTTATCAGCTGCTTCGGCAACATCTGCTCTGTTTGTAGAACGCAAATAACGACTCATAGAATCATCATAACCAAAAGTTGAAGTTGTAGCTCCAATTTCAGCACCCATGTTACAAATAGTTCCCTTACCAGTACAAGACATAGAAGTCGCACCTTCTCCAAAATATTCAACGATTGCACCTGTACCACCTTTGACAGTTAAGATACCAGCCACTTTAAGGATAACATCTTTTGGAGCAGTCCATCCTGATAATTTACCAGTTAATTTTACTCCAATTAATTTTGGAAATTTTAATTCCCAAGCCATACCAGACATAACGTCTACGGCATCTGCTCCACCAACACCAATAGCAACCATTCCTAAACCACCTGCATTTACAGTGTGAGAATCGGTACCAATCATCATTCCGCCTGGGAAAGCATAATTTTCCAGTACTACTTGGTGAATAATTCCAGCTCCTGGCTTCCAGAAACCTATTCCGTATTTATTAGAAACTGACGATAAGAAATCGAAAACTTCGTTACTTTGTGTTTTTGCTCTAGCCAAATCGGTTGCAGCATCTACTTTTGCCTGAATCAAGTGATCACAGTGAACCGTTGTTGGAACAGCAACTGTTTTCTTTCCAGCGTGCATAAATTGCAATAATGCCATTTGTGCAGTAGCATCCTGGCATGCTACACGATCCGGAGCAAAATCAACATAATCTACTCCTCTTCCAAACGCCTTAGTTGGATCTCCATCCCAAAGGTGATTGTACAAAATTTTCTCAGTTAAAGTAAGTGGACGACCAACAATCTCGCGTGCTTTATCAACACGACCTGGCATGTTCTCATACACTTTTTTAATCATTTCAATATCAAAAGCCATAAGTTTATAATTGTTTTTTGTTTTTTTTATTTTGAACATCACAAGGTACAAAAAATAGAGGAGCTACAAAACAAAAGCCCGAGTTTATACTCGGGCTTTTTTAATTTAATCATTAAATAATCGTATGATTACATAACCAACTGCTTATTAGAAGGAGCAAATCTAGTTAGATTGATACCTTCTACTGCTGTTACATATTCTTCCATAGTAGGAGTTCTGCCTAGAATAGTAGACAACACTACAACTGGTGTAGACGAAAGCAATGATTCTCCTTTTTTACCTTCAGTATCTTCTACGACTCTTCCTTGGAAAAGACGAGTTGAAGTTGCCATTACAGTATCTCCTTTTGATGCTTTTTCCTGATTACCCATACAAAGGTTACAGCCTGGACGCTCTAAATACAACATGTTTTCATATTCAGTACGTGCAGCGCCTTTTGGAGCATTATCATCAAATTCAAAACCTGAATATCTTTGTAAAACTTCCCAATCACCTTCAGCTTTAAGTTCATCTACGATGTTATAAGTTGGAGGCGCCACTACAAGCGGAGCTTTAAACTCTACTTTCCCATGTAAATCTTCTATGTTTTTAAGCATCTGAGCTAAAATCTTCATATCTCCTTTGTGCACCATACAAGAACCGATAAATCCAAGATCCACTTTTTTCTCTCCACCATAGAAAGATAAAGGTCTGATGGTATCGTGAGTGTATCGCTTAGAAACATCAGCATTATTTACGTCTGGGTCAGCAATCATTGGCTCTACAATCTGATCAAGATCAATAACAACCTCTGCATAATACTTCGCATTTGCATCTGGAGTTAAAGCTGGTTTTTCAGCTGATTTTATTTCAGAAATTCTTTTATCTGCTTTATTAATCAAGCCTTGGAGAACTTGTTTATGATTGTCCATTCCTTTATCGATCATAATCTGGATTCTTCCTTTTGCAATCTCTAAAGATTCAATCAAAGTATCATCTTCAGAAATACAGATAGAAGCTTTTGCTTTCATTTCTGCAGTCCAGTCCGTAAAAGTAAATGCCTGGTCAGCAGTAAGAGTTCCAAGATGAACTTCAATAATTCTTCCTTGGAAAACGTTCTCTCCACCAAATTTCTTAAGCATTTGAGATTGTGTTGAATGAACCACATCACGGAAGTCCATAAAACCTTTCATTTCTCCAATAAAAGTTACTTTCACTGACTCTGGAATTGGCATTGAAGCCTCACCTGTAGCAAGTGCCAAGGCAACAGTTCCTGAGTCAGCACCAAAAGCAACACCTTTAGACATTCTTGTATGAGAGTCACCACCAATAATGATAGCCCACTCATCTATTGTAATATCATTTAAAACCTTGTGAATTACGTCAGTCATTGAATGATAAATCGCTTTCGGGTCACGTGCTGTGATTAAACCAAAATCATTCATAAATTTCATCAATTTTGGAATATTTGCCTGAGCTTTTTTATCCCAAACTGAAGCTGTATGACAACCAGATTGATATGCACCATCAACGATTGGCGAAATAACTGTAGCCGCCATAGACTCCAATTCCTGAGCAGTCATAAGACCAGTCGTATCTTGCGAACCTACAATATTAACTTCTACACGAACATCAGATCCGGCGTGCAATACTTTACCTGCAGGTACACCAACAGCGTTTCTGTTGAAGATTTTTTCAACTGCTGTAAGACCTTGTCCTTCAATAGAAATTTCTTTTGATGGAGCAAAAACAAGAGGAGCCTCGATATCTAAAATTTTAGCAGCTAATGTTTGAAGTTTTTTACCAAATACAATTGCGTATGATCCTCCAGCTTTAATAAATTCCATTTTCTGAGGAGTAAACGCCTTAGAAATGTCAATTAACTCTTGATCACCGTTATATAGTTTTTTTGTTTTAGTGTTTATGGTAAGAACAGTTCCGGTAGCAACAGAATATGCTTCTTCTAGAATAGGTTCATTATTTTCGTTGCGAATAATATCACCATTTGCATCAAGTTTTTTAACCCAGTTTTTAAGGTCTAAACCAATACCGCCAGTAACATCAACAGTTGTTAGGAAAATTGGAGAAATACCATTTGTTCCTGCAACAATTGGAGCAATATTAATAAATGGAACATATGGACTTGCTTGTTTACCAGTCCAAAGCGCTACATTGTTAACGCCTGACATTCTTGATGAACCAACACCCATTGTACCTTTTTCAGCAATAAGCATTACACTTGCATCAGGATATTGCGCTTGCAGCATCTTTATTTCGTCTTGCGCTTGAGGAGTGATCATACATTTACCGTGAAGTTCACGGTCTGAACGTGAGTGAGCTTGGTTACCTGGAGATAGCAAATCTGTCGAAATGTCTCCTTCACCAGCGATATAAGTTACTACTTTAATTTCTTCAGCTACATCTGGCAGTTTTGTAAAAAATTCTGCTTTTGCATAGCTTTCAAGAATTTCTCTAGCTATTGCGTTATCATTTTTAAATGCTTCCTTTAAGCGGTCAGTGTCTGCCTCATAAAGGTAAACTTGTGATTTAAGAACATTTGCTGCTTCTTTTGCAATTGCTGCATCATTCCCCAAAGCTAAATCTAGTAAAACTTCGATCGAAGATCCGCCTTTCATATGTGATAACAACTCAAAAGCAAATGCAGGTGTTATCTCTTTTACTACAGATTCACCAAGAATAATTTCCTTTAAAAATTTAGATTTTACACCGGCAGCACTAGTGGTTCCCGGTACAACATTATAAATAAAAAATTTAAGAGAATCATCTCTGTACTCGTTATTCAGATCTTTAATTTGAGCAATAATTTCGCTTAATAATTCAGCGCCATCAATTGGTTTTGGATGAAGCCCTTGGGTTTTGCGTTCTTCAATTTCTTGGATATAATCCTGATAAATATTCATAATTAAGGCAGATTTATTTTTTTGACGCAAATTTAAACATTAAAGACGATAATTAAAAATAATATAATAGAAGTCGCCTTTTCAAAAATTATTATTGCTAAAAAACGAATTTCACTGTTTGTTTTTGTCAAAATATCATTTTTGTATTAAAAAAATGAATTATTGATATTTTAAAATCTTTTCTTTAACAAAGTCGGAATTTAACGTTATAAAAGAAGTGGGATTTTACTCCTGTTTTCATGAAGAATCTTTCTAAATTAGAATTTATAACGTTATAGTTGGCATGTTAAGCAGTAGTAAACATGATTTTTTAGGATCAATTTAAAAATTGTTTTTATCAAATAAAAAAAGCCTAGCAAATTTAAATTACTAGGCTTTTAAAAATGAACTTTTATATTTCTACATCAACTTCTGAATAATTATTTCTTCTGTAATTCCTTCAGCGTCTGCTTTGTAATTTTTAATAATTCTGTGGCGTAAAATTCCGGTTGCAACCGCTTTTACATCTTCTATATCTGGTGAGAATTTACCATTAAAAGCAGCATGTGCTTTAGCCGCTAAAATTAAGTTTTGAGACGCTCTTGGCCCTGCTCCCCAATCTAGATAGTTTTTTACAAAATCATTAGATAATTTGTTATCCGGACGCGTTTTACTTACTAAAGTTACAGCATATTCAATAACATTATCAGCTACAGGAATTCTGCGGATTAAATGTTGAAAATCGATAATTTCTTGTGCTGAAAACAACGGATTAATAGTTGTTTTTGTATCAGATGTTGTGCGTTTTACAACTTGCACTTCTTCTTCAAAACTTGGATATTCTAATTTAATAGCAAACATAAAACGGTCTAATTGCGCTTCAGGCAACGGATAGGTTCCTTCCTGCTCAATTGGGTTTTGTGTCGCCAATACAAAATAAGGCAAATCTAATTTATAGTTTTGCCCAGCAATAGTTACTGAACGTTCCTGCATTGCTTCAAGCAAAGCTGCTTGTGTTTTTGGTGGTGTTCTATTAATCTCATCTGCCAAAATAATATTAGAAAAAATAGGCCCTTTTATAAATTTAAACTGTCTGTTTTCATCTAGAATTTCACTTCCTAAAATATCAGAAGGCATTAAATCTGGCGTAAACTGAATTCTTTTAAAATCTAAACCTAAAGCTTGAGACAGAGTATTAATCATTAAAGTTTTTGCCAAACCCGGAACACCAATTAAAAGAGCGTGTCCTCCTGAAAATATACAAAGTAAAATTTGATCTACAACTGCATCTTGGCCTACTATTATTTTTGCTATTTCTGATTTTAGTTCGTTTCGTTTTTGAACTAAATTTTGAATTGCTGCTACGTCAGACATTTAAGTATGTTTTTAAATTTAAAAAGAGTTAGCTCTATCAATTCATAAAACTAACTCTTTTTATTTATTTAATAAAAATTATTTTTTCAACCAATTGTTTGTAAAAGCACAATCTCTGTATTCTCCAATAATTTTAATGTAAGTATCTTTAATCTTAGTATCGAACCATTTTCCAATTGCATTAATTTGCTTTTCTTTCAATGCTAATTCTTTAATTTTTGTGTAATCTTTAGCATAATCAGCTACGTGTTCATCAATTCTATTGGTAACAGTAATCAACTTATACGTTTTTTTTCCTTTTTCATCAGTATTTAAAATCGGCTGAGATACTTCGGTATCTTTTAAATTTGAAACTTGACTGTATAATGTTGGATCCATTTTAGTCAATTCAAAACGAGTATCCTGCGTATTCGGATTTATCAAAGTTCCTCCGTTGGCTTTCGTTTCTTTTTCGTCAGATTCAGTTCTTGCCGCATCTGCAAAAGTAATTTCTTTATTTTCAATCTTCTTTCTAATATTGATTGCTCTTTCTTTAGCTTCTTTTAGAGCATCGTCAGTTACCGTTGGCGATATTAAAATATGACGCAATTCAACTTCCTGACCTTTAATTTTATCGACCATAATAATATGGTAACCAAAATTAGTTTCAAAAGGCTGTGAAATTTCTCCTTCTTGCAAACTAAACGCGACATCTTTAAACTCTTTAACAAAAGGCGTTCTTCTAGTCATTTTATAATAACCTCCATTAGATGAAGATCCTGGATCCTGAGAATATAAAACTGCTTTTGTAGCAAAACTAGAACCTTCTAAAACGTCTTTTCTAATAGCATTTAATCTGTCAATTACTTTTTGCTTGTCTTCTTTAGAAACTTTAGGCTCAATAACAATTTGTGCTACTTCCATTTCTGCTCCAAAAGTTGGCAATTCATCTTTTGGTATTTTTTTAAAGAAATTACGAACTTCTTCTGGTGTAATTTCTACTCCATCTACAATTTTTTTCTGCATTTCAGAAGACAATTTTTGCTCTTTTAAGATATCAGCAAAATAAGTTTTAAATTCTTCAACAGAGCTTTTCTTATAGTATTCAACTACTTTATTAATGTCTCCAACCTGTTTTACCATGTAGTTTAAACGGTCTTCCATCATGCTTCTTACTTCAGCATCACTCACAACAATACTGTCCTGAATCGCTTGGTGAGCATATAATTTATCCTCTAAAAGTTTACCAAGCATTTGGCATCTTGTAATATCTTTTACACTTCCTCCTTGGGCAGAAATTTCTAAAAATCCTTTATCAATGTCAGAATCTAAAACAATATAATCTCCAACAGTAGCAATGATACCATCGATTTTTTGCTTCTGTCCAGAAGGAACTTCAGCTGGTTTCTCAGCTACAACATCCTTAATAATTTCCTGAGCCGAAACCATTAAGTTGAAAAAAAGTAAAAAACACATTGTCAATACTAACTTGAAATCAATTGTTTTTAGCTGTAATTTTTTTAATAACATTATTTTAAATTTAATTTTAATGTAAAGATCTTGCTTAGAATTCTCTCTTTTTACTCATAACCTTACTATTATGATAGTTCTAGAATTTATTCTAAAAACACTAAATAATTAAGATCTAGTTCTTTTTAACTTATAACGAACAAAAATAACAATTCAATTACATAATACAACTATTGCCCATACTATTAACAAAAAATTATATGGATCGATCCTAAAATTTGTAAAACAAACTTCATTTTAAATAATTATTTATTGAAAGAACAATTTCAAACTATTCATATTCCCTTTAAAATGCATTCTTCAAAAATTACTGGAAAAATCAAAAACCTAATTATTAAGTAATTAAAAAAAAGTTTTTAACACTACAACGTTTTCGTTGTATAGATATTTTCTTATAAAAATCAAGTAATTCAAAAAACTCATACTTTAGATGCGTAATTAATAATTTACAATGGTTAAAATTGAGAATTTCTTCTTTTATACCGTTAAAAATTACTGATTTACAACTTTATTATCTAACCTTAACCAAACCTATTATGAAAAAACCGAATGCCAAGATTTATTTAATGGCCGCGATGGCAGCATTATTATGTTCTTGTTCGCAAAATGAAATGAACGAAACTGACACAAAAGCTGAAAGCCAAAAATTTGAAATTATCAACGTTACACATCACGACGGAAAACCTTTTAGCACAGGAGAAACAAAAACTTCTTTGACAGGCAAATACGTTGACAACCCCGGAGGTGGTGTTATGATGCAGGCTTTCTATTGGGATGTTCCTGCGGGAGGAAATTGGTGGAATACTGTAAGCAGCAAAGTAACAGCATGGTCAGATGCGGGAATTGGCTCAATATGGCTGCCACCTGCATCAAAAGCACAAAATGGCGCATTTTCTATGGGATATGACCCAACAGATTATTTTGATTTTGGTGATTACAATCAAAATGGAACGACAGAAACACGATTCGGATCTAAAACTGAATTAGTTAGTTTGATTACAAAAGCGCATACCGAAAACATGAAAGTATATGCGGATATTGTAATTAATCACAATAGCGGAGGACAATCAGAAGCGAATCCTTTTACTGGAACTAATACTTGGACTAACTTTAATGGAGTTGCTTCAGGAAAATTCAAACGTACTTATGTAAACTTCTATAAAAACAGCTACGGAAATAACGATGAAGGTTCTTTTGGAGGATTTCCTGATTTGTGCCACGCTGATCCGTATGTAAAAGACTGGCTGTGGATAAGAGCTGACGGAGTTGGTAAATATTACAAAAACACAATGAAATTTGATGGCTGGAGATTTGATTATGTTAAAGGTTTTGGCGCTTGGGTAGTTAACGCATGGAATGCAAATGTTGGTGGATTTTCTGTAGGCGAATTATGGGATTCTAATGTAAACGTACTAAATGACTGGGCAAATAATGCAAACAGTTCTGTGTTTGATTTCGCTTGTTATTACAAAATGAATGATGCATTTGACGGAAATAATTTGGCTCTATTAAATGATGATATGATGTGGAAGAGAAATCCTTATAAGGCTGTTACTTTTGTTACCAATCATGATACTGATGAGATTTCAAACAAATTATTGGCTTACTCTTATATTTTGACACATGAAGGTTATCCAACAATTTTCTATAGAGATTATGAGGAATGGCTGGATAAAACCAAATTAAATAATCTTATCTGGATTCATAACAACAAAGCGACCGGAACAACATCAATTTTGTATTCAGACAATGATGAATATCTTGCCAGAAGAAATGGTTATAACGGAAATCCTGGATTAGTAGTTTACATCAACAATTCAGATGTTTGGCAAGAAAGATGGATTCAGACCAATTGGGCCAATACTCAAATTAAAGATTTTACCGGAAATTCAACTTGGTATCCAACTACCCAAGCTGATAAATGGGTAAAAATTCAATGTCCGCCTAAAGGATATTCAGTTTGGTCAATCAATCAATAAATTAAAAATCATAATTTAAGGCTGTTCTACAAAACAGCCTTATTTTTTATCTTAAAATTTCGTTTTATAAATCTAAAGACTTCTAAATTATAGAAGTGAATATTTTTATTAAGCCGTAATTAATAGTACTTTTGCAACCTATTTATACAAAATATGAGCTTTTTAAAAGAAATACAACGCAGAAGAACATTTGGAATTATATCGCATCCTGATGCCGGTAAAACAACATTAACAGAAAAATTATTGTTGTTTGGAGGAGCTATTCAAGAAGCGGGGGCCGTAAAAAACAATAAGATTAAAAAAGGAGCAACAAGTGACTTTATGGAAATCGAGCGCCAGAGAGGTATTTCGGTTTCAACATCTGTACTTGCTTTTAATTATAAAGACAAAAAAATCAATATTCTTGATACTCCGGGACACAAGGATTTTGCCGAAGATACTTTTAGAACCTTAACCGCAGTTGATAGTGTAATCGTTGTTATTGACGTTGCAAAAGGGGTTGAGGAACAAACTGAAAAATTGGTTGCTGTTTGTAGAATGCGTAACATTCCTATGATTGTTTTCATCAACAAATTAGACCGTGAAGGAAAAGATGCTTTTGACTTAATGGACGAAGTAGAACAAAAACTTGGTTTAACCGTTACGCCTTTAAGTTTCCCGATCGGAATGGGTTATGATTTTCAAGGAATTTATAATCTTTGGGAGCAAAACATTAATCTTTTTAGTGGAGACAGCCGTAAAAATATCGAAGAAACAATTGCTTTTTCTGATGTTCAAAACAATCCAGAATTAGATAAAATTGTTGGTCAAAAAGCAGCAGAGAAACTTCGTGAAGAATTAGAATTAATCGATGAAGTATATCCTAAATTTGAACGTCAGGATTATCTAGACGGAAAAATTCAGCCTGTGTTTTTTGGATCAGCTTTAAATAATTTTGGAGTTCGTGAATTATTAGATTGTTTCGTTACGATCGCTCCTTCTCCAAGACCAAAAGATTCTGAAACTCGTTTAGTTGACCCGAAAGAAGAAAAGATGACGGGTTTTGTATTTAAAATACATGCCAATATGGATCCAAAACATAGAGATCGTTTAGCATTTATCAAAATTGTTTCGGGAACTTTTGAAAGAAATAAACCTTACTATCACGTACGCCAGAAGAAAAATTTAAAATTTTCTAGTCCAAATGCCTTTTTTGCTGAGAAAAAAGAAATCGTAGACATTTCGTATCCAGGTGATATTGTTGGTTTGCACGATACAGGAAACTTTAAAATTGGTGATACTTTAACTGAAGGCGAAATCATGAGTTTTAAAGGAATTCCAAGTTTCTCTCCAGAGCACTTTAGATACATCAATAACGCTGATCCAATGAAAGCAAAACAATTGGATAAAGGTGTTGATCAATTAATGGACGAGGGTGTTGCTCAGTTATTTACATTAGAAATGAACAACCGTAAAATAATTGGTACAGTTGGAGCACTTCAATATGAGGTAATTCAATACCGTTTAGAACATGAATATGGTGCAAAATGTACTTATGAAAATTTCCCTGTTCATAAAGCTTGCTGGGTAAAACCTGATGATGCAAAAAATGATGAATTTAAAGAATTTAAACGTATCAAACAAAAATTCTTAGCTCACGATAAATATGGCCAATTAGTATTTTTAGCTGATTCTGACTTTACAATTCAAATGACGCAAAATAAATATCCTAGTGTAAAATTATTTTTTACTTCTGAGTTTGATTAATCTGATTTAAAACAAATAAAAAAGACCGTTTAAAAATTTTAAACGGTCTTTTTTATTTGTTCATTTTCAAAATACTTCCCTCTATTTTCACATTATTCCTTTTGTGGAATATAATTAATTCCTAATCCGCCTGCAATCATAATTCTGGAGATCTCCTCTTCTGCAACAATTATATTTTGCAATAGTATCTTATTCTTAACAGATTTGATTGTAAAAGGAATAGTTTTCGAAAGATAATAATCATCTCCTGTAATAGTGATCTCAAGAGTATTACTGCTTTTTAGAACTTTTACCGGAATTGAAAACGCTCCTGTTTTAGAATTTATTTTTACTGTACTTTTTGAGCCATTAATAGAAAGCATTAAATTAGGATATGCTTTTCCTTCAAGTGGTTTATTGGATTTGCTTTCTAATAATTTTCCTTTAACAACTATCAAAACCTCTTTCTCCACATCGGGATTCAAAGCAATCTTACCTACAATGTCATTGTTTAATTGTGGAGCATTGATTTCAGTTTGTACTTGTGTTTTTTCTTGCCCAATAATACTTGACGTTAATAAAACAGATGCGGCCACTGCAGCATATTTAAAATTATTGATTTTAGATATTTCATTATGCTCAAACTGTTCATTCAATTGCGTAACTTTTAATCTTGCACAAATATTTTTATCTTTAGATTCCGCAATGAATTTAGCAACCTCAGAATTTGTTTTCTTGCTTAAATCAATTACATTTTTCATGCAGGAGTTACAAAATGAACCATTTACGTTCGGAGTCATTTTATCAAAATTTTCAGAACAAGGATTTGCTATTTCTAAGGTGAATTTCTTTTTCATGTTGCACTTTTTTAAGTTAAAAGCATTTATCACACTGCTTATTACTTATATAGAGTACATTTTTCATAAAAAGGTTGGAAGAATTTAAAAATTATTTTTCATTATAAAAATTAAATATAATTTCAGGAAACAATAAATCAAAAAAAGCGCTAGTTTATCACTAGCGCTTTTTTATTAACTTGAATTAAATTAACCATACTAAGTTATTATATTTCAAAAATTAATCTTTTTAGGAATCATTAAAAGTAAAATATTAAAAGGATGAAATGAAATTTAGTCGACGAAAGTAAAAATAATCCGTTAAAGAGCATTTACTTCATTGTGCATCCAAATAAAAAAGCCCCATTACTGGGGCTTTTAATAATTTATGCTTGTCCTGCCGGACCAAAATTAAGCGGTATTGGTGCTTGTTCTGTCTCTTTGATTTCGCCATGAGCGGCTTCAAATCGATGAATATTTTCACCTATCGCACGCAATAATCTTTTAGCATGTTGCGGTGTCAAGACAATTCTTGACTTTACCTTGGCTTTAGGAATACCGGGCATAATGCTCACAAAATCTAAAACAAACTCTGATGAGGAGTGATTTATAATTGCTAGATTAGAATAAATTCCTTCTGCAATAGTTTCATCTAACTCAATGTTAATCTGCTCTTGTTGTTGTTTCGGATTACTCATAGTTTCCTAATTAATAAATATATTCTTCTTTATTAGCCATCATTTCATTGTAATCGTCTTTAGAACCTACGATAGTGTTATCGTATTCTCTCATACCAGTTCCCGCAGGAATTCTGTGTCCAACAATTACATTTTCTTTTAATCCTTCTAAATCATCTACTTTACCAGCTACTGCAGCTTCGTTAAGTACTTTTGTTGTTTCTTGGAAAGAAGCAGCAGAGATGAATGATTTAGTTTGTAGCGAAGCTCTTGTAATACCTTGTAAAACTGGCGTTGCAGTTGCAGTAATTACATCTCTAGCTACAACTAGATTTTTATCAGTTCGTTTCAACAATGAGTTTTCATCACGTAAATCACGAGGCGAAATAATCTGACCTGGTTTCAATACAGCAGAATCTCCAGCGTCTTCAACTACTTTCATACCATATAACTTATCATTTTGAACGATAAAGTCTTTAGTGTGAATTAATTGATCTTCTAAGAATAATGTATCTCCTGGATCTTGAACTCTTACTTTACGCATCATTTGACGAATAACTACCTCAAAGTGCTTGTCATTAATCTTTACCCCTTGTAAACGGTATACCTCTTGAATTTCATTTACCAAGTACTGTTGAACAGCAGCTGGACCTTGAATTCTTAAGATGTCATCTGGTGTAATTGCACCGTCAGACAATGGAACTCCCGCTCTTACGAAGTCATTTTCCTGAACTAAGATTTGGCTAGAAAGTTTAACTAAATACTTTTTAATCTCACCAAATTTAGATTCGATAACAATTTCGCGGTTACCTCTTTTGATTTTTCCAAAAGAAACAACACCGTCAATTTCAGAAACAACAGCTGGGTTCGAAGGGTTACGAGCCTCAAGCAACTCAGTAATTCTTGGTAAACCTCCCGTGATATCGCCTGCTTTAGAAGAACGACGTGGAATTTTTACTAATACTTTACCTGCTTTAATTTTCTCCCCGTTCTCAACCATAAGGTGGGCTCCTACTGGTAAGTTATACGAACGAATCAATTCACCTTCTTTACCGTAAACCAACAAAGTTGGAATTAATTTTTTGTTTCTCGCTTCAGAAATTACTTTTTCTTGGAAACCTGTCTGCTCATCGATTTCAACCATGAATGATTGTCCTTGCTCTAAATCCTCGTAAGCAATCTTACCAGTAAATTCAGAAACAATTACACCATTATATGGATCCCATTTACAGATCACAGATCCTTTAGTAACTACTTCACCATCCTTAACGAAAATACTAGATCCGTAAGGAATATTGTGTGTATTTAAAACGATTCCAGTTTTTTCGTCAACTAATTTTAATTCAGTTGAACGTGATACTACGATATCAACCGCATTACCTTCGCTGTCCTCACCTTTAACAGTTTTTAAATCTTCAATTTCAAGTCTACCGTTGAATCTTGTAACAATACTAGATTCTTCAGAAATACCTCCAGCGACCCCTCCAACGTGGAACGTACGAAGTGTTAACTGTGTACCTGGCTCTCCAATAGATTGAGCTGCAATAACTCCGACAGCTTCACCTCTTTGTGTCATCTTACCAGTAGCTAAGTTTCTACCGTAACATTTAGCACAAATACCTTTTAAAGCCTCACAAGTTAATGGAGATCTAACTTCTACTTTTTCAATTGGAGAAGCTTCGATAGTTCTCATAATTGCTTCAGTAATTTGTTTACCAGATTCAACCATTACTTCATTAGTAAGTGGATTTATAACATCTTGCAAAGCAACACGTCCTAAAATTCTTTCTCCTAATGATTCAACGATTTCCTCATTTTTCTTCAATGCAGAAACTTCAACACCTCTTAGAGTTCCACAATCTTCGATGTTTACGATAACATCTTGAGAAACGTCATGAAGTCTTCTTGTCAAGTAACCAGCATCGGCTGTTTTAAGAGCCGTATCCGCAAGACCTTTACGAGCACCGTGAGTAGAAATGAAGTACTCAAGGATCGAAAGACCTTCCTTAAAGTTAGAAAGAATCGGGTTTTCAATAATCTCACCACCACCAGCAGTAGATTTTTTAGGCTTAGCCATCAAACCACGCATACCAGTTAACTGACGAATCTGTTCCTTAGAACCCCTCGCCCCAGAGTCAAGCATCATATATACAGAGTTGAAACCTTGTTGGTCTTCTCTAATATTTTTCATTGCTAATTCTGTCAACTGAGCATTTGCTGAAGTCCATACGTCAATAACTTGGTTGTAACGTTCGTTATTAGTAATAAGACCCATATTATAGTTAATTGAGATACCTTCAACTTGTTCTCTGGCATCAGCAATCAATTTAGTTTTTTGTTCTGGGATTCTAATATCGCCTAAAGAGAATGATAAACCTCCTCTAAATGCAAATTTATAACCCATATCTTTCATATTGTCCAAGAAAGCCGCAGTTGTAGGTACATCAGTCACACTTAAAATGTGTCCGATAATATCTCTAAGGTTTTTCTTAGTCAATACATCATTGATATATCCAGCTGCTTCAGGTACTACTTCGTTAAATAATACACGTCCTGCAGTGGTTTGAATGATTTTGTACACTAATTCTCCAGCATCATTAAAATCTTTTGCTCTAATTCTAACACGAGCATTCAATTCTAATCTTCCTTCGTTTAATGCAATGTTTACTTCTTCAGCAGAATAGAAAGTTAAGTCTTGACCTAAAATCACATGTTCTGGTGTTGAGATACGTTCTTTGGTCATATAATATAGACCCAAGACCATATCCTGAGAAGGTACAGTAATTGGAGCACCATTTGCAGGGTTCAAGATATTGTGAGAAGCCAACATTAATAATTGTGCCTCTAAAATAGCCTCTGGTCCTAATGGCAAGTGAACTGCCATCTGATCCCCATCAAAATCGGCGTTGAAAGCCGTACATACTAATGGGTGCAATTGGATCGCTTTTCCTTCAATTAATTTTGGCTGAAAAGCTTGAATACCAAGTCTGTGTAACGTTGGAGCACGGTTAAGTAATACCGGGTGACCTTTAATTACGTTTTCAAGGATATCCCAAACTACAGGCTCTTTTTTGTCTATAATTTTCTTAGCAGATTTTACTGTTTTAACAATACCTCTTTCAATCAATTTACGGATTACGAAAGGTTTGTATAATTCAGATGCCATATCTTTTGGCAATCCGCATTCGAATAATTTTAATTCAGGACCAACAACAATTACCGAACGAGCAGAATAATCTACACGTTTTCCAAGTAAGTTTTGACGGAAACGTCCTTGCTTACCTTTTAAGGAATCTGATAATGATTTTAATGGTCTGTTAGATTCTGTTTTAACTGCAGAAGCTTTACGAGTGTTATCAAATAATGAATCTACAGATTCTTGCAACATACGTTTTTCGTTTCTTAAGATAACTTCAGGAGCTTTAATCTCCATTAATCTTTTTAAACGGTTGTTACGGATGATTACACGACGATATAAGTCATTTAAATCTGAAGTTGCAAAACGACCTCCATCAAGTGGTACAAGCGGACGTAATTCTGGTGGAATAACAGGAACCACTTTCATAATCATCCATTCAGGACGGTTTTCGCGGTTTAGGTTAGACTCACGGAAAGACTCAACAACTTGTAATCTTTTTAAAGCTTCAGTTTTACGTTGCTTAGATGTTTCGTTGTTAGCGCTGTGTCTTAATTCATAAGATAAAGCATCCAAGTCAATACGAGCCAATAAATCCATAATACATTCTGCTCCCATTTTGGCAACAAATTTATTAGGATCTAAATCATCTAAATATTGGTTTTCCTGTGGAAGAGTATCTAAAATATTCAAATATTCTTCTTCAGTTAAGAAATCTAATCTTTGTAATGATTCTCCGTCTGCATTTTTAGCAATACCAGCCTGGATTACTACGTATCTTTCATAGTAAATGATCATATCTAATTTCTTAGATGGAAGACCAAGGATATAACCAATTTTGTTTGGAAGAGAACGGAAATACCAGATATGAGCAATTGGCACAACAAGGTTGATGTGTCCTACTCTGTCACGACGTACTTTTTTCTCAGTAACTTCAACACCACAACGGTCACAGATGATACCTTTGTAACGAATTCTTTTATATTTACCACAAGCACACTCAAAATCCTTAACAGGTCCGAAGATTCTTTCGCAGAAAAGTCCATCACGCTCTGGTTTGTGAGTTCTGTAGTTAATTGTTTCAGGTTTCAACACCTCTCCTCTTGACTCTTTCAAGATAGATTCTGGCGAAGCTAATCCAATTGAGATTTTGTTAAATCTTTTTACTGGATTTTTATCTTTATTATTTCTATTATTCATCATAGTTTTTACTATTGATTTATCTGCAATTAAAAAATTGATTTTAACTTATAACCTTCTCTTTAAAAAGAGTAAAACCATCAAGTCACTACCACGGATTACTTCTCTAAACTTCAAACGTCAATTTTGAAGTGCTAATTACCAACCTTCTAGGCTTAAGTAAAAAATCGGAACGGGTTACGGGTATAAATCCTAAAAACTTTATTTTAATAAACAGCCTCAGTCTCAGCTTTCAGTGTTGAACTGAATACTGAGACTGTAACTGAAAACTTTATTTATTCTTCTAATCGAATGTCAAGTCCAAGACCTTTTAATTCATGCATTAATACATTGAATGATTCAGGTAATCCAGGCTCTGGCATAGACTCTCCCTTAACGATAGCTTCGTAAGTTTTAGCTCTACCAATAACGTCATCCGACTTAACTGTTAAGATTTCACGAAGTGTACTTGATGCTCCATAAGCTTCAAGTGCCCAAACCTCCATCTCTCCAAAACGTTGACCTCCAAATTGAGCTTTACCTCCAAGTGGCTGTTGCGTAATCAATGAGTATGGTCCGATAGAACGTGCGTGCATCTTATCATCAACCATGTGTCCTAATTTAAGCATGTAAATTACACCCACAGTTGCAGCTTGATGAAAACGCTCTCCAGTACCACCATCATAAAGGTATGTATGTCCAAAACGTGGCACTCCAGCTTCATCAGTTAATTCATTAATTTGATCTAAAGAAGCACCGTCAAAAATTGGAGTAGCAAATTTTCTACCCAAGTTCATACCAGCCCATCCAAGAACAGTTTCATAAATCTGACCAATGTTCATACGTGAAGGTACCCCAAGTGGATTCAATACAATATCTACCGGTGTTCCGTCTTCAAGGAAAGGCATATCTTCATGACGAACGATTCTTGCAACAATACCTTTGTTACCGTGACGTCCAGCCATTTTATCCCCTACTTTCAGTTTACGTTTTTTAGCAATATAAATTTTCGCTAATTTCAAGATTCCAGATGGTAATTCATCTCCAACTGTAATAGTGAATTTTTCTCTTCTTAAAGATCCTTGCAAGTCGTTCAGCTTAATTTTATAGTTATGAATTAAATCATTAACCATTTTATTAGTAGCATCATCAGCAACCCATTGACCTTTGCTTAAGTGAGCGAAATCTTCTACTGCGTAAAGCATTTTTTGAGTATATTTTTTACCCTTTGGTAAAACTTCTTCACCCAAATCATTCATTACACCTTGAGATGTTTTTCCGTTAACGATCAAGAATAATTTTTCAACCAATCTGTCTTTTAATTCAACAAATTTAGTTTCAAACTCCATTTCTAAAGCGCCTAAAGCATCTTTATCCTGAGTACGTTTACGTTTATCTTTTACGGCTCTTGCGAATAATTTTTTGTCAAGAACAACACCATGTAAAGATGGAGACGCTTTTAATGAAGCATCTTTTACATCTCCTGCTTTATCCCCGAAGATTGCACGTAGCAATTTTTCTTCTGGAGTAGGATCTGATTCTCCTTTTGGTGTAATTTTTCCGATCAAAATGTCGCCAGGTTTAACCTCTGCTCCAATTCTAATCATACCGTTTTCATCTAAATCTTTAGTAGCTTCTTCAGAAACGTTAGGAATATCGTTTGTTAACTCTTCATTACCTAACTTAGTATCTCTAACCTCTAATGAATAATCATCAACGTGGATAGAAGTAAAAATATCATCACGAACTACTTTTTCAGAAATTACAATCGCATCCTCAAAGTTATACCCTTTCCATGGCATGAACGCAACTTTTAAGTTTCTACCTAAAGCTAATTCACCATTTTGCGTAGCATATCCCTCTGATAATACTTGGCCAAGAATAACTCTATCACCTTTTCTTACGATTGGTTTCAAGTTAATACTTGTTCCTTGATTGGTTTTTCTAAATTTAATTAAGTTGTATGTTTTTTCATCAGCATCAAAACTTACCATTCTTTCTTCTTCAGTACGGTCGTATTTGATAGTAATGATATTAGCATCAACATATTCTACAGTTCCATCTCCTTCAGCATTAATCAATACTCTAGAATCTGAAGCCACTTGACGCTCTAAACCTGTACCAACAATTGGTGCTTCTGGGCGAATCAAAGGAACCGCCTGACGCATCATGTTAGATCCCATCAACGCACGGTTCGCATCATCATGTTCCAAGAAAGGAATCAATGAAGCCGAGATCGAAGCGATCTGGTTAGGAGCAACGTCTGTATAATGTACTGCAGATGGCTCAACAACTGGGAAGTCACCTTCCTCACGAGCAATAACATTGCTAGCTGTAATTTTACCAGAAGCATCCATTTCAATGTTTGCCTGAGCAATCATTTTTCCTTCTTCTTCTTCAGCACTTAAATAGATAGGTGTACTTTCTAAATCAACTACACCATCAGTAACTTTACGGTAAGGAGTCTCAATGAATCCCATTCCGTTAACTTTTGCATAAACACCAAGAGATGAAATCAAACCAATGTTTGGTCCCTCTGGAGTTTCAATCGGACATAAACGACCATAGTGAGTATAGTGAACGTCACGAACCTCGAAACCAGCTCTCTCTCTCGAAAGTCCACCAGGTCCAAGTGCAGATAATCTTCTTTTGTGTGTAATCTCAGCTAATGGATTCGTTTGATCCATAAATTGAGATAACTGGTTAGTACCAAAGAAAGAGTTGATAACTGACGATAATGTTTTAGCATTAATCAAATCAATTGGTGTAAACACCTCGTTATCTCTAACGTTCATTCTCTCACGAATAGTTCTAGCCATACGAGCTAAACCAACACCGAATTGTTGAGACAATTGTTCACCAACTGTTCTAACACGACGGTTTGATAAGTGATCAATATCATCAATCTCCGCTTTAGAGTTGATCAATTCGATCAAATATTTTACAATGGTAATGATATCTTCTTTGGTAAGCACTTGCTTTTCCATCGGGATATCTAAACCAAGTTTTTTGTTCATTCTATAACGACCAACTTCACCTAAGTTATAACGTTGATCAGAGAAGAACAATTTATCAATAATACCACGAGCAGTTTCCTCATCAGGCGGTTCAGCGTTACGCAACTGACGGTAAATGTGCTCTACAGCTTCTTTTTCAGAGTTTGTTGGATCTTTTTGTAACGTATTGTGGATAATAGCATAATCTGCTTGATTATTATCTTCTTTGTGTAACAAAATAGATTTAACGTTAGAATCGATGATTTCTTCAACATTATCTTTGTCGATAATAGTATCTCTATCAAGGATGATTTCGTTACGTTCGATAGAAACTACCTCACCAGTATCTTCATCAACGAAATCCTCATGCCATGTGTTTAATACACGAGCAGCAAGTCTTCTTCCAATATATTTTTTAATACCTGTTTTAGAAACTTTAATTTCCTCAGCTAAGTCAAAAATTTCAAGGATATCCTTATCTCTTTCGAATCCAATAGCACGGAATAAAGTTGTAACCGGTAATTTTTTCTTTCTATCGATATAAGCATACATTACGCTGTTGATATCTGTAGAAAATTCTATCCAAGAACCTTTAAAAGGAATAACTCTGGCAGAATAAAGTTTTGTTCCATTTGCGTGGAATGATTGACCAAAGAAAACCCCAGGAGAACGGTGTAGTTGAGATACTACTACACGCTCAGCACCATTGATAACAAAAGTACCGCTTGGAGTCATATAAGGTATTGTTCCAAGATAAACATCTTGTACAATAGTTTCAAAATCTTCGTGTTCCGGGTCAGTACAGTATAGTTTCAACCTAGCTTTTAAAGGCACACTATAAGTAAGACCTCTCTCTATACATTCTTGAATTGTATAACGTGGTGGATCTACAAAATAATCTAGGAACTCCAATACAAAGTTATTTCTAGTATCTGTGATTGGAAAGTTTTCCATGAAGGTGTTGTACAACCCTTCGTTGCCTCTTTCGTCAGATTTAGTTTCTAATTGAAAAAAATCTTTAAAAGATTTAACCTGAACATCTAAGAAATCCGGATAGTCAGGAATATTTTTTGTAGAGGCAAAATTCAATCTTTCAGTCTGATTTGTTATCATCAATGGACAAAATTTTGATTAAAAAAAAGTAATTTTTTGTGTAAAAACACACACTGTTTAATCTATACTTTCTTATTATAATCAATACATCTTTAAAAATAAACCGATAAAAATTAGTTCAATTTTTTTTCTTCGTATTGATCAAAAACTTTTTCGTATTTTAAACTATTTGATAATAAAACTTGATCTATTTTATTATACGAAAAATGGTTTAGGCCATTGAGCGTTCACTCAAGACCTAAACCTAGTTCTTAAAACCGAGTTGAATTATTTAAGCTCAACTACAGCTCCAGCTTCTTCTAATGATTTTTTAAGACCTTCAGCCTCTTCTTTAGAAACACCTTCTTTAACGTTACTTGGAGCACCGTCAACTACATCTTTAGCTTCTTTAAGACCTAAACCTGTAAGTTCTTTTACTAATTTTACAACTGCTAATTTAGAAGCACCAGCTTCTTTTAATACAACTGTAAATTCAGTTTGTGCTTCTTCAGCAGCACCTTCTCCACCACCAGCAGCAACTACTACAGCTGCAGCAGCAGGCTCGATACCATACTCGTCTTTTAATATTGTTGCTAATTCGTTAACTTCTTTAACTGTTAAGTTAACTAATTGTTCTGCGAATTGTTTCAAATCTGCCATTTTTTCTATCGTTTAAAATGATTTGTAAAATTATATTTTGTTTATTGTGCGCTATTTAAGCTACGAGGGAAATTCCCTCATAAAAATTATTATGCTTCCGCTTCTTCTTCGCTACCAGCGAATTTGTTTTGTAAAGCAGAAATAATTCTTTGAGCAGGAGATTGTAATAATCCAATAAGTTCTCCAAGAAGTTCTTCTTTAGATTTAATAGTAGCTAATGCCTCTAATTGATTATCTCCAATATACACTTCAGAATTGATGTAAGCTCCTTTTAAAACTGGTTTATCAGATTTCTTACGGAAATCTTTGATAATTTTTCCAGGTGCATTTGCAACATCAGAAATGAATATAGCACTATTACCAGTTAAAACTGTTGGTAAATCACCATAATCATTAGCAGAAGCTTCCATTGCTTTTGCAAGCAAAGTGTTCTTTACAACTTCTAATTTGATACCTGCTTTAAAACAAGCTCTACGTAAGTTTGAAGTTGTCTCTGCGTTTAATCCAGAAATATCAGATACATAAATGATATTTGTACCAGCTAACTGCGCAGTTAAATTTTCAATCGCGATTGATTTTTCTTCTCTAGTCATACTAAAAATTTTTAACTACCAATTATACTGCTTTTGGATCCAATGCAATAGCAGGACTCATAGTGCTTGTAAGGTGAATACCTTTAATATAGGTACCTTTAGCAGCAGTTGGCTTAAGTTTTATTAATGTTTGAATAATTTCGTGTGCGTTGTCAACAATTTGCTCAGCTCCAAAAGAAACTTTACCAATTCCTGCGTGAACGATACCAGTTTTATCAACTTTAAAGTCAATTTTACCAGCTTTTACCTCTGCAACAGCTTTTGCAACATCCATAGTTACAGTACCTGTTTTAGGGTTTGGCATTAAACCTCTAGGTCCTAAAATACGACCTAATGGACCTAATTTACCCATAACAGCTGGCATAGTGATGATAACATCAACATCTGTCCAACCATCTTTAATTTTTTGTAAATAATCGTCAAGACCTACATAGTCAGCACCAGCTTCTTTAGCTTCCGCTTCTTTATCTGGAGTAACCAATGCTAATACTTTAACGTCTTTACCTGTTCCGTGAGGTAATGTAACCACACCTCTAACCATTTGATTCGCTTTTCTTGGATCTACACCCAAACGAACTGCGATATCAACAGACTCATCAAATTTTGCAGAAGCAACTACTTTTAATAATGCCGCAGCATCTTTAAGAGAATATAGTTTGTTCTTTTCAATTTTTGAAGCAGCCTCTTTTTGCTTTTTTGTTAATTTTGCCATGTCTTTTTCTTAATTAAAAAGGAGCTTCTCCTGATACAGTTATACCCATAGATCTAGCTGTTCCAGCAACCATACTCATTGCAGCCTCAATAGTGAATGCATTTAAGTCAGGCATTTTGTCATCAGCAATTGCTCTAATTTGTTCCCAAGTAACACTAGCTACTTTTTTACGATTAGGCTCACCAGAACCAGATTTTAGCTTTGCAGCTTCCATTAACTGAACCGCTGCTGGAGGAGTCTTAACAACAAAATCGAATGATTTGTCTTTATACACAGTGATTTGCACTGGGCATATTTTGCCAGGTTTATCTTGAGTTCTAGCATTAAATTGCTTACAGAACTCCATGATGTTTACCCCAGCAGCTCCTAAAGCAGGTCCAACCGGTGGCGACGGATTCGCAGCACCTCCCTTAACTTGTAGTTTAACTACCTTACTAATTTCTTTAGCCATTTTTAAAAAATTTAACACTGCAATCAATGGAAGCGATTACAATGGTTATTATATATGTAACAAAAAATTATACTTTTTCAACTTGCATAAAACTTAATTCTAGTGGTGTTTTTCTTCCGAAAATCTTAACCATAACTTCAAGTTTACGCTTTTCTTCATTAATTTTTTCAACTGTACCGTTAAATCCATTAAAAGGACCATCGATCACTTTAACAGTTTCTCCTAAGTTGAAAGGAATAGCACGAGTATCTGTATTAACAGCTAACTCATCTACTTTACCTAACATACGATTTACTTCAGATAGTCTCAAAGGAACAGGTTCTCCTCCTTTAATTTCTCCTAAAAATCCAATTACACTTGTAATAGACTTAATAATATGAGGTATCTCACCAACTAAGTTGGCTTCGATCATAACATATCCAGGGAAATAAACCTTATCCTTAGACATTTTTTTCCCTTCTTTTACAGTAACTACTTTTTCTGTAGGCACTAAAACTTGGGAAACATAATCACCCATACCTAGTCTGGCAATTTCAGTTTCGATATAAGCTTTGACTTTATTTTCTTGTCCGCTTACAGCTCTAACCACATACCATTTTTTCACATTATTATCTGCCATCACAAAAAAATTATCCTTTTTTTAACCAACTAAAAAATCCAGCCAAAGCTTTTGCAAAAAATTCGTCTACTCCCCAAGTTGCCAAAGCAAATAGAATCGAAAATACAGCCACAACAATTGTCAATTTTTGAACCTCAGCCCAAGCTGGCCAAGTAACATTTGACTTTAACTCTTCGAAAGCCTCTGATAAATAATTAGTAACTTTTGTCATTTGATATATTTTTTTATTGCACGGGCGGAGGGATTCGAACCCCCATCAACGGTTTTGGAGACCGCTATTCTACCCTTGAACTACGCCCGTAATTAAAGCCAGTGATTTCAGTTAAGAAAATCAACTGGCTTTTTATAATATTTATAGGATTATCCTACGATTTCAGTTACCTGACCAGCTCCTACAGTTCTACCACCTTCACGGATAGCGAAACGTAAACCTACGCTCATAGCGATTGGGCTCAATAAAGAAACATTGATAGTCAAGTTATCTCCTGGCATTACCATCTCTACTCCTTCTGGTAAAGTAATAACTCCTGTTACGTCAGTTGTACGTACGTAGAACTGTGGACGGTAGTTATTATGGAATGGAGTATGACGTCCACCTTCTTCTTTTTTCAAGATATAAACCTCTGCTTTGAAAGTAGCGTGTGGTTTTACTGATCCTGGCTTAATGATAACCATTCCTCTTTTGATAGATTCTTTATCAATACCTCTTAACAATAAACCTACGTTATCTCCAGCTTCACCTCTATCAAGGATTTTACGGAACATCTCAACTCCTGTAATAGTAGAAGTTAATTTATCAGCTCCCATACCAATGATTTCAACTGGATCTCCTGTATTAGCAATACCTGTTTCGATACGACCTGTAGCAACAGTTCCACGACCAGTAATTGTAAATACATCTTCAACCGGCATCAAGAATGGCTTAGCTACGTCACGCACTGGCTCTTCGATCCAAGCATCAACAGCTTCCATTAATTCAATGATTTTTGGTACCCAAGCAGGATCGTTATTCAATCCTCCTAAAGCAGAACCTTGAACTACAGGACCATTATCTCCATCATATTCGTAGAAAGATAATAAATCTCTAATTTCCATTTCAACAAGCTCTAACAATTCAGCATCATCAACCATATCCACTTTGTTCATGAAAACAACGATTCTTGGAATACCAACCTGACGACCTAAAAGGATGTGCTCACGAGTTTGTGGCATTGGACCATCTGTAGCAGCAACTACTAAGATAGCTCCGTCCATTTGAGCAGCACCAGTAACCATGTTCTTTACGTAATCCGCGTGACCTGGACAGTCAACGTGAGCGTAGTGACGATTAGCTGTTTCATACTCTACGTGCGATGTATTAATAGTAATACCTCTTTCTTTCTCCTCTGGAGCGTTATCGATTTGATCAAACGATTTTGCTTGACAGTAACCTGCATCAGACAATACTTTTGTAATTGCAGCAGTTAATGTAGTTTTTCCGTGATCCACGTGTCCAATTGTACCTATGTTTAAGTGCGGTTTGGAACGATTAAAATTCTCCTTTGCCATTTTACTTAATTTTTAATCTTAGTTATATATTAATTTTCAATTTCCTACTTACTTGAGCCAATGTCGGGAATTGAACCCGAGACCTCTTCCTTACCAAGGAAGCACTCTACCCCTGAGCTACACCGGCAGAGCTTGAATTTTAGACTTTACATTCCCGATTTAGATTAAAAAATAAAGCCGAATAAAATCCAATCTTTTTTTTTACAATCTAAATTCTGAAATCATCAATCTGACATCAAAATCGTGGGGAGAGCAGGATTCGAACCTGCGAAGTTCACACAGCAGATTTACAGTCTGCCCTCGTTGGCCGCTTGAGTATCTCCCCTTTTTTTATCAATAATTACATGAACAATTTCAAATCGCATTTGAAATATTTTGAGCCGGCGGAGGGACTCGAACCCACGACCTGCTGATTACAAATCAGCTGCTCTAGCCAACTGAGCTACGCTGGCAATATCAATAAAAAAGTCCGCTATTTCTAACGGACTGCAAATGTAGCTATTTTATCTTTGAATCAAAACATTTTTTGAAAAAAATTTCAATTATATGTGTGCTCTTATTTTTTCTTTCCTTTTTACCAGTAAACGTTCTAAAGATTCTGCCGAAAGCTCGACCGCTTCTTCAAATGTTTTGCATTGTTTTTTAACCAAAAAATCATCTCCAGGAACATTAATCTTAATCTCTACTGCCTTATTCTCTTTGTCACTGGTTCTCTCGACTTTTAAAAAAACGTCTGCCGAAACCACTCGATCATAATATTTTTCTAATTTATCCATTCTTTCTTGAATAAAATCCACCAACTTTCTGTCAACAGTAAAGTTAACTGCATGAACATCTACCTTCATAATACTAATTTTAGGGTTAAACATTTCAGAATTATTACTTATTCCGAGGATGCGCATCAGTATACACCTTTTTAAGCTCTGCTAAACTATTATGAGTATAAACTTGCGTAGACGCTAAACTCGAATGCCCTAATAATTCTTTAACTGAATTTAAATCTGCTCCGTTATTTAATAAGTGAGTCGCAAAAGTATGCCGAAGCACGTGCGGACTTTTTTTTACCTTTTCAGAGACTTTACTAAAGTAAGAATTTATTAATCGATACACAAAAGATTCGCTCAATTTTAACCCTTTTTTTGAAATAAAAAAATAATCAGTATCCACTATTTTTTCCACAGAAGAACGTTCTGACAAATACAACTTAAATTGTTCGACAACAATTGGAAGAATCGGTATAATACGCTCTTTATTGCGCTTTCCCAAAACCTTAACGACATTTGAAGACAAATCAACATTTCGATTCATTAAATGAATTAATTCTGCTCTTCGCATTCCCGTTGTATAAAAAAGATCCACAATAAGCTTATCACGTACTTCTTCAAATCCAACAGGTGAACCAACTTCCTCCATCAATTCTATTAGCTCTTTTTCAGAAAAGGGAATCTGAACAATTTTTGGAGTTTTCAATGCCTTATGCTTTAACATCGGGCTGACATCTATTTGTTTTGTTTTGAGAAGAAATTTATAAAACGACTTCAGAGAAGCCATTTTTCTATTAACTGAAACATTTGAAATATCCTGATCGACCAAAGAAACAATCCAACTTCTAATTTGACTATAATTTACTTTTTCGATATCTTCCTGTTCAAAATGAGTTTTATTGAACACTTCAAAAAAAGTAATATCATTTAAATAAGCATTAACAGTATGAGCAGAATATTTTTTCTCCAACTGAAGATAATCACGAAATGCTTCTTTGTTTGATTTCATAAGAAAAGACATTCTTTATTTCTACCTATTATATATTACACAAATATAACCTCAGAGAAATTTAAAAATTACACATAAAAAAACCGCTAGCATCAAAGTTATAATTTTTTGATGACTAACGGTAATTATTTTTGAATAGCTAATACTAACTCTCTAAACCATCTCTCATGTTTTGAATGTAAGCAGCTTTTTGAATTTGAGCTCTTTTGATTACAGAAGGCTTAATAAAAGCAGTACGTGCTCTTAATTGACGAACAGTTCCTGTTTTATCAAATTTTCTTTTATAGCGCTTTAATGCTCTATCGATATTTTCTCCGTCTTTAATTGGTATAATTAACATAATATAGACACCTCCTCTCGTTAAGGTTGCAAAAGTAAATATTAATTATGAATTATGAATTATAAATTATGAATTATTTTTTTAAAAAGAAAAAAGAGTAAAAGATCAAGAGAATATAAGCTTATTTACTCTTACTATTAGTCTTTTAATAAATTTCTCGAAATAACTAATTTCTGAATTTCAGTAGTTCCTTCTCCAATGGTACATAATTTAGAATCTCTGTAGAATTTTTCTACCGGAAAATCTTTAGTATAACCATAGCCTCCATGAATCTGTACGGCTTCATTTGCAATTTTCACACAAGCTTCTGAGGCATACATTTTTGCCATAGCCCCAAGAGTGGTAACTGGCTTATGTTGTTGTTTCAAGAAAGCGGCTTTATGCAATAATAATTCTGACGCTTCTATTTCTGTAGCCATATCAGCTAATTTAAATGAGATACCTTGAAAACTGCTGATCGGCTGTCCAAATTGATGTCTTTCTTTAGAATACTTTAATGCAGCTTCATAAGCACCTTTAGCAATACCCAATGATAAAGCTCCTATTGAAATTCGGCCTCCATCTAATATTTTCATCGCTTGAACAAACCCTTGTCCCACTTCTCCTAATCTATTTGCATCTGGTACCCTGCAACTATCAAAAACCAACTCAGCGGTTTCACTTGCACGCATACCTAATTTATTTTCTTTTTTCCCTGAAGAAAATCCTGCCATTCCTTTTTCGAAAACAAATGCGGTCATTCCTTTTGAATCTCCTTTTTCACCAGTACGAACTATTACAACCGCGATATCTCCAGAAATAGCATGGGTAATAAAATTTTTAGCTCCACTTACAATCCAATGATCTCCATCTTTAACAGCTGTTGTATTCATACCACCTGCATCAGAACCTGTATTGTGTTCTGTTAGACCCCAGGCTCCTATATATTCTGCAGTTGCTAATTTTGGAAGCCATTTTTTCTTCTGTTCTTCATTTCCAAAAGTTAAAATATGATTTGTACATAATGAATTATGAGCAGCAACAGACAATCCAATTGAAGGATCGACCTTTGAAATTTCTTCAACAACCGTAATATACTCATGATAACCTAATCCGGATCCGCCATATTCTTCAGGCACTAAAACGCCCATAAATCCCATTTCTCCTAATTTTTTAAATAGTGGAATTGGAAAAATCTGCGCTTCATCCCATTCCATTATATTAGGTCTAATGTTTTTTTCAGCAAAATCTTTAATAGACTGTGCAATCATTGATTGTGTTTCGTTGTATTCAAAATTCATTGTTTGCTACTTTATTTTTTAGAACTCCAAATATAAACTAATTATTTTTGCTTTTTCAACAGGAAAACCTTTAATTTTTGACAAATCCTCAATATTAGTAAAATTTCCATTCATACTCCTATACGTTACAATTTGTTTTGCTAATGCATATTTAAAATAAGGAAACTGTGATAATTCTTTTAAAGAAGCATCATTGATCGCTATTTTTCTAAAGTTAACAGGTAATACAGCCTTAAAATGAGTATTTAATTCTGTAAGTACTTCTGGCGAAAGTCCCCAGATATCATTCATTTGTTCCATCGAAACAAAACTTCCAAAAATTTCTTTCTGCTTTAGTATTCGTGTTGAAAGTGCTTCTCCTACACCATAAATTTTTATCAAATCTTCTTGAGTTGCCTGATTAATATCTAAAATTACAATCTTTTCTTTTTTAAAGTTAATCTTTTGAACATAATCTTTTTTTTCTGAGACGAACTCTTTCTTTTTTTGAATCCAATCAGGGAACTTAAAAAATGGAGAAATGGCCTTTAATAAGGAATCTGAAACTTTTGTTACCTCTTGAAATTCCCTAGCAGAATTTACATATTTATTTTCTTTACGAAATGCTAACAGTCTATCAATTTCCTGAACAGACATTCCAAGTTTATAACCTTTATAGTCTGAAATAAAATTTGGATTAAATAAGTATACCTTTGGTTTTATTTCAGATTTGAGAGTTTGAAGTGAATCGATCTCAGATTGCAGAGACATCCATCTCTCTTTATCTGGAAATGCTTTTTGAGGCAAGCTAAAATCTGCAAAAAAATAAACAATCTGCAAAATGATAATAATCAAGAAAAGTAAAAAAATTCCTGTTCGCTGTTGTCTTGTAAATTTAAAATACAATTGCAATTCTTTAAAATTTTTCATTTTCATAAATTTTCTAACGTCATTTAAAATATAAACAAACGAAATTAAAATAATTTATTAAGAAATGTATTATAAAAAATGCGTTTTGTGAGAATTATACATTTTAAATATAAACCTTAATTAAATTGATGAATTAGAGGGCTCAAAGATAATTTATCAGCACTTTTCTGAACATTTTAAACATTTTGTAACTTAAAACAATATAATTGTTTTTATTTTTTACAAAAAACAATACATTTGGAGCTTAATAACATTAAACCAATATAATAGTATGTCAATTTGGAGAGTTAAACCAATTTCAGCTTTTGAAGCTGATATGAAAAAAAGTGATTTAAAAAGAGTTCTAGGTAAATGGAGTCTAACAGCCATTGGAGTTGGAGCTATTATTGGTGGAGGAATTTTTGTTCTTACTGGCACAGGTGCATATTATCATGCAGGTCCAGCATTAGCACTTTCATTCATCATTGCAGGTATTGCCTGTGTTTTTGCTGCTCTTTGTTATTCTGAGTTTGCCTCAATTTTACCTGTTGAAGGTTCTGCATATGCTTATGCATATGGTACAATTGGAGAAATTTTTGCCTGGATTATCGGTTGGGGGCTTATCCTTGAGTATGCAATGGGATCAATGACGGTAGCAGTTTCCTGGTCAGGATATTTTAATAAATTACTTAAAATGTTTCATATTAAGCTTCCTGAATGGCTCACAACAGACCCTGCAAGTTATACTGGTGAAGGTTTTTCAATGAATCTTCCTGCCTTTTTAATTGTTATTTTGGTTATTTCATTACTTATAAAAGGTACAAAAAGCGCAGCAAAAGCAAATAATATGATTGTTATTCTTAAAGTTTCTGCTGTAATATTCGTAATTGTTGCAGGTCTTTTCTTTATTAATACTGCTAACTGGCATCCGTTCATTCCGGCAGCAACACAAATCGTTGAAAAAGAAACAACTCATAATGCATACGGAATAGCAGGAATTGTTTCAGGAGCTGCTGCAATTTTCTTTGCCTATGTAGGTTTTGATGCAGTTTCTACACAAGCTGGTGAGGCAATTAATCCTAAAAAAGATGTTCCGTTTGCTATTATTGCTTCTTTATTAATTTGTACTACATTATACATTCTTGTTTCTTTAGTTTTAACAGGAATGATGAATTACCAAGACTTTAATCCACTAGGAAAATATCCAGAAGCTATAAAAGCTCCAGTAGCATATGCATTTGATATTGCTGGGCAACCTTGGGCTGGCTTTATAATTACAGTTGCTGCAACTATTGGTTTGATTTCTGTATTAATGGTAATGATTATGGGGCAATCAAGAATTTTCTTGGGTATGTCTAAAGATGGTTTAATTCCTCCTGTATTTTCTAAAGTAAATCCAATTTCAGGAACACCAAAAACCAATTTAATGATCTTAGGTGGTATTATTGCTATAGTTGCAGCTTTTACACCGATTAACAGATTAGCAGATATGACAAGTTTTGGTACCTTATTTGCTTTTACAATGGTTTGTATAGCTGTTTGGATTCTAAGAGTGAAACAACCTCAATTAACGAGAACATTTAAAGTACCTGCTTTGCCAGTAATCGCAATTTGTGGTATTTCAATCAATACTTATTTAATGATTAATTTGAGTTTAGATGCTCAATTACTTTCATTAGGATGGTTAGCTATAGGTATAGTTGTTTATTTTGCTTACAGTAAAAAACGAGCAAAACTAAATAAACCACAAGAAATAGAAGAATAAAAATAGAAGAATAGAAAAGCCCCTTATTAAAATAAGGGGCTTTTTATTATCTCATCATTTATTTATAAATCAAAAACAGATGTTCTTTTGGCGCGAATCAAATCTTTTAAGCGAATCCAAAAGGCTAAAGTCAAATAAACTCCAAAACCTAAACCTGCAGTAACAAACGAAATGTATATAAAAAATAATCTTACACTTGTCACCCGCATTCCGAGTTTATCTGCTAGGCGAGATGAAACATGAAATCCATATTTCTCAAAGAAAAACTTAAGTCTTAAAATTGCTGACATTTTTATTTAGATTTATATTTGTCGTTCGATTTTGCTCACGATGACAAAAGTACAAAATTATCTAATCAACCCATTTTCTAATTAGCTAATTGTTCTTAAGCAATTCCATTCCTAAAGCACAATTTAAACATCCCTTTTGATTGCAATATTCATTTTTAAGCTCAAGTAAAGTTTGTGTTTCAAAAGCATTTTTAGATGAAATTCCAAATGATTCAAACTTATCTATTACCGCATTTTTCTCTGGCGCTACTTCAGTCATAAATGTAATTAAATCCTCAGGCATTGATACTCCCATCTTATTCGAATAAGCAAATTGAACTGGAATTATAGTATTCAAAATGATCAAATCTAAAAATGATTTAGAGAGAGATTTAGCCTTTTTGGGACTTTCCTTATCAAACTGATAATGATTCTGCCAATACAAACTAGTAGAAACTGCAAGCAAATCATAGACACTTTTAACGGACTTTAAAGGAATTACTTTAGAAAATAAATTTTGATGCTTATGGTACAAATTCGCCAATTGCGAAAGCCGAATAGTTGGAAAATTATCTGGTCGATGTTTAAAAAACTGAACTGGCTCTATATAAGATCTTTCTAGCTGATATTTATGAAGCAGATAAAAATACCTAAACTTTAAATCTGTAAAATAAACATCTTCTTTTTCACTCTGTAATAATCCGGATGTTCCAAAAAATAAAGCTTCTAGATTTTCTACTTCAAAACTTTCTTTTCTAATAATCGAAAACGGCAAGGCTTTCGCAATCTGCAAAAAAGAATTCCCATTTGTATTTAGTCCAAAATTCTTTGCTAATAAACAAAATAAGACTGCCTCCCAATCAGAATTTGTTTCTTCAAGTAAATCGTAAATGAATTTTGATTTGCGTTCCAACCGTTCAAAAAACAATCTTTCCTGCCAATTTTTAAATACAAAATCATTAATATCTGCAAGGTGTTTTTCGCAAAAGATCCATGATTTTGCAGTCATTAATGCACTGTAATTGTTGATGACATCAGAAGAGACAAAATCTTTTAATATTAAAACCGGAATTTCTGTATTGTTTTCTCTGAATATTTCAGTGTCATGTTCCCAAACAACATATAAAATGACACTCTGATATGCAATATCTTTTTCATGATGATGCAAATACCAATCTGAAGATTTTAAATGAATTTCTACATTTCCTGCCCATTTTTGATCTCCAATTTTAATTTGGGCATTAAAAAAATCAGGCCCTGCAAGTTCTAAATAATCTCCAGTTTTTATAATGGTAATTTGCTCATCTTGAGTGGTTTTTAAATTCAAAGTATCAAACTTCTTGAATTTCCAGACATAATGAAGAAAATCTTCTTTCATTTTTTAAGATTTTAATAATGATTTACAAAACCTAAAAATAATAAAAAATAGTATTAATCTTACATTATACGATTAGTTTTAGCGCATCAAATATAATTTGGCGCAAGCACGAGCATCAGATAATGCTTCATGGTGATTCAGCTGAATTTTCATTTCGCGACAGCAATCGCTTAATTTTGTAGGCTTTAATCCCTTTGCTTTATATATTTTAACTGTACACTCCCATTTTGGTGCTATATTCAAATCTTCATAATACAACCCGTAAAGTGCCATCGATTTCATCAATACATTTCGATCGAAACTTTCATTATGAGCAACAACAACTCTATTTCGTAATCTCTTTTCGATTTCCGGATAAACCTGCGAAAATGATTTCGCATTCACTGTATCTCGAGGATAAATACCGTGAACTTGGATCGTAAACGGATTATATTCGTTATTTGGAGGTTTAATTAAAGAAACAAATTCATCAATAATAATTCCGTTTTCAACAGTAACTATTCCAACAGAACAAGGATGGTATCCTGTTGCAGTTTCAAAATCTATAGCGGTAAAATTCATTATTTTATACTATTTATGAGATAAAAAATCCATAAACCAAAGTCTCAAAACTCCGATTTATGGATTTATAAAGTTATAAAAATTGTATTATTTTATAGATCCAATAATATCATATTTTGTAATAATATGATGTTTTCCGTTTCCAAGATCTACTAAAACTGCATCATTTTCTTTGGTAAATAATTTCGAAACCTCTTCGATCGTAGTTCCTAGTTTTACGATTGGGAAAGGTTTTCCCATTACTTCTTTAATAGGTTTTTCGGCTACATTTTTATCAGCAACATAACTTCTAAACAAATCTGTTTCATCAACAGAACCTACAAATCCGTTGATATCTACAACCGGAATCTGAGAAATTTTATACTTACGCATACGTTCAATTGCATGTGAAACCAATTCTTCTGTACGCACTACAATTAATTCTTTATCGATATGATCTTTTATAACATCTTCAGCTTTGGTTACATTTTCTTCTAAAAATCCACGCTCGCGCATCCAGTCATCATTAAACATTTTCCCTACGTAACGGCTTCCTGAATCATGAAAAAGAACCACCACAACATCATCTGGCTTAAAATGCTCCTTAAGCTGTAACAGACCTTTTATACATGCGCCAGCAGAATTTCCAACAAAAATAGCTTCCTCAAGAGCGATCTTTCTAGTATAAACTGCGGCATCTTTATCCGTTACTTTTGTAAAACCATCAATTAAAGAAAAATCAACATTTTTTGGTAAAATATCTTCTCCAATTCCCTCTGTAATATAGGAGTAGATTTCATTTTCATCAAAAATTCCAGTTTCATGGTATTTCTTAAAAACTGATCCATACGTATCAATTCCCCAAATTTTAATATTTGGATTTTTCTCTTTTAAATATTTTCCAACACCAGAAATTGTTCCTCCTGTTCCTACTCCAACGACAAAATGCGTAATTTTACCGTCGGTTTGTTTCCAAATTTCCGGTCCAGTCTGTTCGTAATGTGCCAATGAATTTGACATATTATCATATTGATTTACATACCAAGAATTTGGTGTTTCAGATGCTAAGCGCTTAGAAACAGAATAATAAGATCTTGGATCTGTTGGTTCAACATCAGTAGGACAAACAACAACTTTTGCTCCAACCGCACGCAAAATATCCATTTTTTCTTTAGACTGCTTGTCTGAAATCACACAGATTAATTTGTACCCTTTTATGATCGCAACAAGAGCTAATCCCATACCTGTATTTCCAGAAGTTCCTTCAATTATAGTGCCGCCTGGTTTTAATCTGCCGTCAGCTTCTGCGTCTTCAATCATTTTCACGGCCATTCTGTCTTTTACAGAATTGCCTGGATTAAAAGTTTCGACTTTTGCTAATACTAACGCATCGATTTCAGCAACAATTTTGTTGAGTTTTACTAACGGTGTATTACCTATTGTTTCTAAAATATTTTTTGAAAAGTCCATTTTTATTTTAATTTTAATATTTGGTTTAAGCTTAAATAGTGTTTGATTTTATTGGAAGAAATTCCAAACTAAACCAAATCGAATGACAAAATCACGATACGGATTATTAGGCGCCGCATAATAATCGCTTTTAGAAAAAAGAGCATTTATATGTTCAGCCTTTAAATAAAAACGAGTTTGACGAATTCTTGCATTTACGAAAACATCGAATAAAGGATAATTTCCGATTTCTTTTTTCTCTTGGACAAAAAATTCTCCAATCACCGGATTATAATCGTTTCCGTAATATTTCGTAAAATAATTAAAAACAATTCCAGTTTGCATATAAAGTGCTTTTTTGAAAAAATAACTTGAATAATAAAAAGTATTTCTTGTCACAAAATCTGGAACATTCAAAATCAAATCTGATTGATCTACTTTTTGATACAGCAATGTATTATCCAAAGCAAATGCTCCAAATTTAAATTCTCTGCTAGCTTTTATAGAAAAATAATTAATTACATTTCCGTATTGTTCTGGTTTTATAATTTGAGTATAAGCTGCAATTTCGTCAGCATCTGAAACATCTTTAAAATACAAATGATCTTTTAAAACAGAATACTGAACTTCGGCATTTAACCAAGGTGTAAATACATTAGCACTTAACTGATTGATTTTTTCATTTTTGAAATTGTTTGACCAATTGTACTTTACATAACTGCTCTGATACAAATTATAATTATTGTTTGGCAGTTTGTTTACATTTCGATATCTAAAATCAAATTGAATTTTCTCGTTTAAGTCATATCTTAACTTTGCATCTAAATCCGAAAGGGATTGATTTGTGATTGATCTTGTGTATAAAAATCGGCCATTCCATTTATTTTTCTGATATTCATACTGTCCGCCAAAATTATTAATCTGAAGAAATAAATTATCAGGAATTGCTGTTCCATCTTTATTTACGATAATTCTTTCGTATTTATAATTGGATCTATAATCGTCGACAAAGAAATTAAATTTTCCTAAAAGAGAATTTTCATAAGCTAGGCCAACTTTATTATATAGTTTTTCAAATCGAGTTTCATCGCTTATATTACTAGTAACATATGATTCTCCAAAACGTTGTACTAAAGAATTATTGCCCACACTAGAAAGTACCGTTGGCTGTTTATATTCGTAATATTTATATTCATAATTAAACTGGTGTGTTACATACAAATTATTACTCGCATCTTTTGGATTTATTCTGAAAGCGTGGTCAAAAAAGAAACGTCTGCCTTTTAAAAGTGACGTGGCATCTGTCAAAAACACTTGCAGTCGCTGACGGTTTTTATAATCGGGATCATCGCTTTCAAAATTTTCAGGCGTTGTAATTCCGCCATTTTCCTCATTTGTAATATCTTGAAACGTTACATGGGCATTTAAAATATATCTTTTATCTGTAGTTGCGTAACTCGTAGTAAACCTAAAATTACCTACACTGACTAATTGATTTATATAATCTCCTTCTGAACGTAATCCTCTGTAAGCAACAGAAAAATTAAGATTTTTAGACGTATTTAAAGTAATGAATGAGTCGACATTTTGACCTTTATTAATCGTAGTATTAAAAAATAATTCTGTCAAAGGAGTTGCTACTGAATAATATCGAATATCACTAGCCTGCATATAATCAAAATGTTTTCCTGAAAATCCAATTTCTGGGTATGGAGAAAAACTGATTAAACTGTATTGCAATGTATTATATGTTTGTCCGATATTAGAAAAAGGCAAAAGTCCGAAATTATCTTTTCGAAGATAGTTTTGTTTGTAAGCACTTTTTAATGTCAAAGATGTATCTACATAAGTTGTATCATGCTCTAAAGTAATAATTTGATACTGATCAATCTTAGCTACTAATGCTTTTTTCTTTTTTAAAGTATCAGTTATACTTGAATATTTTGTATTCATATCCAAATTACTTTTAGAAGTATTTTTTTCTTGAGAAAACAGTAAGGCAGGCACTATTAATAGATATAGAAAAAAGAGTATTCTCATTTGACAGCTTTATATGTAAATTATATTCGACAAAATTAGTCAAGCAAAGGTAAAAGATAAAAACGTATAAAAAAACAAATCATTATGATTGAGAAGTTTTTCGAGACAATTCTATTTAAATAACAAAACCCCCAATCAAAAAGTGATTGAGGGTTTTAAAAAAATCAAAATATTTATTTTTATTCTACCAGTCTGGATTTTGTCCTAATCCTGGATTTGTATTCATTTCAATTTGAGGTATTGGCCATAAGAATCTTTTATCTGTAGCAGGAATAGCAGCAACTCCGTAAGGACCTGTATAAGCTGTTCCTAATGTAAATAATGCAGCAGCTGGATTAGCATTAGCAACTTTTGCAGGAATACCATTAATAGGAGCAAGATCATCACCTTGTAATCTGTGAATATCAGACCATCTGCGACCCTCACATAAGAATTCAATTCTTCTTTCTTTCAAAATAGCGGCAACCATAGTAGCGTTTGTAGTGAAAGAAGCTGCTGTATAAGCCTCAGTAGCGGGAGCCGCTAAAGATCTATTTCTTACAGAGTTTAACAAAGTCAAAGCTCCTGGCAAATTAGATAAACGAGCTTGAGCTTCTGCCATATTCAATACTACCTCTGCATATCTGATAACTGGTGCAGCATCAGTTGAGTTAGTAATATCAGTGTATTTATTTGTGTATTTTCTACCAGAAGCAGTAACAATTAATTTACCTTCTTCTCTTCTTTTATCAGTAGCTAACCAACTTGGATCTCTCCAGATAATTGGACTAATTGTAACTAATAATCTATTTTTCAAGATACTTGCCAAAGCAGCATTTACTCCTGGGTTAGCAGTAGAAGAATGTTGAATAGAGAATATAGATTCTGAGTTAGTTAAGTTGCTCGCTAATACGAAAGGAGTAGCTGGATCCGCAGTCAAAGAATAAACACCATTTAATTTTGTTCCTTCAGTAATTACATTTGCCCAGTCTCTCTTATGAAGATATACTCTAGTTTTAAAAGCTATTGCAGCAGATTTTGTTGCTTTAGCAACTACTCTACCACCTGTAATACCATTTGAAGCTATTAAACTTTCAGCATCATTTAAGTCAGCTAAAACTTTTGCATAACACTCAGCTACAGTATTTCTTGGTTTAAGAGCTTCAGCATCAATCTCAGTCTGAGTATTAACACCTACTTCTCTATAAGGAATACCAGGATGTGTTGCACCTGCAGTAAAATTGTAAGGTCTTGCAAAATAAGTTAGTAATTCAAAGTGAGTAATTGCTCTTAAAAATTTAGCTTGCCCAATATAATCATTACCAGCAGCAGCAGTAATAACACCTTTTGATACAGCATCATTAACACCTTCAATCATTAAATTACATCTGTTGATTAATCTGTAACCATCAACCCAGTAATAAACATTATTAGCTGTTGTTGGATCATATGTTCCTTCATAAGTTAACTGGTAGAAAGTAGCTGTATTTACAACATCTTCTCCTCTAGCTTCACCTTGCTCTACGAAAGCAGCTCCCCAAACATAACCTCTACCACCATTTGAAGTACCACTATTATAAGTACCAATTGCAGCTGCGTTATACACACCATTCATATAAGACTCCACTAATGATGCAGTCGAAAAGGCATCTTTATCAGAGATGTTATTTACTGGAGTCAAATCCAGTATTTTTTCTTCTGTACATGAATTCATCCCGAATACAACTACAGAAAGCAAAATTGTTTTTATTAAATTTTTCATATGTTTTTTTATAAACTTACATTTATTCCCATTGATATCACTTTAGAACGAGGAGTACCGTTAATGTCTACCCCAGAAGTTTCCATTTCAGGATTGATACCTTTGTAATCAGTGATTAACCAAACATTTTGTGCTTGAACAAATAATCTAAAGTTATCAACTTTAAGTTTATCCATTAAGATTTTTGGTAAAGTATATCCTAAACTAATATTATCAAGTGAGATAAAATCTCCATCTTCAACAAAACGTGAACTTGCATTTCCTGAAAGGTTTGTAAAAGTATTAGAACTAGCATATAATTTTGGTGTCCATCCATCTCCAGGATTGTCAACACTTTGCCATCTTCCTAAAATTTCAGTTCCGTTATTATTAAAGTTTTGGTTCATTAACTCTCTTCTAGTACTGTTGAAAATTTTATTTCCACCACTAAATCTGAACATAAAACCTAAATCAAGATTTTTGTATTTCATGTTAGAAGAAAAAGATCCATAATAAGTTGGTAAAGTATTACCTAAAACAACTTTATCAGTTGCAGCACTTAAGCTAGATGCTGTAGCAACATTTGTAGGGTCTGCAGGATTAAAAACAGCATAAGTTCCTACACCAATACGACCTTGTACCAAAGAACCATCTGCTTTATAATAAACAGGATTACCATTTGCTTTATTTACTCCCCAATATTTAAATCCATATAAAGAGTTCATAGATTCACCTTCTCTAATAATGATGTTTGGAGCAATATTTGTATCTGTAGAAGAACCACCAATAATATCTTGACCGTTAAAAACACTAGTAACTACGTTTTTAGATAAAGTTAAATTAGATGATACATCCCAAGTGAAATTTGCATTGTTAATTGCTTTGAAGCTTACAGCAAACTCATAACCTTGATTATACAATTTACCAATATTTTTATTGATAGTGTTAAAAGGAACCCCTAATGATGGTGAAGTTGGTACAGCTAAGATTAATTTATCAATATTATTTCTATAGTAATCGAAAGCTAAAGTTAAACGGTTATTAAACAACCCTAAATCAGCACCAAAATCAACTTTAGCACTTGATTCCCATTGAAGTTGGTCATTTCCAAATTGAGAGTAACCAATTCCATTTAATGAACCATAAGGTGAACTAATAGTTAAACCTAAATAAGGATAATTTCCAATTTCAGTGTTACCTACTTCAGAGTAAGAACCTCTAAATTTCAAATCAGAAACTACATTACTAATTCCTTCCATAAAGCTTTCTTTAGAAACAGTCCAACCTGCAGAAACTCCAGGGAAATTATTCCATCTTGTATCAGCACTTAATTTTGAGATACCATCTCGTCTGATAGAAGCTTGAATAAAATATTTCTCTTTAAAGTTATAAGTAAAACGTCCTAAATAAGAAATAATACCATTTTCCGTAACAGATCCTCCAGAATCCTTAGTAGAATATGAGTTTGTTACAAGGTTTTGATCGTAAAAATCACTTAATAAATCTGTTCCTTGTCCAAAGAAATACTGATATTTTTGTTTTTGATATTCAGCAACACCTGTAACAGCTAAATTATGATTTTCAGCGAAAGTATGCTTGTAGTTCAAAATATTTTGCCAGTTCCATCTTAAATATTCAGTGTTATCATTTAATAAAACACCATTTCTTGAACGTCCATCACCATGGATTGGGTTCCAATATTGAAAACCACCAGTGATTGAATTATCAGAACTTACTTGTAATTTATAACTTAAGTCTGAAGTAATTTTTGCATTTGCAAAAACATTTGCCAATGTTCTATTTACTTTAGAGTAATATTTATTATGATCTAATACATAAACAATGTTAGTGATGTTATCCCCTACTGGATCTGTATTATCCCATTTTCCAACTGTATTGGCACTTAATGGTAATGTCAAGTTATATCCTGTTGGATTGTTTGCATCATAAATTGGTACGTTAGGCAACTGTCTTGTAGTATTAAAAATATTACCAGAAAGTGAACTACCACCTGTATTTAATCCATTATACTCTGTTCTTGTAACACTTAAATTTGTTCCAATACTTAACCATTTGTTGATATCCTGATCGATATTAGCTCTGATAGAATATCTTTTCATATCATTTGCTTTATTAATACCTTCTTGATCTGTCAATCCTAATGACAAGTAGTATTTTGTTTTATCAGAACCTCCACTAAAAGAAACATTGTGGTTTGATTGAGGAGCATTTCTTAAAACTGCACTTTGCCAATCTGTATTGTATGCACTACCAACAGCCCAAGGAGCTTGTCCTGCATTAGTTCTTTTTTCATTAGAAATTACTAAAAAGTCAGGAGTTTGTAATAAGTCATACTTTTTAGCAGCACTAGCCACACCTAAAGTACTAGAAAAGTTAACTTTTAAAGTTCCTTTTTTTCCACTTTTTGTTGTAATCAAAATAACTCCATTTGCAGCTCTTGATCCGTAGATCGCAGTTGCAGCACCATCTTTCAATACATCAAATGATTCAATATCAGCAGGGTTAATATCTGCTAAACCATTTGTGTTTGCAATACCTCCAACATCTCCACTAATAATTGGCATACCATCAACAACAATTAAAGGATCAGTTCCACTAGAGATAGAAGCAATACCTCTAATTCTAATTTTTGGAGCAACACCCACAATACCTGAGTTAGTTACAACTTGAACTCCTGTCGCTCTACCTGCTAATACTCCTTCAAAACTTGGTGTAACTAAGTTAGCAATGTCACTACCAGCAATTTTAGAAATAGAACCTGTTACTTCTTTTCTTTTCTGAACACCGTAACCTACAACCACAACCTCATTCATTAATTGAGCTTCAGACTCTAAAGTAACACTTACTGTATTAGAAGTACCAACAGTTACTGATTTGCTATTCATACCTACATATGAAAAAACTAATACATCACCTGTTTTTGCTTTAATAGAGTAACTTCCATCAAAGTCAGTTGCTGTATTTACTTTTGTTCCTTTTACAAGAACATTAACTCCTGGAATAACGCCTGTTTGGTCAGACACCTTTCCAGTTACAGTTCTCTCCTGAGCAAAAGAAAACTGCATAGACAACGCTACTAAAAGCGTAAAAATCCATTTAAATTTTAATTTCATTTTAATTTATTTTGAATTAGTATGCGACAAACATCTTAATTATTTCTTAAAATAACAAACTATTTCAATTTAAATTTTCTTTAGATTATTAACAAAACCTTAATATATCCCTTAAAAATCTAACTAAATATAAAATTTAACACTACTTTTCATTCTATTTTAATCTTAAAATTATTTTTGACCCTATTAAAATGTTAAACAATTTTAACATTTTAAAAATTTACCTAATTAAACCAATAAAAAAAGTCGACTACTTTTATCAACTTCATTAAAATAACCGACTTTTTTGAGGTTTTGATAAAACCAAGCTTAAAATCTCAGAAAAACATTGATTTTTGTTTTCCTTTAATTGATTTGGTTTAAAAAAACCAAAAAAAAAATATGCCGAATAAATTTTATTAAGATAAAATTTAAAAACTCTGACAAAAAAACTAATTATACAGTTAAATCTTTAGCAATAAAGCCTTATTTTTTGAACTTAAACATGAAAAATAATTTGAAATTTGACAGCAAAATCAAAATGATTTGAATTTTATGTTCAAAACATATTAAAATCTATTAAGAGTGAATTGAAATTTTCTAAAAACTCTTGCTTTTGCTTGATTTTTACTAAATCAAATAATTTCATTTCTTAATCATTGTTGATTTAGAAGAAAAATTTTTAATATTTGTCAATTAAAAAATTCAACATAAATGCTTGAAAGAAATTTTTCTGGATTTATTTTAGAAACTGGAACGGATGAAGCTGGTCGTGGCTGTCTTGCCGGACCTGTAACTGCCGCAGCTATAATTCTGCCGGCAGATTTTGAACATGAAGTTTTAACTGACAGTAAACAATTATCTGAAAAAATAAGATTTCAATTAAAACCAATTATCGAACAACATGCCGTTTGCTTTTCAGTTACTCATTTATTTCCTGATGAAATTGATGAAATAAATATTTTGAATGCCTCGATGAAAGGAATGCAGGAATGTATTTTAAAACTAAAACATGTTCCTGAATATATTATTGTAGACGGAAACCGATCGTTGAACGCTAAATTAGGTTTGAAGAATAGTTTTGGAAAACAATTTTCTGTCGAAGAAATCGAACTGTTAAAATCGATACCAAATCAAAGTATTATAAAAGGTGACGCAAAATTTTTGAGTATTGCAGCTGCTTCCATTTTGGCAAAAACCTATCGAGACGAATATATGGATCAAATTCACGAAGAATTTCCAATGTATAATTGGAGACAGAATAAAGGCTATCCCACAAAAGAGCATCGTGAAGCTATTCAAAAATATGGCACGACAAAATACCATAGAATGAGTTTTAGACTTTTACCCGAACAATTAAAACTGGAATTCTAAAACAACACAACAGGCTTTTCAAAATTGAAAAGCCTGTTGTGTTGTTTTACCTATAATATATTTAGTATCAAAATAGGAAAATCAATGTAATTATGATTACATATTATTTTCTGCTTTTTAAAAATTCTGCAAATTGTTTGGTATCAAAATAAAATGGTCTGATTGCAGTTATTTTTCCATTTTTTAAATCAAAATGTTCTGAAATTGGCATTGAAAGTGTTTTCCCAGATTTTTTTGCTTTGCATTTTATGGTGAAATAAATAATAACTTCATTTTTTGCTGCATTGCTAAAATAAGTTGGCTCTTTTTCTATTTCTAAATCAAAAAACTCACTAGATTTTGCATACATCTTTGTCCACTCATTAAAACCTACATAAGTTCCTCCGTACGGCAATCCTTCAGCTTGACTGTAAATTGCTCCTTCCTCAATTATAGATGCTATTGCAGTAAAATCTCTAGTCTTAAAAAGAGATTCAAAATACTTTGCTACAACTTTATAATTATCATTTTCTAAATTTTGTAAAATTTCAGATTCAGTTAAACTAACTTCCGAATTCCAAAAACTAATAATTTTACTTACTTGACCTTTGCCATTTAATCTGGCAAACTCACGTCCTCTCATTATAAGTTTGTTTTTTGAATCTTGAATTTTCCAATCCCAGCTCACATAATTATCTTTCGTAACTTTTGGTCCGGAAATTAATACTGCATCAGGAAATTTTTTATAAAATTCATTGACCACATTATTAAATGCCACCGATCCTTTTATTGATGCAGAAGGATCTTCAAAAGTACTGTCTTCGAGCCAAATTGTTTTAATTAATTTTAACCTTGCATCACTATTGTGCTCTTGCCATACTTTTTCATAAACCTCTATTGGAGTTAATTTATCCTTCTTTTGAGCAAAAAGAATATTCATCATAAGAAGGAAGCAAATAAAGTAGATTTTTCTCATAAGTCATTAAATTAGATTTAGTTAAGCTTTCAATAAAAGTATATAACCAAATTTAGGATAAAAAACGCTACAAAACCATCAATCTTACATAATTTGCTGTCAATTTAAAATCTTGATTCGCGACAAATCATTTTTACATTTTCCACATTTTATTTTAAAATAAATTCTATCCAACAACAGAGACTTCATCTTTGAATTTAAAAGCCAATTTAATTTGATCTTCCCATTCTGAAATATTTTCTGCCGAAGCTCTATCTGCTTTATCAAAATAAAAATGCTTTTTGATTTCTAATCCGCAATAGTTGAAAATCCCAGTGTCTGAAGTTAAAACCAAGGCTTTATCCATTCCCATGGCCTCATATTCTGCATTCGATTTTCCGTGAGAATTTATGATAATAGTCTGTTTTGCGGTTAGCAAGCCTTTTTGAATGCCTTGATCGTATCGATAAACAAATCCGTAACTAAAAACGCGATCAATATAACCTTTCATAATTGCCGGCATTCCTGTCCACCAAATTGGGTAAATAAAAATAATTCGATCTGTCCAGCTAATAAAATCTTGTTCTGTTTTTACATCAGCGCTAACCTTTCCCATTCTTTGTCCGTTCATATCTTCGAGAGATAAAACCGGATTAAAATTCATTTCATTTAAATCACGAACAATAATTTCTTGTCCAGATTCCTGAAGACTTTCTAAAACCGTTTGTTTAAAAAAATAATTTAAACTTGCTGGATTTGGATGTGCGTAAATAATTAAATTTTTCATGTTTTCTATTTTTAAGATTGAACATGACAAATGTAAAACGAAGCTTTTGGCAACAATTGTAAGAAAACGAAATCGCTATAATTATCCTTTTGAGCTGCAGATATCGCTCTGGAATTTCAGGAATTTTGTTGGTGAGATATTCATGTAATATTTAAAATCATGAATAAGCTGACTTTGATCATAATAACCAAATTGATCCACAATCGTCAGCCAATCCGTTTTTGAATCGTTAAGTATATTTTGCTGTATTTGATTGACTGTTTTTAAAAACCGATCATAGCGATTCATTTCTTTAATGGTATAACCAAAAATCTTTTTTTGGTGAAGCTGAATATTTCTTTCCGTCTGATTTATCTGCGAAGCGATCACTTTAATAGGGTCTAAATTCTCATCCTGAAAATCCTTTAAAAGCATTGTAATTGCATTTTGTTCTCTTAAATAAGGCTTGCAGAAATTTAAGATATAATCGACACGTTCTTTCGTATCAGAAAGCTTTTGAAGATCTTCCCATAAAAGATTAAAACAATTTTCATTTATTAAATCATCTGGATGAATGGGCAATGAGTCAAAAAGTGCATTTCCAAAGAATCTATAGAAAGCATCTTCTTTGAAATTAGCCACTAAAATCTCTGAATTTGGTTCTAAAGTATAGCTAAAAGCATGTTTTATTGGTCCTAGAACAATGCATTTTTCAACTTCAAGAATACTGTTTTGATTCGATTTTAACGATGATTTTGTTCCGAAGTTAAAAACCAAAATAGTTTGAAAACTCGGTAATAATGTTTTAGTTATTGGAAGTGAAGTTTTATTTTCGGCGAAGTAAAAATGAGAAAAAACAGTTTCAAATGCTGAAGGAACTGCAATTCTGTAATTGTTATTTTCTTCAGCATTTTTCATACTCTATCTTCTAAAAGCTTATTTAATAAATTCAGCTTCAAATAAATTAGTTAAATGTTTTATGATTTTAGATTTCACTTCTTCTTCATCAACTTTTTCTACACCAAGTTCAACTTGCAAAGAAGTTACGCCTTTTCCGCGAATCCCACACGGAATAATATTATCAAAATAACCTAAATCTACGTTTACATTTAAAGCAAATCCGTGCATGGTTACCCAGCGTGACGCTCTTACTCCCAATGCGCAGATTTTACGCGCAAACGGAGTTCCTACATCAAGCCAAACACCTGTTTCGCCTTCGCTTCTGCCACATTTCAATCCGTATTCTTCTAAAGTTAAAATAATAGATTCTTCTAGAAATCTCAAATATTTATGAATATCAGTGAAGAAATTTTCTAAATCCAAAATCGGATATCCAACAATTTGTCCAGGTCCGTGATATGTAATATCGCCTCCGCGGTTGATTTTATAGAAAGTGGCTCCTTTTGCTTCGAGCTGTTTTTCGTTTAATAATAAATTCTCTAAATCGCCACTTTTCCCTAAAGTATAAACATGCGGATGTTCTACAAAAAGCAAATAATTAGGTGTCGGCAAGTCTAGTTCTTCTCTTCTATTTTTGATTTTTAGGTCGACTATCGATGCAAAAAGTTGTTCTTGGTATTCCCAAGTCGATTTATAATCTTTACTTCCTAAATCTTGAAGTTGAATTTTTTTGTTCATTTTAATTATTTTTCAAACTCGACTTCAAAGTTGAGTTTGTCAGGATTCTCCATATAATCCGTGAAAGGGTATTGAATTGTAATTGATTTTCTATCGTCGCTAAACAAAGCATTTGGGTTTGATACTTTTTTGATTCGTTTAGGAAAATGATATTTGATGATATAATTTGATGATGCAAAAATCATTTTAGACATATCTGCAGAATCTTTTACTTTTTCTGCCAGTTTTTGTTTGTCAATAACGGCTTTACGTGTAAATTTTTTTCCATCATAAGTATAACTCAATTTACTTTTATTATCTCCCAAACCAGCCGGAAGAGGTGTTGCTGGATTACTGCCAGTTTCTAGTTTTTGAATTGCATTCATCGATTGCAATATATCTTGAAGGTCGCCTACACTTTTAAAATCAGTTGCAAGCGTCATTAAAAATTGCTTTTTTTCAGCGTCCATTTTAGTATTAACTACAAAATTTTCAAGCTTTTTAAGTTCTTTTTGGGCTTCAGGAGACATTTTTGCAATACTGTCTTTTTTATCTGCAAATAATTGTTTGAAGGTAAAAGTAGAATCGATTGATTTTTTGCCATCGGCTCCCATTTGACTTCCTACTTGATCTCCAGCCATCTCCATAAGTGCGGAACCATCTAGATCGATAGCATACTTTCCAGTTCCGTTATCGTTTACATAAATATTTTCGGTAAAAGTACAGCTTGTGAGCGCAGCTAATAAAAAAGAAAAACTAAGTACTTTATATAATTTCATCATGGTTAATTTTTTATCAAAGATACGAAGTCTTTTCAAAATGTTTAATTGTTGATTTGTTTAATCTTTATGTGAACATTGCCTACTCATTTAAATCATTTAAACGGAATAGTGCAGGTTATTTAGATGGAACTTTTTCAAAGTTTTTATTACAAAAAAATCTGTAAGCCATAATTTATTCTAAAACCACTTCGAGATTTGATATTTCAGGATTTTGTACACAATCTGAAAGCTGAAATTCTATCATAAGAGATTTTTTATCAGCACTGAGAATTGCTTTTTCATTTGAAACCGATTTTATTTTTTTAGGAAAGAAGTATTTGAGCGTATAAGATTGTGTCAATTTATATTTAGAATATACTTTTTTTCTTTCCTCAATTTCTTTTTTTTCTTGATCGAATTTTTCTTGATCAAGAATCACAACATTCCTTTTAAAAACAGTTCCGTCAAAAGTGTATCTTATTTTAAAAAACCGACTTGATATCGGATAATTTTCTTTCAGAGAATTTGATAACCCAAGACTTTCATAAACATTTGGTATTTCATCTAATTTCTTGAAATCAAAAGAAACAATATTGTAATTTTCCATTTGAACTGGATCTGCTTTTATCTGCATTTTAACATTGGCATGTTGCTGAAATAATGCTTGGTCAGCTTTGCTATATTTAACAAAAGTTTCGTGATATTTTGTAATATAATCTTGAAAAGTAAATGTTGTATCTCTAAATTTTTCAGATCTGAAATTTGCTCTTCCTAGCTGTTCAACACTGTTTTCATCACGAAGGCTATAAATTTCAATATTGCCGCTTCCGTCTGGATTGAGATGGAGCGTCTCGGTAATCTGACAGCTTGAAAGGAGAATTAAAAATAAAAAGATTGCTAGTTTATTCATTTTTTGAAAGATTCTAAGATTCTGAGTTGCTAAGATACTGAGGTTTTTTATTTAATCAACATTCAAGCTAAGTCATCTTTTAAAACAAAATTTTGTCATTTAGCTCTGATAAAAGCGGTATCCTTTTTGTTTTTTCTATAAAAAAGACACATTGTCCCGAGGCTTTGGGAGCGGGACTGAACGTAATTGAAATCCCGTAAATTACTGCTATAAAAAATCTAAAATCTGCATTCTAAAATCTGCATTCTTTTCTTTATCTTTGCACACTTAAAAAAGAGCACAAAATGGCATTATCAGAACAAGAAATCATCCGAAGAGAAAAACTTCAAAACTTACGCAACTTAGGAATCAATCCTTATCCAGCTAATCTTTTTCCTGTAAATCATACTTCTAAGCAAATTAAGGAGTCTTTTGAAGAAGGTAAGAAGGTTATCGTTGCCGGACGTTTGATGAGTGTCAGAGATCAAGGAAAAGCTTGTTTTGCTGAGTTGCAAGATAGCGAAGGACGTATTCAATTGTACGTGAATCGCGATGTTTTGTGTGAAGGTGATGATAAAACTTTATACAACACGGTATTTAAAAAACTAACTGATTTAGGTGACTTTATTGGTATTGAAGGTGAATTGTTTACTACACAAGTTGGTGCTAAATGTATTCGTGTTAATGGCTTTACTTTTTTGAGTAAAACTTTGCGTCCGCTTCCTTTGCCGAAAGTTGATGAAGAAGGAAACGTACACGATGCTTTTAATGACCCAGAATTACGTTACAGAATGCGTTATGTAGATTTAACAGTGAATCCGCAAGTAAAAGAAAATTTTATCAAACGCACAAAGTTATTTAGCGCGATGCGTGGTTATTTTAATAATGCTGGATACCTTGAAGTTGAAACTCCGGTTTTACAGCCAATTGCAGGTGGAGCTGCAGCGCGTCCGTTTATCACCCACCATAATTCGCTTGATATTCCGCTTTATATGCGTATTGCAAACGAATTGTATTTAAAAAGATTAATTGTTGGCGGTTTTGAAGGTGTCTATGAATTCTCGAAAAACTTTAGAAATGAAGGTATGGACAGAACGCATAATCCTGAATTCACTGCAATGGAAATATATGTAGCCTACAAAGACTACAACTGGATGATGGAATTTGCAGAAGGTTTATTAGAACATTGTGCAATTGCTGTAAACGGAACAAGCGAAGTTACTTTTGGTGAACACCAAATTAACTTTAAAGCACCATATGCTCGTGTAACTATGACCGATTCTATCAAACATTTTACTGGTTTTGATATTTCTGGAAAAACCGAAGAAGAATTGTTTGACGCAGCAAGAGGAATGGGAATTGACGTTGATAAAACAATGGGTAAAGGAAAATTGATTGATGAAATTTTTGGTGCTAAATGCGAAGGAAATTACATTCAGCCAACTTTCATCACGGATTATCCTAAAGAAATGTCGCCTTTATGTAAAGAGCACAGGGACAATCCTGAACTTACAGAACGTTTTGAATTAATGGTTTGTGGTAAAGAAATTGCAAATGCTTATTCTGAATTGAATGATCCAATTGATCAGCGTGAGCGTTTTGAAGATCAAATGCGTTTGGCAGCAAAAGGTGATGATGAAGCAAATGGAATTATCGATGAAGATTTCTTAAGAGCGCTTGAATACGGTATGCCTCCAACATCTGGAATGGGAATTGGAATGGATCGTTTGATTATGTATTTGACAAACAATGCATCAATTCAGGAAGTTTTATTATTCCCGCAAATGCGTCCGGAGAAAAAACAATCTATTGAATTATCCGATGAAGAAAAAACAATTATCATTTTACTAAAAGGAAACGAAAATAAAATGGATTTATCGCAGCTAAAGGTTACAGCTAATTTAAGCGGTAAAAAATGGGATGCTGCCATGAAAAATTTATCTAAACACGGTTTGACTAAAGTTGCTGTTGAAGGCGAATTTAAAATGGTTGAATTAGTGGAATAGTTGATCGTTTGGAAAATTCCAAATTGATATTTATAATATTTAAACCCGACACGTTTTTTAAACCAGTCGGGTTTTGCATTCTAAAACGAATATTTCTCCAATTTCTTCTCATTAATATCCAAGACTGAAGTACTTTCTTTTGGATTTTCACCTCTCCAAACTTCCTGAACAGATGGATTTAAAGGATATTTTCCGTTTTTCATTTTTAAAAGATGAAATTTTCCTCCAGTTTCAAATACAAGATCATAAAATTTCTCAGACACTGAAGCTGTTACTAAAATCGGAAAATCGGTTGCGGAGAAACGATTGATTACACTTCCGTTGTTATTTAAAATAAAGCCTGAACAGCCTCCGCTTCCGCAGAAATAAGAATTAGAAAAACCAATAAAGTATTCGTTTTTCTTGTCATTATTTAAATCAAAAGCTTCATAATAAAAAAATCGATCATTTTTTGTCATTGCAGGCAAATCTTTCTCAAGCAAAACATTTAATTGCTTGCGAATCAGCTCGACTGCTTTGTCATCTTTTGGAGTAGCCTCACTTACATCTGCAGTCCCTGCAACAGTTTTTGATAAAGTATCTTCGGCAATTGTTTTAATTATATTTTTCGATTCGGTTTTGTCTTTATTTTGACAAGAATATAAAACCAGAATAGCAGATGCGATTAAAATTTTAGTCTTCATAATTTCTTATTTTTAAATTTGTAACATTTAAACTAACAATGCAGCTTTATTTTCAATATCATTCTCTATCAACAAAGATTTAATATTATTAAAAGTAACCAGAGCAATCTGGGTTAAAGCTTCATTGGTAAAAAATGCCTGATGTGCAGTAACCAAAACATTAGGAAAACTCATCAAACGCTGAATAGCATCGTCCTGTATAATATCAGCAGATAAATCTCTAAAGAAAAGTTTTTCTTCCTGCTCATAAACATCGATTCCTAAATAACCTATTTTCCCTTCTTTTAAGCCTTCAATTACACAGGCAGTTTCTATCAGTCCGCCTCGACTGGTATTGATGATCATAACGCTTTCTTTCATCAAATCGATAGAATTTTTATTGATTACATGTTTCGTTTGATCGTTTAACGGACAATGAAGAGAAATTATATCACTGGATTTAAAAATTTCTTCTAAAGAAACAAATTTAACTCCGTCCTTTTCCATTTCGGGATTTGTTACAATATCGTATGCCAATACTTTACAGCCAAAACCTAAAGCAATTTTTGCAAAAGCTTTTCCGATATTTCCTGTTCCAATAATTCCAATTGTTTTTCCGAATAAATCGAAACCTAATAATCCGTTTAGAGAGAAGTTTTGTTCACGAACTCTATTGTAAGCTTTATGAGTTTTTCGGTTTAAAGTCAAAATCATCGCCATCGCATGTTCTGCAACTGCTTGTGGTGAATACGCTGGTACACGGCACACTTTTATATTGTACTTTTTGGCAGCTTCCAGATCAACATTATTGAAACCGGCGCAACGTAATGCTATAATTTTTACATTTTTTTCTGCCAATTGTTTAATTACAGCTTCATTGACAATGTCATTTACAAAAACACAAACAATATGCGAATTTTCAATTAAAATGACGGTTTGCGAGTTAAGTTGCGTTTCATAAAAATCCAATTCAAAACCAAAATCAGCATTGTATTTATTAAAAAAAGTCTTGTCGTAAGGCTGGGTTGAAAAGAAGGCGATTTTAGTATTCTGTGATGTAGCAATTGCACTCATAATATTTTTTCTAAATTGTTAACTTCTTGATACCCTAAAAATACGCAATTAATTCTATAATTTTTTTATAACTAAAAGCGTTTTAATTAATTACGCTTCAATTTGTTAAATAAATTATAATTCTCGCAATTCAATTAAACCTAATTAATCTTATAAAGTCTAATTCGTATAACAATTAAAAAACTTACCTCATGAAAAAATTATTTATCGCAGCTTTGTTATTCGTTGGAATGGCAAGTTTTGCACAAGACATGGATCAGCCATCTCGCGATCAAAGAGAAAGATTAACTCCTGAACAACGCAATGAAAAACAGTTAAAAAAACTAACAACTGATTTAAGTTTAGATGCAAATCAGCAAGCACAGGTAAAACAGCTTTTAGCAGAAAGAAGCGCTAAGGCTGAAAAACTTAGAGACGCTCGTAAAGCTCAAAAAAACAGCGATGTAAAACCAACTGCTGATCAGAGAGAAGCTTTCAAAAAAGAAATGATTGCTGAAAAAGAAGCAAATGACGCTAAAATGAAAACTATTCTAACTGCAGACCAATATAAAAAATGGACTGCTATTCAGGAAGAGAACAAAGACAAAGCGAGAGAAAAAATGAAAGAGTACAGAAAAGAAAATCAATAATTACAATTAAAAAGAGGCACTGAAAAGCCTCTTTTTTTATTTCCTAATACAAATTATGCTTTTCTTAATACTTTCTGTTAAATAAAAGATAAACCTTAAAAACGCATTAAACTTATCCAACTCTCCGAAGTCTAAATGGTATAATCATTTAAAAAAAAACGAATTATGAAAAAATTATTTATCGCAGCTTTATTATTCGTTGGAGTAGTAAGTTTTGCACAAGACATCAATCAGAAACCGGCGCGTGATCAAAAAGAAAATTTAACTCCGGAACAGCGAAATGAAAAACATTTACAAAAACTGACTTCTGAATTGAATTTAGATAAAAAACAGCAAGAACAAGTAAAACAGCTTTTAGCAGAAAGAAGTGCCAAAGCAGAAAAGTTTAAAGCAGCAAGAAAGGATAATAAAACAAAACCTACTGATGCAGAAAAAGAAGCTTTTAAAAAACAAATGACTGCTGAAAAAGAAGCTAATGATGCTAAAATGAAATCGATTTTGAATGCAGATCAATACACAAAATGGACTGCGCTTAAAAAAGAACATAAAGGTGATTTCAGAAAAGGTGATCATAAAAGAAAAGATCACAAAACGCCGCAAGAACGTGATCAAGCACATTTGCAAAAATTAACAACTGAGTTAAATTTAAATGCAGCGCAGCAAAAACAAGTTGGAGAACTTTTATCTGACAGAAGTACCAAAATGGAAATGCTTAAAAAAAGCAGAAAAGATACTGATGCAAAGCCAACTGATGCTGAGAAAAAAGCCATGAAAAAACAAATGGAAGAAGATCATAAAGCAACAGATGCTAAAATGAAATCGATTTTGAATGCTGACCAATATAAAAAATGGACTGCGATTCAAAAAGAGCATAAAGATAAAATGAAAGATCACCGAAAAGATAAAATGTAATTGAGATCAAAAAAAAAGAGGCTTTAAAAGCCTCTTTTTTGTTTTTATTATTTTATCGGATTTAAAATCAAATCAATTCTTTTGATACAATCTTCATAATGGTATTTTGTTTCTGTATTTACACCCAACGCTTTTGCCGCTGTAAGTGATTTTTTCAGAACGGTTAATTCACCTCTAACTAAAGCTCTAAGATCAGATTGAGAAACATTATAGTAAATGGTAGATCTGTCGTTAGGTTTAATTTCCTCCGTCATCAAGGCTCCCATCCTATCAATATACCCTCTTTGCAGATTTCTGCGGTAAATAGTAACGTTTGTTGCTGTTCCGGCTTCTTTCCAAATTCCTTTTCGGATGTCTTTAAAGAAATCCAATGCTTTGTAAGTATCTGCTCCTAGTATTTCATTATCCATTAATCTGCCTATACGTCCTAAACTCAATAAACTATTCAATTGTTTTACCTGAATATTTCTAAACGTTTCTGTATATCCTGCAAACTCAGTATTTTTTAAAGTATTTACATTTACAATCCAGGTTGGCGATGCAAAAGCATTTGCCTGAAGCCAATTCATTGCTTCAATTTGTCTTGCTTTTGGCACTGCTTCATAAACATTTCCAGCTTGATTTGGATTCTTTGTATTTTCATAAACACCTCCAACATTCGTTACAACATGACCTACATATCGGCTCCAAACATCTAGCATTTCTTTATACAACTCATCTAAATCATCGTAATTATTTGTGACATTACTCGTCCATTCACTTAAATGATTTGCCACATATTCTAAATTTTTAAGTCCGTATGTGCTCGCTTTCATTGAATTATTTCCAATATCTTCTGTTTGAGAAGAAGGATCAAATGCACTGCTTTGTTTTCCAAATTTATAAATTGGATTTCCAGCTTTTTCTAAAACCCATTTGTCTAAAGTTGGCGTTTCATCTTGTGGAGATTTCGCATTCGGAATTACCCTGTAACCCCAATTCAAAGCATAATGATCATATGCTCCCATTTTACGAATAAAACGAATATTTTGATCACCAGGCTGTGCAATATAATTGTAACGGGCATAATCCATTATACTTGGCGATATACCATTTTTCTGTGTAAATTCTCCATTTCTATAACTTTCACAATCATATGAAGAGCTGGCGCCCATATTATGAGGAAAACCTAAAGCATGACCCACTTCGTGAGCAATTACCATTCGCATCATTTCGCCCATTTCTTCGTCGCTGGTCTGCAAAGTTCTAGCTTTTGGATTTGCAGCACCAGTTTCTAACAAATAACGGTTTCTATACGAACGCAAATGATTGTGGTACCAGATAACATCACTTTCGATAATTTCTCCTGTACGCGGATCCGAAACGCTTGGTCCCACCGCATTTCTAGTTGTGCTTGCTACATAACGAATTACCGAATAACGAACATCTTCTGGACTAAAATCTGGATCTTCTTCTTTTGTTGGTGCATCTTTTGCAATAATTGCATTTTTAAATCCTGCCGTTTCAAAAGGTTTCTGCCATTCTTCAATTCCTTGTTTGATGTATTTTTTCAATTTCTCAGGAGTTGCCGGATCTAAATAATAAACAATAGGTTTTATTGGTTCAACCAATTCTCCTCTGTTATAAGCTTCAGGATCTTTCGGTTCTAATCGCCAACGGCGGATGTACGTTTTAAGATCTGATTTTAATTCATTGCTCCCATAATCGTATTGACTCACTGTAAAAAATCCAACTCTCGGATCTGCTAATCTTGCTTTCATCGGCACTTCTGGCAATAAAACCATCGATTGATTCATTTGAATACTTATCGATTCTGTGTCTTCTAAAATTGAAGGTTTCGAAGCATTATAAGTCATATCCTGAATCACTTCGATATTCATCGGAAAACTTTTGATTGTATTGATAAAACTTCTCGAATCATCAAGTCCTTTTACTTTATAGGTTTCACGCATTTCTGCAGAAATGCCGCTGATTGCTTTTACATCTGTACTATAAAATTTAGTAACATCGATAACAGTATTTGCTGAATCTTTACTGAAAGCAACAATATCAAAAGCAAATAAAGTTGGCTCATAATTGTTTGATTTAACCGAAATGCTGATCGGCAAAGTATCATTGGCAACTGAATTATATGATTTTGATTTGATAAGGATTTTATCCTGAAAGCGTTGCCAGACAATTAATTGTTCATTTGTTTCAGAACCGGCATTTACATATCCTCCTCCTAAATTAGAAGGCAGTTTAGAAAGTCGGCTTACTAAAAGCATATCCTTGTTTAAATATTTATTCGGAATCTCGAAGTAATACTTTTTATCTACTTTGTGAACTGTAAAAAGTCCTTCGTCAGATATAGCATCTTTTGTAATTACTTTGCTGTATTCTTTAATAGTTGATTCTGATTTTTTCTCTGGCGGAGGAGCAACAGCTGTCTCGTCTTTTTTAGATTTTTTCTTTGTAGATTGGGCAAATTGATGGGTTGGAAACAGCACAAAAGCGGCCATTGTAGATAAAATGAAAAATTTCTTCATTTACTGTAGGTTTAGTGGTTATTTGATAAACAAAAATAATTTTTGATTACAATTATACAAGTAAATAACCGCTCATTAACTTTTTATTAACTAAAAAAAAATCAAATTTAAAGCAATAAAAAAGGCTCAACTTTAATTAAAAAGTCAAGCCTCAAGGTAAATTATTCGAATTCTATATTAAAATGTTTTTGAAACTTTATCAATTGCATTAATAGTAAAATCTAAATCTTCGTATGTTAATGCATCTGTAATGAACCAAGTTTCATATGCTGATGGCGCGATATAGATGCCTTCCTGCAACAATCCGTGGAAGAATTTCTTGAATGTTTCATTATCTCCTTTTGCAGCCGTTTGAAAATCTACAACAGGATTTTCATCAAAATGAACAGAGATCATAGACCCTACTCTATTGATGGTAAAAACAACATTATTTGCTTTTAAAACGCGATCGATTCCAGCTTCTAAATAAGCTGTTTTTTCCTCCAAACGCGTAAAAATTTCACGATCATTATTTAAAGATTGCAGCATCGCTAAACCTGCAGCCATAGCCAAAGGATTTCCAGATAATGTTCCAGCTTGATAAACTGGACCAAGAGGTGCAAGATAATTCATAATTTCAGCACGAGCTGCGAAAGCACCAACTGGCAATCCACCGCCAATTACTTTTCCAAAAGTTACAATGTCAGCATTGATATTATATAATTCCTGAACGCCGCCTCGCGCCAAACGGAAGCCGGTCATAACCTCATCAAAAATCAATAAAATTCCGTTTGCTGTACACAATTCTCTTAAACCTTTTAAAAAACCTTTTTGAGGCGGAATACAGCCCATATTTCCGGCAACTGCCTCAATAATAATAGCTGCAATTTCTCCTTTATTAGCTTCAATTAAAGTTTTTACATTTTCTAAATCATTGTATTTCGCCAATAAAGTATCTTTTGCGGTGCCTTCTGTAACCCCTGGACTATTTGGAGATCCAAAAGTTACAGCTCCACTCCCAGCCTGAATCAAAAATGAATCCGAATGCCCGTGGTAACAGCCTGCAAATTTGATGATTTTATCTCTTTTTGTAAATCCTCTTGCAAGACGAATCGCGCTCATGCAAGCTTCTGTACCTGAATTTACGAATCTGATTTTGTCAATATTTGGAACCATAGAAACGGCCAAAGCTGCGATTTCTGTTTCTAGTTCTGTTGGCATTCCAAATGAAGTTCCCAATTTTGCTTTTTCGATTACGGCATCAACCACTGGCTGATATGCGTGACCCAAAACCATTGGCCCCCAAGAATTGATATAATCGATTAATTTATTTCCATCTTCATCATATAAATAAGCACCTTTGGCACTTTTTACAAAAATAGGAGTTCCGCCAACTGCTTTAAACGCTCTTACTGGTGAATTTACTCCTCCTGGAATTACTTTTTCTGCTTCAGCAAAAAGCTGACTACTTCTTTTATATATCATTTTTTATTTTAGATTTCTGATATTAGATTTTAGATTGTTCCGAAACTGGAAAACTGTGACTGAGACTTGAAAACTACTTTACTCTCAACTTCTGCCCTACTGAAAGTGTATTATCTAAAAGATTATTTTTCAGTTTTAGGTCATCAACTAATAGATTGAATTTTTTTGAAATTGAATACAGCGTATCGCCTTTTTGAACTTCATATAAATTAGGATCGTTTGAACTTGAGTTTGAGTTTGACGGTGAATTTTTTACTGAAGTTGATTTATTAATGGGAGTATAATCTTTTCCCGTAACCTGACAATCGTATTGATGCAAATTATAACGCTCAATATAGCTGATTAATTTATCTGGATAATTCGGATCTGTTGCATAACCTGCAGTTCTTAAACCTTTTGCCCAAGATTTGTAATCGTCTTTTTCATAAGTAAATAAAGTGGCATATCTATTCTTTCCAACTAAAAACAAGGCGTGATCACGGTATGATTCTGCCGCTTCTTTATATTTTCTGAAACATTCCTGAGCTGAATCGTCATCATGACGAACACTTTCTCCTAGCCAGTCTTTATGGCATTTTATTCCGAAATGATTATTAGCCTGTAAAGCCAAATCTCCTTTTCCAGCACCCGATTCTAAAATTCCCTGTGCCAAAATTATACTTGCAGGAATACCATATTTCTGCATATTTCCCATTGCAATATCTTTGTACTGCAAAATATAATTATTAATTAAATCGCTGGTAACAACAGTTTTTGAAGTAGATTGAATAACCTCAGTTGTAATATTTGTAGAAGGATAATTTTTGCCGATTGGCTTAACAGGAGTTTGCTTTTTCGTCGCGGCCGTCCTGGGTTTCTGCACTGCAGCTGCTTGCTTTTTGGTTGTTGCAATAGCCGGTTTGCTAGAAGAACAGCTTGCCAACGTTGCAATTATGAAAACTATTATAATTTTTTTAAACATTCCTTTTGAGTATTGGTAATTTTTTCTGCTTCAACTTCATATTCATTCCTTCAATTCCCTGTAATCCGCCAGTGTGAATGAGTAAAATTTTTGAATTTGCCGGAAAGTAATTTTTATCGATTAAATTTATAACGCCAAAAACCATTTTTCCTGTATAAATTGGATCTAAGGGCACTTTATTTTCTTCAAAAAAAGCATTAATAAATTCAATTAATTCTAAATTTATTTTGCCATAGCCTCCAAAATGATAGTCAGAAATTAAATTCCAGTTATCTTTTTTGGCAAAAATACGAATTTCATCGTTTAAAAAGTCACCTTTTAACGCCGGAAATCCTAAAATTTTCTGATTTGCATGCGCACTATTAATCAATCCAGAAATCGTGCCACCAGTTCCAACTGCACAGCAAACATAATTAAAAACGGCATCTTCATCGGTTAAAATTTCTTCACAGCCTTTTACAGCGAGTTCATTTGTACCGCCTTCAGGTACTAAATAAAAATCGCCAAACTTCTCTTTTAGTTTTTCAATAAACGAATTTTCGCTTTTTAAACGATACTCTTCTCTCGAAACAAATTCAAATTCCATTCCGTTTTCCTGAGCAAATTTCAAAGTAGGATTTTCTTCAATTTTATCAAAAAGCTCATCACCACGAATTATTCCGATGGTTTTAAAATCCTGCTCCTTTCCAGCATATGCTACAGCGGCAATATGGTTGGAAAATGCACCGCCAAATGTTAAAACAGTTTCTTTATTTTCGGCTTTTGCCTGAAGCAAATTATATTTCAATTTCCTGAATTTATTTCCAGAAATAAACGGATGAATTAAATCTTCGCGTTTTATTGCCAATGTGATATTATTGGCGAAATTGATATGAATTTCTTGGTTCAAAAGGTTTTATTTTAAAGTGATGTATTTTAGAAATTGAAAAAATGATCGGTTTTTCAGATAATTCAAATTGGTTTCATTTGCGTAAGCTTCTCTTTCAAAACTAATATTTCGATAGGCTAAAGCTGCATTTTTATATTGAATTAAACGCACTATATACTCTAGAAAATAGAACACAAAAAACGGAATTATCAAAAGTTCTAACTGCTGTCTTAAATGAATTTTTTCATGATTAACAAAAACTTCATTTTTTTTATCCAAATCATATTTCATCAATACAAACGGAAATACAGCCATTCCACGATATCCTTTCGGAATTAAATATTTGGCAACAATCAGAAACATTGGCTGTAAAAATTATAAATTTGTAGCTATAAAATTGTTCGATTTCAATAAAATCATAATCAAATATTATATTTTTGATTTTTAAGTTTATTAAAATAGAACGCGAAGCAGATTTATGAAAGAGCAAAGTAATGAAAATAAATTAATCGAAGGTGAAGATTTTTACTATACGCCCGAAGGTTATAAATGCTTTACAGAAAAACACCATTTAAAACGTGGTTACTGCTGCAAAAGCGGCTGTCGTCATTGTCCGTATGGATTCGACAAAAAAACAGGCAGGATTAGGAAATAGTATAATTAGAAAATGTGCCAATTTGATAATTACATAATTCAGCAATCTAAAATCTATCCCGTCCCGAGGTTTCGAGATCGGGACTAAAATCTAAAATATTTACATGGATATTCGTTCAAGAAAATTTAGGATTAAAATCCACAAATCCTATCATAGGTCGGATATTCGTTATCCTTAGTTTTTTTTTAATTATGAAATGTGTCAATTTGAAAATGAGATAATTCTTCAAAATGAACTTAAAATTAACTTTTAAAATAGCTATATGATTTGTACTTCTAAAATCTAAGAAGTCTAACGATCTAATATCTAAAAATCTAAAAAAAAAAATGACTTTCAAAGAACAAATACAAGAAGGAATTCCTTCCATCTTACCTCCAAAAAAAGAATACGATTCAACTATTAATCATGCACCAAAACGAAAAGATATTCTTTCGGCAGAAGAAAAAAAACTAGCTTTAAAAAATGCTTTGCGTTATTTTGAAGCTAAACATCATGCTGCATTAATTGTTGAATTTTCAGAAGAATTAGAAAAATACGGTCGTATATATATGTATCGTTTTCGTCCTGATTACAAAATGTACGCGCGGCCAATTGATGAATATCCGGGGAAATCATTGCAGGCAAAAGCCATTATGCACATGATTCAGAATAATTTGGATTATGCCGTGGCACAGCATCCGCATGAATTAATTACTTACGGAGGAAACGGTGCCGTTTTTCAAAACTGGGCACAATATTTATTGACAATGCAGTATTTGTCTGAAATGACAGATGAGCAGACTTTAACCATGTATTCAGGACATCCGATGGGATTGTTTCCATCGCATAAAGAAGCGCCAAGAGTTGTGGTTACAAACGGAATGGTAATCCCGAATTACTCCAAACCTGACGATTGGGAAAAAATGAATGCACTTGGTGTTTCGCAATACGGACAAATGACCGCAGGAAGTTATATGTACATTGGCCCACAGGGAATTGTACACGGAACTACAATTACGGTTTTGAATGGTTTTAGAAAAATAAAATTAAATCCAGAAGGAAATCTTTTTGTAACTTCAGGACTTGGCGGTATGTCTGGCGCACAGCCAAAAGCAGGAAATATTGCCGGATGTATTACGGTCTGCGCCGAAGTAAATCCGAAAATTACAAAAATTCGTCACGAGCAAGGATGGATTAATGAAATTGTAACTTCGACAGAAGAATTGGTTAAAAGAGTCAATTCCGCGAAAGCCAATAAAGAAGTCGTTTCGATTGCTTATTTAGGAAATGTAGTGGATGTTTGGGAATGTTTTGACAAAGAAAACATCAAAATTGATTTAGGATCTGATCAGACTTCATTACATAATCCGTGGGCTGGAGGTTATTATCCGGTTGGAATTACCTTTGAAGAAGCTAATGAAATGATGGCCAATAATCCTGAATTATTCAAAGAAAAAGTACAGGAATCTTTGCGCAGACAAGCAAAAGCAATTAACAAACATACCGCAAAAGGAACTTACTTTTTCGATTACGGAAATGCCTTTTTATTAGAAGCTTCACGCGCCGGTGCAGATGTAATGGCCGAAAATAATATCGATTTTAAATATCCGAGTTATGTTCAGGATATTATGGGACCAATGTGTTTTGATTATGGATTTGGACCTTTTCGATGGGTTTGTACGTCTGGAAAACCCGAAGATTTACAAAAAACAGATACGATTGCAAGTCAGGTTTTAGAAGAATTGGCAAAAACGTCTCCAAATGAAATTCAGCAGCAAATGCAGGATAATATTAAATGGATTAAAGGCGCGCAGGAAAATAAATTGGTCGTAGGTTCTCAAGCCCGAATTTTATATGCCGATGCTGAAGGCCGAATTAAAATTGCGGAAGCTTTTAACCAGGCAATTGCCAAAGGCGAAATTGGAGTCGTTGTTTTAGGACGTGATCATCACGACGTTTCAGGAACTGATTCTCCTTACAGAGAGACTTCAAACATTTACGACGGGTCCCGTTTTACAGCCGATATGGCGATTCAAAACGTAATTGGAGACAGCTTTAGAGGCGCTACTTGGGTTTCTATTCACAACGGTGGCGGCGTTGGCTGGGGCGAGGTTATAAACGGTGGTTTTGGTATGGTTCTTGATGGATCTAAAGAAGCTTCAAAGCGTTTAGCATCAATGCTTTTCTGGGATGTTAATAACGGAATTTCAAGACGAAGCTGGGCTCGAAATGACGAAGCTATTTTTGCTATAAAAAGAGCGATGGAAGTTCAGCCTTTACTAAAAGTAACTTTGCCTAATATAGTTGACGAAAGTCTGTTTTAGCCCAAAGATTTCTTATTTAACTAAAAATGAGAACATTAAAATTTTTAAATATATGAAAACATTCAAATTAGTGCCCGTTTTTTTGCTTTTATTACTTGCCTCATGCAGCACGGTCAGTGTTTATTCTGATTATGATAAAAACGTAGATTTTGCGCCTTATAAAACTTATGCTTTTTTTAAGCCTGGAATCGACAAGGTTGAAATTTCTGATTTGGATAAGAGACGTATTTTACACGCAATAGACGCCCAAATGCAAGCCAAAGGTTTTACTAAAAGTGAAAACCCAGATTTATTAGTAAATATTTTTACAAAATCAAGAGAACAAGTTAATGTAAACCAATTTAGCGCCGGATGGGGCTACGGTTGGGGATGGGGATGGAATCCTTATATGATGTATGGAGGAAATCAAACTACTGTCTCAACTTCTACAGAGGGAACTTTGTTCATCGATTTGATTGATGCTAAAAAGAAAGAAATGATCTGGCAAGGAGAAGGTGTTGCAACCTTAACTAAAAACGTTGATAAAAAAGACGAGAGAGTTAACGAAATTGTAACGAAAGTTTTAGCGCAATATCCTCCGGTAAAAAAATAATTAATACATTTGTTTTTCAAAAAACAAAAAATGACAAACTTTAATAACATTATCATCGCTATTATCAGCATTATTGCAATTCAGCAATAATGGCGAGGTGTTATATAAATAAGTAAAAATATAATTTATAAGAACCTCCCAAATCGGGAGGTTTTTTTATTTTTAAAAGATTAAAAAATAATATATTTTTTGCCGCGGATTTGCACATTCCACAGATTAACAATCATTATAATTCTTTAAATCTGCGGCAAAAAAATAAAAACAAACACCATGAATTTATTTAACGAAGTACTCGCAGCTAAAAAACAGCTCGAAAATGTAGTTGCTGCTACTCCACTCACGCAAAATTTAAATCTTTCAGACGAATTTAAAGCCATTGTTTTATTAAAAAGAGAAGATTTGCAAATTGTGCGTTCGTATAAGATTAGAGGTGCTTACAACAAAATTTCTTCGTTAAACGAAAAAGAAAAAGCTAACGGAATTGTATGTGCCAGTGCAGGAAATCATGCACAAGGTGTTGCTTATTCTTGTAATCTACTTCATATACAAGGCAAAATTTATATGCCAAAAACTACTCCAAAACAAAAAGTAAAACAAGTACAATTATTTGGAAAATCTTTTGTTGATATTGTACTAACTGGAGACACTTTTGATGATGCTTATGCTTCAGCAACTGCAGATGCCATCAAAAATCACAAAACATTTATTCATCCTTTTGATGATGAAAAAGTAATTGCTGGACAAGGAACGGTTGGGTTAGAAATTCTAGAAAGTTTTAAAGAGCCAATCGATTATGTTTTTGTTCCGATTGGCGGTGGCGGACTCGCTTCTGGTTTATCTGAAGTTTTTAAGCATTTAAGTCCAAATACAAAAATTATTGGGGTTGAACCAAAAGGTGCTCCTTCGATGAAAACTTCTATTGAAGGAAACAAAAATACCGCGTTAACTACAATCGATAAATTTGTAGATGGCGCTGCTGTCAAACAAGTGGGTGATAAAACTTTTGAAATCTGCCGAGAAAATTTAGAAGATATTATTTTGGTTCCCGAAGGAAAAGTCTGTACTACAATTTTACGTTTGTATAATGAAGAAGCAATGGTTGTAGAACCTGCAGGAGCTTTGACGATTGCTGCTTTGGGTTTTTATAAAGACAAAATTAAAGGCAAAAATATCGTTTGTGTTGTCAGCGGAAGCAATAACGACATCGAACGAACTGCCGAAATAAAAGAGCGTTCCTTGCTTTATGAAGGTTTAATGCATTATTTTATGATTCAGTTTCCACAACGTCCAGGTGCTTTAAAGGAATTTGTCAATAATATTTTAGGCCCAGATGATGACATCACTTATTTTCAATTTGCGAAGAAAAACAGCCGCGAAGTTGGTTCCGTTGTAGTTGGTTTAGAATTAAAAAACAAGAAAGATATTTTAGCAATTAAAATGAATATGACTAAAAATGGTTTTGAGTTTCACTATTTAAATGACAATCAAGATTTATTTACCCAGTTAATTGGATAAAACAAAAAGGCTGTCTGAAATAAAATCAGGCAGCCTTTTAAATCAATATAAAATTACTAATTGAATTCTAAATCTGTAATTATTGTTTTACTATTTTTTTTGAATAAGAACCTTTACTGTCATTCACTCTCACAACATAAACTCCTTTTGGCAATCTCGAAATTTCAATTTCAGATTGATTTCCTTTTACAAAATTTACCGTTTTCTTTAAAATACTTTGTCCGCTAATCGAGAATATTTCTACTTCTCCATTTCCTTCGTGATTAGTGTCAATTTTTAAATAATCGTTAGTCGAATTTATAAAAATCGCCATATCGTTCGGACTTTCATTTTCTGTTATTGTCAGAGCTTTTTTGGCCGTAGCTTCAACTTGAACAAATTGCCATTGCTGATTTAATCCGCCTGTATAACTCCAAACCTGAATGTTAGCACCGTTTGCAGTCGAAACATTTTCAACATCAAGCGATTTACCACTGTTTACGTTAATTATTTTATAATAACCGCCACCAAGATCTGTCACGGTCCATTTGAATTCATTAGATGCCGAAAAAGTTTTTTGCTGTACTTTTAATCCATCGCCAGTTCCGTTATTTTCTACCGCTAAATACATTCCCGTTGATTTTACAATGATGTAGTAATTACCGCTTCCGTCAGAAACAAATTTCCATCGCTGGTTATTTCCACCGCCGCCTGTTATATCGTATTGCTGAATACGGCCTCCGCTAGTTGTCGAATTATCTGCAACATCTAAACCTTTATTGCTGTTTCTTGAAATAATGTTATAATATCCTGAAAAACCAGAAGCAGGCGGTGTACCAGCGCTCCAAGTAAATGTAACAGCAGCATTTGCCGGAACCGCATAATTAAATGCAGATGATCCTGAAACAACTTTTATAGTATTTGATGATCCCGCAGAATTGTATACTACAAGTACGATCGATCCGTCCGGATTTTTAAACCCAACAGATAGGATACCGCCGCTAGTACTCGAAGACCCTATTCGTAAGGCACCCGGCTTTACAAATTTTGAGATTTGACCAATAATATAGTATGCAACATTTTTAGTATAACTTGTACTGTTATTAATTGTCACCGCCCCTAAACAAGTATTACATCCGCCCGGGGTATGAGGCCCTAGGCTAGAATTGTTAGCAACATTCCATTCTAAAACTGTTTTAGCCCAGTTATTTGTTCCTCCAATCACTATATTTTGCATGTGCCAGCCAAAATCGCCACTAAAACTTCCGCCTGAGCCAGTGTATTGTTCTGTAAAATAAACATTTTTATTAGTTGCATTTCGAACTGTTGACATTGCTGAAATGTTTCCTAAATACATATGAAAAGCTGCCCCATCTACATAACTGCTGTTATTTAAAACATCAATAGGATATGCTGTATTATCACAATTATGATCAAAAGCAATAATTTTAATATTTCCAAAACCTGCAGCTGCCATTTGTGGGCCAAGTTGCTGATTAATGAAATTTTTCTGCTCTGTTGAATTCATCAGCATGCTTGGTTCGTTATTCGGATTTTCTGGTTCGTTTTGTGGTGTGATTCCCCAAATAGAAATTCCCTGTGCCTGCATTGCTGTAAAATATTTTACAAAATATTTAGCATAAGCCGCATAATATTGGGTCTGCAAATTTCCGCCAAACCAAGAATTGTTTGTTTTCATCCAACGTGGCGCCGACCATGGCGTGGCTAGTATTTTTATATTTGGATTAATGAGCAGAATCTTTTTTATAATCGGAACTAAATAATTCAAATCAGGACCGTTCAAGCTAAAATTATTCATATTCACATCGCCTGCAGTTTCATTATAACTATAAGAAGAACTGCTTAAATCTGAAGCTCCAATACTTATACGAACTACATTTGCGTTTAAACCTGTAGTCGGATTATACAAGTCATTTAATAATTGATTTTGCTGCGTTGTAGCCATCCCGCTAATTACTTCACAGCTTCCTTCAGTAAGTGTATAACCAAATCCATCCATCGTCTGGTAGGTTGTTCCCGCATTAATTGTAACTGTAGATGGATTGGATCCGGAATTCGTTCCGAAATTTACAGTCCCTTGCTGTTGCAGTAATTTTGTTTGATCGCCTGTGGTTATCCAGGGCGTAACCGTTTGAGCATTCATCTTAGTAATGAACAAAAACATAATAAGGATAACCATTATTATTGTTTGTATTCGATTTGTAGGTTTTCGAGTAATTTTTTGCATCTTTTTGTGGTTTTTGGTTTGTAGATAGTTAAATTTTTCTCATTTTATTATGATTAATTTTATTAAAACGAATCGAAATTAGATCAATTTTCACGAAATCGATATAATTAAAACTTTACAAATACACATCATTTGTAAAAAATAACTTAACAAAAACTGATCTTTATTTTTGTTAAACAACTACATTTCAAATATTTAAATATTAAAAATCTCAAAAAAAAAATATTTTAATTTTCTTCTATTTAAAAAGATTTAAAATTCAGTTTTTAAGAAACTTATTAGCATAAAAATATTTGCATAAATAATTCATAAATGACAAATATCATGGAAACAAAAAGCAGTTATATTGTATTTTTGTGTTTATATTTATAGTAGGAAACATGGAAAATCTTAAAGACATTTCAAATATAGAAGACATAAAACAAATGGTTAACAGCTTTTATGGCAATGTTAGAAAAGACGATCTTATAGGGCCTATTTTTAATGAGAAACTCCAAGATCGATGGGAACCGCATTTGCAAAAAATGTATAATTTTTGGCAGACTATTTTATTTGATGTTCGAGCGTATTCTGGAACTCCTTTTCCGCCACACAAACAATTGCCTGTTGATAAAACGCATTTTAATCGCTGGATTGAAATTTTCAATTCTACTATCGATTCACAATTCGCTGGAGTAATTACCGAAGAAGCCAAAATGAGAGCGGCAAATATGGCCTTCATGTTCAGTCATAAAATTGAATATTTTAGGAATGCTGAAAATGAATTAAAGAACAGAGGCGAACAGTTATAACAATCGAACATTCGATACAGCTGGATATACTTATAAGAATCTCACGAAAAACGCAATAAAAAACTATTTCGAATAAAAATATTGTCATGAATAACAAAAAATAGCGCCTTAAATTCGTAATTTTACATTCTAATCTACAATGTTTTTGAAATGAATCCAACTATTGAAACAAATCCGTTATTAGAGCGATTGCCTAAACATTTAAAGCAATTTATTAAACCTCAAGATTATAGTGATTACACACCAATCAATCAGGCGGTTTGGCGTTATGTGATGCGTAAAAATGTAGATTATTTAGCAAAAGTAGCACATCATTCGTATTTAGATGGTTTGAAAAAAACCGGAATTGAGGTTGATTCTATTCCGAGTATGTACGGAATGAACCGAATTCTGACCGAAATTGGCTGGGCTGCAGTTGCAGTAGACGGATTTATTCCGCCTAATGCTTTTATGGAGTTTCAAGCGTATAATGTTTTAGTTATAGCATCAGATATCAGACAATTAGAACATATTGAATATACACCTGCACCAGATATTATTCACGAAGGTGCCGGCCACGCTCCTATTATTGCCAATCCTGAATATGCCGAATATTTGAGACGCTTTGGAGAAATTGGATGCAAAGCCATTTCATCTTACAAAGATTATCAGATGTATGAAGCGATTCGTCTGCTTTCTATTTTGAAAGAAGCCGAAGATACGCCTCAGGAAAAAATTGACGAAGCCGAAAAAGCGGTTGCCGATTTGCAAAACAATATGGGCGAACTTTCTGAAATGGCTCAAATTAGAAACTTACATTGGTGGACAGTTGAATATGGCTTAATTGGCACAGTTGAAAACCCTAAAATATATGGCGCAGGATTACTTTCATCTATCGGAGAAAGTGCTTGGTGTATGACAGATAACGTTAAAAAAATTCCTTACGACATTTCTGCTGCAAATCAAAATTTTGACATTACGCAGTTACAGCCGCAACTTTATGTAACGCCAACATTCTCTTATTTGAGTTTGATTTTAGAAGAATTTGCCAATAAAATGGCTTTGCGCACGGGAGGAATTTCAGGAATTAAGAAGTTAATTCATTCGAACGCTTTAGGAACAATTGAATTAAGTACTGGTTTACAAATCTCTGGTGTTTTTACCAATGTTTTGGAAGAAGAAGGAAAGCCAGTTTACATTCAGACAACTGGAAAAACGGCTTTATCATACCGTGAAAAAGAATTAGTAGGTCACGGAACTTTAACGCATCCTCATGGATTTGGAAGTCCGATTGGGAAACTGAAAGGCTTTAATCTTGCAATTGAAGATATGAGTCCGAAAGATTTACAAGCCTATAGCATTGTTGAAAACGAAACCGTAAAATTAGAATTTGAAGGCAATATTATTGTTGAAGGAGAAATTATTACTGGCTCAAGAAACTTACACGGAGAGATTATTTTAATCAGTTTTAGAAATTGTACTGTTACGCACGGCGAAACGGTTTTGTTTCAGCCTGATTGGGGAAATTACGATATGGCAATAGGTAAAAAAGTAGTTTCAGCTTTTTCCGGTCCAGCCGATGTAAATAGCTTCGATTTAATTAATTCTGTTCCAAAAACAACTACTATAAAAGCAAAACATACAGACGAACGTGATGACTTAGAAGTTTTATATCAAACTGTGCGAATGATTCGAGAAAACAAAGATGCTAAAACTGAACTAAAAACTGTTTTTGAAAAACTCAAACAAAACCATTCTAACGATTGGCTGTTATCTGTTGAAATTGCTGAACTTTTAAAAGATTCTGATGAAAAACAATTTTTACAAGAAGTTTTGGTTTATTTGGATCAATTGAAAGTAAAACGTCCTGAAGTCGCGCACTTAATTTCTGGCGGATTGGATTTGATATTTGACAAAGAAGTTGTTTAGTGTTCTAAGTTACTAAGGTTCTAAGATGCTGAGATTCTAAGTTTTTTTGTCATTTCGAGGAACGAGAAATCACATGATTAATTCGACAAAGATTAGTGACTTATCAAGCGGAGTTTCTCTTGTGATAAAACGTTTGAACCTTTGTTACTTCTCAACCTTTGTACCTTTCCTCTATAACTTCAAATCTTGATTAAAATCGGTATCGGATTCTATCGTTTTTCCTTCGTATTGCAATTTCCATCCCATTGAATTGGTTAAAATTAAAATCTTAGATAATTCGCTGATTAACCTGTTTTGAGCATTTGTTTTAAGAGAAGATTTTTCGATTTTTTTAGCCAAATTCGCTTTTACGGATTTATTTATTTTATTGTAATCATCTCCCGTAAAAGGGTTAAGTTTACTTTGTTCTACATCATAAAACTGAATATCTGGATTGATGGTAATTTCTTGTTTTGGAATATTTAAAATCGTAATTGTCTTGTTTTTCTCATCGATGTCATATTTCATTTTATGCAAATCATATGCTACAGTTACATTCGCATTGACCACAATAAGTGCTTTCTTCTCAAAAGAAATCATATCCATCAAATACTTCTGCTGATTTTTATAGGTGATAACTTCTGAAAAATGCCCTTCGGTCACAACCAGTTTGCCAACATTTAAGATCTGCTGCTGAATTAAATTGGTATTATACTGAATATCTGAATCATCTTCTTTTTTGAATTGGCAATATTTGAAAGCCAAAACAATTACAAGCACGACTGCAGTTAAAACTAGTATTCTTTTTATTAAGTTTTGCATTCCATTAATTTAGTAGACCAATTTACTTCTTTTTTCAAGAGCTTAAAAGTTTTTCGCAATGAAGTTTTTTTCATTATGAATTCGTATTGCCACAAAAAACTTTTTTAAAATGGATATCCAATTGCAATATTCAAAATCAGATTGTCTTTTCTCCAAGGTCCGCTTCCAAAATTAATATCATCAATTACCCATCGTTCGCCTTGTGGCAAATAAGGTTTACGAAGTGGAAAAGCCAAATCCGTTCTTAAAATCAGGAAAGATAAATCAAAACGCAATCCTGCTCCAGCTCCAACGGCAATATCTTTCATAAAATCTTTGGTGATTTCTCCACCAGGTTTATTAGGATCAGCATTCATCAGCCAAACATTTCCTCCATCTACAAAAAGAGCTCCACGTACAATGCTAAAAAGCTTAGCCCTGTATTCTGTATTAAATTCTAATTTTAAATCACCCGATTGATCCGGCAGATAATTGTTTGCCGTTTCTGTATTTAGATAACTTCCTGGACCAATAGAACGTGCTCTAAAAGCTCGAATACTATTTGTACCGCCAACTACAAATTGCTTAGCAGTTGGAAGCGCACCTGAATTTCCGTACGGAATTCCAGCTCCAACAATAACTCTGCTGGCCAATTCGCTTTCTTTTCCAAGTTTTAAATAATGTCTAAAATCTGCTTTAATTTTTACAAATTGACTAAACGGGACATCAAAAATTTTGATCGTATCGTTTTTCTTTACGTTTGCTCCGGTAACTAAGCCTGTAATATTTCCCGCCAAATCTAATTCCCCATTAAAATAAAACGTATTTTTTTTACGCTTTTGCATAGTGTTCGTATAAGTATACGAATAGGTTGGTCCAAAAATTAATTGCTTTTCAATCACTTTTCCAAGTGCAGGATCATCTTTAATATCTGCCAGATATTCATCAGTAACATTATTAGGACTAACATAAGTAACATCTAGGATATTTAATTGATGTTCTTTGCGAATATTTTCTTTCCATAAATAACCAAACGACGTTTTAAAAGAATTCAAAGCATACAATTGTGTTCTGTTTTGATATTCATATCGTAATGAAGCTTTGGTTCTCGGCACATATTCACTTGCACCTTCCACATGAAAAAATGGAACAATAAATCTTGGCCATGTCAAACTTGTTTCTGTTCCTAATTTGTAAATATTTTTTCCATTATTCGTTCCTGAAAGCTGGAAATCGGCACCACCAAAAACAGATACAGTCAGCAATTCCGCGCCGCGAAATAAGTTTCTATTATTCCAGTTGACGTTAACTTCGGTACCTGTATAACTCGCTGAATTGGTTTTTCCTAAAACCTCAAATCTAATAAACTTTTTAGGCAGTAAAGTAAGATAATAGTAAGAATCTAATGCATTTGGTATGCTGTCAGAAAGTTTAAATTCATTTTTTACGAAACCGAAAGTTCCCAAATTTACAAATCGATTTAAAGTAAGATTATGATCCTTTCGATTGTACAAATCTCCCTTTTTAAAATAAATTGCTCTGTCAAAAACTCTTGGCTTAAAGGTATTTGCAGTATCTATAATCGTAAAGTCTTTATACTGAACAATGTCTTCCTTTTTATATTTTACAGTATCTTTTGAAACCGTAAAATTAGGATAAACTACTATTTTATTGATTTTATATGCTGTAAGCGCTTTTGGCGGTGTATCTGGTTTTATTACCAGTCTTACTTTTACTTCGTGATCGCCTTTACTGCTGTCTACCTGAGCCAAAATATAATCGGGATTGAAGTAGAAATACCCTTTTTCTTTAAGTCTGGCATCAATTCTTTCTCGTTCTGCTTTTATAATATCTAAGTCATACGGTTTTCCGACCTTCAATAAACTTCTTCGGCTTGATCGCCCAATTATTCTTGACATTGCCAGAGAGTCATCAGGAAAAGTGACACTTTTGATGATGTATTGCTTTTTAGGAACAACGATATATTCTGCTGTCACTCTTTTATTTCTTACGGTTGAATCGGCACTTACTCGAGTTTTAAAATAACCTCTGTTTTCTGTAAAATTTCGTAAAACTGATGCGTTATAATCTAAATCGACTTTGCTAAAAAGTACTGGTTCCTCACCCACTTTTGTTCGAAGCCAATTTCTTATTCCTTTTTCTTTTTTAGGCTGTCCGGCTATATTGTAAATCCATAACTTTGGGCGTAGTCCAAAAATTTGTTTATTTGGTTTTGGCCGCAATAAATCTTCCAGTTCTTTTTCTAACGCTTTTCGATCCTTCTTTTTAATGATTGAATCTTTAACTTCGACAGAACCGCCTGTATATAATAAATCGCCTTCGGGTAAATATTTTGTATTACTGCATCCAAAAACAAAAAATAAGGACAGCGTAATAAAATATTTTATATATCTGTTTTCCATATTATTATGTTTTTTGCTCATTACCTTCAATTTGATTTTCCTCATTCTCCTTTTTTTCTTTCTCTGCCTTTTCTTTTTGTTTTCTTTTTTCTTTACGCAGTTTTTCTTCCTTTATCATTTCTTTTTCTTCAGCACTGCGATGAAAAAGTTCGCGGAATTTATTGTAACTCATCGTTATAATAAAAGCAACGCCAGTTTCTACAACCTGACCTTCTACTGCAACCTGATATTCGTTTTTTCTATAAGCACGAACCATATAACGGCCGTCTTTTGTAAGCTGATAATCTAATGCTACGTCGCCGGCAATATTGGTGCTTTCTTCATTGGCACGTTCTTGTCCTTCGACTGCAAAACTGCTTCCAACAGTTACTTTTAATCTATCGTCTAAAAGTTTTTTCGAAACACCAACATTCAAATCGGTTCTGTTTTCCATAGTTCCAGATGTATAATCATCTGTAGATTCCAAATCAAATTCTAATTGAACTCCGGTAATTAATTCACTTGCAAAATCATTTAATTGCTGCGAAAGAATCTTGCTCACACTTTGTCTTGCCAATGATTCGGCACTTGTACCGCCACTTTCACTTGCAAACGGATTCTCGCCAACAAACCTGTTTAATAATAACAAAGCAAAAACTTGTTTGTTTAATTCAGCCGGCTCTTGTCTTAATTGTTCTAATTTTTGTTGTGAAGCTGTTACGATATCTGATGAAACATTATAATTCCCGTCTGGCAATACAATATCAAATGTAATTTCTGGCTTTAATAATTCGCCACTCATTTTTAAATGCGTTTCAAACGGAATCTTCTGTTTATAAGTATTTTTTATTGTTGGACTCACAGTACCCAACTGATTTCCTAACAAATCTATTGGAGCAGTTTCTACCTTGTAAATAGCTGTGATATTTAAATTTGCCATTGTAGGTTCGCCATTCCAAATAATATAACTTCCTTTTTGAATGTCGAATTTTCTTCGGATCATATTGAAATTCATTTCATATGCACCTTCTGAAAATTCATATTTACCAGTTAAAGTTGTTTTTCCAGAAGGATCAATTCCCCCTGTCAATTGCGCTTCTCCTTTTAGATCTAAATAATCTCCATTTCCTTTATCGATTATAAGTGTCATTTTTGCTTCTTTATCGATCGAAATTTCAACACTGACATCCATTCCAATCAATGGCGACTGATTCAGTTTTTTCTCCATTTCTGCCGTTTGTTTCAGATATTGATTATCTTCATCAACAAACTCTACAATTCCTTCTCTGTCAGCAATTGACGGATCTGACTGCGGTAAAACAAGTGTAAACTTAGTGTCTTTATTTATTTTAAGATTTCCTCCAACCACAGGATTTTCCAGCGTTCCTTTTATATTTAATTTTGTATCAATAAATAAATCTCCATAAAACAAATCATTGTCAGCCGCTTTAGAATGCATTGCTCTAAAATCATCTGCTGTTATTGTCAAGCCAAAATTATAATTTTTAAAATCTGGCGATTGTATTGTTCCGTCTATCGATAATTCATTGTCATTTTCGTCGTTAAGTGTAAACTTATCAAACGTGATAATATCATTATTAAAAGTGATTTTTTCCTGATCTGTTTTGAAAAATGAGTTCAACTGCGTGATTCTAAAACCTGTATCATTAAAGTTTAATTCGCCAGAAACTTTTGGGCTTGATGCTTGCCCAATAATTTTGAAATTTCCAGATAAATAACCTGTTCCTTCTGTAACATTGCCCATCGTAAAACCTTGAATACTTTTGATATTCAGCTTTTTCAAATCTAAATTAAAATCAAGATTTCCATCCTTCATACCATAATTTCCGGTCAGAGTCAAGTCATTTCCTTCTCCGGTCAATGTAACATTTGCAGCCAACAAATTATTGGTTTTGTTATCTACTTTTATAGCAATGTCACCAACTGGTTCGCCTCTAAAAGCAAAATCATCAATTTTTAGATCAGAGGTAAAAGTTGGGTTCGTCATGATATTTTCTACCAAAGCGTTTCCGTTGATCAAACCTTGCATTAGTAATTTGTCTTTTTTGACCATGTTCATAATGGTCTCAATTTTGAAGTTTACAAAATCGACCTCCAATGGCGCATTATTCTGATTTCCTTGCGATTGAATTTTAAGTTCATTTCCTGAATTTGCTAAATTAAACTTGTTGACATAAAGTCTTTTTCCGCCAAATTCAACTGCATTTTCTGGATCAATACTCCATTTGTCATAATTCAGAATAAAGTTTTCAGCATCGATTTTAAAAATGTTTTTAGAATCTTCTGTTTTAAATTCTCCTGCAATAAAGTATTGTTGTTTGTCTTTTGTATCTTTTACTTCAATTGCATAATTCAAGATGTTGTTTTCGACTTTTCCTGATAAACTTGTAAACGGAATTTTTAAAGAACCGCTTTCAATCGTCGCTACAGAAATTTGATATTCTAAAGCGCTTTCTTTGGCTTCGATGTTTATTTTTCCGTCGGCAATCGTATTATCTGCGTAAACAATTCTCGGAATCGTTCCTTTTATTTCTAATGAATCGGTTACGTTGTTGTATTTTCCGGTGATTTTAATTGGCTCTAAACCTGTCAATTTTGGAATCAATTTAAACAGAATCGGATCGTTGTCAACCGTTAATGTAAACGCTAATCTTTGTTCATCTGATTCTCCGTTTCCTTTCGGATTTTTTAAGTCGATGTATTTTGACAATGATTTTTTTATTGCCGATGCTAATGTGGTCAATTTATATTTTCCGTCAACTTCAGCTTTTAAAAACTGAGATGAGATTTTAATATTGTTACGTGTATTATCTGAAAAAGCAATTACACGAACCGAATCTAAAACAATTGGTTCTGCATCTTGCAAAATCTGAATGTTCGAAAGAAATACTTTTCCGTTTAAAAAATCAGGATTACTGTTGGCAATATCCGCATCAACATTCCCGCGTAATTTCATTGGCCCGGCATGAAGATGTAATTTTTCTAAATCAGCAATATCCAAGTTTAATTTTAATTGAACAGATGGATATTTGTCTTTTGTATTACCGCTTGCCGTTAGATTGAAATTTAAATTAGGATCTTTCATTCCAGATTTTACGGCAAAAGATCCGTTTTCGATATTTCCTTTTAAAGCTAAATCTCTGTAAGTATATTTATTAAAAACGGCTTTCTGAACCAAACCGTCAAATTGTGCTTGAGCTGTTTTTGGATCTAAACCTTTTCCTTTTACTTTCGCTTTAAGCGTAATTTTTCCGATTGAATCGTTTTTGATTAATCTACCTAAATCAAAATCTAATAAATAAACGGTTGCATCGTATTTCTCTCTTTTTTTAACGCGCTGATCAAATAACGCATCAATTTTAGCATTTCCGAAACTGCTGTTTAAAGCTAAATTAGTTTTGAAATTTTGAACAGAACCTTTAAATTTTCCTTGTAAATTAAATTGAGAAGGCAATTGAATATTTTTCGGAATCGTTCCCGCCGGCACAAAAGAATATACGTCTTTTGAAGTGCTTGATAGTTTTTTGATATCTAAATCATAATACGCTTTTTGAGCATCGGGCAAGCCTGTTATTTTCCCCGAAAGGGAAACTTTTGTAGTTCCTATACCTCTCATTTCGAACTGCGGAATAGTTAAATCTTTTATTTTTCCGCTTAAGCGAGTATTCAAATATAAAATAGCATTTGGGTTACTTTTAAACGGATTTGTTTTTTGTAAATCTGGCGCGAACAATAAAATGTCTTTAAAGCCAATTTTCGATTGTTTTAAATTAGCATCTAAAGCAATATTTGCAATATCTTTTTTTAATGCATCAAGCGACGCATATGTAACTTTAATTTTATCTTGAACAAGCGTTTGCGGCGTTCTTAAATACAAATTATTTAAAGATGCATTTTTAGGCCCGTAAAAGAAATCTGTTTTTAAGGATTGAATGTTTAAACCGCTTTTTTCGTTTACAGCAAGCGATTTTATATTTCCTGAAATCGTATCGTTTCCGTAATACAATTTCTCGGCTTTAAAATTAAACTTATTTAAATCTAAATGGCTGTAATCAATTCCTTTCTGAACTTGTTTTGATTGCATATCGTCAAATTTGAAAGCGATATTTTCTAAATTAACATCATTCAGTTTTACTTTCCAGCCCGTTTGTTTGATTGCAGTTGAATCTAAACTTGGCGTGTGAATTTGCTTGTCTTTTGCGCCTAATCTTAAATTACCACTTAGATTTTTCAATTCAAAAGAATCAAAATCTAACAGCTGGTTGTTCAAGTCGATTTTATTCACAGACAAATCAAGATTGCCCAGTTTTATGCCAGAATCTAATTTCGAATCTTTGTTATCGTATGCAATATCAATTTTCGACAGACTAATTTTTCCTAATTTTAAACTAAAATCCTTTCGTTTTGAAATTGTATCAACTGTTTTTACTGAAACCTCAGCAATTTTCTCTACAACATCTTGATCCAGAACCAATTTTAATCCGTTTAAATTAATATTAGGAATATCAAAATTCATTTTATCCAAATCAAATTCCTTAAATCTGGTATCAAAATGCGTTACATTTACCTTGATATCATTTTTCGCAAAATCGTCTTTAAAATTAAACTTGACATTATCCAGATTTACTTTTACAACCGAAATTTTAAAAGGTTTGCTGTCCGGATCTTCGACTTTTGGTTCTTTAGATTCAAACGCTTTTATGATATAATCGAAATTGAAAACGCCATCTTTATTTCTTGAGATGTTTGCTTTTACATTTTCAAGCGAAACAGAATTGATCTCCAATTCGCTGCTGACCAACTTAAACAAATCGACATCCACTACTAATCGCTTACCAGCCAACAAAGTATCTTTCTTTTGGTCTTCAAAATAAAAACCTTCAAGAACTACATCTTTAGGAAATTTGATCGAAATATGATTTAAAGAAACTTTGGTTTTGATTTTATCATGCAGATACGTAATTGCCTTGTCTTTGGCAAAATTTTGGATAGACGGAACCTGAATTAAAATAATTAGAAGCAATAAAAGCGCAACAATTGAACCCACGCACCAAAGAAGTACACGTAGTGTTTTTTTAAGAAAATGAACTTGTTTCTTATTCATACGTAAATAAACACGATTAAATTAAAGCTGTGTTATGGCAAGGCTGTATTTATACAGTTTACAAAATTGGAAAATTTAAACTTTAACAATTTACATAATTACAAGCAATTATTCTAAAATTTTACGGCCAATAGTTAAATTGTTGCCTTAAAAACGACAAGAAAAGACTTTCGATTTTTGCCATTTTGCGAGTTTTCCAAGAAGAAGTTTTCAAGGTATTAAATCTCAATTTAGTCTCGCAAAAAGCGCAAAAAACTTTAAATCTTAAAATTTAATATGAGGCTGTTTAGCTGATAGAAGATTTATTTTCTGCTGCAGTTTTTCTAAGAATTTTTGATGCTGCTCAGAATCGGGATTGAAACTTCTGTGGCGAAGACTTTTTTGAATCTCATCTACTTCTTGCATAATCGAAATACTGTTCTCTGATATGTAATTTTCACTGAAACGATTCCAAATATAATCTATCGCAACTTGGTTTGGATGAAGCATATCTTCGGCGTAAAAACGATAATCACGAAGTTCATCCATCATGATTTCGTAAGAAGGGAAATAATTATGAGGGATTAGTTTTGAATTGTGAGTTTTTAAAACTTGATGCAACGCCGAAAATAAATGTGATTTACTCAATTGATTTTCAGCAAAACCATCTTTTATGTGGCGTACTGGCGAAACTGTAAAAATGAAATTTACCTTTGGGTTTATGCTTTGAATCACATCAATTGTATTTTGAATACTTTGCTGGATAACATCAACCGATAATAATTCTTTTGAAAATTGCTTTTGAGGCACTTTATGGCAATTGGCCACAATTTCATCGCTTTCTATATTTCTATAAATCCAAGATGTTCCGTAGGTAATAATGATATGTGTGACTTCTTGTAACTGCTTATTGGTTTCTTCAATAGCCTTGTTTAAAGTTTCCAGTAATTCTTCTCGATCTGAATTACTTAAATCAGAATGCACTTCAAAACTGTGCCAGCGTTCGTTATAAAAGAAAACATCTTTCTCTGTAAACAATTCTTTTCGAACCGTTCTCGCAGTTATCTTTTCGATCGAAACCGGATTAAAGATAATACCAAACGGATTTGTTTGATTTTGAAACTTAAAATAATCGAATTTCTCTGCCATATTTTCTGCAAAACAGGATCCAAAAGACAGTAATTTCGAATTATAATCGATAGTTGCACTGCTTTTTGAAATTGGGATTTGGGTTCTGAATTGCATGGCTTGTCATTTTACACAAATTTCATCCATTTTTTACTAAGAAAAAAGCATTCTTCTTAATAAGTGTATTCTTCGTATTTCATTTACAATTTCACAAGGCATATTTGTATCAATATAAGCCAAATTCGAATGCTGTTTAAAAAATGAATTCTTTTTGTATTTAAATTGCAAGCTTACTTTAGCAGCACTAATCATGAAAAAATTAAAACTTGCAATAGTCAGTTTTATCTTCGTTATATCTTCTTGTGACCAAAACAATAAAGATTTTCCTTATTCTGATGAAAATAAGATAACCGTTTGTACTTACGAATTTCATCAGCAAAACAATGCGACAGAAAAGCCAGATGCGGCGATTATAACTTGGCCACGATGGAATCCTGGACAAATTGTTAAAATTAAATTTTTGAATGGAAATACTGCTCTTGAAGATAAAGTTAAAGAATTTGCTTCAGAATGGACTATCTATGCAAATATCAAATTTGAGTATGTTCCTGTCAATGAATATGCTGACATTCGAATCAGTTTTAGATGGAAAAATGACGGCAGCAGCTGGTCTGTATTAGGAATGAACTCTACTAATGCAACCACTAATTATCAAAACGAGCCATCAATGAATTTTGGATGGACAACTCTCGGAAACGACACAGCAACAAAAAGAGAAGTATTACACGAATTTGGGCATGCATTAGGATTAATTCACGAGCATCAAAGTCCGGCAGCAAACATTCCTTGGAATTTGCCAAAAGTATACAAATATTATAGCGATTTAATGGGCTGGTCTAAAGAAGAAGTCGATGAGAATGTTCTTTACAGCAGTGAACAAACCAATTATACTGAGTATGACAGCTTATCGATTATGAATTATTATATCGATCCGTCACTAAGAACTGACGGGGTAAGAAATCCTGTAAATGATGATTTATCTATTACAGATATGACATTTATAAACCACTGGTATCCTTTTCCGATACGATCAAGTATTGAATCAGGAGAACGAATTGATTTTATTCCCTGGACAAATGCTATAAGATCTCCGAATGGAAAATATATGCTAAAATTTGAATCTGGCCTACTCCACATTTTTGATCTTGCAAACAATACAATAATTTGGGAAGCTGGAGATAGAAGATATAATTACAGCACTTCTTGCTATTTAGAACCTAACGGAAATTTGGTAATTAAAGGAACGACTGGAGGTGTTGGAGGCTCGCCAGAACGGATAACTTGGAGCAGTAATACAGCTGAATTCTCTGGAGCAATTTTACAATTGCAAGATGACGGCAATCTTGAATTAATTTATAAGGGGGTTGTTAAGTGGTCATCAAAAATGGGAAAAATTTAAAAAGAAAACCCAAACAATAGGAACTGTTTGGGTTTTGCAATTTTATTTTAGTAAAAATACTGAGTTGTTCCTTCTGTTTTTCCATCTTTATCAAAATGTTTTGCTTCCGTTGGAAAATCATTTCCATCATAAGTAAAAGCAGAACTATAAATTAGACTAGATCCAGAAGAAGATGTAGTAGTTTCTTTTGTTTTATTATGCTTAGAGTACCCTAATTCTGCATTATCAAGCAAAAATTCTACCCCCAATACATTTTTAAATGGATTATTTTTTGTGTCATACTCATAAACAATTGTTGAAGTTTCTGAAGTATTGGTGGTTTCCTCTTTTACAAGATTCCCGTCCGTATAGCTTAACTTTCCTGTACTTAAACCGGTTTCAGCTCTTGTTACTTCATCTATGTGTACTTTTCTAAAAGAAATACTGCCATCAAAATTATCTTTATAGTATGTTTTTGTCAAATAATGGTTTTTACCATCCATTTCGTCCACAAGAACGGCAAGTAAATTGGTTGCATTATAAGTCAAAGTAGTTAAAACATCTACATGTTCACCGCTTACCTGAGTTATTGAATTAATTAAATTTCCATCATACGAATACATTATCTTATATGTACTTGCGCCATCTTGCACTGTTTCTTCTGAAATTTTATTTCCTTGATCGTAAGTATAATTTACAGTATAATCATCTCCATCAATATCTTTTTCTATAATTTTTTTAATTAATACTGAAGAAGAAGAAGCATCATCACTTGAACAAGAGCTAAGAACTAAAGTCAAAGCACAAAAGAGGTATAGGATTTTTTTCATTTTTGAAGGTTAACATAATTAATTAGTAACCTAAATTTAAATGAAAGTCAATTTCAAAACCAAATAAATTCTGACTTATTTTAATACTAAAAAACCTTATTTTATATCAAAATGTTATTTTCTAAAACATAATAAATCTTAACTCTTTATAATTCAATTTGTAAGCAAATTACATCAATAATTTTCTCAATATGTTTTATTTAAAAAATAAAGTAATCTTTTTCCTAAAATTATTCGGCACTACTGTTAATGCTTTGGCTAATTTGCCATTTGCATAACTGTATGAAATTTCTTTTCGAATGCCAGTTGCCGTACTGCTATTTACTTCTTTTACTATTAAATTTCCATTAGAAGTATATTCGGTTTTTCCACGTTCATTCGTGATGCTTACAATTTTGTTTTCGTCATACTTAATTGTGTTTGTCAAATTTTCAGAGGAATAATTTGGATCACTTAGTTTAATCGTTTTTTGGCAAAATTAAATTTTCTGATTTCGAATTAACACTGTCATCCTTTGAACAAGATGCAATACCAAAGCAACAACACTAAAAAGGCTTATAATTTTTTTTCATTTTATTTAATATTAATAGTTAATAATAAACTAGAAATATCTCAGACGAAAGAAAATAATTATCTCAAAAAGATACCTTTACAACAGAATAAGGTATTTTCATAAAATTAGGTTTTTAATAACTTAAATCAACTTTACAAAGCCAAACAATTCACTACTTTTGCATCTCTATAAATTTAAGTTCACTTATGAAATTACTATATTCTTATATAATCAAACACAAAATGCTATTGTTTTTTGCTTTGATTATGGCTACAATAAACATCTGTTTCAGTTTATCAGACTCGGTTATTACCGGAAAATTAATGCAGGATTGCGGTGTTGGATTACACAAATATGCAGGAAACGAAATTGGGTTTATTAAATCTTTATCTTTCTGGCTCGGACTTTCGCTTGGTGCTGCGATGATTTCGAGAATTACTAAAAACTTTCAGGATTATTTTACCAATGTCGTTATTCAGCGAACTGGAGCTCAAATGTATACTGATGGAATAAAAAAATCACTCGATTTGCCTTATGCTGAATTTGAAGACCAGCGAAGCGGAGAAACGCTAAGCAAATTGACGAAAGTGCGCTCTGATTCTGAAAAACTAATTACACTTTCAATCTCATTAATCTTTCAAACCATTATCGGATTTATATTCGTAATTGTTTACGTTGCCCGAATTGATTACCGTATTTCGATTATCTTTTTGATTACTGCTCCAATTATTGCTTTGATCAGTTCGTATTTGGGTAAAAAAATAAAAATTGTTTCTAAAAAAATTGTAAACCAAACGAATGCATTAGCAGGTTCTACAACCGAAAGTTTGAGAAATATCGAACTTGTAAAAAGCCTTGGATTAACGTATCAGGAAGAAAAGCGTTTGAACTTAAATACGTTTAAAATTCTCCAGCTTGAGTTAGAGAAAATCCGTTTTATTAGAAGTTTAAGTTTTATTCAGGGAACAACAGTTCACTTTTTAAGAACTTGCGTTGTTTTTACTTTGTATTATTTCTTGTTCGGAAATAAAATTATTGTTGGTGATTTGCTGACTATGGTATTTTTTACTTTTTTCATCTTTGGCCCTTTGCAAGAATTAGGAAATTTCATTATTGCATTGAATGAAACAAAAGTTTCTATGGAAAACTTTAAAACTCTATTAAGCGCTCCAAAAGAATTTCGTCCTAAAAACCCTAAGCATGTTGGTGCGATTCAATCTTTATTATTTTCTAATGTAAGTTTCAAACATAAAACGGCAAAATTCAAAGCGGTAGAAAACATCAATTTTGAAATTAAACAAGGACAGACTGTTGCATTTGTTGGTCCGTCTGGTTCTGGGAAAACGACTTTAGTAAAATTATTGGTGGGGTTATATACGCCTGCGGAAGGTCAAGTGCTTTATAATGATATTGATTCAACTGATATTGATTTACTTGATCTAAGAAAACAATTGGGTTTTGTAACGCAGGATGCACAATTATTCTCTGGAACAATTCGCGAGAATTTGCTGTTTGTAAAACCAAATGCAACTGATGAAGATTTATATGATGCTCTTAAAAAAGCAAGTTGTGATAAATTGCTGAGACGTGCAGAAGATGGATTAAACACCACAATAGGCGAAGGCGGAATTAAAGTTTCTGGAGGTGAAAAACAGCGTTTATCTATCGCAAGAGCTATTTTAAGAAACCCAAATTTATTAATTTTTGATGAGGCAACTTCTGCATTAGATTCTATTACCGAAGAAGAAATCAATGCAACAATCAGAAATATATCTGATAAAAACCGAATTACTGTTTTGATTGCACATCGACTTTCTACAGTACTGCATGCTGATAGAATTTTTGTACTAGAACAAGGTAAAATTATTGAGCAAGGCAAACATGAAGATTTAATTGTTGAAAAAGGTTTGTATTACGCTATGTGGCGCCAGCAGATTGGGGAAAGAAAATAGAGGTTGTTTTAATCGCGCAAAGACGCAGAGTCGCAAAGTTTCTTAAGCTTTGCGACTTTGCTTTTTTAATAAGTATCTTAATTTTATAGAAAGAAAAAATCGTGCAAAGGCGCAGAGTCGCAAAGTTTTGACTTAGTTTCTTTTGATTGAGATTTGAACCTAATCTAAAGATTATTAACAATCCTTGTAATACCAAATTTAATCAAAGGCACATTAAAATTTATCAGTAATCCTAATTTAATTTGGGTGATTTTCAAATAGGTCATAATTTGTTTCGCATGAACTTCTGTTATTTTTTCAATTGATTTAATTTCTAAAATCAATTTATTTTCAACTATTAAATCGGTTCGAAAACCAATATCCAGTTTTAATTCATCCCAAAAAACAGGAAGAGCCTTTTGTCTTTCTACCATTAATCCTTTTTTAGTTAACTCGTAATATAAAATTGCTTCATAAACCGATTCTAACAAACCTGGTCCTAATTTTACATGCATTTTATAACAGATATCAACTACAATGGCTGAAATTTCATTTTCGGTCATACTTTAAAAAATTAAAGTATAAACCTACAAAAATAAGCTTTTATAAAATAAAAAAAAATCGCAAAGCTTAAAAAACTTTGCGACTCTGCGTCTTTGCGCGATTAAAAAAACTTACTTCAAAAACTCACTTGCCTTAGCCAAAGCCTCTGCAATTCCATTTGCATTTTTACCTTTTCCAGAAGCGAAGAAAGGCTGTCCTCCTCCATTTCCTTCAATATATTTTCCTAATTCTTTAATAACAGCATTTGCATTTAAGCTTTTCCCTGCAACTAATTCCTTAGAAATATAACAGTGAATATTTGGCAATCCATCTTCAACAGAAGCTAAAAATACAAATGAATCTGGTTTTGAACTTCCCAATGCTGAAGCTAAATCTTTTGTAGAAGCCATGCTCAAATCTACTTGTTTAGCTAGGAAATTAACTCCGTTTACTTCTTGGAAATCTTTCTCTAATTCAGATTTTAATGCTCCTACTTTTTCTTTTAATAATTGCTCAACTTGTTTTTTCAATTTCGCATTATCATCTTGTAAAGAGGCAACTGATTTTAAAATATCCTGTGGATTTTTTAATGTTTCTTTTATTTCAGATAATGTATTTTCTTGATTCTGATAGAAGTCTTTTACTGCATCACCTGTAATTGCTTCAATACGACGAATTCCAGCTGCAACAGCACCTTCAGAAATGATTTTGAAATGCCAGATTTCAGCAGTGTTTTTCACGTGAATTCCACCACAAAGTTCTTTACTTTCACCAAATTCAATCATACGAACATTATCGCCGTATTTCTCACCAAATAAAGCCATTGCACCTTTATCCAATGCTTCTTTAATCGGAATGTTTCTGTGTTCTACCAATTGCAATTGTGCTTCAATTTGCGCATTTACACTTGCTTCAACCTGACGTAATTCTTCGTCAGAAACTTTGCTGAAATGAGAAAAGTCAAAACGTAAATAATTTGGATTTACCAACGATCCTTTTTGCTCCACATGCGTTCCTAAAATACTTCTCAAAGCTAAATGCATTAAATGCGTAGCCGAGTGATTTTTTGATGTTGATGTTCTTAAATCAGTATTTACTTTTGCCACAAAACCAGCTTCAATATTTTCAGGAAGTTGTTTTGCAAAATGCAAAATCAGGTTGTTTTCTTTTTTAGTATCGATGATTTCAATCGTTTCATTTGCAGAAACCAAATTTCCTTTATCACCAACCTGCCCTCCTCCTTCTGGATAAAAAGGTGTATTATCTAAAACGATTTGGTACAAAACACCATCTTTTTTAGAATCAACTTTACGAATTCTTGTGATCTTTACTTCGTTTTCTGTTTTATCATAACCCACAAATGTTTCTACATTTCCAGGAATTAAAACATTCCAGTCTTCTGTAGAAACCTCAGAAGCAGCACGAGAACGAGTTTTTTGTTTTTGTAATTCAACTTCAAATTCTTCTTCCTTATATGAGAAACCTTTTTCTTTTAGAATAAGAGCTGTTAAATCTTTTGGAAAACCAAACGTATCATACAATTCAAAAACCTTAGCTCCAGAAACTTCTTTTCCTGTAGTTTCTGCTACTACATTTTCTAACAATTGTAATCCTTGATCTAAAGTTCTTAAGAAAGAAGCTTCTTCTTCACGAATTACATTCGTAACCAATTGCTGCTGCGATTTGATTTCTGGGAAAAATTCACCCATTTGGTTTGCAAGAACTTCTACCAATTTATTGATAAAAGGCTCTTTTGTACCTAAAAATGTAAATCCGTAACGAATAGCACGACGCAAAATTCTACGGATTACATAACCAGCTCCTGTGTTTGATGGCAATTGTCCGTCAGCAATTGCAAAAGCAACCGCACGTACGTGATCGACAACTACACGAATCGCAATGTTTGTTTTATTTTGTTCTTCTGAGATGTTTTTAACCTCATCAGATGTATATTTCAAACCTGTAATCTGCTCAACTTTTTCGATAAGCGGTGTAAAAACATCCGTATCATAATTTGATGTTTTACCTTGTAATGCCATACACAAACGCTCAAATCCCATTCCGGTATCAACGTGCTGTGCAGGAAGTTTTTCTAAAGATCCGTCAGCTTTACGGTTGAATTCCATGAATACATTATTCCAGATTTCAACTACCTGTGGGTGATCATTATTTACTAAACTTTTTCCTGACACCAAAGCTTTTTCAGATTCTGGACGTAAATCAACGTGAATTTCAGAACAAGGTCCGCATGGTCCTTGATCTCCCATTTCCCAGAAATTATCTTTTTTATTTCCAAGGATAATTCTATCCTCGTCAATTAATGTTTTCCAAATATCCCAAGCTTCCTGATCAAATGGAACATTATCTTCTTTGCTCCCTTCAAAAACAGAAACATAAAGATTTTCTTTTGGAATTTTATACACTTCTGTCAAAAGCTGCCAAGCCCAGTTAATTGCTTCTTTTTTGAAATAATCTCCAAAAGACCAGTTTCCAAGCATCTCAAACATGGTATGATGATACGTGTCAAAACCTACATCTTCAAGATCATTATGTTTTCCTGAAACACGAAGACATTTTTGCGTATCGGCTATTCTTTTACTTTTTGGAGTTCCGTTTCCTAAAAAATATTCTTTAAACTGGGCCATTCCCGAGTTATTGAACATAAGGGTTGGATCGTCTTTAAGGACGATAGGAGCCGAAGGAACGATTAAGTGTCCGTTGCTCTTAAAAAAGTCTAAAAATTGTTTACGTACGTCTTGTGATTTCATATTTTAATTAAGAAAATGAGTCAATTTGAAAATGTGATAATTTGATAACTAAACAATTAGAAAAAGTGTTAATTTGAAAATGTGATAATTTGACGATTTTAAATTAAAAAACTTTAAGTTAGCAACAATAAATTCTTTAATTCTTACATTATCTAATTATCAAATTGACGCAATTATCTAATTATTTTATTCTTGGAAAAAAAGCTTCGAACAACTGAAACATTTAGTAATTTTGTTCGACTAACTTATTTTACAAGCTGCAAAAATAGCGTATTTTAAAATATGGCGAAAGTAAAATATTATTACGACTCAGAAAATCTGGCTTATACAAAAATAAAAACCAGAAAAAGAATCAAAATTGGTTATGCATTGCTGTTTTTGCTCGCTTCAGCGCTATTTGGTTTTTTAGTTTTTGTCCTTTTAATAAATACGCCTTATTTCGAAACGCCAAAAGATCGTTTACAAGCACGAGAAATTGAAAATTTAAAACTTCAATATGCAATTTTAAACAAAAAAATGGATGAAATTGATGATGTAACTGAAGCCTTGGAAGAAAGAGACAATAACATTTACAGAGTTTATTTTAATAAAGCCGAGATTCCAGATTCTATCAGAAAAGCAGGTTTTAGAGACCCCAAAAGATATAAGGATCTTGAGGGGTATAACAATTCGCAACTAGTTTTAAATACCACAAAACGAATTGATAAACTTTCAAAACAACTTGCCATTCAATCCAGATCATTAGATGAAATTTTGAAGTTGGCGGGTGTAAAAGGGAATTTGTTATTGGCAATTCCGGCGATACAGCCTGTTCAAAATGAAAATTTAAAAAGAGTAGCTTCTGGTTTTGGATACAGGATTGACCCTTTCACGAAAGTGCGAAAAATGCATAACGGAATGGATTTTACTGCCAACACAGGTTCTCCCGTTTATGCTACCGGTGACGGCGTTATTGCAAGAGCTGACAATTCTGCTTCAGGATTTGGAAACCACGTAGTCATCAGGCATGGTTTTGGCTATGAGAGTTTATACGCGCATCTAAGCAGATACAATTGCAGACCAGGACAACATGTCAAACGCGGTGCTGTTATTGGATATGTAGGAAGCACAGGAAGATCAGAAGGCCCGCATTGTCATTATGAAGTGCATAAAGATGGAAAAGTAGTGAATCCGCTGAATTTTTATTACGGAAATATTTCGGCTGCCGAATATGTGGCAATTTCACATATGGCAAACCAAGAAAATCAGTCATTAGATTAATACTTTAAAAAGTGTTATTTTTGGATTAAAATAGAAAATAAAAAAACATGCATATTGAGCTTTCAAAGGATAAAAGATATTACAGTATTGGCGAAGTAGCCAAAGCTTTTAATGTCAATGCGTCATTGATACGGTTTTGGGACAGCGAATTTGACATCCTGAAACCTAAGAAGAATGCCAAGGGCAACAGAATGTTTACGCCAGAAGATATTACCAATCTGCAGCTAATTTATCACTTAGTTAAAGAAAGAGGTTTTACGCTCGAAGGCGCTAAAACACATTTAAAGGAAGGTCAAAAGAAAACATTAGATAAATTCGAAATAATACGTAAATTAGAGACCATAAAAACACAATTAAACGAAATTAAGAACGAATTGTAATATTATAAATTAGAAACAAACTTAAATTAAATCAGATATGAAAAAATGGTTAATCCCCGTAGGAATTATTGTAGTACTAATAGCTATTATCGCTTTTTGGTCAATCGGAATTAAGAATAACGGTTTAAAATACAGCCAAGCCGTTAACAAAGAATGGGGTAATGTACAAACCGCTTACCAAAGACGTAATGATCTTATCGGAAATTTAGTAAATACAGTAAAAGGGGCAGCTGATTTTGAAAAAGGAACTTTAACAGCTGTTATTGAAGCTCGTGCAAAAGCAACTTCTGTAACAATCGATCCTAGCAATGTTACTCCAGAACAATTAAAAGAATTTAACCAAGCTCAAAGCGGTGTTAGTTCATCATTATCTCGTTTATTGGTTTCTGTGGAGCAATATCCAACGTTAAAGGCAAATGAAAATTTCTTGAAATTACAAGACGAATTAGCAAGCACTGAAAATCAGATTTTAACTGCAAGAACTCGTTTTAATGAGTCTGTTCAAGAATATAATGGTTATGTACTTTCTATTCCAAACAAATGGTTCTTAAGTGAATACAAAGAAAAACCATACTTTGAAGCTTCTACAGGAGCAGATAAACCAGTTGAAGTAAAATTCTAAATTAGATTTTTAGATGAGTAGACTTCTTAGAATCTAAGTATCGTCTAAAATCTAATATCAATCCCGTCCCGAGGTTTCGGGATAGGGACTAAACTCTAAAATAATTCAAATGTCACAAGTAGAAGATTTTTTAACCAAGGAAGAAGAACTAACAATTGTTGAAGCTATTCGCGTGGCTGAAAAAAATACTTCTGGCGAAATTAGAGTACATATAGAAAAAACAACTTCTAAAGTTCCTTTTGACAGGGCTTTAGAAGTTTTTTATGAATTAAAAATGAATGAAACCCAACAGCAAAATGGCGTTTTATTTTACTTTGCTGTCGAAGATAAAACTTTTGCTATCTGCGGTGACAAAGGCATTAATGATGTTGTGGCTTCTGATTTTTGGGATTGTACCAAAGATAAAATGGTGGAACAATTTAAATTAGGAAATTTTAAACAAGGAATTGTTGATGGCATTTTGAATGCCGGTGAACAATTGAAAAAATATTTCCCTTGGTCTGAAGACGATACAAATGAATTATCTAACGAAATCTCAAAAGGATAAATAATGAAAGTTTCCAAAAACAAAACATCAATTCTTAAAGGAATTTTTCAATTATCCTTTCTATTAATAGCCCTTTTTACTACCAATTGTATTTTTGCACAATTTACAATTCCTGAGAAACCAAGTTTCCAGACTTCGGTCTATGACTACGCAAATATTTTAAGTGCGTCTGAAAAAGCCCAATTAGAAGAAAAACTAATTCGTTATTCTGATTCTACTACAACACAAATAGTAGTAATTACTATTGAAAGTTTGAAAGGAGAAGATGTGAGTCAGTTAGCTACGAAATGGGGACAAACCTGGGGAATTGGAGGAACAGCAAAAGATGACAATGGTGTTGTAATATTACTGGCTAAAAATGAGAAAAAAATCGCAATCAACCCAGGTTATGGTGTCGAAGACCGCTTAACTGCAGGGATAGGCGGAACCATTATTAGAAATATTATTATTCCTGAGTTTAAAGCGGGAAGTTTTTATAATGGACTTGACAAAGGAACCGATGCTATAATTGATGTTTTTAAAGGCAAATTTAAAGGCGAAAGAAAACAAGCTAAAGGAAAAAGTTTTCCTATACTGCCGCTTATTGTAATTGTTGTAATTGTATTAATTTTACTGTCTCGAAACAAAAAAGGCGGTGGAGGAAATTCTGGCAATAATGGCGGAGGCCCAAGCTTGATGGATGTAATTCTATTAAGCAGTCTTGGCAGAAGCAGCGGAGGAGGATTTGGCGGTTTCGGAGGTGGATCATCTGGAGGTGGATTTGGCGGCGGAGGCGGTGGCTTCGGTGGCGGATTTGGCGGAGGCGGATTCTCTGGAGGAGGTTCTAGCGGAGGATGGTAGAATTTTGCATTCAGTCTCAGTTTACAGCTTACAGTCTCATTACAGATCAGATTAAAAAATTTATAATTCATAATTACAATTAATAATTCAATATAGATGTTATCACATAAAGCAAAATACGCCCTTAAGGCCTTACTTTATTTAGCAGAACAAGACGAAAATCACATTTCTAGAACTATAGAAATTGCTGATGGAGCCAACATACCAAAAAAGTTTTTAGAGCAAATTTTATTAGATCTAAAACGTGGCCGTTTTGTGAGCAGCAAGCAAGGGAAATTTGGCGGTTATTATCTGATAAAATCAAAAAATGATATTACTTTGGCAGAAATTCACCGTTTATTTGATGGTGCAATTGCACTTTTGCCATGCGCTTCTTTAAACTTTTACGAGCCTTGCTCAGATTGTAAAACTGAATCAGAATGCAGTCTGCGTCACGGTTTAATGCTTATTAGAGATAAAACTTTGAAAGCTATGGAAGGTATTACAATAGCCTCACTGGTGACGAAATAAAAAAATATTTTCTAATTCCTATTAAATCGATAGAATTAATATTTATATTTGCAAAAAATAATTAACAAACCATTTACAAAATTTTAACTCATGAAAGTACATTTAAGTCAATCAAGTGTAACAAATCTTTTGCAAAACAATCAAATTAAATTCTTCACAACTGTGAGCAATTCTTCTTATATGTGTATGTGCTGATTTAAAAAAATTTCTTTTAAATTCTACTAATTACATATACTTAATATAAAAATGAAAAATTCAATCAAAAACATATTTACCTTATTAGCCATTTTAACTTTCTCATTATCATTTGCACAAAAAATTGAAGGTGTGGTTAAAACAAATGAAAACATTCCCCTAGAAGCTGTTAATGTAGTTGTTAAAGGAACTACTTCAAACACCACAACAGATGCGAACGGAAAATTTACAATAGATACAAGAGGAAAACTTCCTTTAACACTTTTAGTACAATACGTAGGATATAAAACTGCACAGTTAGAAATTAATGACTTGCCCCCTGCTCCGCTACAAGTAACATTAAGCGAAGAAAATGAACTTGTTGAAGTGGTTGTTTCGTCAAGACGAAGAATTGAAAAAGTTCAGGATGTGCCAATTGCAATTTCTGTTATAACAGGCAAACAGGCTGAGCAAACAGGAGCTTTCAACGTTAACCGTATTAAAGAACTTGTTCCTTCTGTACAGCTTTACTCTTCTAATCCTAGAAATACTGGAATTAACATTCGTAGTCTCGGTTCTCCATTCGGACTTACCAATGACGGTATTGACCCAGGTGTTGGCTTTTATGTTGATGGTGTATATTACGCACGTCCAGCGGCAACAACATTAGACTTTATTGATGTAGAGCAAATTGAAGTTTTACGCGGACCGCAAGGATCACTATTTGGAAAAAATACTACTTCAGGAGCGTTTAACATTACAACTCGCAAACCAAGTTTTACTTCTCGTGCTGATTTTGAAGTAAGCTATGGAAATTATGCCTTCTTACAAGCTAAAGCTTCGGTTACTGGTGCATTAGGCAAAAAAGTAGCCGGACGAATATCATTCTCAGGCACACAGCGTGATGGTTTAATTGATAATGTTGCTACTGGCAGAGCAACAAATAGTTTAAATAATCAAGGAATTAGAGGTCAACTACTTTGGACTCCAAGCGTAAATACGAATGTTATATTAGCAGCAGATATTACCACACAGCGTCCTGACGGATATGCTCAGGTTGTTGCAGGTGTGGCACCTACAAAAAGAGCTGCTTATCGCCAGTTTGATGCTATTATAAAAGATTTGAATTACCAATTGCCAAGTCTTAATGCTTTTGATCGTAAAATTGATCATGATACACCATGGCGCTCAAATCAAGATATGGGTGGCATCTCTCTTAATATTGATACTAAAATTGGAACAGGAACGCTGACTTCGACAACAGCTTGGCGTTTTTGGAACTGGGATCCATCAAATGATAGAGATTTTACAGGATTACAAGTTTTAGCCAAATCACAAAATCCTACAAGACAAACTCAAATAACGCAAGAAGTTCGTTATGCAGGACAATTAACCTCTAAAATTAGCGGAGTTGTTGGTGTTTTCTTTATCGATCAAACTTCTCAAACTGATGGTACTGAAGAATCTGGAAATGCACAGTGGAGATTTGCACAAAGCTCAACAAGTGCATTATGGAAAACTCCAGGACTTTTTGAAGGATATGGTATTAAAACTGATGCAAACATTAGAGCATCAAGTGCTGCAACGTTTGGTCAATTAGACTGGGCTATAACAGAACGTTTTCATATTTTACCAGGTTTAAGATATAATTTTGATAAAAAAGATGCTCGTTATTCTCGTACAACATACGGAGGTTTACAAACGACAAATGCTGCATTAATTGCCTTAAAAAAATCCGTGTACTCTGACCAAGCCTTTAATTCAAGTACTGACAATACCGATTTTTCAGGAAACTTAACGGTAACTTATAAAGTATCTGATAAAATTAATGCTTACGGAACTTATGCAAAAAGTTATAAGCCAGTTGGTGTAAACGTAGCTGGGCTTCCGACAAATGCAGCGGGTGACCCTTTGACTGATCTTGCAGTAATTAAACCAGAAAAAGTAAATCATTATGAAGTTGGAGTAAAAACATCTCCTTTCAAAAATTCAATATTCAACTTGGCGTTCTTTAATACCGAAATTAAAGATTTCCAAACAAACGTTCAGGCTGCAGAATTGGGTGTAAATCGTGGTTATCTTGCAAACGCAGATAAAGTACGTGTGAGAGGTGCTGAATTAGATGCAAGCTTTGTTGTAAATCCAAACTTGACTATTAATGCCGCTGCAACTTATACCGAAGGTACATATGTCAAATTTACAAATGCACCACTTCCTTTAGAAGAAACCGGAACTACTGTTGATGGAGTTCAGGTAGCCTATAAAGATGTTTCGGGTACCGATTTGCCTGGTGTATCAAGATGGGCAGGATCTTTAGGTGGCGAGCTTTCTGACGAAGCAAAATTCTTTGGAAATAGAGGAAGAATTTTCGTTGCGGTAGATTCTTATGCACGATCTGAATTTTCATCTAGCCCTTCAGCTTCAAAATATTTAGTTGTTCCAGGTTATGCTATTTTTAATGCCCGTTTAGGTTTCCGTGCGGCAGATGGCTTATCTATACATTTCTGGGGACGCAACCTTTTAAACAAAGATTATTATGAGCAATTATTGCCAGCAGGCGGAAATGCAGGACAATATGCAGGTGTCATTGGTGATCAAAGAACTTACGGAATCACTTTAAAATATTCTTTATAATATTTATTTAATTTTAAATATACTGAACGAGGTAGGTTATTAATTCTGCCTCGTTTTTTTATTGCTGAAATCACAAAATAAAATCTAAAACAAATTTAAAAACGATTGGATATTTTACAAAAACCTTCTGATTTATCTATATTCGCAACTTGATTTTAGATGAATTAGATGAAATTTTTCAAATTATTGTTTTTGATTGCCTTTATTAGTCCATTCTTATCAGCGCAAAATGCGAAGAAAACAGATCAGCAAACCTTAACATGGATTCGATATTATAACATTTTACCTATAACAGAAAAATTTGCAATACATTCTGAATTTGATAATCGCAGTTTTTTAAATCCAATTCACGAGAATTTATTTGTAATCAGAGTTCAAGGAAGATTTAGAGCAAATAAAAATATAGACTTAGGTGGCGGTTTTGCTTATTTCAATGTTAATACTCAAGACCCGAATATTGATCCAGATTTTTCAATTCCAGAATATCGTGCACAGCAAGATATCACTTTAATAAATGACATTTCTAAAATTACATTTCATAATCGTTTTCAGTTAGAAGAACGACTTTTTCAAAAAGCGAGTAAAACTGAATTACTTGACAATTTTTCTTTTGCTTATAGATTTCGTTACAGACTGCAGTCGACTTTTGATCTTTGGAAAAAAGAAAATCGAAGTTTAAAAGGAACTATTTCTGATGAAGTATTATTCAATTTCGGAAAAGAGAACAAAAGAAATACTTTCGATCAAAACCGATTTTATCTTGCATTGCGTTATCATTTTAATTCAAACCTTGGTCTAGAACTGGGTTATCTAAAAAGTTTTCAGAGGCGCACAAGTGGTGTTGATTTTTATGATCGTGATATCTTTCGACTTACACTTTATCATAAAATAAACAGAAAAACAACAAAATAAGCCATTTAAGTTAAGAAAATATTTTAATCTTTATTGTCTTACTTTTTACAATTTAATTCTAATTTCAAAAAAGTTTATACTTAAATTCGCTTGGCTTTAAATATAAACTCTTGGTAATGAAAATAATAAAAAAAATCTTATTTATAATTCTTTTTCAATTTGCATTTGTACAAGCTTCGCAAGCACAATTTGGAGGCTTAACAGATAAAGTACTGGAAGCAGGAGCTTCTTTGGCAAGCAAAAAATTAGGTGTAGATAAAATTTTAAAACAGCCTGCCGCTATAACTACTTCCTTTGAAGATGTAAATCAAGAAGGTTCAAAAATGCCTGATTTTTCAATAGCAGACAAAGCACAGCCTTTATATTTATTGCCAAAAGCACCAGATGGCGGTTTTGTTCTTTGTGCAGGTTTATATGAAATGACCAACAAAAGCTACTGCCTGCATGCAGGAACATTTGCTCCTTCTCAAGGAGATGGCTATATGTTTGCTCCTGTTCTGGGACCAAAAGAAGAAATTGTTACCGCGATTTTAAAAAGTGCCGAAAAACATCCTGAAATCAATCAGCATGATATTCAAGTTTTACTTTGGACCATCATTGCAAGAACTAAATTTGCAGATTATAACGGTACCGTAAAATTAACCGCCATTGCATTATTGACTCCATTACAGCTTACACAGCTTGAAGGTGGTGTATTGGGTGTTTTGCCTGGCAACTTAATGGATAAAGCTATGGATAAGCTTCCAGATAATTTAAAAGCAATTTTTGAGGCCGAAAACAAAATTCGACAAATGGTTTCCTCAGGAAATTATACTTATGATGAAATGGAAAAATATGCTATTCTTGCTGGTATTGCACCTGCCAGAACTGACATTCCCAGCGGTATTTGGACTTTGCATCCTGATGGTTATTATGTACGTTATTTCCCTTCAGGTTATTCTAAAACGCGGGTACAGGTATATGTTCCTAAAGAATTAATACTTTCCTTAAATGGAACAAAAATTATTTACGACGCAACTAATGATATTGCTTGTCCGGCTAATGTTGGTTCACAAAGATTAGCACAAACCAACGAGCCTCTAGATCCAGATTATAAAATTAAACTGAAAACACTTTGCGCGGGAATCAAGTAATTATTCTTCTCTCTGTCTTCTTTTTGAACCTTTTTCTGCAGCAAAATTTCCAATTTTATAAGCTAGGGAAAACATAACATAACGTTTTAAAACTGTATTTTCTTCATCTCGAATTGAGGTTGCAGAAATAGTTCTTGTTGCGCTCAGGTTTTGATTTAAGACATCATACACTTTTATTTTTGCATACAGTTTTTTATCTAAAAATCCGTAAGACAAACTAGTATTCCATAAATAGAAATCTTTTTTGAAATCGCTCGAAATATTAGAGTTATATGTGTATCCAAAATCATTTCCGAAAATTAAATTTGCCGGCCAATAACTTGTTGTCTGTAAATTTATTCTGTGTACTACGTTTGAAGTTGCATCACGGGTGTAATTCTCATATTTTGTTTCATTATAAGACAAGCTGTAAGATGGAGAAACAGTCAATAATTCTCCGTATTCATACGTTAAATATACTTTTGGTGTGATTGCCGTTGCTTTTGCATTGTACAAAACAGCATTTGTAAATCCTTTATCAAAAGAATAACTTGCATTTATTCCTAAACCATATCGCAAGACATGAGCATCTTTTTTTATAGATTGGTTCCAATTCCCTCCAATTGAGGCAAGATAAGTTCCGGAAATGTTGGCGTAAGTTGTAGTTCTTTTTCCGCTTTCATCATAAATTGAAGTCGAAACCACATCGTTGTTATAATAATCACCTTTAATAAAAACGCTGTAACCAGAACGCGTACGGAAATCAAAGTTTTTAAAATCTATACCTGCACTATTTTTCTCGATCGGATCTAAATTTGGATTTCCAATTACGGTATTCAATGGGTTCATTAAATTTAAAACTGGCAACAATTGAGTTGAAGTCGGAAGCGAATTAGAATAATCATATCTAAAAGTCAAATTTTTAGAACGGCTGAACTTGTATCTCATTTGCGCATTCGCGAAAGGCAAAGCATACTTTTTATTCAAATCTGTTGCATTTCCTAAATACAAAGAGTGATTATCGTAATCGACAATAGACGTTTTTGTATTTAAGTTAAAGGTGTATTTGTTTTTTTGAAGCGTAATACCCACCTTCGGGCTAACCGAATTTTGTCTCGAAGATATATAGTTTGTCAGCGACAAATTCAGATCAGAATAAGATTGCGAAGCGGCATCAAAATCAAAAGTTTTTTGATCGTTTACAGTATTTGCCCAATCAAAATCAGAACCAAATCTTACGCGCAATGAATCTGTAATTGGTTCAGTATATTCAACATCTAGCGAATAACTATCAGCGCTTGTATCATTTTTGCTGTTCTGATTTCTCTCGTCATTTGGTTTGTTGTCCTGATAAAAAATAGTTTCAGAAAGATTTAGTGCATTCGAATCGCTTCTTGTATTATTGTTGCTGAAAACCAAACTTAAGTTGCGAGACTGTTTTTCAAAAGCTTTATTAAAATTAATACTGTTTGTAAAATTAAAACTGTTGCCTTCATTTTTTGATTGTGAAGTGCTCTCGTTGAGCTCCTGCCCGCTTTCATCTTCTGAAAAAGTATTCGATTTAGAATCACTGTTTGTTTTTGTTTGATTAAATTTTGGCGTAACCACAAGTGTTGTACTCGGATTAATTTTATATTCTAATTCTAGATTTACTTTATTTCCAGTATTTTCATTTCTTGTTTTAGCATCTGATGAAGTCAAAATATTTCCAGTTGGCAAAAAATTAATCTGATCTGATTTGCTTTCGTTATTGTTAATCGTATTCGAAAAATTATAACTGCTCATTACGGCAAAATCTTTAGTCCAATCATCAGAATAATTTATTCCGGCCAAATTAGACTGCGTAATTCCTTTTCCTCCGCCAGAACTCTGATTGTTGGATTTGCTGTTTCGACCTCCGCTCATATTATCAAAAACATCATCCATTGAAAAACCTGTAGAATTGATATTATTGGATGAAGCAAGTACGCTTATTTTTTGCTGGTTTTTGAAAAAATTCAGAATTACACTGCTTTCATATCGATCATCAGAACCATAACCGCCGAGCATTTTTCCAAAAAAACCTTTATTTTTCTTTTCATCAATAGTTAAGTTGATAGTCGAATTATCCGAAGTCGATTCTTGTTTGGCAAGTTCTTCTTTCTTTGTTTTATAATCAGAAACCTGCACTTTTTTGATGATTTCAGCAGGCAAATTCTTTAGAAGCAAAGCTCCATCTTTATCAAAAAACGTTTTCCCGTTTACTAAAAACTGAGTTACTTCTCGTCCGTTAACGGTAACTTTTCCATCATTATCGACATCAACGCCGGGAAGCTGTTTTAATAAAGCTTCAACATTGGCATCTGGGCGCACTTTATACGCAGAGGCATTAAATTCTAAAGTATCTTTTTTAACGGTAATTGGAGGAGCTTCAGTTTTTATTATTACATTTTCTAAAGCATTTACATTTTCAAGCAAATATAATTTTCCAAAATCCTTGCTTTCTAAAATTGATTTTTGTTCTTCAACCAATGTCTGATAGCCCATATAATTGACCTTCAAGAAAACAGGTTTGTCTATTTTTTTGGTATTGATTCTAAAAACACCATTTTTATCTGTTGTCGCGTATTCTAGAACTGTAGAGTCTTTTACAGTTGTAAAATAAACGGTAGCCATTTCTAAAGGCAATTGCGAATTAATATCGACAATAGTTCCTTTAATCGTAATATCATTTTGAGCATTTGCAGTAAAACAAACTAGGAAAAACAGAAAATAAGAGAATACTTTGGTCATAAAACGGATGGTTAGATCAATAAGACTAACTAAAAGTCCAAAGGTTTAACTGTGCGTTTAACATTTATTTAGATTTTGTTTCTATAGCAAAAAAAATCCCCGACACAGCGGGGATTTTAATTTTATTTCTCTCTAATATAAATATCGATTGGTACTCCGGAAAAGTCCCAATTTTCTCTAATTTTATTCTCAAGGTATCTCTTATATGGTTCTTTAACATATTGTGGCATATTGGCAAAAAACACAAATTGAGGTGTTAAAGTTGGCAACTGCATACAATATTTAATTTTTACATATTTACCCTTTGTCGCTGGCGGCGGATATGCTTCAATCACTTTCAACATATATTCGTTGAATTTTGAAGTTGCAATTCTTTGTTTTCTGTTTTCAAAAACCTGAACTGTAGCTTCTAATGCCTTCAATAAACGTTGTTTCGTTAAAGCCGAAACGAACAAAATTGGCACATCTGTAAAAGGCATTAATTCTTTTTTGATTTTCTCTTCGTAATCACGAGTCGACATGGTATCTTTTTCAATCAAATCCCATTTGTTTACCAAGATTACAACTCCTTTACGATTTTTCTCTGCCAGCCAAAAAATACTTTGATCCTGACCTTCAAATCCTCGGGTTGCATCAATAACCAAAATACAAATATCTGCATGCTCAATCGCACGAACAGAACGCATTACAGAATAAAATTCTAAATCTTCCTTTACTTTAGCTTTACGACGAATTCCCGCAGTATCAACTAAGTTAAATTCAAAACCAAAACGGTCAAACTTTGTATCGATTGCATCACGAGTTGTTCCTGCAATATCCGTTACCATGAAACGTTCTTTACCAATCAAGGCATTAATAAAACTTGATTTTCCTGCATTAGGACGTCCTACAACTGCAAAACGAGGCAACACAACTTCTTCTTGAACTGGTTCTGGTTTTACTGGAAAAGACTCAATTAAAGCATCCAATAAATCTCCGGTTCCACTTCCTGAAATACTGGCGAATGTGAAATAATCTCCTAATCCAAGGTTATAAAATTCCAACGCATCTTTCTCACGCATGGCATTATCTACTTTATTTACAGCCAATAAAACTGGCTTAGTAACCTTACGCAACAAACGGGCAACAACGTCATCCATTGGCGTAATGCCTTCTTCTACATCAACTACAAAAATAATAACATCAGCTTCATCGATAGCAAGCTCAACTTGTTTGCGAATTTCACCTTCAAATACGTCATCAGATCCGCGAACGTATCCGCCGGTATCAATTACAGAAAACTCTTTTCCGTTCCACTCGCTTTTACCGTAGTTTCTATCTCTGGTAACTCCAGAAACCGAATCTACAATAGCTTCTCTTCTTTGTATCAGCCTATTAAAAAGGGTTGATTTCCCTACATTAGGTCTTCCTACTATCGCAACAATGTTATTCATTTTTTTGAATTTTAGTCCCGAAGCCTCGGGATTAGATTTTAGATTTCAAATTTTTAGTTCCTTAAAAACCTAATCACTTGTAATCCAAAATGCTTTATTTTAATTTTTTGCAAAGGTAGTTAAAAAAGTGACTATCCCGAAGCCTCGGGACTAAGTTTCTAAGTACCTAAGTTTTTTATTATTTTTCCTATTATTATTAGGAGCTGTTTCCCGCTGTTCCTTCCAATCTTTTGTGCCGAACCCCGGCACAAAAGGATTTTCCCTCCCATCGGGGCTAGGGGTTCAAGGTATCAAGATCTTTTTAGTTCCAATTTGGTATTTCAAACCTGAAACCTGAAACTTGAAACAAACAAAACTCTATTGATTATATCCGAAACGTTTCAACATATTCGCGTTGCTTCTCCAGTTTTTATTAACCTTAACAACTAGTTCAATGTGAATTTGTTTTCCGAAGAATTTCTCTAGATCGGCACGAGCTTCAGTACCTACTTTTTTCAAAGCTGCACCTTTATGCCCAATGATAATTCCTTTTTGCGTTTCGCGTTCTACCATAATGATCGAACGGATTCTGATAATATTTTCATCTTCAAAAAACTCTTCCGTAACGATTTCAACTGCGTATGGAATTTCTTTGCTGTAATTCAACAAGATTTTCTCACGGATTGTTTCGTTTACGAAAAAACGCTCTGGTTTATCTGTTAATTGATCTTTAGGATAATACGCTGGAGATTCTGGCAATAATTCGATAATTCTTCCAAAAACTTCTGGTACATTAAAATTCTGTAAAGCAGAGATTGGAAAAATTTCAGCATTTGGCACCTTTGCAGTCCAAAATGCTACTTGTTGCTCTAATTGTTCCTGATTTGAATTGTCTATTTTATTCAACAATAGCAAAACCGGAATTTTAGCGTGAATGATTTTATTAAAGAAAGCTTCGTCTTTTAAGTCCTGCTCTCCTATTTCGACCATGTAAATTAGAATATCAGCATCTTCAAAAGCTGATTTTACAAAGTTCATCATCGATTCCTGCATTTCATAAGCGGGTTTGATGATTCCGGGAGTATCCGATAATATAAGTTGAAAATCTTCGCCATTAACGATTCCAAGAATACGGTGGCGTGTTGTTTGTGCTTTTGATGTAATGATCGATAATCTTTCTCCAACAAAGGCGTTCATCAATGTTGATTTTCCAACGTTTGGATTCCCGATGATGTTTACAAAACCTGCTTTATGTGACATTTGTGTACTATTTATTTTGCAAAGGTAGTCATATCAACTCAATACAGAAAATAAAACATTTTTTAAAGTTTTCGTTGGATTTCTAGAAAATCGGCGTATCTTTGCACCCGAAACATCGCGGGATAGAGCAGTAGGCAGCTCGTCGGGCTCATAACCCGAAGGTCACAGGTTCGAGTCCTGTTCCCGCTACTAAGACAAAGCTTCAGAGAAATCTGGAGCTTTTTTTTATATTAAATTTTACTTTTATTTGATTTAGATTGTGGTGAAGTCAGAGATATTCGCACAGCGTTATAATATTTAAAAACTTTGAAGAGCGGAGTATAAAAAAGAGACTATCTCAAAAGGCAACCTTTTTGTTTTGTATTACACATAATAGTTTGTTGTATTAATCTGCAATTGCAAGTACTGGCTCTATGTTAATAAATTCTTTTTTGCCATTTTTCTCCTTAACCAAATAAGTAATTTTGTCACTAAAATAAATTATGAGTTCATAAGTATTTAATTTTTGTACTTTCGATTTATTATAGAATTTAGGCTGTCTTATCATTTCCTTTAAACAAAGAATTTTTTTAGGTTTCAAGTCATTTAGAAGTTGAGTTCCGCGAAAATAAAATATTTCGTTGTGATTAGTGTCTTTCAAATAAAACGTTAAATCAGATTCTTTAATATAAGATTTATCAAATTTAAAAAAAAGCGTATCATTAGCTTTTTCTTGTCCTTGTGCATTAATTGCAAATAATAAAGTTATCATTAGGTATAAATGCATCTTAATAATTTTTGGTTTTAAAGTTATTATGGGCAAGGAACAGTTTTTTAAAACTGCACTACACCAAATACAAAAACAATTTTTCTTCCTATACTTCGAAAAAGCCAATTGTCCAAATACAATGTAGTAGTAGTTGGGCATAGTAATTTCTACACTATGTTATTCTAACTCTTTTTTTTTATTATATGAATTCCACCAATACTATAAACAATCAATAGGAATTGCTTTGTCTTTTAGATAAAGATTTCCATTTTTAAAAGGTGTAATTTTTTCTTCAATTAAGAAGAAGCAATCTTGTCTGTTTATCAAAATTCTATAATTGCATTTTTTAACTGTTTTAATCGTAGCTTACTAATATTGGTTTTACTTTAATGTATTCAGTTTTTTTATCTTTTTTTCTAACCAAATAAACAACTGTGCTTCTAAAAAAAATAACTAATTCATAATTTTTTAACTTTTGCGTTTTGGTCTTATCATAAAATTGTGGTTGATGTATAAACTCATTAAAACAGATCAACTTTCCAGGTTTTAGATTATTTAAAATTTCAGTTCCTTGAAAATACAAGTCCTCATCGGTATTTGCATCTTTAAGTGAAAACTTCAAAGGAATAGACTGAGATTCAAAAATTAACGAGTTATCCAATTTTAAAAATAATGTGTCTTTTTCTTTTTCCTGAGCTATCGTTAAACCAAAGCAAAAGAAGGAAGACATTAGTAACAAGTATTTTTTCATAATTAAAATATTTAATAATTAATTGGGACAAGTATATGTTTTAGTTAATTGAGTAACACCACTTGCTAATGATTCAATAGAAGCTTTTTTATCGGCTGGCAAATCCGTCCAAGCTTTAACGTTTCCATTTCTTAAACCTCCCCACGCCATCGCTTCATAAAAATCATCACTTGGTGCAGTACCGTAATTAGCAACATATTTATTATAATCATCTGTAAGCACATTTTTATGAAATTCTTTTAAAGCATCTCGCATACTATTGACATACAAAACAGCCATTGAACTGTGATAGTTCTTCTCATACAAGTCAAATACTTTCTTAAAGTCTTGAACATCAATCGCCGTTTTATCTTTAGTATACAATTTTCTATACATATCTGCGTGAATATATTCGTGCAAAATAATACGTGCTGCCTCTAAACTTGCCACCGCATCAATTCTAGTCGAACTAATCTCTATATCCATATTTTTAGTATTATCAGAATCATCATATTTCGTAGTTCCGTTAATTTCTATAGTTTTTGCTGCATCAGAATAGACTTTGTCTACAGAGGATATTTTTATACTAAATTCAGAAGACCCTTCAAATTTTTCTAACATTTTTTTTACAAAAGAATTCCCGCTATTATTTAATAAGGTATTTAAGCATCTTGCTTTACCAGTTAGATTATTATAAATTCTCAAATTTTCAAACTCCGAAGTTCCAGCTCCACCAGCTCCATGGTCATTAATAATTGCCGATGTATATGCGTGTCCTACTTCACTTGGCAATGCATCACAAGGATATGTCATCAATACCTGTACCGTAGTAGTTGTAGAATACACATAATCATATGAAATAACCGTGCCATCAAATGAGGTTTGATTATAATAATCTACAGTAAATTGCATAGGGAGATAATATGGTGTATTGCAAGGCGGAATTCGGTTAGTTAAATTCGAATTATCGGAAAACAAATTTATTGCTGTTGTCAAAATATTTAAATCCTCTTTTTCTGAAATATTTTTCGCTATGCCTTTAGACACTCCAATTGAACCTAAATTTTCCCCATCAAAGGAATACACATTTAATGCTCCTGAAAAATCCTTCAACTTGGTAATAGTCATTGGATAAACAGTACTTTTTTTATGTGCATAAATTTCTAACAAATATGAATAAGGTTTATTTGCATATTCAATTGTAATCACTTGATATTTTAATTGATTTTGCAACAAATCAGACTGAAGAAAATTTGCGTTTTTTTCTCTAGCTGCATTTTCGACAATTTTAAAATTATCTTTTTCAAATTCATTGACATTTTCAAAATCTACTGTAATATTTTCTGCTATATTTGAATTTGAAAATTTGCTTAACTTCAAATTATTGTTGACAGTACTTATATTTTCTTGATTGTTTATTGATTCTTCATTACAGGCAAACAAAAAAAGAGTAAATAAGAAACAGATTGAATAATTTATACATTTATGCATATTATATTAATTTTTTAATAATTCAAATATAAAATTTTATTCTTACTTTAATATATTTATAAGAAAATTATTAAAAAATAGGCCTTAAAAACACGACATAAAGTTAGCCTATCGGGGTTTGTTGCTGTGGAGTACCAATGAAACCAACTGTATGACCGCTTTACTCAGAAGCCAGTCCATTGTTAATTCTTAATCGTTCAACACTACATAGGGGAATATTTTTGCGTAATTGAGGCATCTCTCAATCCTCCCCACGCTAATTCGATATAGATTTGATCAGGTTTTTACTCCATTTACTTAAAGAAACTCTGTCCGAAATTCCTATAAAACTATACCTACAGATTCTGCATAAGTTTTGTCCATTTCCTCGTGCTTTCCTCCAAATACTTCGGTAAAGCATAACCCAAATCTATTGTAGTGGTTGTTAGGCGCAATATTTTTAATTCAATACAATTTACTATTCCCAATCGGTTTGTAATGCTATATTTTTCATCTTATCATATGTTGCATTTAGTCCATAAGTTCCTTGATAACCATAATCTTTTATTTTTTTAACAGTTCCATTTTTAAATTTAATTTCAAGCCAAACTGTAGAAAAATCATAGCCATCTATTGCAAACTCGTTTGGTAAATCTGAAACATTAATATATTCAAGTAATTTACTAATATCATTAAATATAGTCTTATCAATTTTTTTTCTTGATTCACCTTTATAAAAATTACCTTTTAAATGAGACACATTCAAAACATTTAAACAAGTGTAATGAGCATTTTGATTTTTATCAATCTCAATTTCAAAATTGTTTTCTGAAATAAATTTTATATGCTGTATATCATAATTTACAGCCTTCTTACTCTTTTCTATGAAGTAATTAAATTTATAGGTTAGAGTATCTGCAAAATGAATCATTTTTAGTTTGGAGACAGTCTCTAGATCTGTTTTGTAATTATTAACCAGTAATTCACTTTTATTATCTACAATAATAGGCTTTACAATTTTACAGGCAATATCTATGTTTTCTGATAAATTAAACAACTTATATTTATCTGATTCCACATATACTATAGCGTATTGACGATAGCTTCCATACCAATAGCCTGTAAAAAGCAGATCGGTTTTATTATCATTATTAAGGTCAATTTTTTCCCAATTTTGAATATTCCAAATTTTATACAAATTACAATTATCTAATTCTTTAACAATTAAATCTGTTGGCTTGATCTGTAATTCTCCGAAATTATCTTGTGCAAAATCAGGATTTATGAATTTCGCAAATTTAACAACATCTTCAGTTATTTTTAAAGCATCTATTTTATTTGTGCTTATGTAAATTAATTCCTTTTTTGATGTTATACCCAAAGTTTTTTTATTACTTGACACACAACTACAAAAACAAAAAATTATAAACAAATAGATAAAAACACTTTTTTTCATCACTTAAATTATTAAGAATCGATTTCCACATTTCGAAAGAATTAAAATAAGCAACGAAACTAGATAAAAACAATCGTATCTTTTTTTTCTTAAATTTCATCTAACCTAGATTTGTGACAGAATTTATTAGCGACTGTTATTTAAGAACACTACTTAATTCAACGACTTCAAAGTCATCATTATTTTGCAGCAGATGTTTTAATATTGGAATATGTCCTTGTCCAAAAATCAAAATAACATATTTGTCTGAAGATTTAACTTGAGTTATGATATTTGAATAAATAGCAAGATTTCTTAAATACCAATCTGATACCGATTCTGCTCCTGCAAAGTTTTTACCGGCTCCAATCTTTGTTATAAATTTTAGATAAATTGATAAATTTTTTTTTAATTCTTCAGGTTGATTTAAGTATTTTAAAACTTCGGTTATTGTGCCTTTTTTCAATTTATTATTATAATCATTTAGCATAGCATTTGCCACTGTTCCTAAATCTTTTAGCAAATAAAGCTGATTATTTTCTTTTGCAGTCACACCCACTAAGCTATCATGCATTACATAAAATTTGTCTATACAGTTTACTTGATTTAATTTTAATTTTTTAGCAAGCCTAAAACCAATTTGTTCTCTTTCTGAAACTGTAAGTTTATAATGATCTGTTACATATAAATTATACAAACTATCGCTGGAACGTTGATTTTCAAATGGTCTTTCAATCATTACTTTATTCGCTTTTGTTTGAGACAGAATATTCGTTAAATCTTCTAATTCTTTTTGTCTCTTTGCACTCAAAAAATCGTCCGTTTTTAGTTCAAATTGATCTGTATGCGGGGTTTCAAAATGAATAGTTCCTATTAATAAAATTTTTGTTTTCTGAGTCTGTCCGAATGCTGTAAGGCCAAAAATTAAAGCAAAAATTAATGTTATTATTTTCATTTATTATTCTGTTTGGTTGTTACTTTTTTAGTTTTGAAGTATTAACAACTGCTAAACGTTCCGTCGCTATAACTATCTTTAATCTTTTATACTGAAAAAAATATTTTCAAAGTCTGTTTTAATTTTTACTTTTTTGTCTTCCGGCGTCCATGAAATAAATTGATAAAAAGCCTTATCTGTTTCTGCGATACCAATGAAATAATACATTTTCTTCTTTTTTGCTTTATCGAAAAATGTCATCTCGCTTTCGATAAAATTTATTTCGCCTTTCTTTAAAAACTGTTGTTTTGAAACTTTCCTTTGTTGCTGCTCTATCATGAAATCTTTTATGAATAGTTCATAATATTCATTAGCAGAGAAGGATTTTCGTATGTTCTTATTTTTTTTATTTTCAAAAAATACATAGCCGTGAACATCATCTTTTTCACTTTTAAATTCTATTCCTGAAGAACTATTCATTTCAGCTGTTTTGCTCAAATAGGCAGGTAAAATCACATTAAAAGAATGCCCTGTTTTGTATGCAATTAATTTTAAGTCTTCACTCGTAAATTCTTTATTAGTAATTTCAACAAATAAATCGTTCGACTTGATATTTTCGTCTTTGCAATGCATCGTCAAAGTTGGGACTTTTATTCGTCCTATCGTAAAAGCTTTTAAAACAAAAGAAACTTCGGAGAAATTTGGAGTTGTGCTTATATTAGGGCCGCTTACTATTGTAAAATTCTTATTTTCTATTGCAGCTGAATCAACCTGTTTTTCTATACGATATGTTATGTCTATCGTTTCATCAACGTTATAATTTAATTTTTTAATATCAATAGTTATTTGCTGTGCCATTAAAGGATGAAACATGATAAAAAAAAGCAACGTCACTACTATTTTGTATTTCATTTTGTTTAGTCTTTTAAACTGTATAATATTTTTTGAAAGTCTGCTTTAAACTCGCTTTTGTTTTTATTGAATGTATATAAAACAACGGTATAAAAAGCTGTTTTTGTCTCTACTGACCCTATAAAATAATACAAATCTTTATTTGTTTCTGCATCAAAATAAGTCACATCATTTTCTATAAAACTGATTTCTTTACCTTTATTAGATAATGGTGTGGAGACTGTTTTTTTTGCTAAATCTTTTGAGAAATTTTTAATTATATTTCCATGATATGCATCTAGTGTAGTGTATTTTCCTCCTGATAGTAGAATATCTTCTTTAGTTTCAAGTAATGTATAGCCGTAAATATTATTTTCCCTATTTACATATTCGATTGCTGCATCACTATTTATTCCCTCCGCCTGTTTAATATATGCTGGCAGACTAATCTCAAAAGCTTGCCCCACGTGATATTCTTTATACGGAGAATTTGCAGATTTAATTTTATCAGATGTCTGCTGTTCCGTCAACAATACGCCAACTACGTTAATATACAGTTTTTCAGATTTTATATCCTTGCCTTCAAAATGCATTGTCAATTGAGGCAAATCTAATTTTCCCGTTTTGCGTGCTTCTATAACATATGTATACACAGTGCTGGAAACAGACTTTCCGTTAACATACGTTAGAGAAATGTTTTTACTTGGTCCTTCCACCACCTTGAATTGACTTTGATCAAGTTCTTCATTTGGGTCAACTTCTCTTGCAATTTGATACTGTACAACTATTTTATCTGTTATATTATATTCTAATTTTTCAACACTAGTTTTTATCTCTTGCCCTATTAAATTTATGGATTGCAGCAACAACAAAACCAGTGGTATTACCTTATGATACTTCACATTAATTAAAGGGTCTTCTAAAATAAAAATGCTTTTAATTGTAAAATTTCTCATTATAATTCTTTTGTTCATTCTTTTGAAGATTGCCGAAGGATAGTCAAGTTTTAATGCATTTCAAATATATTCTTTTTTCGTACAAACTACATCAGAGACTTTTTGTTTGTTGCATATTTTTCGCTTGTTACTCTTTTTCAATATGAAAACTATCTTAATAATTTAATAACATGTTTTCGCTGCAACTGCATTTATGTTAGTAAATCTTTTTATAAATTTGCGATCTCGTATTGAAACCCTTTATTTTTAATTCAAAATTATGACTTTCACATAAATACCATAAAAATTAATGTAAAGTCTTACTCAAAACAAATTATATTATAATCATAATTAAATCCAATGCTTAAAAAAAACAAATCCCAAATTTTATTTTTTATCGTTTTATCTTTATTCTTTTCCGTTACTTCATTTTCTCAAAAAAATCTTTATGCCGGAATTGAAATCAGCCGCAGAACTATAAAAGTTTCAGTTCTAGAGGTAAACAACATTAAGAAAGCAGAATATAAGATTGTCTATTTCTTGAACGAAGAAGGTCTTAGTTTTGCAAAACATATTGCGGCTGACGGCCTGCTTACTCAGGAAGATATCAACAGTGCTGGAGTTATCGTTTTTAATGAATTGACGAAAATTAGAACGCAATTTAAAGTTCCTGAAGAAAATATATTTATAGTAGCTGCATCCGTTTTTGGATCTGCCACCAACTTTGATGCTTTAAAAAGCAGAATTACAACCTTGACCAATAAGGATCTTGATGTTATCAATGTTGCTGAAGAAGCGAAAGTACTAGTAAAAGGTTCTATACCGCCTGTCGATTATGCTGATGCCCTACTGCTAGATATTGGTGCTCAAAATACTAAAGGAGGTTATATTGATGAACTTAAAGATAACAAATTAGAGTTTATACCGCTGGAACTTGATTTTGGTACAATGACACTTACAGATGCTGTAAAAAAGACAGTTGCAAATCAAAACCAAGCGAATGACATATCTGTATATCAGGAAAAATCTTTTGATTTTAACCCAGTGTTGCGCAAGAAGATAAAAGAAATGTTCGACACCAATCCTGCTATTGGAAAAAAAGAAAAAATCTATTTATCTGGCGGAGCCGTATGGGCGTTTGCAACACTATCTTATGATGATAATCCTAAAGAGCATTTTGTTCCTTTAAATATGCAAGATGTTATAGACTATGATGCTATTTTAAAAAATAATTTCACCAAGTTTACTAACCTTGCCAAAACCAATAAAGAAGCTGCTAGAGTTCTAAGTATTTATGACCAGAAATATCTTATTTCAGCAAATAATATATTATTGGCTTGCCTGGAAAGTATTCCAGATTTAGAAAATAAGAAAATATATTTTGTAAAAGAAGGTCCAAAAGCTTGGCTTATCTCATACATTGCAGATCGTTCTAAAAAAGTAAATACAAATTTTTAAAGATATACTTTACCAATAACACAAAAGCTTCAGAGAAACCTGGAGCTTTTTTTTAATCAAAATTCTTTGGGCTAATTTCACAGCGCATAGTTGTCAATATTTGTTTGAAACCTGCTTTTTCGTAAGCCCTAACTGCGGGATTATTGTCATGATATACTTCAAGTCTGACTTCAGTTATTCCTTGAGATAAAACCCATTTTTTAAGTTCGTTAAGCAATACGTTATTGAGTCCATGTCCTCTGAATTCCGGCAGAACAAACATGAAACCAAGATATCCAAATAATTCATGTTTTTCATACGCTTTTGCTGATCGTATTTGAGCATATCCGCACCCAATGATCTGATTATCATAATCCATAACCAAAACTTCAGTCGCTTTATCTAATATAAGGTCTTTTATATCGTAATAGAAAATTTCTCCGTCTTTTAATGTTGGATCAAACGGGCGCTCGGCTTCAACAAGAAATTGAAGAAATTTTGCAAGATCGGGCAAATCAGCATTTATGGCAGGCCTTACTGAAAGGTTTTTGAGATTTATATCCATACTCAAATATACAAAAAATGCTTTTTATGTAAAAAAGATTGCTGTATAAGTCCGATTATTTTTTATCTGATATTCAAATCTTTACAAAAAGAAACTCAAAATTGTGAATATCTATTTCGAGAATTCAGCTGTTATTTTCCTGTAAAATCTATCTTTGGCATCCTTAAAAATTAATAGAGATGAGCGCAACTTGGTACGAATGCAAAGTAAAATATAGAAAAACAGATGAAACAGGCGGGCAAAAAGTATTGACAGAACCTTATTTGGTTGATGCTTTGTCTTATACGGAAGCTGAAAAAAGAATTAATGAAGAAATGGCAGCTTATATTAGTGAAGAATTTAAAATCACAAATATTAAAGTGGCGAATTATGCTGAAATTCATCCTTTTGAAAATGCAGATCGCTGGTTTAAATCGAAAGTTTCTTTGATTGCTTATGATGAAGAAAGCGGGAAAGAAAGAAAAACCAGTATGTATATGCTTGTTCAGGCAAATGACGTTCGTGAAGCTTTTGATAATACCATTCATGTAATGAAAAACACAATGGGTGAATATTCGATTCCGGCGATTTCAGAATCACCAATTATGGATGTTTTCCCTTATTTCAGCGGTGAAGAAGGGGAAACAGAAATGCTTGAAAGATTCAATGCCTTGAAAGCTTCTAAACCTGCGCAAGCAGAAGTAGAAACTATCGATCACATGGAATTTGAAACAGCTTTAGAGGAATAATTTTTTTTTAAAAAATTTTCAAAAAAGAAATTTAATCTTTATAAAAATAGCTTCAGAGAAATCTGAGGCTATTTTTATATTATTTCATAACGCTTTGATTTGAATCAAAATCCAAAATAAATTATATATTAGCTTCATCATTAATAAACTGTAAACCAAATATTCATGACCAAGAAAACTATAATTTTAATTGGGTTTATAATTTTAAAATTTGTACTGCAATATGTTTTACTAAGTCCTGAATATGATTTACAGCGTGACGAATATCTGCATCTTGATCAGGCACATCATTTGGCTTGGGGCTATTTATCAGTTCCGCCTGTTACATCTTGGTTTTCTTATTTAATCTTTTTGCTTGGCAATTCGGTTTTTTGGGTAAAATTCTTCCCTGCCCTTTTTGGTGCGTTAACGCTTTTAGTTGTTTGGAAAACGACAGAATTGCTTAAAGGAAATTTATACGCTCTAGTTTTGGGTGCAACTTGTATTTTGCTTTCTTCTCTATTGCGAATAAACATGCTTTATCAGCCAAACTCTCTAGATGTTTTATGCTGGACAGCATTTTATTACGTTGTCATACAATATATCACAACTGAAAAATCGAAATGGTTTTATATAGGAGCAATTGTTTTTGCTTTCGGCTTCTTAAATAAATACAATATTTTGTTTTTGCTGATTGGCTTCTTCCCTGCTCTTTTATTATCTAAACAAAGAACAATATTAGCAAACAAAAAACTTTATTTTGCGTTGATTTTAGGAATACTATTAATTCTGCCGAATCTTTTATGGCAATATAACAATCATTTCCCAATAGTGCACCATATGAAAGAATTAGCCGAAACGCAATTGGTAAATGTTGATCGTATCGGATTTTTAAAAGAACAAATATTATTTTTTATCGGTTCTATTTTTGTAATTCTTTCAGCTTTTTATGCTTTATTATTTTATAAGCCTTTCGAGAAATATAAATTCTTTTTTGGCTCGATAATTTTCACCTTAATTGTTTTTATTTATTTCAAGGCAAAAGCATATTATGCAATTGGTTTGTATCCAATTTATATTGCTTTTGGAGCTGTTTTTCTTTCTGATGTTTTGAATTCTGGTTGGAAAAAATATTTAAGGCCGGTTTTCATTCTGATTCCTATATTGCTTTTTATTCCGATTTACAATTTGGCTTTCCCCAATAAAAGTCCGGAATATATCGTAAAGCATCCTGAGAAATACCAGAAATTAGGAATGCTTCGCTGGGAAGATGGAAAAGATCATGCACTGCCTCAAGATTTTGCTGATATGTTAGGCTGGAAAGAACTCGCACGAAAAACCGATTCTGTTTATTCTACATTGGAAAATCCTGAAAAAACTCTCATACTTTGTGACAATTACGGGCAAGCCGGAGCCATTAATTATTATACTAAAAAAGGAATAAAAGCGGTTTCTTTTAATGCCGATTATGTCAATTGGTTTAATCTAAATATTTTATACAAAAATCTGATCAGAGTTAAGGAATTCGATGAAAACAATGATGAAATAAAAGAAACTAGTCCGTACTTTAAGACTGCTAAAATTTCTGGCGAGATCACTGATAAATTTGCCCGTGAATATAAAACAACCATTTTCGTTTTCACAGATGCCAAAATAAACATCAATAAAAGAATCGAACAGGAAATAAAAGAAGAGAAGAACTACGATAAATAAAACATCTGAAATCAGGAATTCGCAAAAGACAATATAAAGTACTACATTTTAATAAGTTATCAGCAAAAATAGGATGCAATAAAAATAATTCAGTAATTTCTTTGCATAACCGTATTAACTGTGTATCTTTGCACCCGAAACATCGCGGGATAGAGCAGTAGGCAGCTCGTCGGGCTCATAACCCGAAGGTCACAGGTTCGAGTCCTGTTCCCGCTACTAAGTAAAAGCTTCAGAGAAATCTGAGGCTTTTTTTGTTTTTAAGCTAAAATATAAAATTTAGTGACTTTTCTAAAATTTACAATTTCTAGGAAACTAAAAAACTGTGCAAATACAAGTCTCGAAAACTTTCAAGAATTGTATTTGCACAGTTTTTCAAGACCACTTGGAGAGCCAAGGGCACTACCAAATTGTTATTCTGTCTTTCTTCGGCAAAAACATTTTATCTCCAGGTTGTACATTAAAGGCGTTGTAAAAAGGTGTCGTATTCATTAGAGGACCATTAACACGCCAATTTGGTGGAGAATGCGGATTATTGTTAATCCACAATCGCAGGAACTCGTCTTTCATTTTTACTCTCCATATTTTGGCTATAGAAATAAAGAAGCGTTGATCTGGAGTAAAACCGTCGATTTTTGTATTGCCTTTTCCTTGTTCGGTCATTTTAAAAGCATCATAGGCAACTGCTATTCCAGCAATATCTGCAGTATTTTCGCCAACTGTCATTGCGCCATTAATATGCAGATCGCCTAAAACGGTATAGGTACTGTACAAATTGATCACCTGTTGTATTCTTGATTTAAACTGTGCATAATCCTCTTTTTTCCACCAGTTTTTTAAGTTTCCATCTTTGTCGTATTGCGCACCCTGATCATCAAAAGTATGGGTTATTTCATGGCCTATAACCATTCCAATACCTCCATAGTTTAGAGCATCATCTGCATTATTGTCAAAATATGGGGGCTGTAAAATACCTGCAGGAAAAACAATTTCATTTGCAGTAGGGTTATTATATGCAGTAACTGTCGGAGGCGTAGTATACCATTCTGATTTATCGACCGGTTTGCCCAATTTTGCTAATTGAAATTGATAAGCAGCTGTTGCGGCCGAAACCATATTCTCAAAATAGGTATTTCTTTCTATATGCACCTTGCTGTAGTCTTTCCATTTATCTGGATATCCTATTTTCTTTGTCATGGCAAACAGTTTTTCCTTGGCTTTTTGTTTCGTACCGGGACTCATCCATGCTAAATTATCAATTCTTTTGGCGTACGCTTTTTGCAGGTTATTCACGAGGATTAACATGCGTTTTTTTGCATCTTCTGAAAAATATTTCTTTACATATAATTCACCCAATGCTTCGCCTAAATAATTATCAAGGACATTAGCCATTTTTTCGCCACGTGTTTTTTGAACTGCTTGACCAGAAAGCACTTTGGTATACTCAAATGAGGCATCTACAAAAGGTTTACTTAAATCATCTGCATATCTTTCTAAAGAATTTGCTTTCAGGTAAATTTTCCAATTAGCAATTGGAATGTTTTTTAAGAGCTTATTAAGGGCATCATAATAGGCAGGCTGGCCTACATTAATAGAATCGGTTTGAGTACCTAAATCATTTAAAAAAGTACTCCAGTTAATATTGGAATGTCTTTTTACAAGATCCCTCACAGCCATTTTATTATAATTTGCCTGTACATCACGAAGTTCTACTTTTGTTTTATGCGAAGCGGCTAGCTGTTTGTCAATATCATAAACCAGATCAGCATTCTTTTTAGCGTCTTGGGCATTGCTGCCCGTTTGTTGAAATAATGCCGCAAGGTATTTTTTGTACGCTGCTTGTATGGCAACAGTTGATGAATCTGATTTGAAATAATAGTCCCTGTCAGGCAAACCAATACCCGTTTGATAAATTTGGGCAATGTTTATACTGCTGTTTTTTTCATCGGGTGAAACTGCAAAACCTATAATAGAAGGATTGCCCACTTTTACCTCATTAACTACAAATTTCATTAAAGATGGTAAATCACTAATTGCTTCAATATTGGCAAGTAAGGGTTTGATAGGCGTATAACCACGTTTGTCAATTGTTACCGTATCCATACCAGATGCATAAAAGTCTCCTACCTTTTGTGCAATACTTCCTGCTGGATTCTTGCTTTGCGAAATACTATCTAATATTCCTTGCAGACGTATGCGTTGCGGATAATTCATAAACATATATGCACCAACTCCGGCTTGAGATGCAGGTATTGCTACAGAATCATACCATTTGCCATTTACATATTTAAAAAAATCATTACCAGGCCGCAATGTGGAATCTATTCCAGTGATAGTAATATTTTTTTTCTCTTGATGTTTTGAGCATGCTGTAAAAGCTAAGAATGCAAGGAAGAGCATTAATGTTTTTTTCATAATCTGGATGATTTCTATTAAAATGTACTAAAAAACGTTTAAAGGCAGATGTTTTTAAAATGTATATAATTGGCATTGTTAATTTTAGCAGAACAATATACAAATTCGGTTTTTAATTATAAAGTTTTTGTTAGAATCTAGCGTAACTATTAAAACTTCTCCAAGTAAAAATCTTTCACACTGCCTTATAGTTGTAGTTATATTGTTTTTCTACTCTTATTGCATATTTCAAATTTTAAGAAATTACTTATCTATTCATTATTCAAATTTGATTTCATTAATATTAAAAAAATATTTTTTTTTCGATATTTAATTCGAAAACAAAGCACTGATTTTCAAACATATAAGTGTTTTTTATTTAAAAAAAAAATTACTAAAAAGGCTACAATGAGGAAAGCCGTAAGTAAATAAAAAAAATATAATATAGTTTTGGCCTCGTTAACAAATAAATAACATTATTTGAAATTTTAGAAAAAAGCAAAAATTAAATCATCTACTATTATAAAAGAGAGATAAATAATGGATTTTTAACATAAAAACATGCTTATAAAATAAAATTACTTGATATTAAGATAATATTAACAAGAATAGTTACAAATCTAAACACTTCAAAGTTATATTATTTAGTAAAAAAGTATTTAACACAATCATAAAATTTTCAAAAAGTAAATAAGGCAGTAGTTAAGCAAAAAAACATAAAATTAATTTACAAAAATTTTAACAAATTTATTCTGTGAAAAAAAATACCCAATTGGCATTAATAACGTGTAATGTCTTATTAATTATAATTATAGCAGTTATAGTTTTTATCAATTTTAATAAAAACTCCAAAATTGTTTATGTAGATAATAGTCAAGTATTTAATAATTTCAATATGACTAAAGAATTAAAGCTTGTAGGCGAAAAGGAATTTAATAGTAAAAAATTGCATGTTGATTCTTTATATCAAAAAATACAATTTTCTGCAACAGCTACAGAAAGAAAAGTACTAATGCAAGAGTTTGTACAGTCGAAAGAAGAACTCGAACAATTTAATCAAGTATTTGCTTCTGAACAATCTTCAAAAATATTAGCAAGAATTAAAAGCTACTCGGCAAAATTTTCAGAAGAGAACGATTATAATCTTATAATCGGTTCTGACACCAAAACAAATATTTTATTTGCTTCTGAAGACATAGATGTAACAAACGACTTAGTTTCATACATAAATAAAAAATATGAAGGACTTAAATAAGGTTATTTTTGTCTTTCTTTTTTTTGCTTTATTTTCTTGCAGGAAAGACCAATCAAAAAATATACACGACTCAGAAATTAGAGATAGATATTTTAATCTCGAAAAAATAGGCTGGAAATCTCGTTCATATACGCAAGTTGTAGAAGATATTGGTTTTACTGCTACTGAGGTTCCCATTCAATATTATTTGCTAAAAGATCAGGGAATTGAAAACCTACAACACGTTGATTCTCTTTATGAAGAAAATAAAACAGAGCGTGTTATAGAGTTTGTATTTCAACAAGATGAAGAGAAAGACCTACTGAACAAAGATTTTACAGGCATGGATTATACCGCTGCTGTAAAGTACATGTCTTTTGGCCTTGACAAAGATTTTTATGTTGTGACTTCAAAGAAAGATACAATTAAATGTTCTGGAGTAAACTTTGAGCGTAATTATAAAATCGCTCCATTCCAAAAAGTACTGCTATTCTTCTCAGGAATAGATCCCAACGATAAAATACAATTGATTTACAATGATTTCCTTTTTAGAAAGGGAATATTAAAATTTAAATTCAAAGATCCATTTACCCCTGTAGCCTTATGATCAAGCCAAAAAAAGTAAGTAAATTAAAAAAAACTGTCGCTATTTATTTAGCGATGATGATTCTTTTGGAAACCTTTCAGCCAATGCAGATGTATGCTTTGACGAGCGGGCCTACACAGCCTGAATTCAATTCTTTTACACCCATAGGCACTTCAGATATGGTAGACTTAGCAAGTGGTGACTTTAATTACAATATTCCAATCATGGATGTGGGTGGATACCCACTGAATCTTGCATACAATTCAGGAATAACCATGGATCAAGAAGCATCTTGGGTAGGGCTTGGATGGAATCTAAACGTAGGACAAATAGAAAGACAAGTTCGAGGTTTGCCAGATGATTTTAGAGGCGATGAAATGACTTATGAAAACAATTTAAGGCAAAACAGAACGGTAGGTATTAATGTAGGTGTTAATGGTGCTTATACAGGTTTTGATGCTTTGCAATTGGGTGTTGGATTGGGAGTTGAATCTAATAATTATGAAGGAATTTCATTTAAACCTTCTTATGGTATTGGATTTAATTTTAATGGCAACGTATCGGTTGGGATGGATTTCTCAAGTTCTTTAGACGGTGGCGCTACAGTAACTCCTAGAATTGGTATTTCTACTAAAATGCAAGATAACGGCTGTGAAACTACTTCACTAAACAGCTCTATTTCTTTAGGTTTAAATAGCAGAAAAGGAGTTGAAAATCTTAATGTATCTGCAAGTATTAGTCAACAAGGAGAAACTGCGGATAAAAAGACCGGCCGAGATGGTAACGACTATTATGATAATATTAAAAGAGCTTCTGGCGGCGGCGGTATTGGCGGCAGTATTTCTTTCAATAATTTAAGTTATACTCCTACTAAAAGAATTGGATTTAGAAATGAAAACTTTTCTTTTAACGGCGCTATTGGAGGAGAGGTCTTTGGAATAGAAGGTCAGGTTCAAGTTACAGGCTATGGTTCTTATCAAAGTGTTGCAGATGAATATCGTAACAGAACAGAAAAAGGTTATGGCTATGAAAATACTGAATATAAAAAAGTAAATGAGTCTGGAGTCTTAGATTTTAATAGAGAAAATGAAAAAACGGTAAGCAAAAACACGCTGGCTCTACCGGTAACAAATTATACTTATGACACTTATAGTATAGACGGACAAGGTGTATCAGGTATGTTTAGACCGTATAGATCAAAAGTAAGCAGTGTATATAATGACGAAGTTGTGGATCTTGGCAAAAGCCAAAATTTTGGTGTTGAAGTTGGTTTAGGTAATTTATTTCATGCCAGTGGTGATTTTAAGAAAGCTCCCTCTGAAAGTACTACAGGCGGATGGTTCGAAAATAACAATGTATTAGCCCGTTTTAACGAAAAAAGCACTGATAAAAAAGAATTGACTTATGAACCCGTTACCTTCAAAATGGTTGGTGCTGCAATAGTAGATCCAGAAACTATTTATAAAGATAAAATATACGAGACAAAAGCCTTAAGAGTTGATATTGACGGAAATAAAAAAAATACGTACACTAGTCCTTATACATTTACAGGTGGCAGCTATGGCAATACAGAAATAAAGAGATCGAAACGATTTGTACGAAGTCAGGTCATTCAGAAAATTACAAGCGCAGAAGCGTCTAGAGATAAATTTATTATAAAAAACGATAATGCTAGACCACACCACACCGCTGGAATAAAAGTTTTGCAGGCAGATGGTACCAGTTATGTGTACGGAGAAACAGCTTACAATATCAAAAAATCAGAAGCTACTTTTGATGTTTCTGGAAAAAGTGGCAACAACACTACCGGACTAGTTGAGTATAATGGATCTCTTTATGGAAACGGGGATAATAAAACAAGTGATGAATATGTAAACAGAGTAATAACTCCTGCTTATGCACATAGCTATCTATTATCTACTGTTCTTTCATCAGATTATCAAGACATTGATGACAATGGACCAACAATAAATGATTTGGGTGCTTTTACTAAGTTTGAATATACGACAGTCTCAGCTTATAAATGGAGAGTACCTTTTGAAAAAAACACCGCAACCTATAATGAAGGCCTTATTTCAAAAAAAGACGATCAAAAAGGAAACTATTTATATGGCGAAAAAGAACTTAAATATCTTGATAAAATAGTCACTAAAACTCATGTGGCATTCTTTGATCTTGAAGACAGAAAAGATGCTATTGCTGTTGCTGATGAAAATGGAGGTGCAGGTTCAGGAAGAATGAAAAAGCTTCATGCAATACGATTATATTCTAGACCAGAAGTTACTGACGCCACAGGTGCGATTTTTGATCCGTCTAAAATTGCAGGAAGCGCTGTAAAACCAATAAAAACTGCGCATTTTGTATATAGCTATAATATATGTAAAGGAATGCCAAATAATGACAAAAGTACTTCGCTTACACCTAATGAATTAAGTAATAACGGTGGAAAATTAACGCTTGAAAAAGTATATTTTACGTATCGAGGTTCTAATATGGGAAAATATACGCCATATGTTTTCAATTATGGAGCAGATGACTCCGTTAACAATCCTGACTATGACATGAAAGGATTTGATATTTGGGGAAATTACAAAAAAAATCCTGCTAATAGCGGCAATATAAATACTCCATTATCTAATACTGAATTTCCTTTTGTTGATCAAAATAAAACAAAAGTAAGTCCTGACTTAACTAAAAATCAAGCCGATATTAATACCGCTTCCTGGAACTTGAAATCAGTTACATTACCCTCTGGAGGAGAAATCAAAATCGAGACTGAAAGTGATGATTACCAATACGTGCAGGACAAAAAAGCAATGCAAATGTATAAAGTAATTGGTGTCGGGAATGATGTAGTTCCTAATATAGATGAAGGCACAAACATATTATACAATGGCAGTAATCATAAAAAGTTCTTGTACGTAAAACTAAGTAATGATAATCTATTAACGGCTGATGGCAGATTCTCAAGACAGGAATTTCTTGATAAATATTTAAGTGAGAATTTAGATTTAAGAAAGCCTATTCAGTTTAAGTTTATGCTGAATATGTCTAATAATGCACAACAGTATGAATATGTTTCAGGCTATTTTAAAATAGCAAATACTACTGAAATTGACATTAAATACAGTTTTGATTTAGGAGGAACAATAGCTTCTATTCCGGTAGAATTTTTAGCAAGGGATAAAGGAACTGAAAAGGAAGTAAATCCAATCGCAAAAGCTGGGTGGGGTTTTGGGCGTACGTTCCTGAATAGATTAACATGCGGTATAAACGATGATCCTGCAGCAACAGATTTTGGTTCTATTGTAAAAAACCTGAGAGGCAGTTTAAGTATTATAAAAGAAATGTTTGATGGGCCGAATGGTTATTTACAAAATAAAGGACGTGCAAGAATTTTTAAACCTGAAAAGTCTTGGATCCGATTAGAAAATCCAGATGGCCATAAATTGGGTGGAGGACTTCGAGTTAAATCTGTAAAATTAAGCGACAATTGGACGCAAATGCTTGAAGGCACAGCAGGAACAAGATTGAACGACATGGAGTATGGTCAAACCTATTCTTATGATGATACCGATGGAAAATCTAGTGGAGTAGCGACTTTTGAACCTAATATGTGTGCTGAAAATCCTTTTGTAGAGCCTTTTTATAATGCAAAAGGAAATTATGCAGAAACTGTAGCTGCCCCTATGGAAAGTAATTATGTAGAAAAGCCATTTGGAGTTAATTTTTTCCCTGCCGCAAAAGTTACTTATGGAAGAGTCACAGTGAAAAATTTGGATTGGAAAGACAACAATACTGGAAACGTTGTAAAAAAACACGCCACTGGAAGTGTAATAACAAAACATTATACCAGTCATGATTTTCCAACAAAAGTGTCCTACACCGATGTGAAGATGATTAACGGAATTACAGAAACCAGCATTATTAAAGATCTGTTGAAGAATGTCATAAGAGGCGGAAATATAGATGTTAGAAATCTATTGACAATGACCCAAGGCTATTCTATTGAAACCAATGACATGAATGGCAAAGTGAAATTACAGGAAGTGTACAATGAAGCCAAAGAAATAGTTTCTTCCGTTGAATATAAATATAATTTAGATGAACAAGGAAATATAGATAACAATATCACTACTGTAGATGAAAAAGGAAATGTCTCTAAAAAATTAATTGGCGTTGACTATGATTTAATAAATGACTTTAACAGAAGTTTTGCTAAAACAGAAACCTCTGGTTTTAAAGCAAATGTTGCGGGTTATCTAATTCCTGTTGGGATATTTCCAATACCTATATTTATACCTACAGTCTTTCCAGAATCATCTACGAACATTAATGAACTTCGTACAGCAGTAACCACAAAGCATGTACATAAAACTGCTCTATTGGTTGAAAAAATAGCAACTGATTTGGGTGCTACCGTATCTACAAAAAATCTTGGATGGGATGCCAGTACAGGTGATGTACTCTTAACAGAAACTGTTAATGAATATAGTGATCATTACTATTCTTTCAACTTCCCTGCTTATTGGATGTATGACGGAATGGGGTTGGCTTCTCAAAATATTGGTATTGAAGGAAAATTGATTGCTAATGGTTCTGGCAATACTGGTACAGGGCAGGCTGGAAACCCTTACTTTAAACTAGAAAGTGGTGATGTTTCTAAAATATTCCATGTTGGAGATGAATTAGCTGTCGATAGTGGAATAATCCAGTCAACTGCTGTAGCTGGTCAAACTTTGCCTGCAGTATATAAATTATGGGTCGTAGGCTTCAATACTGATAAAACAGGTGTGTTATTAATGGATAAAAGCGGAAATTATATCAACAAATGTCAAGATTTAAACAATTTTAATTTTAAAATTACACGCTCTGGATATAGAAATATGCAAACTGCATCGATGGCTTCGATTACTTCTATGATCAATCCGATAAAGAATGGAAAGCTAGATCAAGATTCATTTCAATTCAACTCGAACTCAAGTTTTAATCCTAGAATAATTAATGCAAGCGCAGTTGTTTATAAGGATCATTGGAATACGCAAGTTGAATCTAATCTTCCTTATTACCCTAATTATAATTCTAGCAGCGTTGTCTCACATATAGATCCAAGTACTGGCAACATTATAATTGACAAAGATCTAAACTTGATTTATCCTTCTGGAGATGTTAAATACCCTAATGATGTTAAAGTAAATCCTTATCTCTGGAACATTAAAGGTAATTGGAGAGCCGAAAAATCGTATGCCTATTTAACAGGCAGAAATAGCAGAAGAGGAGATAGTAATAACCCTAGAAACGAAGGTTTCTTTACTAGTTTCAACCCTTTTTATAAACTAGACCGCAGCTCTCAAATTCCTGTTTGGAAGATTGACGATACCAATTGGACCTCTGCAAGCAGTGTTACTAAATACAGTCCTTATGGAGCAGAATTAGAAAACAAAGATGCGCTAGAACGCTACAGTGCAGCACAGTATGGTTATATGTATAAACTGCCTATGGCGGTAGCTTCTAACTCGAAATACCAACAAATAGGATACGAAGGATTTGAGGAAAAGAAAACTGTAACTACCAAAAAACATTTTGGTTTTGCAAATGACAAGCTAAATATTGATTCTAATCAATCTCATACTGGAAAAAATAGTCTAAAAGTATCTAAAGGTACTTCTAGCACGATGACGAGAAATTTGTTTGCCAGTATTCCTAAAATTGATGAGGCGAAGTGTCCTGTTGTTGTTGTAAATCCTCCCGTTACACAAAACTATCAAATCGACCTATGGTATATGGAAAATCATACTAGTTTCCCTAATAATGTTTTAATAATGAATTATGGAATAACAGATAAAGTAACACAAAGACCGATATATGGCATTAGTTTAGACTTACAAGTATACCATGCAGATGATCAAACTTGGTATACTGTCGCTACGATAAGTGATGAAATAGGTGACGCAGATGGAACAGGATTTACAAATTTATATAATTTCCCTGTAGAAAATTCATATTATCGATTAAGGTATTTTACGCTAGATCATGAAGAAATAATTTCTGGCCAAATGACAATTCACTAATAAGAAATTTAAATAATCAAAATTTTATTAAGGTAATAGACTATTAATAAAGTTAAAACTTAAATAATATTTTTTGTATCTAAAAATTTAAAAATGAAAAAAATAATACTGTTTATCTTTTTTATATTCTTATTGTCCTCTAGCTTGGCTTTTGGTCAGAACATGGGTTCGTATAGGGTAAAAACAATGCTTTACATTAGTCCTGGAGGTGGAAATTACGGTGACGGATGCAGAAACGATGTAAATATTACTTTGGTTTATAAAGACGGTATTGTACAAGCTCTGAGTAAGAACTTAAGCGGTATATCACGAGGACAAAACACTTATTATGAAAGTAATGTAGATGTTTTAGCAAATAGGGTTCCAGATAAAATTCAAGTCAAATCTTCTAGAAACTGGAAGAGAACAATAGGCGGATGTGGAGGAAATGGTTCTTTTAATGACGATTTAAAAGAAGGTACTTTTGCATTTTGTACAAATACTTACAATGATATTGTAAGATGGTGGAACGATCAATTAACAATAACAAATGTTCCTTTACTTAAAATCAAGGACACTGGTGCAAGTACTCTACTTCCAATTAATGATAACATTATAATAGAATCAGATATAGGTTTTCCTTCGAGTGAATATAATTGGCAATATTCTTTAAACGCAACAACTTGGATTGATTTGCCACAATTTAGCGGTATGCCTTCATTAAATACTAATGCTGCAATTATTTTAGGGAATACTAATGTAAATAGTTATGTGAACAAGAACATTTATATTAGACAAAGAGCAACCTGTAATGCATTTTCAAATATAGTCACTTATATTATAAAGCGATATTCACAAGCAAATCAAGCAGCACTTGATGAATTGTCTAACAGTTCTTTTATGCCGGAAGCTGGTAAATATATTGTTTCAGGCTGGGTAAAAGAAAATGTTGCGCAACAGCAAATTACGTATTCTCAAAGCAACATATCAATTTCTATTGCAAATGGCAATGGAGCATCATTCTATTCTGAAACATTTAAGCCTTCTGGAGCAATTATAGACGGTTGGCAACGCATTTTGGGCATTATTGAAATTCCTGCTATAGTTGCAGAAAATAATCCAAGTTTAGAAATCGCTTTAAATTGTACTAACACTACGGCAGACTGCTATTTTGATGACATTCGATTTTTCCCTTACAATGGGAATTTAAAAAGTTTTGTTTATGATGAAGATACCCAAAAACTCATGGCAGAATTAGATGAAAACAACTACGCCTCGTTTTATGAATATGATATCGAAGGAGGATTGGTAAGAGTGAAGAAAGAAACAGAAAAAGGAGTTTATACCATACAAGAAACGCGAAGTAATAGTCCAAAAAGGGAATGATAATTCCTTGATTGTTAAGAATTCTGATTTTATTGAACAACAGTTCTATTGGTCAAACCGAAGGGGTATTTAAACTTATTTTGAAATAATTTTGAATCCATCCCTCCAATCTAACGCCAATTATTTCAGTATTAATAACAATCTTTTGGAAAAGTTTAAAACATATAAGTTAATCACGTTATAATTATAATATGAATATATCATTGAATGTGTTAAGTAAAAAGATAAGCTTAATTGGGTTATTGTTCTTTACAGTACTACTCAGCGCACAAGTACAAGAAAGAGAGTATACTAGTTTTAAGCCAACAGCTATAACGAGTTTTGGCAATGCTCCTGTTTCTATTTTAGATTCAGAAGCTAATTTTCCGAATCAAAATAATTTAGGTTCCTATTGTTACTTGTCATTAAGTATTGATAATAATCTAGCACCATATGTGAGTTATGAATTAAAGGCTACTTTTAGAGTTACACCTTTAAAACAAGACGGTACCAATGATACTTCTTTTGATAAAGAATTGACAGTTAACTATAACCCCAATCCTGCTAAAAACGGAGGTGCAAACTTTAATGATTTAAGTTATTTAAAAATCGAAAACAGGTTTGGTATTAGAGTACAATTGATTTCTTATAAGGCATTGAATTCGAATAATGGAACCGTAGTGCCAAGTAATGCTTTTGTCAGTATGGGTTTCAAGACAAAAAGGTATTATGCAGTATCACAACAATTGCCTAATCCGATTGGCTCAACTAATGCTACAGGAAGTTCAGTAATCATTAACTGGGCAAGTTTAGCTGGTGCTTTAGAATATGAATTAGAGTGGACTTGGATTGATAATTATAGTAATGAAGGTATAACTGCTCATTTATCTGGAGATCAAATTCCATTTACAGAGAGAGATTTTGAACTCAACAATACCCGAATCATAACTTCTAAAAACACATTTGAAATACCCTTAATATACAGTAAAGGGTATTTGATATATAGAGTACGAGGAATCAGCAGAAATACAGAACTTGTTAAATATTATGGTAATTGGAGTTCAGGAACTAGTACAAAAAACACAATTGCTGATTGGCCTCATCAGAGCATTATTTCTGAACATGAAGCTGGCAAAAACTGGCAATTTCAAGCGAGCTATGCCGAAGACGGAAAGAAAAAAGAAATCGTCAGCTATTTTGACGGCTCATTGAGAAATCGCCAAACAGTAACCAAAATAAATACCGATAATACTACTATAGTAGGAGAAATTATTTATGACAGTCAAGGAAGAGCCGGCCTAGAGATATTGCCTGCTCCAAATGTTGATTCTAATATTCATTATTTTAAAAATTACAACTTAAATAGCCAAAGCAAATCCTATTCTTTTAAGGATTTTGATATAGATGGGGGAAGCTGTTTTAGCAATGTTTCTGGAATGTCGGATAGTTCTGGATCAAGCAGGTATTATTCTCCAACGGGATATTCGGATTTTTCTTCAAGAACTAACCAGGCTTATGTACCGGATGCCAAACTATATCCTTTCTCACAAATAGAATACACACCTGACAACACAGGCCGAATAGCTAGAAAAGGCGGCGTGGGTGTAGAGCATCAGCTTGGCAGTAATCATGAGATGAAATATTTTTACACAACACCTTCAGCTCCAGAGCTGCATAGATTGTTTGGTTATAGTGTAGGTGAATCTTCTCATTATAAAAAAAATATTGTAGTTGATCCTAATAAACAAGTATCTGTAAGTTATCTAGATCCACAAGGGCGCACTATTGCTACGGCGTTGTCTGGAAAATCACCAAATAACCTTATTAGCTTGCCAGAAGAAAACGTAGATACTAAGGCTAATGCTGATGCTAACGGTCATGGAAGTGTTACTGCAGACTTACTCAACAAACTTGCAGTTACTGATGCAGATACAGCAAAAGACAACAACATATTACAATCGACAGGAATATTTCCTCAAAGCAATGATGTTTTGACTCTTTCAAAATCAGTAGAAGTAACAAATGACGGAGAAGGATATGACTTTGAATATAGTTTAGATCAAACAAACTCATTCTCTCCTTTTTATTGCCCAACAGGTTTATATCCTTTCGTGTATGATGTTAAATTGGGTTTAAAAGACGATTGTGGCAATGAAAAATTAGATACGCCTATTTTTAAAACTGTTGGTACGTTTAGTTTATCAGGCGGCAATATTCCGGCAAGTCTGCCTATAGTTAAGTCAAAAGCAACTTTAAATACAGGAAGCTATAGTCTGAAAAAAGAAATTAAGGTAAATGAAAAAGCATTAAACGATTACGCTGATGATTACATAAAAAAATTGACCACAGCTAGTTCTGAATGCTATATTGATCCTAATGATCCAAAATTTGGATTATCACCCAATACTCAGTTTATTTATGATTCGTGTAATATTACATGTGAGAGCTGTACAAAAAGTATAGGAACAAAATTGAATTATGTTCAAGGTGCTTTCGATAAATTATACGGCAAAGTAGTTCTAAGTGTATACGCGTCAGGCAATACAACAAGCGTTACATTAAACAATGGTGCTACAGATATGGAAGGCAATTTAATAACAGTATCTGATGTAAGTTCTTTAAATATACGTTTCAGTAGAGAATGGGATTTGTTATATGCAGAATGTGATAAAATATGTAATCCTACATTCGTAGATTTTGAAACTTCTTGTCAAATGAATGAAAATTTATTGGTTTCAGATTTGAGACCTAATGGACAATATGGAGCTACTGATGTAAATATTATAGATGCAAACGGAAATAAGGTACCCAATCCAAATTTTGACAAATTAAGTGTTTTCAATTCAGATGGTAGTCTTTATTATAACGGTGCAACCACTGGAAACAACTGGAAACATCCTAAAAGAGCAATTAGCCCTACTCAAGATCAAGTAGATACTTATAAAGATTCTTATGGAGTTCCGTCAGTAATTGAAGTTAAAATAATAGACAATACAAGTACTCCTAAAAAATATTCACCTGAAGTTGATCCGGCCTTTACTCCTGTCCTTAGTCCTGTAAAAGCTCCAGACGGGAGTGATATTTGGACCGTACAGCCAGAGCAATTGAAGGACGTAAGCGATTTTATAGCGCATTGGGAAGACAGTTGGGCGCAATCTTTATTACTTTATCACCCAGAATATAGATATTTAGAATATAGCCGTGAAATATGCCAAAGAACAATAAACTTCACTATTGCTAAAAGTACAGGAACAATTTCTACACCTTTATCTTCTGATGGTTATGATTCTTATTTAATGAATACTGCAACTTATGCTGATGCATATTCAAAAGGATTTATTGATTTTGACAGTGCAGGAAATTCAGGCAAATTCAAAATTTACAATAATGACCCTTATTTTAAACAAGCACAATCTCCTGCTCCATTTGAAGATGCCACTCTTTATAGTATGAGAGTTGGTACTGGAAGTATAATGTATCAGGCTATAAACAACAGTTACATCGGAGCAGATAATACTAATTTAACTATGTATCAAGTAGCTGTGCAAAGTGTATTGTGCAACTCTTTTTCTCAATGTGACTTAACTAATATTGCATTAAGTGCATCTGAAAAAAATGAGGTATGGAATGTTTATAAAGGTTTATACATCGGATTAAAAAATAAAATCAAACATATATTCAGCAATATATATGCTATGCAGCGCAAATCTTTTAATGGCTGTGTAGGTCAAGCATCTTCTAGTGCAATTACAGATGTTTTGAGTGATAATTTCACTCAGAAAAAGTTGCTGTCTAATTATATTCAAAATAACATTGTTACTGCAGGCTCTTTATGTGAAAGCAGCAGTGCAATATTATATCAAAGCAAACAAAAAAATTATCTTCCAGCAGATTTTGGATACAACTCGAGCTTAAGCCCTACAGATGCTATGGCCAATGCCGTTCAAGCAAACCATTTTGAGTATTATGCTCAAACTGGAAATTGCCCACTTTTATTTGACTTCGATATATTTTTGAATGGATTTTTCAAAGATGGTGCTTTTACTTCACCAGTATCTTTATCGAATGCAGCTTTTAATAAGTCGTATATTACCAAAGAATTGATTAAAAAATTAATTATTCCTTCGGCTAATCAAACATTAGAAGGATTATTTGCAAATGGATTACAGCCTTTAACTGTTTCAACACCAGCAACAGGCGCAACTTTGACTATTAACATTACTCCAAAAACTGGAGGAGATTTTTCAACTTGTCCAATTTCAGTACAACTGCCTAAAACAGGTGGTTATACTTGGGCAAATTACGGCTCTTCTTGGTCTATTAAAAATCTAAAGCAAATCTATTACGATTTAGGAAATTCAAAACCTTCAGAAGGAAAATACAAATTCTCTGTCGTGGCTGAAATAGGAGCTGTTGGAAGTAATGAGATTTCTAATGAAATTATTCTAACCGGAGAAACTTGCGCACCTATAGGTGAATGCGGGACATCTCCAAATGCTATTGGTGAAGTTTTAGATCCTAATCAAGCAACAAATGACCAGGGAGTTGGCTGTAATAAAAAATCTAAGTTTGAAAAAGCTTTGATACCTCTTTTCAATGAATTGAAAACAAAAGGTACTCTTAATAGTACTACACCTATTGATATAAGTAATTACACTTCTTATAACAACTCTTATTTAGAAGAATTTTTTGCAATCAATACAGGTATAACTTGGGAAAGAAATGCACAGTATATATATATTAAACAGGGAACAAATATTATTGCAAGTCTTATTCTAGAATCTACTAGAGAAAATGTTTTGATTGACTCTTATACTTTCAAAAAATTTGAGTCTATAACAATTAAATCCCCAGATAATAATGCTGAAAGTTCATTTCAGTTAGTTACTTCTGGCAATACTAATTTTACCACTGGTACAGCTATTTTAAAAGGAACGTTAAAACTTTTTACTAATAATTTTGACTGTTGTCCTTTTGTTGCTATTATGGATGATGACCGCGATGGAGTTCCAAATGAGCTAGACAACTGTCCAACTACACCAAATACAGATCAATTGGATATTAATCCTAAAGATGGTGTTGGAGATGCGTGTCAAAATGTTATTCCGTGTGAAGGTCTATCAATAGCTGCCTGTAGCAATTCAGAAACGGAAATTACTTTTGAAAACGATCTAAAAGACTTTATAAATCAAATTTTATCTGACCCTAATTATACAATTAATTATGGAGGAGTAGCATCACCTGACACTGCAATTTATCGCGTCTGCAGCGAGTACCCTGCTATGAATAATCTTATCAATAATTCTAATTTAGTGGCTCGTTTTGAAAGATATAGAAAAGCAAATCTCCCTAATTTTCCACCAACTGACCTTTATCAGTTTCAGGTTAATTATTCAGGTTTTAGGGACACCATAATTATTTCGTTCCATGATAACGAAGGCAATCAAATGCCAGTCTTTTGGATAGGGGTACCTCCTAGTTATATCGTTCAAGAGCCAATACTTCATCTTAACAAAATTGATATCGATTCAAATAATGTATTACATATAAATTATGATACTGAAAGCCAAAAATGTGTTGCGTTCGAAGGAACAATATCTATGTCTTTAGGTGATGATGATTTTTGTAATTTCTTTGCTCCCCTAGTGCCTGCAGAGATAGAGAAAATAGTTAGCTGCGAAACTTCAAACGAAAATGAAGAATTATATGAAAATGGATTAAAAAATATATTAAATGAAGTTATCTCAACAAATTACCCGTTTAATCCTAATGGGGGTTTTGTAAATGATGCTACTACAATAAATGCATACCCTAATGTAAATTCATTTGTTCAGGAAACTCAATTGGGGAGCAGATTTCAAAAATTAAAAGAAAGCTTTGCTGCTAGTTATCCAAATAATTATGATGTAGAAATATCAAAATGTCAAATATTTTCATCTTCGGATTATTTTGCAATAGGATTCTTCGATCATGATTATGTAAGTCCAGCTTCTGCAGGATCATGGGGAACAGGCGGCATAGACAAAATATTTTGCAGAATTGAAATGGATTTTGGAATCCAAGATATTGCTACTGTTTTAAGTGTAGATTATATAGGTGATAGCAGTCTTTTAATTTATTATAAGAACAAAAATAGCAATGTAATAGAGTCGAAAATTGTATTTCTGCAAAATAGAATGAACTTTTATGCTCCAGGTACAATGCTAGATGCAGGTCCTAGTGATTTCTGTGATTTCCTTTCAGATAATACAGTTGCCAGAGCGAGAATGATGGCTGAGTCTGTACCATCAAATGATTATTATTTATTACAAAGTGATGCAATCAGTTTACAAGAATTAGCCAGTAAAGCAACTGCTAGATCTAAAAAAGATACAAGTTCTCTTAGAAGTGCTGTTAGAAGCTCTCAGAGGTTATTAGCTTCGGTAGAAACATGTACTACATGTATCCCACAAACTGTAGCTCCTGTCGCTTGTGATGAAAAGAAAGCTGCTTTTATAAGCGGGATGAATAAAATAAGCATAGCTGATTACTCAGTGCCACAAGCTACTCTTGATAATTTTTGCAATAATGGTTATCAGTATATTTCAGACAGCTATATCAGATACTTAACTGAACTAGATGTTAAAGAGCTTTATGATATCCGTTTTAGAACACTTGCAGAATTTGGAGACACTTACTTGCATTATGGTTTTAACGGTGTTAATGCTGTAATAGATCAATACAAAAATTATTATACAGATAATATAGCTAATAATGAGGTAACTCCTGTGCTGAACTGGAATGATTGGGTAGAAACTGTATTTAGACCAGCTAATAATGGTAAAATTTGTCCTCCAGCAGCATTAACTAGTGTGGTTTCACCTAGTCTACCTGACGAGACAGAATCAACTTGTGAAAAACTTGTAAAAAACATTGCTGAAGCTTTTTCTGCAGATAATTATAATAATTTACTGCAAGAGAAACGTAAAGAATTTATTGCATCGTATATCAAAAAAGCGATGTCAGAGGTTGTTGAAAATCTTGACATGACGTATTATGATCAAGAATATCAATATACGCTTTATTATTATGACCAAGCAGGAAATCTTACTCAAACTGTAGCTCCAGAAGGAGTAAACCGCTTTTCACCAGCTGATATTAAAGCAAAAAATGCACTAATAGAAGCTTACAAAATAGCTGATGACCCACTTAAACAATTTACAGGTGATATTTCGAATTTACAGCCTAATCATAAATTTAAGACCGAGTACCGCTACAATTCATTAAATCAGTTAGTTTGGCAAAACACTCCAGATGGCAATACTACAACTTTTGCTTATGATAAATTGGGCAGAATCATAGCCTCACAAAATAGAAAACAGCAAACAGGAACTGTTGCCAAAATGAGCTATACCAACTATGATAGCCTAGGCAGGATAAATCAAGCTGGTGAAGTAGAAAGTTTTATATTTAATGCATCTAATCCGTCTACATCTGTAAGTTATAGAATATCTGCAGAAGGAAGACTTGTGCGTACTCCAATGCCAAGTGGAGCTGTAACTGGTATAGTAGATGGTTTTGAGAGCAGTTTGCCTAAAACTCAGGTTACGAGAACTATTTATGATGAAGATCCTGAAGTAGAACCTACTGTCAAAGCTTCTTCGTTATTCATTACAAATGCTGCATCAGGAGTTAATCCAGCATATAATAACCGTAATCGAGTTACTGGAATATTCTATCATCAAAATTATACCAATGCGAATACTTTTGATAACGCCATCTTATACAATTATGATGTGCACGGCAATGTAAAGGAGATAGTTAATTATTATACAGCTCTAAAAAATCCTAATTGTACTCAAACTGTTATTAACACAGCTACTGGACAAACAAATGATTGCGAAGTTCATTTAAAAAGAATTGTTTATGACTATGACCTTATAAGTGGCAATGTAAATACTGTAAAATTCCAGCCTAATAAATTTGATCAATTTACGCATCGCTATAACTATGATGCAGACAATCGTATTGTAAATGTCGAAACATCATCAGATGGTACACTTTGGGAAAAAGATGCTAGCTACGAATATTATGCACACGGACCTTTAGCGAGAGTAGAATTAGGCGACAAAAAAGTGCAGGGAATAGATTATGCTTATACGCTACAGGGCTGGTTAAAAACAGTTAATGGAGAAAACCTATCTAGCAGTGATAATGACTTAGGCAAAGATGGAGCGTCTACAAGTTCTACAAAAACAAAAGATGCTTTTGGTTATTCTTTAAGTTATTATGACAATGACTATAAAGCGATATCAGGGGATAACGGAAGTGACTCTTTCAAACCTTTAATGGTAAGTCGTAATACAACTGGCACAAGCCTTCAAAACTTGTACAATGGTAATATTAAGCAAATGACAACAGCTATTCGTAAAGAAGGCGATCAGTTGCTTGCTATACAAAAAAATAATTATAGTTACGATCAGCTTAATCGTATAAAATCAATGACTTCTCAAGCTTTTGATGCTTTCACAATGCAAGCAGCTGAAAGTTATGAATCCAGCTATTCTTACGATAAAAACGGTAATTTACAAACCATGCGTAACACCGCACCGGGCGTTTATCCTAACTCAACACTACCAAATCCAGAGATGGACAACTTTACCTATAAATACATTCCTGGAACTAACAAGCTAACAAATGTATTTGATGTGGCTAAAGATATATTTACCGATACTGGTATTGATATCAAGCAAAATCTAATTGAAAAGGCTAATTATAATTTAGGTGATTCTAATACGTATAACTATGTTTATGACGCTATTGGTCAATTGATACAAGATAAAAACGAAGGTTTGACTATTGACTGGCGTGTTGATGGCAAAGTTGAAAAAGTTACTAACAGCAACGCTGGAGTTACTATCTTCTTTGATTATGATGGATTAGGCAATAGAATAGCAAAACGTGTACAACGTGGTCTTGATATCGTTCGTACGCATTATGCTCGTGATGCACAAGGCAATGTATTAGGAGTTTATGAAGAAAACTATAAGGTAAACGAACAGGGAAATAGTACTGAATCGTTATATCGTCTAAAAGAACACGACCTTTTTGGCAGCAGCCGTCTTGGACTCGAAGAATCTAATTTACTGATATACAAATTAGGAAATAGTTCCATTGCAAGCACAAGCAGAATAGCTGCAAAAACTAGTGCTTTAACTAAGAATTCTATATTGACAGGAACACCTGTTATTAGAGATTATTCGCTTCACTTTGATACTACAACGGCTTCATCAACTTGGGGTATGTATTCGAATAATTCGCCTGCAATAGATCCAGATATGAAAATTTTAAATCTGGACACATCCATTAAACTGATTAATGCCAATCCTGCTAATGGAACTTACTTTGTAGGTGAATTGCAATACAAAGGCGTTAAACAAGAATCAGTTACCAAAAGTAAAATAGTAGATATAAAAGGTGTCGCTAACAATTGTGTCAGAAGAGTAGACAATGGTGATTTGATAAATCTTTTTAGAGTATCTGCAGGTAGTTGTACAACAGCAAATCCAGTATCTGTTTTTGGTCCTGCCGAATTAGGAGTACTAGAATTCAAAACTGCCAGCTCAATCTCAAATAACGACAGAGTTAAAGTGGGACTTAGTATTAATAATCTTTTTTATGGTTTCAGAAGTTCGAGACTAAGAGTTGGATTGGTATGGCAATCAAGATTATATTATTCGAACGGGAGTAGTGAAGTTGCAATTGGCACATTTAATCCAAACGAGATTTTAAAAATAGGGAAAACGCTGGAATCAGGTAGATTTTTTATAACTCTTTATAGAGGAAGCACAACCGTATTCAAAACACAAATTACACCAATTGCTGCTATTACCAATATAGATATAGCTGTATCTGCAATATCTAATGCATCAGTACAAGATCTTAAAGTTACCAAAGAAGTAATTGAAAGCCAGACTAAAGAAATCACAAATCAGGTTCAGATTAACCTAGTTAAAAACAATAATTCGATTAGCCCTAAGATTACAGTTAATCAATATACTAAAATTACATCAGACAGCCCTGCCACTGCAACAATCAAAAGCTATGATGTGACTTTACAAGCAAATCTATTGACTACACCAGCTAATAGCATAGCTATAAAATTGAATACTACTTTTGGTACCAATCCTACCCTACTCGATGTAAACGGTTTCACGCAAATTGTTGAAAACAGGGCTAATTGGATCACACCAAGAACAGTTAACCCAGCCAGCATACCGGCCGAAAACATTAATAAATTAGGAGGAGCTGGTAATGCCAGAGCACTTGGCTTTGATATGTGTTATTTTAATTATGGTATCAATACTTTGCAAAACGGGTTTACTTTTGATGATGCAACAGATTTGGCAAACACAAGTAATCCTCCTGTATCAAGTTTAGGAATACCAATAAACAATAATGTAATTCGTACTCTGGCACCTTGTCTGCCGGATACCGATGGAGATGGTATATTTGATTTATACGAAGTAAATAATGACCTAAGTTTTATAGATACTGATGGTGACGGTATAGCAAATCATGATGATAAAGATGACGATGGTGATGGTATTTATACACTAAATGAAGGAGCTAACCCTGATGGCGACAAAAATCCTGCTACAGGAGCTACTCTAAACACTAATGCAATAGCTTCAATTCAGAATCCGAAAGCGACAATCAATACCATACCAAACTATCTAGATGTTGATGATGATGGTGATGGTTATGCTACTTGGGAAACTTATGAGGGAGGTCCTGGAATGGTAAATGCTGCTACAACAGGTAGTACTTATAAACTTAATACTGATGCACCAACGGATGGAATACCAAACTATTTGGATCCTACAAACGGACTTTTCACACCTGCGTTGCCTATAGTTCAAAGGAGTTTCTTATCTTCGATTGGAGATAAACGTTACGAGTTGTCAAATCACTTAGGAAACGTACTAGCCGTTATATCAGATAAAAAGATACCAACGACGATAGCTGGCGAGTTTAATGCCGAAGTTCTAAGCTATTCAGATTACTATCCTTTTGGAATGCTAGTACCAAACCGTCACGGAAGCTCGGATTCGTACCGTTATGGGTTTAATGGAATGGAGAAAGATAATGAATTAAAAGGTGAAGGAAATAGCTACGATTTTGGAGCCAGAATGTATGATTCTAGAGTTGGAAGATGGTTTGCTGTTGATAAAATGAGGATGAAAGCTCCAGATTGGTCACCTTACAGATTTGGATTTGACAATCCTATGAGATATAAAGATTCAGATGGTAACTGGGAAGAAGATGGGCATTTTTGGACTGTTTTGGCTTATGGTATATCAAAAGGTTTAAGTTATGAATACGCTTTGAGTCTTGCTAAAGCCGCTGAATCTTTAGACCATCACGTTCATGATAATTATAAAATGAGTCAAACCAATGGAAAAAGTGAACTTGCAATAAGATTTGGTGCAGGTACTTGGCTAGATGGGGGATGTAATGTGATCAGCGGAGGAGCTCAACAATTTGGTCATGCATTACATGGTGGCGAACAAAATATTTCAAGACAGTTTTCTTTTGAGCAAATAATTTCGGGTAACTTAACTGCTTACCATACTTTAGGGGATTCTTGGGCACATAGCTTTGTTAATGAGGATGGTGTAAGAATGAACTATGGAAAAGAGACAGGTAGGACTGGTCAACATGCTTTAGTTATGAAGTGGTACGACTGGACTTTTGGAGCCACAAAAGTAGACAACATTCATCTTAGACCTAAAGAATACTTAAGTTATGTTGATGATTTAGATAGGGCTACAAGTGAAGCACAAGGTCGTAGTATTGGATATGACAGTGTTATTTTTGATTACGTTCAAAAAAACGGTATTTCGAAAGAAAATAATATTTCTCTCCTTAAAAATTACAGTGAAATGAAAGGTCTAAATGTTAAAATAGTTTCTTTTGAAAGCAAACAACAAGCGGTTTTGTGGGCTGGATTTCTTAGAGACACAGGAGTCAAATACGATTATAAGGAGTTTAAAACCAATGATTTAAATCAAAATGGTGATACTGTTCCAGTTACAAAATATTTAATTACAGTTCAATAAAAAAATATGGAACCTAAGCTAAAACATATAATATTGCATTTATCATATTGGATTTGGTTTTTCTTTTTTATCTTCTATACAATGGAGGAAATATCTCAATTAAAAGAAATTAGTATTGGAGAAGCTAAGATTTTCATGTTTTTTAGTACTTCTGTTTTAATCTTTATTGGTTTTATTTTATACTTATTTACAATAATCTACAAGATTTCGGATAATGTATTTAAAAAGTATCTAAGGTTTATTTCTTTGATTTTTTGTATAATCTTATTTATTTTATTTTGGTATGCCTTAAAAGAAAACAGCAAATTAATTATACAATATTAAATTACTATAGCTTTTGTTAATCGCAAATGTTGGCATATATCTTTTAATTTATGTCATAGCTATTTAAAAGATTTTCATATGAAAATTGCGCAAATTTAATCTGACTTTGCGCAATTTTTTTAACCTATTTTTATTATCTATCCACAAAAGTACATTAGTAAGATATATAAAAATGAAACGCTTAAATGAAAGATCCTTTACAAATAAAATCAACATTACATACTTTTTAATAACCCTTAACAGTTACAATTATGAAAAAAAAACTACTCGCTTATTTTCTATTTCTTTTAAACAAAACTAAATATAGGCGGTCTTTAGAAGAATTAAAAACGCCTTTTAATCAAAGAATTTATAGTCTTGAACAATTCAAATATGCAACAATACTATTGTTCGTTTTTGGTTCGCTTACTCCGACATCTGCTGCTGAAAATTCTAAATTAATTCCAAATTATACTAATAAACATGTTAGTATAACGGAAAAAAAATCTCCCGCTTTTGCACTTACAGCCGATATTGCAAATTCAGGTACAGCTGCTTTTTGTAAATCACCAACAGGTGCAGACATTTCTGCTAGAATTAAAATTACTGTTTTAGGGGGAAGTGGTACGTATACTCTAAAGTTCCGTGGACCGAAAGGTGATGTTACAGTTTTAAATTACATAAGTGGCAGCCCAATTACTGTTACTCAAAACAAAACGTCAACCTATACACTTATTTCAGTAGTTCAAAATAGTACTGGTTTATCTGCTGGCATAACAACAAATAATGCTACTGTCACAATATTTGATCCAATACTAGAGCAAATTACGCAATCTAAGTGTTTAGTTCCAACAGGAAGTGTGTCTATATCATCGCTGCCAGTTAGTGCTTGGACTATAAAGAAAATAAGTAATGATCAGCTTTTAGCAAGTGGCTCAACATCTACATTTACATTATCTCTCCCAATTGGAGTTAACGAATTTAAAATAACAAATAGCAGCGGATGTATTGTAAATTATAAAGTAACTATCAATCCGCAGCCAACAAGCATTAATACACCTGTATTAGAATATGCGCCTTTACCTTGCAGTAAAGATTCATTTATACAAGACTGGACAGCTGTTCCAGACGCGACGGGATATAGAATCGATGTGGCTACAGATAATAATTTTACTAATTTTGTTTCAGGATACGAAAATAAACTTTTAGGAAATGTTACTTCAGAAACTATTACCGGAATTAATCCCGCTGGCACTTATTATGTAAGACTACGTGCAGTATCTGATTGCTTTGTAAGTTCTAATTCAAACGTCTCAACAGTTTTTACACATACTACTGCCTATAATGGGGTATGGTCTGACGGGCTTCCTGATATCAATAAAAATGTTATTTTTAATAGTGATTTCAATATCGCGGCTAATACAAACGCTTGTTCATGCCAGGTGAATGCCGGAGCAAATGTAGTTGTTCAATCAGGTATTGACTTGAAAATAGAAAATGGGTTAACAGTAAATACTGCAGGAAGCCTAACTTTTGAAAATAATGCGAGTTTAATACAAATTAATAATGTTCCGAATTCTGGCAATGTCACTTACAAACGTATAACAGCTCCAATGAAAAATTTTGATTACACTTACTGGTCGTCTCCTGTTTCTAATCAAACTCTTTATAATATATCTCCAAATACCCTTGGTGACAAATATTTCAGCTATGGTCCAAACGGGTGGGTTACACTTTATAATGGAACTGCTGTAATGGAGCCTGGAATTGGTTATATCATTCGTACACCAAAAGATGGAACATGGCCTAATGGAGAGGTTGTAAGTTTTCCTTATTCACAGCAAGTTAAGTTTATTGGGGTTCCAAATAATGGAAATATTAATGGCGAAACGGTACCCGCAGATAAATATCGTTTAGTTGGTAATCCGTATCCATCTGCGCTTGATGCAGATCAATTCATGGCAGATAACAGCAGTATTTTAAGCGGTACGATTTATTTATGGACGCACAATACGGTAATTACTAATAATAAATATACGTCAGATGATTATGCAGCATATAATGGTGTCGGCGGTATTGCGACCAGACCTGCCATTAATTCCGGAATCAACAATAGTGAACCAACTGGGAAGATAGCAGCTGGACAATCTTTTATGATCGCCTCAACAGCAGCCGGAACAATTACTTTTAACAACGGTATGAGACCTGATGGAAATAATGGGCAGTTTTTTAAACAAACAAAAAACAATAAAACGGCTATTGAAAAACATCGTTTTTGGTTGAATCTTACAAATAAAACAGGTGCTTTTAAACAAATTTTGATTGGATATTTGCCAGGAGCAACAAATGAATATGACAATCGTTTTGATGGCGATGCTCTTAATGGGAATACTTTTATTAATTTTTACAGTAAAACCCAAACAACAAATTTATTAATACAAGGTCGTGCTTTACCATTAGAAGATACTGATAGTATTATACTAGGTTACAGTTCAACAATCGACGGTGTTTTTTCTATAGATATTAGTAAATTGGATGGCAAATTCGTGAATAAAGCAATTTATTTGGAAGACAAAAAAACAAATACCTATTTTAATTTAAAAAATGGAGGATACGAATTTAGTACCTTGAAAGGAACATTTGATGATCGTTTTGTAATACACTATATTCCAAATACAATACAAACTCCAGTATTAGCTGAAGTGCCAGAAATGACATGTAATCAAGCATCTTTTGTTCTTAATTGGGAGGCTATTCCGAATGCTAGTTCATATAGATATGATGTAGCGACAGATGAAGAATTTACCAATATAATTCCGGAGTTGCTGGATAGAGAAGTTTCAGGTTATAATTCAGAAGAGATAATGGGTTTAACGGGAACTAACTACTATGTACGATTAAGAGCAATGTATAATTCTGTTGCCAGTCCAAACTCGAATGTCATAAAAGTTTCTTCATCAACCACAATATATAATGGAGAGTGGTCGAACGGTCTTCCTGACAGCAATAAAAATGTAATTTTTGATAATGTAAATTATACTTTATCAGAAGACATGAGCGCTTGTTCTTGCCAAATTAATGCAACTGCAAAAATTACAGTACCAAGTGGCGTAACCCTAAAATTACAAAATGGTCTTACTGTAAAAGATCAAGGTTCTTTAACATTTGAAAACAATGCAAGTTTAGTTCAGATCAATGAAGCAGTAAATATTGGGAATATCATTTACAAACGTATTTCTGCACCAATGAAAAATGCTGATTATACGTATTGGTCTTCTCCCGTTGCAGAACAAAAACTTAATGTATTATCACCAAATACTTTATCTAACAAATATTTTAGCCTGTACAATAATAATTGGGTACCTGAGCAAGGATCAGCTTTTATGACAGTTGCAAAAGGTTATATTATTGGCGCTCCAAAAGGTGGAAAATGGCCAAATGGTGAAATTGTAAGTTTTCCTTATTCACAGCCAGTTCAATTTATGGGTATTCCTAACAATGGACGCTATGAATTTATAGCTGAAAATAGTGGCAGTAAAAACTTAATTGGTAATCCATATCCGTCTGCAATAGATGCAGATGCTTTTTTAAGTGCAAACAGTAGTGTCTTAGGAGGTACTATATATTTTTGGAGAAATAATACGTCGCCTCAATTCTTAAAGTATTTATTAGATGATTATGCCTGTTATAATGCTTTAGGAGGTGTTGCGGCTTCTGCAGCGGGAGAAACTTCAAGAGGATTAAACAGCATTAAACCTACAGGAAAAATTGCGAGCGGTCAATCTTTTATGACAGAAAGTATTGCTCCAGGAACAGTTGTTTTTGAAAACAATATGCGTGTAGAAGGAGAAAATAAGCAATTTCTGAAACTAGGGAAAACAGCTTCTATAGAAAAGCATCGTTTTTGGCTGAATTTAACAAATCCACTAGGAGCTTTTGAACAAATTCTGATAGGTTATGCTGACGGAGCAACCAATAATTATGACAATCGTTTTGATGCCCGTGATTGGAGTGGAAATTCTTATACCAGTTTTTATAGTGTCAATCAAAATGATAAATTGACTATTCAAGGACGTGCTCTTCCATTTGATAACGCAGATGTTGTACCATTAGGTTATCGCTCTCTTTTAGGAGGATTTTTCACAATAGCGCTGGATAGTGCTGATGGTTTATTTACGGATCAAGCGATTTATCTTGAAGATAAAAAACTTAAGGTCTTTCATAACCTAAAAGATGGGGCTTATAATTTTGTTTCCTTTCTGGGTACGTATGACAATCGTTTTGTTATACATTATGTGTCTAACAAAACAAATAAAACAGCAAAAAATACTGCTTCTGATGCGATTGGATTAGAAAATGAAGTACTAGTTTCTGCAGAAAATAATCAAATAAAGGTTAACACTTTTGAAGAAATTATAGATAATGTTTTTGTTTTTGATTTGAACGGAAAACTTATTTATGAGAAAGAACAAGTTAATACAAATGAATTTTCTACGCCAACATTGATTATTAATAATCAAATGGTAGTAGTTAAAGTAACTTTACAAAATGGTAAAACAATAATTAAAAAAGCTATCTTATAAATTGTTTAGTTAGATTATATTTTAAAAAGTCCCATTTAATTATGGGACTTTTTTTATGAAAATATCGAATTCGTTAATATAAATTAATTATGAATTTGTCTTTAATAACGCTCTAATTTACTATGAACTTTTTCAATTTCCTTATCCATATAAGCCTGTGCGTAATGCACATATCTGTTAAAAGAAGTACTTGCATGACTATGTCCACTAATTTTGCGGACTAAATGTTCTGGCATTCCTAAAATTAATAAAGTGGTAATTGCAGTTCGTCGCATCATATGTGAACTCATTTTGTCACAAAAGCGATTTTTTATACTATCTGTTTTTTTAACTAAGCGTTGCGTTTTGCCTTGCTTTTCTCTTGAAATTTCTATTGGCGAAGTAAATCCAGCGAGTTCTCCTATTTGTTTTAAGCTTTTATTGAAATTAAACAAGCTGGTGTTTCCAAAAAGAGTTGCTTTGTTATTAGAAGTAGAATATCGCTGAAAAATGGTAATAGCATAAGCCGACAGCTTGATAAAACTAAAGGTTTTGGTTTTCTTAGATTTAAGCTTTAAATACCATTCACCATCAATTTTCTCAAAGTTTTTATTGGTCAATAAAAAAATATCAGAGTAGCGCAGTCCTGTTGTGCACCCAAAAACAAAAATATCTTTGATGCGTTTGTAACTCGGAATAAGAGTTTGCTCAAATTCTTTATCATGAATCAAAAATTTAAGCTGTTCTGGCGAGAGTACAAAGATTTCGATTTCTTCTTTTCGAACATAAAACAAACGCTGAAAATCGCCCGTGTTTAGATCTTTATCATTTTTAAGATAATTAAAAAATACCCGAATCACTTTAATATTCGCTCCCACATAATTATCGTGACAGCCTTTTTTATATAGAAATTCAGTGAATTTTTGATAGAATTTTTTCCAATAACTTTTCTCTGATGTTAGTTCTCGTTTATCCAATTTTGAAGCATCACAAATACGCAATTCAAACTTAGCATCACTCGAAAACTGAATCAAATTATTCAGTACATATTGATAATTTTGTATCGAACTTGGTTTTATTTTTTCACCATTTTTTTTGAGCCGTTTACCTGTTTCAGTTTCTTTTATGAATTGTTTGAATAAAGGAATAATTGGACTCGTTTTTTTCATGATCTGTGGTTTTGATCAAAAGTACAATTTTATGTAAGAGTGAAAAGATATCGTACTAATAAAAAACCAATAATATAATATTGCAATTTTATCATTTAGATATTAATATTAAACATTAAACCTGAACAAACTTTGTTTAGCTTTTGGCACAGAGCATTTTAGCAGATAGTTATTCTTTTAAAAAAGTTCACGCCTGATTTGCTTTTTATCACTGAAACAAAAAAACCTTGTATTTCTACAAGGTTTCTGTTTTTATTCTATTTGCTTTATCGATTCTGTTTGCGTTCACGAGCGAGACGCTCGCGCCAGCGCGGGAAAGAGACCGTCTCATTTTTATTTTGAGACAGCCTCTTAAATTATTTTTTAATGATTTTCATTCTATTTCAAAAGGTTAGAAATCTAAAATCTTATATCACTAACTTTGAAACACTACCCAATTTAATCAACTAAATAGTTTTCAATATTGAACTTCTCGAAACTTACTTTTGAACTAATTAATCTAGTTTTTGATTTTGTTATTTTAGGATTTGCTCTATCAAAACTTTTCATTTCTATTTTTTTTAGATAGAAATTATCCTTTCTAAACTCAAAATAAAATTCATAGTTATAATAATAACGTGATCCATATTCGATTGAGTAGGAAAAACCATCTTTTTGTAATTTTAAATAATTTGTAGAATACCCTTGATAATCATTAGTATTTAGCAATGAATGATGATTACATTTAAATCCATTGTTAATATTTATTAGCAGAAATCTATCATATTCATTTTCTACATTTTTAACTTCTAAAACTAAAATTTTTTTACCGTTAATTTTACCATTTATTTTTTTTCCTTTTAGATAGGCCGGGTTGTTAAGGACTTCTTTACATTGATCTTCTTTATAAATAAAGCTAACGTTCAAGAAAAATACAACTAAATATAATATTATTTTTTTCATTTTATTTCTTTTTTGATTTTTTGATTTTTGCTTGTGGGTCATATACTTTCTTCCAAAAAATTGATCTTCCTGCTGTTACAGTTGCTTGAATTCTATAATCAGATGTTGTACCTAATACAGTACCAGATGAAAACCAAAAATCTCCATCAGCATACCAATTACCAGAATCTTTAAAAACAGTTGCTGGAATTGAGTATTTTTTTCCATAATAAGTTACTTTACCTTTAGTATATTTGGTTAACTGACTACTTAAGAAATTATCATATACTGTTTGAGGTATACTTATACCATTATATTCTTCAAATTTATTTTGAGGAGTTCCATTTGGTGAATTTAATCCCCACGCAAGAAAATCCGTACCATCCCAAAAAGTTGCCCCATTTGTAGGATCAGCTTCACCAGTAATAGCACTAATTGCGCCAACCCTTGCAAATTTTGCTGTTTTGGAATTTAATGAACCTAACGGTACTTTTTCTGCCTTAGGAACGGAAGAGTATCTTGACATTAATTTAGCATATAATGATGTATCTGACATTTCGGCATTGTTATTTGCAGCATGTGCAATATATAAATATTCTTTTGGATCATTCGTTATTCCTTCTTTCTTTATTATATTAGCTATCGTTGAAAATTTCTTATAAGATATATCTAAAAGTTTAGAGTTTGTTGCACTAGTTACTAATCCTTTCTTATTTTTTGTTACGCTATCTGCAGTATACACTTTATCATCTTTTTTTCCATCACTCCCTAAATGCTCTCCATTTTGCCCAATATAATCGCCATCATCCGCTCCATCAGGATCAGTATTGGTTATAGGTTTATTACTAAAAGCATGATAAGGTGACATCCATGGTTTATTTACTGGATCCATATTCCATCTTCTTCCTAATCTAGAATCATATTGCCAAAATTCAGCTGTATAGCTATTTCCTTCGCCTTTAATTTCATCATCCTTCTCCTGCCCTTGGAACCCATACCTGTACGCATCCGAGCTTCCGTGACGGTTTGGCACCAGCATTCCAAAAGGATAGTAATCTAAACATCATTAAACCCAATAAACAAAAGAACTTTCAAGCAATATAAAAACCTTTAAAAATACATTTTCAAGCACTTTTTGACATTTAAAAGTTAATTAAATGAAGTTTTTTTCATCTACATCCGTTTATCAATATTCAAAAGAAATAAATTAAGAAGTTAGAATTCCCTAATCCATTTAATAAAAAATTAGTCCTATCAAACGTACAAATTATTTTTCTATGAAAACAAAAAATATCTTTCTGCTGTTTATAGAATTCTGCTACATCATATTCTATACCCTATTATATTCTTTTTGCATTGCGTTATTTTCTTTGCTGAAATTTATTTAGTTATGATGAGAAATTATCAGAAATAAAATTTCATCAAAAAAAACCAAAATGAGGAAAGCCGTAAACAAATTAAATAAATATAAAATACTTTTGTTCAGCAAAATAACTTAGGTGTAAAGAGTACTGCCAGAAATAAAGAGCTGCGGTATTTAGTAAAAAGTATATTGTTCACATTTAAAATTAAAACTGTCCATTGAAAACATTCATAATACCACGTTATATTTTAGCCTTTTTTGCGCTCGCATTAGTTTCGTTTGGTGATCCTTATGCGATCAAACGAATTTCTGATAAAGAGTTCAGATATGAATTTTACACAACAGACAAAAAAATAACGCCTAAAACCACAAAAACATATTACTGGTTTAAAGGCGGTCTTATTCATGAAGCGCAAGGAGGTATCGCAGGAGATTTGCTTGATGATAAGTTTACCAAAATGTTCCACAGCAATCAATTGGCAGAACAAGGGCAATTTAAAAATGGTTTGCGTGTCGGCAAGTGGAAAACCTGGCACCCAAACGGTGTTATTGCTACTACTCTATCTTACAGCAATGGCTTACGATCTGGAAAGTATTTTAGATATAATGAAAGCGGTCAATTAATTGAAAACGGAAAATTCAGTTCTGATCTTAAAACTGGAAAATGGACCAATAACGAGACCAACGAAATACTTACTTATAAAAGAGGCGTAATTGTTAAGAAAAAAGAAACTTTTACCAAATCTGAAAAATACAGAATCAAGCACGACAGCATCAGATCACAAAATGCTCAAGAAATGCAAAAAGAATTAGACGCCACATCTGACGCTGCTAAACTTGCTGCATATAAAGCAAAAACAAAAGAAGAAAAAACTGCAGCCAAAGAAAAGGCCAAATTAGAGAAAGAGAAAAAAGCAACAACTAAAAAAGCAAATAAGACAGCAAAAAAGGAAGCCAAAGAACGAGCAAAACAACAAGCTAAAAATGAGCCTAAAAAAGATTCAAAAATTGAAGCGTTCTTTAAAAATCTTTTTAAAAAGAAGGATAAAACTCAACAGTAATGGTTAAGGCGCACAGTTTGTTATATGCCATTTACATTTGTTTGATTGTATCTATTATTTGTGGAGCACTGCTTTATTTTTCAAATTTGTACAATCAGCTTAATTTGTATTATAATCTTCAGGAAGAACTTTATATTCAAAATCAATCGGTTTTAAACTTTGCTTTGGGAAATAAAACTGTTACAGCGACAATTGAAAAAGATGAAGAATCAGGCATTGAAGGGAGTTATGAAACAAAATCCTATGGATTACTTACACTTGTGTTGGCGCAATCCTATATTTCAAATGACACGGTGTCTTCGGTACATTTTGCCGGAGCACATCATCTTGATAAAAATGCTATTTATTTAACTAATTTTTCAAAATCACTATTCTATTCAGGAACAGTAAAATTGGTTGGAAATAATCAATTGCCGAGTACTTTTATTGAAACTTCCTACATCAACAATGATCTAAGTAAACTTTCAGCAGAAGGAAAAATTACAATTTCAGAAAAGCATTTACCTGAAATCAATCCTGAATTCAAAAAAATGTTTCAGGGATTGAAATCAGAAAAAGCAAAACTTTCTAATGTCGAGAAACCTCAAGATTCTTTATATTATAATTCCTTTTTTAACAGCACAAAAGAGATTCAGGTAGGATCAAATTTAGCTAATGTAATTTTTAAAGGAAACTTTATTTTAAGATCTGAAGATTCGATTCGCATAAAAAAAAGTACAGTGCTTGAAGATGTTATTTTAATAGCGCCGAAAATAACTTTTGAAACCGGTTTTAAAGGAACTGTACAAGTATTTGCTACAAAGGGAATTGAACTTGAAGAAAAAGTAATTTTAAATTATCCGTCTGTAATTTGCATTTATAATGAAAGTTTAGAGGAATCAAAAATTAAAATAAAAAAAGAATGCAGGATAACTGGTGCTGTTGTTTTATTTGGCAATACAGATAACCTTATTGATAAGAATTCAATAGAAATAGATGAAGATGGATTGGTTTTTGGCGATCTGTACTGCTCTGGAAAATTAATGCTTAAAAGTGATGTTTATGGTTCTGTTTACACCAATCGCTTCTTTCTTAAAACTGAAGCATCTAACTATGAAAATTTGATCCAAAATATTGAAATTAACGTCTTAAAACGTCCAGATTATTACGTTTCGATTCCATTGTTTAACACTCAAAAAACAACTTATGGTGTTATCAAAAAGGTATTATAAAGTCCCAGCCAATTCTATATTAGAATCGGTTATTGCTTTAACAATAATTTCGATTTGCCTGTATTTTGCAGTAATGATTTTTGCATCGGTTTATACGCCAAAAACATCTGCTAAATTTTATAGCACTCAAAATAAAGTCAATGAACTTTTTTATTTACAGCAAATAAAAAGTGACTCGCTAAATACTGAAAGTGACAATGAAAATCTGCTGATAGAAGAAGAAACAATTAATGATGATTTAAAAAAAATATCAATACAATATAAAGACAGTTCGCAATTTAAATTTCAAAAAAGTTTTTATGTTCAAAATCCAAAATAGCTCAAAATCAGTACCCGCTTTCTCAATAATCGAAGCAGTAGTAGGTATGGCTATAACGGCAATTATTATGGGTGTCTTGTTTGTTATTTTTTCGATTATTACAGGAAGAATGTTGGATTTTAAAAATCAAAATCAATTGGTAAATGATTTAAACAGATTGACATACAGTATAAACAAAGATATTTTTGAGAAAGAAAAAATGACGGTTTTAGAAAGTGAAATTAATTTTAATGGATACAGTGGCGAAAGCGTTTCTTATCAGTTTTCAGAAGATTATATTTTGAGAACCAGCGAAACCTTTGTCGATACGTTCCAAATCAAATTAAATAGAATATTGATTGATACAGTAAAAAGCAAATCACAGCAGTTTGTATTTCAGAAATTGAAATTAAGCATCGAATCAAATGAAAAAGAGCTGGATTTACGATTTTACAAAAGAGTTTATCCTAATGAATTATTGCAAACGATAAAAAAATAATGAGTTTTGATTTAACCACATATAAAGCCCCAAAAGCAGAAAAACAGGATTTCAAAATTGAAACCGGTTCTTTTCAGTTCTCTAAAAAACTTTCTGATAAAAAAAAGGAAATTTTTTATAGAGAGCTTGGCATGCTTTTAAGATCGGGTGTTGATTTTAAAAAAGCGCTGGAAATTCTGAGCAATCAATCTGCTAATAAATTCGAGAAAGAACTGATTCTTCAAATTAAGGAAAAAGTAGTCGAAGGAAGAAGTATTTACGAATCGATGCGAGAAAGCAATCAATTTTCAGCGTATGAATATTACAGTATTCAAATTGGTGAAGAAACCAGAAAATTAGAAGAAGTTTTAGGTGAATTGCAAAAGTACTTCAATCGAAAAATTCAGATGAAAAGGCAAATTATATCAGTTATGACTTATCCAACGATTGTTATGCTGGTAACGATTTTGGTTCTTTATTTTATGCTGAACAAAGTAGTTCCGATGTTTAGCTCGGTCTTTAAACAATTTGGAAGTGAATTGCCAAAAAGCACACAGATTATCCTGAAAATATCAAATCATTCTGGATTAATTTTTTCTGTCGTAATTGGAGTAATAATGGGTTTAATAGCCATTCATATGCTTTTAAAAGAAAAGGATAGCTACAGATCGTTTACGACAAAAATGATTTTAAAAATCCCATATTTTGGAAATTTAATTCGAAAAATATACATCTCTCGTTTTTGTCAAGCGATGAATTTATTGATCACGTCTCGAACAACTTTAATAAATTCATTATCACTGACTGCAAAAATGATTAGTTTTTATCCGATCGAAATTGCTATTCATCAGATAAAGGAAGACATTACAAGAGGAGCTTCTCTGCACGAAAGTTTAAAGAAACACAGTGTATTCGAAAACAAGATGGTTTCAATGGTAGAAGTTGCAGAGCAGGTCAATCAGCTGGAAACAATGTTTGAAAGATTAACGGAGCAATACAACGAAGAAATTAGTCACCAGACCAAGATGATTGGTGTCATTTTAGAACCCATGATTATCATTGTGATTGGCGCAATTGTCGGGGTTATTATGGTGTCTATGTATGCCCCAATGTTCGATTTAAGTAAGATTATAAACAAATAGCATGAATATCAATAACAAAGAAAAAAATCACATACATGTTAAATAAGATTGAAAAATACCACAAATTAAACCAAAAGCTTAAAGTTAAAGCGTACTCTTTGACAGAAATCTTAATCGTTTTATGCATCATCGGCATATTGCTTTTGATGGTTTTGCCAAATCAAACTTCAGTAATTGGTCAAGCAAAAGCTATTGAAGCGCAAGCGATGCTTAATCAAGTGTATGGACTTGAAAAAAGTTATTTCTATAGACATTCGAAATACTCTGGCAGTTTAGAAGAAATTGGTTTTGAACAAGAAAAAACAGTTGATGAAGGAGGTCAGGCAGTTTACAAAATCGAAATTTTAGAAGCTTCAAACGATTCTTTTTCAGCTAGAGCAACAGCCACATCTGATTTAGACAGTGACGGCAGTTTTAATACATGGGAGATCGACAGTAAAAAAATATTAACAGAAGTAACAAAAGAATAAATTGAAAATAGCCCCAGCAATTTTGTTGCTATGTTTAATCGTAATTTTTATTCAGGACTGGAAATACCGCAAAATTCATATTGTATTGCCAATATTAATTTTCAGTTTATCCATCTTAATAATCTCGATAAAAAACTATGATTGGGTTAAAATTATAGCTTTTAACCTGAGTTTTTTTCTAATTACATTAAGCATTTTAACAACATACATGAGTCTGAAATCTAAAAAATTTCTAAATCCTTTCCAGCATTATTTTGGATTGGGTGACTTGCTATTTTATGCAGCGATTACGCCTTTGTTTCTATTAAAGAATTACATTTTGTTTTTTATTTTATCCATGATATTTGCCATTCTTCTTCAATTTGGATTAAAGAAATTTATTAAAGAAGAAACGGTTCCACTGGCTGGATTTTCATCTTTGTTTTTATTCATTATGCTACTGAAAGACCATTATTTGTTTTTTCAAAAAATCACTTTACTATAATGACACAAGATATCGTAATCGTTTCTGAAGTACAGCACATGGTCACTAATGATCTTGCAAATCAATATCGAATATTACCAAAATCTTTTTTCGAAAACACTCTGGAATTATATGTTGATGATTCGAATAATAATGAAGATGCAAAAGATGAACTTGAACTTTTTCTAGGAAAAAATATTGTTTTTCATCCCGTAGATGCTTCTGAAATAGAAAAAGCATTATCTATTTATTATAGAAAAGAAAGAGCCTTAAGCTCAAACAAATCATTGAATGTAGATAAAGGTGATTTTTTGGAAAATTTATTAACAGAAGCAAAATCATTAAAATGCAGCGATATTCATTTTGAGGTTTATGAAGATTCATCCCGCATTCGATTTAGAATTGACGGTCAGTTAATTGAGCGCTACAAAATTGAGCGCGAAAATTATCTTGAATTAGTGAATAAGGTAAAGATTAAAGCAAAACTAAATATTACCGAGAAAAGATTGCCACAAGACGGTAGAATTACCAATGAATCTTTTGATATCAGGGTTTCTATTCTGCCCACTTTATTTGGAGAAAAAATAGTGATGCGTCTTTTAGGCCAGGATGCTTCTAATATAGATTTGAATACTTTAGGCCTGCAAAAAGAAGAACTGGAAAGTTATTTAGAAGCGGTTAAAAAACCTAATGGCATTATCTTAATAAGCGGTCCAACGGGTTCTGGAAAAACCACTACCCTATACGCTACTTTAAGACTTTTAAACGATAGCCGAAGAAACATTGTTACGGTCGAAGACCCGATAGAATATACTTTAAAAGGTATTAATCAGGTACAGCTAAAAGAAGATATTGGATTAACTTTTTCATCTGCCTTAAAATCATTTTTACGTCAGGATCCTGATGTAATTATGCTTGGAGAAATTCGTGATTCTGAAACTGCTTTAATGGCAATTCGTGCTTCATTAACTGGGCATTTGGTGCTGTCCACGATACATACAAATTCGGCAATTGGTACGATTTCAAGGCTGATAGATATGGGAGTTCCTTCTTATTTAATTGCAGAAACTCTTAATCTGTCTGTTGCACAGCGATTAGTTCGAAAACTTTGTGATAACTGCAAAAAAGAAACCAACTGTAATCCAAAAGATTTTCCGCTGAATTTTAAATTCCCTTATGAAATAACTTCTTACAACAAACCTGTTGGCTGTAATAAATGTTTTCATACCGGATACAAAGGCAGAACAGCTATCTATGAAATTTTAAATATTGACAATGTGATTACAGAAGCAATTAAAAATAATACAATTACAAAATTATACAGTAATGACAAAAATTATAAATCATTGCCAGAAAAAGCATTTGAGATTTTAGCCAAAGGAGAAACATCTCTAGAAGAAATATATTCAATTTTAATAAACATATAAACAAATGCTTAAACAAGTTGTTTGCGTACTAGTTGCGTTATTTTTCACTAATATCATTGTGGCGCAACAGGATATTACTGAATTAAGTAGAAAATTTGACGAATTGTCGATACAAAAAAAAGGGCTAAATGAAACTATGAAAATTGATGTTTCTGGACTTACGCTTCATGATTTTATTTCGTCAATTGCAGAAGAACATCAACTAAATGTAGATGTTGATATTGATATGAATCAGCCTGTTGCTAATAACTTTTTTGATGTAACTGTAAAAGATGTTTTTATACATCTTGTTCAAAAATATGATCTTGAAGTTTCGTTTATGAACAACATTATCATCTTCAAAAAAAGAAAAATTATTGCTGTTATAGAAAAAAAACAGCCTAAGGTTATTGATGTAAGCTATAATCCGCAAAATGATTTTTTATCTGTAAGATTGGAAAATGATACTTTATCGGCCGTTGTAAAAGCCATTATTGATAAATCTGGCAAGAATCTAATCTTAGCGCAGGATGTAAAAAACATTAGAGTTTCATCTTATATTTTAAATCGACCGTTTGATCAGGTAATTGAAATGATGTCAAAATCAAATGATTTAGCAGCAACTAAAGACGATAATGGTTTATATTTCATACAAAAAAGCACGGCTGCAAATGCCAGCATACAAAGTACAACTACAAAAGCAAAACAGCCAAAAGTAAGCCTGGGAGTTCCAGGTTTTTATGAAGTAAATATTAATAAACAAGGCTTTTTACAAGTGAATGCTTATATCGCTGACGCATCTGATTTATTGACAGAAGCAGCTGAAAAACTTCACATTAATTACTTTTTATACAACAAGCCTGAAAACGAGAAAACAACTCTTTCTGCCGACAATATTACATTTGATGAACTTTTAGCACACATCTTTAAAGGAAAAAAATATACTTTTAAGAAGCAAGGCAACTTATATTTAATTGGAGAAGAAGCCACAGAAGGTTTGAGAGTAACTGAATTAATTCAGCTCGAAAACAGATCTATTGAATCTATTATTTCTACATTGCCTAAAGTGTTTTCTGAAAAGTTAGAAATAAAAGAGTTCGTAGAATTGAACGGATTAATTGTTTCGGGTTCACGTTCTATTCTTGAAGAATTAAAAATCTACATAAAGCAAATTGACAAGGTAGTGCCAATGGTACAAATTGAGGTTATCATTGTTCAGTATAACAAATCGTATGATATTCAAACCGGAATGAAAGCTGGTTTAGACAAAATAAATTCTGTCAAAACCGGAGGCGTTTTATTTCCAAATGCTGATGTAAGTTTAAACGGGTCTTCTGTAAACAGCTTGATAGATGCTTTTAATGGTTTTGGCCTTTTTAAACTCGGAAAAGTAACAGAATCATTTTATCTTAATTTAAAACTTCTTGAAAACAACTCTGTTTTAAAAATAGAATCTACTCCTAAAATTGCCACAATAAGCGGACACGAAGCCAAATTATCTATTGGAGAAACCAGTTATTATTTTGAACAAAACAATAGATTGATAAACAGCAATATTGGTAATGACATCTTGAATTCAGGAACTTGGAAATCTACTGATGCTAATTTGAGTGTTTCTATTAAACCATATGTATCTACAGACGAGAACGTAACCTTAACAATTGCTGTAGAAAAAAGTTCTTTCTTGGCCAGAGTTGGTGAAGATGCACCTCCAGGAAAAGCAACTCAAAAATTTGAATCTTTAGTAAGAGTAAAAAATGGTGAAATGATTTTACTTGGCGGTTTAGATGAATTAAAGAAAGAAAATTCAGGAACTGGCACACCGCTAATCTCTAGAATTCCAATTATAAAATGGTTTTTCAGCAGCAGAAAGAAAGGAAAAAGCGATTCGAAGCTTCATATTTTTATTAAACCAACCGTTATTTATTAATGTTAGCTACTTTATCTAAATTCATAAAACTGAATGACATAAATGTCGTTGGAGTAATCAAAAAAGAAGATTACGAAATATATAACTTGCTTACTATAAAAAAGAAAGCAAACAAGATTTCTATTGTATCAAAACAAAGTTTTGAAAGCTTTGAAGAACTGAGCAAAACAGCCGATAAAAAGACGCCACTTTTGATTGTGATTGAAGGAAAAGGAGTTTTAAATAAAGAAATTAATTTTGAAAACGAAGCTGATGTAAACTGGCAAAAGAACATCGATTACAACGCCATTTATTATACCGATTTAAAAGGATTAAAATCGAATTTCATCAGTTTTTGCAGAAAAAATATTGTTGAAGAAATTATATCAAAATTTCAAAAAAACGGTTTCCAAATTGTCGATGTTTATATCGGTTCGTTTTTGGCAGCGTTGTTGAATAATGTGCTGAAAAAAGAAATCTTATTTTCTAATGATCTGCGTTTAGAATTTGAAAATGATAAAATTTTAAGTTTTGCAAAGCAAAGTGAAACTGAAAAAACAGAGTACAAAATTGGAGAAGAAAATGTTTCAAGTACTTTTTTACCTTTATATGGAGCTATTATTCACTTTTTTGTAAAGCCAAAAGAGGTTTCAAAAACCATCAATCCAACTTTAAGCAGTGAAGAATTAATTTATAAAAAATCTTTCGAATTTTTAGGTGCTGCTATTTTGATTGGTTTTCTTATTTCATTAATGGCTAGCTATTTTATGATTCAATATTATGGCACAAAAAATTCAGAACTCAATCTGCAGACCGTATATTCAAATCAGTCTTATCAGCTAATATTAGATTTAGAAGCGCAGAAAGAAAAAAAATTAAACATTCTAAAAGAGTCAGGCGTTTTATCATCCAAATTTCTTTCGTATTACGGCTATGAACTTATAAAGACTGTTCCGGCAAATATCTCTTTAAATGAGTTAAATATTATTCCATTAAAAGAAGAGTATAAAGAAAACAAAAAAGCTTTTTTTGAGAGCAAAATTATCATAATCAAAGGTGAGACATTTCAGGAATCATCGTTTAATAATTGGCTTGGAGGCTTAAAAAAAATGGACTGGGTTCAGCGTTTTGAAATCATCAGTTTAAAAAAGGACAAGAAAAATAAATCAATATTTGAAATAAAAATAACCCTTAAAAATGTTTGAAAATTATTCATATAAACAAAAGTTTTTTGCATTGATAGTGCTCTTTTGTATACTGTCGATTACAGCATATAAAAGATCCTTTCATACTTTATTTGATGTTGTTATGGAATACAGAACATTATCAAATAAAGCAAATGACATTAATAAAAAGGCCAAAAATACCGCTGGCTTAACAAAAGACATCACTTATCTGGACAAGATTATCGGAAAAGAAGGAGTTACCAAAGAAATGGTACAGCAAGGAATCGTAAGTTTTGCTTCTGAAAATTCTCCGGAAGTTTCAATAAGCGACTTAAAACCTATACATGACTTTCCTGAAGATGACTATCATATTATTACAAACCAGCTGGATGTTACAGGAAACAGCAATCAGCTTTTGAATCTGGCTTATAATTTCGAAAAGAAATTTAATCTGTCAAGAATAGTAAGCATGAATTTTTACACTACAAAAAAGAACAACAAATATGAAGTTTTACATTTAAAAATGATTTTCCAAAACTATGAAAACAATAAATAAACTTATACTAATTGCCTTAGCAATCCTTACCTATTCTTGCGAAGACATTCTTGAAGAAGACATCAGCGACGATACTGTTCAAATTATTTCTCCAATAAACAATGCTGTTATTGAGAGTAATGTAGCAAGTTTTAAATGGAACACTTTGAAGGGTGCCGATAAATACCGCATTCAGGTATACGAATCAGATCAGGTTTTAATATTAGATTCCTTAACTACAAAAACTAGCATTACATTGCCTTTGAGTTCGGGAAAATATGTTTGGAGAGTAAGAGGAGAAAATTATGCCTATGAATCTGTTTACTCATTTCCTTCGAATTTTTCGACCTCAATCCCAAATGATTTAACTAATCAGCAAGTTATTTTGTCAAGTCCTGATAATGAAAAATTTTTGAATTTTATTGCTGTTACCTTAAATTGGCAAGCATTAAAAAATGCAACAAGCTATAGTGTTAAAGTTGTAAATACAGCAACCAGCCAAGAAGTATATTCTAAAACTGATTTGACAACTACGGCAGTAACCCTTGATTTGACTGCTTTAGCAGATGGGAATTATGAATGGAGACTAAAAGCCAAAAACACTGACAGTGAAACAAAGCAGTATTCAGCACGTAAATTTAATATTGATACAACACCTCCAAATCAGCCAAAAAACACTTCGCCAGCAGATAATTCAACGCAAACTGCCAATACGAGTGTTGCTTATACTTGGAGCATTGCAACAGATAATGGAAATGCAAAATCACCAATTTCTTATATTGTAGAATTTGCCAGCGATGCTGATTTCAATACAATTATACAGACTCAAAACAGTAATACTGCAACTTTACAACAATCTTTTTCAGCAACAGGTGTATATTATTGGAGGGTTAGAGCTGTTGATGAAGCAGGAAATATTGGTACAAACAGTGCAGGATTTAAGTTTACGGTTAATTAAATATGGCTAAAAAGAAAATAAATATAATTTTAATTATAGTCGTTCTTGGGCTTTGGGGAACTGTTGGGTATAGGGCAATCAATCGTCAATTTTCTAGCAGTGAAATGATTCTTGAAAAAGAGAATCAGCATGGCAATACAACTATAAATCAAATTAATAAAGACACTTTTGAACTAGAAAAAATAAACCGAGATCCGTTTTTAAATAAAGAATTTCAAACTGCTGTTGCAGTTTCTAGAAAAATCGCTTCTCACAGTTATTATAAGCCTGTAAAAAAAGCTGTTACACCAACTGCGCCAAAATCAGATCCAAACCTTCACTGGCCTGCCCTAACTTATTACGGATACATTGGTTCTAAAAATGAAGAATTAGTTTTGCTGAAGATAGATTCAAAAGTTTGTAAGCTTAAGGTCAACGATCCTCTAAACGGATTAATTGTTAAAAAGAGATATAAAGATTCTATTGAAGTTTCTTTTAATACACAAACTAAAATGATTCGTTTGAAGTAATAAAATTTAAACAAAATGCAAAAAAGCTTCAGAGAAATCTGGAGCTTTTTTTTATATTAGTTAGGACATAAAAAAAGACCGTTCAAACAGAACAGTCTTTTTTTATATTTCTATGTTTTATAAGCAATTAAGCCATAAACAAAGCATATTTATTATAATTGTATAAAACTTGATCATACGGTACTAAAGGCAACGAGACTTTTTCAGAAGAAGCATTGAATTTTATTCCGTTATGTTTTCTGAACAAATAGATTTCTTTTAAGCAATTAGATAAACTTTGGTGAATTGAAGTTGTAAAAGTCGGCAGCTGCTTATCGCCTACTAGCAAATCTATTTGATAATTAGAACTGCTTTTAGAGAGGTTATTCCCTATGATTCTTAACGTAAACGTTGTCGCTTTTCCGTATTGTTCACCTTGATATTGTATTACCATAATTTTTATTATTAAAAAGGTTAATTATTCTTGCACTGCTTCAACTATGTTGAATTCCATATTAAAGTTATGAAAAAAAAGTAAGTTGTTACAAAAACCGATATTAAATTATCGATATGGCACAAAGTTAGCATAAATTATATTTTTAGGAAATCTTTTTTTTGGCTGAATTATTCTCATTCTTATCTAAATATCAAAATATTAGACGTAAAAAACCCGTAACGGATTACGTTACGGGTTTTAAACAATTAACTAAATATATTTAATCAACTTTTTTTAACGATTGTAAAACTCATTCATAAGCACGATTAATTTTCTGTAACAATTGTGGTTTCTTTTTCTGCATTAATTTCTAATAAAAAAGGATTTCCATTTTCATCAAACATTGTCATATTTAAAGGGTCTAATAAAGCTAAGTTTTTCGAAACTGTTCCTTTAAATTTATTATAAGAAAGATTCATTTCTGATAAATGATGTAATTTTTCAAGTCCATTCGGAATAATGCCTTCAAAATTATTATCAAATAAACTTAAGTTTTCTAAAGAACTGCAATTCATAATTTCATTACTTAAATTGCCTGATAACTTATTGTTGTTCAATAACAAAATTTTTAAAGTTGCAATTTTATAAATCGAACTTGGCAATTGCCCTTGGATTTCATTATCAAATAACGAAAGAACCTCCAAATGTTTCAGTTTGCCAATATTTACAGGCAATTCGCCTTTCAGTTTATTTTTATGCAAATCAATTTCGACTAAATTTACTAAGTCAGCAAGTTCGTCAGGCAAGTTTCCTTCTAAATTATTATCCGACAGATCGATCGCTATAACTTTATTATTTTCAGTCTTTACTCCGTACCATGTCGATACAGAAAGAGATAAATCCCACTTTTTCTTCCACTTTGCACCATTTGTCGCATAGTATAATTTTACAAGAGCATCTTTCTCTTTATCAGAAACAGTACCTGCGAAAGTTTGAAAAGTACAAACAATCGCTAAAAATAACGTGGCTAAGATTTTCATAACAGATTTGGGTTTTGTTATTCATTGGCAAAATTACGTATTTCAGTGCTATAATGCACCTTATGTCGATAAACTGTTGATAAATAAATAATTAACATACTTTATACTACTTTCATTAAAAAATTGAATTTGACAATTTTTGTTTAAATTTGACCAACTAATTCTAAAAACCTCATATTATGGAAATTAACTTTATTGCATTGCTGCTTGCAGGTATTGTCACATTGGTAGTGGGTTTCATTTGGTACAATCCAAAAGTCTTTGGAACGATCTGGATGAAAGAGAACAATCTGACTCAAGAACAACTTAGGACAGGAAATATGCTGAAAATCTTCGGGTTAACGTATATTTTTTCTTTAATGATTACAATGACTTTAATGTCATTAACAATTCATCAGTCTGGAGCAGTCGGAATGGTTGGCGGGCCGCCATTAATAGACAGTGCAAAACCATCATTTGCAGCATTTATGGCTGATTACGGACAAGCATATCGTACTTTTAAGCATGGAGCACTTCATGGTTTTATGTCAGGTTTATTTTTTGCTTTTCCAGTAATTGGAATTAACGGACTGTTCGAAAGAAAATCTTGGAAATATATATTGATTCATGCCGGATTCTGGATTGTAACCCTAACCTTAATGGGAGGCATCATCTGTGGATTTGCATAAATTATAAAAATGAAACCCGTTTGAAAACTAAATTCAAGCGGGTTTTCTTAATAATAACTTAATCTAACGGAGTTATTATAAATATTACCTAATTTTGACGAAATTAGCTCACACCTTTGACTACAACTTATTCTTTCGAAATATACAATAGCGCATCATCATTGCCTTTAGAATGGAATTCGCTGACTCCAAAAAACATCTTTTTGACTAAAGAATACCTCGAAGTACTTGAAAATTCGTGTCCAGTAAACATGATCTGTCATTTTATTGGAATCTTTGAAGAAGAAAAACTTATCGGAATTGTCTTAACTCAATTTTTATTTGCAGAAAAATTAGAATCTTTTGGAGAACGAGATCAGTGCCTAAAAACTTCTGTCCGCAATTTTGCCTTTAAGAATTTTGCTTCACATGTTTTATTTGTAGGCAATAATATGCTTACGGGTCAAAATGCTTTTGCTTTTGATAAAAGTGTAAAAGAGCCAAAAGCAATTAAAACACTTCATAAAGCTATTAATCAGCTTAAAAAAGATTTGAAAGCTTCTGGAAAAAAAGTTCATATAACAAGTATAAAAGATTTTACAGCAAAAGAAATTGAACCCTTGCAAGCTGAGTTTAAAAACAATTATACATTCTCTACCCAGCCTAATATGATTTTTGAAATCAATGAAAACTGGAAAACAGAGCAAGATTATATTAATGCATTATCAAAAAAATATCGAGACCAATACAAACGCGCCCGCAAGAAATCTGAAGGAATCAAAAAACAAAAAATGTCATTGTCTGATATCAGGCAGTATGAAGATGTGATTTACGAACTCTATTTTCATGTTGCTAAAAATGCACCATTCAATACTTTTTTTCTAGCCAGAAATCATTTTAGTTTTTTTAAAGAAATCATGAAAGACGACTTTTTGCTTTATGGCTATTTTTTAGATGAAAAACTAATTGGCTTTAATACGCTCATAAAAAATGGATCTGTAATGGACACCTATTTTCTTGGTTATGACGAAAGTATTCAACGCGATAAAATGCTTTATTTAAACATGTTATACGACATGATTGCGTACTCTATCAATCAAGGTTTCAGAGAAATTGTTTTCGCAAGAACTGCTTTAGAAATTAAAAGTTCTGTTGGTGCAAAACCTGTAAAAATGTACGGTTTAATTACGCATAGCAACGCTCTTATCAATCACAATATTTCTCGATTTTTCAATTATCTGGAACCTAAAACAGAATGGCAGGAACGAAATCCTTTTAAATAATAACTTTGACAAGTTTAATTTTAAGGAATTGCAATTTTCATTTGCTTATGCAAAATATAAATATCTAAATTACTTTGCGCGCCGCAATATTCTCCGTCAATTTGAAAATTTACCGGATAATCTGTTTTAATGTTTGCTTTATCTGTCGAAATAATAACAACGTCGTCAGAATCAATTGGCATATTACCTGTAATAATTTTTCCGATCAATAATAAATCCAGGTTTTTTAAAATGATCAATTCAAACTTTCCGTCGTTCATTACACCATTTGGGTTGATAACTACGCCAGTTCCGTATTTTTGAGAATTGGCAATTACGATCATTCTTGCCGTATGTTCGACGGTTTCGTTATTAGCCGAAATTGTTGCGACAAAAGGTTCTTCAGATTGATTTAGTGTAGTAAAAGCTTGTAACGCATAACCCCAAAAGCCACGCGTATCACTTTCTTCATAATTTTTTACCAAATTAGCATTTAAGCCAATATCACTTAAATGGATACTTTTTTTACCGTTGATGCAAATCATATCCATTTCGATACATTTGTTCGAAAAGGCAATTTTAAGATTTTCTTCAATTGTCGTAGGCAAATTAAGATCGACAGACAATCCGTTTGCTGAACCTGCCGGCAAAATTCCGATGATTACATCGAATTGTTCTACCGCTTCTGCAACCATTTTTATCGTTCCGTCCCCGCCAGCAACTATAATTCGCTCTGGTTGATATTGATTATAAAGTGATTGTATTTCTTTTATATCACTTTTTCCTTTAGTCTCGTAAACTTCCAAATCAAAATGATTTGTAGTTGCAAACTCTTCGACAGCCTCGATTAAATCTGATTTATCAAGATCTCCGGAAATAGGGTTAACAACAAATATGATATTCTTTTTCAAAATTTTATTTTTAAAACCAATTAAAATAATTAATTTACATGTTATATAAATATACGTAATTAATGAAACCAATACTACAATTATATCGAGGTTATGCCAATGAAGAAGAATTAATTGTAATGGGGCATGTTTTTAAAAGAACGTATGATTATGATTTTCAGAAGAAAAACCTAAAAAACGCACGTTCGATAATCAATCAATTTAGAATCAAAACAATCAAAAATTTTGATATATACCTTAAATTAGGCGATGTTGAAATTCACACAAAAACGCTAGACGACGGTTATTTTAAGTTTTGCATTCCGCTTGAAAAAGAAATGAGCTTTGGATGGATGGAGTATGAAGTAAGTTTAAAATACGACTCACAAATCATAACTTCAAAAGGAAGTTTTATCAGACCGCATAAAGGAAACTTAGGAATCATATCTGATATTGATGATACTTTCCTGATTTCTCATACTCGCAATGTCTTCAAAAAAATGTATATTTTACTTTTTAAAAATGTAAATGACAGGAAAATTTTTAAAGATGTCGTGCCTCATTATCAAGCTTTAAGTTCAGCTGGACGAAACAATAAAGAGGAAGAAAATGCTTTTTTTTATGTTTCTAGCAGCGAATGGAATTTGTACCGATTTATTGTAAAATTTACCAAAATACATAAACTGCCTAGAGCGGTTATTTTATTGAAAGATATTAAAAGAGGACTAACCGACTTTTTAATGAGCGGACGAGGCAATCACGATCATAAATTTGATAAAATAAAACATGTTTTGGAGTTTTACCCAAATCTTAAATATGTTTTACTAGGAGATGATTCGCAGCACGATCCGGTTTTGTACGAACGTATCTGCAAAATATTTCCGGTAACGGTAATCGCAGTTTATATCAGGCAAACTGGTAAATCTCAAAAAACAGAAGTAAAAACAATCATGAAGAATTTAGAATCGCTTAATGTTTCTGTCTGCTATTTTAAAGACAGCAGTGAAGCGATTATGCATTCTAAATCTATCGGGATTATAAAGTAGTTTCAGGTTTCAGGTTTCAATTGTAACGTGAAACTTGAAACTTGAAACAAAAACTAATTAAGCATTGAAATTATCAATTTCTTCCTGAACAATTTCCCAATCTAAAAGTAATTGATCAAGGTCATTTTTCTTTTTGTTGTAAGCTGTAAAAAAAGATGCGTCTTCGATATGTTTGTCATAATTAGAAGCTAACAATTTATCATCGTGCTGAATGTCTTTTTCTAATTGTTTGATCTGGCTTTCGACTTTGCTTAGTTTGTTTTGCAATGCCTTTCCTTTTTTCTGATCTTCGTAAGAAGCTTTATTGGTTTCTTTTGGCGCTGCCGCTTTTGCCACATCTTTTTTCTCTACTTCGCGCATGTTTTCAAGATTGCGCTGTTCTAAGAAATAGTTGATGTCGCCCAAATATTCTTTAATTTTTTGATCTTTGAATTCGTAAACGATATTAGACATTCCTTGAAGGAAATCTCTATCGTGTGAAACCAATAGCAGAGTTCCGCCAAATTTTTGAAGAGCGGCCTTTAAAACGTTCTTAGATTTAATATCTAAGTGGTTGGTAGGCTCATCCATCAGTAAAACGTTTATTGGCTGTAACAATAGCTTACAAAGTGCTAAACGGTTACGCTCACCTCCTGAAAGCACTTTTACTTTCTTCTCTACATCATCTCCACGAAACAAAAATGAACCCAGCATATCACGAACTTTAGAACGGTTGGTATCCATCGCTGCGTCTTCCATGGTTTGCAGCAAGGTAATTTCGCCGTCAAGATATTCTGCCTGGTTTTGAGCAAAATATCCTAACTGTACATTATGTCCTAATTTGATATTTCCTTGGTATTCAAATTCATTTACAATGGCTTTAATAAAGGTTGATTTTCCTTGGCCGTTCTGACCAACAAACGCAATTTTACTGCCGCGTTCTACCAATAAATCAATATCTTTTAGAATAACTTTATCTCCATATGCTTTTGTAACATGCTCAGCTTCTACCACCACTCTTCCTGGTTCTTTCGAAACTGGAAAAGAAATATTCATTACAGAATTGTCGTCTTCATCAACTTCAATTCGTTCTACTTTATCTAATTTTTTTATCAAGGATTGCGCCATTGAAGCTTTTGAAGCTTTTGCACGGAATTTCTCGATTAATTTTTCTGTTTCCTCAATTTTCTTCGCCTGATTTTTCTGAGTCGCCAATTGTTTTTCGCGAATTTCATGACGTAATTCTAAATATTGAGAATATGGCTTGTTAAAATCGTATGCTTTTCCTAAAGAAATTTCGATTGTACGATTCGTAACATTATCTAAAAACATCTTATCGTGCGATACAATCACTACAACTCCAGAATAATTTCTTAGAAAACTCTCCAGCCAAATGATACTCTCGATATCAAGGTGATTCGTTGGCTCATCCAGAAGCAATACATCATTTGCTTGCAATAATAATTTAGCCAATTCAATACGCATTCTCCAACCTCCTGAAAATGTTTCAGTTTGGTTATTAAAAACTTCTCTCTTAAAACCAAGACCTAAAAGAATTTTTTCTGTATCACCCACATAATTGTAACCTCCTAAAAGTTCAAAACGGTGCGTGTAATCAGATAAGTCTTCGATAATCTGTCCGTATTCTTCACTTTCATAATCGGTTCTTGTAACCAATTGATGATTGATTTCTTCTAGCTTTTTTTCTACAACTTTAATTTCAGTAAAGGCTTCATAAGCTTCTTCTAACACAGTTCTTCCGCGTTCAAAATCAATATCCTGACGTAAAAATCCCATCCGGATATCTTTCTCCTGAGAAATAACTCCAGAATCAGGAGCAAAATCTCTTGCTAACATTTTAAGCATGGTAGATTTACCAGCTCCGTTTTTACCAACAAGACCCACACGGTCTCCAGCACCCAAACGAAAAGTAACTTCTTCAAATAAATAAGTTCCTCCAAAAGAAACAGAAAGATTGTGTATATTAAGCATAATTTGTGACTATTGTTACGAGCAGTAAAGGTTTAAAAAATGTACCTTTGTTTAAATTTTTTGCAAATGTTAAAAAAAGGATCCAAACTAAATAGTATTTTAACAGGAAGTTGTCCAAAATGTCAAAATGAGAGCATGTATTCGGACAAAAATCCGCTTCATTTGACTAAAGTTCTCAAAATGAATGAAAATTGCAGTCATTGCGGTTTAAAATATCAAATCGAACCTTCGTTTTTTTATGGCGCTATGTATGTGAGTTACGGACTAAATGTCGCGGTCGGAATCGCCGCATTTATTGTTTCGTTTGTCTTTTTTAAAACTACAATCGAAGAATCATTTCTATCAATTATAATTACTTTGATTGTTTTGTTTCCATTCGTTTTACGACTTTCCAGAAACATCTATATCAATATGTTTGTTTCTTATGATCCTAAGGCCGGTCGAAAATAAGAGTTTTTAAATATTTTTTATGAAATCGCTTAATATCAATTTCACGATCCAGCGGAATATCATTCTCAATACTTTCAAATAAGGCCTTTGCCATTGCTGGCCCCAGCATAACGCCTCTTGTTCCTAAGCCGTTTAATATATGAAGTGATTTTCGTTCATGGTGTGTGCCTATAAGAGGTCTTCTGTCTTTAACTGTAGGACGAACACCTCCAAAGTGTTTTACGATTTCAAAATCGCAGGTAATAATTTCTTTAATGCGATCTAGAAGTTCTTGTTTTCCTTCTTCAGTTGGCGTATCTGTTTTATCCTGCCAATTGTAGGTTGCACCAACTTTAAATAAATCATTGCCTAATGGCAATATAAAAACGCTGGTATTTACAATAACATCAAGATTTAATTGTGGAGCTTTTATAATAAACAATTCTCCTTTTGTACCATCTAATGGCAAATAATTAAAAAACGGATTTCTATGAAGTCCAAATCCTTCTGCGAAAATAATGTGACGCGCTTGAATATTTTTGTATTGAATTCCATAATCAAAAAACTCAATATAAAGGCTGTCAAAAAAACCCTCTATCAATAAATTCTTTTCCTTTAAATAATGCTTATAAGTATCCAGCAATAAAGCTGTATCAACATAACCCGTATGCAAAACTTCACCATAATCATAAGGAGAATCAATATTATTGTATTTTTTAGTAATTAATTTGGTAGATAAGAAAGGTGCCAAATTCTTTTTGTCCGAAGCTGCAAACCAATTATTTTGCTCTTCAATAGAGAAAAATTTTCTTAAAATAGGAAGCTTAAAATTAAACTTTGTCTGAAGTTTAGCTTCAATATGATCGTAAAAATCATTCATCAAGACCAATTGTTCTTCCGCTTTCCAGACTTCGCTAAAACGCTTTAAAATAACAGGATTATATAAACCTCCGGCAACTCTCGAAGAATTTTGAGATTTATCATCAAGCACTAAAATAGTTTTATTGTTTTTAAGAGCAACTTCAGCAAAAGAAATTCCAGCTAATCCAGATCCGATAATGAGATAATCAATCATTTTTATAAATTAAGTAAAATAAAAAACTCTTACTGCAAAGGTAGTAAGAGTTTTTGGTATTCTATTATGAAGCTCTTTAGTAGGTCCACATATCTTGTTCAAAGTTTCGAATCTTCTCTTTCAATCTTTCAGCTTCTAGCAATTGATTTTGTGCATCATCTTTAATATAATCTTTGATTTCACGATCGCCGTACATATTTTCTTCTTTGTAGATAACTGCGTTAAAACGTCTAGAGTTTAAGATTTGATCAAATGAAATTGGGAGTGCAGAATTCTTATCGTTAAAAGCTTTCGCTTCGTTTAGTACTTCGCGGGCATTCGGAAAAAACACCCAAAATAATTCTATATAATCCTTTTCGTCGCTGTTCATCGTATAAACATCAGGAGTTACTGGGCAAATACCGAGAAGACGATATTTCAACTCACTTTGTCTTTTATCAAAATACCAATATCCCTTAATTTTATATTGAGAAACATCAGCTGCAGTAATATCTTGCTTCAAAATATACTCAGCAGGAATTGTTCTTGTTGGTCCTACTGTTTGATCAACATAATGCACAGATTTCTTTTTTCCAGTGCCTGTTACTACTTTTTTCTTGACAACATGAGTTTTATAATCATCAGGATATTGATTAATCAATTCTCTGCCGGCATCTGTGGTATCAATACGAGATAATGATCCTTCGATGTCTTTCATCGATTTTTTAGTATTGAAATAACTGTCTGCATAAACTTCTGTTATCTTTCCGTCTTTAATAGCTCTAGTCAAGACATCATAAAGTGATCGCCTATCTTTGCCAATATTAGCTGTATCAACAGGAAAATATAAAGGAAAATTGATCTTTTCATTCAAATTAATAATTTCCCAAGTTGTTTTTCCCATTAATACATCTCGATCATCTACATAACCGTAAGCCAGTGGCTTATCGTTATCAGAAATCTGCCGTGCAGCAGTCTTCTTTCCAATTTGATCAGCTGTTTTTGCATTAAGCAAATTTGATTGCGCGTTAGACGCAAAACTGATAGCCATCAAAAAAATACCTGTTAAAAAAATTCTCACTTTCATCCTCGTAAATATTATAAAATACAAACGCAAAATAATTATATTTATTGTATTTTTTTTCTTACAAATAAATTCAGCCTAAAAATATTCAAAATTTAACTGATATTTAGGCTTTGTAAATAGGATTCAAAAAAAAACTCCCGCTACGTTTGTAGCGAGAGTTTTTGTTATAATGTATGTAGTACTTAGTAGTTCCACATATCTTGCTCGAAGTTACGAATCTTCTCTTTTACTCTTTCAGATTCTAACAATTGATTTTGTGCATTATCTTTCATGTATTCTTTGATCTCACGATCTCCATACAAGTTTTCTTCTTTATAGATTACTGCATTAAATCTTCTTGAATTTAAGATCTGATCAAATGAGATTGGCAATGCTGAATTATTATCGTTAAAAGCTTTTGCTTCGTGAAGCGGTCCTCTTGCATTCGGGAAGAAAACCCAGAATAATTCGATATAATCCTTCTCATCACTATTCATTGTGTAAACGTCTGGTGTCACAGGGCAGATACCAAGTAAACGATACTTCAATTCACTTTGACGTTTGTCAAAATACCAGTATCCTTTAATTTTATATTGAGTAACATCTTGTGCAGTTAAATCTTGCTTTAAGATATACTCAGAAGGCACTGTTCTTGTTGCACCAACAGTTTCATCAACATAAGTAACAACTTTCTTTTTTCCAGTACCAGTAACCACTTTTTTCTTCACAACGTGAGTTTTGTAGTCATCTGGATATTGGTTGATAAGCTCTCTACCAGCATCAGTTGTATCAATACGAGATAATGATCCTTCGATGTCTTTCATAGATTTTTTAGTATTGAAATAACTGTCAGTATATATTTCAGTTACTTTACCACTTTTGATGGCTTTCGTCAATACGTCATAAAGTGAACGTCTGTCAGAACCAATATTAGCTGTATCAACTGGAAAATAAAGAGGGAAGTTGATTTTTTCATTCAAATCAATAATCTCCCAAGTTGTTTTTCCCATCAAGACATCTCTATCATCTACGTACCCGTAAGCCAATGGCTTATCATTGTCTGAGATAAGTTGTGCAGGAGTCTTAAGTCCTATCTGTGCCGGTGTTTTTGCATTAAGCAGATTCGATTGCGCATTAGAAGCAAAACCTCCAGCGATAGAAACAATAGCTATTAAAAAATTTCTTACTTTCATCATGATATCATTATAAGATATTGAACGTAGTTTTTAACTACTTAAATTATTGTATTTCGTAAATTACCGGAGCAGTTCTTGGCAATAAATAACTACCAGCTCCAACAAGTTTTGTTTTAATTTCAGAAATAGTAACTTGATCTCCTCTACCTGCTTTAGCAAGAACTGATTTACATTGTGCACTTAATTTATTACCAGTAACAACAACTGTAGGCTGTCCAGCAATTTTTAAATTAAATCCAACAACATCTAAACCAACTTCGAAATCAAAATCAAGTAATTTAGCACCAATAGTAGCAATCTCTAAGTTAGATTTAGGTCCCTTAACAACACCCATTTCTCCTCTAATTGTACCTGTTGGACCAGGAATACCTTTAATTCTGAACGTTTTCTTATCTGTAACTTTATCTCCGTTTGGCAATGTACCAGTAACAGAAATTGTAGCTTCAGTACCTGAACCTGGGCTCATGTTATATTTCCCTGGTTTACCAGCAGAAACTAATCCTGGAGCACTTGCAGCAATTTTGTTTGCATCAACACCAGCAAATGACACAGAGATTGGGTTAACAACACCTCTATAAACAACATTCATTTTATCAGCAGAAATAGTAGCTGAATTTGGTTTTGGAACAACAACATAAGTACCTTTAAATTTCAAAGGAATATTTTTTCCATCCTCTAAGAATGTAAATTGTCCATTGATATCTTGTTCTCCTACACCACCAGCAGTTAAAGAGATAACAGCTTGTCCGTTAACAATTTGTCCTGGACCTTGGAAAGAAGTTGGTTTAGTATTTTCGTCGTAACGACCTAAAACTACCTTACCTGTAACTTTTTCTCCTTGGAAATAAGCATTTTTATCTAAAACAACGATTGCTTGGTAATTGCTGTAAGAAGCAGCCGCAACTGCAGCTTTTCCTAAAGCAGCACTATAAACATCAGATTCTGCTTTTTGAACGTCATTTTGCCAAGCTGAAAGTTTAGCTAATGAAGCAACTGCAGGGAAACCTTTAAAGTGGTAAGCTAAATACTTATCTTTTAAACCTTCTTTGTTTTTAACATCAGAAACATCAAATTTCTTTTCAATTTCTGCAAGGATAGCAGCGTATTTTTTATCTGCTAAAGCAGCTTTCATATCTGCCTTGTACTTTTCGATCTTAGTAATAATCTCTTTTCCTTTAGCAGTATATCCTTCACCAGTAAACCAGTTGTCGATATTATCACCTTTGTCCATAGACTCATAAGGTAATTTTCCTGTTTCTTTATCAGTTTCAAATCCTTTTAAAACATCACCTTTCAAAGATCCGATGTATGCATAAAATTCTTTTGAAGTTGTCTCAACTTTATGAGCTGTAACTGCAGCAATTGCGAATTCTCCTTTTGCTTCAGCAGCTTTTTGATCTAAAGACGTCAACAAACCAGCATTTGACTGTTCTGAAGATGTATTAGCGCTTTCAAATTTTTCATTCATTAATCCAAAAGCAGATAAAACTTCTTTGGACATGTTCATTGCTAACATTGCGATGAAAACCAGATACATCAGGTTAATCATCTTCTGTCTAGGGGTTAATTTTCCTCCTGCCATTTTTTTCTAATTAGTTCTTATTAATAATTTTAATATATAGTCAAAAACTAATTATCCTTTGTTACTCATTGCAGAAAGCATACCACCGTAAACACTGTTTAAAGAAGCAATGTTTGCAGTCATTGATTGCATTTGTTCTTTCAATTTAGAAGCATTTTCAGCGATTTCACTGTTTGCTTGTGCATTTCTTGAAGCACTTTCTAATTGAACTTTGTATAAACTGTTTAATGATTCCATTTGTGCAGCTGCCATAGACATTTCTTCAGCATATTTCTTTTGTCCTGCAATAGAATCTACTGTTGGAGAAATTGCTTTTGCAGCTCCTTCGAAATTTTTGATAGAATTTCCTAAGCTTGACATTAATTCACCGTCAATTTTAGCTTCTTTCAACATAATGTCTAATTTTTGAGACAACAATCCTTGGGCATCAGATGGAGTTTCAGCTTTATCTTCTTTTTTTCTAGCTTGACCGTTAGCTAGTTCTGGGTAAACAAGAGTCCAATCTAACTCGTCATCTACTGGTTCGAAAGCAGAAAGTGCAAAGATTAACGCTTCAGTTAATAAACCTACTGAAAGCATAACTGTTCCTGTTAATGGTCCCAATTCAAAGTGAGTAATTTTGAATAATGCTCCAACGATTACTACTGCCGCTCCCATACCATAAGCGAAATTCATTGCTTTTTTACTTAATAATGCCATAATACTTTTTTTTTAGGTTTTAAAATAGATTTGTTGGTTATTGATATTTAATTATAATTTACTTTTTTGTTTTGCCTCCAGTTACTTGAGTTCCCATGTAATCTTGTACAGTTCTGAAACCAATATAACTTCTAGCTGAATCAGCATATTCGTGGTCACGAGTACTTACCTGTAGGAAGTAAGCAACATCTTTCCAAGATCCTCCACGAACCACTTTTCTTTGGTTGTTTCCATCAATTACGTTAGGGTTCATTGTAGAAACATATTCGTATGCATTTGGATTGTAAGCTGAGTCTGTCCACTCTGAAACGTTTCCTGCCATATTATACAATCCGTATCCGTTTACTTCGTAAGATTTAGCTTCAACAGTATATAAAGCTTCATCAGCAGCATAATCTCCTCTGCTTGGTTTGAAGTTTGCTAAGAAACAACCTCTATCACTTTTAGTGTAAGGACCACCCCAAGGATAAGTAGCTGATTCCAGACCTCCTCTAGCAGCATACTCCCATTCTGCCTCTGTTGGCAATCTGAAAGCATTTACTAAATCACGTCCTTTTTTCTTAGACTTAATATAACTGTTTTTATTTAAAGTTCTCCAAGCACAAAATGCTTTAGCTTGTTTCCAAGTTACACCAACAACAGGATAATCTCCATAAGCTTTGTGCCAGAAATAATCATTGTGCATTGGCTCATTATATGAGTAAGCGAAATCTTTAATCCAAACTGTTGTATCTGGGTAAACACTAACTTGCTCAGTTTTAACGAAATCTTTTCTTTTTCCAACTTTAGCTTTTGCAGCAGCCTGAATATCCATCCACGAATAACGGAATTTCAATTTATTTACATCAATTGTTCTCAAACCATTATATGATTCTTCAATTGGCAAATACATAGAATCCATTACCTCAGTATAATACTCATCTGGGTAAGCTTTTGTATCTTTAATTAACTTAACTTTTTTATTTAACTTTCTACCAGCATAAGGATCGTCTTTTGTTCCTACACTATAGTAGTTATCGTACATGTACTTATCATAAGCCGTCATTTTATCTGGCTCAGAATCGTTAAAAGCATAATCAGAGATACTTCCTCCTTTTTTACCTTTAGCGTCACCTGTAGATTTCTGTCCAGTTTCATCAGCTAAAATGGCCAAACGAACTCTCATTGTAGAGTCTTTTACCCACTCCACAAACTGACGATACTCACTATTAGTGATCTCAGTTTCATCCATATAAAATGAACGAACCGTTACTGTCTTAGTTGGAGCATCTTCCACATTAGCTAAATCAGCATCTGATTTACCCATAATAAAAGATCCACCTGGAACCAAAGTCATTCCGTATGGTTTTTCAGGATGCCATTTCCCTCCTGTAACACCAACTAACTCACCTTTGTCACCTGATTTACCACAGCCAATTACCAGTGTTAACATTGCTGCAAATGCAATAAACTTCTTCATATAAATTTGGGATTATCTATTCATTATTATAAGTCCGTAAACGTATTTATTATTTATCTAAAAAACAATACTAGTTGCGAATTTTATTTGACCGTTCAAAAATAATGTTAAATAAAATAAAAAAAAAATATTTTATCGATAAACTAACCTAAAAAATCGACGTAAAACGTTAAATTTTATATTTTATATTTATTTTCTTACTAATTTTTCTTAACAAAATTTTTAAAATTTTAAAAAACTAAGAATTCCTTTCGTAATTTTTTTTATAGTGCATTTTTTCGTTGTGCTTTCCACCATCTTTCTGGCAATTCTTGGTTACAAGCGCACAAATATTCGTCATATGAACACGGTAATAACGTATTTCTTTTCAATTTATTATGACCATTAGATTCGAACGGAATTTCGATCCACCAGCGATCAGTTTTGTCGCTTTTGTAAAATATAAGTTCCTCATCTTCTAGAGGTACAATATATTTTAAATAATTTGTTCGGCTTCCAAAAGGATACTCTTTTGAACGATAATGATATCCCTCAATAAAGTACCAAACTATCTGTGCAATAATAGCAGCTTCTGCCATTGTACTATTGTGATTAAATACTCCAAAAGAAGAAACTTTATCACTAATTCCTGCATATCTTGCCAATGAACAAATCTCTTTTCCGTTAAAACCATTTGGCTCAAAAGAAATCATATTTCCTGAATCTGAAGACTTTACCGAATTTAAATCAATACTAACCAAGTCAGCATCTCTAAAAACAGGTTCTGCCAGCGCTATCTTGTTTGAAACCTCACCTAAACGATACGCATCAAAAAACAATTTTTCAATTAAATCTATTTCTTCCTGCGAATTGTAATAGGTTTGATAACCTATATTACAATAGTTAAACAGGTTATTCGGCTCATCTATAATGATTTTCGTTAGATAAGAATTAGCGGAAACCGTTTCATTCTCCTTACCAAAATCGAATCGATTATCAACCGAAACCATATTTACCATCTGCTCTAAATCGTCATAAGCACGGTATAATGCGTAAGTCAAATCCTGAGAACCCCCTAGGACTATAGGAATTACTTTGTTCTTAATCAAAGAAGATGCAACCTTCTTAAGTGCAAAATAAGTATCGTCTACAGAATCTCCCGCCAATATATCTCCTAAATCTGCAATTGAAGCGTCCCAATTACCTGGAAACATGCCATAAAGCTTTTTACGAACTGCAGTAAGATTAACTTCATTCACCATATTAATGTTTCGTCGATCTTCTAAAACACCAATAATAGCAATATTTACTTTGCTTATATCCGGAAATTGATCTTGGGTATGCAAAACTACTTTACTGCCCAATTCTTGTGAAGACAACGAACTAATGAATTTTACAATTCCGTCGTTAACTGGTTCTAGAAAATCAAATTCCATTTTTTATTTCTTTTTAGCAGCTGGTTTTTTAACTGCAGCTTTCTTAGTTGTTGTTGCTTTTTTTGCTGGTGTTTTTTTAGCCGGCGTCTTTTTTGCAATCATTTCCTGAACTTCAGCTAATGTCAATTTTGTTGCATCAACATCTTTGCTTAATTCAATTTTGATTTTTCCTTTTGTAATAACAGAACGGCCCCAACGAGCTTTTTCAACCAAAATTCCTTCGTCTTCCCAATTATGAAGAACTTTATCTATATTTTTTTGTAATTTATCCTCAATTAATTCTTCAACATCAGACTGTGATAAATCATCAAAATTGTATTTTTTGCTAACATTCACAAAAAGACCATTCCATTTAATGAAAGGACCAAAACGTCCAACTCCTTTTTGAACAGATTCTCCTTTATAAACAGCAATTGGCGCATCAGCAAGTGCTTTTTCGTCAATTAATTCCTGAGCTCTTTCTTTAGAAACTCCTAAAGGATCTTCTCCTCGAGGCAATGAAATAAAAACACTTCCGTGACGAACATAAGGACCGTAACGACCATTGCTTACTTCTACTTCTTCTCCTTTATAATCACCTAAGCTTTTTGGAAGCAAAAATAGATTCAATGCATCCTCTAGAGTAATATTTCCGATATTCTGATCAGACATTAAGCTGGCAAATTTTTTATCTTCGTCATCTGCTTCTCCAATTTGAGCCATTGGTCCAAATTTTCCTAAACGAACAGAAACTTGTCGCCCGTCAGCATCTTTTCCTAGAATTCTTTCACCGCTCTCACGTTCTGCATTAGCTTCAACCTCTTTTACATTTGGATGAAATTTATTGTAGAACTCCTGCATCATAACTGCCCAGTCAATATTTCCTTCGGCAATTTCATCAAAATCCTGTTCTACTTTCGCAGTAAAATTATAATCTAATATATTACCGAAGTTTTTAACTAGGAAATCTGTAACGATAGTTCCGATATCTGTTGGAACTAATTTTCCTTTATCTGAACCTGTATTTTCCTTAAGCAGTTTCTCCCCTACTTTGCTGTCTTGCAATGTAAGCTGCGTATAATTACGTTCCTGTCCTTCTAAAGTTCCTTTTTCAACATAATTTCTGTTGATGATAGTCGAAATAGTTGGCGCATACGTAGACGGACGGCCAATTCCTAATTCTTCCAATTTCTTTACTAAAGAAGCTTCTGTATAACGAGCCGGCGGTCTAGAATATCTTTCCGTTGCCGTGATATAATTATTAGCTAATTTTTCATTCACTTTTAGTGCTGGCAACATTCCTTCTTGTTCTTCCTCATCATCATCGTGACCTTCTAAATATACTTTTAAGAAACCCTCAAAAAGCAAAACTTCTCCAGAAGCTGTAAAAATTTCGCTATGATTGTTCGCTTCAATTTTTACATTCGTTCTTTCTAATTGTGCATCACTCATTTGAGATGCCAAAGTTCTTTTCCAGATCAAATCGTATAAACGAGCCTGATCGCGGTCAATATTTACTGAATGACGTGACATATCAGTAGGACGAATTGCCTCGTGTGCCTCTTGTGCTCCTTTGCTTTTGTTAGCAAAAGTTCTTGGCTTCGAAAATTCTTTCCCGTATGATTTTATAATTTCAGCTTCTGCAGCATCCATAGCATCTTTAGAAAGATTCACACTATCCGTTCTCATATAGGTAATAAGTCCAGCTTCATATAAACGCTGTGCTAACTGCATTGTGATTCCAACTGGCAAATATAATTTTCTCGCTGCTTCCTGTTGCAGCGTAGAAGTTGTAAAAGGTGCTGTTGGTGATTTTTTGGTAGGTTTAGTCTCTAAATCGGCTACTTTATATTGTGATCCGATGTTTTTCTTTAAGAAATCTTCGGCTTCTTTTTTAGTATTGAAGTTTTTTGGCAATTTTGCTTTGAAAACTTTCCCTGCTTCATTTACAAATTCTGCTACGATTGAATAACTTGCAACTGCGCTAAAGTTCTGAATTTCACGTTCTCTTTCAACAATTAAACGAACAGAAACAGATTGTACACGGCCTGCAGACAAACCACCTTTAATTTTTCTCCATAAAACAGGAGATAATTCGTAACCTACTAAACGATCTAAAACACGACGCGCTTGTTGTGCGTTTACCAGATTATAATCAATTTCTCTTGGATTGTCGATTGCTTTAAGAATCGCAGATTTGGTAATTTCGTGAAAAACAATTCTTTTGGTTTTTTTAATATCTAGTTTTAGTTCTTCCGCCAAGTGCCATGAAATAGCTTCTCCCTCGCGGTCCTCATCGCTTGCTAACCAAACCATTTCGGCATTCTTAGATAGTGTTTTTAGTTTGCTTACTAAGGCTTTTTTGTCTGGAGAAACTTCATATTTAGGTTTAAAACCATTCTCTACATCTACTCCTATTTCCTTTGATGGTAAGTCGGCTATGTGACCATAACTTGACTCCACCTGAAAATCGCTTCCTAGAAATTTCTCTATCGTTTTCGCCTTTGCAGGTGATTCCACTATTACTAAATTCTTTGCCATTGCTCTATTTTTCTGCAACAAAAGTATCTATTTTTTTTAAATATCAACCTTGCTATCTCATTTTTGAAGTATTTTAGTATTATGTTTCCAAAAATTGCAGATTTATCTATTATCTGATGTATTATATATATAGGTATAATTTTTAATGGTTTAATAGCACATTTACCTTATTAATATCTTAAAATAAACCTAAAATTATACTTACAGTATTATCCATAAATACTTCAATTACAAAAAAAGCCTATAATAATGATTAAGAGCAAAATAATTTCATACTTAATTGATCATCAATTACGAGAAAAAACTTTTATTGGTTTTTATATAACCTACTTTATTATAAAATATTAAAATCATTTTGAGTGTTGTTATTATTAAAAGTTAAATCTTAATATTCTGATTTATCAAATTTATAGTCCTATGCTATCAACATTTATGAAAACATTGTTAATTCTTTCTCTGCCATCTTGTCAGATTGACCGCATTTGCGTTATCTTTGCACTTTGAAATTTTACAATGGAAAAGATTATTGAAGAAAGTAAACAAGGTGAAAGTCTTGTTTTAGAAAATAAACCTGAGAATACTAAAAAACTCTTTATAGAAAGTTACGGCTGTGCGATGAATTTTTCGGACAGTGAAGTCGTAGCTTCCATTTTGTCTGACGGAGGTTACAATACAACTTCGATTTTAGAAGAAGCTGATTTGGTTTTGGTAAATACCTGTTCTATTCGAGATAAAGCCGAGCAAACTATTCGTAAACGTTTAGAAAAATATAATGCAGTAAAACGTATTAATCCTAAAATGAAAGTGGGCGTTTTGGGCTGTATGGCCGAGCGTTTAAAAAGTCAATTCTTAGAAGAAGAAAAAATAGTTGATCTTGTTGTTGGCCCTGATGCCTATAAAGATCTTCCAAATTTATTAGCAGAGGTTGAAGAAGGCCGAGACGCTATTAATGTAATTTTATCAAAAGATGAAACTTACGGAGATATTTCGCCAGTTCGTTTAATGAGCAACGGAATTACAGCTTTGGTTTCGATCACTCGCGGATGCGATAATATGTGTACTTTTTGCGTTGTACCTTTTACGCGCGGACGAGAGCGCAGCCGTGAACCTCAAAGTATTATGGCTGAAATTCAGGATTTGTGGAATAAAGGTTTTAAGGAAATTACACTTTTAGGACAAAACGTTGATAGTTACCTTTGGTACGGCGGCGGTTTGAAAAAAGATTTTGTAAATGCCTCCGAAATGCAAAAAGCAACTGCAGTCGATTTTGATCAATTGCTTGAAATGGTTGCTGTTGGTTTTCCTAAAATGCGTATTCGATTTTCGACTTCTAATCCGCAGGATATGCACGAAAGCATTTTGCATGTTATTGCGAAATATCCAAATATCTGCAAGCATATTCACTTGCCTGTTCAATCTGGAAGCAATAGAATTTTAAAAGAAATGAATCGTCTGCACACTCGTGAAGAATATATGGCTTTGATTGACAAAATTAGAGCTATTGTCCCAAATGCTTCAATTTCTCAAGATATGATTGCAGGTTTCCCAACAGAAACCGAACAAGATCATCAAGACACCATGAGTTTAATGGAATATGTAAAATATAATTTCGGTTATATGTATTCGTATTCTGAACGCCCAGGAACTTTGGCAGGAAGAAAAATGAAAGATGATGTTGAAGAAGAAACAAAAGCCAGAAGATTACAGGAAATTGTCGATTTACAGCAAAAACATGCCTGGTTTAGAAGTGAGGAATTTGTTGGTCAGGTTGTGGAAGTTTTGGTAGAAAAAGTTTCTAAAAAATCAACCGAAGAATTTTCAGGAAGAAATTCTCAAAGCATTACAGTTGTTTTCCCTAAGGAGAATTATAAAATTGGAGATTTTGTAAACGTAAAAATCACAAGCTGCACCAGCGGAACTCTTAAAGGTGAAGCGGTTGGATACTCTGAGATGAATTAAAAAGTTGGTTTCAGGTTTCAAGTTTCAGGTTCTTTGCGTAACTTGAAGCTTGAAACCTGAAACAAAATATAAGCACAAGGTTAAAAGTTAAATTTCAGTTTCAATGAGAAACTTGAAACCTGAAACAAATAAAAACTTGAAACAAAATACATGGAAACAGTTCAAGCAATAAAACAACGATTTGAGATTATTGGTAATGATCCGAAATTAAATCGCGCCATTGAAAAAGCCATTCAGGTTGCTCCTACTGATATTTCAGTAATGGTGACCGGGGAAAGTGGTGTTGGTAAAGAAAATATTCCAAGAATAATTCATTCACTTTCACATAGAAAGCACGGAAAATACATTGCAGTAAACTGTGGAGCCATTCCAGAAGGAACTATAGACAGTGAACTTTTCGGACACGAAAAAGGAGCTTTTACAGGTGCAACAAGTACACGTGAAGGTTATTTTGAAGTAGCCGATGGTGGAACTATATTTCTGGATGAAGTAGGTGAATTACCATTAACAACGCAGGTAAGACTGCTTCGTGTTTTGGAAAATGGTGAATTCATAAAAGTGGGCTCTTCTCAGGTTCAAAAAACAAATGTTAGAATTGTAGCTGCTACAAACGTAAACTTATTTAATGCTATTGAAAAAGGGAAATTCCGTGAGGATTTATACTATCGTTTAAGCACTGTCGAAATTACTTTGCCGCCTTTGCGCGAAAGAAATGAAGACATTCATTTATTATTCAGAAAATTTGTGGCTGACTTTGCTCATAAATACAAAATGCCTCCATTAAAGTTGGACGACGATGCAGTACAGCTTTTGCAAAAATTTAGATGGAACGGAAACATTCGTCAGCTTCGAAATGTAGCAGAACAAATTTCAGTTTTAGAAACCAATCGCGACATTACATTAGCAACTTTACGATCTTACTTGCCTGTTGAAGGAAGCAATTTGCCATCTGTAATCAGTGATAAGAAAAAAGACGATTTTAGTACTGAAAGAGATATTTTATACAAAGTGCTTTTTGATATGAAAAGCGATTTGAATGATTTAAAGAAACTTACTTTAGAATTAATGAAAAACGGCACTTCTAAAGTCCAAGATATCAATCCGAATTTAATTCAAAAAATATACGGCTCCCAAGAAAATGATAGTGAAATTGATTTTGAAGAAGAACCAAGAACTGCTGTTATGACAACAGCTGCCAGAGAAGAAAATTATCAGATACAGGACGACAATTATCTTTTTGCTGAAACGATTGAAGAAGAAGAGATTTTACGTTTAGAACAAAAGGAAATCGAAATGATCAAAAAATCATTAGAAAAAAACAAAGGAAAACGTAAAGCTGCTGCAGATGAGTTAGGAATTTCTGAGCGAACTTTGTACCGAAAAATAAAACAATTTGATTTGTAGTTTTGCTATAAAGAAGCTTAGCTGCAAAATGTTTTAAACGAAAATGAATATCTTTGACCAAGCGCCAGCGAACTGGCGAAGCAATTCTTAAAATAAAAATGAAACACTTAAAATATATTTTAATTCTGTTAATCGCTACAACTTTCAGTGGTTGTTCCGTTTACAATTTTACAGGAACAGGGCAAATTACTGGAAAAACTTTTCAGGTTAACTTTTTTCAGAATAATGCTGATTTGATTGAACCAGGAATAGACAGGCAATTCACATTAGCTCTCCAGGATTTAATCCAGAATCAAACCAATTTAAACTTAGTGAGCGAAGCTGGTGATTTGGTTTACGAAGGAGAAATCGTAGATTATAGAATTAGTCCGATGACAGCAACTGCTAATCAACAGGCTGCACAAAACCGTTTGACAATTCGAGTACATGTGACATTTACTAATAAAAAGAAAGAAGCAGACGATTTCGACAAAACATTTGAATTTTACAATGATTTTGAAGGAACAGATCTTCCAACGGGAGCCGTTTTGAATACCGCTATTCAAACTATCTTTGAAAGAATTACACAGGATATTTTTAATGAATCATTGGCAAAATGGTAATTTGGGTTAAATTTTCAATCGTTTAATCAATAGGTAACACTTAAACAAATTTCCGATTAAACGAATAACAAAACCGCGATTAAACAATAAATAATGAATGTAACTGATTATACATACCTAATAAATAAACCTGATGCAATTACAGAAAAGCAGGCAGAAGCGTTAGGAAGTGTTCTGAATGAATTTCCATATTTTCAAAGTGCACGCGCATTGCGATTAAAAGGACTTTACAATCAAAATAGCTTTAAGTATAATTATGCTTTAAAAGTTGCGGCAGCATATACAACAGACCGTTCAATTTTATTTGATTTTATTACTTCTGAAACTTTTACCACTATTCAAGGCGAATATTATGATCGTAAACTGAGGGACCTTTTAGAAATAAAAGTTTTTGACAGCCAAATTATATCGCCTGAAGAAATCAAAAAAGTGACTGAAGTTCGAATTGATCCGATCGAGCAATCCATTTTAGATTCTATTAAGGAAGCGACAACAGTAACTTTTGAGCCACCCGCAAAAATTGAAGAAAAACCGATTGATCCAGCGATTGAGCAGTCAATCCTGACTTCTATTAAGGAAGCTACTCCTATTATAATAGAGAGTTCAATTATAGAGGAAAAGCCAATTGAAGAAGAAACTCCAATTGCTGAGACAGCTCCAGTTATTGAAGCTCCTATTATTAAAGAACCAACTCCAACTTTCTTTGAAGAAATTGTTGATGAAGACAGTCCGTACATAAGAGTTGATCCAATTAAAGAATCGATTTTTACCTCTATAAAAGAAGCTTCAACAGTAGTTTTTGAAGAAGCAAAAACAGCTGAAGAAACAAATCCAATTGAAGAGGTAAAAGATATTGAAGAACCACAAGCAACTGAAGTTCAAGAAACAATAAAAAAAGCAGAAGAAAATTTAGAAATAGGAAAGCCTCTAGATTTTTCTGCTAATGAAAAACATTCTTTTCAGGAATGGCTTCAATTATCAAGAACTGAACCTATTGACCGCAGTAAAGAAGCTCAAAAAGAAATAGAATCAGAAAAAACAGTTCAAAAAGTAACCGAAACAAAAGTTGAGGCAAAAGTTGAAATTGAAATAGTAGATGAAGAGAAAAAGAAGAAAGCCGAGATAATCGATAAATTTATTGAAACAAACCCAAAAATCTCTCCAATAAAACAAACTGCAATAACGCCTGCAGTACAATTCGATATCAATAAAGAAGATAATTCTTACTTAATGACAGAGACTTTGGCCAGAGTATATTTGGAACAAAAAAAATATACAAAAGCGATACAAGCATATGAAATATTAATTTTGAAATATCCAGAAAAAATTAGTTTCTTTGCAGACCGTATTTCGGATATAAAGATTTTACAACAAAATAACAATAACAATTAAGCAATGAGCACATTTTCAATTTTTTTAGTTTTAATCACAATAGTTTGTTTTCTATTGATCGTAGTAATCATGGTTCAAAACCCTAAAGGAGGCGGATTATCGTCTACTATCAGCGGAACTCAAATGTTAGGCGGAGTGCAAAAAACAACTGACTTTTTGGATAAAAGTACTTGGACATTAGCTACTATTTTGATTGCTTTAATTTTGCTTTCAAGCTTAAGCTTTTCAGGATCATTAAGCGATACTGATTCTAAAATTATTGAAAAAACTGAAGCTCCTGCGAACAACGCACCAGTTGCTCCAGTTCAACAAACTCCTGCTCCGGCAACTCCTGCAGCAAAATAATAATTTTGATATAAATATAAAATGCCAGCCTGTCAAAGCTGGCATTTTTTTTAAGAAATAATGTCAGTTTTACAAGCATGGCACAATTTCTGAAATCCAATAGAACATAAAAAACGTATAACTTATAACATTATAAAATCATGGCTTTAAACATTAAACCGCTTTCAGATCGCGTACTTATTGAGCCTGTTGCAGCTGAAACCAAAACTGCCTCAGGGATTTTTATTCCAGATACTGCCAAAGAAAAACCACAAAAAGGAACTGTAGTAGCAGTAGGAAACGGATCTAAAGATCATACTATGACCGTAAAAGTTGGTGATACTGTTCTTTATGGTAAATATGCCGGTACAGAATTAAAACTGGAAGGAACTGATTATTTGATCATGCGTGAAGATGATATCTTAGCGATAATCTAGAAAATATGTATTAAGATTTTAGTAATAAGAACTAAGACTAAAATAACTTGAAACAAATTAAACTTTAAACAAAAATTAAAAAAATGGCAAAAGATATAAAATTTGATATTGAAGCACGTGACGGATTAAAACGTGGTGTTGATGCATTAGCAAATGCTGTAAAAGTAACTCTTGGACCAAAAGGTCGTAACGTAATTATCGGAAAATCATTTGGTGGACCAACGGTTACTAAAGATGGTGTTTCTGTTGCAAAAGAAATCGAATTAAAAGACCCATTAGAAAACATGGGCGCGCAAATGGTTAAAGAAGTTGCTTCTAAAACCAATGATTTAGCGGGAGACGGAACTACAACTGCTACAGTTTTAGCTCAGGCAATCGTAAAAGAAGGTTTAAAAAACGTTGCTGCAGGAGCAAATCCAATGGATTTGAAACGTGGTATCGATAAAGCGGTTGAAGCTATCGTTGCTGACCTTGCAAAACAAGCTAAAGTGGTTGGAAGTGATTCTGATAAAATCAAACAAATTGCTTCTATCTCTGCAAATAATGACGAAGTAATTGGTGAATTGATCGCTACTGCTTTTGCTAAAGTTGGAAAAGAAGGTGTTATTACTGTTGAAGAAGCTAAAGGAACTGACACTTTCGTGGATGTTGTTGAAGGCATGCAGTTTGACAGAGGATATCTTTCTCCTTACTTCGTAACAAACCCAGAGAAAATGGAAGTTGAATTAGACTCTCCATACATCTTATTATACGATAAAAAAGTATCTTCTTTAAAAGAATTACTACCTGTTTTAGAGCCAGTTGCTCAATCAGGAAAACCATTATTAATTATTGCTGAAGATGTTGACGGAGAAGCTTTATCTACATTAGTAGTAAACAAACTTCGTGGAGCTCTTAAAATCGCTGCTGTAAAAGCGCCAGGTTTTGGAGACAGAAGAAAAGCAATGTTAGAAGATATCGCAATCTTAACTGGTGGAACTGTAATTTCTGAAGAAAGAGGATATACTCTTGAAAATACAACTATCGAAATGTTAGGAACTGCAAAAAGAGTTTCTATCGATAAAGACAACACTACAATTGTAAGTGGAGCTGGTGAAGCTGATATCATCAAAAACAGAGTAAACCAAATTAAAGGTCAGATGGAAACTACTACATCTGATTATGATAAAGAAAAATTGCAAGAGCGTTTGGCTAAATTAGCTGGCGGAGTTGCTGTTCTTTATGTTGGTGCAGCTTCTGAAGTTGAAATGAAAGAGAAAAAAGACAGAGTTGACGATGCTTTACACGCAACTCGTGCAGCAGTTGAAGAAGGAATTGTTGCTGGTGGCGGTGTAGCTTTATTAAGAGCTAAAGCTGCTTTAGCAGATCTTAAAGCTGATAACGCTGACGAAGCAACTGGAATTCAGATTGTATCTCGCGCTGTTGAGTCTCCGTTAAGAACAATTGTTGAAAATGCAGGTCTTGAAGGTTCTGTAGTTGTAGCAAAAGTTGGTGAAGGCTCTGGTGATTTTGGATACAATGCAAAAACTGACGAATATGTAGACATGCTTAAAGCAGGTATTATTGATCCTAAAAAAGTAACCCGTGTTGCTCTAGAAAACGCAGCTTCAGTTGCTGGAATGATCTTAACTACTGAGTGTGCACTAATTGATATTAAAGAAGAAAGCGCTGGCGGAATGCCAATGGGTGGCGGTATGCCAGGAATGATGTAATCGTTCTAACTTCTTAAAATTTAAAACGCCAAATAGAGAATTCTATTTGGCGTTTTTTTTATTTGTTTTCGCCACAAATTCACGAATTGTATTTCATTATAAATAAAAATAAATTCCTGAAGTCGCGATGATATTTTTTCTTACACCCTAATATTCGAGTAAACTTCTCTTTAGTTTAACATTCTCTTTTTCATTAAAAAAGCCTTTATCAGTACCTTTGCAATTCTATTAAAATTGCAAAATGAGAAAATATACTGCTCACCTTTTATCTTTTACATTCTTCCTTCTTACAACTCTTTTACATGCTCAGTCTGACAAGAACTCTTATGTCGTTTTGGTTTCTATGGATGGCTTTCGCTGGGATTATGCGAAACATTTTAAACTTCAAAATCTGCATAAAATAGCAAAAGAAGGTGTTCATGCCAAATCAATGCGCCCTTCTTATCCGAGTAAAACTTTTCCAAATCATTATTCTATTGTAACGGGACTTTACCCTGATCATCACGGAATTATAAATAATGTTTTTTTCGATCCGGCCTTAAATGAATCGTTTTCATTATCAACAAATGCGAAAAATGATTCTCGTTTTTTTGGTGGCAATCCGATATGGAATGTTGCGGAGCAACAAGGTGTAAAAACAGCTTCTTTTTTCTGGCCGGGATCAGATACAGATCAAAAAAGGCCTTTTTATTATAAAAAGTATGATGATAAAATTCCGTTCGAAACAAGAATCGATACCGTTATGAAATGGCTGCAGCTTCCTGAAAAAGAACGTCCTCATTTAATCACTTTGTATTTTGATGAACCTGATCATACCGGTCATAGTTTTGGCCCGCTTTCTCCGGAAAACAAAAAAATGGTCATTAAAATGGATTCGATTATGGGAGAATTATCTCGAAAATTAGATCAATTAGCCATCGGAAAACAAATCAATTTAATTATTGTTTCAGATCACGGAATGGCCGATATCAGCAATGATAAAAAAGTAGCAGTTTTAGATTACTTAAAACCAGAATGGCTTGGATATAAAGCAGTAATCAATCCGATTATGAGTCTTCAGGCAAAAGCTGGTTGTCAAGATTCTATTGCAATTGCGTTAAAGAAAGTGCCACACATTAAATTTTGGAAATCTAATGAAGTTCCGAAAAGACTGCATTATGGTACTAATCCACGTGTACATGATTTTGTTATAGAAGCTAAAAAAGGATATAGTTTAGTTTCCAAAATCAATCAAAATATAAAAGGCGGTACGCACGGCTATGACAACAAAGAAAAAGATATGCACGCTATTTTTTACGCAAAAGGTCCAGCTTTTAAAGTAGATAAAAAAATTAAAACTTTTCAAAACGTATCAGTTTATCCTCTAATTGCTCATATTTTAGGATTACAGATTGAGGAAATTGATGGAAAATTGAGCGATGTAAAAGCGGCATTGGCTAATTAGCATATGTGATAATTAATTATAAGTTTACTTTAAACATAATTTTCAAAACAAAAACGGCAAATAGAAAATTCTACTTGCCGTTTTTTTTTGTTTAAAAAAAAATATAATACTCTAAAAATAAAGCACATAAGAGATATTTTTCTAATTTTATTACATTTTAAAAACAAACCGCACTCGTCATCTATTAAAAATCTATATATGAAAAAGATACTTAGCCTTTTGTTTCTACTTACTCTTGTAAGCTGTAAAAAAGAAATATCCAATGCTGCGGATAATATTTATTTTGGAGGAGATATCCTAACTATGGAAGGCGAAAAACCAATATACGCTGAAGCTGTTGCAATTCAAAATGGTAAAATTATTTTTGTCGGAAAAAAAGCAGAAGCAGAAAAATTCCATGGAAGTAAAACCATAATGACAGATTTAAAAGGAAAGACATTACTTCCAGGTTTTATAGATGCACATGGTCATGTTTGGAATGCTGGTTTTCAAGCGGTAGCAGCTAATTTACTTCCTGCTCCAGACGGTAAAGGAAATGACATTCCAACCTTAATTTCATTGTTAAATGAGTGGAAGGCTAAAAACCCAAAGGCAGTTGGCAAATATGGGTGGATTATTGGTTTTGGCTATGATGATGCACAACTAAAAGAGAAACTCCCTCCTACAGCAGACGATTTAGATAAAGTATCTGCAACAGTTCCTGTTTTAATTATTCATCAATCTGGTCATTTGGCTGTAATGAATCATAAAGCCTTAGAATTAGCAGGTTACAGTTCTGCAACGAAAGATCCTGCTGGGGGCATTATTCGAAGAAAAGAAGGTTCTCAAATACCAAATGGCGTTCTGGAAGAAATGGCAATGTTTATACCGCTTTTCAAAATAATGGGAACGCTTGATACTATAGCCAATGTAAAAATTGCAGAAGCAGGAATTGCTGCCTATACCAAATTTGGATTTACAACTGCGCAAGAAGGTCGTGCCAGCAGTGATGCGTGCAATACTTGGAAAAAACTAGCAAATGAATCTAAACTTATTATTGACGTTGCTGCGTATCCTGACATTCAGACTCAAATGGCTTACATGAAAGAAAATGGTGTACAAAAAGAATACAAAAATCATTTTAGAATTGCGGGCGTAAAAATTTCGCTTGACGGTTCTCCACAAGGCAAAACGGCCTGGCTTACTAAACCGTATGTTAAACCTCCGCCAGGAAAACCTAATACCTATCTTGGTTATCCTGCTTTTCCTAAAGAAAGTGATGCTATTGCTTTGGTCGATTCTGCCTATGCTAACAACTGGCAGATTCTGGCACACTGCAATGGAGACGCAGCGATTGATGAATATATAAAAGCAATCCGAAATGCCACTAATTTATATGGAGCAAAAGAGAGAAGATCAGTCGCAATACATGCCCAAACTGCACGTTTTGATCAACTTGATTCTATGAAAGTATTAAAAATTATGCCTTCTTTTTTTGGAATGCATACATACTATTGGGGTGATTGGCATCGAGATGAAACTTTAGGAAAAGAAAGAGCGTACCGAATTTCGCCAGCTGAAACAGCCTTAAAAAAGGGAATGATTTTTACCGAACATCACGATGCTCCGGTAGCTTTACCGAACAGCATTATGATATTATATTCGACAGTAAACCGAATAAGCAGATCAGGCGATATCATTGGTCCAAAAGAACGAATTAGCCCCTATAATGCTTTGCGATCAATAACTATTTGGGCAGCATATCAATATTTTGAAGAGGCCGCAAAAGGTTCGATTAAGGAAGGAAAACTAGCTGATTTTGTTATTTTAGATAAAAACCCTGTGAAAATTGATCCACAAAAAATCATAAATATTCAGGTTCTAGAAACCATCAAAGAAGGGAAATCAGTATATAAAAAATAAACAAAAAATATGTTAATAAGATTGTTTCAATTTATTGTCAATCTACTGATGCGGTCAAAATTATTATAAAAATGAAATGCCTTATCCGAATTTTAAAGTTCAGATAGGCATTTCATTATCTAATTATCTAATTATCAAATTTTCTAATTGACTTATTAAAACCCAGTCGAAACAGAAACCGATTTCCATTCTTCTAATTGCCCTTGAACACTTGCAATTTTCTGATTTGCCATATTATAGGCATCTTCTCCTAAGAATAAATGCAGTGGTGGATTTTCTTCGTGGCTCATTTTGATTAAAGCATTCGCTAATTTTTCAGGATCACCTGGCTGATTTTCGTTAATGCTGTCTTTATGCGCACTTTCAGATTGTCTTACTTCTTTATACGCTGCAATCGGATTTTGAGGCAATAGTAACGAACTGTCTTTTAAGAAATCGGTTCTGAAATAACCTGGGTAAACGATCGTAGCATGAACTCCAAATTCTTTTACTTCTGCGGCTAACGATTCTGTTAAGCCCGCAACTGCAAATTTTGTCGAACAGTAAATTCCCCAGCCTGGAAATTCTCCATAATAACCTCCAACAGAAGAAATATTAAAAATATGTCCTGATTTGTTGGCGCGCATATACGGCATTGTATTTCTGATCACATTCAATAATCCGAAAACATTTACTTCGTAGTTTTTTCTGGCTTCGGCATCCGTTAACTCTTCTAACGCACCTAATAAACCGTAACCTGCATTGTTCACTAAAACATCGATTGTCTTAAAATGGCTTACCGTTATTTCGATGGCATTTTTGACGCTTTTTTCATCAACCAAATCCATTTCTAAAGGAAGAAAATTTTCAGATGCACTTCCTAATACTTTTATTAAAGCTTCTTCACTTCTAGATGTAGCTGCGACTTTATAACCTTCTGCTAATAATTTTTTTGCTAATTCTAACCCAAGTCCTTTTGAAGCACCTGTGATAAACCAAACTTTGTTATTTCCCATGATTTTAAATTTTTATGTTTAATTACAGGACAAAGGTAGAGGCGAAGTGCTTCTTAAAAATTAAAGCAATCAAGCAAGAAGCTGCAAAAATCAAACAATTTCGGCCACACGGTAGTTTTTAGGCGAAACATGAGCGTTTTTCTTAAAGAAATTGATAAAATGAGACAATTCTTCAAAGCCTAAACACCATGCAATTTCATTAATATTCCAATTGGTCTGTTTTAGAAGAATCATCGCTTCCTGCACAATTCTCTCCGAAATAATCTGTGAAGTTGTTTTTCCTGTAGTTTCTTTTAATGCTTTATTCAAATGATTTACATGTACATTTAACTGGTTTGCAAATTCTGAAGGCGAGCGAAAATTAATTTGCTGCGAAATCGACTCAATTGGAAACTGACGTTCTAATAATTCTAAAAATAAAGACGAAATTCGAATTGTAGCATTCGATTTACTGTATAATGAAGTAGTTACAGTTTGTGTTTTTAGGGCAAGATGAATAATTTCGAAAACAAGATTTCGAAGTACATCATATTTAAAAGCGTAATCTGAATTGATTTCATCAAACATTTTTAAATAAACTGTTTTTAAAGATTCGGCTAGTTCCGCTGAAATAGGAACAATCGGATTTCCGCCGGGCTGAAACAAAGGATATTCTTTTAAATTTCCAAACTGACTAAAAAAAGCATCGGTAAAAATGCAGAAAAATCCAGTTTGATTCTCATCTAACTGTTCCCAATTGTACGGAATTTGCGGATTTGCAAAAAACAATGCCTGATCCTCAAAAGCAACGACTTTATCTGCGTAGTGTACTTTATTTTTACCAATGATCAAACTTATTTTATAAAAGTCCTTTCGAGTATAAGGAAATGGCTTGCAGATACTTCCAACAAAATCATCCAATTTAAAAACATTAAAATGTCCGATTTCTTTTTTAAGATTCTCGGGCATTCCGTTTACTTTTATCGTGTAAAAATCTTCGAGGGTTTCTGTGAGTTTCATTTAGCAAAGTTACGAAAATCAAACTAATTAGAGAATGTGTCAATTTGATAATTAACTCATTATTTAAGAAACAACCTTGTAAGTAGGATCTTCGATCAAATTCACATTAATAACGGCTTCAGCATTTTTAAGCAACTGTCTGCAGTCTTCGCTTAAATGCTGTAATGCTACTATTTTATTTTCCTTCTTGTATTTGTTGGTCAGATTATTCAAAGCTTCAATCGCAGACATATCAGAAACTTTACTTTCTTTAAAATCTATTATAATATGATTTGGATCGTTTTGAACATCAAACTTTTCCATGAAATTAGCAACTGAACCAAAAAATAAAGGTCCGTAAATCTCATAATGCTTCACTCCTGCTTCATCAATAAAGTTTCTCGCTCGGATTCTTTTAGCACTTTCCCAGGCAAAAACCAGAGCCGATATTATTACCCCAATCAAAACCGCTAAAGCCAGATTATGCAGAACAATCGTAATCAGTGCGACTAAAATTCCAACAAAAATATCGTGTTTTGGCATTTTATTGATAATCCTGAAACTTGCCCATTCAAAAGTAGTTATAGCAACCATCATCATCACACCCACTAAAGCTGCCATTGGCAGTTTTCCAATTACAGGCGCGCCAAAAAGTATAATTAGTAAAATAGTCAAAGATGCAATTATTCCCGAAAGACGTGCGCGCGAACCAGCTCCAAGATTTACTAAAGTTTGTGCAATCATAGGACAGCCACCCATTCCGTAGAAAAAACCATTTAAAATATTCGAGCTTCCCTGCGCAATACATTCTCTGTTGCTGTTTCCTCTGGTTCCGGTTATTTCATCAACTAAATTCAGCGTCAGTAAACCTTCTGTCAAACCTACAGCTGCGACAATTACCGAATACGGAAATATAATTTTAAAAGTATCAAAAGAAATTGGAATATTCGGAATATGAAACGGAGGAAATCCGCCTTGAACGGAAGCAATATCTTCGACTGTTTTGGTTTCGATATTAAAGATAATAACAAGCGCAAAAACTACCATTATAGCCACTAAAGAAGCCGGAACCGTTTTTGTAATCTTCGGAAAAATTAAAACAATCGCCACTGTCAGCGCAACCAAACCCAGCATAATATATAAAGGAGTTCCCTGAAGCCAAGAAACTTGACCGTTTACAATAGTTTTAAACTGCTCTAATTGCGACATAAAAATGACAACGGCAAGACCATTTACAAAACCAAACATAACGGGCTGTGGCACTAGCCGAATAAATTTTCCGAGTTTAAAAAGTCCGATACAGATTTGCACAACACCTCCGAGTGCGACGGCAGCAAAAACATATTCGATTCCGTGCGACTTCATCAGGGCGATTAAAACAATAACAGTTGCTCCCGCTCCGCCAGAAATCATTCCGGGTCTTCCTCCAAAAATTGCTGTAACCAAACCTGCAATAAAAGCAGCATATAAACCTACCAAAGGCGGAAATCCAGCTAAAATAGCAAACGACAACGATTCAGGAATCATCGTCATAGCGACCGTTAAACCGGCGAGAATTTCATTTTTATAATTAACTTTTTGAGTAAAGTCGAAGAGTTGGAAAGCTTTTTTCATAAGAGCACAAATGTAGAAAATAATGCCCAAAAAGAGAACTGCTCTTTCCGTATTGAAAAAGTTCTAACAAAAATAGTACAGCAGTTTTCTAGCTCAACTGTTCTAAAAGAAAAACGAAAACCGAAAGGATGAAACTTGTCATTTTATTAATTTTAATTTTTGAAGAAATTATCGTACAAAACTAGATATAAATTAAAATATAAAGCTGCGTATTTATACCTATTTTAAAGAGAAATAAACAAAAAAATAATCTCTTGATTCTTGCCTCTTTCTTCATATTCTATACTCCAAAATCATTTATTCCAGCCGAGTACAGGTATATCCCAGACAATGTACATAATCAATAATATCATCATATTGAGGTTCAACACCTTCTACACGCAGTATTTTATCGCAGTCTTCCAGATCAAAATTAATTTTATAATCGGGAAACTGCATTTGAATAACAGCTATTACATAATTTTTATCTGATTCTTTCTGAACGTTTGTTTTAAAAACCTCAACAACCATAGTTATTTATTTTTTTAAGTTCCTGAATTATTTTCGCTGAAAAAGATTATATGATATTCCTACTCTAAAATAACCTTGTGCATCTTCTTTATGATCGTAAACATAGCGGCTGGTACGCTCTCCTTTTTCAGTAATGCGTGTACTTAACACATTATTGACACCACCTTTTACAAATGCAATTATTTTTGGCGTAAAGCAATATTCGTAGGTAATACCGGATTTTAATTCCAGTTGATTTAGCTCATAAACGCCATTTAAGTTTGAGGTATTTAAATTTAAGTAAAAACTTTCAGAATTCAATTCGGTTCCCAAGGAAATTCTTCCGTTTTCTAATAATTCTCTTCTAAACAAAAGGCGCTGAGGCAAAATAAAGTCCATATCCCATTTCGAATCCTTAAATTTATGATTTAAAGTAAACAGCGGTGTAACCGGCACAATCGACGAGGGATCGAGCATAGCCAAAGCGCCAATCGTAATGGTTGTGCTTGGGGTTCGTTTCAGCACTATAACGGCAGATACAAATCCTTTTAAGCGTTGCAAATTATCTTCGTTTCCGTCAACAGTTGCTGTGGCGTTGTAAATAACCGGTTTTTTAAAAAGTGACGACACATATGTTGCGCTTACAGCTCCCGCCCAATAATGAATATCTTCTGTGTTTCTGGTATACGTCTGCGTTGTATTGTAATTGTAAATAGATCCAAAACTATAACTCTCGTATTTATAACGAAGTGAAGCTGTTAACACAAATCGTTTTGATTTTGAGGCATAAAACGGCAAATTAAAAGCGACTTTAAAGCGGTTGTGGCTTTCAATTCGGCCTTTTTCAAAATTATTTCCAAACAGATCAGAATCGTAATTTGTTGGTCCCAGTTGTTCGTACTGCACATCCAGCGTTCGTGTTGTAGGGAATTTGTCTACAATTGCTTTGCCCAAGGTTTTCATTGGCACTTCTTTTTCCTGAGCCATTGTTTTTAAAGACGCGCAAACAACTAAAACACAAATGATTTTTGCTCTCATAAACTGGTTTAAAAATTAAAAATTGTTTTGGAAACTTGAGGCAAATGTAACGGCGAAGTCCTTATTATAATAACCTTTTTATACAAATGGCGTATCATTTATACGAATGGCGTTTGTATAATTTATACTTCATAAATGTTTATAAACTATACTATTATACTATTTTTGCCGTTATGAAGATTCTTAAAATTTATCAGAACTTTTTCCTGAGAAACCTCATCGTACATACATTCATAATTGTCATAATTTTGGCTTGTGTGTACGACGAAATACGATTAGACGGTCACGACTGGCCTTATCTGCTTCATAAAATTGCGGTTGGTTATTTACCTTGTATTATCTGGATTACCATCTTCAATCTTTTTATAATCAAACCTTTTCTGTTCAAAAAAAAGCTTAAGTTATTTTTTTCGCTCTTTGCTCTTTATTGGACTTCTTTTTACTTTTTCATGAATTGGTTCTTCCCACATGTTGGTTTAGGAAATTTAAAAACCTTGCAGATATTATCGCTGATTATCAACGGAATGTTTTTCTATTTTATTCATATTGTCATCACTAAAAAGATTACCGATACGGATAAGGATATCATGAATTTCAAGTCAGAACTTTCGTTTTTGAAACAGCAATTAAATCCGCATTTTTTATTGAATGCGATGAATAATTTGTATGGAGAAGCTTTGGCAGAACCGGATAAAGTGCCAGACCGAATCCTGAATCTTTCAGACATGCTGCGCTACCAGATTGAAGCAACCAAAAAAGATTATGTTTTGGTTGAAGAAGAAATTGCTTTCGTAAAAAAATACATTGAATATTACAGTTTTAGAAATGAACGCCTAGCGGTTACCCAAAACTTTGAAGGTGCTTTTGATGAAATCGAAATTCCGCCTTTGTTCTTTTTGCCTTTAGTAGAAAATGCAGTTAAATTTTCTGCCGAAACTCCAGAACCATTTATTGTATTGGACTTAAAAGTAAAATGCCGAAATTTGACTTTTACTTTAAAAAACAATTATCTGGATTCAGGATCAAGGCTTTCGAGTACGGGAATTGGAATCGAAAACTTAAAAAGACGTTTAGAAGTTTACGGTTTAAAACATGATTTGAGCTGTAAAAAAGAAAAAAACACCTTTGTTGTAAAATTAAGCATATGGCACTTACCTACCGCTGTCTTATAATCGACGATGAGTCGCCGGCGCACAAAGCGCTTGCTTCGCACATCTCAAAATTTGACGAACTGGAGCATTCCGGGAGCGCGTTTAATGGTATGGAAGCCATAAAAATGCTGAACGCCAACCAATATGATATTATTTTTCTAGACATTAATATGCCCGTAATTTCGGGTGTTGAATTAATGGAATTACAGCCCAACCGACCTCTTACGATTGTTACCACTGCTTATTCTGATTTTGCACTTTCGGCATACCAAAACGATGCAATTGATTATTTGCTGAAACCCATTTCGCCCGAAAAATTTGCCAAAGCAATCGAAAAAGCCAAAACCTATTTTTCTGGAAACAGCCTGAAAAAAGAAAATAATACCAATGCAAAAGTGCTTTCGTACCGCACAAACGGACAAATGGCCGATATGCCGCTTCATGATATTATTTATATCGAAAGCCTGGGCAACTACATGAAATTGTACAGTAAAAAACTAAAATCGCCTGCCATTATTTACGGCTCGCTCGCCAGCATAAGCGACGAAATCGACTGCACCGATTTTGTGCAAGTACACCGCTCCTACATTGTAAACACCCGCGAAATTACTGCAACGACTTTTAAATCGCTTTCTATGTCGAACGGAGAAACGATTCCGGTTGGAAGGAAATATCAGATTTTGTTGGATAATCTTCCGATGAGATAATTTTTGAATGAGATAATTCGTCAATTAGATAATTGGATAATTTTTAGAAGCTCAACTTTTTTGGTTGGGCTTTTTTTGTTTTTGGAGGGTTTGTAAAACGGGTATTTGTACTTGGTGGTTTGGGGTTTAATTAGTGTATACTTGTTTGGAAATAAATATTTTAGTGGATTATGGATTTCCGTAAAACATTGAATCATTAAACATTGAAATTTGTCATATAATTTATAACCAAAAAAATTAACCAACGCAAAAACTTTTATATGAATAATAAATCCAAATTAAGACAAGTTAATTTAGATGATCTAGAACTTGATCTAAACAATCCAAGATTTGCTGAATTATACAGTGGAAGTCAGAATGAAGATGATTTAATTGAGTATTTACTTTACAGCGAAGCTGCTGACGAAGTTGCAAAAGCCATTGTTTCTGCAGATGAATTTTATCCGGATCGACCACTATGGGTAGTAGAAAATAACGGAAAATATTTAGTTAAGGATGGAAATAGAAGGTGTTCTGCGGTTAAAGCCTTACAAATGCCCGGTAAATTTAAACTTAATTTACCCAAAACAAATTTAGATGAATTACCAGTACTGATTTATAACAAAATACAAGATATCGATGCTAGAATTGTACAGGAACATGCAGGGAATTTATTTAGAAGATGGGAAAGAATTGCAAAAGCATTAGAAGTTTATAAACTTTTTAATTCAGGCAGTACGGTTGATTCAATGAAAGAATTAGATTCTCAACCTGCTGATTTAATAAAACTTGCAAGCTTTTATTACGACGCTGTTAAAATTGGTGGCGATGATTTAAAACAATTACTTCGAAGAGGAAGAGGAAAAAATTCCGGAAGAACTATTATTTTTGAAAGATTATTTAAACAATCAGAAGATTGCGGATATAGATTTAAAAGAAAACCTGCGTATGTAATTGAGATATTTGATAAATTAAAATTTGAAGCTTTTATAAAAGCCGTAGTTAATTGTTTACTTGATGACATTAAAGGAGAGATAACCACTGATACAATAGATAAAAATTTAGCGAGTTTTTTTGAAAAACTAAAAACATATGGCTTTGACAGAAAAGCAATATATACGAAGGCAGTAAGTTCTAATATTCAAACTGAAGTAACATCTAATAAGAGTACACAAGATCGAAATTCTTCTGGATCAGCAACATCAGATTCTCAATCTTACCCTACTTCATCAAACTCTGCTTCGTCTAATTCTACATCTAATAGTACAGGAAATAACTCTTCTGGTCGAGGAAGTACTAAAAAATATCCATTACTTAAAAGAAAACAACTCTCATCTGGATTGAAAGATAGAATCGACGAATATTTCAAAAATTTAGATAGTAATACAGCACCTAATGCTAAAATAGCCATGGCGCGAGTTCTATTTGAATGCGTAATGAAATTTGTAATCGAAGAAACTAAATATAATGGACAGACTTTGATGTCTAAATCCAATTATTTTAATACAGTTTATAGTGATACAAAATTTACTGATTTTAGAAAAATGAAACACAAGTTCATTGACTTAATTATAATAACAAAAGATAGAAATGCAATGATATCATTTGATTTAGATCACTTGCATCAAGTTGTCCATAATTATAAAGTAAGTGGAATTAGTACAGTAGCAGATCAAGTTAGTTCGAATTTAATTGAATTAATTGAATTCATGCTTAAAGATGAGGCTGATTTATTACTTTCGCTTGACCTAACAAAACTAAATTAATATGTTCTACTCACCATTAAGATATCCTGGCGGAAAGAACAGACTTTCTGCTTTTCTGGCAAAAATTTGTATTGACAATAATATACATGGGCATTATGTCGAACCATATGCTGGAGGTGCATCAGTAGCGTTATTTCTTTTGCTGGAAGGTTATGTGAATAAAATCACTATAAATGATAAAGATCGCTCTATTTATGCTTTTTGGCATTCTGTAAAAAATAATTGTGCAGAGCTTTGTGATCTTATTGATAAAACAGAAATTACAATTGAAAATTGGTATAATCAGAAGGAAATTCAAACACAAAAAGAAGTTTCAGACTTATTAACACTTGGTTTTTCTACATTATTTTTAAATAGGACTAATAGATCTGGAATTATCAAAGGTGGAGTAATTGGTGGTATCAAACAAGATGGAAATTATAAAATAGATTGCCGTTTTAATAAAGAAGAAATTAAACATAGAATAAAATTCATAGCAAAATACGCATCAAGTATTGAAATTTATAATCATGACGCAATTGACTTAATTGATAAAATTCAACTGGAATCAATAAATGAAGGAACTATTTTTTACTTTGACCCTCCCTATTATCTTAAAGCTGATCAATTATATATGAACCATTATATGGATGAACATCACAAAGGAGTGAGTGATAAAATAAAAGCTATTCACAATATACATTGGATAGTTTCCTATGATGACAATATCAATATTGAAAAACTGTATCTAAACCTTCCAACTAAAAAATACTCATTCAATCATTCCGCAGGAATATCAAAGGAAGGAAGAGAAATAATGTTTTTTAGTGAAGATTTAAAACAACCAGATGTAGTTAATTATAACCCAGTAAACTTTAAAATTAATATAAATAAAAGTCGAAAAGAAATAATTTATAGACAATAAAAATTATTTTAAAATTGTAATAAGAGTAATTTAACAATGCCTAATCTTTTTTCCCCAAGTGAAATTGAATATCAATCTTTTCTAGATGATTATTTTTACAGTAGATTAATTTTTAAAAGAATAAATCAAATAAATCAACTTATTTTACTTGAAGCCTCTGATAGCGATTTTAGATATTTTAAATTAATTGATTCTCAGCAAAATTTTCTCTCAGCACTTCGTCTTCAATTAATTAGTTTTCATAATACTAAATTTTACTGTATTAATAAATCGAAATCTAAAGTTGAAAACAGAGGTTATGCAACGCTACTTTATGAATTTTGTTTTATGACTTTAGATATTCCTATTATTTCAGATCAAACTCAAACTAAAGGAGGATCATCTGATTTATGGAATAAACTAATTTTAAAAAAAAGACAGTATAAAATATTTAGTTATAACATTAAAACAAATAAATATATCGAATTAGATCACAAATTTAATCCATATCTAATTTGGGGAATTGATGATCAAAAATTATTAGCACAACTGGAAACACCTGAAATTTTATTTGATGATGATTTGTTAAATGACAGTAATGATTTAGATGATAATTTAGATACTGATTATTCTTTTTTTAATGATATTAATTATTTTGATCTTCGTTTACTAAATTTCTTAAAAAAAGGCAAAATAAAAGATCGAAAAAATGTAAGATTAGTGGCTAAAATGTAATATTTAATATTAGATCGCGCGATTATATAAGTAACGATAACTTGGATTTGCAATTCATGTAAATAAAATGAAATCACTTTTGAATATAAATTAAAAATCATCAATGTTGTGGGCAGGGATTGTAAATCCACGCTATCGTTGTAAATATTTCCCATAAATTTATATAAAACAAAAACACGTATAAATACGCGGCGCCACATCCCAAATAAGTACTATACTTGCTATTAATAAGAACATATAATCATGGTTTTTCTGTAGGTAGAAATCTTGAATGGTATTATTAATTTTTTGGGGCATAAAAAGAGATTTATAATCGGTAACGATTTAAATCTCTTTTTTATTTTTAGGCTATTTTGCTGGTCTCACTCCATAAAATAGCATCATAAAGCACTGCAAATACTTGTGTGCAATGTTTTATGCTAAATCTTTAGCAAGCGTAAATCTTTTCTTCCAAAAAAAAATTGGCACCAAACTAATTTTTCTTACATAAATAATTATATTAGCATGCCACAAATCGTTAAAATATTACAAAATGAGCTTTTTTAAATTTCTATTCAGAAAATCAGAAGTAGAATGCCCCAGATGTCTCGGAAAAACATTTGTTGACTGGGACGACATAAGACGCTTAAACAAACTCCTAAAATGGACTCCAGCCCCCTGCGCCTACTGTTACGGCACTGGAAAAGTCCCGAAAGAAATGCTTTCTCAGGTTCCCGTAGACTACACTTACCTCACGATAGATTTGCCAGAATCTGAAATGGAAAGAATAAAAGAAGGCAACGAAGAAACGCTCGAAAAAGGAAGAATGCGCGAACTTTTCTTCGACAATCTTATAAAATTTGCCGAACAGCATTACCTAAACAGCAGAATGGATGCAGAGTGTATCGCCGATTTATATTTAAGCACAGAAAATGAATCCGCGCAATTTTCAGTCGAAAGAAAAAACCTGATTCAATATTTTGAGAGAGTAATTAAATTAAAAAAGTCAGAGCTGAATTAATTTAAGCAATATTTTCTAATCCGCCCGGAAATGGCCTGTAAGCATAATAATGCAGGATTTCTTCAATCGCTATTTTTAATGCTTGATTTATTGGGAGCAAAGTCCTTCCCATTCTAAGATCAATTTGAGCCAATTGCATATAATAATCGGTAAAAATTGGCACGTTTATTCCGTTGTTAATCACTTCTTCGGCTGTTGTAAAATTTTCCTGCTGTTCTTCTTTTATAATTTTGCAGGTCGCCAATCGCAGTTTCCCGAATTTGTCTGTGGTTGCACCATAACCAAACAAACGGCAGATTAAGCCACGATACTTGTAATTACTGCAATTCCCTTTATGATGTTCTAAAACCGAAAGCGGACGGTACAAAAAGCAATTTTTAGTCGAAACTTTTGTTAATTCTTCTAAAGTTTCTTCGGCTTTTCCATTCAAAAACAAATGAAACGCCCAAGGCAAAAATTCTAAAGGCGATGCGTCGATATTGGGTGTCGAACAGCATTTGCCACAACCTGCATTGCAAAACAAATGTGTATTAGATTTGAAAACATTAATTTCAATTTCAAGGCGATCAAATAACGCTTCAACTTGCCGAACCTTGTCTTCTACCGCCATTTGTTTTTTTGTAAGGTAGGCTAATAGAAATGGCTCAAGCTGCGTTATGGTTTTTATTGTGAAGAGTTTAGGCTTAATTTTCAAGTTTCAAGTTTCAGGTTTCAGGTTTCAAGTTTCAAGTTTCAAGTTTCAGGTTTCAGGTTTCAGGTTATAAAAAACCTTTGTTCCTATGAACCTCTGAACCTTTGAACCTTTAAAGAAAAATCCTTTGTATATTTGAGCCTCAATAGCACAAATCCTCAGAACCTACAAATATGACACGAGAACATTATATTCCCTTCAACAAGGAATTCTTACTCGAACAACAAATTAACGCTTTCGCCGAAGACCAGCAAAAAGTCGATGATTTTAAAAAACTGTTTGATATTATCGAACATTATTTTCATTATGAAGCTTTTAACCTCAACCGAAATCTAAAACAGCATTATGCTTTGTTCGATCCGGATTTGAGTATAAAAGAGCGAAAAGGATTTATTGACAAAAGTGATTTTACGGTTTTTAAAGAAACGCTGCTGACGGTTTTAGAACAGGGAAATTATACTCGTATTGATCAGGAAACTTTAAATATTGCTTTTAAAGAATCAGATTTGATTGGGCTAAATCTTTCGATCGATTTTAACGCTTTTAAAGATTATGAAATGTATGTTCGCGGGCACCATACATCGACAGAAAAAGTGACTAAATATTTCTTTTGGAAGAAAAAAGTACAGATAGAATATTACGATCGCGTTATGATTTATCTGCATTACAACGACACTCATTTTCTAAAAGAAAAGAAAGTCAAATTAGGAAAAATGCCCATTGAACCCGGATCTGTAGTTTTAAAAATCTTTAAGCGTGTTCCTAAAAATGATCTCGAAACGATTTTTCCAAATGCAATTCCGAGAATGTCTACTACAGACAAACTGCTTTTGTGGGTTCCTGGAATTTTTGGTGGAATTTCATTATTGAGTACAAAAGTAATTCCGGCTTTGATCAGCATGTACGACGCATACCAATCTGGCGAAACCATTGATTTATTAAACAGTAAAACTTCGCTGAATCAGGGTTTAATTGCACTCGGAATTTTGTCGCTGTATTTGTTTCGTCAGTACAACAATTTCGTAAACAAGAAAATCAAATATTCTAAAATACTTTCGGACAGTCTTTATTTTAAGAATCTCGGAAACAACAGCGGTGCTTTTTATTCTTTGCTAAATTCTTCTGAAGAAGAAGTACTGAAGGAAACTATTTTAGCCTATACTTTTTTATACAAAAGCGAAAAACCTTTAACCGCCGTTGAGCTCGACGATCAAATTGAATCTTGGTTTTCAACTAAACTAAATACCGATCTTGATTTTGATGTAAAAGATGCTTTGCAGAAACTAAAAAATATTGGCCTCGGAATAGAAACCAATGGAAAATGGGAAGTTATTCCGCTAAATCAGGCGCTTATTACCATTGATGAATTGTGGGATAGCGTTTTTGCATACAACCAAAAGTAACATTTTGATTTACAAGTCTTAAAGCTTTTATAATATTTAGAATTTCTTCAAATTCTATACGTATTTTTGTACAAAACAGTTTAAATTTTCAAATTCATTAAATTAGAGTACAAACAAGTAAGATAACTTTAAAAGACCCCAAAATGAAACTTACAACTTTTTTAAGCGAACAAGGTTACGACATAATTGACGGGCCTATCAGAAACCATAAACCAATGCAGTTATGGCTAAAAAAACCATTTGACGACGCACAGCTTTATTACGCGCATATCGAGCACGCGTTTAAAAGCAATGTTGTTTTAACCGAAATTGAAAATCCGGCATTAAGCGTAAACTCTAATAAAACAGATGAGTACGGATTTAATATCGGGATCACACTTTTAGAGGAAATCCTGAAAACTCTCGGTCTCGGAACATTTGAATTGTCAACGAAAATTAAAACCGGAAAAAAGGTAACGATCAGTTATGACAATTCGATTACCAAAGAATATGCAATAGGCAATCTGGAAGATTTTATGTATGGCGCTGATTTTCTGCATCCAAATCCGTCGCTTCTCAAAAATGCAAACCGAAATTATATTCTGCTTATCACCGGAACTGTATTTGCAAAAAATCTGATTGTCGATATTGAAACTGATTTTACTTTAGACAATAATTTAGTAGCCAGTTTAAACGAAGTGGCGAGCGGTAAACTTGATTTTACAATAAGCAATCAGAACAAACTGAATATGGTTTCGAGTGCCGAAATTCATTTTCCGATAGCCGTAAAGGCAAGCCGAATCGATTACGACAAAAGCCGATTTAAAAAATTGATATTAGTTACGGATACTAATAATATTTTTTAATGTTTTATAAAAAAATGCGCAAAAGAATTAAAAAGACTTTGCGCATTTTTTTATTGCTTAATCAAACTAAAAGAAATTTCATTAGATTTACTTCACTAACTTAAAACCAAAAAAATGAGAACATTAGACCAATGGTTTGCAGAATATGCTGTAAGTCATCAAAACCCAACAAACAAAGCAATACATTATATTTGTGTGCCTGCAATTTACTTTTCTATTGTGGGATTATTAATGAGTATTCCGAGTGGTATTATTGCCAATACTTTAAAACTGAATGCGCCAATTATTGAAAACTGGGCTGTTTTTGTTTTAATTTTTGTACTTATTTTCTACATCAGATTATCGATTTCTATGGCAATTAAAATTGCTGTTTTATCTGCACTTTGCCTGGTTGCAAATTATTACATCGGACAAGTTGTGCCTTTGTGGATTTTTTCGATTGGTGTGTTTGTAATCGCCTGGATCGGACAATTTTACGGACATAATATTGAAGGCAAAAAACCTTCTTTCTTAAAAGATCTTCAATTTTTAATGATTGGTCCGGCTTGGGTTGTAGAGAATTTATTTTCTAGGAAATAATAGCCTGCAGATTTGTACTTAATTTTCTTAGTCTCTCTTAATCTTTTCATTGTAACGAATAAGTAAACAAGCCAAATCGTTATTCCTAGAAATGACAAAAACAAACCTCTTAATTTTTACGATTCAAATACTTACAGAATATTCTCGTAACTTTATCTTTCAACAATCAAAAATAGGTTATGAAAATAAACAACACGGAGATTAAAATTGAAAGTGATGACATTTTTACCTACAGACGAATTAGGCGTGCGATTGGGTATTTAGGCATCAGTCTGCCGATACTTTTGGTTGGACTTTCCTTCATTTCTTTTTTCCACACCCAGATTCAGCCTTCTATAAGTCATTACTATTATACTAATTTAAGGGAGATTTTCACCGGAACTTTATGCGCCGTGGGACTGTTTCTAATTTGCTATAAAGGACATAAAAACAAATCAATCTGGAAAAACGATAATTTACTCACCAATATTGCCGGAATTATGGCAATCTGCGTGGCACTGATTCCAACAAATCCTGAAGATTTTTTACAAAAAATATACACTATTATTCCGTTAACAGAAAAATGGCTTGGCTGGCTTCATTATGGTTTTGCGGCCATTTTATTTTTGATTTTGGCTTTGCTGGCGATTAATGTTTTTACCATTGGTCAGGAAAACGAAACCAGAGCGCCTAAAAGCATTTTAAACGAAAACAATATTTATCGCGCTTGCGGTTATTCGATTTTAGTTTCTGTCATTCTTGTTCCTGTTGCAGATCAATTAAAACTGTTTTCCTACTCAACTTTAGTTTTTGAGGCAATTGCTCTTTTTGCTTTCGGAATTGCCTGGCTAATAAAAGGACGTGCTTTAGGCGATCAAGGAAAAATTGGCCAAAAACTCTATCAGGAAAATAATCCGGTTGATACTGAAAAAGTATTTGAAGAATAAAAGACGACTGAGAGTAAAACGTATTCGGTTTCTTGAAAATGATTTATTTTTTGGATGATTCTACAGGTTCAAAAACAAAATCTGGGTTACTGTAATCGATAGGAACTTCCGGAACGTAGCACGGAAGATTAAAAATAGTGCCAATCACGCCGGTGCCTAAAAAAAGCTTGTTTTGTTTTCGAAGCAAAGCGATTGGCACACGCTTCATTCCGCCGCCGTAACTATGATAATGAAAATCGCCACGAAGTAAACTATCATTCAAAACACTGCCCCGAACGTCTCCAGAATCTTTGCCTGTTTTATAATATCGAATTTCATACTGGCCATGAAAACGCTCTTTATTGATCCAGATCGATAAAATTGCGGTGTCTTTATTGTGGATGGCCTGATAAATCTGACGGTCAGTATTCTTATCTTTAGAATTGCACGCAGATAAAAGCATAATGACAGATACAATAAAAAGAAATGTCGTTTTGAAGCCTTTTGTTATCATATTTCTAAACTTATTTTAGCATTGCAAATTAAATCATATTTTGATAATTTATCATGGTTCTTACGCGATCGAATAATTCTGGATATTCTTTTTTAAACACTTCTGGAGTTTCGAAAAAGTTTTCTAAAATCACGGCTAAAAATTCAAACTTATTGGTGTATGCGTATTCTCTAAAATATTCTTTTTGCTGCAATTGTGTTTTCAGCTTTTCATCGTCAAAATATTTTTCGATTTCGGTAAATTCATCAAAGAAAATAATCGCATTTGGGTCAGAACTTTTTCTGGAATTAAAATGAAGAACATGCGTAAATTCGTGTAATCCTAGATTGATGTTGTCTTTTGTCTGATGACCGCTTATAAAATCTTCCCAAGAAAAAACGATCGCTTTCAGTCTCGGATTGTATTCGCCTTTGTGATAATCCTTATTGATAACGGAGTAATAAGAGCTCGGATAAATAATAATGTTTTCAAATGATTCGAGAAGGTAGTTTCGCATTCCGAAAGTCAGCATGACATAGGTTCCGGCAATAATCAGTTTCATTTCCTGGGTAACTTCAATATCTTTTCCGGAGAAATTATAATGCCTAATAAAGCTGTTTACGCGATGCTCGAAATAGCCTTGCTTTTTTTCTGAAAGGGTTTCATAAAACTGAAATTCTCTTCGTAGAATAGTTTGTTCTACTGGCTCTAAACGCTGTAAAATAGGATACCAAAACAAATACAATGGTTTATTAAACATCCATAAATAAGCGGGTTCGATTATTCTGAAAACAATAATCAGAACAACTGCAACCAATAAAGCTCCAAGAAAAAGAGGTAAAAACATAGATTGATTTCGTTTAGAAATAGAGCAAAAAATGGTCTCTACATGGCTAAAATAGAAATTAAAAAAGGTATTAGCTAAAATAAATTAGTGTTGTTTGGTATAACTTAACATTTTATAATACCTGTACAGATGATCGTAAATGACGAGTTCGTAGATGCGTTGCTTAGATGTATACTGGCGGTTGATCATCATGTGAACATGGCTTGCCAGAAAATCATTTAATGGAATTTCTATTTTAGTTCTAATTTCTAAAGCTGTTTTCTTGATTTTATCTGCTTTTTGATTGACAACAGCATGCATTTCTGAAAAATCATTTTGAATCGAACCTTCTAAAAACTGCTTTATTTGAGGAGCTAAAGATCTGTATTTTAGATCCAGCTGCTTTTTCTGAACTTTATCTACTTCAAACTCTTTTTTGTAAGCAGCTTGCAATTCACTCATCAGCGAAAGCTTTTCTAAACTAGAAAGCTTAAAGGAATTTAAAAAAGAATCAACAGCCAGAAAGCTAAAAAAAAGCGGTATTTCTTTTTCTGAAAAAGAGTCTTTAATGTTTAAATATTGTAAAATCATTTTGCTGTCTTTCCAGAAAAGAAATTCAGATGCATACATTGTTTCTTTTCCGTATCGTTCTATTTCGCGCTGGTAGGTGTCGGTTTGTATTTTCCAAACCAGATTTTCAGTCATCAATTCTTTAAAAACCGACTGAAATGAATTTATAATTATGGCTAGATTATCAGTATCGTCTACCAAAAACCGAAGTCGGATATGCTCCTTAGGGTCATGATATCGTATAAAAAACCATTTCTGGATTTTTTTCTTTTGTTCTAAATGCGCAATAATAGGTTCTAGTTTTTCTAATAAAATAGTATCGGCTGTTTTTACACCGGTATAAATTTTATAATACAGCCATTGGCTTCCTAAACTAAAATCTCTTTGCATGATGCTTTTATTCTTTGTAAAATGATAATATGAACTGATTGCAAAAGTCATTGTCTTCTTGATTTTGTACAACTGATTTTTTTGTAAATAGAAATTCTTCCAGCGTAATTTTTTCTCTGTTCTGAACTGATTTTAAAAACAATTCTACTCCAATTTTAGTTTCAAAATCAAATAAAAGCGTATTGTCACCATTTACCCAGTTTACATATTGCGGTATATTTCGATTCGATTTCCAAATTGAAAATGCTTCACTAAGCTGTTTGTCATTCATTTTAAAAAAATCTTTTATTTCTTCTCTTTTTACGATCCATTTGGCTTTTGATAAAATGATATCGCGGTACAATACTCTCGGAAAAAAATCATAATGACTTTTTAAAACTCCCCAGTCAAAAGAATAAATAGGTTTTGTATGTTGCGATTGCAAGTCGCATAAAAAATGATAAATAGGCAATGAACCTTTTGAAAAATTATGTGCGTTTGAAAGGCACGGAATTACCACTTTATTATGCTTTTTTGAATGCAAGATTATGGTATCATTTTCAACAGAAATCGACAAATCATTTAAATCTATAATGTTCGTTTCATCAACTCCAGATTTTGCCAAATAACTGATTTCGTGTTTTCGTAAAACCGGACGGCGCAATATGTTTCCGGTTCTTGATTCTGGAATATGAGCAATTTCTGCCATTATTTTATCAGAATGATATTGCTCTTCTTTCTGGATAATTTCTTTGGTTAAATTATGAATGTCTTCATTGGCGCTGCAAAATCTTCCTAATAATTTGGCTGCACTTACATCTCCTGAAGATTCTAGTACAATTTCATCTTCTCCAAAAACTTCAATCATTACCGAAAATGTTGCCGGAACATCTTTTAAATCAGCATTAAAATGGGTAAAATCTTTTTCAGATAATGAAATTACCTTCTCTTGTTTTAGCATACAGTCGACAAGTTTTTTCTGCAAAACAAAATCGTACGAGGTCCAAGTCTGGTTTTGAGTTTTTGCCTTTTTAGATTTAAGCGAAAGAAACTCAAGAATGTCATGACTGTCGTTCATCTCCTGATTTTGAAGATATCCAATCCCGATTTCCGTATCTAAAACAGTAGTCAACGGCATCGTTCTGGATTCGTATCTTTCAATAAAAGCTTTCTTGAAATTTTCTTGATTTTTAAACGTGTTTTTAGGCTGTATTCCGTTTAAGAAATAAAGCGCCTGAATTACTTTTTTAGAAACATTTGCGCTCAATGTATTTACAGAAGCGGATGTATTTAAATCCGTTTGAAAAAGGTATTTTTCATCAAATGGAATTCCAATTTTTCTGATTTCATTTTTGATTTCCTCGTATTTTTCTTCAGAAGGAATAAGGATCTCATCTAAACCAGAAAGCTGCTTTTGAACATTTTCTAAAAACTGACATTCTTTTTCTAAGCCTGGAATTTTATGCAGAACAGTCAAAACTCTTTTCCAATCCTGATCTCCTGTAACCGAAGCATCTAATTCGCTTATCAAAAATTGAAAATCGATAAGTTTTAGAATAAATTGATAAGCCTCTATTTTTTCATTTTCGTTATCTGCAAGGAGCAAAACCATTTGGTTTATTGTCAAGCCGGATTTGGCTTTTAGAAGCAATTTCGCCAAGACATCAGATTTTCGCAAGGCAGTAATGCTATGTTCTCTTTTGGTTTCCACATACTTGTACTCGACATAGCGGTAGAAATCTCCAATTTTATAAATACTGTTATTAGGATAGTATTTTAAATGCGATTTTGCCTCTTTTTTATTGGCAATTTCCTGTAGTAAAGCCACCCAAAATTGCATATCAAATTGCGTGACGCGTTTATATTTGTCAGAACCCTCTAGAGTAATTTTTGTTTCCGCAGCTGTTCCCCCCAAAGAACAGCCAGCAAACAGTCCGAAAGGCGTACATCTAGAGGATGTTCTGGCAATATATTTTAAGAGCGTAATTTCTAGCTTCTTTGCTTTTTCATCTGATAAATCAGAATCGTTTTTAACCCATTTATCCAATTCTTTCTTCAAATCTGGAGAAGCCAAGTTAATGGCTTCTCTGATTAAAGAATTTTGATAAAGCTCCTTTGCTTTTTCAGCTGAATAATTTTCGATTAAATTCAGGTAAAAAGACATGGGCAACAACGGTGTTCTGACTACATATCCCGTAAAAGGCAAGATCTTAGACATCGCTGTCATTTTTTATTTTTACTTACTTTTTCAGCCAATATCATGGCATTGTATACATTTAAAACCTTACCCGATTTAGATAATTCTGAAAATGCAATCTTTTTATCTTTCGTTTCCGGAACAATCACTTCTAGATTATAAGCAGTTCCAGAATCTATTATTATTTTTTTTACTTCGCTCGCCGTCAAATTCGGATAATAAGACCAAATCAGCGCGGCGGTTCCTGAAACTACTGCTGCAGACATAGATGTTCCTGAATCGGCTTCGTAACGATTGCCTGCAGTAGTTGTATATACCTCTGCGCCCGGCGCAAATAAATCTACATTCTCTTTGCCATAATCTGAAAAGTCTGAAACAAAATATTCATTTAACTTATAAGTTGTCGACCCTACATTTATAAAATTATGACAAACTTCTGGCGTTCCATCAAAAGCTACATCACTTGGATATTCTTGGTTTAGATCTACATCTAAAGAAAAATTTCCAGCACTGTGTACCACCAAAACATTGTGTTCTTCAGCATATTTAAGAGCGTCAAACATCCAATCTTTATGCAGTGAGAATTCTTTGCCCAATGACATATTTATCACTTTAGCGCCATTATCTACCGCATACCGAATTGCCATCACGATATCTTTATCATTCTCCTCTCCAGACTGTGAAACGTTTAAGGGCATAATTTTTACATTTTGCAAAATTCCTTTTACACCAATGGTATTTTCACGATCTGCGCCTATAATCCCAGCCATTTTTGTACAATGATCTTGAACCGGCAGTTCACCTATTTTATAACTGCCTATATTATTATTCCCATAACCCTTTTCCAGCATATTCGGATTATCGCCAATCTGCAATCTTTCATTATAATCAGCGTTTAAGCTTCTTAATACTATAGAATCCAGTTCCATTCGCTTATTCACAATATCCTCCAGAGTTATCTCATTAACCTCTAGATTTACCATCCTATAATCAATCAAAGCACCTAAATCAAGATCATTGCTATTTCGCCGCTGCTTATAGGTTTTGTCATTAATTTTATACTTTTTATACAAGCTGTCTAACTGTGCAAACGTATAATCTTCTTTAGGAAAAAAATGCTTTAAAGTATCTTTTACCAAAGGAAATACCTCAATACTATGAACTGCAGATCTGCGCCAATTTTTATAATATTTTTCCTTTTCCTCTAATCTTTTTGAGGCTCGCAGGTATTCTTTATAATTCGCCAGCTCTTTGATGCCAATTTCGCTTTCGGTTTTGCCCTTAAAAACTGGCCCCCATTCTTTTACTATTCTAACATATTCATAATGATTCCAGACCGCATAATCTCCTTTTTTAGTTCCGATAAAACTCCAGCCGTTAACATCATCTACATAACCATTTTGATCGTCGTCAATGTTATTATTTGGAATTTCTTTAGAATTGATCCATAGTTTTCCCTTTAAATCTTCATGTTTTGTATCAATTGGTGTGTCTATTATAGCAACAACAATTGTATTTTTTGCTTTCTTCTTATTTTGCTTGTACCATTTATCTAATGAAATTCCAGGAATTCCATCTGCAATATTGTCTTTTAAATACCAATTTTTTAATTCTAAAGGAGTAAGCTCTGTTTTAAGAGCAACTCCCTTAGAAGTAATAGTATTTAAATCTTTTTTAGCCTTACAGCCTACTAATAAAACCGCTGCTAAAAAAAACAAAAACCGTAATTTAATCATACGTTTTTTATACTATTCATTATCACCACCGCATTTTCTTGACGAACCTGCGGTATCTTTATTTGTATCTTCAGGAGTTTCTAAAACTTCTTCTGGAACTTCTGGTTGTAAAGTTTGGTTTTTCAGTTTCGCTACTTCCTTTTTGTCAATGTCAAATTTTTTGTTTTCTTTTTTAAGCTTTTCTGTTTTCATGTTTTTTGATTTAGGTGTTACAAATATAAAATGTTGAATGTATTGAAGGCCAAAATAAGTGCATAACTATGGCTTGTGTTTATCGGAATTCAGGAATTTCGGCATTGAATTATTTTTAATTAATTGATTTTCAATTAGTTAATTTTAAACGAATCTTCTAACTGTTTAATAAAATATGCAGGTTTTATACCGAGTTTTTTATAAAAAGCAGCCGAAAAAGACTCTGCACTATTAAAACCAAACTCTAAAGCTAGTGCTTGAATAGTATATTTTCTTAGTTTCGATTCTGCTTTTAAATTTTCGACAGCATTATCAATTCGCAAATCGTTTATGTATTGTATGAAAGTTTTGCATCTATAGGCATTTACAATTTTAGATAAATATTTGCTGTTGGTTTCAAATAGATTTGATAAGGATTGTATGGTAAGATCTGATTTTAAAAAGCCTTTTTCTCTTTCAAAACCATCTAATTTCCCTAAAATCTCCTGAATCAATTCTTCAGCAATACCAATATCTTCAGTTTTTAAAATAGCTGGTTTAATTGTTTTTGCCTTTTCGAAATTATGTTCTTCATTATTTCTAATGGCAGACCGCTGCATTATTCTTTCAAATCGGGTACGGTATTTTTTTTTAAGTTCAAATTGATAAAACCCAAATGTAGAAACAGTAAGTATTATTAATATCAAGGCTCCAATTCCCAAATAAGATTTTGCATTGTCTTTTTTTAATGATGTAATCAGGCTTTCTTTTTCAGATATCAGACGAGGAATATCATACTCCGTATGCACTATTTTGTTTAGGTTTCTATATTTTTTTTGCAGAATACTATCGATCACCATATATTTTGAAATATACTTCAGCTGATTTTCTTTATCTCCAATATTTTTGTAATGACTGATCAAATATGGGTAACCATCAATAAATTCTGTCGTGATCTCTTTTGTTTCAGCATAAATAGAATCTACCTTCAAGAAGTTTTTAACTGCGTTTTCCTTTTGCCCTAAACCGTCGTACGCTTTTCCCAAATAAAAATAAGATGCTAAAGTATTGCCTAAATCCTTATTTTCTATCATTTTAGGCAGTGCTTTGTGAACACTGTCTAATGCTGCTTTATAATTTTTTTTTAAAACTTGATTTGCGCCTTCATTTAATATAAAAAGATAATGCATGTAGCCATCCTTTGTAATTTTTGATTCTTGAAAACCTAATTTATTATAATATGTTGTAGAATCTGTATTCTGTAATGATTTATAACAGTCTGCAATTCCAAAAATTGTAATCTGAAAATCATTTGCATACTGCTTTCTATAATTTTTTGTTACATAATAATTATAACATTCCTTATAAATAGCTAATGCTTCTTTATACTCGCCCAAATCCTCAGATTTAGTAGTTCCTATATAATCTCTAACTACATAATAATAATCTATATTCGTTTGAAGTGCTATTTTTTCTGCGAGTTTGTAATTATTCATCGCTTCTTCCAACTTCAATTGTCTTTTAAGAAAATCAGCTTTTTCACAATAAGCAGCCGCTGGAAAAAACTTATCGCCAGTATTTTCAGAGTATTTGATAACGCTATCTAAATATTGAATAGCTTTATCTTTATCAGAAGCATAATATAATAATGCGATTTGGTAATTAGCCTTAGCTTTTCGAATACGGCTGTTTTCCTTAATTGCCTTTGCCATGTAGGCATTCGTGTATAAAATCTGCTTTTTAGGATTATTTTCATTGTCAAAATACAAATCATGCAGCTCGTTATACGTAAGTTTAGTCAGGTCTTTGGTTTTATTTTGACCTAACACACTTAATGACAAAAAAAGCAAAAAGTATATTTTTAACAATTTGGAAGAAATCATACATAGTGGTTTCTCACAAAAATATAGTTTATCAATAAAATTCTGTCATTAAAGAAGAGAAAATTATAGATATAAGAGAAAAATGGACTGTTTGTTGGTTGTTTTTATACGAAAAAACTGAGATAAAATCTTTATTATAATCTAGTTTGAAGCAGTTATTTGAATGAAATGAGATATTAAAAAAGTTACTTAGAAGAATGGAATATTGGAACTATATTAGTTTTTGTTTTAATAAAAAAAGCCTGAGAACATAAATTCTCAGGCTTTTAAAATTTAAAGTGACCTTGACGGTACAGAATTCGAACCTTTTAATTGAAGATTTAAAGATTTTAAATGATATTTAGTTTTTTGAGTCAACGTTCATATTACTATTGATTAATCGTGTTTGTGCTGATTCAATAAAGCAGTAAGAATTTTATACCCATGTCAGCACGAGAAGCATTCAACGAATTAAAGCTCTTTTGATTATTTATAGTTTATTATTATATATTTGATAATAAATAAACCCTGACCCTTGTCAGAGTATAGACAAGTTAGCGGTCAACTTATAACGAAACTAGACCAAAAAAAGAACTAAAATAATAGTGTTAAAATGAATAAAATTGAAATTCCATTAAGCAAGACTAAAATATTTTTTTTATTACTTGGGGCATTGGTTTTTGTGATGTTAGGAACGCTTTTTGTAATTAATCCTGAAAAATTTATTTCACCGATAATGCGAAGCACAGAATTTATAAGAATTTCAGGTATCGCAAGTATTTTATTGTTTGGTCTAGCAGGTATTTATGGAATTATAAAATTGTTTGACAATAGAATTGGCTTAACAGTCGACGAAAATGGAATTACTGATAATACAAACGCATCAAGTGTTGGTTTAATAAATTGGATGGACATTACAGAAATTAAAACTGAACAAATAATGTCGACAAAATTTTTATTGATTTTTACGAATAATACAGACAAATATCTCGATAGAGTTGGATCAATTCGCCGTAAACTAATGCTTGCAAATGAAAAAATGTACGGAACTCCTTTGTCTATAACTTCCAATACTTTAAAATATGATTTTGACGATTTGGAAAGACTATTAAAGAATTGTCTAAATGAACAACTTGAGAAAAAACCGAACCGCTAACAGCTACTAAAACGAATTTGAGCAATAGTATTTATGGAAAAATAATTTTGCATTTTGAATGATTTGGCAAATCCGAAGAATGGCTCTAATTTATGCCAAATCCGCTATAGTTCCAGAACGTTAAAAGCAAACTACCACCGATGAAACCATTAATTGAAACAGAAATTATTCACTTTTTAAAACATAATGTAGAACCAGTCCCAGATAGCAACTTTGGCTTAGGTTTTCGAGCTTCTGTTACATTAACTGATGGAACTTTTTTACCGTGTGTGATTTTTAGAAATTCCGAAAAAACTTTAGACTTAGCAATCAGAAGATTTAAAGAAGAACAATCTAATAAAAGTATCTTCTCTAATAAATCAAAAGAATTTGGATATAGAGAAATCGTAAAAAATTTTGTAACAAAAGGAAATTGCATAAATATATATGATATAACAAATGTTACCAAAAGTAGATTTGAAATGCCATTAGAAGTTTACAAAAAAGTTGAAGGCGAGACGGCAATGAGTTGGACAGTTTTTGTAGCTGAATTTGAAGATGGCAGAAAGTTAAGTTTCGGAACAAGATGGAATTGGCAGTTTTTTGATTTGCCTGAAGGCTTTAATTTTAGTGAAATAAAGAATATTATCAGTGGATGTTATTTGTCAAAAGAAAATGAGATTGTTCCTCACAAATCTCTTTTGAATTTTCAACAAAACATGAAAAAACTTCAAACAATTAACCGCGAAAAACCATTTTTTGAATGTTACATCGATAACTTATAATAGGTACGGCTTGTAACACACGCTAAAAGCAATTTGGGAATTTGGCTTAATTTAAATATGGTGTTGGATTTGGAAGATTTGGCAAATCCGAAGAATGGGCTTAATTTAATCCCAAGCCCGCTTTAGCATCAGAACGTTAGCGGTTATTTATCCACACTATGAGCAGAACAACATTCATAAAGGAATCAATGAAATATCATGATTGGAGATTGAAGAATAATCTTCCAGTTGACATAAGTATTTTTAATGTCGACAAATACATGGATTTCAGAAAATAGGCATGACGAATTGCTAGCTTACATTAAAAGCGAATGGGATAATGGATATTTTAATGACTACACCGAGTTTATAGAAGAGTATGAACAATTTCTTCTAAAGGAAAAACTTTCAATTCCATTTATAAAATTGTGGAATAATATTGTGAAGGTAAGATTTAGTAATTTTCAGTGGCATCATAAGCAGAGTAAGATTAAGCAAACGCAATCTTATGTACATCTTGTTTTTGAAAAAAGAGAATTCGTTACAAAAGCGATAGATAGATTTACAAATGGGTCATTGGAGTTAAAACAGTTTGAAGAAATTAAAAAAATTCAAGAACTAAAAATTAAGATTGAAAAATTGGAAATCCCTAAAAAATAAATAACCGCTAACATCTACTACAACTGATTTGAGCACTAGTTATGGAGCTAAATCTTAACATTAGAACCTGAAAGAGAATTCTAAAAATAACAGCTCCATGATGAGTTCGAGTTAAAATATCTGTAAACATAGGCGGCTTCAAAGATAGAAGAAAATGTTGAAAATTTTCGAACCACAAAAAAAGCCTGAGAACATAAATTCTCAGGCTTTTAAAATTTATAGTGACCGCGGAGGGGTTCGAACCCCCAACCCTCAGAGCCGAAATCTGATATTCTATCCAGTTGAACTACGCGGTCGTTTTTTTGATTGTAGATTTATGATTTTAGAATTCAGATTCAATCTAAAATCTGAACTCTAAATCTAAACATTTTTAAACCAATAATTTCTTTACAATTGCAGAAATAGTTTTTCCTTCAGCAGTTCCGCCTAATTGTGCAGATGCTAATCCCATAACTTTTCCCATTGAAGCAATTCCTGAAGCTCCAGTTTCAGCAATAATTTTTGCTACTACCGCTTCTACTTCTTCTTCACTTAATTGAGCTGGCAAGAATTTTTCTATTACGGCAACTTGAGCCAATTCTGGTTCGGCTAAATCTGGACGGTTTTGTTCTGTAAAAATTCTAGCACTTTCTTTACGAGTTTTAACCAATCTCTGAAGTAGTTTTACTTCATAATCTTCTGTTAATTCTTCTTTAGAACCCGAAGCTGTTGCAGCTAATAACATTTCAGATTTAATTGCTCTTAATGCTTCTAATGCTACTGTATCTTTTGCTCTCATGGCGGTTTTAATCTCGTCCATGATTAGTGTTTGTAAACTCATTTTTTAATTTTATTTGAATAAGCTGATGCCTATAAATTGATATTAGGATTGAAAAATTTTATCGACTTGACTCGAACTGACCACAAGATTAACTTTAAAAGTCTATTAAAGAAGTCAAATTTTAAATTCTGTGCGAAGATAAAAAAAATAACCCGAAAATTAAATCCAATTTTCGGGCTATATTATTTATATGATTGTAAAATTAATCTACATTGTCATGCAAAAATGAATTGTTTGAACGCAATTGCAAATCGTTGTTACTGTCTGTTCCAACTGAGATTCTAGAATTAGTATTATTTGACTGTGAATTAGACAAATCGATACCTAATCTTTTGTAAGCTGGCTCTTTTTCAAGCTCGTCAATTCTAGAAACATTATTATGGAATTTATAATTAAACTCTTTTAGTTTCTTTCTTCTTTCTTCAGCTCTTAAGCGTAAAGTTTCTTCGATTGTCAATTCCATTGGAGAAACATTTGCAGTAGTCGAATAATCCGCTTCACTTGCAAAGTCAACTCTTGGTTTCATAGTGATATTTAATTCTGCAGGAACTACATCTTCTATTTTTTCAACTGGTTTTGAAGTCACTAATTCATTCTCAACTTCCATATACTCTTCTAAAGAATATTTGATAACTCCTTTATCAGAAAGTTCCGTTACCGGTACAAATTGTACTGGATCATTTACTTTGATATTACGAGTTTCATTTGTCAATTCGAATAAAATTTTATTGTCTTCAACAACTGGCTCTTTCTTCACTTCTGGCTCTGATCTAAAAAGAGGCAAATCAAATGAGAACGTTGTTTGCTCTTCTCTTTCAAAAGTTCTTTGAACAGGTTTAGCTTCTTGAAATGCTGGAACTTCTGGAGCTGAAATTGTAAAATCGATATCTGTAATTGGCGAAACGATTTCAAAAGTAACATCAAGATTTTTGATAAACTCAGACATTACAACCAATTCTTCCTGATTTATAGATGGAGCAACTGCAACTGGAGCAACAGGTGTTGGCACTACGGGAGCAACCGTATCAGCAAATGTCTCTTCCATTAAATCAAAAACAATTTTCTCATCTGATTTCGCAGTAGGTGTTTCAGGATTTAAATCAAAAGACGCAAGCGATTTATTCGTCAAATTATGAACACTTCTTTGCTCATCTTCTAACGTATGAATTATTTTTTTAGGTTCAGTATTTACGATTTCATTTTGTTGTTCAACATCAAAACCAGTAGCGATGATAGTTACGGCAATAGCTTCACCAAGAGTTTCGTCTTCACCAACTCCCATGATAATATTAGCATTGTAACCTGCTTCTGCCTGAATGTGATCGTTGATTTCTCCAATCTCATCCAAAGTAATTTCGTTTGATCCAGAAACGATAAGCAACAATACGTTTTTGGCTCCTGTAATTTTGTTATCGTTTAACAACGGAGAATCCAATGCTGAAATAATAGCATCTTTTGCTCTATTTTCGCCCGATGCAACAGAAGATCCCATGATCGCTGTTCCACTATTCGAAAGAACAGTTTTAGCGTCACGTAAATCGATATTTTGAGTATAGTGATGCGTAATTACTTCAGCAATACCTCTAGAGGCAGTTGCTAAAACTTCATCCGCTTTTGAGAATCCTGCTTTGAAACCAAGATTTCCGTATACTTCTCTTAATTTATTATTATTAATTACAATTAGCGAATCTACTTGCTTGCGCAATTTCTCAATTCCTAAAAGTGCCTGCTCTTGACGAACTTTCCCTTCAAACTGAAAAGGAATAGTCACAATACCAACAGTCAAGATTTCTCTTTCTTTTGCTAATTGTGCTATTACTGGAGCTGCACCAGTACCTGTTCCACCACCCATACCAGCGGTAATAAATACCATCTTAGTACCACGGTCTAACATTTTTTCGATATCAGCGATGCTCTCAATAGCAGACTGTTGTCCTACATCAGGATTTGCTCCTGCTCCAAGACCTTCTGTTAAATTAACTCCTAACTGAATTTTGTTAGGTACTGAACTATTTTGAAGTGCCTGTGAGTCAGTATTACAAACGATAAAATCTACGCCTTTAATACCTTGCTTAAACATATGGTTGATAGCATTACTACCACCTCCACCTACACCTATTACTTTTATTACATTTGATTGGTTTTTTGGTAAATCAAATGAAATACTTCCAAATTCTGAGTTGCTCATCATCTTTTTGGTTTTTGAAATTCTTATTTAATACATTTTTTACTTCCTGACTTGGGGCCAAAAAAGTAATCCTTTTCTCTTTATTACTTTATTCTGCGTTGTCTAAAAAATCTTTGATTTTATCGACATATCTATCAAAAAATGATCTCCTGATTTTTGTTTCTGTAGATTCTTCTTGAGCCATATTATTTCTAACATCTCTTGGCTCCTCAATAGTTTCTACTCTTTCAACGTAGTTTTCTTCTACTTCGTATCGCTGTTGCACAGGTGGCGGCACATTTCTGTAAACCACTTTCGGCTGTTCATTTACAACTTCCATTCTAATAGCACTTTGCGTACTATTTTCGATGCTGTTCATTACTAAACCAACTGCTGTTGCAAATAACGGACTAGAGATTTCTTCGCTAGAATTTCCTGCTAAATGTTCATTTGGATATCCAATTCTGGTATCCATACCTGTAATGTACTCTACTAATTGCTTAATATGTTTTAGTTGAGCACCTCCGCCAGTAAGAACAATTCCTGCAATTAATTTTTTGCGGGGATCTTCGTGACCGTAAGCTTTAATTTCTGCAAAAACCTGCTCTATAATTTCTACCACACGGGCGTGAATAATTTTAGATAAGTTTTTAAGCGAAATTTCTTTTGGCTCTCTGCCTCTCAAACCTGGAATAGAAACAATTTCGTTGTCCTTATTTTCTCCTGGCCAAGCTGATCCGAATTTTATTTTTAAAAGCTCTGCTTGTTTTTCGATAATCGAACAGCCTTCTTTGATATCGTCTGTAATTACATTTCCTCCAAAAGGAATAACTGCAGTATGACGAATGATTCCATCTTTAAAAATGGCCAAATCAGTTGTTCCTCCACCAATATCAATTAGGGCTACACCTGCTTCTTTTTCTTCTTGACTTAAAACGGCATCTGCAGACGCTAAAGGTTCTAATGTCAATCCTGACAATTCGATTCCTGAACTCTGAATACATCTTCCAACATTTCTGATCGAAGAAGCCTGCCCCACCACTACGTGAAAACTAGACTCTAATCTTCCGCCGTACATTCCGATTGGCTCTTTAATTTCAGACTGCCCGTCAATTTTAAACTCTTGTGGCAAAACGTGAATAATTTCTTCTCCTGGCAACATGGCTAGTTTATTAACCTGGTCAATCAAAAGCTGAATATCTTTTTCGCCAATTACTTCTTCCGGATTGCTTCGGCTGATGTAATCTGTATGCTGTATACTTCTGATGTGCTGTCCTGCAATACCTACAACAACATCTTTAATTTTATAACCGGAATTATTTTCTGCTTCAAGGATCGCTTGTTGAATCGATTGAATTGTTTGCGTAATGTTGTTTACAACGCCTCTCGCCACACCCAAACTTTTGGATTTTCCAATACCCAAAATTTCCAGTTTACCATACTCGTTTTTCTTGCCTATCATGGCAACTATTTTGGTTGTTCCAATATCTAGACCTACTGCAATGTTATCTTTTTCCATTTTCTATTATTTTGTGCAAACTACTTGTTCCGTAAACCTAAGGTCAATTTTATTGTATTTGTATAACGAACTATCTAAAACTGCTTTTTGAAAAAAAGCTTTATAGTTATTAAATTTCTTATCAACATTCATCGTTCTGCCAAAATCGATGAAGTAATTATAATTTCTATTAAACATTTTTAGGCTGCCATTAGGCATAATTTGAATCGCAATGATGTTTTTTTTCAAAAACGCATCGTCGTAAATTGTGCGAAATAGAGCAGCTAAATCTTCGTTATTTTTTTCATTTATTGACCCCGAAACAAGAGGAACTCGAGCAGTAAAATTATCTGACAATGGCATTTTATTACCTTCATAGTCAATATAAAAAGAGCGATCACCATCATAAACTCTCGCTATTGGTGTCTTCTGTTTTACTCTCGCTTTTAGAACTCCATCAATACTTACAAAAACGTCTGACTTTTCAATCATGTCTTGCGTATCAAGGGATTTTTCTATCTTATTCAAATCTAACTCATCTTTTCGGATACTGGAAGCGTCTCTTTTATTTTCTATCAACAATTTATTAACCGTTTCGGGCTTCACAAAAAGCGTATTTTCTCCTACAAAAACAACCATAGATTTTTTTAATTTTCTATCTCCGTTTCGGTGTTGCGCAAACGAATACAAAAAAAGTACAAGCCCAAAAATGAGCACTAATCGAATATTTGTCCAGTTAAATATTTTCATTTAGCATTTTTTTGATTGATGGAACCATTTCACCAACATCACCAGCTCCTATTGTTACAATTATTGGCGCATCGCTGGCTTTGATCGCCGCTAATAAATCTTCTTTTGCAACAATTTTTTTGTTCGAATTTGTCATTTTTCCCAATAGCCATTCTGATGTGATCCCTTCCATCGGCAATTCGCGTGCTGGATAAATATCCATTAGCAATACTTCATCAAATTGAGATAAACTTTCTGCAAATCCATCAGCGAAATCTCTTGTCCTGCTAAATAAATGAGGCTGAAAAACCGCTAATACTTTTTTTCCTGGATACAATTCTCTAACTGCCTGATGTACTGCATTTATTTCCGTCGGATGATGTGCATAATCATCTATATAAACTAACTTATCTGATTTAATCTGATAGGAAAAACGTCTTCTGATTCCGCTGAATGAAGCAATGGCTTTTGCAATAGACACGGTCGGGGTGCCGAAAGTTTTCGCCATCGCAATAGCCATTAATCCATTCATTAAATTGTGTTTGCCAGGCAATCCAAAATGCAAATCTTTCATAATTTCTGTTGGCGTCTGCACATCAAAAACATAATTTCCATTTTCAATTCGAACATTGAATGCCTTATATACAGCATCTTCATTTATAGCACATTGTACACCTTCCAGAGGTAATTCTTTTGTTATAAACAGATTATTTTTATCTTCTACTTTTGAGGCAAATTCGACAAAAGAAGCTTCAATTGCTTCACTTGTTCCGTAAATATCCAAATGATCGGCATCCATAGACGTGATACAGGCAATATTTGGATGCAAATGCAAAAACGAGCGATCAAATTCATCAGCTTCCACTACGGTTACCGTTTTTCCACTTCCAATTAAGTTAGAATTATAGTTTTCTACAATTCCGCCTACAAATGCAGTAACATCTGCACCGCTTTCATATAAAATATGACCTAAAATACTTGAGGTTGTTGTTTTTCCGTGCGTTCCTGCAACAGCAAAACTAAAAGTGTCTTTAGTGATAATCCCTAAAACTTCAGCACGTTTTTTAACCTGATATTCTCTTTCTAAAAAATAATTCCACTCAGAGTGTGTTTTAGGCACTGCAGGAGTTATAATTACTAATGTGTTTTCTGAATAGTAATTAGACGGAATTAAACTAATATTATCTTCAAAATGAATCTCTATACCGCTTTCAATCAATTCATTCGTTAGCATAGACGGCGTTTTATCGTAACCTGAAACCTGTTTCCCTATATTTTTAAAATAACGGGCCAGGGCACTCATTCCGATGCCTCCAATGCCAATAAAATAAACGTTTTGTATTTGATTTAAATTCATTTTATTTTTTGCTTTAAGCACTAAGTTTTAGATTATAAGCCTCGAACTTAATGACTTTTATTTTTTAATTGTTTTTTAATCCTTTAACTTTTTTGCTTATTTATTTTGTAATAAACTAACAATTAAGCCTTTGTATTTATACATTTTTAACATATCAAAAATGCCTAAAATAGCATTCATCTATTTTCTTGATGTTGTATAATTTTCTTTAAAAGTTACATTATAACAACTTTTTAATCTCTTCTACAATAACTTTAGTCGCATTTGGCATTGCCAGTTTTTTAATGTTAGCACTAAGCTGTTTTTGCTTTCCATCATCCTTCAGCAAAGCTTCGAAAACGATACTAAACTGACTCTCCAATTCTGATTCTTTTAATAAAATAGCACCTTTTGCATCTACAATCGCCTGCGCATTTTTTGTCTGGTGATCTTCAGCTACATTTGGCGACGGAATAAAAATTACTGGTTTTCCAACAATACACAATTCCGAAACCGATGAGGCACCAGCACGTGATATAATTACATCTGCAGCTGCGTAAACAAAATCCATTCTTTCAATAAAATCAACCACTCTGACGTTTTGCTGAGCATGTTTTTTATAATCCTCAAAATATAATTTTCCACATTGCCAGATTATCTGAACGTCCTGCGAAAGAAAATTATGCAATTCTTTTTCTATTAATTGATTGATTCTTCTAGCTCCTAAACTGCCTCCTAAAACCAATAATGTTTTTTTATTCGGATCTAATCCGTAAAAAGCAATTGCTTCATCGCGTTTGCTGTCAATATCAATTAAATCCTGGCGAACCGGATTTCCTGTAACCACAATTTTTTCTTTAGGAAAAAATCGCTCTAAATTGCCATAAGCCACACAAATTGCATTTGCTTTTTTGCTCAGTAACTTATTCGTAATTCCAGGAAACGAATTCTGTTCTTGAATTACAGTTGGAATTCCAAATAATCCCGCTGCCTGCAATAAAGGTCCGCTGGCAAAGCCACCAGTTCCTATAACTACATTTGGTTTAAATTGTCTTATGATTCTTCTTGATTCAAGCAAACTTGTTGCCAATTTTAAAGGAAACATCAAATTTTGCAATGTTAACTTACGCTGCAGACCTGCAATCCAAAGTCCTTTTATTTCGTAACCTGCCTGAGGCACTTTTTGCATTTCCATTTTATCTTGGGCGCCTACAAAAAGAAAATCAGCATCAGGAAATTGTAACTTTAATTCATTAGCAATGGCAATCGCAGGATAAATATGCCCTCCTGTTCCGCCACCGCTTAGTATGAATTTATAATTTGTCATATTTTTAAAAGTTATAGCGTTTTTAAAAACTGCTCTTTTATTTTATTTATTTAATACTGCATTCATCGGATTTCTAGAATTATCCTCGATTGAATACATCATTCCTTCTTCTTCATATATCTCATTAGCAGGTAAATCTTCTTCTGCTAATTCTTTATCAATTAATCGTTGAAGTGCTTCTTTTCGCCTTTCTTTTTCTTCTCTTTCTTCAGCAACTTCTTCTTCTTTTTTAGTTACGCTTATGATAATCCCGAGAGAGAAACAAGTCATCCAGATCGAACTACCTCCACTACTTATTAGTGGCAGTGTTTGTCCTGTTACCGGCAATAATTCGACTGCTACCGCCATATTGATCATCGCCTGAAATATCATCGGAAACCCGAGCCCGACGACGACTAATTTTCCAAATAGTGTATTTGCTTTATGCGATGCGATTACAAACCGGAAAAGCAATAACAAATACAAAAGCAATATCGAAACTCCTCCAACTAAACCGTATTCTTCAACTATAATTGCATAAATAAAATCAGAGGAAGATTGTGGCAAAAAGTTTTTCTGAACACTTTTTCCTGGTCCTAAACCGCCTAATCTTCCAGATGCAATTGCAATTTTTGCTTTTTCAATTTGATAATCATCTTCATCAGGTTTATCTGTGGTGAAATTTTCTATACGGCTTCCCCATGTTCCTACCCTGCTAAAGAATCTCGAATCTGGAAAAGCTTTGGCAACTAATAAAAAGAATGCCAGCATTGCGATTCCTGAACCAATAATAAAACCAATATATTTTAATGGATATTTACCAATAAATGTCAGCATAATTACCATTGAAAAAATCAACGCTGTTGTTGAAAAGTTCGCTGGTAAAATAAGCGCTAGTGTGATAAAAACCGGAAGCCAAAGCTGAATTAATGAAGCTTGAAAAGGTTCATTTTCTTCTTTGGTTTTAGACAAATAACGCGCCACAAATATGAACAAAACAATAGAAGCCAAAGTAGAAGTCTGAAATGTGATTCCGATAAACGGCACCTGAATCCAGCGACTCGCATTTGCTCCTGCAATTACAGTTCCCTTCAGCAATGTATAAAGCAATAAAAACCAAACAATAGGCAATGCAATTTTTGAAATTGCTCTAAAATAATGATATGGAACTTTGTGTACCCAATAAATAATCAAGAAACCAATGCAAATGTGAGCCAAGTGTTTTACTAAATAACCCAAAGTGTTTCCTGTTCCGTGACCAATGTATGCCAAATTACTACTTGCGCTAAAAACAGGCATAAACGAAAACAGTGCTAATAAAGCCACGAATGACCATATTACTCTATCTCCTTTTAGTTTATTTACTAGCTCTTTCATAATCTTTAGTTTCAGGTTTTATTTTTTTGTTTCAAGTTTCAGGTTTCAAGTTCCTCCTAACGTGAAACTTGAAACTTTAAACTTTTCTTCTACAAGTTATGAACCGCTTGCTTGAATTGTTTTCCACGATCTTCGTAGTTTTCAAATAAGTCAAAACTTGCGCAAGCTGGAGATAATAAAACGGCATCTCCTTTTTCTGTTAATCTTTGTGCTGTTTTTACAGCATCGCTCATATTGTTTACCTCAACCATTATGTCAACTACATTGCCAAAAGCTTCAATAATTTTATGATTGTCTATTCCTAAACAGATAATTGCTTTTACTTTTTCTCGAACTAATGACATCAATTCGTTGTAATCATTTCCTTTATCAACTCCTCCAACAATCCAAACTGTAGGCACATTCATACTGTCTAAAGCAAAGAATGTAGCGTTTACATTTGTTGCTTTTGAATCGTTGATGTACTGTACATTCTGAATTTTTAAAACTTTTTCTAAACGGTGTTCAACACCTTGAAAATTTGATAAACTTTCGCGTATTGTTGCATTTCTAATTTGCATCAATTTTGCTACAGAGCTTGCTGCCATTGCGTTTTTCATATTATGTTTTCCTTCTAACGCAATGTATTCTGTTTCCATTGTAAACTCTTCTTGGTTGATCTTTATTTCCATTTTGTTGTTATTTATAGAAGCCCCTTCATCGAATTTTTTAGACAATGAAAAAGGAATTAATTTTGCTTTTGTTGTGTTGTTCTTTAACCATTCTGCAATCGTCTCATCATCTGCATCGTAAATAAGATAATCGCTTTCAGTCTGATTCATTGTAATTCGAAACTTTGCTTCGATATACTTTTGATATTTATATTCATATCGGTCTAAATGATCTGGACTAATATTCGTAATAATGGCAATATCTGGCCTGTACTCTATAATTCCGTCGAGCTGAAAACTGCTCAATTCAAGAACGTATGCATCATATTTATTTTCGGCTACCTGCCAGGCAAAACTTTTTCCTATGTTTCCTCCCAGTCCTACATTCAACCCTGCCGATTTCAGTAAATGATAGGTCAGCATTGTTGTTGTTGTTTTACCATTGCTTCCAGTAATTCCAACTGTCATTGCTTCTGTAAAAGGCGCTGCAAACTCTATTTCAGAAATTACTTTTACACCAGTGTCAATTAACTTTTTTACTATGGGAGATTTATCTGGAATCCCGGGACTTTTCATTACCACGTCGGCATTTAAAATCAGGTCTTCTGTATGCTGTTCTTCTTCCCAGGCAATTTTATTAATGATAAGAACTTCTTTATAGCTTTCTTTTATTTTACCAAAATCAGATACAAAAACATCGTATCCTTGTTTCTTTCCTAAAATTGCAGTACCAACGCCGCTTTCTCCTCCTCCTAATACTACTAGCCTCATCTATCTTAATTTTAATGTAACAATTGATAATATGGCTAACATGATTGCAACAATCCAAAATCTGGTTACAATTTTACTTTCGTGATATCCTTTCTTTTGATAATGATGATGAAGTGGTGACATCAAGAAAATTCTTCTTCCTTCTCCAAAACGTCTTTTTGTATATTTAAAATAAGCTACCTGTATAATTACCGAAGCACTTTCTGCCAAGAAAATTCCGCAGAACAAAACGATCAATATTTCTTTACGAACTGCAATTGCCAAAACTGCTATAATTCCACCGATAGTCAAACTTCCTGTATCTCCCATAAAAACCGATGCGGGATAGGAATTGTACCAAAGAAATCCGATTAGCGCTCCTACAAAAGCAGATATAAAAACAGTCATTTCGCCCGAATTGGGTATATACATAATGTTTAGATAATTTGAGAAAATGATATTCCCTGAAACAAACGTAAATATTCCGAGCGCGAGCACCGATATTGCCGAGGTTCCTGCAGCGAGTCCGTCAATTCCATCGGTCAAATTAGCTCCGTTAGAAACTGCTGTGATGATAAAAATAACAACCGGAATAAAAATTAACCAAGCCCATTTTTCGTATCCATCACCTAAAAAAGATAAAATTTCAGCATAATCAAATTCGTTGTTTTTAACAAAAGGAATTGTGGTTGCTGTAGATTTCTCTTCAACTGGTGCCGGCAAAACTACTGCTGTCGTAGCTGTTGCTGTTTTAAAAACATCCGTTCTTCCAGTATCGGTTCTTACCGTAACTGCAGGATTAAAATAAAGAACGGCTCCTACTATAATGCCTAGACCAACTTGACCAATAACTTTAAAAATTCCTTTAAGTCCTGCTTTATCTTTTTTGAATATTTTAATATAATCATCAACAAAACCAATTGTTCCCATCCAAAGTGTAGTAACAATAAGCAATACGATATAAATATTATGCAGACGAGCAAATAACAAAACAGGCAAAAGCGTAGCAAAAATGATAATAAGTCCTCCCATTGTTGGAGTTCCTGCTTTTTCATTTTGACCTGCCAAACCTAACTCACGAACTGTTTCGCCAACTTGCTGCTTACGCAAAAAATTAATAATACGTTTTCCGTAAATCGTTGATAAAAGCAATGAAAGCATGAAAGCTAAAGCCGATCTAAAAGTGATATACTGAAAAACTCCAGTTCCCGGTATATCTAATGTTTTGTCTAAATATTCAAATAAATAGTATAGCATATATCTTGGTTTATTTGTGTTAGTTTGTTCTTTACAGAAGCCCGATTAACGATTATTTGTTTAATTGAATTAAAATTTCTTTCACAGTTTCCATATCATCAAAATGATGACGAACTCCATTTATTTCCTGATACGTTTCATGTCCTTTACCAGCAATTAAAATAATATCATTTGGCTGCGCCAATTGACAAGCTGTTTTTATAGCTTGCTTTCTGTCTGTAATTCTTAATATTTTTTTATAATTATGAGCTTCTACTCCTTTTTCCATTTCATCTAAAATCACTTCCGGATCTTCATTTCTAGGATTGTCTGACGTTAAGATTGCTTTATCACTAAGATCTGAAGCAATTTTCGCCATAATTGGTCTTTTCGTTTTATCTCTATTTCCGCCACAACCTACGACTGAAATCAATTGTTCGTTTTTAGTGCGGATATCGTCTATCGTTTTTAAAACATTATCTAAAGCGTCCGGCGTATGTGCATAATCAACGATTGCTGTAATATTTCCTTCTGAAACAATATATTGAAAACGACCCGAAACACTCTCTAAATCAGACAACAAGCGCAACGCTTCAAGACTATCCATTCCTAGCTCTATAGCCGTTCCGTAAATCGCTAAAACATTATAAGCATTAAAAGTTCCAATAAGTTTTACCCAAACTTCATTGTCATTTACTTTTAATAATAATCCTGATAATTGGCTCTCTAAAATCGTTGCTTTAAAATCAGCATATGATTTTAGAGCATATGTAAACTTTCGTGCAACCGTATTTTGAAGCATTACAGTCCCATTTTTATCATCGATGTTTGATAAAGCAAAAGCTGTTTTTGGCAATGAATCAAAAAACGATTTTTTTACATCCCTATATTCTGCAAAAGTTGGATGATAATCTAGATGATCGTGCGAAAGATTTGTAAAAATGCCGCCCACAAAATGCAAAGCTTCAGTCCTTTTTTGATGAATTCCGTGTGAACTCACTTCCATAAAACAATGTGTTACGCCAGCTTCAATCATTTCATTTAAATAATGATTTATTGTAATCGAATCTGGTGTGGTATGTGTTGCTTTATATTCTGTTTCATCAACCATTATTTTTACAGTTGATAATAACCCAACTTTAAATCCTGCTTTTTGAAACAATTGAAATAATAATGACGCTATTGTTGTTTTTCCGTTTGTCCCAGTAACACCAACAAGCTTTAATTTTTCAGATGGATTTCCGAAATAATTAGCAGCCATAAAAGCAAGAGCTGTATTTGTATCTTTTACTTTTATATAGGTAATTCCTTTTTCAATATTTTCTGGGAGCGTATCACAGATTATTGCAATTGCACCAAGCTGAATTGCTTTTTCGATATAATCATGTCCATCAGAAAGGGATCCGCGGATTGCTACAAAAACATCATTTGTCTCAATTTTTCTTGAATCAAAATCAATTTTATGTATATCGATTTCTGTCGAACCTGTTACAGATTCAATAGCTACTTTATATAATATGTCTTTCAGTATTTTCACGATAATTCTAATACTATAGTTGTGTTTTTACTAATACTTTGTCCAGCTTGCAAAGACTGTTTTTTTACTTTTCCTACTCCATTGACTTTTACTTTTAAACCTAAGTTTTCTAGTAGTGCAATAGCATCCATTCCTGGCATTCCTTTTAAATCCGGAACCTGATTTGATTTTTTATTGGCTTCAACAGCATAATATTTATCATAACTAGAATCTTGTTTTGGCACTCGAGAATCTAATTTTTTAATTTTATTTGTTGAAGGCGCGTCTGTAAAAATCTTTTGAGCAATTCTTTTAAAAACTGGTCCTGCAACGTCTGCTCCATAATAATTATTATTAGCTGTATTTGGCTTATGAACCACTACAATACAGGAATATTTAGGATGATCAGCTGGAAAATATCCTGCAAAAGAAGAAGCATAATACATTCCTTCTCTTCCTGCTTTACCATAATTCACCATAGCTGTTCCTGTTTTTCCTGCCATCGAAAAATCTTTAGAATACAACTTAGAACCTGTTCCTTTTTTTACCACATTTTGCAAAACCGCTTTTACTTTTTTTAATGTCTCAGGAGAACAAATCCTCGGATTAATTACTTCTGTATCGAATTTTTTAATCGTTTTATTCCATTCTTTAATTTCTGAAACAAACTGTGGTTTTACCATTACACCATTATTTGCAACTGCATTATATAAGGTTAAAGTCTGCATTGGCGTAACCGAAACATTATATCCAAAAGCCATCCATGGAAGCGTAGTTCCTGACCAATGTTTGTCTCCAGGCTGTGGAATATATGGCTTACCTTCTCCTTTAAAATGCAATCCTAATGTCTTATTTAATCCGTAAGCATTAATATGATTTACAAACTTAGAGGGGTTACTTTTGTAATTTTCGTAAACTGCCTGAACCATTACCGTATTTGATGAAAGCTCAAATCCGCGTGCTAATGAAACTTTTCCATAACCGCCTTTATGCGAATCACGAACAGCTCTTCCGTAATATCTAATTTCTCCGCCATGACTATCATAAACCGTACTTGTATCTGCTACTTTATCATCTAAGATTGCCATTAAATCGACCAATTTAAAAGTCGATCCTGGCTCGTGAGATTCAGCAATTGCGTAATTTGTTGTTTCATAATACGACCCGTCTTCTGCTCTTCCTAAATTCGAAATCGCTTTTACATGCCCTGTTTCTGTTTCCATTACTACCACACAACCATGATCTGCTCCGTAATCTTCTAATTGTTTCAATAAAGCATGATGTGCTATATCTTGAATAAAAACATCGATTGTCGAAATAACATCGTAACCATCTTGAGGATCAACTTCGTTTACGTCACGAATTGGCTTCCATTGTCCTTTTGCTATTTTTTGCTTTAAAATCTTACCGTCTTTTCCGTTTAAATAACTTTTAAAAGCCCACTCGATTCCTTTTCCTACTTCAACTCCTGTTGCAGGATCAATTCGATCGTAACCGATTGTTCTTTCAGCAATTTTTCCTATCGGGTGTTTTCTAACGGTTTCTTGTTCAATTATAATCCCGCCTTTAAAAGCACCTAAATTGAATAACGGAAAACCTTTAATTTTTACATATTCTGTATAGCTCAAATTACGGGCAATTAAATAATAGCGGTTTTTATTGGCTCTGGCCTTTCTTAATTCCTGCTCATAATAACCTCCTGGTCTATCTAAAACAGTTGCCAATGAATCTGATAATGCTTTTACATATTTCTCAAAAGTTTCTGTTTTTGGCGCTTTTGCATCAAATCTAATTTCATAATTGGGAATTGATGTTGCCAGTAAACTTCCATCAGCCGAATAGATATTTCCTTTATTTGCCGGAATCACAAAATTTCTAACTGTACGCTGTTTGGCGAGTTTTCTATAATAATCTCCTTCAACCCATTGAATATTGGTCAATTTAACAACAATAGCAATTGCCATCACGAAGATGAAAACTGCTACGAGGTAAATTCTGTAGGATATATGTTTATCGTCTACTGCCATATTCTTTTAAAGAAACTTTTTTCTTCTTCTTTTTTAACTTCTATTTTTACTGGAGGAACTGTCGATGGAAAAATCTGTTTTTCTAACATTTTATCCGATATCGTTGATTCCATTTTTAACTTCATTAATTCTGAACGTCGGTCTACAAATTCAGATCGCAATTCTTTTACTTCATTGTTCAGTTTTGCAATTTCAAAAACCTTTTGTTCGTATCGCTGTGTATTGGCAATCATTATTATGGCAAGCAAAATGATAAAAACAATGAATCGCCAATTTTTTACAGCGTCATCATTTATAAGAAACCTTGCTTTTAATATGCCAAATACTCCACCTTTCATTTTTTATACCTTATATATTATATCTTCTCTGCAATTCTCAATTTTGCACTTCTTGCTCGATTGTTGATTTTGATCTCTGCATCATCAGGAACAATCAATTTTCCGATTGTTTTAAAAGGAACTGAAAAATTTCCGAAGAAATCACGTTCTGGCTCTCCTTCAAACATTCCATTCTTAATAAATCTTTTTACTAATCTGTCTTCTAAAGAATGATATGAGATTACAGAAAATCTTCCACCCGGATTTAGAATTTCTAACGATTGCTCAATAAATTCCTTCAAAACATCCATTTCTTGATTTACCTCGATTCGAATCGCCTGATAAATTTGAGCCAATATTTTATTTCGAACTCTTTCAGGTAAATATTTTGCTAAAACTACTTTCAATTCATCTGTAGTTTTAATTGGCTGATATTCTCTAGCCTCTAGAATTGTTCTTGCAAGAACTGGCGCATTTTTCAACTCTCCATAATCAAAAAAAACACGACGTAAATCCTGTTCTTCATATTCGTTAACCACTCGATAAGCATTCAAATCATTTTTCTGACTCATCCGCATATCCAGTTCGGCATCGAATCTGGTAGAGAAACCTCTTTCCGGAACATCAAACTGATGTGATGAAACTCCCAAATCAGCTAAAATTCCGTCAACACTTTTTACACCATGAAAACGCAAGAACCTTTTTATAAATCTGAAATTCTCATTTATCAAAGTAAACCTTTCATCTGGCAATGAATTTGCAAGTGCATCTTCGTCTTGATCAAAAGCAAATAATTTTCCGTTTGGCCCTAATCTTCTCAAAATTTCTTTTGAATGCCCACCGCCTCCAAACGTCACGTCTACATATATTCCATCAGGCTTAATATTTAAACCATCAACTGTAGGATGAAGCAAAACCGGATTATGATATTCCATTATCGTCGTCATTAATATTTCCCATTACTTCTTCGGCTAAATCTGCAAAATCCATATCTTCGCCGCTTATTGATTTTTCATATAAATCTTTATCCCAAATTTCCACAATATTAACCGCAGATGAGAAAACAACATCTTTAGAAATACTTGAAAAGGCTACCAAATCTTTTGGGACCAACAACCTTCCTAATGCATCAATCTCTACCACTTTAACACCAGCAGTAAATCTTCTGATGAAATCATTGTTCTTTTTCACAAAACGATTAAGCTTGTTGATTTTTTGCATCATCAAGTCCCACTCTTCCATCGGATATAATTCTAAACACGGCTGAAAAACAGAGCGCTTCAAAACGAATCCGTTTTGAAGAGAAGAAGCCAATTGCTTTTTTAAAGGTGCAGGCATCATTAGCCTTCCTTTAGCATCGACTTTACACTCATATGTTCCGACAATTGTGTTCAAGAAAAATCAATTAATATGTTATAGGACAAAAATATAAAAAAAAATACCACATTTTACCACAAAATACCACTTTGTTAATAAGTTTAACCACTTTTCTACCACTACGCTTAATTTATGGACAATCAATACCTTAGCTAATCATTAGAGAATTCCCAATAACAGTAATCATTCAAAAAAAATACGCACTGATTTTCTTAAAAAAGTAACTATTATGTCAGTTTCTTAACATTTAGGAAAACTACCAAAAACACGCCTAAAATCTGATTGTTAGACACTTATATATTCTACTGAAATTATCTAGTTAAAAAATGGCAGCAAAAATTCATTTTTATTTATTAAACCCTATATTTGTCCAAATTGAAATTGGCATTAAATTAAATGGACAAACACTACAAAAAAGAAGGCAAATACAGCTATTATGAAGCTGGAGAAGGAACTCCTATCGTTATTTTACATGGCTTAATGGGAGGCCTAAGTAACTTTGATGCTGTAGCGGAATATTTCCCAACAAAAGGATACAAAGTTGTAATCCCAGATTTGCCAATCTATACTCAAAGTATTTTAAAAACTAACGTGAAAAGCTTTGCCAAGTACGTTAAAGACTTTATAACTTTTAAAGGTTTTGATCAGGTTATTTTATTAGGCAACTCACTTGGAGGACATATTGCACTTTATCACACTAAATTATATCCAGAAAAAGTAGCTGGACTTGTAATTACCGGAAGTTCTGGTCTTTACGAAAGTGCGATGGGCGACAGTTATCCAAAGAGAGGTGATTACGAATACATCAGAAAGAAAGCTGAAGATGTATTTTACGATCCTGCTATTGCTACTCCAGAACTTATTGATGAAGTTTACGCAACAGTTAATGACCGCATAAAATTGATTAAAACATTAACGATTGCAAAAAGTGCAATTCGTCATAATATGGCAAAAGATTTACCAAAAATGACAGTGGAAACCTGTATTATTTGGGGTAAAAACGATGCTGTAACACCACCAAATGTTGCCGAAGAATTTGATAAATTATTGCCTAATTCAACTTTGTATTGGATAGACAAATGTGGACACGCTGCTATGATGGAACATCCTCAGGAATTTAATAATATTCTTGAAGAATGGCTCGTTAAAAAGAATTTATAGCATCTATCTCTCGACTTTAGGAGGTTTTAAAAACCCAAAAACATGAAAATTACAACCGCCGAATTTATTGTCAGCAATTCTGAAGTTGCAAAATGCCCTCAGGAATTTTTGCCAGAATATGCCTTTATCGGAAGATCAAACGTAGGCAAGTCGTCTTTGATCAATATGCTTACCAATCATAAAAATTTAGCAAAAACTTCAGGAAGACCAGGAAAAACACAATTAATTAATCATTTTAAGATTAACAACAATTGGTTTCTAGTCGATTTGCCGGGTTACGGTTACGCCAAAGTATCCAAAAAAACAAAATCAGTTTTTCAGCAATTTATTACTGATTATTTTGAAACCAGAGAACAATTAGTTTGCGCTTTTGTTTTAATTGATATTCGCCACGAAGCTCAAAATATTGATATTGAATTTATGTCATACATGGGAGAAAGCGAAATTCCGTTTTGTATTATTTTTACGAAAGCAGATAAAATCAGCAAAGTAAAAGTTGATTCTCACGTTGCAGCATACAAAAAACAAATGTTTGCAAATAACTGGGAAGAAATGCCCCATTATTTTGTAACCTCATCTACAGAATCCACTGGAAAAGAAGAGCTTTTAGCTTACATTGACGAAGTAAATCAGGAGGTTTTTAAAAATAATAGTCAGTTTTAAGAAAACAAATTTATAGTAAATAAAAATCCCAAATTCCGAGTTTTAAAATTGGAATTTGGGATTTTTATTTATTGAAATTTAAGGAATTTTATTTCGTCAATTCTAGTTTTTCTGCAAAATAATCACAGAAATCTTTCATTGTGTCTGACATTTTTTCGTCGTCTGTTGCGCGTTTAAAAGTATCAGACATTGCTACTAAAGTCTGGTGAAAGAAAATTTTCATTTCATCAACCGGCATATCTTTCGTCCACAAATCAATACGCATTGTTTCTTTGGCTTTACTGTCCCAAATAGACAGCATAATTGCTTTTGCTTCTTCTGCCTGCACTCCGCCATCTTGAGCGCTCCACGTTAATTTTTCTGGAACACGGTTTTCATCTAATTCTATATTGAATCTAATTTCTGAGTTTATTGTATCTGACATTATTTCTTAGGTTTATATTTTGACTTTTCAAAAATTTCTTTTGCATTCACTTTTAATAATTCTGACAATGCAACATTGTTATTTTTCATATAAGAACGAACAATCTGCCAGCCAATCCAAGCTCCTATGCGTCCTGGCGAATCGTTATCAATTTCTAAATAAAATTTAGAAAAAGGTGCCGGCGTCATAAATCGTGTTGTCAATTTCGGATCATCGCTGTAGAGCATTTGTTTTTCGATAAAATAACGCCACATATAAGCTTCATTTTCTTCACACCATTTTATTTGTTCTGGTGTATAGCCTATTTTTTCAGCATCTGTATATTCTGGCAGCAATAAATCTTTTGCATACAATTGTTTTCCTTCAAAAATCATTTGAGAAACTAAATTTCTGTCTGGAAAAGCAGGAATATTTCTGTAAGCAAAACTAGATACGACATCTGGCATAATCTGTTTTTCTTCGAAATTTTGCTTTAAGTAAGTTGGAAACTCATAAAATTTATGCTCTTTTCCTAAATACAATTCCAATGCAACAATTACCAGACTGTCTGCATAAATTGCTTTGGCATTATAATCCATTTCTCCAATTACCGTAATTACTTTTGGCGTTTTTGTTTTAGGAAAATAATATTTTACATGCTGAAAAAGCGAATTAAATTCTTGGCGAACAGGCTCAATATTGGAATATTTTTTCTGCACTTCTTCATATACTTCTCTCCAAATTGGTTCCTGCATTTTCTTTAGCCAAACAGAGTCATCATTGCCAGCCGGAAAAAAGAAAGGATACTGTCTTTTTACTTTCGCCAAATCTTCTGGTTTGGTCTCAAAAAACACTTTATCAAAACGTTCTACTTTAATATCAACCGGAATTTCTTCCACTTCTTTTTCTACTTTGCTTTTTTGATCACAAGACAAAAAAAACAAGCACAGAACCACTGCAAAGCGATATATTTTCATTTTATTTTAATTAGATTTGTGTTGCATAAATTTAAAAAATACACATACTTAAAAATATTTGTGCAAATATACATCCCTGTATCTTAAAACTTGAACTATTATGGCTAAAAAAAGTACTATTCAAACAGAAAAAGTAAATACCCACATTGTAGAGTGGCTAAAAAATTATGCTAACAATGCAAAAGTAAATGGTTTTGTAATCGGAATTTCTGGTGGAGTTGACTCTGCAGTAACTTCAACACTATGCGCACAGACCGGCTTAAAAGTTTTATGTGTTGAAATGCCTATTCATCAAGCAGAAAGTCAAGTTTCAAGAGGAAGAGAACATATTGAGCAATTAAAAAAACGTTTTCCGAACGTTTCGAATGTAGAAACTGATTTAACAGCGGTTTTCGAAGCATTTAAGGCATCTGTACCGAAATTTGATGACGAAGCAAAGGTGAGCCTTTCTTTAGCAAACACGCGCGCTCGTATTCGAATGACATCTTTATATTATTTAGCCGGAATTCATGGTCTTTTAGTTGCCGGAACAGGAAACAAGGTCGAAGATTTTGGTGTAGGATTTTATACTAAATATGGAGACGGCGGCGTCGATTTAAGTCCGATCGCAGATTTAATGAAATCCGATGTTTATGCTTTAGGAGAATTTTTAACAATTCCACAATCAATTTTAACAGCTGCTCCAACAGATGGATTATTTGGTGACAATAGAACCGATGAAGATCAATTAGGAGCAAGTTATGATGAGCTTGAATGGGCGATGGAAGCAGCGGCGTCAGGAAAGACGGCGGTTGACTTTAATGGGAGAGAAAAATCTGTCTTTGAAATTTATAAACGTTTAAACACCAGCAACAAGCATAAAATGGATGCAATACCCGTTTGTTTAATACCAAAAACGTTAAAGTAGAAATTTTTAACATTTGTCAGCTATTAATTACAGAATTTATTTATTAATTTTACCGTTCCAAAAACATGATAATAATTCTAAAAAGGTAAAAATTATGATTAAAGTATGTCTTGCAGACAATCATCCTGTGACTCACTTTGGCGTTAAGTCTTATTTCAAAGACCACGATCAAATTTCAATTGTTGCCAACGTAGGCAATTTTTCAATGGTTAGAGATATTCTTCAGACGAAGGAGATCGACATCCTAATTCTAGATCTAGAGTTAGAAGGTCTTTCGAGCATCTTCGAAGTTAAATCGATCCTGAAGAACTTCCCAAAAACAAAAATTGTAATTTTTAGTGACCTCGCTGAACAAATGTATGCTCCAAATGCAATTAAAGCAGGAGTTTCTGGGTATGTGCACAAAACAGAAAAACTTGAAACATTAGGTCTTTCTATTATTAAAGTACATGAAGGAAAAATTATCATCAACGAAACTGTTCGTAAAAACATGGCTCTAATTGCTAAACAAAGCAAAAGCGAACGTTTGTACAGAAAACTTTCAAATCGCGAGATCGAAGTTTTACGCTATTTAAGCGATGGTAAGAAAAACAATGAAATCTCTAAAATCTTAAACCTGAACGAAAAAACGATCAGTACTTACAAATTAAGATTATTGACTAAATTGAATGTTACTAATTTAGTTGACTTAGTAAATAAGGCAAAGACTTTAGAAATTATTTAATGGTATCTTGACATTACTCTTCCGAGTTTTTTTGAGAACGAATTAACTAGTTTTGAGTAGTCGACTACCATAGACAAAAGCTCCGTATTATCTGAATTATCAGGTTGTATGGAGCTTTTTAATTCTTCGATAATTCGATCAACCAAAAACCAGCGCATAGACATAATGGTTTCAGTAACATATTGTGCGATACTCGCCTGTTTGTCTTTTGCAAAAATATTCTGCCCTTCCCAATTGTGAAGTGTTACTTTTTCATCTTCCATCAAAATATCCGTTACCTCTTGAGCAAAATCTGGCTGTAGACGCATTAAATACTGCTCTAAACTGAATTTTTCATTTTGAAGATAAAACGAAGTTAAGTCGGTAAAAATATCTCGGAATAAATTATTAGAAAGCTCTACTTCGTCTTCCTGCAAACTCAAATAAATTCGCTGAAAAACTTTGTATTCTTTCTTTTCCGTAATCATTTCGATTTCGCCTTCTTCATTGCTTTTCAAAAGAACATCTTCAAATTCTTCTGTTTTATCTCCGTAAAGCAATAAAATCTCAATTACTTTTCGTTCTAAACGATATAAAATATCTACTTTTTCAGTTAGCTGTCCTGGATATCCGAGTTCTCCTGGATAATCATCCGGAGGTCCCATTCTTGGATCTTCTGGATCTCCTCCTGAAAAACCAGCATTTTTTGAATTTTGGTTTCTGACAACCTCAAAAGGTTTTTGTTCCTGTTTTTGCTTTTTGTTAGCTTCGGCAATATCTTTTTGAATCAATTGCGCCAATGTACTTACCAAAACCTGCTCCGAAATATCCATAATTCTGGCACATTCCTGAATATACACTTCTCGCTGAATACGATCTGGTATTTTAGAAATACTCGTTACCATATCTCTGATCAGGTCGGCCTTTTTTATAGGATCGTTTTTAGCTTCATTCATTAAAATTGAAGCTTTGAACTGTATAAAATCTTTACTATTTTCTTCTAAATAGGCTACTAAATCGTCGTGCGAATTTTTTCTGGCAAAACTGTCTGGATCTTCCCCGTCAGGAAAACTGCAAACTCTCACATTCATTCCTTCTTCCAGAATCAAATCGATTCCGCGTATAGAAGCACGTAGTCCTGCAGCGTCGCCATCAAAAAGTACGGTAATGTTTCTGGTCAGACGATTAATTAATCGAATCTGATCTGGCGTTAAAGCAGTTCCTGAAGAAGCTACAACATTCTCAATTCCCGCCTGATTAAATTGAATTACATCGGTATAACCTTCAACCAAATAGCAATTGTTTTGTTTGGCAATTGCTTGTTTAGCCTGAAAAATTCCATAAAGCACTTTACTTTTATGGTAAATATCACTTTCTGGCGAGTTTAAGTATTTCGCCGCTTTTTTATCATTCGTTAAAATACGCCCTCCAAAACCTAAAACACGTCCGGACATACTTTCTATAGGGAACATTACACGTCCTTTAAAACGGTCAAATGGACGATCTTCTCTGGCAATTGTCAAACCGGTACTTTCTAGAAATTCAAGTTTGTATCCTTTGCCCAAAGCTTCTTTAGTCAAAGCATCCCAAGTTTCTGGAGAATAACCTAAACTAAACTTTTTGATGGTTTCGTTTGTAAAACCTCTTTCTTTAAAATAGGAAAGTCCAATTGCTTTTCCTTCTTCTGAATTTAAAAGTGTTTTATGAAAATAATCTTTTGCAAACTCCGAAACCAAGTACATGCTTTCGCGAACATCCGTCATGGCTTTTTCAGCATCCGTCTGTTCTGTTTCTTCAATTTCAATATTGTATTTTCTAGCCAAATATCGAATAGCCTCAGGATAGGTAAATTGTGAATGTTCCATCAGAAATTTAACCGAATTCCCTCCTTTTCCTGTACTAAAGTCTTTCCAAATTCCTTTGGCAGGCGACACCATGAACGATGGAGAACGCTCATCTGAGAACGGACTCAAGCCTTTAAAGTTACTTCCGGCACGTTTTAAGTTGACAAAATCACCAATAACTTCCTCTACTCGAGCAGTTTCAAAAACAGAATCAATTGTACTTTGTGAAATCAAAACGTAAATATTTTTTAAGTTGAAAGCCTGTAAAAGTACACAAATCCATCTTGAAATTTGTCGATTTCAAATAAAAAAAGTGCCTCTTTCGAAGCACTTTTTTCACTAACTAAACTTAATATACTTAATTCAAATCTAAGCGTAATCCTAATGATATATTATTTTCTTTGATTAAATTATCTTGAAATAAAGGGTTCAAATCGTACTTTAAATACAAACTCAATTCTTTATATCCGATATAAGAACTTAATCCATAAATGAAGTTATTGGTATTAAAGTCGCCTTTTGTTTTTTGTGTGCTTTTATAATCATTGTCATCAAATTTCAAAATTTGTTTTGATTTTACATTGATTCCTGCGTAACCTCCAACTCCAAAACGAAAACTTTTATGTGTTCTAAAATAAGTTTTTCCGTTGCTTTCTTTAGGTTTAGAAAAATCAAATTCTAAATGAACCGGTGCTACTAAGTAAACGTTTCTAAAACGAGATTCCTCAAGATTTATAGCATTTGCCTGTAAATTAGTCTGATCGCCATCTACCACAAAACTTCTGTTATCTGTCGGGCGAATATTATTATACATCAATGAAAGTCCATATTTTGCATGCAATAAATTATCGTTTTTCATTAATCTAGAGTTATAGGTAAAACCCCATTCGTAAAAATGTGAACCCATAAAACTATAATTCGAATCCTGAAGTTTGCCATCGACCATTGTATTATTTAAACCCATTGCAAAAACAAATTGCGATGTAGTTCTTCTTTCGCCACGAATAGAATCTTTATGGCGCTTTTCCCAATCTCTGTCATTCCAGTGAATAACCAGCGTATGTTTATTTATTGAATCTTGTTCTTTTATTTTTCCGTCGACTTTTTGCTGTACTAAATCATTAAGTTCATTTTGAGCCAAAGTCACTTTCTCTTCGATGATTACGGCTCTTGCTTCTGCCAATTCTTTTTTGCGTTTATCTGCTTGTTCCTGAGTTATTTTTCTTTCAGATAATTGAACATTTACAGCTTCAACTTCTTCTTTTAGAGTTGCTTTTTCTTCTTTTGTAATTTTCTCTATTTTATTGGCAATTTTTCTTGCTTTAGATTCAAAACTCTCTTGTCCAAGCACTTTACTGACAAATAAGAATACTAGAATTACGAGGTAAATGGTAAAATTTTTCATGATTGATTGATTTTTGATTGATGATTTTTAATTATGAATTATAAATTGTGAATTGTAAATTATCTGCTTTTATTATATAAGATTATATTGGATCGCAATTGATATTTTAATTGATGTTTAATAACTTATTCTTGTTTATTTCTGTTTGACAAGGCCACTTTTACCGTTTGGTAATTTTTATTGACTTTTGTAATTACTTTTTCTCTGAACGAAAGTTCTAATTCGCCGTCGACTTGATTAAGAAGGTCGTTGGCATTGATTTTAATTTTTGATTTTGGCTTTTCCGAACTTTCAGCCACAACTGTTTTTTCTGCAGATTCTAACAACTGATCAACAGTTTCTTTTTTAGGATTTTCTGCGACTGAAGTTTGATTATTGATTGATTGTTTTTCTTGATTGTTTTTGATGATGATTGAAGACTCCGCTATTTGTTTTGATTCATTTTTACTGGTTTTATTTGAAATTTGATTATTTATTTTTTGTTGTTTCGTTAAAGTGTCTCCTAAATTTCTTTCAGCAATTACATTTTCCGTTTTTATTGAATCAACATTGTTTAGAGTAGTTTTTGCAACTGATTCTTTTTCAACAACTACAGTTTTTGGAATTTCAACTGCATTTTTATTTTGATTCAAAAAGAAAGTTCCAACCAACAAAAACCCTATAAAACTGGCTGCGATATACAACCATTTTCTGTTTTTCGTTTTAGGTTGTTTTTTTTCTTCAGCAACACTCAACATAGCATCTAATCTATCCCAGGCTTTGTTGCTTGGTTCAATTTTGCGCTCGTTTAGTTTTTCACGGAAATCCTTTTCAAAATTATTCGGTTCCATTATCTTGTTTTTTTAAAATAGTAATTTGTGTTTGCAGCATTTTTCTAGCGTGCGATAATTGCGATTTTGATGTTCCTTCATTAATTCCTAACATCTTGGCAATTTCATTGTGTTTGTAGCCTTCAATAGCGTATAAATTGAAAACCATTTTATAGCCATCAGGCAAAGCGTCTATCAAAAATTGAATTTGTTCAACTGTAAACTGGCTATCGATTTCATTAAAGCTTTCTTCAACAAAAAACTCATCTTCGGCAAATTTTACTTTTTTCTGAACTCTTAAATACGAAATGCATTCGTTAACCATAATTCGGCGGATCCAGCCTTCAAAACTTCCTTTGTGTTCGAAGTTTTTTAAATTCGTAAACACTTTCATAAATGCCGTAATCATTACATCTTCTGCCAGCTGAATGTCTTTTATATATTGTCGACATACACTCAACATTTTTGAAGAAAACTTACTGTAAATCTGCTGTTGTGCCTGCCGATTATTTTCGACAGCCAACTTTATGATTTTGGTTTCTTCTTGATGTAAATGAATAATTTTCATTTATACGCTTTTGGTTTTTGGTTTTAGAAATAGACTTCTATTAGCATAGACGATTGTCGATTTGAAATGGTTGCATGAGAGTGAAAAAAAAATAAAATTTTAAATTCAAAATCCAAAAATTGGATTTGTTTTTTACTTAATTCATTGCCAGCCCATATAAAAACAAAGAAAATCAAAACAATAGCTTCGTTTACTATTAATTTGAAATCTTTTAAAAATTATTTTCTGTCTCATTTATACTTTTTTAATAATTTGTAAGTTTAAACCTTCAATTAAAAAATATTGATTCTTATTAATAATGAAAAAAATCTGCCTATTAGTACTTATTTCACTTTGGTCCTGCCAACAAAAGAAATTTGAACAAAAAGAATTTACTAAAATAGATTCTACATCTAAAGAGCGTAACGCTTCAGAAGAAAATATTGAAGTGGATTCTAAAAAATTTATCGCTACAAATTGGTTCAAAGTTTTTAAAACGGATACAATTATTGCCAGTGACTTGTATTGGAAAAAAATAATTGAAAAAGATTCATTAATTAAAATATTTAAAGCTGATTTTATTAATTCACCTCCATTAAAAGATAAGAAAATAAAATTCTTTTGGTATGATAATCAAGTTGAACCAGGAACTTTAATAAATAAAAATTATTGTAAAACAATGTCAGAATCTGAGCGAGCAGCTCTCGGTTTTGTCGCAAAATTATCGAATACTTTCGACACTTATTACGATAAGGGAAATGAGAGTTGTTCCATACATATTGCTTTAAATTTAGATTATCCATGTTCAGAAAAATATAAATATTTTATGCAATATTGGTTTAGAAATGATACTAAATATTTAAATTCAATAAACAATTGCTCTCCAGTACAAGAAACATTTGCAGGATCATCAAATTTTGATGCTTTTAATGAAATAAACATAACTGTGAAAGGGAATAATATATTTATCGATTATGAAATTGGGGAGTCTGGCCGCGATATTAGGCACTGCAAATGGAATAGTAAAATTAGTTTTTTAGTCGACAAAGACGATATCAAAGTAATTGATTGGAAAGAATCAGAAGAAGACTGCGAATACTATTACCCTAACTATAGCGATCATTTACCTCCTGCCGGATATAAAGATGATGGGACTGGCACATATCGTCTAGTTAAAAAATCTAAAAAAAAATAATCTTAAAAAATGATCAAAAAAATCTGCATTATAGTTCTTATTCTACTTTGTTCCTGCAAACATAAAAAATCTGAAGAAAAATTAAAAGATAGAGATTCCGCAATGTCCGAGTATATAAAAATGGGGAAAGCCAGATGGATTTATAATTACTGGGACAATGCTACTGATTGTTTTGGAGATTGTCCAGTGCCTAACATTAATAACTTTTGGAAAGAAATATATAAAACTGATACAATTATTAGTATAGAATCATATTGGAAGGAAATTCTTAAAGAAGATTCGTTAATCCAAGAAAAAAAAATGTTTCTAAAAGAATTTAAGGCAGATTTTATTAATTTTCAACCACTAAGAAATAAAACAATAATTTTTTTATGGACAAATAAAAACTACGAATCTTTAATAAATCAAGATTATTGTAAAACAATATCCCAACCTGAAAGAGCTGCATTATCCTTCATTGCAATGGATGCTCTAAGCGATAGCAAATTAGATAAAACAGGAAAAGAATGCACTATTGAAAGTGCTTTAGATTTAGATTATCTATGCTCCAACAAATATAAATCTTATTTGGAACTATGGTTTCGAAATGATTCGTCTTCACTCTCAGAAATAAAAAATTGTTACGTGCAATCAAATATGTCATCGGCTCAAATTCATTTTAATAAAATTACTTTGACGATAAAAGGAAATAAAATCTATATCGATCTTAAGCTAGAAGGTTTTAGTAGAGATATTTGGGAATCTACTTGGAGTGGAAAAATTATCTTTTCAGTAGATAAAAACAATATCAAATTAATTGAAAGAAAAGAATCAGAACCAAATTATGTATATTTTTATCCTAATGGAAGTGACGTAAGACCTCCTGCGGGATATAAAGATAATGAAAAGGGAGAATATCGATTAGTTAAAAAATCTAAGAAAAAATAAACCTATTTCTTCCTCTCAATAACATAATTCACCATCAAAGTCAGCGCCTCTTTATACTCAGAATCTTCGAAGTTTTGAAGCAGAGAAAGTGCTTCCTGCTGGAATTGCACCATTTTGTTTTCGGCGTAAGCCAAACCATTGTTGTTTTTTACAAAGGCAATCACTTCTTTGACGCGTTTTTTGTCTTTGTTGTGGTTTTTGATGGAGTTTATCAGCCACTTTTTTTCCTGCGGAGTACAAGTATTTAAAACGTGAATTAAAGGCAGTGTCATTTTTTGCTCTTTTATATCTATTCCCGTTGGTTTTCCGATGGCTTCTTCGCTGTAATCAAATAAATCGTCTTTGATTTGAAAAGCCATTCCGATCAACTCACCAAACTTTCGCATGTTTTCTACCTGAGCATCGTCTTCAATTACAGATTTTGCACCGAGCGCACAACAAGCGGCAATAAGTGTTGCTGTTTTCTTTCGGATAATTTCATAATAGATATCTTCTGTAATATCAAGTCTGCGGGCTTTTTCGATTTGAAGTAATTCTCCTTCGCTCATTTCACGAACGGCAACTGAAATAATTCGCAGTAAATCGAAATCGCCATTATCAATAGAAAGCAATAATCCTTTTGAAAGCAAATAATCACCAACTAAAACGGCAATCTTATTTTTCCAAAGTGCATTTATGGAGAAAAAGCCACGACGACGATTACTGTCATCTACTACATCATCGTGTACTAAAGTTGCAGTATGAATTAATTCAATAACAGAAGCGCCACGATAGGTTCTCTCGTTTACAATACCGCCAGAAACCATTTTTGCAGTCAGAAAAACAAACATCGGACGCATTTGTTTTCCCTTACGATTTACGATGTAATAGGTTATGCGGTTCAGCAATGCAACCTTTGAAGTCATCGATTCATGGAACTTTGTTTCAAAAAGTTCCATCTCGTTAAAGATGGGCTGTTTTATTTGAGAAGTAATATTCATTTCGATTTCAAATATACTATTTTAAATAAAAATACGTTGTGTATTTTATGTTAGTATATCAATATTTTATACACTAATCTAAAAAACCACACCGAAAACACAATCTAGTTAAAGCCTAATTTGAATTCATTAATTAAAATCACGTAAAACTTAATTTATTATGAAAACAAAATTTTTATTTATTGGAACATTAGTCGCTTTATCTTTTTTTATCAGCTGTAATTCTGATGAAAAAACAAATGACGGTTCATCAGCAAAAATTTCAAACGATGAAATTATTACAAATTCTACTATAGATGCCTCGATAGATGATGTAACAAACATTGCCGAAGATCAATTTAACGCACAGCAAAACATAGCTGCAAAACCAAGCGGACCTGTAAAAAACTTTCTTCCGAGCTGTGCTACTATTACAACGGTTTTAACGAATAATACCTGGACAAGAACAGTCGATTTTGGCGTTGAAGGATGTACATTAGAAAACGGAAATATAGTAAAAGGAAAAATGGTTATTTCTTTCTCTAATGATTTTTCAGCTTCGACCCAGACTATTAGCTATACTTTTGACGGATTTTATCACAATGGCAAAAAACTTCAAGGAAGCAAAAGCATAGTGCGAACTGTAAAAACAACAGATTTATTAGCGACAGCACATCCCGTTTTGACTGCAGCTATTGATTTGACTATTACTTTTGATGATGGAAAAGTATACAGCAGAAAAGGTTCTTTGGTTAAAGAAATGACTGCTGGTTATGACACGTGGTTTAACTGGGAAGACAATGTTTTTGTGGTAACAGGAAGCGGTACAACAACTTTCCCGAATGGAGATACTTTTTCAGCTGAAATCACAACACCTTTAGAATTTAAAGCTTCCTGCAAAAAGTCATTTGCTGTTAAAGGAGTTGTTTCAATTACTAAAAATGGAGCAACAGCAGTTATTGATTATGGCACCGGAGATTGCGATACGCTTGCTAAGATTACAAAAGATGGAGTAACGGAAGAAATCGATTTGAAAAAATAGAATCATCCTTTTTGCCCAAAAAAAAAAGCATTAAAAACAAGAAGGCTCTTGTTTTTAATGCTTTTTTGTTTATCATAATGCTATCAAATGTTGCGATGGAACATTATCCTCATTTTGAATATTTTTTTTTCTCATGATAACATCTTTCTACGAAATATTATATTACATTTCTGCTTCTTTATTGGCTAATTGACCACAGGCTGCATCAATATCTTTTCCTCGGCTTCGGCGTACTTTCACCACTATTCCAATATTTTCCAGCGCTTTAATGTAAGCCATTATTGATTCTTCTGAAGCTTGCTGAAACTCTCCATCATCAATTGGGTTGTATTCGATTAAATTGACTTTGCAAGGCACATATTTACAAAATTTCACTAATGCATCAATCGAAGCTTTATCGTCATTAATTCCTTTCCAAACTACATATTCATAAGAAATTTTACTTTTGGTTTTTTTATACCAATATTCTAATGCCTCACGTAAATCTGCTAAGGGAAAATTCTTGCTGAAAGGCATAATTCGAGCTCTGATATCGTCGATTGCTGAATGCAGTGAAACAGCTAATTTGAATTTCACCTCATCATCAGCCATTTTTTTGATCATTTTTGGGATTCCAGAAGTCGATACCATAATACGTTTTGGCGACATTCCTAAGCCTTCAGATGACGTCACCATATCTATCGCTTTGATGACATTATTGTAATTCATTAAAGGTTCGCCCATTCCCATAAAAACAATATTCGAAAGCGGATGATTATGATATAAACGGCTTTCTTTATCTATTGCCAAAATCTGGTCATAAATTTCGCCTGGCTCTAGATTTCGCATTCTTTTTAAGCGTGAAGTAGCGCAAAAATTACAATCTAAACTACAGCCTACTTGGCTTGAAACACAAGCAGTTGTTCGAGTGTCGGTCGGAATCAAAACAGATTCTACAACCAAACCATCATGAAGACGAACGGCATTTTTTACTGTTCCGTCACTGCTTCGCTGCATCGTATCAACCTTAATATGATTGATAACAAAATTTTCTTCAAGCATAGAACGTGTTGTTTTGGCAACATTCGTCATATCCTCAAAACTGTGCGCTCCTTTGCTCCACAACCATTCATAGACTTGATTTCCACGAAAAGCTTTGTCATTATTTGCGACAAAAAAATCTCGTAACTGATCTTTTGATAAGGCTCTTATGTCTTTTTTCTCGATTTGCATGCCGCAAAGTTACTAAGTATTTATGGAAACCTTTTACTTCTGAAAAAACTTTAGCACTAAACTTTTAAAATCTAAAAAATTGGCATGAGAATTGTCTTGCTGTCAAAGGAAAATAATCTTACAAAGCGCGCAATCATTTTAAAATGTGTATCTTTATTTTTCAGCTTTATAACCTTTAAATTTTATAACCTTTAAAAAAAATTGATCATTATGAAAAAACAAATTTTAAGCTTAGCTGTTGTTGCTTTATTAGCATTTGCTGTTCAATCTTGCGAGAAGAAAGAACCAAAACCGGAAGAAGAGAATTTAACTCTTGGAAACAAAGTTGACACTTTAACAACAGATATTGAACAAGCAAAAGACAGTGCAGTAATTAAAGCAGAAAATGCTGCTGCTAAAGCTAAAGAAGCTTCTGAAAATGCTGCCCAAGATGTAAAAGACGCTACAACTAAAGCTGCTCAGGATGTAAAAGATGCTACTAAAAAAGGAGCACAAAAAGTAGAAAATGCAGCCAAAGCAGCCAAAGACGGAACTGTAAAAACTGCTAAAGAAGTAAATAAAGCTTTGAAAGAATAATTTCTTTTGAATTGAAAACTGAAACCATTCATTACGAATGGTTTTTTTATGCAAAAAAGTTAGCGGATATTTTTTGTATTTTTGCTTTCAAATTAGAAGACTACAACATGCATTTTATATCACAAGACTTAGAAGATTATATCGAACAACATTCTGAAAACGAACCAGAATTATTAGCAAAACTTAATAAAGAAACTTACCAAAAAATTCTTTTGCCAAGAATGCTGAGCGGTCATTTTCAAGGGCGCGTTTTAAGCATGTTGTCTAAATTGATTCGCCCAGTAAATATCCTTGAAATTGGAACGTACACTGGTTATGCTGCGCTTTGTTTGTGCGAAGGAATGCAGGAAAATGGACAATTGCATACGATTGATATAAAAGAAGAACTTGTAGACTTTCAAAGAAAGTATTTTGATGCCTCGCCTTGGGGAAACCAAATTTTTCAGCATTTAGGAGAAGCCGTTGATATTATTCCAACTTTAGACGTGAAGTTTGATTTGGTTTTTATTGATGCCGATAAGGAAAATTACCTGAATTATTGGAAAATGATTGTTCCGAAAATGAATAAAGGCGGTATTATCTTGTCTGATAATGTTTTATGGAGCGGTAAAATTCTGGAGCCAGTTCACCCGAATGATGTCAGCACAAAAGTACTTTTAGAATATAATTTGCTTTTGAAAAATGATCCGCGAGTGGAGACTGTTTTATTACCGATTCGTGATGGATTGACGGTGAGCAGGATTCTTTAATTTTTTAAAGTTCTTAAGATAAATAGGAACTAAGGTTCTAAAGTCTTTTAAAAAAACTTAAAAACGCAGCATATTATAAACTTAGAATCTTTTAAAAACTATCCCGGAAAATACTGTGGCTTTAATTTCTTATAAACCAAAGAAAGTAAAAATCCAAAAAGAGCTCCGAAGAAAAAACCTGCTAGAATGTCTCCTGGATAATGCAATCCCAAGTAAATTCGGCTATAAGCGAAGATTAATGGCCATAAAAATAAGAATCCTAAATACTTGAAATAACGTTTTAGAATCAAATATAAAAAGGTTGCAACAGCCATTGTATTTGCTGCGTGTCCAGAGAAAAAACTGTATGAAGTTCGCACTTGAACAATCCGAATAATCGATTTTAAATCAGGATTATTGCATGGGCGCAAACGTTCGAAAGTATGTTTAAACAGGTTGCATGTCTGATCTGTAAAAGCTATTAGAATTGCTATAAAAAGCAATATATACAAGGTTTGCTTGCCTCCTACTTTTTTATAAATAAGAAAAAAGAGAAATAAAAAAAATGGCGTCCAATATAACTGATTGGTTATAATGAGCCAAAATTTATCAAATGTTTCAGAGCCTAAACCGTTCAGATATACCAGTAAATTAATATCTAATTCTTTTATTTTTTCAAGCATATTACATTTGGCGTTTAACAGGTCCTGAGATTGAGTCTATGTCTTCTTTTACTTTATCAATTTCCGTTGCAGTCTCTCCTAATAAATTACTCGACAAATTAGTCGTATCGCCTAATAAGTTCGATTTTGCATCGGTAATTTGAGCATTTATATTACCGGTAATATCAGTTAGCGCTTTTGCATCGAGACCGTTAGCCTCTGCTCCTTTTTGAATTTCGCTTTTAATATCGTTGGTTGCATTTTTTAACTGCGCCATCGCTTTACCCATTGTACGAGCAATTTCAGGCACTTTATCTGAGCCAAAAAGCATTAGTACTATAAACAGTATGAAAACTAGTTCTCCTCCTCCTATACCAAACATATCTTTTATTTTAGTGTGCCACAAAGATATTAAATTTTGCAGCTTAGAGTTTTAAAATTTACTTAAAAAAAAGAAGACTCCAAAAAGAGTCTTCTTTAATTCTATTTTAATTGCATTTTAGTCAAATTTTGACTTCTCTTCTACTTTTGGCCAAGCATTGTTGGTTACATCAATATCAGCAGTCATTAATTTTGGATCTATTTGTATGCTTTTGATTGCTTTTGAAGTGGCATAAACTTTTTTAGCCGTATCATTATTTTTTCTCCAGATTTGAGCTGGATACTGGTAATTATCTTTTGATCCGTCTTCATAAGTGATTTCAACTAAAATTGGCATAATCATACCTCCTGGTTTGTTAAACTCAACTTCGTAGAAATATTTAGGCGATTTTAAGCTGGCTTTTTCTTCTGCTGTAAAAGTTTGATTTACATAATCTGCCAAAGGCTTTACATCATCAACTTTTAGGGCTTTTTTGCTTGATGCATTAACTTCTACATTATCACCAGCAACTAAATAAACAAACGGTCCTTTATCAAAACCAAAACGTCCCTTTCTAACTTTTACGTCTTTAAGATCTGCAGTTGGCGTTTCGGAAACATAATATTGTTTTACATTTTTGATTCCGATATCTACAAAATCAGTTGAATAAAACCATCCTCTGAAAAACCAATCTAAATCTACAGCAGAAGCATCTTCCATAGTTCTAAAGAAATCTTCTGGAGTTGGATGTTTAAACTTCCATCTGTTTGCATAAGTTCTAAAAGCGTAATCAAACAATTCTTTACCCATTACAACTTCTCTTAACATATTAAGACCTGTAGCTGGTTTCCCGTATGCGTTATTTCCAAATTGAGCAATTGTTTCAGAGTTCGACATAATTGGCTCTAAAAACTTTTGATCTCCACTCATGTACGGAACAATATTTTTTGCAGGTCCGCGTCTTGAAGGGAAAGTTGGATCTAATTCTTGTTCAGCCAAATATTCTAAAAACGAATTTAAACCTTCGTCCATCCAAGTCCATTGACGCTCATCAGAGTTTACAATCATCGGGAAAAAAGTGTGTCCAACTTCATGAATAACAACACCAATCATTCCGTTTTTAACTTCTTTGCTTGTCACTCCATTTTCATCAGGACGACCAAAATTCCAGCAAATCATTGGATATTCCATACCTTGATCTTCTGCAGAAACTGATACCGCTTTTGGATAAGGATAATCAAATGTATGAGATGAATAACTTTTTAAAGTATGTGCCACAACCATTGTTGAAGTTTCTCCCCAAAGCGGATTTGCTTCCTTTGGATAAACTGACTCAGCCATAACAATTTTACCTCCCAATTTTACTGCCATTGCATCATAAATGAATTTTCTTGAAGAAGCAATACCGAAATCACGTACATTTTTAGCACTGAATTTCCATGTTTTTTTCTTTTCAGAGAATCCTTTTTCTGCTGCTTCAGCTTCAGCTTGAGTTACAATTACAACAGGCTTGTCAAATGATTTTTGAGCTTGTTCGTAACGTTTTACTTGTTCTGCTGTAAAAACTTCGCTTCTGTTTGTTAGTTCGCCTGTCGCATCAATTACGTGATCTGCAGGAACTGTAATGTTTACATCGAAGTTTCCAAAAGGAAGAGCAAACTCTCCACTTCCCCAGAACTGCATATTTTGCCATCCTTCAACATCGTTGTAAACTGCCATTCTTGGGTAGAACTGTGCTATTACATATAATTTATTTCCGTCTTTTTCAAACAATTCATAACCTGAACGCCCGCCTTCTTTTCTATAATTATTAATGTTATACCACCATTTTATTGCTAAAGAAATTTTTTCACCCGGTTTTAAAGGAGAAGCCAAGTTAATACGCATCATCGTTTCGTTGATCGTATATGACATTGGATTTCCCTTCGCATCTTTAACTTGTTCGATGTTAAAACCGCGCTCTAAATCTTTTTTCAAATATTTACTAGAAAAACCATCAAGAGGCAATACCTGATTAATTTTTTCGCTTTCTGCTAAAGAAGTCTGCGTATTTGGTCTCGCTTGATTTTGATCTAACTGAATCCATAAATATTCTAAACTGTCTGGAGAATTATTTGAATATGTAATTACCTCAGAACCTGTTAATTTTGAATTTTTATCATCTAGTTCAATATCAATTTTATAATCGGCCTGTTGTTGATAATATGCAGGACCTGGTGCTCCAGAAGCAGTACGAAACATGTTTGGAGTTGCCAGCAAATCATACATTTGGCTAAATTTGTTTGTGTCGTATTTACCTTGTTGTTTTGGAACAACTGGAGTTGGTGTTTTTTCCTGAGCCATAAGCATAGCTGGAAAAAGCAATAATAATGAAAGTTTTTTCATAAAAATTTAATGGTAATTTTGTCAGGGTGTGAAAATAATAATTAAAATGATAATTTTAACTATTAATTAATAGTTTAACAATTCTTTCCTTGAAGATTCTGTAAATAGCACGCTCCTTTTTGTGCCGAATGCTGAAATATGTGTAATGTTTTGCTGTTCTGAATTCCAATCAACTAAAATAGTGTTTGAAATTTCTAGCGTTTTAAACTTCTCAATATCTTTTATTCTGGAATAACATACTAAAACATCATCAGACTCAACTTCTTTAGATAAAAAGGAAACTGCTTTTGACTGGCCGTTTACTTTTATTAAAAAATTCTCAGCAAGATATTTTTTTAATAATTCTACATCTTCCGGAGTTTCTTTGTCAGTACCTACAAAGGTTTTTTTATGGTATTTTTTCTCCATTCCGTTATTCAAATCGTCAACGAAAATGCGGGAAGTAATCTGAATCATTTTTTTTTCGGCTGCATAATTTACCTGAAAAACGCCCATATAAAATTTATGAAACGCAAAGGCCGAAAGCGACAAAAACAATATCCCTATTAAAGGATAAATTAATCTTTTTTTCATTTCTGACTCACCTCAACTCTTTTAAACTCTTTATTTTTATTGATCATAAAATCGATCAATTCAAATTTTTCTTCTGGTTTTACGTGCTTTTTTGATTCTGGATCGTTTGAGCAGTACATCAAGAACAAATCAACCTCGTCTGCCTTTAAACCTAATGTTTTAGAAAAAAAATCGGGCGTAAAATTAGCTTTAGCATATTCAACAAAAGCAATATCTGTTATTACTTCTTCTTTAACTTCGTCATTTTTCTTCAAGAGTTTTTTGACGTCTTTAAAAATTCGGACAAAATCTGTTCCGTACTTTATTGTTTGATCAGAGTACATCACCGTATTTTTTGCTGTAGACTGCCTGTCATCTTCTAACTGTAAATCTACTATCGCCTGTGAACTGCCTTGCAGCGATTTTACTTTTAAATCTTTATGAACCAAAACCTCTTTTAATTCATTGCTTACTAAATCTAGAGGAACTGAAAAAAGTATTTCAGCACAATCTTTCTCTGTCAAAACAATTTTTCTAGATTGAAATGCCAAGCCCGTGAACAGTAAAGTATCTTTGGGTTTTGCCATAATATCAAACAAGCCTCCAGAACCAATAAAAGTTCTAACATTTGCATTGATATTCATTACATAACCGCTTTCTATTGCAAGAGTATTATTTACAACTTGACCATGCAACGGCTTCCTTGAATTATTTTGTCCCAGTACGATCTGGCAAAATAAGCACACAACGAGTATTCCAAGTTTATTTTTCATTTTCGAGAATTATTAGATATTTTCGGGCTAAATCTGTTATTAAAAACATACTCATTGTTTTGTTCTTAGTATTCAAAGATACGGCAAATTCAGAATCATCTATACAAAATAATTGAAATCCTTTAACATCATCTGCCGGAATCTTTAATCTTTCCGTATAATAATTCCCATCAAACAGGTATTCCATTTTCTTAAAAAGCATTTCTTTCTTCTCTACATTTACTTCTTTTTTAAGCATTGCAGTTCGTCCAGAAATCTTATTCAAAACCTTATCGATTGAAGTAGAAGTTGCAGTATAAACTTTTCGTTCAGCAGGAGTATATGTTTTTTGGCCGTGTGGCACAATTCCGAGATTTTCAGTTGTAATATTAGCATTTTCATTTACTACAACTTCTTTTAACTCTATTTCCTTAGCTGTCATTTTGATTTCAAGCTTATTTAACTTTAAGTCATCAGCAGTAATTCTCCGTTTGAAAGGTTCTAGATTTACTGAAGAAAAAACCAAAACATCACCTTCTCTTACCACAATCGAAAACATTCCGTTTGCATCAGAAATAGCAGTAACCTGAGTATTATTATTTATTATATTTACACCATCAACAGAAGTAGATTGCTCGAAAATTTGACCCAAAATTTCTTTTGAAGCCGTATTTTGCGAAAAACCAAGTTGAACGAAGAACAGTAAAAGGATTATATGTAAAGTATTATTTAATTTCACTTGCAATTATTTCTTTATATTTAACCGCTAATTCGGCTAGTAAAAATTCTGTAGAAGTCTTGTTTTTAGAGTTTAAAATCAGGGTAAATTTATCATTCTCTACGGCATAATATTCAAATCCTTTTACGTATTCTGACGGAATCTGCAACTGATTTACAAAATGATCCCAACTAAACATACGCTCCAAAAGCTTCATAAAAGCTTCTTTTTTCTCAACAGCTAATTCCTTTTTCAGCATTGCTGTGCGTCCAGACAACAAATTGAATAACGGATCTGCAGATACTGACGCACCAACCATCCCACTCACACTTGCCTGCGGATTTAAAGCTGTAGCCGTATGCAGTTTTCTTTCTGCTTCTGTATACGTTTTTTGTCCTGACGGAACAATTCCTAAAGAAACTGCATTTATATTATCATACCTTTTAATAATAACTTCCTGCAATTGATGCATTACCATACTTAATTTTACGATAAAATTAATATCAGAAAAATTTTCTGCGGTCAGCAAAACTTTACATTCCTTAAATTGTATAGATGAAAAGACTAGTGTTTCTCCCGGATTAGCCAAAATCGAAAAAGCTCCTGAAGCATCTGTTGTCGTCATTGTTTCTGTTTGAGCATTTACAACGTAAACTCCCTCCAAATCAGAAGTGTTAGCTGAAATTTTTCCACTAATAGTAGTACGTTCCTGCGTTTGAGAAGAAACACTCTGACTGAAAATAACGAGTAAAAAACAGGCGACTTTGTTAATCAAAATGATAAAAAATTAGAATTATTCTTAAAGATGTAAAAATATCTTAATGTATTGCAAATTTAGTATTAATGACTTGGTAAAAATATGTTAATTAAACCTGATTTATCACTATCAAAAAGACAGTTTTAATATCTTTAACCTAAATAATTCGAGTCAAAAATCATATGAAAAGCATCATTATTGCCAGTACTTCTACCCTTCACGAAGGCAGTTATTTAGAGTATTTATTACCCACTTTACAGTCTCATTTTAAAAACTGCAAAAGCATTTTATTTATTCCTTATGCGCGACCAGGCGGAATTTCGCATGATGATTATACTCAAAAAGTTGCCCAAGCTTTTTTTGCAATTAATATTGCAGTAAAAGGAATTCATGAATTTGAAGACCCTTCAAATGCCATAAAAAATGCTGAAGGCATTTTTACAGGTGGAGGAAATACTTTTTTATTAGTTACGCAATTATACAAACATAATATCATACAGCTACTTGCTGAAACTGTAAAAAACGGAACACCTTATTTAGGAACAAGTGCCGGAAGTAATATTTGCGGTTTATCGATGCAGACTACGAATGATATGCCGATAATTTACCCTCCAAGTTTTCAGACTTTAGGATTAATTCCTTTTAACTTAAACCCGCATTACTTAGATCCAGATTTACAGTCAAAACATATGGGAGAAACACGCGAGACCAGAATTAAAGAATTTCATGCCTTTAATGCAATTCCGGTTTTAGGTTTAAGAGAAGGAAGCTGGCTTGAAGTAAAAGGCGAAAAAATTACTTTAAAAGGAAGTTTGACTGCACGTTTATTCAAACAAAATGAAATTCCGATAGAGCTGGAAACCGAAAGCGATTTGAGCAACTTAAAATAAAATTCGAATATTTTAAATTTCAAATTCTAAGTTTAAAAAAAGCAAATGCTAAATATCTGGAATTTGAAATTTAAAATATTGGGATTTACGTAATTGCCTAAAAACAAAAAAGCCTCAAACAATGTTTGAGGCTTTTGAAGAGCGAAAGACGAGGCTCGAACTCGCGACAACCAGCTTGGAAGGCTGGAGCTCTACCAACTGAGCTACTTTCGCATTAACAGGGTGCAAATATAAATAATTAAATGGTTTAAAAAAATAAAAATCAAAAATTATTTAGCTTTGATAAAAAAACCGAAACAATTAAGTTTCGGTTCTTAGAGCGAAAGACGAGGCTCGAACTCGCGACAACCAGCTTGGAAGGCTGGAGCTCTACCAACTGAGCTACTTTCGCATTACTGGTGCAAATATAAAAAATAAGTTAAGTTCAAAACAAGCTTTTTTTCAAAAAAAATTAATTAAAAACAACATTTTTCTATAATGCATTTAAAACTAAAAAGTTATAGAATTAAATATTTTTCAAAAATCATGAATATTATTAAAGAAATCACCTCAAAAGAAACTTATAGTGTAAGACAGCCTGTTCTCAGAAAAGGAAAACCCATAGAAAGCTGTATCTTTGAAGGAGACGATTTAAACACTACGCATCACTTTGGTTTGTTTAATAATGAAAAATTAATAGGAATTATTTCGTTATTCAATAAAATCAATACTATATTTGCCGAGCAAAATCAAGCTCAAATTCGAGGGATGGCTGTTTTAGAAACGCATCAAAAAAAAGGATTTGGCGAAACTTTATTTAAACATTGTGAAACCTACTGCAATGAAAACAAAGTTGATTTGATTTGGTTTAATGCCAGAACTGCTGCTGTTGGCTTTTACAAAAAAATGGACTACCAACCCCTAGGTGAACCATTTGATATTAAAGATGTCGGCGAACATTATTTGATGTATAAAAAATTATAGAATGAAGAAACTTTACTTTTTATTAGTAATATGCATTTTTATTGCGTGTAAAAAAGACACGCCCAAATCTATTCCTGTTGCCAAAAAAAAGGCACCAGCCATCATACTTACTGATGAAAGAACAGTTCAAATTGATACTGCTATAATAAACGCTTATAAAAGCGAAACACTTCAGCAGTTTTATAATTCATCTGAAAATAAAACCGTTTGGGGAAATCTTAAAAAAAGAACATACGTTTTATCTCAACTAAGCAAATCAGACAAACTTGGCTTAGAACCAGAAGATTATAAAGCAACTCAACTGAAAAAATTTGAGCACAGAATCAGTTCTCTAAACGACAAAGATTTAGCGACCTATGACATTTTATTGACTTATAATTTTGAGAAATACCTCAATCACCTATATAAAGGAAAATTAGATCCTAAAAAACTATATACAGATTGGGATTTAGAAGAAAAGACATTTGACGTCAACAGTGTTTTAATAAAAGCTTTTAACAAAAACAAACTAGACAGTATTGTTGATGCAGTTCAGCCAAAGTCACAAACATACAAGCAGTTATTAAAAGCGCTTGAAATTATTGATACTTTCCCAGAGGATAATATTAAAACTATTGAAGCCAAGGATAAAATAACTTTAAACGACACTAATTCTGCCCTAATAAACATCAAAAAAAGACTCTTGTATTGGAATGATATGTCTGGCAAAGACAGCCTTACTAAAATTTACGACAAAAAAACATTTGAGTCAATCAAGAAATTTCAAGAAAGACATGGTTTAGCGTCTGATGGTGTTATTGGTCAAGGCACAATTAGTGCTTTGAATTATTCTAAAGAAAAAAGAAAGCAGCAAATTATAGCAAATTTAGAACGCTGGAGGTGGTATACAACTGATTTAGCTGAAAACTACTTTATAATTAATATTCCAAATTACAGTTTGAATGTTGTTGAAAACCAAGACACAACATTAGTAAGAAATGTTGTAGTGGGAACTAGTAAAAGAAAAACACCTATTATAACTTCAGCATTAAAAACAGTTGTTTTTAATCCGACTTGGACAGTTCCACCAACTATTTTAAAAGAAGATGTTGTACCGGCCATGAAACGCAATCGAAACTATTTGGCAAAGAAAAACATTACAATATATGATAATTCTGGAAATGTGGTAGAACCAAATGCCTGGAATGAAAACAAACCGAACAACTATCGTTATGTACAAAGCCCTGGATATAACAATTCATTAGGATTAATGAAAATTTTATTTCCAAATCATCACAGCGTATACCTGCACGATACAAACCATCGAAATTATTTTGGGAGAAGCAATCGTTCTTTAAGTTCAGGCTGTGTTCGTGTCGAAAACCCGCTAGAATTAGCAGAGCATATTTTGAATGATTCTCTACGATTTTCTAAAGAAAAAATTGACACAATTATTGCATCTAAGAAAACGATGAGTTTCAAAATAGTTAAAAAGTATGCTTTATATCAATGGTATTGGACGGCTTGGAACGAAAAAAATCAGCTCATTTTCAGAGCTGATATTTATAATCTAGATTCGGATTTGTATGCTAAATTAAGAAATTAGCTTTTGTTCCATCGCAAAACCTCTTGATGGATGGTAGATATACAAACACGATTTTTCTTTTATTGTTTGAATTATTTCATCAGTCAATTCAACTGGCAAAGCAGGACAGCCTTGGCTTCTTCCTAATCTTTTATGATCTCTGATGAACGATTCTGAAACGTAATCTGCTCCATGCATTACAACGCCTCTTTCGCGGGCATTATCATTAAAACCTCTCTCCAAACCGTCTAAACGTAATGAAGCTCCGTGTTTACCTTGATAAATTTCGCCTGTAGCATAAAAGCCAAGACTGCTTTTAAAAGATGAGTTTGTGTTAGAAAAAGCAGATGCAAATTCTTCACCTGTATTTCTTCCGTGTGCTACTAAAGATTGGAACAAAATAGTATTTGTCGACAAATCTATAACCCATAAACGTTTCATGTTTGAAGACAAACTAAAATCAATTAAGGTCAAAATATCTTTTTGAATAACTCCTTTTTCTTTTAGAAGATAAAACCCTTTTAAGGCTTCAGAAAAAGTTCTAAGTTCAGGCAATTGAAAATGGTTTGAATTTAATGTATTGTACACACTTTCAATTTTAGCATCAACTGTAAGTTTTTCAACTTTAGCAATGCTTTTACTTGTTTCATTTTTAACTTCGGGAGTGCTTTTTGAATCTTTACCAAAAGACAATAACAAAAACACTAGCAATGGATAAATTTTGTAAATCATTGAAATTCTTTAGGTTAAACAATAAATTTGGGTATGGCAAAATTATACATTTTTCATAGCCTACAAAATACAACTCTGGAAATCAGGCACTTTTTGTTTAAATTTTAACATTATTAACACAAATATGCTATTTCTGTAAGAGAATTACTTATGCATAAAACCTTAACGTTTATAGCTTTTTTCTTAAAAAATATAGAAATAAGTGGTAATTTTGAAACTTAAACTGTAACAAATACAACAAAATGCAGTCTATTGTTCGTAAATAAAGAAACCCTATTATTACATTTTCTTACAATTAGCATGAAGAAAGCAGTTTTCATAATACTTATTTTATCAAGCTTCTGGAGTTACAGCCAGAAAAAAGTTTTGCAGGCACAGCCTATTTCTCAATATATAACGATAGACGGAAAGCTTGATGAAACCGCTTGGGAAAATGCACCAATTGCGACTGATTTTATCATGTTTGAACCTGATAATGGAAAACCAATTACAGAAGGAAAAAAAACAGAAATAAAGGTCTTATATAATAATGATGCGATTTATATTGGCGCGATGATGTATGACGATGAACCAAATAAAATTTTAAAAGAAATATCCCAGCGCGATAATTTTGGAACCGCTGATATTTTTGGCGTTTTTATAAATGGTTTTAATGATGGCCAGCAAAATTTTGAATTTTTCGTTTCTGCTGCAGATGTTCAAGGCGACTGTATTATGACTGATGCAATCGGCGAAGATTATTCTTGGGACGCTGTTTGGATCAGTAAAGCTAAATTGACAGATAAAGGCTGGATTGTCGAAATTAAAATTCCGTACGCCGCTTTGCGTTTCTCTGGAGAAAATAAGCAAACTTGGGGAATTAATTTTTTTCGAGAAGTAAAACGTGAACGCAAAAAATATACTTGGTCTTTAATTGATACCAAAATTGGAACATTTACACAACAAAATGGAGATTTAGTTGGAATAGAAAACATCAAACCTCCTACCCGATTGTTTTTTATGCCTTACGCATCTTACTATTTAAATGCTGCTGATGGCCAAAAAACGTATGGAACACTAAAAGGCGGAATGGATATTAAATATGGCATTACTGATGCTTTTACGCTTGACGCTATTTTAATTCCAGATTTTGGACAAACAAAATACGATGATCAAATTTTGAATTTGGGTCCCTTTGAGCAGCAATTTAACGAAAATAGAGCTTTTTTTACTGAAGGGACTGACTTATTTAATAAAGGAAACATGTTTTATTCTAGAAGGATTGGAGGAAAACCGTCTGTAGATCCCGATCTAAATGATAATGAAGAAATTATTGATAACGTTCAGAATGTCAACTTAATTAATGCCTTAAAAGTTTCTGGAAGAACAAAAAACGGTTTAGGAATTGGAGTGCTAAATGCTATTACTGAAAAAACATTTGCAACCATAAAAGATACTATCTCAGGAGAAACCCGAAAAGTTATTGTAGAACCGTTGACTAATTATAATGTATTGGTTTTAGATCAGCGGTTTCGAAAAAATTCGTCTGTAACTTTCATCAATACTAATGTTACTCGAAATGGTGAGTTTAGAGATGCTAACGTTACAGGTTTAGCATGGGATTTAAATACAAAGGCAAATACTTATAATTTATCTGGAAATATAAAACATAGTATTATTAATGATACTGAAGATAAAAACGGAACTTTTGCTACTGTTGGTTTTGCAGAAACAAGCGGAAAATACCGTTACAGTGTAGGAGGCGATTTTGTTACCAAAGATTTTGATCCGAATGATTTAGGAATTAATTTTTACACTAATTATTACAACTTTTACGGAAATGCCAATTATAGAATTCTAAATCCAACTAAGCTTTTTAATAGTTTTAGGATCAATTATAACATGTACGCCGAGTTCAATAAAGAATCTGGAAAGGTTCAGGACAACAGCATTAATGCAAATCTAAACCTAACTACAGTTAAAAATAATTATTACGGCTTGGGATTTACCTTCTTTCCTCTTGAATCTAATGATTATTACGAACCAAGAGCTGAAAATCGCTATGTCATTATTCCGAGAAAATTTGAGGCATGGGCCAGCGTTTCGACCAATTACAATCATAAATTTGCTATAGATTTAAATCCGTCTATATCTATTGCTGATCAATCCGGAAGAATGGCTTATGGAGCTGACATTGGTCCGAGATACCGTTTTAGCAACAAACTTTTATTGACTTATACTTTTAGTTATTTTAGAAAAAACAATAATAAGGGATATATTGACAGTGTTGATGCTGACGATAATGAAAGCACTCCCGAAATTATTGTTTTTGCAAATCGAAATGTAATAACGTATTCTAACACTTTGGGTGGAAAATATGCCATTAACAGTGCAATGACAATCAATTTAGCTGTTCGTCAATATTGGTCTTATGCCGAAAATAAAGACATTCTCGAATTACAGCAAAACGGAACTTTGACTCCTTATCCGCAATACACTGACAATAAAAATTCCAGTTTCTATTCCTGGAACGCTGATTTGTCTTATTCGTGGTGGTTCGCGCCCGGAAGCCAAGTTTCTGTTCTTTATCGAAATAGCGCTGCTAATTTTGAACGCGTTATTGACAAGCAATTCAAAGACAATGTAACAGGATTACTAAACAATGATGCCTTAAAACACATTTTTTCAATCAGTGTAAAATATTTTATTGATTATAATGCTGTCAAAAATAAGCTCAGAAAAAGAGCTTAGTGTGAATTAATTTTAAAAAATAAAGACTTCTATAATTAAATTAATATTTTTTATTACTCTTCATTTTATTAAACATAAAATATCATTATGCTTTCCTGCAAATTTTAGAAATGACTTATCTTTGTAGAAAACAAAAAAGTAATGAACAAAAAAGTTATCCTTATGATTTTAGATGGTTGGGGAAAATCTCCTGACCCTAAAGTATCTGCAATAGACAATGCAAATGTTCCTTTTATAAACAGTCTTTACAAAAATTACCCAAGTGCACAGCTTCGTACTGACGGATTAAACGTTGGTTTGCCAGAAGGACAAATGGGAAACAGCGAGGTTGGACACATGAACCTTGGTGCCGGAAGAATTGTATATCAAGATTTAGCCAAAATAAATTTAGCCGTAGCACATCAAACACTTGCCAAAGAACAAGTTCTTGTTGATGCCTTTACTTATGCTAAAGAAAACAATAAAAAAGTACACTTTTTAGGATTAGTTTCTGATGGTGGAGTTCACTCGCATACATCACACTTACGTGGATTGATCGATGCTTCTCAAGAATATGGTTTAGACCAAGTTTATGTTCATGCTTTTACTGACGGACGCGATGTTGACCCGAAATCTGGAGCAAAATACATTCATGATTTAGAAGAGTATATTAAAGATACTCCTGTAAAAATTGCCTCTATTATTGGACGTTATTACGCAATGGATCGCGACAAACGTTGGGAACGCGTAAAATTAGCTTACGATTTAGTGGTAAATGCCATCGGAACTCCTTCAAAAAATGCTGTTGCAAGCGTTCTTGACAGTTATGCACACGATATTACAGATGAGTTTATTGCACCAATAGTTATGGTCGATGAAGAGCAAAAACCATTAGCAACAATTGTTGAAGGCGATGTTGTGATTTTCTTTAATTTCAGAACCGATAGAGGCCGTGAACTTACAGAAGCACTTTCTCAGCACGACTTCCATGAGCAAAACATGCACAAATTAAATTTGTATTACGTAACGCTTACAAACTACGATGAAACGTATCAAAACGTAAAAGTAGTTTACAATAAAGATAACATTACTGAAACCCTTGGTGAGGTTTTAGAAAAAGCGGGCAAAAAACAAATTCGTATTGCTGAAACTGAGAAATATCCACACGTAACGTTTTTCTTCTCTGGAGGAAGAGAAACTCCTTTTGAGGGCGAATCTCGTATTTTGAGAAATTCTCCTAAAGTTGCAACTTACGATTTACAGCCAGAAATGAGTGCTTATGAACTTACAGCTGCACTTGTTCCGGAATTAAACAAAGGCGAAGTTGATTTCGTATGTCTGAATTTTGCTAATGGAGACATGGTAGGCCATACAGGAATTATGAGCGCTGCAATTTTAGCTTGTGAAGCTGTTGATGCTTGTGTAAAGCAAGTTATCGAAGCAGCTCTTGCTAACGATTATACTACAATTGTAATCGCCGACCACGGAAATTGCGAAACGATGATTAATCCTGACGGAAGCCCAAATACAGCACACACCACAAACCCAGTGCCGATTATTTTAGTTGACAAACAATTAAAAAACATTCAAAACGGTGTTTTAGGTGATATTGCACCAACTATTTTAGAATTGATGGGCGTACAGCAGCCAAATGCAATGACTTGTCATTCTCTTTTATAGGAAACCATTTTTTATACTAAACCATATAAGGAATGTAAGTTTGATTTAATAAATCTTAAATAACTTACATTCCTTATATGGTTTATTTTTTTTACAGACCTATTATATTTACTTATATAAATTACTATTTAAACAATAAAATAATGATAAGTCCATTCGACGCCGTAAATAACAAGTCCTATTAAACCTCCAACCAATGTTCCGTTGATTCTGATGTATTGAAGATCTTTACCTATTTCTAACTCTAGTTTTTCAGAAACTTCTTTTCCGTCCCAGCTTTTTACGGTTGACGAAATTAAATCTCCAATAACTTTTTTATTGTTTAAAAGAACAGACAACAAATCATTTTTGATGAAATTGTTGATTTTTTCAATCATTACAGCATCTTCTTTTATACCACTTCCGAAGCCTTGAATTAAATTGGCTATATTATTTTTAATAGAAGATTCATCGCCTTTCTCTAAATCATTCGAAATTGACAATTTTATTTCATCCCAAATTCCGTTAATGTAATCCTGAACTTCTTTTTTGCCGGCAAAACCCAAAATCATATTGTTAATCTTGATTCTCATTTCTTCGGAGTTTTTTACTTTATCCAGAAAATCATGAACGTATTCGTCAATTTTAATTCTGATTTCGCTTTCTGGATTTTTTGCTTCATCCAAAAACTCTTGCAATCCATTAAAAATTCCTTCTGAAATGCTTTTATCGGCTAAGCCAAAACTTAAAAAAGGTGTTGATTCTTTTACTTTTTTCCGAATCAAATCTTTATTGTTTGTTAATTCAGAACTCATTACTTCGAGAACATTTGTCAGCAGCTGATCTTTCACATTTCCTTTATGTAAAGGCTCTAAAGCCAATGCAATCCAATCTCCAAAATTTATAGCTTCTAATTTTTCTTTAAATTGAACTTGAATGAATCTTTTAATATCTTCATCCTTTATGGTTTTTAAAATTCCCGGGATAACATTCAGCGCAATTGAATTGGCAATTTTATTGGCATTTTCTTCCTGCGAAAGCCAATCTGAAGCTTTTGTTGCAAAATTGAATTCGTCTAATTTAATTTCTAATTTCTCGCGATTCAGAAATTCCTCTGAAACAAAACTTCCAAGATTTTCTCCAATCTCATTTTTCTTAGTTGGAATAATAGCCGTATGCCAAATCGGAATTCCCAAAGGATGACGAAACAAGGCAACGACAGCAAACCAATCCGCAATACCGCCAACCATTGCAGCTTCGCTAAAAGCCTGAAGCATTGGAATTTTAAAGTAAATTGCAATTATAAACAGAAGCACAGCAACGCCCAAAAGTGCCAGAGCATTTTGCTTCATTTTTCGTAAAGCTTTTATTTTAGCTATATCTTGATCTGTAGAAATTTCCATGATTATAAATATTTTTACTACTAATTTAGGGCTTTTTTACGAGATATTGGGTTGTGACGGCTGTTTAAATAGCTGTGAATTCACGAATTTTCTCCAAAACTTTACGCATAACTAAATGCTACAAAATTAATTTTGAAAATTTTGCATTGTGATGCTTCGTGAATTTGTGGTGAAAATAACCTTATGTCACCCAAAAAAATTAGACAAAAAATAATATTAAAATCGTACTTTTGCGAACTGAAAATCTGAAAAATATGATTATCCCAAAAAATAGAGAGGAAATCGAATTAATGCGCGAAAGTGCTTTGATCGTATCTAAAACATTAGGAATGATTGCTTCTGAAATTAAAGAAGGAGTTACCACATTATATCTTGACAAATTAGCCGAAGAATTTATTCGTGATCACGGTGCAGTTCCTAGCTTTTTAGGATTGTATGATTTCCCGAATTCGCTTTGCATGAGTCCAAATGCTCAAGTTGTTCACGGAATCCCAAATAATGCGCCTTTGAAAAGTGGAGATGTTATCTCGGTAGACTGTGGTGCATTTAAAAACGGATACCACGGCGATCATGCTTACAGTTTTGAAATTGGAGAAGTTGCTCCAGAAGTGAAACAACTTTTGAAGGTTACAAAAGAATCTTTGTATGTTGGAATTAGAGAATTTAAAGCTGGAAATCGCGTAGAAGATGTTGGAAACGCAATTCAAAAATATACTGAATCTCATGGTTATGGAGTAGTTCGTGAATTGGTTGGACACGGTTTAGGGCAAAAAATGCACGAAGAACCAGAAATGCCAAATTACGGAAAACGCGGACGCGGAAAACTTTTTGTAGAAGGAATGGTTGTAGCTATTGAACCTATGATCAACATGGGAACAAGAAACATCAAACAATTAAAAGACGGCTGGACAATTTTAACCGCTGACGGAAAACCAAGTGCACATTTTGAACATGATGTGGCTCTAATTAATGGCAAACCAGAATTATTATCGACTTTTCAATATATCTACAAAGCTTTAGGAATCGAAAGCAATGAAGAAGATGAATTTAGACAAGTGCCGTTGGTATTGTAATTATTCCACAGAGATTCGCAAAAATGTACGCCAAGATTCACAAAAAATATTTATTTACAAGCCTTAAAAATGTTTGAAGAGAACAATTAATCTCGTAATAGATTAGATGCAATTACATATAAAATTATCGGACTTGCAATTGAAGTTCATAAACTACTTGGACCTGGTTTATTAGAATCAGCTTATCAGGAATGTTTATTTTATGAAATTGTAAATTCAGGGTTGAGTGTTGAAAAACAAAAAGTCTTACCAATAGTTTATAAAGACATACAGCTTGATCATGGATATAGAATCGATTTACTCATTGAGAATGCAATTGTGATTGAATTAAAAACTGTTGAGGCCTTTACAGATGTACATTTTGCACAAATATTAACTTATCTTAAACTGGGAAACTACCCTTTACGATTACTCATTAACTTTGATTCAAAAATATTAAAAAATAACATAAAAAGATTTATAAACACTTTGTGAAGCTCTGTGCCAACTTTGTGTAACTTTGCGAAATAGCCCCCATGAAGAAACTATTCAAATTAGTACTTAATACAATTCCCCGCCCATTATTAATTCGTTTGAGTTATGTGGCGCGTCCCATTTTAGCCTTATCATTAAAAGGAGATAAATTTACAGATCCTATTGACGGGAAAAGTTTTAGATCGTTTTTGCCTTACGGATACGGAAAACAACGTAATAACGTACTTTCACCAAGTACACTTTCGTTAGAAAGACATCGTTTGCTTTGGTTGTATTTAAACGATCAGACTGATTTTTTTACAGCGCCAAAAAAAGTGCTCCATTTTGCTCCAGAACAAGCTTTTTACAAACTATTCCGCAAACAGAAAAATCTGGATTATACCACAACCGATTTGTTTTCGCCCCTTGCAGATGTAAAAGCAGATATCTGTAATTTGCCTTTTAAAGACAATGAATATGATGTGATTTTATGCAATCACGTTTTAGAACATATTCCGGATGACACGAAAGCAATGCAGGAATTATTTCGTGTATTAAAACCAGGCGGAATGGCTATTCTTCAAATTCCACAGGATTTATCGCGTGAAATTACATTTGCAGACGATTCGATTACAGATCAAAAAGAACGTGCTAAAATATTCGGACAATACGATCACGTTCGCATTTACGGCCGTGATTATTTCGATAAATTAAGAAGCATAGGTTTTATTGTTATTGAAGAAGATTATACTAATAAAATGACACCAGAATTGGTTGAAAAATACTGCTTGGCAAAAGGCGAAATTATCCCCCTCTGCTTTAAACCAGAAAATTAGTTTTCCACCATATAAGTAATATAAGTTCATTTAAAAAGTTTTCAGAATAGCCCAATTTTGAAAACTTTTTATGTTTATGAGCCTAATCAAAATCATACCAACCAAATCTCAAATCTTGGAACCTTCAAAATCATTTCAATTTTGTTTTGACATCAGTTTTGAAAAAAACCTGAATACGTATATTCCAACAGCTTATATAGTTGAGAATACTACTGAAATTAAATATTTAGATAAAAAAGCTAGTACAAACGTGCTTGAAAGTTTTGGAATTTCTTTTGAAAATTTAGATTCCAATACAAAAAAAATACTTAGTGCCTGCGAATCTTTAAAGCTTGACTTTATTTTCAAAAAATTCAGTGCTAAAATCAAATCGGCAAAAACGATTGCTGATCTGCAAAAAGATTCTAAAATTGATTTTGCCATTCGCCAGCATTTGCAACTAAACCTAAGTTCCTTTTATACTTTAATCGTACAGGAACAATTTCCGCTTTCGCTCAACATCGGACCTGAAAAAGATTTTTATCGTTCGAGAGTGAATACCAATCCGCTTTATTTTGAACCTCAAATTCAGTTTGACAAACATGTCGAAGGTATTACTTATACGCTTTCCTTAAAAGAAAATGAAACTTCATTTTTGCCAATGAACAAGAGTGTTGAAATTCTTTTAGATGAGCCGGGCTGGTTGATTGTCGATAAAAAATTAGGACAGCTAAAAGACCTTAATACTAAAAAACTACAGCCTTTTTTAAAGAAAAAATCAATCGAAATACCTTCAAAATTAGTCGATAATTATTTTAAAAATTTTATTCCTGAAATCGCTAAAAAAATTGATATTGAAGCAACTGGTTTTGAAATAGAGCTTCGTGATAAAATTGTTTCCAGCACTATACAGCCTGTTTACGATTTCTTTAAAAACTGTTATTATCTTAATCTTTATTTTGATTATAACGGTTATTTATTTGATGCCAGCAAAACGAAAAAAATACATTCTTTTGTTGATTTCAGCATTGTTAATGAACCTAAAATAATTCAGTTTAAAAGAAGTGCTGACGAAGAAATATATACACAGAAATTGCTTGAAATTGGTTTAATAAAAATCAAAAATGAATTATTTGGATTGAATTCTGATGCAGAAATTCATGATCCATATCTCAATATTCAATTCGTTATTGATCATAAACAAAACTTGGAAAGTTTAGGATTTTCTATCCAAAATCTAAAACTTGAAAGCAAAGAAATTATTACCGGAAATCATACTGTTTCAGCTTCTAAAGACGACACAAAAGAAGATTGGTTTGACATTAAAATAATCATTACAATTGGAGATTTTACTATTAATTTTAGTGAGATTATCCCAAATATAAAAAGCAAGGAAAGGCTGTTTTTACTGCCTGACGGAAACTATTTTTTGATTCCGTTAGAATGGCTCAGCAAATACAGTTCACTGGCAAAATTATCCAATACAGAAAACGGAAAACTGCTTTTGCGTAAAAGTAATTTCACTGCTTTAGATTCGATTGCAGAAATCAAAAATGATGTAATTCATCAAGCAGCATATACAGCTTCTGATTTGTTGAAAGCAACTTTAAGGCCTTATCAAATTGAGGGTGTAAAATGGCTTTTGGGTCACTTTAACTCTAATTTAGGAGCTTGTCTGGCCGATGATATGGGACTTGGAAAAACATTACAGACTTTAGCCGTTCTCGTTGCAGTGCAAGAACAATTGGGGTTTAAAACTAAAACAACAAATTTTGATTTGTTTGCGAATGAAACTACGCTAGAAAGAGAACCACTAAAAACCTTGATTGTTTTACCATCTTCATTGGTTTTTAACTGGTTTAATGAAGCTGGAAAATTCACACCGCATTTTTCGAAAATGCAATACGTAGGTAACGACAGAAAATTATTAGCACATAGATTAGAATCAACCGATTTAATTTTTACCAGCTACAGCATCGTTCATCGCGATGTTTCGATTTTAGAAAAATATGATTTCCGTTATTTAATTTTAGACGAAAGTCAATACATTAAAAATAAGAATTCTAAGATTTTTAAAGCTATAAATAAAATAAATACTGCTCACAAAATTGCGCTGAGCGGAACACCTATTGAAAACTCACTCGACGATTTATGGTCGCAAATGCAATTTATAAATCCTGATATTTTAGGCAGTTATAATTTTTTCGCAGAAAATTTTAAAATTCCGATTGAGAAAAAGCAGGATCAAAATAGCTTATCTGAATTAAAAAATCTTATTCAGCCTTATATTTTGCGACGAACCAAAGAACAGGTTTTGAAAGATCTACCTGAATTAACAGAGCAGATTTATTATTGCGACATGGATCCTGAACAGGAAAAATTATACGAACAGGAAAAATCAAAAGCTCGTAATTTTTTATTGAAAACTGATGGATCAAGCCCTGATAAAATCAGCATAATCAACACGCTGATGAAGTTGAGACAATTGAGCAACCACCCAAAAATGGTAGATCAGGAGTCAGAAATTGATTCTGGAAAATATATTGCTGTCACTAATTATTTGGAAAATTTAGTAAAAGCAAAACAGAAGGTTATTATTTTCAGTTCGTTTGTTACAAATTTGAATTTTTACACTTCTTGGTGCAAGGAAAACAAAGTAGAACATTGTGAAATTACAGGCGAAACACCTGCCAATAAAAGAGAACAGCAGGTAAAACTATTTCAAGAAAACGAAAATCCGTTATTGTTTTTCATTTCGCTTAAAGCCGGAGGTGTTGGTTTGAATATTACAAAAGCTTCTTATGTTTTATTCTTAGATCCGTGGTGGAATCCTTTTGCTGAAAAACAAGGCGTTGGAAGAGCGCACCGAATTGGACAATTGAATAAGGTAAATGTTGTCCGATTTATTTCGAAAAATACGGTTGAAGAAAAAATAATCAAACTGCAGGAAAACAAAAAGCTTTTATCTGATTCACTTTTAGAAGAAAGCTATATCAACGACGAAATTGAAGTGAACTTAGAATACATTTTAGGTTATTAATAAATTGTTTTTAAAACCAATAAAGTGTCCTATTTTTCGTTATATAAATTGTTATATTTACAATCTTACAACCTAATAAGATGCCAAAATTTTTATATAGAATCTTTATTCTGCTTTTTATTTTTACTTCGGCGAAAGCCCAAGAAATCCAAACTGAAGTAATTCCACCATATAATATTAAAACAGTTTCATTTATTCAGAACGGTAATAATGTAGTTCCGATATTTGAATTAGGTGCTACATTTGAATTTCAATTTGATGATTTATTTGGCAATGAAGCCAACTATTATTTTGAAGTTGTGCATTGTGATTACAACTGGAAACCTACTGATATTCCTAAAACAGATTATTTACGAGGTTTTGACAATCAAAGAATTACCGATTATTCGAATTCATTTAATACGCTTCAGGTATATTCGCATTATAGACTTGCTTTTCCAAATCAGTTTACGACCCAGCTGCGAATTTCAGGAAATTATATGCTGAAAATTCTAAATGAAGACAAGGAAGTTGTTTTCTCGAGAAAATTTATTTTATATGAAAATCATTCTACAGTTTCGGCGCAGGTAAAAAGAAGCCGTAACATCAGCAATATTGATTACAAGCAAAACCTTGATTTTGCAGTATTGTCAAACGACATCGTTTTTCAGACTCCGCTGCAAAACCTAAAAATTCTTTTATTGCAAAATGGTAATTTTAATACTGCAATTAAAAATATTGCACCTCAATATACCATAGGAAATCAGATGGTGTATAAATATGACACTGAAACTCAATTTTGGGGCGGAAATGAATTTTTATATTTTGAAAATAAAGACATTCGCGCAGCCAATAACAATGTTGGTAGAGTGGGCTCTAATAATGATATTTACAACGCTTATTTGTATACAAACGCTGCAAGAGCAAACCAAATTTATACTAATTATCAGGACGTAAATGGTAATTTTGTTGTAAAGAACATTAATGGCTCTAATAACGAAATTGAAGCTGATTATGCTTGGGTTTATTTTACTCTTTCGGCACCAACTTTCAGAGCAAACAAAGACATTTATATTACGGGGATGTTCAACAACTACAGTCTGTCGCCAGAATATAAAATGGATTATAATTCAGATAAAGGTGTTTTTGAAAAAGCAGTTATGCTCAAACAAGGTTTTGTTAATTTTCAATATACAATTGCAGATAAAAAAGGTGTGATTGATTATGAAAATGCTATTGACGGAAATTTTTATCAAACTGAAAATGAATATACAATATTAGTGTATTATAAAGAAAGTTCTGATCGATACCAGAGAATCATAGGAAAAGGCAACGCGAACTCAATAAACATAGTAAATTAAAACATTGTTAAGGTTTTCAGTTGAATGATTTTTTTTCGTAGATTTGCAAGTATAACGCACACATATATACTACTTTAGTATGGTTTCTCAGATAACACGAGGCATAAAAATATCTGTTTTGACTAGTTTTGAAGGTACTTACTTCAAGAACTACAAGATTCACTTTGCCTTTAGTTACGTAGTTACAATCGAAAATCACAGTAAAGACTCAGTTCAATTGACATCTCGTCACTGGGAGATATTCGATTCTTTGAATGATTTAGAAGTTGTAGACGGAGAAGGTGTTATCGGTAAAAAACCAGTTCTAAAACCTGGAGAAAATCATACTTATAGCTCGGGCTGTTTGCTATCATCTCCTTATGGAGCGATGAAAGGTCATTTTAATATGATTAATTTCACTACCACAAAAACATTCAAAGTTATTGTTCCTACTTTTAGAATGTGTGCTCCTTTTGCAATTAATTAATGGCAATCTCAATTATTCCTTCTTTTGTAATAGCGTAAGCCTTATCATTTTCAGTAGGTACCAAATAAGAATTTCCTGTAAACTCTCCAAAAGCCGGAAAAATCAATTGATTGGGTTTTCTGAAAAAACAAGACAAACTTAAAAACTGCCTGCCCAAACCTTTTAGTTTTATACCAGGATGAAGATGCCCGCAGAAATTAAAAAATCCTTCTTTTTGTATTGGATGATGTGTGAGCGAAAAATCATCAATTACTAATTCATTATAAATTTCGATATTCAAATCTTCATAATATTGTTTTGAAATAATATCGTGATTTCCTTCAACTAAAATTATTTTTTGCGAATGCTTCTTTGTCCATTCAACAAAAAAATCCCATTCGTTATTGATTTTGCTGTGAAATAAATCTCCTAAAAAAATAATTTTATTTGGATTGAACAACTGCAAAACAGTATCAAGGCGAATGAAATTTTCGAAAATTGCATCTTTAGGAATCCCTATTCCGTGTTTTCTAAAATGCGCCACTTTTCCTAAATGCACATCAGAAATTAAAATCATATTTTGTTCCTCCCAAAATACAGCACCAGATTGATGCAAAATAAAATTTTGACCGTTTATTGTAATCTTCATATTTAATAATTTCTATTGAATCAAAATTTTGAATTATCTCATGTAACTCGCTGTCATTTTTTTGATTCTTTCCTGTAATGTCTCGCTTGATAATTTTTCCCTTAATCTGTCTGTGATAATAGGAAAACTAAAAGGTGTAGGCTTTAAACATTGTTTCCAAACAATAGTTTGCCTGTTAATTCTTTCCATCGCCTGAATCAAACGTCCTTCTTCCAGCTGATGCTCGAATGTTTCTATAAAGGCTTGCTGCAGCAAAAGATTATCAGGTTCGTAATCTCTAAAAACTTCAAAAAGCAATTGCGATCCACTTTGCAAATGTTTTGTTTTTACTGGTTTTCCTGGCATTCCGGTGAAAACCAATCCTGCAATTACGGCAATGTCTCTAAATTTTCTTCTCGCCATTTCTGTTGAGTTAAGACTTTTCTGCAAATCATGATGTACATATTCTGTAGAAAACAAATTATTATCAAAAACGGCCTGCATATCAATTTCCTGATCAGACAGCAACTCAAATCCGTAATCGTTATAAGCGAGAGAAAAAGTGATTGGCGACAACAAACTTATTCGATACGATAAAATACTGGCTAAAGCTTCATGCACAAATCGCCCTTCAAAAGGATAAAAAACAGCATGAAAACCTTCCCTCGTTTTAAATGTTTCTATTAAAAACTCATCGTCACTCGGTACAATACTTTCTTTCCGCTGCCGATCAAAAATAGGTTTTAATGCTTTTAATTCTGGCGTCAGATTATCTGTATTTGCTGCATATAATTCTTCTCGCAACAATTCACTCATTTGCACTGATAAAGCCATACGTCCTCCCATCCAGCTTACAGTTCTGGAGTTTTTTTTAGGATCTGCTTTCTTTACCAAAACCTGCATATTTTTAACTCGATATAATTCTAATCTTTTTCCAGCAAAAGTAAAAACATCTCCAGGCTGCAGTTTTGAAGCAAACCATTCTTCAATTGATCCGATATAACCTCCACTTAAAAACTTAACATTCAGAGCTGCATCACCAACAATAGTACCAATTTGCATTCTGTGATGCATGGCAATCATTCGGCTGTTGATTTTAAAACGTCCGTCTTCTTCGATTTCTACTTTTTTAAACTCGTCATACGCTTGCAGGCTCTGGCTTCCGTTTGTAATAAAATTCAGAATCCAGTTCCAGTTTTCTTTTGTAATATTTTGATAACAGAATGTGTTTTTTACTTCTTTATAAATTTCATCTGGAAAAAATCCGTCAGAAACTGCCAAGGTGTTAAGATATTGCACCAAAACATCCCAACTGTTGAGATACGGAATTCTGTCTTCAACGATAGTTCTGTCCACTGCTTTTTTAAGTGCTGAAGCTTCAATCAATTCGATTGCATGCGTTGCAAGAAAATAAATAACGCTTTCTTTTCCAGGCTGATGACCGCTTCGCCCTGCCCTTTGCAGAAAACGTGCCACACCTTTAGGTCCTCCAATTTGAATAATCGTTTCAACAGGAGCAAAATCGACACCCAAATCTAGACTTGAAGTACAAACTACTACTTTTAGTTCTTCATTCCTAATGGCATTTTCAACCCACAAACGTGTTTCCCTGCTGATACTCCCGTGATGCATTGCCATATCTCCAGCGAACTCCGGATATTTTTCAAGAATGGCCTGAAACCACATTTCGCAGGCAGAACGAACATTTGTAAATATTAAAGTAGTTTTACTTTTTCGGATAATTTTGGCAACCTCATCAATTAAGTGCAACCCCATATGACCTCGCCACGGATAACTTTCCATTTTATCGGGTAATATCGAGAGCACTTTTATTTTTTTATTGATGTTCGCTTTAATTAAAACCGAATTTTGATAGGCTTCAGAATTTATTCCTAACAAAACTTGCTGTGCCAATTCGAGATTTCCAATAGTTGCTGAAATTCCCCAAATGCGCATTTTTGGCGCAACGGTTTTTAATCGGGACAAACCCAATTCCATTTGAACACCTCGTTTTGTCCCTAATAATTCGTGCCATTCGTCAACAACAATCGCAGAACAATTAGCAAAAGTTTTCGCAAAATCTTTTGATGCTAAAAGCAGTTGCAAACTTTCAGGAGTTGTAATAAGCAAGTCAGGCATTTTTTTGCTTTGCTTGGCTCTTTCGCTTTGCGAAGTATCTCCAGAACGAATTCCAACGGTCATTTGAGTATCTAAATCTTGAACAATTCTGTCTGCCGCTTGTTTTATTTCGACCGAAAGAGCCCGCAAAGGCGTTATCCAAATCGCTTTTAATCCAGGTTTATGTTTGGTTTTATAATCGGGATTTTTTTTGATGTAATCGAGAACTATAGGAAACCACAAGGCATACGTTTTTCCGCTTCCGGTTGGAGCGTTCAATAAACCGTTTTTTCCTTGCAGAAAAGCAGTCCACGTTTGGGTTTGAAAAGGAAATGCTTTCCAGCCTTGCTTATGAAACCAGTTTTCGGCTAATACGTATAAATCGTTTCTATTCATTCTTCTTATTAAGGTTCAAAGCTACAAAGGCACAAAGGCACAAAGTTTTTTCTTTAAAACTCTATTGCTTTTTATCTTTGCCCCCTTTTTACAAAATCATACTTTTTAAATCTTCAATTGAATTCGCTTCATCAATTTTTTTGTCATGCCGCCATCTCAAAATTCTTGGAAATCGGGTTGCAATACCACTTTTATGCCTTTTTGAAAGTGCAATTCCTTCAAAACCAATTTCGAAAACCAGTTGAGGCGTAACGCTTCGAACAGGACCAAATCGTTCTAAAGTATTTTTCTTTATAAAATCATCCACTTTTCTAAATTCGGAGTCTGTTAAACCAGAGTATGCTTTTGCAAATGTGACTAATTCACGTTCTCCTTTATCATTATTTTGCCAAAGCGCAAAAGTATAATCTGTAAATAAATTCGACCGTCGCCCGTGACCACGCATGGCATAAGTTAAAACGGCATCAATTACCAAAGGTTCAATTTTCCATTTCCACCAGTCCCCTTTTTTTCTTCCAACCTGATACAGCGAGTCATTCCGTTTTAACATCAAACCTTCGCTTTTCATTTCTCGGGCACGCATTCTTTCATTGGTTACATCTTCCCACGAATGGAGTAAAACTCTTTCTGATAATTGAAAATTAGGCGTTTTATCTTTTATCGAATCATATAATTGCTCCAATAAAAGGCGTCGTTCTGAATAAGGTAAATTTCGAATGTCTTGTCCTTCCCATTCTAAAATATCATACGCTTTTAATATAACCGGCACTTTTTCAAGTAAAGATGCAGATATTGTTTTACGCCCGATTCTGGCCTGTAAGTCGTTAAAAGTTCCTATTTCTCCTTCTGTAAAAGCTAGAATTTCTGCGTCGATAACCGTTCCGTCTGGAATAATTCCAACAAAAGATTTAAATTCCGGATATTTATCCGTTACCAATTCTTCTCCTCTTGACCAAACATAAATTTCGTTTTCACGAAAAATCGTCTGTGACCTAATTCCGTCCCATTTATGCTCGACAGACCAGTCTTCAGGATTTCCGAGATTATCAACTTCGCCTTCAATAGGATATGCAAGGTAAAACGGATACGGTTTTGATAAATAATCACTGCTTTTTTCATCTAAGATCAATTCTTGAAAAGTGATTGTGTTCGGATCCCAATTTCCCATTAATTTATAAGCCAAAGCATCTTCATCAACATCTTCAGCTTTAGACAGGGCACGTGTCATTAATTTTTGGCTTACGCCGATTCTTAAGCTTCCGGTAATTAATTTGGTAAAAACAAAGCGTTCGTAATAATTCAGTGCAAGCCAATTTTGATGTAAATATTCTTTTTTATCAGAATCTGATTTCTTTTTTAAAGCAATAATCTCCTGAAGATATTCGGTTAAACTTTTATCTGAATGTTCTTTTGTTGTCGGAATTATTAGCGCAATAGTTTCGGCCAAATCACCCACAATATGATAACTTTCCTCAAAAAGCCAAAGCGGGATATTAGCAAGTTCATTTGCCCAAATCCTTAGCAAAGTAGTATTAACCGGTCTCGGAGGACGACGATGCGAAAGAATCGCAATGGTCCATACTTTATCTTCTGGCGATGCATTTTTAAAATACGTCGTCAGCGCATCGACTTTTACGTTCGTTTTATTCGAACTATCGAGAGTTTTTATAAGTTGGGCGAAATTCTTCATTATAATTCATTATTTTCAAGAATAGTCGAAGTTTCATTTTGGTCTATTGCAGCTTCTTTTTCATCTTTTTCCATTTCTGCCGACTCCCCTTCATACTGCGTTTTTTCTGTTCTTGCATCGTAACCTAATTCTCTTAAATATTTAGAGAAAATATCGGTGTAACCGTGCGTACAGATTATTTTTTCTGCGCCAGTAGCTTTTATACTGTGGAGCAAAGAATACCAATCGCAGTGATCGCTTAAAACAAAACCTTTATCAATCGCGCGTCTGCGTCTTGCGCCACGAAAAGCCATCCAACCGCTTGCAGCGCCTGTAACAAAAGGCGTCATTTTTCTGATCCAAATACTTCCATGCGCACTTGGCGGAGCGAGCACAATATTTCCTGCAAAATCTTCTTTTTTAGTTTCGCGCGTTACTAAAGTTGTGGGCGGAAAATCGACCATCGGACGCAAAACATTAGTCATATTTTCGATTGCTCCATGTGTATATATTTTTCCAATATCGGTATCCAAGTATTTTAAAAGTCTTTGTGCTTTTCCTAGAGAATATCCAAAAAGAATAGATGTTTTTCCTTCGGCTTTATTTTCTGCCCACCAATTATTGATTTCTGAAATTACCTCAGCTTGTGGTGTCCAGTTAAAAGCGGGTAATCCGAAAGTACATTCGGTTATAAAAGTGTCGCATTTTACAACTTCGTATGGAGTTGAAATACCGTCATCTTCTGTTTTATAATCTCCAGTAAAAACCCAGACTTCACCTTTATGTTCAACACGTATTTGAGAACTTCCTATAATATGTCCGGCGGGATGAAGCGAGAATTTTACATTGTTTATCACAAAGGTTTCTCCCCACTCTTTTCCGGTAACATTTATTTCGCCTAAGCGATGTCGAATTATAGGAATATTGGTATGATGTGTAATATAGTTTTGATGTCCCCAGCGTGAATGGTCGGCGTGCCCGTGGGTAATAATTGCATTTTTTACCGGACGCCAAGGATCTAAATATACATCTGCCTGCTGACAATAAATGCCTTTATCGTTAAATGCTAAAAGTGGTATTTTCATATTATTACGATTTAGAAATTGTAAAAATCTTGGGCAGATTTCTAACAAATTTAACTATTTAAAAATTCAGCTGTTTTATAAATTCACACGATTAGTTTATTTAATTACAACTTTTTAATATTGTATTGTGATTTAATCAAATTATCATTTGTACTTTTGTAAAAAATTAAATAAATCGTAATTTTAAAATAATTTATCCCATGTTAAAAGGATTCTTTCATGTACCAAAAGCGGTAAACGAGCCAGTAAAAGGTTACGCACCGAACTCACCAGAAAAAGCAGCTGTTCAGGCAGCATACACTTCAATGTGGAACTCTAAAATTGATGTACCATTATACATTGGTAGTGAAGAAATCAAAACTGGAAACACAAAAACAATTTCAGCTCCTCACGATCACAAACATATTGTAGGAACGTATCATTTAGCTGAAAAACAACATATCGAAAAGGCAATTGCTAATGCACTTGAATCAAGGACTGCATGGGCAAATATGGCATGGGAACAACGTGCTGCTATTTTCTTAAAAGCCGCTGAATTAATCGCAGGTCCTTACAGAGCACGCATTAACGCAGCAACTATGATTGGTCAGTCTAAAAATATTCATCAGGCAGAAATTGATGCTTCTTGTGAATTAATTGACTTTTTACGTTACAACGTAGAATTCATGACTCAAATTTACAACGATCAGCCAAAATCAGATTCTACTGTTTGGAATCGTTTAGAATACAGACCTTTAGAAGGTTTTGTTTACGCAATTACTCCTTTTAATTTTACTGCTATTGCTGCAAATCTTCCTGCAAGTGCTGCTATGATGGGTAACGTTGTAGTTTGGAAACCAAGTGACAGCCAAGTATTTTCTGCAAAAATTATTATCGAAGTTTTCAAAGAAGCTGGAGTTCCTGATGGCGTTATTAACGTTGTTTTTGGAGATGCTTTGATGATTACAGATACTGTTTTAGCAAGCCGTGATTTCGCTGGAATTCACTTTACAGGTTCAACTCACGTATTTAAAGATATCTGGGCTAAAATTGGTGCAAACATTCACAATTACAAAACATACCCAAGAATTGTTGGAGAAACTGGCGGTAAAGATTTTATCATTGCACATCCAAGCGCTAACGTAAAACAAGTTGCTACAGGAATTACTCGTGGTGCATTTGAATTTCAAGGACAAAAATGTTCTGCAGCTTCAAGAGCTTATATCCCGCAAAGTTTATGGCCAGCTGTAAAAGAGCAATTAATTGCTGATGTAAAATCTTTTAAAATGGGTTCTCCTGAAGATTTCGGAAACTTTATTACAGCGGTTATTCACGAAGGTTCTTTTGATAAATTGGCAGGTTTTATTGATCAAGCTAAAAAAGATGCTGATGCTGAAATCATCGTTGGTGGAAATTACGATAAATCAGTTGGATACTTTATTGAACCAACAGTAATTGTAACTACAAATCCAAAATATACGACAATGGAAACCGAATTATTCGGACCAGTAATTACTATATATGTTTATGAAGATGCTAAATGGGAAGAGACTTTAGAATTAGTTGATACTACTTCTGAGTATGCTTTAACCGGAGCTGTATTTAGCCAAGATCGTTATGCTATTGAAGTAGCAACTACGAAATTGCAAAATGCTGCAGGTAACTTCTATATTAATGACAAACCAACTGGAGCAGTTGTTGGAATGCAGCCTTTTGGAGGTGCTAGAGCTTCTGGAACTAACGATAAAGCGGGTTCTGCATTGAACTTATTGCGTTGGGCTTCTCCAAGAACTATCAAAGAAACTTTTGTAACTCCTGAGGATTATAGATATCCGTTTTTAGGTTAATTCGTAGTTTCCTATATCAATACAAAGCCACAAATTTCAATGAAATTTGTGGCTTTTACTTTTCTTTTGTTTGCAAGCTTAAATTTTAAATTAATATCCTTACTAAAATGTTTTGCAAACAAATAAAATAATTTGTAATCATTTTCTTACTATATTGTTTTTCAATACTATAGGCCTTCATAAAATCTTATTTTGATAGTTTAAAAACTTATTGTGCTATTTAAAAAAAGAGTGCCTCAATAAATTTGTCCCTCAGAAATACAATTAAAGAAAAGACAGATTTATGAAAAACTTAAACAACGTACCTGAAATAATTCTAAAATCAAAAAGCGTTGGCCATCCAATTGATTTTAAATGGAATAATAAAAAGATGGATAAATTTATGGATCCATTAGAAGGAAATGAAGACCTTGAATATGCATTGTCTAATATTGGACATAAAGCTTGTATTGGTCTTACCGCTTCATTATTAGAATGGGTATCATGGCGTTTTACAGGATATTCGACAGCAGCAAACGATGTCCAAAAACGTATTGAGGCACTTTGGTGTTCTATTCATAATATAGACGAAACAAATCCTTTGGTTTTTGATCCAAATCTTGACATATCAGATTCTGGATCTGTAAACGGACCATTATGGGTAGCACTCATGAATGTTCGAATGATTGATGTAAAATACAGAAAAGGATCTTATTTCCTTCAAAGTGAACTACTAGGGTTAATTTTGCTGGCACGTTATATTACGCCAAAGAAAAAGTTTTTTGATAACTGGCTTGGCGAAATGATCCTACAGCTTACACTTAAATTTCCATGTAAATACAGCCAAGATAATCTAGATGAAAGCGATGAAGGAGTTTATGATTCTTCTGCTGAACCTTTGCTGTCTCGCGAATTTTTCTTTGATTCAAAATTTAAATATACTCCAGCGGCATCTGAGGAAGCGTTAAACAATTTTATAGGCAATTTAAATCATAAAGCAAATCCATTTTTAAACTTAACAAGAAAAGCATCTTAATTATAATTCACCTTTAGAATGCAAAAACCCGACAAGAATACTTCAGCAAGTAATCATTGTCGGGTTCTTATTTTATTGAGACCTTATACTGTAAACTTCAAAGGCAAATGCACGACTTTTTTTGTTTCGAAAAATTCATCTTCAAAAACAGTCGACAAATTGTATAAAGTCGCTTTTGGAAAATCTTTTAATTCTTCGGCTAGATCACCACCTTTAAGATATAAGATTCCGTTTCTTAAAGTGTGTTTATGCTGTTTCTTGATTTTATCTTTTATCCAAGAAACAAAATCTGGCATATTGGTTACGGCACGGCTTACAATAAAGTCAAAATCACCTTTTACCAATTCCGCGCGTTTTTGTTCAGCTTTTACATTTTTTAATTCTAATGCATCAACAACGCCCTGAACCACTTTTATTTTTTTGGCAATAACATCAATAAGATAGAAACGTGTTTCTGGAAAAAGAATCGCTAACGGAATTCCAGGAAATCCTCCTCCAGTTCCTACATCTAAAACAGTTGCTCCAGGTTCAAACTTCATGATTTTTGCAATTCCAAGCGAGTGCAAAATATGTTTTGTATATAAGGCGTCGATATCTTTACGTGAAATGACATTTATTTTTTCATTCCAATCGTGATATAAAAAGTCTAATTTTTGAAATTGTTCGATTTGAAGATCGGTCAAATCTGGAAAATATTTCAATATCTCATCCATTGCTCTAATTTTTTAACAAAAGTACTACTTTACGATTGAAATATTTAACTCAATTTTGCAAATTGAAAATTTATAATAATTACCTTTGAAAACTATTTAAATTAATTATGAATAACACTGCGCCTACATTTGCTAAACAAGACAATCTGAAGTTTTTCAGAACACTTAACTCACGAGTAAACAATTACTTCAAGGAGAACAACATTCAGAAAACTGGAAACTGGAAGCTGCACCTAAAAGCCGTTATTCTTTTTGCAGTTTTTCTAACGCCTTATTTTTTAATCTTGACTCTTGACATGCCTTTTTGGGCACAATTGTTATTAAACATTCTTATGGGAGTTGGAATGGCCGGAATTGGAATGAACGTGATGCACGATGGCAACCACGGATCTTATTCTTCTAAATCATGGATTAATAAAATTATGGGAGGAAGCATTTATGTTTTAGCCGGAAATGTACATAACTGGCAAGTACAACATAATGTATTGCATCATACCTATACAAATATCCACGGTCATGATGAAGATCTTGATGCAGGAAGAATCATTCGTTTTACACAAAACGCAGAATGGCACCGTTTTCATAAATTTCAACATTACTATTCATTCTTCTTATACGGACTTTTGACTTTTAATTGGGCTTTAACAACCGATTTTAAGCAGATGAAAAACTATTTAAGAAGAAAACTATCTTACGGAGCACCTCAAAGTCCTGCAAAATTATGGACGGTTCTAGTAATTACAAAAATAATCTACGTTCTAATCTGGATGGCCTTGCCAATGATTTTAGGTGTAACATGGTGGAAAGTTGTTATTGGTTTTTTTGTAATGCATTATACAGCTGGATTAATCTTGAGTATTGTTTTTCAATTGGCACACGTAGTAGAAGAGACTTCTAATCCAATTCCGAATGAAGAAGGAGAAATCGAAAATACATGGGCAATTCACCAATTGTACACAACAGCTAATTTCGCTCCAAAAAACAAGATAATCAACTGGTTTACAGGAGGATTAAATCATCAAATTGAACACCACATTTTTCCAAATATCAGCCACGTCCACTACGGAAAAATTGCTGAAATTGTAAAACAAACCGCAAAAGAATGCAACTTGCCTTATCATGAATTCAGAACTATGAGAGGTGCAGTTGTAGCGCATTACAAGCATTTGAAAGAGCTTGGAATGAAACCCGAACTAGCTTAAAAACAAAAAAATCTATTAATAATAACCATCCTTAATTAAAGTTGAAATTAAGGACATTCAAAAATTTTATAATGAATCATATTCTTTCGGACAGAATCAACAACTTAGCAACATCACAGACTTTAGCAATGGCAGCTTTAGCTCGTGAATTAAAAGCACAAGGAAAAGACATTATCAGCTTAAGTTTAGGTGAACCAGATTTTAATACACCAGATTTTATTAAAGAAGCTGTTAAAAAAGCAGTGGATGAAAATTACAGCACATATTCTCCAGTAGAAGGTTATTTAGAGTTGAGAGAAGCAATTTGCAGAAAATTCAAAAGAGATAATGATTTAGATTACAAACCAACTCAAATTGTTGTTTCTACAGGAGCAAAACAATCTTTATACAACATTGCACAAGTAATGTTAAATGATGGCGACGAGGTTATCTTGCCAGCGCCTTACTGGGTTTCTTATTTCGAAATTGTAAAACTTTCTGGCGGAGTTCCTGTTGAGGTTCCAACGTCTGTAGAAACTGATTTTAAAATTACTCCAGAACAATTAGAAGCTGCTATCACACCAAAAACAAAAATGATGTGGTTCAGTTCTCCTTGTAATCCTTCAGGTTCTGTTTACAGCAGAGAAGAGTTAACAGCTCTTGCAAAAGTGTTAGAAAAATACCCAAATATATATGTAGTTGCTGATGAGATTTATGAGCACATTAATTTTTCAGGAACGTTCTGCAGTATTGGTTCAATTCCTGGAATGTTCGAAAGAACAATTACTGTAAACGGAGTTGCAAAAGCGTTTGCAATGACAGGATACAGAATTGGTTACATTGGAGCTCCTGAATTTATTGCAAAAGCATGTACAAAAATTCAAGGGCAAGTAACTTCTGGAGCAAATTCTGTAGCACAGCGTGCTACAATTACTGCTGTTGATGCTGACCCAAGTGTATTAAATCATATGGTTCAGGCTTTCCACGAACGCAGAGATTTAGTTGTTGGATTATTAAAAGAAATTCCTGGAGTAAAAATTAACGTTCCTGAAGGAGCATTTTACGTTTTTCCAGACGTTTCTTCTTTCTTCGGAAAAACATTAAGAGGAACTGAAATCAAAGATGCAAACGACGTTTCGATGTACCTTTTAGCGGAAGCAAATGTTGCAACAGTAACTGGAGACGCTTTCGGAAACCCGAATTGTATTCGTTTCTCTTACGCAACAAGCAACGATATTTTAAAAGAAGCATTGCGCAGAATCAAAGAAGCTTTGACTGCATAATATCATTATAAGTTTATTAAAACGGCTTAAGGTTAAAAGTTTCATCACTTTTATACTTTAAGCTGTTTTTTTATGGGCGTGTCCCTCCGAGCAGTCCCAAAATTTAGGGATTGCTGCAAGTCTTCGCTTCCTTCGTCTGGCTTTGGGCTTTGCACTGCTTTCCAAAGCTACCACATATTCCGTTTTTCAAAGTAAATCTGCCTTAAGGTGCTTAACCCATATAAACTTAAATGATGAGTTTCAAAATTCCCATTCCACAATATTATAAATCACAAGTATAATCCTGTAAAACAAAAGCTTTAATAAGTTCCCATCTTTGTAATATAAATTAATTAAAAAATTATAGTCATGATACATACAGATGAAACCACAAAAGAAGCAGTTAGTACATTAGAAGGATTAATTTCAATTCTTGAAGACGGAAAACTAGGATATACAAATGCTGCAGAACATGTAGACAGTCCAGCTATTAAAACTGATTTCTTAGATTATGCACGTGAGCGTGCTCTATTTATTGTAGAAATACAAGACGAAATCAACAAATTAGGGAAATCAACTGATACATCAGGCGGAGGTCCATTAGGAGCTTTACACCGTACTTGGATTGATATTAAATCGTCATTTACCGGAGGAGATACAGAAGCAATCATCAATGCTTGTATTACTGGAGAAGAAGCTGCAATTGAAAAATACAAAATGGCTTTAGAAAAAAACGAACTTGAAGCTAGTCAAGTAGCTATTGTTTCAAAACAATTAAACAGTATCGAAAATACTTTGACTAAAATCAAAGCGAAAAAATTGTCATAATATTTGACACTATTTTTTTGAGAAGCGAAACTACCTGGTTTTAAACTGGGTAGTTTTTTTTATTTTATAAAATCTGAAAAATAAATACTATTTTCGTTTCCGAACCAAAAATAAATTTATGACATCAACTTTACGCAATCTCATTTTAGTTCTTATCTCCACATTCTTTTTTTCTAACTCCACAAACGCTCAACCAAGAAAAGGCAAGTTTATTAATATCACAGCTGGTTTAGGAATTACGGCTTCCGATTATGAAGAAGATAACGTTGAATTAGATGGAAGCGGCTTTTATGCACAGGGCGAATATGTATGGGGAATAACCAAATGGTTTGGATTACGACCTTATGCTGGAGTTATTTTCACATCTCCTGCTAAAAATACTAATACAGATCAACCCGATTATAAAATATCAACAAAAGCACTTTTATTGGGCGGAAAAGCTCGTATTTGTGCACCAATTCCTTGGATTGCACCGTTCATTGAAACAGGTTTTGGAGCTTCCATCGGTTCATTTGAAACTTATACTCCATCTACCAATATCAAAAAAAGCGGCATAGTAACGCATGTCCCTTTCAGTTTTGGTTTAGCTTTAGGGCCTAAACACAATATTGAAGCAGCATTCACTTATTACTATCAATCCTCTGTCGATCAGTTTTGTGGCGCTGTAGCAGTAGGATATTCTTTTCCTATAGATTAATTTTTTTTTAAATATTAGAAAAGAAAATCTTTTTTTAAATACAACAATTCTATATTAGTTAACTATTTCAAAAAAATCCCCTCATCATTAGCAAACTCGAAATATTTATAAGAACTTTGCAAACTTTTTTCCGTGAATACCACAAAAGCCTAAAGTTCTACAAATGAAGAAGAAAATTGAAATATTAGCTCCTGCTAAAGATTTAATTGGAGGAATGGCCGCCATAAACAGTGGGGCCGATGCAGTTTATATTGGTGCACCGCAGTTTGGTGCACGTTCTAACGCCAACAATTCTATTGAAGATGTTGCCGCTTTAGTACAATATGCGCATTTATTTAATGCTCAGGTTTTTGTGGTAATGAATACCATTTTGTACGATAACGAACTGGAAACGTGTCGCTCAATGATTTGGGAATTATACGATATTGGTGTTGATGCCCTGATTATTCAGGATATGGCGATTATGGAAATGGACTTACCTCCTATTGTACTTCACGCCAGTACACAAGCCAATAATCGTGATGCCGATAAAATTAAATTCCTTAAAGATGCTGGAATCAAACGTGTAGTTTTAGCTCGTGAATTAAACCTGCATCAAATTAAAACAATTTACGACGAAGCTGATGTTGAGTTAGAATTTTTCGTAACCGGAGCTTTATGTGTTTCTTTTAGCGGAAACTGTTATATGAGTGTGGCTAATGGAGAACGCAGCGCCAACCGTGGTTCTTGCGCGCAAAACTGTCGTTTACCGTATAACTTAATCGACGGAAATGGAGAAACTTTAATCAGAAACAGTCACTTACTTTCGATAAAAGATTTAGATATTTCAGAACAAATTCCGAATTTGATTGAAGCTGGAATTGTTTCTTTTAAAATCGAAGGAAGATTAAAAGATGTTGTTTATGTTAAAAACAACGTTTCTTACTTACGTCAAAAACTAGACAGTTATTTAGAAGGAGCAGGAAGCGAAAAATACATGAAAGCTTCTTCTGGAACTTGTACTTACACTTTTGATTCTTCTCTAAGCAGAACTTTCAACCGCGGTTATACAGATTATTTTGTAAACGAAAGACACAGCTCGATTGGTTCTTGGGAAAGCCCAAAATCAAAAGGTCAATATATTGGTAAATTAATCAGAACTGTTGGAAACGCTTACGAAATCGAAAACGGCGAATTACTCAACAATGGTGACGGACTTTGTTTTATCAACGAAAACAATGAAGCCGACGGAATATATGTAAACAAAGCCGAAAACGGTAAAATATATCCAAACGTTTTAAAAGAAGTAAAAGACGGAACTTTCATCTATAGAAATAATGACGCCGCTTTTATTAAAATTGTAGAAAGAGAAGACAGTGCTGTTCGTAAATTAAGCACCACTTTATTACTTACTGAAACTGAGACTGGTTTTGAATTAATCGCAACCGATGAAGACGGAAATGTAAGCGTCGTAAATTTAGAACACGCAAAAGAACAGACTAAAACTGGCGAATCAATTGAAGAAAATATCAAAACACAATTAGCCAAAACAGGTTTTACACCTTACAAAGCTGATGAAATCAATATTATGTTTTCTCAAAACTGGTTCCTTCCTATTTCAAAAATCAACGAAATGCGAAGAACCGTTTACGATCAGTTAACCGAAATTCGTCTGGCAAATTACAAACGCGAAGAACACCAATTGGTAAAAACGTCGCATCCGTACCCTGAAACCAAATTAGATTTCATGTACAATGTTTCAAACAAAACCGCTCGTAAATTCTACGAACGTCACGGTGTTACCGAAATTGAAAAAGCATTTGAATTACAATGGGATCCAGGAAAATCTCGTGTAATGACAACAAAATATTGCATCAAATACGAATTAAAAAAATGTCCGATACACCAAAAAGATATCGTTGGTGTCAAGGTAAAAGAACCATTAGTATTAAAACAAGGCGAATTAGAATACAAACTAAAATTCAACTGCAAACCTTGTGAAATGGAAATCTGGGAAAAGGATGCTGAATTTGAGATTGAAGAAGATCATTTTCATTAATATTATTTAACCGCAACGGTTTTTACCGCAAAGAGCGCAAAGGTTCGCAAAGATTTAATATTTAATCTTTGCGAATCTTTTTTTATGTTGCTATTTACGCCAATTTTGTCATTTCGACGCAAGGAGAAATCGCACACGTGATTCCATAAAGTAAAGCACCAATCTTTGTCGAGTTTCTAGTGCGATTTCTCCTTGCGTCGAAATGACAAACTGTGTGGTTAGGTGATGGAAAAATTAACCCTAAAATAAAATCTGCCGAATCAGCTAAATCTGCGAGAAACTCTTTGCAATCTTTCTTTCAACTTAAAAACAAAAACTTTGCGTTCTTAGCGTAATTCTTTGCGAACTTTGCGGTTAAAAGCATTTTTCTGTACTTTTACTACTCAAACAATACAACACTCCAAAATGAAAATACTACTCCTGGGTTCAGGCGAATTAGGCAAAGAATTTGTCATTGCCGCACAACGAATCGGACAAACCATAATCGCAGTTGACAGTTATGAAAATGCGCCGGCAATGCAAGTCGCTCACGGATTTGAAGTCATCAATATGCTGGACGGCGAAGCTTTAGACCGAATCGTAGCCAAACACAAACCCGATTTTATAGTTCCAGAAATAGAAGCCATTCGCACAGAACGTTTTTACGATTACGAAAAACAGGGAATTACGGTTGTTCCTTCAGCGAAAGCGGCGAACTTTACCATGAACCGTAAAGCAATCCGCGATTTAGCTTCAAAAGAACTAGGTTTAAAGACAGCCAAATATCAATACGCAACATCTGCAGCAGAATTACAAAAAGCAGTTCAGGAAGTTGGAATTCCGTGTGTGGTAAAACCTTTGATGTCTTCATCAGGAAAAGGACAATCGACTATAAAAACAGAAAGCGATATTGAAAAAGCATGGCAATATGCCGTTGCAGGTTCGCGTGGTGATGTTATCGAAGTTATTGTAGAAGCTTTTGTTGATTTTCATTCTGAGATTACGCTTTTGACGATTACTCAAAATGGAAATCCAACTTTATTTTGTGCTCCAATTGGGCACAGACAAGAACGCGGCGATTATCAGGAAAGCTGGCAGCCTGCTCTGGTTTCAGAAAAAGATTTATACGAAGCACAGGATATGGCCGAAAAAATCACGGAAGCACTTGGAGGCGCAGGACTTTTTGGTGTTGAATTTTTCCTGACCAACGATGGCGTTTATTTCTCTGAACTTTCTCCTCGCCCGCACGATACCGGAATGGTAACTTTGGCCGGAACGCAGAATTTTAACGAATTTGAATTGCATTTACGTGCAATTTTAAGTCTTCCAATTTTCGAGATTACATTAGAAAAAGCCGGAGCAAGTGCGGTGATTTTAGCATCAGAAGATTCAAAAAATCCAACTTTCAGCGGAATCGAAAAAGTCGCCGCTTTACCAAAAACTGATTTCAGGATTTTTGGAAAACCAACTTCAAGACCCTATCGAAGAATGGGCGTTGTTTTAAGTCACGATTCATTAATTACTCCAATTGAAGAAGTGATAGAACGCGCCAAAGAAACCTCCAAATTAATAACCGTAAATTCTTAAAAATGAAAAAAGCACTATTTATAGTATTCCTATTTATCGGAATCGCAACACAAGCTCAGGATAAAAAAACAGCCGAAAAACCGCAAATTGTAGAAACCGCTTGTGGCGAATGCCAATTTGGAATGAAAGGAAATGGCTGTGATTTAGCTGTTCGCATTGACGGAAAACCTTATTTCGTTGACGGAACAACAATTGATGAACATGGCGACGCACATGCAAAAGATGGTTTTTGCAATGCCATCCGCAAAGCTTCTGTTACTGGAAAAATAGAAAACAATCGTTTTAAGGCTACTTCATTCACTTTGATAAAACAAAAATAATGGAGTTAATTCTTGAAAACATAGCCAAACATGTTTCGCTAACTCCTGAAGAGCAGGCGCTTTTTTTATCTAAACTCGAAACTAACACATACAAAACCAAAACTATTTTATTAAGTGCGGGAGAAGTTTGCAAACACTCTTATTTCGTTAACTCCGGAATTTTAAGAAGTTTTAATATTAATGATAATATAGTTGAGCATGTTTTATCATTTGCCTGCGAAGGCTGGTGGATGAGCGATATGTACAGTTTTTTTTCGCAAAAACCGGGACAGCTTTTTATTGAAGTTTTAGAAGACGCAGAAGTGGTTTCTTTATCTAAAGAAAATCAGGAACAATTGTATTTGGAGATTCCAAAACTGGAACGCTTTTTTAGAATTTTAATTGAAAATTCATTAGTTGCGAATCAGCAAAGATTAATGGACAATTTAAGTTTACCTGCGGAAGAACGTTTCGAAAAATTCAGTAAAAAATACGGAACCTTAATTCACAAAGTTCCTCAAAAACAAATTGCGTCTTTTATTGGAGTGACACCAGAATTTTTCAGTAAAATGAAAGCGAGGCTTTTGAAGAAATAAAAAATAATTTCAGCATTAAGACATTAAGTTTCATTAAGAGAAAGGCTTAATCTTCTTAATATACCAACACTTAACTCCCTTAATATCTTAATAGTGAAAAATAAAAAACCAGTTCAATGTTGAACTGGTTTTTCTTTTGAATTAAAATTGCTCAACCTCTGTAGAATGTTTCATCGCTGTTATGGTTGATTTTCCTATCATTACGGTATTTTGAACCGCATCAAAATAAGACGTTCCCACAAACGCTTGGTGTTTTACCGCTCGGAATCCGTTTTTCTGTAAAGCAAATTCACGTTCCTGTAACTCAGAATATCCTGCCATTCCTCGTTCTTTATAAGCTTTTGACAATTCAAACATACTGGTGTTCAAAGCATGGAATCCCGCCAAAGTAATAAATTGGAATTTATAACCCATTGCAGCCAAATCTTCTCTAAACGTTTCCATTTCGGCAACCGTTAATTTTGCTGCCCAATTGAAAGACGGAGAACAATTGTAAGCCAGCATTTTATCTGGAAATTGTTTTTTCATAGCCGTCGCAAACTTTCTCGCATAATCTAAATCCGGATTGCTGGTTTCCATCCAAATTAAATCCGCGTAAGGTGCGTAGCTTAAACCTCTTGCAATTCCCTGATCAATTCCGTTTTTTACGTAGAAGAAACCTTCGGCAGTTTTTTCTCCAGTTAAAAATTTCCTGTCTCTTGGGTCTGCGTCGCTAGTTAATAAATTGGCTGCATCAGCATCGGTTCTTGCGACAATTAAAGTTGAAACACCCATAACATCAGACGCCAAACGTGCTGCAATTAATTTATTGATCGCTTCCTGTGTTGGCACCAAAACCTTTCCGCCCAAGTGCCCGCACTTTTTAGCAGAACTCAACTGATCTTCAAAATGCACTCCAGAAGCCCCAGCTTCAATCATTGATTTCATTAATTCGAAAGCATTTAAGTTTCCGCCAAAACCCGCTTCGGCATCAGCCACAATTGGAACCAAATAGTCTTTTTTATCTTCAATATTATTTACAGTCTGAATCTGGTCAGCACGCAGTAAAGCATTATTGATTTTTTTAACCACCATCGGAACGCTGTTTACTGGATAAAGCGATTGATCCGGGTACATTTCTCCAGCCAGATTTGCATCAGCAGCAACCTGCCAGCCACTTAAATAAATTGCTTCTAAACCCGCATCGACTTCCTGAATCGCCTGATTCCCGGTTAATGCACCCAAACCAGCAACATAATCCTGACTTTTTAACTTTCTCCATAATTTTTGGGCTCCCATTTTAGCAATAGAATGCTCAATTTGATAAGATCCCTGAAGCGTAACTACTTCTGCAGCAGTATAAGGACGTTCAACACCTTTCCATCTCGGGTTCGTAATCCAATCGTTAATCAATTCCTGAATTCTGTCTTCTGTTGTTTTCATAAATAGTTTAGTTAAAGTGGTTAGTAAAGTTTATAGTTTTCAGTCTCAGTTATCAGTAATCAGTTTTAACTCGACTTAAATAAATAGTATTCGGAAGATCTGCGCAGATCTTTTCATTCACATTCAATCTGCCTGATCTGCCAAATCTGCGTGAGAAAATTATTCGCCCGCAGATCTCGCAGATTCAGCAGATTTTTTTTATAAATATTTGTAACACGGAATCGTTAAGAAATCAACGAAATCTGGATTTACAACTAATCTTTCCAATACTTTTTCAGCCAGTGGAAATTGTTGTTTTTCGTGATTTTCTTCGCCTAATTCTTCCTTGATTTTTCTAAATTCATCTAAAGCCAATTCGTGATAATAAGCTAAATCTAATTTTCGTCCATTATCCAAAAGCACTTTATTTTGAAGCCATTGCCATAATTGCGATCTTGAAATTTCTGCGGTTGCAGCATCTTCCATCAAATTATGCAAAGCCGCTGCTCCTTGACCGTTAAGCCATGAAGCCAGATATAAAACCCCAACATTGATGTTTTTGCGAACGCCGTTTTCAGTGATTATTCCGATTGGTGGTTCAATCAAATCTACTTCTGTAACTTTGCGATGTTCTCTTTTAATATGAATCTGGTTTGGCGTCGGCATTCCTTTATCAAAAACTTCTTTTGCCAGCGAAACCAAATCCGGATGCGCTACCCAGGTTCCGTCGTGACCATTTCGAACTTCGCGCTCTTTATCGGTTTTTACTTTCGCGAAAGCGATGGCATTAGCTTCTTCATTATTTCGAATCGGAATCTGAGCTGCCATTCCACCGATGGCATGAATCCCTCTTTTATGACATCTTTGGATAACCAGATTGGAATATGCATTCATAAAAGGCGAAGTCATATTTACCTGATCGCGGTCTGGAACGATGAATTTTGGATTTTTTCTAAACTTTTTGATGTAAGAAAAAATATAATCCCAGCGTCCGCAGTTTAAACCCACGATATGTTCTTTTAATTCGTAAATAATTTCATCGAGCTGAAAACTTGCTGTAATGGTTTCAATTAAAACCGTCACTTTTATCGTTCCTCTTTTCAGCTTCAAATAATCTTCGATAAAATCAATTACATTGTTCCACCAGCGCGCTTCCAGATAGTGCTCTAATTTCGGAATGTAGAAATACGGTCCAGAATGATTTTCTAAAAGTCGTTTATGATTATGAAAAACATACAATCCAAAATCTACCAAAGAACCCGAAACTTCTTTCCCTTCAATTAAAAGATGTTTTTCTGGCAGATGCAAACCTCTTGGACGCACAATTAACGTTGCCGTTTTTTCATTTAAATGATAGGACTTCTGTTTCACCAAATCGGTATGGGTAATTGTTTTATTTACCGCATCGATTAAATTTAGCTGACCTTCCATCAAATTTTGCCAGGTTGGCGAAGTGCTGTCTTCAAAATCGGCCATAAAAGTTTTTGCTCCCGAGTTCAAAGCATTGATAATCATTTTGCGATCAACCGGTCCGGTGATTTCTACTCTTCGATCCAACAAATCTTTCGGAATTTCACCTGCTGTCCAATTTCCCTCTCTGATACTTTTGGTTTCAGGTATAAAAACCGGCATGATTCCCTGATCGAAAGTGACTTGTTTTTGATCGCGCTGCAAAAGCAATAGTTTTCGCTGTGATTCGAATTTTCTATGCAATTCAGTTATAAAAGCAATCGCTTCTTCTGTCCAGATCTTTGGATAACGAAGTTTCTTTTCGGCTAAAAATTCCATTGCCGTTTCGGTAGTTTCAATTTGGTTTTTCATAGCTAATAAGTTTTACACTACAATGTTACAAAAAGTTTTTTATAAAAATAGCGAACGTTCGCTAAAATTTAAAAATATTTTTTTGGCGATTATTTGTAAATCAGTTACATTTGATATTATGGATATCGAAAAAGACTATATAAAGCTGATATTTGGGCTTAAACTCAAGCAAGTCAGAACTCAAAAAAATCTTTCTCTTTTTGGCTTAGCCAAATTGACGAATCTTTCAAAATCGTATTTAAACGAAATTGAAAAGGGAAAAAAATATCCTAAAGCAGACAAAATTTTGCTTCTATGCAAACATTTGGATGTGAGTTATGACCAAATGGTGTCTTTAAAACTAGATAATAACCTGGCTCCTATTGGCGAAATTCTAAAATCTGGAATTCTAAAAGAGATTCCGCTTGACCTTTTCGGAATTCAGGAAGCGGATTTAATTGATATTATTGCAAACGCTCCGGCAAAAGTCAATGCCTTTATTAGTACCATTATAGAAATTGCACAGCATTATAATTTAAGCAGAGAAAGTTTCTTTTTAGCCGCTTTACGATCGTATCAGGAAGCGCACAGTAATTATTTTGAGGATTTAGAAGAGAAAGTAATTGCGTTTTCGAAGTCGTTTCAGATTAATTTGGACTCTAAAATCAGCATTGAAGAATTAGAAGCGATTTTAAAAGAAGAATACGAATATAACATTAAAGAAATTGCTTTTACAGATCAGGAAGCTTTGGGCGATTTGCGTTCGATTTATGTTCCGAAAAGCAAAACTTTACTACTTTCAACAGAACTCGACGCTCCACAGAAAGCTTTTATTTTAGCTAAAGAAATTGCTTATAATTATTTGAAAATTTCAGATCGATTATTGACATTCAGCTGGATTAAATTTGAAAATTTCGATCAGGTTTTGAACAATTTCTACGCTTCTTATTTTGCAGGCGCTTTGTTATTGCCAAGAAAATTGGTTGTAGACAAAATCAATAATTTCCTAAATAATGAAAAACCAAATCCAGAAGAATTTGTTTCTTTAATTGAAAGCTTCGAAGTTTCTCCAGAATCGTTTTATCAGCGCTTAACGAATTTATTACCGAAAGATTTTCAGCTGAAAAATTTATTCTTTTTAAGAATGTCACATCCTATTGGTTCAGATGTTTATCAGATAAAAAAGGAACTTCATATTACAAATCAGCAAGAACCGCACGCCAACGAAACCAACGAGCATTATTGTAGAAGATGGGTTTCGGTTAAAACTATAAATGAGGCCATCAGACAAAATAAACCGCATTTTTTTGATGCTCAAATTTCGAGTTATGTACATAGCGGGAATGAATATTTGGTTTTTTCATCGGCAACGAAAGACCCTTTTGCAGAAAATAATATTAGAAGTATTTCAGTTGGAATTTTAATTAATCCAACAATGAAAAAGAAATTTAAATTCATTGAAGGAAAACCTCTTATTAAACGAATCGTTGGTGTTACTTGTGAAACCTGCGATGTAAAAAACTGTCTCGAAAGAGCTGCACCGCCGATTACCCTGGAAATAAAAAAACGCCATGACAACACAGATTTTGTTGTACAGCAGTTTATTAATCAATATAGTTAGAACGTTATGAAATATTTTGCTTTAATAATAACGCTGTTTTTTATTAGCTTCAATCAGGAAACAGAAAAACTTACTGGCCGTTATAATTATTTAATTGAAAACGACAATGTCTATATCCAAAAAGATAAAATTACTTTTAAGGATAGTGTTTTTGTCTTTGATAACAAGTTTGTGCCAAAAGGAAAAATTTCTTATGGCAATAGAATATTATTAGACAATTTCATTAATACTGATTTAATTATAAGTATCCCAAAAGATCAAATTAAAAAAGATACTATTGAATTTTTAATGCACGATAAGAAAAGTTCTGCTGCGAATTATCTGGATGAAGTGGTTGGGAAAGGGAAATTGATTAAAATCAAGTAATAGGAGTTTTTTTTAATCTCGAAAAGACGCGAAGTCGCAAAGTTTTATTTCACTTTGAATATAATTAACTAAACATATCTTCTCACAATCTTGTCATCTCGACGAAGCAGAGATCACACAAGAAACTCCAATTCTGTAATCGTCAATCTTTGTCGAGCCACTTGTGTGATCTCTCCTTCGTCGAGATGACAAACTGTGTGTTAGACGCACTACTGCGCGCCTCTACCTTAAAACCTTTGAACCTCTGCAACTTTGAACCTTTGCACCTTATAACCTCCTTAAAACCCCAAAAACCTTTCTTAATCTAGATTAAGTGCTTTTCCTTGGCCTTGGCGGTATCTTTGTACTATAAAAATAACAAAACACATAGGTCATGGAAAATATAGTATTACATAAAGCAGAAACAAGAGGAAACGCAAATCACGGATGGCTTAATGCTTATCATAGTTTTAGTTTTGCAAGCTGGTACAATCCGGATAGAATTCAGTTTGGGGCACTTCGTGTTTTGAACGATGATACAATTGCAGGCGGAATGGGTTTTGGAACACATCCTCACGATAATATGGAAATTATTACGATTCCGCTAGAAGGTGATTTGGCGCACAAAGACAGCATGGGAAATACTGAAATCATCAAAAATGGAGATATTCAGGTGATGAGTGCCGGAACTGGAGTGCAGCACAGTGAGTTTAATCCAAATGCAGATCAACAGACTAAATTGTTGCAAATCTGGTTGTTTCCGAATAAAAGAAACGTTGCGCCTCGTTACCAACAAATTACTTTGGATGTTGCGGACAGACATAATAAACTTTCTCAGATTTTATCTCCAAATGCAGATGATGAAGGAGTTTGGATTCACCAAGACGCTTGGTTCAATATGGGTAATTTTGACTCAGGTATATCTACAGAATATACAATTAAAAAAGAAGGAAACGGCGTTTACGCTTTTGTTTTAAAAGGAAACTTAACCATCAACGGTCAGGAATTAAACACTCGTGATGCGGTTGGAATTTCGGGAACTGACATTTTAAAAATTCAAGCCAATACAGATGCTGAATTTTTATTAATGGATATTCCAATGAACTATTAATTCGACAGCAATTTTTCAAACTAAAACAAAATAAACAAAACGGACAATCAAAAAGTTATTTCATTTCTTAATCTAGGTTAAGTGCCAAATGAAGACAGTCGAAGTAACTTTGTCCTATCAAAATGAAATTAATTATTTAAAAATAAAAATTATGGCAACTACAAAATGGTCAATTGACCCAACTCACTCAGAAATTGGATTTAAAGTTAAACACATGATGTTTACAAATGTTTCAGGAAAATTTGGAACATATGACGCTACAATTACTACAGAAGGAAATGATTTTGAAAACGCAGCAATCGAATTTTCTGCTGATATTGCTTCTGTAGACACTGCAAATGCAGACAGGGACGGACACTTAAGAAGTGCAGACTTTTTTGATGCAGAAAGCAATCCAAAATTAACTTTCAAAGCTTCATCATTCAAAAAAATCGATGATGGAGATTACGAAATAGTTGGAGATTTGACAATCAAAGGTGTTTCTAAAGAAGTAAAATTCCCTGTTGAATTTAGCGGTATCATGACTGATCCTTGGGGAAATACAAAAGTAGGTTTAAGCATAGAAGGAAAAATTAATCGTAAAGATTGGGGTTTAAACTGGAACTCAGCTCTTGAAACTGGAGGCGTTTTAGTAGGTGAAGAAGTTCGTTTAAACATTGAATTACAATTTGTAAAACAAGCTTAATACTTTATAATAGGTTTTAATTTGGTTGGTTAAAAATCCTGCACTTTTTAGGAAGTGCAGGATTTTTTTTTGGAACTTCGACTTCATTTTATATTTCGAAATTCCGTTGGAGACATTCCAGTTTGTTTTTTGAAGAATCTGGAGAAATATGAATAATCTTCGTAGCCTACTTTAAAGGCAACTTCGTTTACGGCTAATTGTTTATCGATCAACATTCTTTTTATTTCTAAAATTACGCGGTCTGTAATTACTTCAGTGGCGGTTTTTTGGAGGATTTCATTACAGATTCGGTTTAAATGTTTCAGTGTGATATTTAGTTTTTCTGCATAAAAAGATGGAAGTTTTTCCTTTCTGAAATATTCTTCTAAAAGCGATTCAAATTTATTGATTTTGATATTGTAAGAATGAGTCTGATGCGAATACGTTTCATTGTATTTACGAGCAATTTCGATGTGAATACAATCTAATAAATTCAGCATTTTGTCGAGCTGATATTTATTATTTTCATTATTTTCCTGAATCAGCAGATCAAAATAAGGCTGGATTTTCGGAATTTCTCTTTCTTCAAAAACCATTTCCGGCCGATTATGAATCGAATGGTAAAAATTGTAATCGTTGATATTCTTTTGTCCGAAATATAAATTGTAAAGCTCTTGTGAAAAAATAATAACAAAACCTTCGATATCTTCAGATAAACTCCAATGATGCATTTGCCCTGGCTGCAGCACAAAAAGACTTCCACTTTTGATTTCAAATTGATCAAAATCGACCTCGTGCAATCCCGAACCTTTCGTAAAAAACACCATTAAATAGGAATCATGACGATGCGGTTCTTCGACAAAACTGTGGCTTTTTAGATGCTCTTTAAAAGTATTCACATAAAAATCTCGGTGAATATCATTGCAACTAAAATTCTGAACACTATAAATTGGATATTTTTTCATGCTAAATGTCTTTATTGTGCTATAAGTAGCGAAGATATAAAAAAGACTTTTATGCAGCTCTATATTACCTTTGTATAAATAAAAAACAACAAGATCATGTCAAATGCATTAACTCATATTTTAAGTAACGAATGTCCTGTTTGTCATAAAGGAAAAGTGTTTACAGACAAAAATATATTTTTGACTTTTGGACTTCCAAAAATGAATGAATACTGCAGTCACTGCCATTATAAATTCCAAAAAGAACCTGGCTATTTCTTTGGCGCTATGTATGTAAACTACGGATTAACAGTCGCTCAGGGTATTGCAACCTATTCTGTTGCACAGTTTTTCTTTGAAACAAATTTCGATTTAAGAATCATTCCGATCATTGCAATTGTTATTACTTTGCTTACTTCTTTCAACCTCCGATTTTCAAGATTAGCATGGATTTATATGTTTAAGGATTATACGAGCTAAAAAAATACTATTTTTGCCTTCCAATTGAAACTAATTTTCAATTTTAAAAAAAAGTAAAAATTAAATTAGACAAATGAAAGCATACGTATTTCCAGGTCAAGGCGCACAGTTTACAGGAATGGGCAAAGACTTATATGAAAACTCGGCTTTAGCCAAAGAATTATTCGAAAAAGCCAACGAAATTTTAGGTTTCAGAATTACTGATATCATGTTCGAAGGCACTGCCGAAGAACTAAAAGAAACTAAAGTTACACAGCCTGCTGTATTTTTACACTCTGTTATTTTAGCTAAAACTTTAGGCGAAGATTTTAAACCTGAAATGGTTGCAGGACATTCTTTAGGAGAATTTTCAGCTTTGGTTGCCAACGGAACTTTATCTTTTGAAGATGGTTTGAAATTAGTTTCTCAACGTGCGCTTGCAATGCAAAAAGCCTGCGAAATTACACCATCTACAATGGCTGCTGTTTTAGGCTTAGCTGATAATATTGTAGAAGAAGTTTGTGCTTCTATCGATGGTGTTGTGGTTGCTGCAAATTATAACTGTCCAGGACAATTGGTAATTTCTGGTGAAACTGCAGCGGTTGAAAAAGCTTGTGAAGCCCTGAAAGCTGCAGGAGCAAAACGTGCTTTAATTTTACCTGTTGGGGGAGCTTTTCACTCGCCAATGATGAAACCGGCAAGAGAAGAATTAGCCGCCGCAATTGAAGCGACTACTTTCTCTACTCCTATTTGCCCAGTTTACCAAAACGTGACCGCAAATGCAGTTTCGGATGCAAACGAAATTAAAAAGAACTTAATTATTCAATTGACTGCTCCTGTAAAATGGACTCAATCGGTTCAGCAAATGATCGCTGACGGCGCTACTTTGTTTACTGAAGTTGGTCCAGGAAAAGTATTAGCTGGTTTGATTAATAAAATTGATAAAGAAGCTGTTACTGCGAATGCTTAATTTTTAGTGTTCAGTTTTCAGTCGCAGTTTTCAGTTTACTGACGACGAGTATAATAAAAAATCCCAAATGATAATCATTTGGGATTTTTTATGATATTCCTAGATATTAGTCGCACTGCTGTGCGTTTCTACCTGAAAACTGCGACCGAAAACTGAAAACTATTTAAGAACGAACTTTCTGTTCCCATTTCCAAGCACTTGCCATTGCTTCGTCTAAGCTTAATTCTGCTTTCCAGCCTAAAACATTGTTTGCTTTATCTGTATTTGCGTAAGCTTCGGTGATATCACCTTCGCGGCGCGGTTTAATTACGTATGGCAATTTTTTATCGCTAACTTTTTCAAAGCTATGAATTATTTCTAGAACCGAACTACCTTTTCCTGTTCCTAAATTAAACGTTTCAACTTTTTGCAAATTCTTTTTATTGAACAAACGCTGTAATGCGATTACATGCGCCTTTGCTAAATCTACAACATGAATATAATCACGAACAGCAGTTCCGTCTGGAGTTGGATAATCATTTCCAAAAACTGATAATTCCTGACGCAATCCCATTCCGGTTTGTGTTATAAACGGAACTAGATTTTGAGGAACTCCTAAAGGCAATTCTCCAATTTCAGTACTTGAATGCGCTCCAATCGGATTAAAATAACGCAATAAAATCGCACTGATATTAGTCACTTTTGCAGTATCTGTAATAATCTCTTCTCCAATTTGTTTCGTGTTTCCATAAGGAGACATTGCTGTCTGCACAGGAGCATCTTCTGTAATTGGCATTTTTTCGGCTTGCCCGTAAACTGTACAAGACGAACTGAATATAAAACTTGCTTCAGGTTTTTCCTTTAATTCCTGTAAAAGATATACTAAGCTGCTAATGTTGTTTTCGTAGTATAAAAGTGGATTTTCAACGCTTTCTCCAACTGCTTTAGAAGCTGCAAAATGAATAACTCCAGTAACATCGTTATGTTTTTTAAAGAAATCATGAACTGCACTTTTTTCTCTTAAATCAATTTTTTCGAATAAAGGCGTTTTTCCTGTTATGGCAGCAATTCCTTTCAAAACATCTTCTGAAGAATTCGAAAGATTATCAATTATCACTACTTCAAAGCCTTCATTTTGCAATTCGACTACGGTGTGAGAACCAATAAAACCTAATCCTCCTGTTACTAATACTTTCATGTTTTTTTTAGCTTATAGAAAATAGAGTAAAGAAAATAGATTTAAATTCTATAATCTCTTTTCTATTGTCTTTTTAATTTCTATTCTCTTAGTCTATACTCTTTCTTCTAATTTCTTATTTCAAAAATTCTAAAACAGAATCTGTAATAAATTTAATTTGTTCGTCATCAAGCTCAGTATGCATTGGCAAAGCAATAACTTCTTTTACCAACTGATTTGTAACTGGAAATTGCTCTTCTTTATAACGTGTATCCACATACGCTTTTTGTGAGTGTAACGGAATTGGATAATAAATTGCACACGGAATTCCTTTATCCAACAAATGCTGCATCAAGGCATTTCTGTCTGCATCTATAATTCTCAATACATATTGATGAAAAACGTGATCATTTTCATTTGCATCAAATTCTGGTGTAATGATGTGCGCATTTCCAGCGAAAGCCGCATTATATTTTGCAGCTGCTAAACGGCGAGCAGTATTATATTCATTTAAAAAAGGTAATTTTGCATTTAAAACTCCAGCCTGAATACTATCCAAACGTGAATTCACGCCCACAACATCGTGATGGTAACGCTCATACATTCCGTGATTTACAATTCCACGGATAATGTGTGCCAATTTATCATCATTTGTAAAAATTGCTCCACCATCTCCATAACATCCTAAGTTTTTAGATGGAAAAAATGAAGTTGCCGCAACATGACCAATAACCCCAACTTTGCTTTTTGTTCCAGATTTTGAAATATAATCAGCTCCAATTGCCTGAGCATTATCTTCGATTACATATAAATTATGTTCAGCTGCAATTTCCATGATCGCATCCATATTGGCAGCACGGCCAAATAAATGTACCGGAACAATGGCTTTTGTTTTTGGTGTTATCGCTTTTTTAATCGCCTCGATATCAATATTCATATTATTAACATCAACATCAACTAAAACTGGAGTTAACTGCAATAATGCAATAACTTCAACAGTCGCTGCAAAAGTAAAATCAGCAGTAATAACCTCATCGCCTGGTTTTAAATCTAATCCCATCATGGCAATCTGCAAAGCATCTGTACCATTTGCACACGGAATCACATGTTTTGCACCCAAATAATCTTCTAGATTTTTTTGAAATTGCTGAACTAATGGCCCGTTTATATAAGTATTTGTATCTAAAACCTCTTGAATTGAAGCATCAACGGCAGTTTTTATTTTTTCGTATTGACTTTTTAAGTCAACCATTTGAATTTTTTTCATTTTCAATATATTTTTAAAATCAGAGATCAGCTTGTAAACCAGAATCTCTAAAAGGAGGAACAAAAATAGTTATTTAATACCTTCAAACCAATGAAAATAATCGAAAGAAATGTAATTTAGCCACAAAAATAAACAGATGCTTTTTCTATATAATTTAGTTGTTTCTATTGCGGGGTTTTTTCTGAAAATTATAGCGCTTTTTAGTCCGAAAATTAAGCTTTTTGTAAATGGCCGAAAAAATGTTTTTTCCATTTTAGAAGAAAAAATCAAACCTTCTGATAAAACGATCTGGTTTCATTCTGCTTCGCTTGGCGAATACGAACAAGGCTTGCCTGTAATTGAAAAAATCAAAGAAAAATATCCTTCGCACAAAATTATTGTTACTTTTTTCTCTCCTTCAGGTTACGAAGTAAGAAAAAACAACAATGTCGCTGACGTTACTGTGTACCTGCCTTTAGATACAAAAAGAAATGCAGAGAAGTTCTTAAAACTAGCACATCCTGAATTGGCTTTTTTTATTAAGTATGAATTCTGGCTGAATTATTTAAAGGAATTAGAAACCAGCAAAACACCAACCTATCTGATTTCCGGAATCTTCAGAGAGAATCAAATGTTTTTTAAATGGTATGGAGGTTTTTACAGAAAAGCACTAAATGCCTTTACTTACTTTTTTGTGCAGAATGAAAAATCTAAAGAAAAAATTGAAGCTCTTGGATATCAAAATGTTATTGTTTCCGGAGACACTCGTTTTGATCGTGTTAATGCAATTTTAGAAAGAGACAATTCAGTAGATTTTATTGAAAAATTCAAAAACAACAATCAGACAATAGTTATAGGAAGTTCTTGGCCAAAAGACGAAGCTTTGATAGCTGATTATATAAATCAAGCTCCTGAAAATATAAAATTCATTATTGCTCCTCATAATATTAAACAAGATCAGATTGCAGCTCTAAAATCACAGATTACAAAATCAATTGTTTTATTTTCAGAAAAAGATACCGTTTCCGATTTATCAAATTATAGTGTTTTTATTGTTGACACAGTTGGGTTACTGACCAAAATTTACAGCTACGGTACGATTGCTTACGTTGGTGGCGGTTTTGGAAATCCTGGAATTCACAATGTTTTAGAACCGGCAACTTTTGGGATTCCCATTATAATTGGTCCAAATTATTCAAATTTTGCAGAAGGAGTAGAATTAGTAAAAATTGGAGGATGCGCTGTAATCTCAAATAAAGAAGAATTAAAAGAAAAATTTGATCAGTTACTTTCTGATACAAACTTTTTGAAAGAAAAAAGTCTAATCTGCAAAGATTACATTCAAGATAATAGAGGAGCTACAAATACGATAATGAAAATCGTCTCAGAAACGATTTAAAATCAGAAAACCTTATTTCCGCATCGTATTTTGAATAAAAAGCGCTTAAACAAGCTTATTTTGCGTTTTAAACGATGCAGAATATTCAATTAAAAGCAAAATAAACCGCAGCTTATAGAATACAAACTGCTATTTTTTTTATTGAATATTCAACGAAAAATAAATTACACAAAAAATACAATAATATAATATTTTTTTACTATTTTGGCATATTGTTTGATGAATAAGATAAACGTGAGCGGGGAAAATATTTTAAAAAAAAAGTGAAAAAATATTTTACATATTAAAAAATTTATATCTTTGCCACGAATTAATAATTAACCTTTTATAATAAAGTAAGATGAAAAAAGTATTTTTAAGTTTAGCTGTTGTTGCTGTTTTAACTGTCGTATCTTGTAAAAAAGCTGACGCTGCAGCTGAAACCACTGTAGATTCTACTGCTGTAACTGTTGATTCTGCTGCTGCTGTAGTTGATTCTGCTGCTGCAACTGTTGACTCTGCTGCTGCAAAAGTTGACTCTGCTGCTGCTAAAGTAGAAGAAGTAAAAAAATAATTAGAACCTAAGTTCTAAAGATTTTAAAACCATCCTTGAGATGGTTTTTTTTGTGCTTATATTTTTGAAAATTCCAATATTTTTAAAATTCCAAATTCCAAGAATTTGAAGCCAAAAAGAAAAACAAAAAGAAATCCCGAATTCCAATATTGAAAATATTGAAATTCGGGATTTCTTTTTGTTGGAATTTAATTTTTTTTTCAATCACTCCATTTCATCCTCAACAACCTCCTCATCTTCAAAAATCGAATCACTTGATGAGAAGTCTAAAATTTCCGCTCTTGAAGAATACGTCACTATTTCTTTAATTCCTTTCTGTAAAAGCAATTCTGTGGTGTATTTTCGACTTGTCGCGAAGTGAACCTCGCCAAGCATCAGTTTAAAAAAATATTTTCCCCCAGAACCTTTAAATTTTAAAAACCTCGCAAGCTCGACATTTAATTTAAACTTCTCTATATCTTCCTCGCATTCAAATTTCAACTCATAACTCAAACTCGTAAATATCACTTTCCCTTTTCTGGAAGTAAACACAAATTTATATTCATCATTAAATCGCTTACTAATTACAAAGGCACCCATTTACAATTTTAGATTTTAGATTTTAGATTTTAGATTGGAGATTTCTAGATTCTTAGATTCTTAGATTCTTAGATTCTTAGATTCTTAGATTCTTAGATTCTTAGATTCTTAGATTCTTAGATTCTTAGATTCTTAGATTCTTAGATTCTTAGATTCTTAGATTCTTAGATTCTTAGATTCTTAGATTCTTAGATTCTTAGATTCTTAGATTCTTAGATTCTTAAAAATAAATTTACTTTGTAAATTTATTTTTAACTTGAGTTTACACAATAAAAAAAGCCTCTTCAAAAGAAGAGGCTTTAGTACTCAGAGCGGGACTTGAACCCGCACGAACATTGCTGTTCACTGGATTTTAAGTCCAGCGTGTCTACCAATTTCACCATCCGAGCATTATATGGTCTTGAGCGAAAAACGGGGCTCGAACCCGCGACCTCGACCTTGGCAAGGTCGCGCTCTACCAACTGAGCTATTTTCGCGTTTCAAATTCTAGTAAGAACTGCAATACTTGACTTGTTCTGTATTGCGAGTGCAAATTTAGGACATTTATTCAATTACACAAGCGTTTTTTGAAAAAAAATTACACTTATTTTATAACTTTCTGATAACCTAAACTTTAAATATGAAAATTATTTTCTTACCAGCATTCTTTTTATCTCATTCAGCTTCATCAGCGCTTCTACTGGAGTTATCGCGTTTATATCAAGGCTTAAAATCTCTTCTTTTATTTCTTCCAACAAGGGATCATCTAAATTAAAGAAGCTCATCTGCATTTCATCATTTGTAGATTTGATTCCGTTTAAAGCATCGCTAGAATGGTTCTTCTCTAATTTCTTTAAAAGTTTTTGTGCTTTCAAAATTACAATCTGAGGCATCCCTGCCATTTTTGCAACGTGAATTCCAAAACTATGTGCACTTCCTCCTTTTACCAGTTTTCGAATAAAAAGCACAGTGTCTTTTAATTCTTTTACTGCAACATTGTAATTCTGAATCCTAGGCAACGATTCTGTCATCTCATTCAATTCATGATAATGCGTCGCAAATAAAGTTTTAGGTTTTGATGGATGTTCGTGCAAGAATTCAGCAATCGCCCAAGCAATCGAAATTCCGTCATACGTGCTTGTTCCTCTTCCAATCTCATCTAATAAAACCAAACTGCGGTCTGAGATATTATTCAAAATAGATGCTGTTTCATTCATTTCTACCATAAAAGTAGATTCTCCCATCGAAATATTATCAGAAGCTCCTACTCTAGTAAAGATTTTATCTACAATTCCCATTCTAACACTGTCTGCAGGAACAAAACTTCCCATTTGAGCCAACAATACAATAAGAGCTGTTTGTCTCAAAATAGCCGATTTACCAGACATGTTAGGGCCGGTAATCATAATAATCTGCTGGGTTTCCCTATCTAAGAAAACATCATTTGCAATATATGGTGTTCCTACTGGCAATTGTTTTTCGATTACAGGATGTCTACCATTTTTGATTTCTAATTCGAAAGTTTCATCAATTTCCGGACAAACATATTGATTCTCTACAGCTAATTGTGTAAACGAGCACAAACAATCTAATTGCGCGACCAAATTCGCATTCATTTGAACTGGCTTAATATAAGTTGCAATCCAAGCTACTAATTGCTCAAAAAGATCCGTTTCGATTTTATGAATTCTTTCTTCAGCACCTAAAATCTTGGTCTCGTACTCTTTTAATTCCTCTGTGATGTAACGTTCAGCATTTACTAAAGTCTGCTTTCGAATCCATTCTGTTGGAACTTTATCTTTATGCGTATTTCGAACTTCAATATAATATCCAAAAACATTATTAAATGAGATTTTCAAAGACGATATTCCCGTTCTTTCTGATTCTCTTTTTTCAATTCCTTCTAAGTATTCTTTTCCAGAAGTAGAAATCGCACGCAGTTCATCTAACTCTTCACTAATACCTTTTGCAATCGCATTTCCTTTTGCAATTGCTACAGGAGCATCTTGATTTAAAGTTGTTTTGATTTTTTCTCGTAATAAATCACAAGCATGCAAACTGTCTCCAATCACTTTGACTGCTTCCTGCGGACTTTGTAATGCCAAAGTTTTTATTGGAATAATTGCATCTAGCGATTCTTTCAAATAGACAATCTCACGAGGAGAAACTTTTCCGGCAGCAATTTTAGAAATCAAACGTTCTAAATCTGAAATCTGTTTGATCTGATACTGAATATTATGCAACACTTCAGAATTTGATTTCAAATACGAAACCACATCATGACGTCCTTTTATTTTATTACTGTCTTTCAATGGCAAAGCCAGCCAGCGTTTTAGCAAACGTCCTCCCATCGGCGAAAGCGTTCTGTCAATTACATCTAAAAGTGTAACTGCATTGGGATTATAGCTATGATATAATTCTAAATTTCTGATTGTAAAACGATCCATCCAAACATAAGCATCTTCTGCAATACGTTGAATCGCAGTAATATGCTGTACACGATTGTGCTGTGTTTCGGACAAATAATATAAAATAGCTCCAGAAGCAATAATTCCTTCTTTTAATTCTTCGACTCCAAACCCTTTTAGGGAAACAGTTTGAAAATGTTTGGTTAAAGTTTCTAAAGCGTAATCTTCCTTATAAATCCAATCTTCTAAATAAAAGCTATGAAAATCATCTCCAAAAGCATCTTTAAAATCAATTTTATTGTTTTTCGGAACCAGGACTTCACTCGGATTAAAATTCTGCAAAAGCTTATCTATATATTCAGCATTTCCTTGAGCTGTTAAAAACTCTCCCGTTGAAACGTCCAAAAAAGAAATTCCGATATTTTTATTAGCAAAATAAACAGATGCTAAAAAGTTATTCGATTTAGATTGTAAAACTTCGTCGTTTAAAGAAACTCCCGGAGTCACAAGTTCTGTAACACCGCGTTTTACGATGGTTTTAGTCATTTTCGGATCTTCAAGCTGATCGCAAATAGCAACACGAAGTCCGGCTTTTACTAATTTTGGCAAATAGGTATTAATAGAATGATGCGGAAAACCAGCCAAAGCTGTTTCAGTTTCAGAACCCGCACCTCTTTTAGTAAGTGTTATTCCAAGAATTTTAGAAGCTCTAATAGCATCTTCTCCAAAGGTTTCATAAAAATCACCTACTCTGAAAAGCAGACATGCATCAGGATATTTTCTCTTGATTTCGTTGTACTGTTTCATTAAGGGTGTTTCTTTCACCACTTTCTCTTTCGCTGCCAAATTATTGTATTTTTAATGGAAAATTTATGACAGCGAATTTATAATATTTTAGCGGCATATAGAAGACTTCAAAAATTAAAATATTTTAAGAAATTTTTAAGTTGACATTTAAGAATTTTACATAGATTTGTTCATAATTAAAACAAAGACTCTAAAAGATGAAAAAAATAATCTTAATTGCTATGTTAGCTGTAGTTGGAATTACAGCTTCTAATGCTCAAGCTAAAAAAGCTAAAGTTGCTAAAGTTGAAGGAGCTGGTATGGCTTTTGAAACAGAAACTATTGACTACGGGACTATCGCTCACAATGCTGATGGAAAACGTGAGTTCGTTTTTGTAAACAACGGAACTAAACCATTAATCATTACAAACACACAAGGATCTTGTGGTTGTACTGTACCAACAACTCCAAAAGAGCCAATCGCTCCAGGTGCTAAAGGTATTATTGGTGTAAAATATGCTACTGACAGAGTTGGTGCTTTTACAAAAACAGTAACTGTTACTTCTAATGCTGAAGGACAACCAACAAAAGTACTTACAATTAAAGGTACAGTTTTACCAGATCCTGTAAAAAGCTAATCTGAAAACAAAATAAAATAATCGAAAAAGCTTCCTTATCTTTGGAAGCTTTTTTTATGACCTGAATGCAGCACAAATGAGAAAACTTGAAAATAGCGAACTGGAACGCAAATCAATTGAAGATTTTAAAAAATCAGAGAAAACACCTCTAATATTAGTATTAGATGATATTCGAAGTTTGCACAATATCGGATCTGTATTTAGAACTGCAGATGCTTTTTTGATTGAGAAAATAATTTTGTGCGGTATTACAGCAACTCCTCCCAATAAAGAAATTCATAAAACTGCTCTTGGTGCAACCGAAACTGTTGCTTGGGAACATCATGAAAATGTTTTGGAAGTTATTGAAAATCTAAAAAAAGACAATGTACTGACTCTTGCTATTGAACAAGTTGAAAGTGCTATTTTTCTTCAAGATTTTAAAGTGGAGAAAAATCAAAAATATGCTTTAGTTTTTGGAAATGAAGTTTATGGTGTAGCACAAGAAGCGGTTGCTATTTGTGACGGCTGTATCGAAATTCCACAATTAGGAACGAAACATTCTCTGAACATTGCAGTCAGCGCCGGAATTGTAGTTTGGGATTTGTTTCAGAAATTAAATTGGCCAAATACAATTTCGTAACTGAAAATGTTATTTTCTAATTGATTCTAAGTTCAAATGTTAGAAATTGAAATATATTTTTTTATTATTATAAAATTGATACTTTTATAAAATGAAAACTATCAATTTCTTTAAAATATTAATTTTATTCTTTATTTTAAGTTTTAATTCATCTCATGCGAATGAAATATTTAAAACTTTAGATAAAACTGCAATTTCAAAAATAAACGACACTCTTAAGTCGAATAAAAAAAACAGCACACAAACAATATTAGCGATAACTCCTCCTGTAATTAAGGCAACTGGAGATCAATTGTACTGTCCTTTAAATTCTATAAAAATTGTAACTTATTTTAGCATTACACATGATCCTGCAGAAACAGGAACACAAGCAGTCTACATTCAGATTTCATCCGGTTATTCTAGTGGCTTAGAACAGCTTTCTCTTTCAAATCCGGCTTTGCATCCTACTATTGTGGCAAGCTGGGATGCAACCTCTGGAAAATTAAAATTATCAAGCCAGACTGGATTAGATGTTTTATATTCTGATTTTGTAGAAGCCGTTAAAGATGTTGTTTTTACAAATTCATCTGCCACTGCATCCGGGACAAGAACTTTTTCTATCACTATTGGTCAAGCGAACTATTTACCATCTACACAACACTATTATTTATTTGTTCCCAGTATCGGAATAACTTGGACAGCGGCAAGAGATGCTGCCGACGCCAGTACTTATTATGGCCTTAAGGGATATTTAGCCACTATTTTATCTGCAGACGAAGCAAAATTGATTGGGGAACAGGCTTCGGGAACTGGATGGATTGGCGGAAGCGATGCCGAAACTGAAGGTGTTTGGAAATGGGTAACTGGTCCAGAAGCAGGAACAATTTTTTGGAATGGAACAGGAAACGGATCAACTCCAAATTTTGCTTTCTGGAATACTGGCGAACCTAACAATCAAGGCGGGAATGAAAAATATGCCCACATCACTCAGCCCGGAGTTGGAATAAAAGGCTCTTGGAATGATTTATCAAATACAGGAGACACAAGTGGCAACTACCAGCCCAAAGGATATGTTGTAGAATATGGCGGATCTCCTGGAGAACTTCCATTACAAATAGCAGCAAGTACAAAAATTACAATTCCGACAATTATAACTGTACTTACTCCTAAAGCTGTGTGTGATGCAGGAAATTTTACTATAGATGCAACGGCAACGGCTGGCGCAACAATCAATTGGTACAGTCAAGCAACTGGTGGCACTCCTATTGCTACAGGAAGCTCTTATACTACCCCAATACTAAATACAACAACTACTTATTATGTTGACGCAGGGTGTGAATCAAACCGAAAATCAGTAATTGCTGTTGTCAACAAAACTTCTGCAACGCCAACTGTAGCATCTTCAGATGTTTCAAGATGTGGTCCTGGAACTGTAAATCTTCAAGCCAGTACAGATGTTGGAGTTATTAATTGGTACTCAAGTGCAACGGGCGGGACAAGTATATTTACTGGTAATAATTTCACAACTCCTATACTTTCGTCGGCAACAATTTATTATGCAGAAAGTTCTAACAATGGTTGCATCAATACCAATCGTACTCCAGTAAATATCAAAATTTATACACCACCTGCTGTTATAGATGAAGAAGTTTCGATGTGCCAATTTCAAAAGAAAACATTAGATGCTGGAGTTGCTGGAATGACTTATTTATGGTCAAACGGAGCAACAACTCAAACAACCGAAATCAGCACAGGAGGAACTTATACAGTTGATGTTACAAGTCCATCTCCGGAAAGCTGTACCAGCAGAAAAACAATTAAAGTGGAGGAGCATGAGATTCCGAAAATTGATCGTATCGACATAAACGGAACCAGAGTTGTAATTTATCTCACAAAAGAACAAGACTATTTTGAATATTCTGTTGATGGATTAAATTTTCAGGATTCAAATGTATTTTACGATGTGCCAGGAGGATTACAAACTGCTTACGTAAAAGAAAAAAGCGGCTGTGGTGGCACAGCACAAAACTTCGTTGTACTTGTTTTTCCTGCCTTTTTTACACCTAATAATGATTCTTATAATGATTTATGGGAAGTTGCGGGAATGGAAAATTATCCTCAAGCACAAGTCACTATTTTTGACCAATACGGAAAATTATTAGCCCAATTAAGTGCTTCCAGAATGAGCTGGGACGGCACTTTTAATAAAATTCCTTTGCCTGCTTCAGATTATTGGTATGCCTTAAAGATTGACAATACAAAACCTGTTTTGAGAGGTCATTTTTCATTAAAAAGATAACTATTAGATAATGTGCCAATTAGGAAATTAGATAGTGTTGTATAAAATTGTCTAATTGGCACATTATTCAATTTTCTTCTGGATTTCATTTAAAATAAAAAGATAATCTTCGTGTTTTTTTACGAAATCTTTTTCAGAAACATCAATAATTAAGACATTCAAATCGGTTTGAGATTTAATATAATCTAAATAGCCGTTATTAATTTTATCTAAATAATCGGCCTCGATATTTTGTTCGTAACTTCTGCCACGTTTTTTAATATTTTGGAGAAGTCGGCCTGAATTCTGATATAAATAAACATACAAATCAGGCTTTGGCATTTCTTTATAAATAATATCGAATAAGTTTCGGTACAAACGATATTCGTCTTCGGCGAGCGTAATTTTAGCAAAAATTAATGATTTAAAGATGTGATAATCCGCTACAACAAAATCTTTAAACAAATCAAATTGTGCTAAATCATCTGATAATTGCTGATAACGATCAGCCAGAAAAGACATTTCTAACGGAAAAGCATATCGGTTTTGGTCTTTATAAAATTTAGGCAAAAACGGATTGTCTGCAAAACGTTCTAATACCGTTTTTGCATTAAAATCTTCTGCTATTTTGTGTGCTAAAGTCGTTTTTCCTGCACCTATATTTCCTTCAAAAGCAATGTAATTAAATTTTTCTAATGCAATTCCCAGCAAAGGGTTTTTTAAATTTTGTACAACAGTACAAACACCTTCGTCTGGACTATTAGCAATTAATTCTGAAATAGATTTCTGAAAAACAGGATGTTTCCAATCTAGTTTTAAATCTTGCATAGGCAGTAATACAAAATTTCTATTTTGCATCAGCGGATGCGGAATCTGGAGTTTTTCAGATTCAATAATTTCATCATCAAAAACAATTAAATCAACATCGATAATTCGAGATTGATATCCTTGCTGATTTGATCTTATGCGACCTAATTGTTTTTCAACTTTTAGAACCTGATTTAGTATTTTTTGTGCTGATGAAGTGCTGTGCAAAAGCAGTGCGCAATTATAAAAAGCATCACTTTCAAATCCCCAAGCTGGTGTTTCGTATAGTTTTGAAACTTTAATTACGGTTCCAACTTCCTGATGTATCAAATTAATACAACTTTCGATGTTTTCTAACCTGTTTCCTTGGTTGCTTCCTATAGATAATACGACTTGGTGCTGTGATTTCATAATTAATGCAAATTAACTAAAACTATTTCAGAATTAACCACATTATTTACCTCAAGAATCAGAAGTCTCCAATCACTTCAAACTCTTTTTCTTATGTTCAACATTCTAAGCAGTATTCAAAAAAAGTCTTTACTTATTACAAAAATAACATATCTTTAATTAAGAATTTAAAAATGTAAAAACCACTAATATTTCATTTGCCATATAACATAATTAAATGGTATTTAGATATATTTGTAACAAACCAGCCTTTTTTGCTACTTATTAAAAAAATATAATTATGAAGTTTTTAGGAAATGTAATCGCCACTGTGATTGGTATTTTTGTCTTTATTATGTTATTCTTCTTTGGAGTAATCCTTATCGGAGCTATTTTTGGAGGAGATGACACTGTTTCTGTTAAAAAAGATTCTGTTATCGAATTAAATTTAAAAGAAATACAAAATGATTATGCCGGAAAATACAAAGATCCTTGGGTAACTGTTTTTTCTGAGCAAAAAGGCATTGGCTTAACCGATGTTATCAACGCAATTGAAGCTGCAAAAACAGATGACAATATAAAAGGAATTTCAATCTTAAATGATGAATCTTCATTAGGATTGGCACAATATAAAGATTTAAGAAATGCTCTTGAAAGTTTCAAAAAATCAGGAAAATTTGTTTGGGCATACGCCAATACTTATTCTCAAAAGGAATATTACTTAAATTCTGTGGCTAATACTGTTTATATAAATCCTGCTGGAGATTTAGATTTTAAAGGACTTTCTTCTGAAGTAATGTTTTTTAAAGATTTTCAGGATAAATCTGGAATTCACATGGAAGTAATTCGACACGGAAAATATAAAAGTGCTGTAGAGCCATTTTTAGAAAACAAAATGAGCGATGCCAACAGAGAACAAGTCACAGCGCTTTTAAACTCGATTTGGACAACCGTTTCGACAGATATTTCTAAAAGCCGCAATATTCCGCTTCCAAGATTAAATGAAATCGCAAACGGATTGCTGGCAAGAACTCCAGAATTAGCTAAAGCAAACGGTTTAGTCGATATTGTAGCTTATGAAGATGTTTATCACAATGCCATAAAAAAAGCATTGAAAGTAACCGGAGATGATGATTACAATAAAATTTCGATTGCAGATTATACTCAAAATAATATTACGACTGCATTAACCAATACTGCAGATGACCAAATTGCTGTTATTTACGCTCAAGGCGAAATTGCAAGTGGTGAAGGAGATGTTACTGTTATTGGAGAGGGTTCTATGCGACGTGCTTTGCAGGAGGCGAGAAAAGACGAAGATGTTAAAGCAATTGTACTTAGAATCGACAGTCCGGGCGGAAGCGCTTTAACTTCTGATTTGATTTGGAGAGAAATTGAAATAACTAAAAAAGTCAAACCTGTAGTTGTTTCTATGGGTAATTATGCAGCTTCTGGCGGTTATTATATTGCCTGCAACGCTAATAAAATTTTCGCTGAAAGCAATACCATTACGGGATCAATTGGAGTTTTTGGAATATTGCCAAACTTTAGTCCGCTTGCTAATAAATTAGGAATTAACACCGAACAAGTTAAAACTCACGAAAACTCTGCAAACTATAGTCCGTTTGTTCCTGTTGACGAAAAATTTAAAGCTTTTACTCTTGAAGGAGTTGAGCACATCTACAATACTTTTGTAACGCATGTTGCTGAAGGCCGAAAAATGACATTTGCTCAAGTTGATGCTATTGCTCAAGGAAGAGTTTGGTCTGGCTCTGAAGCTATTAAAATTGGCTTAGTAGACAGAATTGGCGGATTAAATGATGCTATTGCTGAAGCTGCCAAAATTGCTAAAATCAAAACATACAGCACTCAGAATTATCCAGAATATGAAAAAACCTTTGGTGATCTTTTATCAAATCTTCCTTTTGCACAATCGAAAGAAGCTTTTATAAAAGAAGAAATTGGAGAAGAAAACTACCTTCTTATTGAGCAGGTAAAGAAACTTCAAAAACAAAAAGGAGTTCAGGCTATGATGCCATTTGAAATAAACATCAAATAAATTATCATAAAACACTAAAAAATCCGTTTGAAGTAGAGACTCAAACGGATTTTTTATTTCAACAAAAATTCATACAATTCTTACATTTTAAAGAAAGATTTATCTCATACTCTGCCAAAAAAAACTATTTTTGCAAGAGTTAATTTCAAATTAAACCCTCAAACCTACACCTATGTTAAAGAAAATTTTAAAAATCTCAGCCATTGTTCTTGTGGTTATTGTAGCCGCATTATTTGCCATTCCCTATTTTTTTAAGGATCAAATAAAAGCTAAAATTGCAGAAGCTATTAACGAAAGTGTTGATGCCAAAGTAAGTTTTGCTGATGCCGATTTAAGTTTGTTTAAAAATTTCCCAAATGCAACTGTCGGAATCGAAAAATTAGTGATCATCAACAAAGCCCCTTTTGAAGGTGACACTCTAGTTTCGTTAGGCGAATTGAATTTAAAAATGAGCATTAAGGAACTTTTTAAAGGAAAAGACGAACCATTAAACATTCAAGGAATCACTTCTGAAAATGGTTTAATTAACATTATCTTCAATAAAGATGGCGTTGGAAATTTTGATATTGCTTTAAAAGACAAAAAAGAAGCCAACAAAGATGAAAAAAGCAAACCGCTTTCCTTAAAAATTCAGAATTATAAAATTGAGAATTTTACATTTAGATATATCGATCAGGGTTCTAAAATCAAAATGGTCATTGATAGTTTGAATCACGAAGGAACTGGAGATTTTACCAATTCGAAATTAGATTTAACTACAAAATCTACAGCAAAAATTTCTTTGGATATGGATAAAGTGAATTACATGAAAAATGTGAATTTGACTTTAGACGCTGTTTTAGGAATCGATTTAGATAAAAGCAAATATACTTTTAAGGAAAACAAAGCTTTAATAAACCAATTACCTTTAGAATTTGATGGTTTTATTCAAATGGTTGAAGCTGGGCAGATTTATGATTTAAAATTTAAAACGCCAACCTCATCATTTACAAACTTTTTAGGATTAATTCCGTCCGCTTATTCTTCAGGTTTAAATGGCGTGAAAACAACTGGAGATTTTACTGTTGTTGGTTTTGCAAAAGGACAATTAACAGATACAACTGTTCCTAAATTTAATATTGCTATTGCTTCAAATAATGCCTCTTTTCAATATCCGAACTTACCTAAATCGGTTCAAAATATTGTAATTGACACTAAAATTATAAACGAAACTGGAATTTTAAACGACACATACGTTAACTTAGATAAACTGTCTTTTAGAATTGATCAAGATGTTTTTAGCGCTAAAGCGAATGTTAAAAATATAACAGTAAATCCATTTGTAAGTGCTGCCTTGAAAGGAACTATTAATTTAGCGAATCTTTCAAAAGCCTACCCTATTAAAATGGAAAAACCACTGGCTGGTATTTTAAAAGCTGATGTTACCACTCAATTTGACATGGCTTCTGTAGAAAAAAGTCAATATCAAAACATTAAAAATGCTGGAACAATGAGTTTGTCAGGATTTAAATATACTGATGAAAACAATAAATCAATGAACATCAGCACGGCTTTGGTTGAGTTTAATCCGAGTACGATAAACTTAAAGCAATTTAATGCGACAACCGGAAAAAGTGATATTGCCATTAACGGAATCTTAGAGAATTTCTATGGTTTTATGTTTAAAAAACAAGAACTTAAAGGAAACTTTAATATGAGTTCGAACCAGTTAGCAGTTGATGATTTTATGACTGCCGGTGAGCCTGCAACAGCTAAAACTGAAGCTAAGCCAACGGAAGCAATGAAGATTCCTGCATTTTTAAACTGTACAATTAATGCAAAAGCCACAACAGTTTTATATGATAATTTAAAACTAAAAGATGTTTCTGGAAAATTGATCGTAAAAGATGAAAAAGCTACTTTAGAAAACTTCAAAACTTCAATTTTTGGAGGAACAATTGGCTTAAGTGGAGCCGTTTCTACAAAAACGAAAGTACCAACTTTTGATATGAATTTAGGTTTTAATCAAGTTGATATTGCACAGACTTTTACGCAATTAGAAATGATGAAAAAAATTGCTCCTATAGCTGGAATCATTAATGGTAAATTAAATTCTACGATAAAATTGAACGGAAATTTAGATGCAAATGAACTAACTCCAGATTTAAAATCTATTTCAGGAGATTTATTGGGACAACTTCTTTCTACAACCGTAAATGCTAAAAACTCAACTTTATTAAATGCTTTAGGATCAAATATTAAATTTATCGATTTGAATAAATTGAATTTGAACGACATTAAAGCTGCGCTAACTTTTGATAACGGAAAAGTAAATGTAAAACCATTTGATATAAAATACCAAGATATTAAGGTAACTGTTGGCGGAACGCACGGTTTTGACCAAACAATGAACTACAATTTAAAATTTGATGTTCCTGCCAAATATTTAGGAAGCGAAGCAAATGCCTTTATTGCAAAAATGTCTCCGGCAGATGCTGCGAAACTAGAAAACATTCCGATCAATGCAGTCATTGGAGGAAATTTTTCAAATCCAAAAATTAGTACAGATATGAAAACTGCAATCAGCAGTTTGGCTTCCCAGGTAGCGAATCAGCAAAAAGAAAAACTGACTCAAAAAGGCGCTTCTGCTCTTAGTGATTTAATCAATAAAAACACAAAAGCAAAAGATACTACACAAGCTGCAAAAACAGAAAAAGAACAAAAAACACAGGAAGTTACTAAAAAAGCAAGTGATTTATTGAACGGAATTTTTAAGAAGAAAAATTAAAAATCCTTATTTTAATTAAAAATCCTGCTCTTGAATAGTAATTCTCGAGCAGGATTTTATTTTATTGAAGTGCATTTCTATTAATGCAAAATAGAATTTATAATAGTAATAAAATCGGAAACTTTATTTGTATTCGTATCAACACCAATACTGTTGTTACCGTAAGGCTCATATTTTTTTAGGTTTCCACCCGAAAACAATCCAACGGTTGTAGCTTTTGAAGCACTCGCTAAATGCATAATACCACTGTCTGCGCCAATAAAAACATCTACATTTGCTAATACTGAGCCTATTTCACGAACATCTTTACTATAAAATGAAGGTGCTTGAAAATTTATTTGTGATACGTTCTCTACTGGTAAAACTTCAAAAATATTATAGTCTGGATATTCCTTTTTTAAAGCAGTATAAAACTCTTCCCACCAGTCTACACCATAACATTTTTCGCCTGTAGCAAAAGTAAAAATGGCGATTGTTTTTTTCTGTTCATCAATAATCTTATTCAGAATTTTTTTGCCGTTTGCAATTTCGTCTTGTGACAATTTCAAATCAATTAATGCAACGGGTTCTTTTTTATCTTCTAATCCAACTTGGCTTAAGGAATATCTTAAATTGTAAACGGGATATTTTGCGATATGCTCGTAATCTTCATACGGAAGCTTGACATTTTCTGGAAGATCTCCAAAAATTTTATATTTCGCACTAGAAAATTGTACGGCCAAACGACCTGAAGAAGAATTTTGGTCGACATTAATTACCATATCATAATTTTGCTTTCTAATTAATGTCCAAACTTTTAGGTATTTAATTAATTCTTTGAAGGGCTTTTTAGGCAAATCGATTATCTTGTCAATGTTTGTATAATTTTCAAAAACAATCGGCGCAAGAGTGCCTTTTACAAATAAGTCGATTTTGCAGTCAGGAAACGCTGCAGTAACTTCTTGAATAAGCGGTGTAATTAAGAGTAAGTTTCCTAATCTTTTATTAGGCCTGCAAATCAGCACTTTCTTGATTTTATTTTTATCAATAGGACCGCTTTTACTAATACTAGAATTCCCAATATTCTTGGTCAAATTACGCATTAAACTACGCCTAAAAACATTAACTTTCTTTAAGTTACTCATTGTGGTATTTGTTTTGTTGTATTTTCTCTTGAAAATAATGAACATTCAGCTTCAAAAATAAAGGTGAATTTACTTTAAATAGAGACCTATATTTTTTTCAAATCTAGGTTCTTTTTTTTGGCAAAAGTAAATTCTTTCAATAAGCATTTATTACAAAATTGTAATCAAATGTATCAATATTTACATTTTCATTTCTTAAAAAGAGTTAAAAATACAACAATAACATTACAAAGAACAAAAAGATTAGACAGTCTACCTATAAAAACAGACGCTTTGCTGATAAAATTAGACTAGACGTCTATCGTTACAATGTAACCTTCAGAACCACGTACATTAAAAACTGTCCCATTTTCGAAGATTAAATACTGTCCTTTAATTCCGATTAGCTTGCCTTGAAACGAAGGCGTTTTATCTAAATTTAAACTGGCAACTTTAGCAGGATAATTTAAAACAGGATAATTCAATTCGTATAAATCATTTTTCTGCGAATAAAAATATTCCTGAGCTTCTGTTGGAATTAAACTTTCTACTTTTGCTTTTTCAGCAATCAAATCAAAAATTCCTCCGGTACTCTGAAGCATTTTTCTCCAGTTTGTTTTGTCTGTGTAATGCTCTTTTAATGCTACCTCTGTTATTCCTGCTAAATATCGGTTTGGAACCTCAACAATTGCAATTGCCTGCGTAGCGCCTTGATCAATCCAACGCGTTGGTACTTGCGTTTTGCGCGTTACACCAACTTTTACTTCGCTTGCCAGAGCCAAATAAACAACGTGTGGCTGTAATTGTACTTTTTGCTCGTAGTCTAAATCACGATCTGCGATACCTAAATGAGCGGTACTCAATTCTGGACGCATAATCCAATCGCCTACTGCCGGACTCGAATAAAAACAATCGTAACAAAAACCTTGTCTGTAGATCTTTTTCTTTTTATTACAGTTAAGACATTGAAATCCAATAAAATTAATCTCGATCTCTTTATCAAGCAACTGATTCATACTTAGAAAACTATCTTCGAAAACCAAATAATATTGAATTGGATTTCCCATTTCAGTCTGCATTTTTGTAAGTACGCCTTGATATGTCATTGTATTGAGATTACTGCCCTGAAATTTCAGGATTAGGTATTTGATTTATTTTTATGAAAGCTGTATTTAATTTCTAATTCAATTTAATTAGAATCTTTAGTATAAATAGAATGGTTTTTTTTACAAAAAAACACTATTTTTGATAAGATGACAAAGTTAGTATTTGTCTATTGATATTCAAATTTTAAATTTCCTGATTCTTGCGATAATCGTAAAATCTAAAATTTAATCCCGAGATTTCGGGACAATCTAAAATATAAAATCCACTCATGCCCGTATCTATTATCAATTCTTTCGCATCTTGGGTCCTAAAACAAAGGATACATCAAATCGAACTTTTTTTAAAATATCCAAATGAAGTTCAAGAAGAACTATTGCATAATTTATTGACTGCGTCAGAAAATACGGTTATAGGAAGAAAATATGATTTTGTATCGATAAGCTCTTATCAAACTTTTACAGAAAGAGTTCCGATTTCAAGTTATGAAGAATTACAGCCCTTAATTGAGCGCACACGCCAAGGCGAACAAGGTGTTTTTTGGGAAACTCCAATAAAATGGTTTGCTAAATCAAGCGGTACAACAAATGCTAAAAGCAAATTTATTCCGGTTAGTAATGAAGCTCTAGAAGATTGTCATTATAAAGGCAGTAAAGATTTGTTATGTTTATATTTAAACAATAATGAAGATTCTGGATTGTTCTTGGGAAAAAGTCTCCGCTTGGGCGGAAGTTCTCAAATCTATGAAAACAACAATACTTTCTTCGGAGATTTATCTGCAATTTTGATTGAGAATATGCCTATTTGGGCCGAATTCAGCAGTACACCAAGCAGTAAAACTTCGCTGATGAGCGAATGGGAAGCTAAAATTGCGGCGATTATAAATGAAACCAAAACTGAAAACGTAACTAGTTTTGCCGGTGTTCCGTCTTGGATGCTGGTTTTAATGAACAAAGTTTTAGAAAATACCGGAAATCAAAATTTACTTGAACTTTGGCCAAATCTTGAAGTTTATTTTCACGGAGGTGTAAGTTTTTCTCCATACAAAGAACAATACAAGAAAATTTTACCAAGCAAAGATTTCAAATACTACGAAATATATAATGCCTCTGAAGGCTTTTTTGCTATTCAGGATTTGAACAATTCAAGCGATTTATTGCTGATGCTGGATTATGGAATTTTCTATGAATTTATTTCGATGGATACTTTTGGAACTCCAAATGAAAAAGTAATTCGTTTAGCCGATGTTGAATTGAATAAAAATTATGCCATTGTTATTACTACAAATTCTGGCTTATGGCGTTATTTAATTGGCGATACAGTTCGTTTTACATCATTAAATCCGTACCGAATTAGAGTTACTGGCAGGACCAAACATCATATTAATGTTTTTGGAGAAGAGTTAATGGTCGAAAACACAGATCAAGCGATTGCCAAAGCCTGTGAAGTTACCCAAACAGAAGTTATAGATTATACAGTTGCTCCTATTTTTATGCAAGACAAAGAAAAAGGTGCACACGAATGGATGATCGAATTCAAGAAAAAACCTGCTGATGTTGGACTTTTTCAAAAAGTACTTGATGAAACTTTACAGACTTTAAATTCTGATTATGAAGCAAAACGCCAAAACAATATGACATTAAATCCTTTGGTTATTAATGTAGCTCGCGAAAACTTGTTTTATGACTGGCTAAAAGAAAGAGACAAATTGGGCGGTCAGCATAAAATTCCGAGGCTTTCGAATCAGAGAGATTATTTGGAGCAGTTGAAAGAGATGTAGTTTATAAAAAATTAAAATCTTAGCAAGTTGAGATAATACAGTATAAACTGAAAAAATATTTATTGATCGATGCTAATAGTGCTTATTATTTTTACGTAAACAAAAAAAGTGAATCTAAATTGCATCAATTTGAGCGATTAAAATATTGAATTGCCTAATTAAATTTACAAAAATGAAAGACAATAAATTTAGCGAAGTAAGTACTGAAGAATTGCTTAAAAATGAAAAATCATTAAAAACAATTACCTACATATTTGCAGGTGTATTAACTCTTTTGTTCATTATTAATATATTTCTTGTTTACAATAAAGGATTTAGCGTTTCTAACGTTATCCCAATTGCATTGCTTCCGATTTTAATTTTTAATTTAAGTACTTTAAACGAAATTAAAAAAGAATTAAAGTCACGCGAATAACATTACATCATATCAATATATCGGTCGTGGTAGCCTAAAAGATACAAAACTCCGTCAAGACCAAGACTTGAAATTGAAGTTGCAGCGTTTTCTTTTACTTTTGGTTTTGCGTGAAAAGCGATTCCAAGACCTGCTAGGTTTAGCATTGGCAAATCATTGGCTCCGTCACCAACCGCAATAGTTTGGTTGATGTGAATTCCTTCTTTTTCAGCTATTGCTTTTAGGTATTCTGCTTTCTTTTGTCCGTCTACTATATCTCCCAAATATTTACCCGTTAATTTTCCGTCTTTAATCTCTAATTGATTGGCGTGAACATAATCGATTCCAAGTTCTTTTTGCAGATAATCTCCAAAATATGTAAATCCTCCAGAAAGAATCGCAGTTTTATATCCGTAATATTTAAGGGCTTTCATTAAGCGATGAGCGCCTTGTGTTATAGGTAAATTGATAGCCACGTTTTGAAGAACATCCTCGCTTAAACCTTCTAACAAAGCCATTCGCTGTTTAAAACTTTCGTTGAAATCTATTTCGCCGTTCATAGCAGATTCTGTAATGGCGCGTACTTGTTCTCCCACTCCATTTAGTTCTGCCAACTCGTCGATAACTTCAGTTTGAATCAAAGTTGAGTCCATATCGAAACAAACCAAACGACGGTTTCTTCTGTAAATATTATCTTCCTGGAAAGAAATATCTACATTTAAAGTTCTTGAAATTTCCATAAAACTTGCCGTCATGACAATTTTATTTACGATTTCTCCCGTAACAGATAATTGTATGCAAGAACGCGGGTATTCTTCTTTTTCAACAATAGAAGTTCTTCCTGTTAATCTTATAATAGAATCGATATTCAGATTTTGATCTGACATTATTTTAGTTACTGCGGCCAATTGAGAAGCGGCCAGTTTTTCGCCTAAAATATTGATAATATAACGTTGTTTTGATTGTGATTTAACCCACTTTTCATAATCTTCAATAGAAATTGGAATAAACTTTACCTTAATTTCAAGTTCATAAGCTTTGAAAAGTAAGTCTTTTAAAACGGGTGCAGAAGAAGATCCGGCTTCAATTTCAAATAAAATCCCTAAAGATAGCGTATCGTGAATATCGGCTTGACCGATATCTAAAATATTGGCATCATAAGTTGCCAATACTGCTGTTAGACCTGCCGTTACTCCTATTTTATCATGTCCTGAAACTTTTAATAAAATAATCTCTTTATCTTCTATTGCCATTTTATCTTTATTGATTTAAGAAGCGACAAAAATCGGCAATCTCTTGGTGATAAAAAAGAATAATCTTTGTTTTTTTCAAAAGAAAAAGCACATAATTATGTGCTTTTTCGAGTAATTTAACAATAATGTTCCGCTATTAGAATAACATAACTCTATTTGTTATTTAGCTGGATTATGTTCATCAAAATTTACCATCCAACTTATACCGAATTTATCTTTGAACATTCCGAAATAGGCCCCCCAGAAAGTCTTATTCATTGGCATATAAATCGTTCCATTTGCCGAAAGACCATTGAAAATTCTATCTGCTTCTGCTTCGCTTTCTACATTAACTGAAACTGAAAAATTTCCACCAAAAGCTACGTCACCAGATTGTTCGTTGCTGTCACTTCCCATTAAAATAGTATTTCCAATTGGTAATGAAACGTGCATAATTCTGTTTGCATCTTTCTCAGATATCTGATCACAACTGCCATTTTCATCTTTAGGCATGTCTTTAAATTTTCCGATATACGGAAATTCTCCTCCAAAAACGGATTTGTAAAATAGAAACGCTTCTTCGCAATTTCCATTAAAAATTAAGTATGGGTTTACTGATGTCATGATATTTTGTTTTTTGTTGTTTGCTTTCTTATTTTATTTTCTTAATTCTCTGAAAGTTCTCTTACTATTTCCAGTCCCTTTGGAAAAGCCTCCTTGAAATAGTCAATAAATTTTTGGACTACATCAACCTGAACCACAAGATCTATAAACTCATCATCAGGAGTCAATCGATAGATTTCCATTGCACCGCTCCATTCCTTTGTTTCTTCATTGAGAGGCAGTTCTTTAAAATCTTTTATTCCTCCCAAATGTTTAAAAGCCATATATTCATTTGGGATTTTTTTTTCTATTATGCTATTCATTCCTCCACCATCAGGTCCTAGAAAGTGTATTTTTCCTCCTTCGTTCCAATCACTTATTGCATATGATCCTTCATAAAAAACTCCTGCCCATTTTCGGTAGGTTTCATCATTCCATAAAACAGCCCAGACTTTTTCTGCCGAAGCTTTTATTCTAATTTTAAATTCTAATGTTTCCATAATTACGATAATTTACTAAAATCCATATATAAAACATTCCAGCGATGGCCATCTAAGTCAGCAAAAGCACAACCATACATCCAGCCTTGACTTTCTGCAGGAGGAGCAAAAACATTTCCGCCCGCTTCTGCTGCTTTCTTTGCTAATTCATCAACTTCTGCAATACTTTCAGCATCAATCGAAATCAAAATTTCTGAGCTTGATTGCGTATCTGTAAGTTTGTTTTGAGAAAAACTGGCAAATAATGATTCTTCAAAAAGCATCACTACAAATTTTCCTTCACCCACCAACATACAAGTTGAGCTTGGCGTGTCATGTTCTTCATTAAAAGAGAAACCTATTTTTGAGAAAAAACCTTTCGATTTCACCACATCTTTTACTGGCAAGTTCAGCCAAATTTGTTTTGTCATTTTTTGATATTTAAGTTATTTTAAATCTTGAACCTTTGTAACTTGCCACTTTGATCCTATTTTTGCTCAACATAACTTTTAAAATTATCCAAAATCGCCTGCCAGCCACCGCGCTGCATTTCTTCAGGATTTAAAGTTTCTGGATCAAAACTCTCTATAACTTCTACTCCGTTTGGAGTTTCGTTAAAAGTAATTTCTACTTTTCTTCCATCACCTAAAACATATTTGATCGCTTTATTTTGTTCTACTAAAGTATATTTACCTCCAAAATCAAAACTCATACTGCCATCTTTTGCTGCCATTGTCGATTTGAATTTTCCGCCTTCTCTCAAGTCATTTTCTGCATAAGGCGTATGCCAATCTGGCGAGGCAAAGCTCCATTGTGTAATATGTTCTGGCAATGTCCAGAAATTCCAAACTTTATCTATTGATGCATTAATTGTGTTTTTTACTGTAATCATTTTATTTTTATTGTTTGTTTGTTATTTTTTAGCTTGATTTATTTTTTAAAATTTTCAACATAATTTTTGAAATTCAGAATAACACCTTTACAAAATTGCTCTTGCATTTGCTCAGAATTTTTAGATTCAGGCTCAAATGTCTCGGTTAGTTTTGTTTTAGTATCTAAATTTTCAAAACGAACACTTGCTGTTCTGTTATCTAAAAGTCGATATTCTATTAATGAAAATTTTTCAATTTTAGTATATACGCCTTCAAAATCAAAGCCCTCACTTCCATCTTTTGAAGCCATTGTAAATTTGAACTTACCGCCCACTTTCAGATCATTTTCTGCATATGGCGTATGCCAATCTGTAAAAGGAATGTTCCAAATCATAATGTGTTCTGGTAATGTCCAGACATCCCAAACTTTCTCTATCGCAGCATTTATGGTATTTTGAACTGTTATCATTTTATCCATTTGAGTTTACATTTTATCTGGAATTTGATCTTCATTTATAAAAGAAAATTCCCAGTGATGTCCATCTAAATCAAAAAAAGATCGGTAATACATCCATCCATAATCTTTGGCTTCTAAATATTCAGTCGCTCCATTTTTTACAGCATCCCCAATAATTTGATTTACTTTATCACGGCTTTCAATTTGTACCGAAATAATTACTTCGCTAGCGGTTGCTGTATTACAAATCTCTTTATGGGTAAAAGTTTTATAAAACTCCTCAGTAAGCAACATTGCATTGATGTTTTTGCCAATAACTAAACAGGTTCCTTTATCATTTGTAAATTGTGGATTGAATGAAAAACCCAATTGGGTAAAAAATGAAATTGATCGATTTAAATCTTTTACAGGAAGATTTAAGAAAATTTTTGTTTCCATCTTTATATAAATTTACAAATTATTTAAAACAAATTTAGAATATTACAATTGGCTTTATGATACATTAAAAGTCAACTTTAGGGTCATTTAAGACAAAATTTATATTTTTGTACAGAAAGCAACTTTCTAAAAATCAAATAACATGAGTAAAAAAACAGGTTTAATTGTACCGCACGACTATAAATTATTGAGTATCGCTGCGATTTTAGAAGTTTTTGAAACAGCTAATAAATTAAGTAAGGAAACAGAAAAACCTTTTGAGATTATGGTATTTCAATCGGCCGAACAAATTAGCGAAAAGCATTTATTTGGTTATGAAGTACAATCGATTGAAGCTTCTGAAAAAATTTTGGATTTGATTTTAATTCCAGCTTTCACTACTGATAATATGAGCGAAATGATCGCGAAGAACAAAAATTTTATTCCATGGCTTAAAAAACAGCACGAATCTGGAGCCGAATTAGCAAGTTTTTGTACTGGTGCATTTTTGTTTGCCGCTTCCGGATTATTAAATGAAAAATTAGCCACAACACATGTTGATGCCTGCAGTGCTTTTACAAAAGCTTTCCCGCTGGTAAAATTAAAACCGGAAGAAACGTTAACTGCCGACGGAAGTTTGTATACAAGTGGCGGCTCAACCTCAACATTTCATTTATTAATTCTTTTGGTTCAGAAATATTGCGGCAATGAAATTGCTGTTCAAATTGCTAAAATATTCTCTATCGATTTAAACCGATACAAACAAAGTTATTTTAGTACTTTTCGACCGAATCATTTGCACAATGATACTCTGGTTGCTATGTTGCAGCAAAAAATTGAAAGTCATTACAGCACTATCGAAAAATTAGAAGAGATCACCAAAGATATTCCGACAAGTGCGCGGAACATGACACGAAGATTTAAACAAGTAACCGGAATTCCGCCAATTGAATATCTGCAAAATATAAGAGTTGAAAGTTCTAAGAAATATTTAGAACAAACGCAGCTTTCGATTTCTGAAATTATCGAAAAAACTGGTTATAACGACCCGAAGGCTTTTAGAAAAGTATTTTATAAAATGGTTGGTATGAAACCTATTGAATATCGAGAAAAGTTCAGAGTTCAATAAAAAATTTTCAACGACAACTGGACTTTTTATTTTTTCTTAAATTTTTTCTTTAAGTTTCTTTCTTAAAACCTTTATCAGCAAATACAATAAATATAAAATTATTAAAAACCCAATAATATTTATAACCTGCCAAAGTAATAAACTAGTACTGTAATCTTCAATTGTTTTATTCATGATTGATGAGTTTTAGATTTTAATTGTTATCAAAAGTAAGAAAAATAACAAATGATGCAGCAACTTATATGCTTTATAAAAAAAGTAATTTCTATAACATATAATTCATTCGTTGTATCAATCCATTGGAGTTGTTTTCCATTTTAAATACGAACCATCTTTTAACTTATGAATGACATAAGTAGGATTTGTTGCAAAATCAATACTATCTTGAAACTGTTTGATTGATGTAAATTTAATCCCTTTAAGAGATTTTAATTTTTCTGGTTTTTGATTAAAAACATATAACCCAATAGAAAAAATAGGAAGACTCACCTCGCTAGGATTTTCTCCACTTGTTCTTCTGTTTTTTATCCTTTTATTATAAATTTCACTTGCCTTATCTCTCTCTTTTTTACATTCATATTTTTTTATATAAATGCTAAAATGAGCACTCATCGTATCTTTATCGATAGTATATTCTCTCAGTGCTTTATTTTTTAAATCTAAATAAACTACTATATCACTTCGTTTTTTCATTGCTTGCGAAAATGACAAGCAGAAACAATTTAAAAATAAAAAAATAAAAATTATTTTTATTGTTGACATGGTGCATTTGTATTTTTAAAATTATTATAAATATTTATAAGTCTTACTCTTTCTGTTTGAGGCAAATTTGTCCAAGCCACGGTAGGTTGCGGAGGTAGACCAGTTAGTAAATTAGGTTCTCCAGCTCCCATCAATCCCCACCAAGCTATAGCAATATAAACATCTTCAGATTGTGTATTATCATATTCTTTAAGTACACTTACAATAGTATTAATTGAAAGTTGTGCCATATATTCATGTTGAGGATCAGAAATTGATCCTCCAATCGGAATATCATACCAATACATTGTATAATATTCTACTATTTTAGGTTCATCATTACGAATACTTTCAATAAATTCTGGAGACCATGGGATTTCTTTTTTCCCAGAAAGCTTTAAAAGTTTTTCAAACATTTCTGCATGTAAAATTTCATGTGCAAAATTCTTAGCTATATTTAGAGGAGGTGTATTTAATTTTCCAGGATTAAATCTAATCTCTATTAGTCCGTTGTCAGGCTGATATGTTACAGCACTTACATTTGGGTGGCTAGCATCAACACCCACACTTAGCTTTAAATCTGCCACAGAAAAATCACTATCAAATTTCTTTAAATAATTTTGAAAAGTTGGAGAACCTCCTAATTTATTAAATACGGCGGTCAGGCAAGGGTTGTTTGCAAAGGAAGGATCTGTAAGTATAGTATTTGTAAAATTTGATATCCCACCACCGGCTCCATGATCATTAATTACTGCTTTCGTATACGCATGACTCACTTCACTGGGTAATGCATCACATGGATATGACATCAGTACCAGCTCAGTTTTTGTTGTGGTCTTTTCATAAGTATACGAAGTTAGGATACGTCCGTCGACTGAAACTTCTTTATACCAGTCAACAGTAAACTGCATAGGCAGATAATAAGGAGTATTACATGGTGGAATTCGGTTCGTCAAATTTGAATTAGTTAAAAACATATTTATTGTTTTTGCTAAAATATCCAAATTATCGTTTTTTGAAATATTTTTAGCTCCTCCTTTTGAAATTCCTAACGAACCTAATTTTTTCCCTTTAATGAAAATACATTCAAGGTTCCCTTAAAAAAATCCAGTTTTGTAATTGTTTCAGGATAAAGAGCACTGTCTTTATCTCCGAATATTTCTAATAAATAAGAATAAATCTGATTTTCTGAATTAATTGTAACAATTTGGTATTGTATGTTATTCTGCAAAAAATTAGACTGCAACCTAATAGCTGTTTTTTCATTTGCTTCAATTTCGAATATCTCAAGACTGTCCTTTTTTGTCACTCTTATATTTTTCCAATTTATTTCTACATTTTCAGAGATATTTACATTGGAAAATTTACTCAGATCTAAATCATTTTGACTCGATCTATACTTGCAATCTTACCATTCTCAGTCATTTCTTCCTTGTTGCAAGAAAATGATAATAATACAGAACAGAATATTAAATATTTATAAATCTGGCTCACAATACATATATTTAATTACTATCCAAAAATATAATTTTAATCCAATGATTAAATAAAATAAGTAAGAAAAAAATTAAAATTAATAATCTTAAATAAAAAAACCTGCTCAAAATAATTAAGCAGGTTTTATGAATTATAAAAATCAAATTATCTTTAAGAAGCAATTTCCATTCGCTTCAATAAATTTTTACTTAATGTATGTTCTGCATAATCCTTATCAATTGTCAGAACTTTATCGTCAGAACTTGGCAGTTCGTACATCGCATCAGTTAGAATAGCTTCACATAACGAACGTAATCCACGAGCTCCTAATTTGTATTCTAAAGCTTTATCAACAATAAAATCTAATGCTTCGTTCGTAATATTAAACTCAACATCATCCATTAAAAATAATTTTTGATATTGTTTGATTAAAGCATTTTTAGGCTGTGTCAAAATTGCACGCAAAGTTTCTCTGTCTAAAGGATCCATATGCGTTAAAACTGGCAAACGGCCAATAATCTCCGGAATCAAACCAAAATCTTTAATATCTTTTGGTATAATATATTGTAGTAAATTGTCTTTGTCGATATTATCTACATTTTTAGAAGTCGAATATCCAACAGCCTGACGGTTCAAACGTTTCGAAATAATACGTTCTACTCCATCAAAAGCTCCACCTGCGATAAACAAGATGTTTTGAGTATTTACTTCAACAAATTTTTGGTCAGGGTGTTTACGTCCTCCTTTTGGCGGTACGTTAACTACAGTTCCTTCTAACAATTTCAATAAAGCCTGCTGAACACCTTCACCAGAAACGTCACGTGTAATTGATGGATTATCGCTCTTACGGGCAATTTTATCAATTTCATCAATAAAAACGATTCCTCTTTCTGCTTTGGTTACATCATAATCAGCGGCTTGTAATAAACGAGTTAAAATACTTTCAACATCTTCTCCTACATAACCCGCTTCTGTAAGTACAGTTGCATCAACAATAGCCAAGGGAACATCTAACATTTTAGCGATAGTTTTTGCTACCAATGTTTTTCCGGTTCCGGTTTGACCTACCATAATAATGTTACTTTTTTCAATTTCTACTTCATCGTCTAATTGCTGTTGCATTAAACGTTTGTAATGATTGTAAACTGCAACCGACATTACTTTTTTAGTTTGATCTTGACCAATAACATATTGGTCTAAGAAAGCTCTAATTTCTTTTGGCTTCTTTAAAATTAAGTCACCAACTAATTTTGCACTTCCGCTTGATTTTAATTCTTCTAATACAATTCCGTGTGCCTGCTCGATACACTTATCACAGATATGTGCATTAATGCCTGCAATCAATAAATTGGTTTCTGGCTTTTTTCTTCCACAAAACGAACATTCTAATACTACTTTAGCCATTCTTTTTTAGTTACTAAGTTGCAAAGTTACTAAGTTTCTGAGATTTATCACTAAAACATCAAAAACTTAGCAACCTATTAACTTTATTTTTTTGTTTCAAGTTTTATTTGCTTCAAGTTTCAAGTTAATTATAGCAACTTGAAAACTCAAACTTGAAACTAAGTTTTATCCTCTTCTCAATACTTCATCAATCATTCCGTACTCTTTTGCTTCGTCAGCTTTCATCCAGTAATCGCGCTCACTGTCTTTATGCACTTTATCAAAAGTCTGACCTGAATGTTGAGAAATAATATGGTATAATTCATCTTTCAATTTCAGCATTTCACGTAAATTGATTTCCATATCTGTTGCAACACCTTGTGCTCCTCCTGATGGCTGGTGAATCATAACTCTTGAATGTGGCAAAGCCGAACGTTTTCCTGTTGCTCCAGCACATAATAAAACAGCTCCCATAGATGCTGCCATACCTGTACAAATTGTAGCTACGTCTGGTTTGATGTATTGCATTGTATCATAAATTCCTAATCCTGCATAAACGCTTCCTCCAGGAGAATTTAAATAAATTTGAATGTCTTTTGATGCGTCAGCACTTTCTAAAAATAATAACTGAGCCTGAACAATATTCGCGATTTGGTCGTCGATACCAGTTCCTAAAAAGATAATTCTGTCCATCATTAATCTTGAAAACACGTCTAATTGAGAAACATTCAACTGGCGCTCTTCGATAATATATGGAGTCATGTTTGTTGGGTTCATCGCTGCTACGATTTTATCGTAATACATTGCGTTTACTCCTTGGTGCTTTGTAGCAAATTTTTTGAATTCTTTACCGTAGTTCATATTTTTAGTTTAAAGTTTGAAAGTCTAAGTCGGAAAGTGACTTAAACTGCTAAAACAAAGTTCATACCTTTTTATAAAGGGATGCCAATTTGTCCTATTTTTTTGGTTCCAAGTTTTAGGTTTCAGGTTTATTGAAGTTCGAAAACTTGAAACTTGAAACAAAATAAAATTTGAAACAAAAAAAAGCGCCAAAAATATCTTTTTGACGCTCAAATATAACTTTTTTTATCTTTCAGTTTCTGTAATAAAATCTTAAATTTTAAAATAGAGCTTACACGCTACTCTATGCTGAACAACTTTTGACTTTAAAACTTTTGACTTCAATTATTCTCCGTAAGAAGCTGCAATAAATTCTTCGTAAGTTACTTCTTTAGTTGTAGGATTTGCTTTTTCTTTAAACACCTCTAACAATTTTTCAGCAACAACTTGCTCAGAAAGTCTTTTTACTTCTTCTTGGTTAGATAAAACTCTAGCCACAATTCCTTGAACTTCTTCATCAGTTGGATTTGTTTGTCCAAATTGAGCCATTTGTTGTCTGATAGCGTTTGTTGTAAAAGCTTTCAAATCTTCAAAAGTAATTTGGATGTTGCTTTGAGCCATTGCTTTTCCTTCGATTAATTGAAAACGTAAACCTTTTTCAGATCTTGCATATTCAACTTCAGCTTCTTCTGCAGAAAGTTTTTTCTCTCCAACAGTTTGAAGCCATTTTTTAAGGAATGCAGCTGGCAAATCAAATTTTGTATTTTCGATCAAGAAATCTTGAACGTCTAACAATAATTTTTGATCCGCTTGCTGTGCGAACTGTGCTTCAGCATCTTCTTTAATTTTAGCTTTTAAATCTTCAAGAGAAGCTACTTTTCCTTCACCAAAAAGTTTATCAAATAAATCTTGGTTCAATTCAGCCAATTCAGCTCCGTTGATAGCCTCGATAGTAAAGTTTACTTCGATATCTAAACCGTGAACGTCATCATGAGCTACTTTTAAGTAATCCATTAATTGGTGATCGTCTTCGAATAAACCTTTTGTACTTACTGTAACCACATCTCCAACTTTTTTACCGATGAATTTATCTCCAGCTTTTTTGTTGAAAGTAGACACAGAAATTGTAGTTGTATTGTTAATTCCTTTTTCTTCGTTTGAGAAAGTTCCAGTTAAATCAGAATCAGCATCAACTTTATCTTGTGGAATTGCTTTTCCGAATTGTTTTTGGATACGCTCTACTTGACCGTCGATTAATTTATCATCAGCCGTAACGATATATTTTACGATATTATTTTTTGCTTCTAAATCAATTTCGAAGTTAGGAACCAAACCAATTTCGTATTCGAAAGTTAGTTCTTCAGCATCCCAATCAAAGTTTTCGTTTTCTTTAGCAAGAGGAGTTCCTAAAAGATTTAATCTTTCAGATTGAATGAAACGCTCTAAAGCCAAATCAACTACTTTTTTAACTTCTTCTTGCTTAATTGCTTTTCCGTATTGTTTTTCAACAAGATCTTTAGGAACTTGTCCTTTTCTAAAACCTTTTACAGTAGCCAATGGCATTTTTTCGTTTATTCTTTTTGCTACTTGACCTTTATAATCCATGTGAACAACTGTCATTACAATCGTTTCGTTCACAGCGTCTATTGCTACTCTTTTAATATCCATCTTCTTCTTTAATTTACATAATAAAATTGGGTTGCAAAATTATAAAATTTTTGCAACCCAACCAAGTTTTTAATCTATTGTATTTGAAGCGGTTTTTAGTCTGCTTTATTTCGATTATTTATCGTCTCCCAATATTTTATATGTGATAGATTGAAGGATAGACAAAATGATACTGAAGAATAATGCTGTCCAGAACGAATCTACTGCAAACCCTCCAACAATATTAGTACACAGCAAAATAATGATTGCGTTTATAACTAATAAAAATAGCCCCAAAGTAATTACTGTTACAGGCAAAGTCAAAATTACTAATATTGGTTTTATAAACAGATTTAGTAATCCTAAAACAATTGCAACAATAATTGCAGTAGTAAAACTGGCAACATGCACTCCCGGCAAAAGGTTTGCAATTAACAAAACCAAGGCTGCGGTAACAAGAAGTCTGAGTAATAGTTTCATATTTTTGTGGTTTAAATTTTTAATAAAAGTAATAAAATTTTTATCAAAATCATTACTCTTTCAAAAACCCAGCCGTCAATTCAAAAAACATTTTCGGATTTTCGGCATGAAGCCAATGTCCTGCATTTGGAATAGTTTCAAACTCGACTTTAGGAAAGTGTTGGCGTATTGAATCAAAATCTGAATCTAAAACATAGCCCGATTCTCCTCCTCTGATAAATAAGGTAGGTTTATCAAAAACCAGATCATCTGGCAAAGCTTTTCCGATGGCTTCTAAGTTATTATTGAAAACCGCTAGATTAAAGCGAAAGGCCAATTGTCCTGGCTCAATCCAATATAAATTCTTTAATAAAAACTGGCGTGTTCCAAAATCAGAAACATATTGCGCTACAATTGCTTCAACATCGTTTCTACTCGGTTTAACCGAAAAATCAACTGCATTTAAACCTGCCAAAATATCTTGATGATGCTGTTTATAAAACTTCGGACCAATATCTGCCACAATTAATTTATCTACAATTTCAGGATGTGTTGTTGCAAAAAGCATTGCAACTTTTCCTCCCATCGAATGTCCTAGCATATCTATTTTAGACAGTTGATTTGCTTGGCAATATTCGAAAACATCTTGCACCATCGCTTCATAAGACCATTCGTCTGAATGAAAACTGCGCCCGTGATTTCTTAAATCTAAAATATGAACCTGAAATCCAGCTTCTACATACTGTCCTGCCAAAGTCTTCCAATTATCAGACATGCCCAGAAATCCGTGCATGATAATAAATGGTTTTCCTTCGCCTTCTATTTTTGAGTATAACATTATATAATTTTTTATTGAAAAATTTATTCCACAAAGATTCAAAGGTTTTTTACGCAGAGAAACACAAAAATTTCTTTGAGAATCTCCCTGTTTTTTTTGTGTATATCTGAGAATATGCCTTTACAAAATATTATTTCAATTTATTCAAATACATATTCACTACATTATCTAAGCCTAGATATAGCGCTTCAGAAATTAAAGCGTGTCCTATAGAAACTTCTAATAAGCCTGGAATATTTTGTTTGAAAAACTGAATATTATCTAGACTTAAATCATGGCCAGCATTTATTCCCAACTCTAATTCGTTTGCTAATTCTGCAGCTTTTACGTACGGATCTATTCCGTTTTTATTTCCTAAATCGTATTGGTGTGCAAAAGCTTCAGTATACAATTCAATTCTGTCAGTCCCAGTTTTTTTAGCACCTTCAATAATTTCTAAAACCGGATCAACAAAAATTGAAGTTCTGATTCCGTTTCGTTGAAATTCCTGAATAACTTCTGTTAAATATTCCTGATTTTTTATAGTATCCCAGCCAGCAGAAGAAGTAATGGCGCCTATTGCATCAGGAACTAAAGTAACCTGAGTTGGTTTGCATTCTAAAACCAAATCGATAAAGTTATGCTGCGGATTTCCTTCAATATTATATTCTGTATATACAATTGCTTTTAAATCGCGTGCATCCTGATAACGAATGTGACGTTCGTCTGGACGCGGATGAATTGTGATTCCCTGGCCACCAAATTTCTGAATATCAGTTGCCACTTTTAGTAAATCAGGAACATTTCCGCCACGTGCATTTCTTAAGGTTGCAATTTTATTGATATTTACACTTAACTTTGTCATATAAATAGATAATTAATTCTAGTAACATTATATTTGTTACGACAAAAATACAAAGTAAAACGTAGCAGTTTTTGGTATTTTTTGATTATTTTGCAATGAAATATCTTCAATTGATTTATGACAGAAATTACAAACTATATCACCAATGATTTCAGAGCGATTGACAGCCAGGAAACGATAGCATCGGTTCAGGACTTTTTTGCTGATGTGGATTTTTCACATTTTCCAGTTTTGGAAAACGGAATCTTCATTGGAAGTATTGCTTCTGATGATGTTGAAACTTTTGATACCGACAAAAAAGCGATTGATTACAAATATACTTTAGAGCGTTTCTTTGCCAGAAAATCGATGATGTGGCTAGACGTTTTAGAGGTTTTTGCAAAAAATCACACTAACACGGTTCCCGTTCTTGATGAAAATAATACCTATATAGGCTATTATGAAATGGAAGATATCATGAAATTCTTTCAGGAAACTCCCTTTTTAAAAGAACAAGGCGGTATTATTATTGTTCAAAAAGGACTTTTAGACTATTCAATGGGACAAGTTGCTCAGATTGTAGAAAGCAATAACGGTAAAATTCTTGGCTGTTTTATATCTGAAGCGGATTTAGAAAATGTACATATTACAGTAAAAATTGGCGTAGGCCCAATGAATGAAATTATACAGACTTTTAGACGCTATAATTATGAAATTATTTCAGAGCATCAAGAAGATGCTTATATCAATAGCTTAAAAGAGCGTTCTGATTATTTAGACAAATACCTTAATATATAAATTAGAAATTGGTCAAGGAGAAAATTAGAAAGTGATCTCAACTAAATAAATTATAAAATTAACACATTTCCTCATTATCTAATTAGAAAGAATGAAAGTAGCTATTTACGGACAGTATTATCAAAACAGTACCGAACCTATTATCAAAGATATTTTTGCATTTTTCAACTCAAACAATGTCGAAATGGTAATTGAAGAAACTTTTTTGAAAATGCTCTTTGAAAAAGAACTTATAAAAAAAGAATACAAAACTTTTTCCTCCAGCAATTCATTGGATGATAGTTTTGAAATGTTAATTAGTATTGGAGGCGACGGAACTATTTTAAGAGCAGCAACCTTAGTTCGTAATTCTGGTGTACCAATATTAGGTATTAATGCAGGAAGATTAGGTTTTCTAGCAACTGTTCCTAAAGAAAGCATTGACACCTTTTTACAATTTGTTATTGATAAAAAATATACCATCTCTGAAAGAACTTTATTGAGTTTAACCTGTGATCCAAAAAACGATGCAATCGAAGACCACTTAAACTTCGCAATGAATGAAGTAACAGTAAGCAGAAAAGATACTACTTCGATGATTACCGTTGAAACCTATTTGAATAATGAATATCTAAATTCTTATTGGGCAGATGGTTTGATTATTTCAACGCCAACTGGTTCTACAGGATATTCTTTGAGCTGCGGAGGACCATTATTAACCCCAGAGGTTAAAAGTTTAGTAATTACACCTATTGCTCCTCATAATTTAACTGCCAGGCCACTTGTCATTCCTGATGATACTGAAATTAAACTTCGCGTATCTGGAAGAGAAGATCAATATTTAGTTTCGTTAGACTCCAGAATAGCCTCTGTAAAAAATGAATCGGTTTTGACGATTAAGAAAACAGATTTTAAAATAAAAATGGTTGAAATTCCAGGCGAAACTTTCTTAAAAACATTGAGAAACAAATTGCTTTGGGGAGAAGACAAAAGGAATTAAGCCTTTTTCTAGAGACCTACTATACGATAATACTACTTTTTCTCGTTCTGCATGTATCGAATCCTCATTAAATGTCTCAAAATCATATTGTAAATTGAAAAAAAAGCACATTTAACCAAAGCGACGTTGATTCGTATCGATAATTATTATATTTGCACGCAATTTTGAATTAAATGAAGAAAATTTTTAATTTATTGTTATGTTTTTTCCCCTTTATTACACTAAATGCTCAAATCAATGAGATTGGTGTTTTTCTTGGCGGAAGCAACTTTGTAGGAGACGTAGGAAGCACAACTTATATTGCTCCTGAAAAACTGGCTTTTGGTGTTTTGTATAAATGGAATAAGAGTCCGCGTCATGCGTATCGCTTTTCCTATACACAATCAACAATTGCTGGAAATGATGCAGACTCAAAAGAAACAGGGCGAAGCAATAGAGGCTATAGCTTTGAAAATAAAGTAAAAGAGCTTTCTGCTGGGTTAGAATTCAACTTTTTCGACTTTAACCTTCATGATTATCATCCAAAAGTTACTCCTTATATATATTCAGGATTAAGTTACTTTATGTATGATGAATTATACATTTCAGGAGGCCAGACCAGAAAAGATAAAAATTCAAATTCGTTTGCTATACCTATGACATTAGGAATCAAATCAAACGTAACGCCTCATTTAATTTTAGCTGCTGAAGTTGGAGCCCGCTACACCTTCACAGATGATATCGACGGAAGTAATCCAAGCAATAGCAATTTATCGCCATTGCGTTTTGGAAATTTAAATAATAATGACTGGTATGTTTTCTCTGGTATTACTTTAACGTATACCTTTGGACAAAAACCTTGCTATTGCGCAGAATAATAAAATGAATTTACTAGACTCTATAGACCACACAAATTTACCCAAACATCTGGCCATTATTATGGACGGAAATGGTCGTTGGGCCAAACAACAAGGTTTTTTACGTGCATTTGGACATGAAAATGGAACAAAATCAGTAAAAAAAACAATTACAACTTGTGCCAAAATTGGTATTGAGTACTTAACATTATACGCTTTTTCGACAGAAAACTGGAATCGGCCAAAATTAGAAGTCGATGCATTGATGAAAATATTGATCAATTCTTTAAAAAAGGAGCTTGTTACTTTACAAGAAAACAATATCCGTCTTAATGCAATTGGAAATCTTGAGAAATTACCAAAATCAGCCCAAAAAGAACTTTTAGACGTTATTGATAAAACTAAAAACAATACACGCCTCACGCTAACACTGGCTTTAAGTTACGGATCACGAGAAGAATTAGTAAATGCCGTTAGAATCATCAGCGATAAAGTTAAAAATAATATAATTTCAATAGACACTATTGACGATTCAATTATAAATGAGCATCTTTACACGCAAAATTTACCTGACGTAGATTTATTAATACGAACAAGTGGAGAACATAGAATAAGTAATTTTTTGCTGTGGCAGATAGCCTATGCAGAATTATATTTTACTAATGTCTTGTGGCCAGACTTTAAAGATCAAGATTTATATGAGGCTATTATTAGTTATCAAAAAAGAGAACGTAGATTTGGAAAAACCAGTGAACAAATTAAATAATTTTTTAGTGTTACAAAAAAGAGTACAAATAGTCCTTACCCTACTTCTTTTGGGTAGTTTTTCACAAATAAAAGCACAAGATAGAGTTCCTTTTGATCAAGGAAAAAAATATATTCTTGCTAAAGTTTCTGTTGTTGGTAAAATAAGCTTCAATGAACAAACCGTAGTTACTTTTACTGGTCTTCAAAAAGGTCAGGAAATAACCGTTCCTGGTGAAGAAATCAGTGGCGCAATCAAAAAATTAGGCAAACTTGGCCTGTTCGATGAGATATCTTTTTACATTAATAAGGTAGAAAATGACAGCATTTACCTGGACTTAAATATTGTTGAACTTCCTAAGTTAAACGAAGTTAAATTTGTTGGTATCAAGAAAAGTAAGGTAGAAGGATTAATTAAGGATAACAACTTGACAAAAAATAAAATTGTCAACGAAAACTTAATCACAACTACCAAAAATTATATCGAAAATAAATATAAAAAAGAAGGTTTTTATAACACAAAAGTTACTATCACAAATACACCTGACACCATTGCCGGAAATCAAGTAAATATGCTTGTTCGGGTTGACAAAGGCGATAAGGTAAAAATAAGCAGTATTGATTTCACAGGAAACAAACAACTTACTGACGCTCAATTAAAAAGAGCAATGAAAGACACGAAAGAAAAAAACTTTTTCCGTGTTTTAAAAGCCTCAAAATTTATTCCTGAAAAATACAAAAGTGACTTAGAAAAAGTAGTTGCTGCATATAAAGAAAAAGGATATCGTGATGCTCGTATTATATATGACTCTGTTGCTTACAACAAAGAAAAAAATATGCTTGCTATTAAAATTAATGTAGAAGAAGGAAACAAATACTACTTCGGAAACATTAAATTCTTAGGAAATACGGTATACTCTGATCAACAATTAAACCGTTATTTAGGAATCAAAAAAGGAGAAACTTATAACGGAGTTTTACTTGAAAAACGAATTGCAGACAAAACTAAACCAGACGCTGAAGATATTACAAACTTGTACCAAAACAACGGTTACCTGTTCTCTAATATTAATGCTGTAGAGGTAAGAACCGCAAATGATACAATCGATTTTGAAATTCGAGTTACAGAAGGTCCTATCGCTTATTTCAACAAAATATACGTTACAGGTAACGACAAAACAAACGATCACGTTATTTATCGTGAATTAAGAACTAAACCAGGAAATAAATACAGTAAAGAAGAATTAGTTAGAACAATTCGTGAGATTGGTCAATTAGGTTTCTTTGACCCTGAATCTATCAAGCCTGAATTTAGAAATGTTGATGCTGCGGCAGGAACAGTTGATATCGAATACCAACTTGTAGAAAAAGGATCTAGCCAGGTTGAGCTTCAAGGAGGTTATGGTGGTGGAGGTTTCATCGGAACCTTAGGGCTTTCATTTAACAACTTCTCAGCGAGAAACATTTTTAACAAAGAATCGTACAAGCCATTGCCAATGGGAGACGGTCAAAAAGTAGCACTTCGTTTACAAGGAAGTACATACTTTCAGACGTATAGTTTATCATTCTCTGAGCCATGGTTTGGAGGTAAAAAACCAGTACAGTTCAGCTCTTCTATTTCGTATAGTAAACAATTCTTGAACAATTATATTACAAGAAGTGTAGACAAAAGCAAAAGTTTTAATATTTTTACAATACAAGTCGGATTGGCTAAAAGGCTGACAGTGCCAGATGATTATTTCGTTTTATCACAATCAGTAAGTTACCAACATTATGATTTGAATAATTATAACACAGGGTTATTTACTTTTGGTAATGGAGCTTCAAGAAACTTAGCGTACACAATTGGAATTTCAAGAAGCAATAAAGGGGTGAATCCTATTTTCCCAACTTATGGTTCGGAATTTAGTATATCAGCAAAAGTAACGCCTCCATATTCATTATTTAATGGAATTGATTATGGAGACTTACAAAATCAAAAAGAATACAAAACACAATATACAGGAACACCAACATCAGGTGTAGATGGACAGCCATTAAATACTGGTGATTATGTAAAAACAGAAACTGTTAATGGAACATCTGGATATGTAAGTGTAGGTTCAGACTTCGCAAGTGCTGATACAGATATTGCAAAAGTCGATCAGAAGAAATACAATTGGTTAGAATATTACAAAATTAAGTTTAAAGCAGACTGGTACACTAAAATTTATGGTAAATTAGTTTTAAGAACACTAACAGAATTTGGTTTCTTAGGAGCTTATGACCAATCTAGAGGTGTAGTACCATTTGAACGTTTTTATTTAGGAGGAGATGGAATGGCGAATTACTCAATGGATGGTAGAGAAACAATCCAGTTAAGAGGTTATCCGAATAACTCTTTAACTCCTGTAAACTCTAAAGGTGAGCAAATTGGAGCAACTATTTACAACAAATTCTCTATGGAGCTGCGTTATCCAATTACATTAAAAGCATCAGCATCTATTTATGGATTAGCGTTCTTGGAAGCAGGTTCATCATACCCAACTTTTAAAGATTATAACCCGTTTGACTTAAGTCGTTCTGCAGGTTTTGGTTTACGTGTATTCATGCCGGCATTCGGATTATTGGGTATCGATATGGGTTACGGATTTGATGCTCTTCCTGGTTCTGTTACCAATAAAGCAAATGGTTGGGAAACTCATTTCATTATTGGACAACAATTCTAGAAAATTCCCGTTTGGTTAAAAATCATCAAATAAAGTAATGTTTATGAAAAAGCAATTTTTATTTATATTTTTAGCCTTGATTGTAATCAATACAACTCAGGGTCAAGGAAAAACGACTCGAATCGGCTACATTGACATGGAGTACATTCTGGAGAATGTTTCTGATTACAAAGAAGCAAAATCTCAATTAGAGTTAAAAGCTCAAAAATGGAAACAAGAAATTGAAGCCAAAAAATTAGAAATCAATACGAGAAAAGAGAGTCTAAAAGCCGAAAGAGCTTTGCTTACTAAAGAACTTATTGATGAGAGAGAAACTGAAATTAAATTTCTCGAACAAGAAATGTTAGACTATCAGCAAAAACAATTTGGATCTGATGGTAATTTGATTAGACAGAAAGCAGCATTAGCAAAGCCAATTCAGGACCAAGTTTTTACTGCCGTTCAAGATATTGCTGAAGCTAAAAATTATGATTTTATTTTTGATAAATCATCAGATTTGACAATGCTTTTCAGCAACAAAAGATTTGACATAAGCGATCAGGTTTTACGAGTTTTAAACAGAACTGACAAACGCGAACAATTGACTAAAAAACAATTGAAAGACCAAGAATCGAAAGAAAATCTTGAAAATGCCATAGACGAGAACCCAGCAATGGCAGATCGACAAAAAGCATTAGACGAAAAGAAAGCAGCTAGAGAAAAACTAATTGAAGATAGAAGATTAGAACAAGAAGCGAAGAAAAAAGAATACGACGATAGAAGGAAAGCAATACAAGCCGAGAGAGACGCTAAAAAAAATGGCACGGTTTCTGAAACTGCTAAAACAACAACAGAAACAGCTAAAACTGATGCAACAGCCAAGCCAGCTGCAACAACAGAAACGGTACCTGCAACAACAGATCCTGCTGCCAGCAAAGCTGAAGAAAGACAAAAGTTATACGAACAACGTAAAAAAGAGTTAGAAGAAAGAAGAAAGAAAATAATCGAAGAACGAGAAGCGGCTAAAAAAGCGAAAGAAGCCGAAGCACAAAAATCAAATACGACCAATAATTAATTAATATTTTTAAAAATGATGAAACAAATCAAAACTTTACTAATTGCTGCCATACTAATTTTAGGAGCAAGTAACACAATGAACGCACAGGCGAAGGTTGCCCATGTTGATGTTAGCGAGATTATGTCGAAAATGCCTGCTATGCTTGATGCTCAAAATCAACTACAAAAATTAAGTGGTACATACGATGCTGAATACAAAAAAATGATTGAAGAATATCAAACTAAAATCAAAAAGTACGAAGCTGAAGCTGCAACAGTAAAAGAAGATGTAAATGCTGAACGTTCTAAAGAAGTTCAAGACATGCAAAAAAGAATTACTGATTACAGAGACAACGCTCAAAAAGAATTGCAACAAAAAGATTCTGACATCATGAAACCAATCATGGAAAAAGTTAGAGCTTCTATCCAAAAAGTTGGAAAAGCAAAAGGTTTCCAATATGTATTAGATGGTTCTACTCTTATCTTAGCTGATGGTCCAAACATTACTGCTGATGTAAAAAAAGATTTAGGATTCTAAGAAACGAATTCTTTATTATAAAAAAACTGCTCAATTCTTTAAAAAGTTTGAGCAGTTTTTTTTTATATTAAATTAAAATTAAAAAGCAAAAGAATTTGCAGATTTGAAGTAAATTAGAATATAAATTTATTCTAAAAAATACTAAATTTGTATTATGACGAACAACAATCCTATAGGCGTTTTTGATTCTGGTATTGGAGGAACTTCAATCTGGAGCGCCATCCACGATCTTCTTCCTTACGAAAAAACTATTTATTTAGCCGACAGCAAAAATGCTCCTTATGGTCAAAAAACCAAAGAAGAAATTGTTGCACTAAGCAAAAAGAATGTTGATTTATTACTTGATATGAATTGCAAGCTAATTGTCGTTGCCTGTAATACTGCAACCACAAATGCTATTCGAGAACTTCGTGCAGATTATGATATTCCGTTTATAGGTATTGAACCTGCCATAAAACCTGCTGCGAATAATTCTAAAACACAAGTTATTGGAATATTAGCTACTAAAGGAACTTTGAACAGTGAGCTATTTAACAAAACTGCTGAAATGTTTCAAAATACAACCATAATTGAGCAAGTTGGTCATGGTCTAGTACAGCTTATTGAAGATGGAAATTTGTATTCGCAGGAAATGACTCAATTATTAGAATCTTATCTTAGACCTATGATCGATGCTAATATTGATTATCTAGTTTTAGGCTGCAGTCATTATCCATATTTGATTCCACAGATTAAAAAAATTCTTCCTGAACATATTCAAATTATCGATTCTGGTGAAGCTGTGGCACGTCAGACACAAAATGTACTGCGTGAAAGAGTTGGTTTTTCTGATCATCAAAAAAGCGAGCCTGAATTTTATATCAATTCAGATCCCGCTGTTTTAAAATCAATTTTAGAAAATAAGTATTCTGTAATCCAGAAGGATTTCTAATACACTATTCAAATTTTCGCTTGACGAACCAAATTCCATCTAAGGATAAATTAAGAGATATTTTGTGATAATTTTCTTTTATTAAATTATCTGAGATCCTTCCTTTTTGTCCATACGAATAGGAAATATTTAAAGTAGAAAATGTGTTTTCGATAGGCAGAGAAAGTCCGATAGAAATTGCTGCATTGCTGATTCTTTTTCCATCAACTTCTAAATAACCATTATCAAAATTTGCACCCATTGCATATTGAATTCTGTCCCAATATTTCCGAACATTCTTTTTAGAACTATATGTAAATCCAAGAGCAAATCGGTCTTGATTTACAAAATCTCCATACAATTCTGATTGACTGGTGTTATTCCACAAACTTTTTTCATAATCAAAAGTCATGTTTAAATTGTTTTTAAACCTCTTGCTGATCCCCACTCCTATTTCTAAAGGCATATAATAATCATCGACATCTGAAGCCACATCAGTTTCTACAGTAGTTGTTACTTCATCTGCAATTGTTTCTACCGATTGAACTTTTGAAGCTTTAATTTGAGCTGGCAATTTAACTGTTGAAGCTACTGTAAAAGTAGAATCTATTTTATATTGAGCTCCCAAAGTGGCACGCAAACCATTATAATTTGTTTTTTTGCTGATCGTTGTAAGGGTATTTGTAATCAAAAAATTCCTTTCATCGACAGTATTTCCAAATAATACCGATCCAGAAACCCCAGCTGAAAACTTCTTGCCAAATCTGTATCCGTATGAAAAATCAAAGTTGTTTAATCCGCCGGAACCAACTGCAGTTAAATAATAATATTCTTGACTGTTTGTAATGGGCAATTTCAAATTAGAAATTTTAAAAGCTGCGCTAGAATACGGACGCAAAGCCACACTAAATCCTGAATTTTTAGTAACTGGAAAAGCAAAGGCCATGTGGGAAAACTGAAAGTTATTACGATTCTCTGTTCTTGAACCACTTTGATACGTCGTCGCAATTGCTTTTCCGCCAATATCAAACATAAAGTGATTTAAAGGCAGATAAGCTAATGATGCGGGATTTAAATTATTTATAAAAGTTGTCGATGGCAAAGCCATTCCTGATGATCCTATAGAAGGCAAAATATCAAAATCAGATTCATACAAACTTCCAACACCATACAATGAATATGGCGAACTTGAGATACTTTGAGAAAATGAAGTAAGCGACAATAAAATGAAGCAGCTTAAATAAATTATTTTATTTTTCATTTAATATGAGATGTAATAAATTTTCAATTGAATTTTGTTATTCAAGTGTTTCTGGTCTCCTAGAACAATTCTATTTACTGATTTAGAAATTCCAGGCAATGTCAAGATAAGAGATGACTTAGAATCTGTCTTTTTCAGCATTTCTTTCTGTAAAAAATTACCAACTGGAATGGTATATCCGATATTTTCATTGAATTCATCACTCTTCTTATTCAAAATACCGTAAACTGCTGTTCCTGCAGAATTTACTAATGATGCACTGATACGATTTAAGTTATCAGCGACATAAATTTTTAAGGAATCTGATAATGGATATTTCTCTGAATACGTATTATTAACAGGTTTTAAAATCAATTCAGCACTAACAATTGCGCCATTGTCTGATATATATTTTAACTGCTTAATATTAGGAAAATCAATTCGGCAGGCCACTCCTGTTCCTGATTGTATATAACCCTGCTGGTTGGTAAGAATGCTGGATAATTTACTGGTTGAAATGGGCAAATTCTGAAGTATGGTTCCGGTTTTATCTAATGAAATAGAATTAAACTGTTTAGTAGCATCTAAAATGGTAAAATCTACAATATATGGCGTTTCTTCCGTATCAGCCTGATATTTGGAATAGTAAAGCCGAACCTTGCTCGTCGCTACATGAAAACCAATGACACTCGAGGAATTAGGATCTGACGGCACGAGAACGAGCCCTTTTAGATATTCTGAAAAACTATCAAAATCTGTAATTTCTCTTTTTTTGAGTTTTTGAAAAAGCGCTGCTCCAAAAGCATCGCTCATTTTTATATTGATAGAATCTTTTTCTGTAGGCCTTGGCTTATACGATATTGTACCGAGGCTTTCATCGCTGTAAGTTAATGTAGAATTATTATAGAAACTTTTATCCTCTGCATTAGGCTTTACTTTTTGTGTTAATCTATGGATGTCGAAGGTCTGCACTTTTGTAGTATCTCCATAATAATAATTGTCATACTTTAGAATCATCGAAATAGAATCGAATACAAAATTTACTGCTTCCGTATCTGATCCACCACTATTTAACGTATACGAATCTGTAGCCAATTGAAAATAACTGTTCGATTTTACTTTTCCATAAATAGGATCATCATAATTTCCGATTAAAATTCGGGCTTGGCTCGAAGTAACCAATGAGTCAAAATTTATTGTAGACATGTCGACTGTAACAGTATCGATCAAAATCGCTTTATTGCTTACAGCTAAATAATCTGACCCAACAACAAATTCTCCAGCATCTGTATCCGTTCCGCATGAAAGTAAGGTGATGGCAAAAAACAACATCAATATAAACTTGTGCATAATAAATTTTTTCAACAAATATAAAATGCACTCTTCTGCAGCACACTATAACATATACAGCCTAGCATATTTGCACTACAAATAGCAAAAAACCATCTATAATAGCGTTATAGAAACAAATCTTTGATTCAACCTTAAAAAAAGCGGTTTAGTCTATCAAAAAGTGCCATACATATATATTCTTTTTTTTAAAACCATTAGGCAACTACTTTTGAACCAATAAATAGGTAATGAAAATAAGGCTTTTAATATGTTCGTTTTTTACAATTTCATTTTTTAGTATGAAAGCTCAAGATACCCTTTCAGCAGAAATGAATTTAAAGACAGAACCTACTGATAAAATTGATTTTAATGAAACCAATATAATCGTTTCATATAATAAAAAGATAAACACTGAAAACGAGATAAAAAACACATTTGAGTATTCAAAATTGAATGTGAATTATGAGGAAGGAAATTTTTTATCGCAAGAAAATCTGGATCGATTTAATCAGCTTCAAAATAAAATTGAATTTTCACATTATGTTTCAAATTCAACAAAACTGATTTTCTCTGTAACCCCAATGGTAAATTTTCAACAGAATTTAAACATGTCGGATTTTGCAATTTTAGGAAGTTTTGAAATAGTTCAGCAATTAAATTTAAATACAAGTATTATGCTTGGTGCAACTCGAACAACTGTTTTTGGTTATCCTAAAGTGATGCCAATTCTATCTTTAAATTATAAATTAAATAATGCGAGTGCGTTGTCTATTGGATTTCCAGATTCTAGATTTTCATATTCAAATAATATCCGAAACAAATTCAGTTTAACGAATAGCTTTAATGGAAACTTTTACAATTTAGATGAAAAGAATACGCTAAACAATGCTGAAAAAATGACTTTATCTCAAATGACTTCGGCTTTTGAATACGAAAGAAATGTAGATAAAAACTGGTTTTTGAATTTTAAGGCAGGTTATGATTTTAATAAAAAATACAATCTGATTGATTCCGACAATCATAAAGTATATGACTTTAATACAGGCAACGGATACATTTTAGGAATTGGCATCAAATACAAACAATAAATAAATTTAATACACTATGAATAATTTTAAAAAAGGAATATTATTCGCGACACTGTTCTCGACTCTCTTTCTTGTAAGTTGCAGCAATGATGATGACGATGATGATTTAATTGGAAACTGGGTGAAAAAATCAGCTTTTGATGGACCTGCAAGATCTAGTGCAACTAGTTTTGTTATTGGTGATTATGCTTATATTGCAACCGGATATACAGGCGATGAATACTTAAAAGATTTATGGGCTTATAATTCTAATGGAGATTATTGGGAACAAAAAGCTGATTTTACTGGAGTAGGAAGAAGTTCTGCTTCGAGTTTTACACTAAATGAAAAAGGCTACATTGGTCTGGGTTATGACGGGACTAATAAATTGAAAGATTTTTATCAATACGATCCTACAAGTAATACCTGGACACAAAAAACAGATTTCGCAGGAACTGCACGTTACGCTGCAGTAGGATTTCAAGTGGGCGGAAAAGCTTATTTTGGAACTGGTTATGACGGAAATTATCTGAAAGATTTCTATCAGTATAATGACCAGGCAAACACTTGGACTTTGGTAAACGGATTCAGCGGAAACAAAAGACGTAATGCTACCGTATTTGTAATTGGCGATAAAGCTTATTTAGGAACCGGAATTAATAATGGTGTTTATCAAGAAGATTTCTGGGAATTTGATCCTTCGACTGACGTATGGACAAGAAAACGCGACATTGATAAAGATACAGATGATGATTACACATACAATGACGAATATGCTATAGTTCGCTCGAACGCATCAAGTTTCAGCATGAACAATTTAGGCTATATTGTTGGTGGAGAAAGTGTAAAAACAGTTTGGGAATACAATCCAACCACAGATCTTTGGGTTGAGAGAACTCCAATGGAAGGCGCAACAAGAACAGATGCTGTTGGTTTCGCAATCAATAATCGTGGATTTTATATGTTAGGAAGAGTCGGATCGACTTATTTTGATGATGCTTGGGAATTTAAACCTTTAGACGAACAAAACGACGATGATAATTAATATTACAGAACAATTCTTCTGGAGTAAAATCCAGAAGAATTTATTGTTTATTCTGCTTGTATTGCAATTTACCGCTTGTGCAAAAAAAGAAACTCTTACAATAGAATCCTTTAAAACACAAACGGGCTGGGGATATACAATTGCTCACAAAAACAAAGTTTTAATAAAACAATCTGTGATTCCGGTGATCAATGATACCAAAAGTTTTTCTTCTGAAAACGACGCTTTAAAAGTAGGTAATCTAGTGGTTGAGAAACTGAACCAGCATATATCTCCAACGGTAACTAAAAATGATTTAATTTTATTGAAAATAAAATTCTAAATGAAGATCGATACCATTAAAAACACAAGTTCAAATAAAATTTTATTCCATTGCATAATATGGGTTTTCTTTATATTGACCTCTTTAATTCAATTTTACGAAAGTCCGTTCCGAATCAATACTGATTTTTATGCGCAGTGGAGTACAGGAATTATTTTGTTTTATCTGAACTACTTTTACATGGTTCCTGTGTTGCTTTTAGAAAAAAAATATTGGCTTTATTTTGCTTTTGCATTTTCTCTTATTGTTCTTTTTATGGTCATCAGGATCAATTATTTTATTCCTGAATTCAGACATTTAAGACCTGAAAACATAGCACCAAAAATGATGCCTTCTGATGTGAGATTTTTTGATAGAGGTCCGCACAGAAGAATAGAAATGAGACAGCCTCTTTTTTTTAAAATTGGCCCTTCTTTTTTCTATATTTTAATTATAACGATAAGTGCAATTATTAGAACACTGACTGAGTTTTACAACAATCAGCAAAATAAATTAATTGCCGAAACACATAGAACAAGTACTGAATTGATATATCTGCGCAAACAAACTAATCCGCATTTTTTATTCAATTCCCTAAACAGTATTTATTCGTTAGCACACAAAAAATCTGATTTGGTCCCTGATGCCATCGTGACATTATCTGAGTTAATGCGGTATATGCTGTATGAAACTGATAATAAAACGGTGGCTTTAGAAAAAGAAATCAACTACATTCAAAATTACATCGAATTACAAAAACTCAGACTCAATAACATTGAAGACATTGTAATAAATGTTCATGGCGACACCCGCAATAAATTTATAGAACCTCTTCTTTTAATTTCATTTGTTGAAAATGCCTTTAAGTACGGAACAGACTATAAAGGTGCTGCACATGTAAAAATTAAGATTTTCATTCTAGAGAACAGTCTTGATTTCTGGATTGAAAATACTATAGAAAACTATGTGAAAGATCCTGAAAATTCTGGAATTGGGTTAGTGAATATTCAAAATCGACTCGATTTGCTCTATCCAAATGCACATAAGCTTGACATTACGCAAGACAATCAATATTACCGTGTTCATTTGAATTTAAATCTTGATGAAATACAGACAACAATTACGTAGTAAAATAAAATCAGGAATTTATGAAAATTTTAAAACTTAATTCACTGGTTTCAAACTACTTTTGAATGCCAAAACGATTTAAATAAATTTAATCCTTAACCAGATGAAATGTGTAATTATAGACGATGAGCCGTTAGCGGTTGAATTATTAGAAGATTTTGTCCGAAAAGTAGATTCTCTTGAATTGGTCAGCACTTTTAATAACGCTATTGATGCTGTATCATTTATCAATCAGACAAATGTAGATTTAATTTTTCTCGACATTCAGATGCCACACTTTTCTGGAATTGATTTTTTAAATACTATTGAAAAAAAACCTTTAGTAATTTTCACAACTGCCTATTCTGATTATGCTGTTGAAGGTTTTAATCTTGGAGCTGTTGACTATTTAGTAAAGCCTATTCCCTTTCATCGTTTTCTAAAATCTGTTGTTCGGGCACAACAAATATCGAATCCAGCGACGGCTGTTCAAACCATTTCTGAAAACACAATCTCACCAGAATTAGAACAGGATTTTATGTTTGTGAGAGCAGAATACGAAAATGTAAAAATGAATTTTTCAGATATTTTATTTATTGAAGGTCTTAAAGATTATGTAAAAATTTATACTACAGATAATAAATTTACATTGACTCTGATCAGCTTAATAAAATTAGAGAATTTGCTTTCCAGCAAGGGTTTTTCACGAATTCACAGGTCTTATATCATAAATATAAAACATGTTAAGTCGATTCAAAAAAATAAAGTTTTAATAAGCGACAAACGAATTCCGATCAGCGAAAGCTACAAAAATGCTTTTTTTGAGAAAATTAATTTGTAGATTTTTTAAAAATTCCAAAATAAAAATTCCAGATTCCAAAAGAGTCAATCACTCTTGGAATCTGGAATTTTTAATATTTTAATATTTAGTATTTTATTCGTCGTTTTTAAACCAGCCGGAATACATTACGTAATTATTTGAAATACGCTCAATTTCGCCTGCAAAATTAGATTGGTCTATATCTTTTACTTTTTTAGCAGGAACACCTGCATAAATAGTTCCAGAAGCCACAACAGTATTTTGTGTTACAACCGCCCCAGCCGCAATAATTGAATTGCTTTCGATTACGCAATTATCCATAACAATAGCGCCCATTCCTATTAAAACATTATCATGAATTGTACAGCCGTGTACAATCGCATTATGCCCTATTGAAACATTATTCCCAATAATAGTTGGATGTTTTTGGTAAGTACAGTGAATAATAGCTCCATCTTGGATATTTACTTTATTTCCTATTTTAATAAAGTGAACATCGCCTCGAATAACAGCATTAAACCAAACACTGCACGAAGCTCCAAAACTAACATCGCCAACAATTGTAGCATTTTCAGCAACATAACAATCCTCTGGAATTAGAGGTGATTTTCCGTTTACAGACTTGATTAACATAAAAAATTAATTAATAGCCGGACAGTTACAATCGTAACGTTCCTTTTTACAAAATAAGTTGATTCCTAAAGTAATTTGGTGATAAGCTCCAGTATCAAATTTTACGTTGCCCGCAACTTGTGAATACGTATAAGCGAACATAAAATTATTGTAGTTGATTCCAATTATTGGCGTAAAATATTGCAGTTTTTGAGCTTGTATGCCACTTCCGGTATTATATTGTGCTCCGTCAAAACTTCTTCTGTAAGAAAATGCTGCCCACAGGCTTCCAAAATCCATGTTTTTATACGCTTTCATGTTTAAGTCAATTGACTTTTCTTTGGTTTGGTCAAATATTTGAAGTAGTACAGATGGCTCCCAAGTAATGTTTTCTCTTTTTCCGAATACATATCCAACACTCAGCAAATACTTTCTTAAATTATCGCTTTCATAGTCTGTATATAATTCTCTTCTGGTTTCAAGCAAGCCTTGAACAGTAGCATGAGCATAAAAATCTAAATAATTGTATGAAGCTCCAACATCTACATTAAAATAAGAATCTTTTTGAATCGATCCGAAAACGATTGGATCAAAACTTCCTCCAAATGTAGTTTCGTCTAATTGACTTTGAATAATGCCGCCACTAATACCAAAGGAAAGCTGATTCAAATCAACCTCATCTCTAGAAAACATAATATGATGCGCATAAGTAAGCTTAACTCCTTTTTGAGAATGATAACCGTTTTTATCATTAAAAACAATAATCCCTGCTCCAGAACGTTCTCCTATTCTTCCGTTAAAACTCAAAGTTTGAAGTGATGGTGCATCTTCTTGTCCGAACCATTGTTTTCTAGCTGTCAATCTAATTTTTGCACAATTTGCCGCTCCCGCCATAGAAGGATGAATCAAGTAATAATTATCAGACAAATAATCTGAATAAACTGGAATTCCTTCTTGAGCGTAAGAAAAAAAAGTGGTGATTAAAAAAACAATTAAAAACTTGATTCTTAATTTCATAATGGCAAATTAGTTTATAGATATTTTACACTCTCCATAATTTAATACGAATTATTTGAAAAGAGTCTTAATTATTTTATTAAAAAATCAAATATAGGTATTAGTAGAAAATAACTTTACTAAATTTGTAAAAAATCTACAACCATGACAAAAATCACTATAAAAGAGACTCAAAACCCTACTATATTAAAATTTGAATTTGAGGATTTCATCACAAAAACTCAAAATTTTGAATTCAAAAATATAGATGAAGCGCAAGCGTCTCCTTTAGCACAACAATTATTTTATCTCCCGTTTGTAAAAACAGTATATATTTCTGGGAATTTTATCGCTATTGAAAGATACAGCATCGTCGAATGGGATGATGTGAAAGATGCTGTTGCAGAGCAAATTGAAGCATTTGTAGACAAAGGCGGTATTATTGTAAATATTGACGAAAGCAAAGCTAAAAAACAGCCTATTACCGTTTATGGAGAAACAACTCCAAACCCATCAGCCCTAAAATTTGTTGTCAGCAGAATGTTGACCAAAAATGCTGTTGAATACAAAAACATAGATCAGACTGCTTCTTCGCCATTGGCAAAAGAATTGTTTAAATTTCCTTATGTAAAAGAAGTTTTTATTGATGAAAATTACATTTCTGTAACAAAATACGATATTAACGACTGGCAGGAAATCACTTTAGAAGTGAGGACTTTTATCAAACAATTTATCGAAAACGGAGGAACTGTTTTAGATGAAAGCTTAATTGAAGTTGCTACTAAAAATGATGTAACAAAAGATGAGGCTTTTGATAAATTAGATGTGACTTCGCAACAAATTATAAATATCTTAGAAGAGTATGTAAAACCAGCCGTAGCAGCGGATGGAGGAAATATTGCTTTTGATTCTTATAACGAAAATGACAAAACAGTAAAAGTAATTTTACAAGGAGCCTGCAGCGGTTGTCCGTCATCAACATTTACTTTAAAAAGTGGTATAGAGAACATGCTGAAAAGTATGCTGAACGATGAAGCGATTAAAGTAGAAGCTTTAAATGCATAAAAATATCAGCTTAAAAATAGTAAAAGCGTCTCAAATGAGGCGCTTTTTTTATAAATTCATATCTTCCTAATATTCAATAAATTATTTAAACAATAAGCCGGCAATTCTTTAAAAAAGTTTTATATTGTCTTCTAAACTAATCAATGTAAAACTATGGGATTATCATCATTTTTTAAGAATTTATTTGGTTCAGCCAAAGATTCAGCACAAGATCTGGCTGTTCAGGCTGAAACGACTTTTGATCAAGCTAAAGAAGCTGCTGCTCCTTATATTGAAAAGGCAGAAACTTTTGCAGAAGAAACATTCGCTAAAGCTAAAGAAGCATCAGAACCTGTATTTGAAAGCGCTGTAGAATATGCTCATAAAGCAAAAGATCTTGTAAGCGAATATGTTGAAAAAGCATCTGAATCCATAAGCGATGTAGTTGATTCTGTAAAAGAAAAAACAAGTGAAACGGTAAGCGACGGCAAACCCACAATTGTAGAAAATGTAATAGACGTCAGTGAGAGCACCAAAGAAACAGATGACATTATTGAAGAAGGAGCTGATAAGGAATAAAACTACTTTCTTTCTTATAAAAATAAATATTTTTATATTTGCAAAACTAATACGCCTTCTCAATTGAGGAGGTTTTTTTATTATCAAATCATGAACCTTAGTCCAGATCAAGTTAGCGGTTACGTTACAAAATTCATCGACATATTAGTTGATTATTCTCCAAAATTAATTTCTGCATTTCTTATTCTTTTTATTGGTTTGTATGCCATAAGATTAATAAACAGATTGATTAGAAAAATAATGGTTAAGAGAAATTTAGATCCGACATTAACCAAATTTCTTGCAGATATTTTATTATGGGCACTTCGAATTTTGTTGTTTGTATCGTTTATTTCTAAACTAGGAATTGAAACTTCGTCATTTGTTGCCATTTTAGGCGCCATGGGACTTGCTGTAGGTTTGTCATTGCAAGGTTCACTCTCTAATTTTGCCGGAGGAATGCTAATTATCGTTTTCAAACCTTTTAAGGTAGGTGATACGATTGAGGCACAAGGTGTTATTGCAACAGTATTAGAAATTCAGATTTTCGTAACTAAAATGCTTACTGCAAATAATCAGACTGTTTTTGTACCCAATGGCGCATTGTCAAACGGTACAATAATTAATTATTCGATGCAGGGAGAAAGAAGAGCCGATTTGACTTTTGCAGTTTCTTATGATTCAGATATCAAAAAAGCAAAAGACATACTTTTAGAGGTTTTAACTAAAAACCCGAAAGTACTTAAAAAGCCAGCGCCAGAAGTTTTTGTAAAGAATTTAACCGCAAGTTCAGTAGAATTTGCAGTGCGTCCTTGGGCTAAAAATGTGAATTATGGAGCTGTTTTTTCTGAGACTTTAGAGAATTGCAAAACAGCCTTAGATGAAGCAGGAATCTCTGTTCAGCCTTTTACGCTTCAAAAATAAATAAGTTTACTTTTTTGAAGTTGTCATCATAAAATCTTTTAAATAATAAGGCTCAAAATAAGCGACATCAACAGTGTCGCTTTTTTGATACTTACTATAACTGATTTTACTCATTGCGTTTGCCGAAGGATATTTTATTTCTTCTAAAAAAACAAAATTATCTTTCGTTAAAACTGCCTTGCACTTGTCGGCACAATCGCCTACAAAATATATTTTTTCTGTAAAGTCCTTAAATGAATTTTCATCTATAACTTCTGCCAGAATTTCTCTTTCAACTTGTAGATCAGCATTAAAAATTTCACTGTAAACTTCCATTCTTCGTGCATCAAGCATCGGAATAATTTTTCCTTCTGAAACATTTGCCTGCGAAGCCAAAGTTTGTAAAGTATCTACAGCAATCAACGGAATATTTAAGGCAAAACACAATCCTTTTGCTGCAGAAACTCCAATTCTTAAACCCGTATAAGAACCCGGACCTTGACTTACTGCAATTGCAGCTAAATCCTGAACTGAAATTTTAGCTTCTTCAATTACTTCTTCAATAAAAACATGCAGTTTTTCGGCGTGGGAATACCCTTCTTCGGCGATTTCTTTGCAAATAATGGTTTCTCCATTTTTAGCAATAGATACTGAACAGTTTTTCGTAGCCGTTTCGATATTGAGAATAAAAGACAAAATGTTTATTTTTAAAATTGATTATTATTTTTTTGGAGCGTCAGCTTTTTTAAGCTTTACTTTATCTCCAGAATTTAAGTCTTTAGAAACTGTAGTGTAAGGTCCCGTAATCACAACATCACCAGGTTTTAGGCCGTCCATTACTTCAATGTTAGTATCGTCTTGAATACCTGTTTTAATGATTCTAATTTTAGCTTTATCTCCTACTTTTACAAACACACATTCGAATTTTTTATCGCTTTTTGGTGCAGCTTTTTTATCTTCGTTAGGATCTTCTACTTTAAAATCTTTTACTGCAGCTGTATCTGATTTTACAACAACAGAACTAATTGGTACTGCCAAAACATTTGGTTTTGTTTTTGTAATGATATCAACTGTAGCAGTCATTCCTGGTCTAAAAGGAGAATAAGCACTTGACTGACCTTCCAGCAAATCCTGATAGGACTCTTTTAAAATACGCACTTTAACTTTAAAATTAGTAACCTGATCCGATGTTAAAGTGGTACTTGCCGAATTAGAAATACTGGTTACAATACCTTTAAATTTCTTTTTTAAGTACGCGTCTACTTCAACATTTGCTTCGTCTCCAATTTTAATTTTAACGATGTCATTTTCATTTACGTCAACTTCAACCTCCATGTTATTAAGGTTTGCCACACGCATAAGTTCAGTTCCAGCCATTTGTTGTGTACCTAAAACACGCTCGCCTAATTCAACATTTAATAAAGAAATAGTTCCGTCTGCAGGGGCATAAATTAAAGTACGACCTAGATTGTCTTTGGCTTCAGTTACAGATGCTGAGGCACTTTGAACATTATAATAAGAACTTTGTCTTGTAGCTTTAGCAACTTCAAACGTTGCAATCGATTTATCCCAGTCTGATTTTGAAATAACACCTTTATCATACAAGGTTTTATTACGCTCATAACTTGCTTTTGCTTCTTTGAAATTTGCTTCTGACTGTGATAAACTGGCTTTTGTACCAGACAAATTTGCAACAGATCGATCTAAGCCAGATGTATATAAATCTGGATTTATTTTTACTAATAAATCGCCTTTTTTTACAACTTGGCCTTCTTTGACATTTAATGCAATAATTTCCCCTGAAACCATTGACGAAAGTTTTACCTCAATTTCTGGCTGAATTTTTCCAGTTGCCGAAACAGTTTCGACAATTGTTGAGGCCACAACTTTTGATATTTCTACTTCTTTTCCTTCATCCTTATTTCCTATTACTCCCGATTTTGAAAGACCTACTAAAATTGCAATGATGACTAATGCACCACCTATTAAGAAATAAACTGTTTTTTTTGACATAATAAATTATTTTGTAATAATTGGAACTATTGGAATTCCAAAGTAGAATTCAAGTATTTTTATTTTAAACATGTAATCGTATTTCGTTCTGATAACATCAGACTGCGCATTAGTCAGTAAAGTTTGAGCCTGAGTAAAATCAAATGAATTCATTAACCCAACATCATACTTTTCTTTAGCATAATTATATGCCTGTTGTCTTGCTTCTAAAGTTACAGTCGATGATTCGTAAGTGTTTAATGCTCCTTTTGCATTCGTAAAAGCTGTATAAACGTTACGTTGCAAATCTAAACTTTTTTGCTCTAAATCTATTTTAGATTTTTCTAAACTTACTTTATTGCGTTCTACATTATTTCGCACAGCAAATCCATTAAAAATAGGCACATTTAACTGAAAACCAAAATTATGTCCTTTATTATCACTAAACTGTTGGAAAACAGGATCTGGACCTCCTAAAATTGGATCACCATTAGCATCTACCCCAATCACTTTATCACTATAACTTGCTCTGGTGTTAAACCCATAAAAACCAGAAAGTGTAGGCTGATAAGCACCTTTTGCAATAGCTACATTTTTCTCTGCAATTTCAAGATTAGTCTGAGCAAGCTTTAATTCTGTTCTTGTCTCTTTAGCTTTATTGTAAATCTCAGTTGGAGTTTGAGCCATGATGTTATTTTCATCCTTGGCATTTGTATCATCTACAACATCAAAATCTGCAAATTCTTTTAATTGTAAAAGCTGTGCTAAACTTAATTTTGAGATCAGCAAATTATTTTCCGAAACAGTAATTGCTTGCTGATCTGTTGCAATCGTAGCTTTTAGATCATACAAATCTCCTCTTGGAATTGTTCCTGCATTTACCATTTCTTCAGAACGCTTTAATCGTTTTTCATCAATTGATAATTGTTCTTTTTTAACTTTTAGCTCTTCTTTATAAGATAAAATTTGAAGAAATGCGTTTGCCACATTAAGTGAAATATCTTCTTGCATTTTCAGCAGTTGATATTGCGAAGCTATAATCGAAAGTTTAGCTCTTCGATACGTATTTTGGATTTGCAATCCTTTGTAAATATCAACTCCCGCACTTAATCCTACAGATGAATATTGAGTAGTCTGATTACGCAAAAGACCTGTAGTAACATCCTGATTAAGACCTATATTCCATGAGTGCGAAGCATTTCCGTTTACTGATGGCAGATAATTCCCAAATGCATCTTTCTTATCGATATCAGCATTTTTTACATCAAGCTCTGACAGTTTAATTGTGATATTGTTTTCAAGTGCATATCGCACAGATTCTTCTAGTGTCCATTGTTTTGTTTGCGCTTGCGCCGATAATCCAAACCCAAAAAGAATGGCAAAAACAAGGCTATTATATTTATTTATTTTCATATATTTTGAATGAAAGCATAGCAAAGATACTACGCAAATTTAACATTTTTTAAACCCAAAAACTCTTTATAGTTTCAAATTATTTTTTCTCTCCTTCGCTGATCAAACCTTGATTCCAGATTTTAATTTTATCTGTGTTTTTAACCCCGCTTTTAACTTGAACGTAGATTCCGTCACTTACTCCAAGCACTACATCTCTTCTTTCAAATTTCTGAGGAGCTGTTTCAACTTCAACATAAGGTTTTTGAGTTTTTTTGTCAAACTGAACTAAAGATTCTTTAATTGCCAAAACTTTATCTGCTTTTTCTAAAATAATAGAAGCGTTTGCACTTAAGCCGGCTCTAATAAAAGTAGCATCTCTGTTCTCTAAAGAAGCTTTTATTTCGAACTGAATTGCACCATTTTCTGTCACTCCTTTTGGAGCGATATAAGTTAAAACTGCCACAAATTTTTTGTTTTCAATTGCTCCAACTGTAATTTCGATAGGCATTTTTTCTTTAATTTTTCCTACCTCAGATTCGTCAATTTTTCCAACAAAAATCATTCTTCCAACATCGGCAACGCTGGCAATTGTAGTTCCTTCATTAAAATTATTACTTTCGATAACTTGATTTCCCACTTTAACCGGAACATCTAAAATCATTCCGTTTACAGTAGAACGAATCAAGGTATTAGCATAACTTCCTAAAGACGAAGTTGTTCCTGTTTTTACGATATCTAAACTTTGTCTTGCTGCCGCATAGTTTTGTTTTGCTTGTGTATAAGCCAATTGCGCCGCATCAAAATCATTTGCAGAAATTACATCTTTATCAAATAAAGTTTTTTGCCTTTTATAAATTTTTTCCTGATTGTCTAATGCAATTTTAGCCGTCTGTACTTGGTTCTGAGTACTGCTTACATTGGATACGTTGGCAACAACTCTAATTTTAGCAATCATGTCGCCTGCTTTAATTTTTTCACCTGCCTTGATATACACTTGTTCAATAATACCTGAAATATTCGGTTTGATTAGGACCTCTTCATCAGGCTGAATGTTACCAGTTGCAATGGTGTTTTTTACGATCGTTTTAATCTCTGCTTTCTCTGTTTTAAAGACGATTGGCGACTCTTGATTTTTCGCATACAAATAGTAAAGTGCGCCAAAGAAAACTAAAGCAATAAAGATTAAAATGGTTACGGTTACTCCTTTTTTCATTTTGTTTTTGGTTTAATCGATTATATTTTGATTGATAATTTATTCTGTTCGCAAAGCATCTACCGGCTTTACATTAATTGCGATCTGCGCCGGAATAAATCCTGCAAGCAAACCTGATCCTACTAATATTAATAACGCAAAAAATACTACTCCTAAATCAACACTTGGGTTTGCAAACATCGTATTGCTTCCGGGGGGCATAGAATCCAGCGCCATATTTAAGAGGGCAATAATTCCCGTTGCAACCGCAATTCCCAACATTCCTGAAATAATAGTTAAAAAGATTGATTCTGATAAAATCTGACTTCGAATGGCTCTTGGAGTTGCGCCTAATGCTCTGCGAATTCCTATTTCTTTAGTACGTTCTTTAACTACAATAAGCATAATATTTGAAATTCCAATGACTCCTGAAATTAAAACCAGCGTTCCTACAAAATAAGCAATGACTTTTAAGATGTTAAACAAACTCTGGACTTTATTAAATTGTTCGTATAAATCGAAATTTCCAACCGCTCTTTCATCCTCCGGATTTATAGAATGAAGCGCTCTGATTAACTCTAAAATTTTTGGTTTCAAGTCAGTTATCGAAGTTTCATCTTTTGCGGTAAGTGCCATCCACCCTACTTTATCACCATAATTAAAAGCCTGCTGAAAAGTGGTAAACGGAACGAATATATTTTTTTGTTCCTGCTCTGCATTTCCGCCTTGCTGTTTAGAATTATAAACTCCAACAACCATAAAATTAATTCCGTTTACTTTTATGTAAGTTCCAATTGCTTCTTCTTCTTTTCCATAAAGTTCACTAATAACTCCTTTTCCAATTACAGCTATTTTTCTTCTTTCTAAAATATCCTGCTGATTGATAAAACGTCCTTTTATGATATCCATTGGCTGCTGTTTAATCAATTCTGGATAATCTCCATAAATCGTAAAAGCAGAAGTTTTTGTACCACGAACCACATTATTTGTTCCGTTAAAATCTCCCAATTGATTTCTTGGCGAAACATATAACAAATCTGGCAGCGCCGCTTTTAGAGCGGCTACATCACTGTTTCTAAAATCGTAACGGCGTACTTTTGGCAAACCTTTATATGCTTTAGTGGTTGTCTGGCTCCACATAAACATTGTGTTTGTGGCAATTCCGTCAAAACCTTTTTTAACGCCATTTTCTAATCCATTGCCCGCAGCAAGTAATATTACCAAAATAAAAATACCCCAAAACACACCAAATGCAGTCAGAACCGTTCTGAAAACATTAGCTGTTAAAGCTTGTAAAATCTCATCCCAATTATCTTTCTTAAACATAATTATTCGTCTCTAAGTGCTACAATAGGTTTTATTTTGGCTGCTCTGTAAGCTGGAAAAAACCCAGCCAATGCACCTGCAAATACAAGCAAAACTAGCGTAGTCAAAGCCACACTAAAATCGACTTCTGGGTTTCTGAAATATTCACTTTGAACCATTGGCCCTACAAATTCAAGCAAGAGCAAACTCGCTAATAATCCTGTAAAACCAGCAATTGTCGTAATAAAAATAGATTCATGCAATATCATCGAAATAATAGAAAAAGGTGACGCTCCTAAAGCTTTCCTGATTCCAATTTCTTTTGTTCTCTCTTTTACGATGATTAGCATAATATTACTTACACCAACTACTCCGGCAATAATAGTACAAATTCCAACCCACCAAAAGAACAATCTGATATAAAGATTTAAGTCATAAAATTGTTTTGCTTCTTCCACCGAATTGTACACACCAATAGCACTGTCATCATCTGGAGCAACAATATTTTTGCTTTTCAGGAGGTCTTTTATCCCTTGAGTAAATTGTTTTGACTGTGCTAAAGCTTGATCATAATCGGTTTTTTTATTCAAAACAAATTGCATCCCGCTTATTTTATCACCAGCTCCATATGCACGCTGATTAGTGGTAACAGGCATATAAACTCTAGATTCTTCTCTTTCTCCCGAAGGATCTGTAAAAACCCCAATTACTTTAAAATTTATATTATTAACTAAAATCTCTTTTCCTATCGGATCTTGATCTTTAAACAGATCTTGTTTAACCTTCAAACCAATAGCTGCGACTTTTTCATTATTTACCATATCGGTATTATTTATGAAACGTCCATTAATAATAGTCGCATTTTCAAGAGACAAATAATCTGGAGTAATGCCTCGAAACTGATAATTTCCCGATTCTTTTCCATAACTTACAATACCCCCCCAAGTACTTCTGACAGAAGATTTTTTATCTATTTGGTCATTAAACTTTGTAACTGGAAGATCATAATCACTGTTTCTTAATTGAATTTGTCTTCCTGGATTTAACCCTTTATAGCCTTTAGTAGTTACATTTGACCAAACTTCAATAATTCCTTGAGCGTCATTTTCGAATTGTTTTTCAATTCCGTTCTGAAGCCCTTTTCCTGCACCAAGCAAAATCACTAAAATAAAAATACCTGAAGCTACAGATATTCCAGTAAGAAATGTTCTTAGCTTGTTTTTAGAGATTGCTTCGAATATTTCTTGCCAACGCTCAATATTAAACATATGATGAAGCTCTAACTTGTTCTACCATTTTATCATCGATAATTAATCCGTCTTTCAGGACTACATTTCTCTTGCACATTGCCGCAATATCAGGTTCGTGTGTAACGATCAAAATAGTTTTACCTTCATCGTTAATTCCTTGAATAAGTTCCATAACCTCGTAAGAAGTTTTGGTATCTAAAGCTCCCGTTGGCTCATCGGCCAATAAAACCTTTGGGTTTGAAGCTAACGCTCTAGCAATAGCAACACGCTGTTTTTGACCTCCAGAAAGCTCACTTGGCAAATGGTGCGAATGTGTACCTAAACCTACTTTCTCTAAATATCGCATTGCAATTTCGTAACGCTCTTTTCTTTTTACACCTTGATAATATAAAGGCATTGCTACATTATCAAGAGCAGTTTTATAATTGATCAAATTAAAAGATTGAAAAACAAAACCTAAAAATTTATTTCGATATTTGGAAGCTATCGTTTCGTTTAATTTTTTTATAGGAGTTTTGTCTAAAATATAACTACCAGAATCAGCCTCATCTAGAATTCCAAGAATATTAAGAAGCGTAGATTTACCTGATCCTGAAGATCCCATGATAGCAACAAGCTCGCCTTCTTCGATATTAAAATTAATTCCCTTTAACACATGCAACTCTGAACTTCCCATTTTATAGGACTTGTGTAAATCTTTGATTTCGATCATGGTATTGTTAAATTTTAAAACAATAATAACATATTTATTAAGTAATTTATTATAAGAAAACGTTAATAATTTCGTTTTGCTATTTGAATAAGACTCAATTCGTTGTGAAATGTTACACTTTTTTACAATAATATAATTGTTTTCTTAATTTTGCTTTACTTAAAAAAATCTTAATGATGAAGTTTTTTTCAATTCTCTCTTTATTTGCAGTACTTACAGTACTTTCCAGCTGTTCAACATCTCAAAAATTAGAAACCTTAAAACCAGAACCAGACGATGCAAGTCCTTTGGTTTATGATGCAAATCCATCTTTTATCAATTTGCCTATAACAGTAAAATTGAGTGATATTGAAAATCAAACCAATTCACTTTTAAATGGATTAATTTATGAGGATAACAATATTGAAGATGATGACATCGAAATGAAAATCTGGAAACAGGCTCCTATAAAAATTCAAAATGATCCAGCAAATCCCGATAAAAAGATAAAAACAATTTTGCCTCTAAAAGCAACTGTCAAGTATAGAATTGGGACTAAAAAGCTAGGTGTTGAACTTTACGATACACGCGAATTCAATTTGAATGGCGTAATTACTTTATCGAGTGAAGTTGCTCTGACGAACTGGAAACTGAATACCAAAACCGAATTCAAATCACTAGATTGGAATGAAAGTCCAACAATGCTTGTTTTTGGAAAAAGTTTACCCATAACCTATTTAGTAAATCCCGCGATTTCTATTTTTAAATCTAAAATTGAAAAAAGTATAGATCAAGCTATTGAAAAATCTATGGATTTTAAACCAAATGTTTTATCTGCTTTAGAAAAAATCTGCACACCTTTTCAGATGAGTGACACTTACGAAAGCTGGCTGCGAATTGTTCCTATTGAAGTTTACTCAACTAACGCAAAACTTAAAAATGATTTGTTTCTATTAGATATGGGCATGAAGTGCAACATGGAAACCATCGTTGGAAAACAGCCCGAATCAAAATTCAGCTCCAGTAAAATTGTTTTAAAACCTGTTGCTAAAATTCCGAATCAAATTTCAGCTAATATTGCGGCTATTTCAACTTATATTGATGCTTCTAAAATTATGACTAAAAATTTTGCTGGCCAGGAATTTGGGTCAGGAAGCAAAAAAGTAACTGTGAAAAATGTTACGATTTGGCATAAAGATGGCAAAATGGTAATTGCACTTGATGTTTTAGGTTCTATAAACGGAACACTTTACTTAAACGGATTTCCACAGTATAATCCTCAAACTAAAGAAATTTATTTTGACAAACTCGATTATGTTTTAGACACCAAAAGCAAATTAATGAGAACGGCGAGCTGGCTGGGCCAAGGTTATATATTAAAAAAGATGGAAGCTAGCTGTCGTTATTCGATACAGCCTAATTTAGAAGAAGGCAAAAAGAGCATGGCTTCTTATCTAAAAAATTATTCGCCAATGCCAGGCGTATTTGTAAATGGCAAAATGGAAGATATTCAGTTTGATAAAATTCAATTAACCAATCAGGCTATTATTGCTTTTATAAAAATAAACGGAACAGTAAATGTTTCTGTTGACGGATTGAAATAGTTGACGACGACATAAAAACAAATAAAAAAAGCAGTATAATTTTTATACTGCTTTTTTCTTTTTAGATTGGTACATTCTGTAAATCAGAACACCAATTATAGCAACAAGCAAATATGGAATTACCATTAAATATACAATACCATTATTTACTGCTTCGGCTTTTTTAACATTCGAATCACCTGCAAGCGCCGCGCGACACATTGCGCATTGGGCATGCGAGGAAATTCCAATTAGGAAAACACAAATTCCGAAAAACAATTTTTTAAGTTTAGAATTTGTTATTTTAAAATTTGTTATTTTACTTTTAATGTACATAATAAGGAGAAATCATTAAGTAAACTACAACACCTGTAACCGCAACGTAAAGCCAAAGCGGAAAAGTTATTTTAGCTATTTTTCTATGTCTGTCAAATCTTTCTGCGAGCGCTCTTACATAAGTAATTAATACTAAAGGTATAATTGCGATAGACAATAAAATGTGCGTTATTAAAATAAAGAAATAAATGTAACGTATTGCGCCAATCTTAGCCGTTTCAGCTAAATCAAGGATTCCATCGTGATTTAAATCTCCAAATTTAGTAGAATCAGCTGTCATATGATAAGCAACATACATAACTAAAAAAGCAACTCCTAATGCAATTGCTGAAGTCATTAAACGCTCATGCAGTTTACGTTTTCCATTTTTAATAGCTATTACTGCCCAAACCAAAACGATAGCACAAATTCCATTTATTGTAGCGTAAATTGGAGGCAGAAATGAAAGAGGCTCAACATTAATTCCAAAATCTTTTAATTTAACTCCAAACAAGATTGCTACAACTAGCGGAATTACAATTGAAACAGCTATAATAAACTTGCTGAATTTTTTTTCTAATGAATTATCTTCCATTTTATTCTTCTAATAATATTTTAATATCTTCCTGAATATCTCTAACGCCTTTTTTATCTAAGCCATCATAGTATAAAATAGGGTTTCCGAAATCATCTTTTCTACAACGAATATTTCCATCTTTATCAATCAATGCAAATAGGCCTGAATGCTCAAAACCTCCATTTACTTTTGAATTTTCACCTGCATATAAATTGAATCCTTTGTTGGATAAATCCATAATCGTGGCTTTATCTCCCGTTAAGAAATTCCAATTCGAAGATTTTACACCAAGCAATTTAGCGTGATCTTTTAAAACTTTAGATGTATCATGAGCTGGATCAATGGTAATAGATACAATTCCGAAATTAGGATTACCAAAAAAAGTTTTTTCAATTTCCAACATACTCAAATTCATCTTGGGACAAATTGAAGGACAAGTTGTAAAGAAAAATTCTAAAACATAAACTTTCCCTTTATAAGTTTGATTAGAAATTTTAGCATTATCCTGATTTGTTAATTCGAATTTAGGTGCTGGGCCAATGGTCAATAATTTTGCATCTGACTTTGTCGTTTTCAAACCTACATTATCCAAACGATTTCCTTTAACGACTTCACCATTTTTTATTCTGTCTACAATTTTAGGCACAGCATAAATTCCGAAGATTAAAACAATAAACGAAATTCCGATATAAGATTTATTTTTAAACATATCTATAAAGATTAAAGTTCTTTTGTTGCGTTGTGATTCTTTTTAAGAGCTGCACGATATTCGTATAAAATAATTTTAAAATCATCTAACATGTCGTTGCTCAACTCTGACGGATGAAAAGTATCATACCCTTCCTTGTATTCGTCTTTATCTTTTCTTCCTCTTAAATTTCTTTCTTTATCTACAATATAAACATTTGATGTTCCTAGATTTTCATCCAGTTTTCCTTTCAAGTGCAATTGATTATAAAATGTTTTGATTTCATCTGGAGAAGCAAAAACAAAATGCCAGCCAGAAACATCTGTAAAAGCACCTAGCGATTCTTCAATTTTTTTTGCATCATTCTCTGTTCCTAACGGACAGATAACTACAAACTGTAAATCTTTAAAACCGTTATAACGCTGATAAATCTTTTCGTTTAGATTAAAAAAATTACCTCTGTTTTTTAAAATTTCAGAACCAGAAAAACCAAGAATTGTAATTTTATCAGTTAAAGTTACTTTTTCGCCTTTAAGAGATTTCCAATTACCTAAATCGGCAATTTTAGGGGTGATCGTTGGAAGTTTAGTAAAACTATTTACTCCAGAAGCAAAAAACAAATACGCTACAATTGGCAGGACAAAAAGTACAAAGAGAACTATATTTTTTTTCATTGTTTATGCGGGAAGTTATTGAGGTACAAAAATAAAAAAATCCCGATAGTTATCGGGACTCTTTTCGAATTAATATCATGTTAAAAATTCCACTTAATGGTAGAATCTTTAAAAACCCCATAAATATAATGTCCTTCTGTCAACAGAATAAACAATAAATATAAAACTAGGAAAATAACTGGTGAAACAACAGACCATCTAAGACTGCTTTTTTCACCTTCCATGTGCATGAATGCCCATACTATATAATAAGCTTTGAAAATTGTTAGGATATAGAAAATCCAGTTCAACAAATTCAAACCTACAAAATGATTACCTTCTAAAAATCCAGGCTTCAAAATACCTAGAATAACTTCTACTGTAGTTACTACTGATAGTAATGCAAAAACAAACCAGATTCTTTTTGTATTTGATACGTGTTCGTGTGACATAATAATTAAAATCTAAAATTAAACTAAGTAGAAAACTGTAAATACAAATACCCAAACTAAATCGACAAAGTGCCAGTATAAACCAACTTTCTCTACCATTTCATAGCTTCTTCTTTTCTCATAAGTACCTAATAATACATTAAAGAAAATAATAATATTAATGATAACTCCAGAAAATACGTGGAATCCGTGGAATCCAGTAATGAAGAAGAAGAAATCAGCAAACAATTTACTTCCGTATTCGTTTCTTGTAAGGTTTGCACCTTCTACTACATATTTTGCAGAACTCAAACGAGATTCAGATTCTGCTCTGCTCAAAAGTTTTTTGCTCTTTTTTCCGTTTTCAACAACAATCTGTTCTGTTCTTATCAACAATTCAGGATGTGCTTTAAAACCTGCTTGAACTTCAGCAACCGAATATGTAGATACTGATTCAGCACTTTCCATAAACCATTTCCCTTTAGCTCTAGTAAGCGCTTCAGGTTGTTCAGGCAATTTTACAGCAAAATCTTCAAGAGCTACTCTTTTACCGTCCTTATCAACAAACTGCAATAAACTTCCTCCTACTGTTTCAACTGCACCATATTCTCCTTTTATGAAATTTTTCCATTCCCAAGCTTGAGAGCCTACGAAAATAAGACCTCCAATAATAGTTAGGAACATGTAAATAGCAACCTTTGTTTTTTTCAAGTGATGACCTGCATCAACAGCCAAAACCATTGTTACAGATGAGAAAATCAAAATAAAAGTCATCAAGGCTACATAATACATTGGAGCCGAAACGCCATGCATAAATGGGAAGTGAGTAAACACTTCGTCAGCCAAAGGCCAAGTTTCAATAAATTTAAATCTAGAAAAACCATAAGCAGCAAGGAATCCAGAGAATGTCAAGGCATCTGATACGATAAAAAACCACATCATCATTTTACCATAACTTGCTCCTAATGGCTGGATATCTCCGCCTCCCCAAGTTTTTTCGTCGTTATTTGCAGTAGTAACTGTCGCTTCCATAAAAGATATTCGTTAAAAAGTTCCCAAATTTACGTTTTTTTCTTATTTAAAGAAATATAAAAATAAAAATAAATATACCCATAATAAATCCAAAAAGTGCCAATACATCGCACCTAGTTCTATACCAAGAGTTTGAGTCGAATTGTATTTTTGTTTAAAATGATTATAAATTATAATTAAAAGTGAAATTAGCCCGCCAGCCAAGTGTAATAAGTGCGTTACCGTCACAACATACAGAAAAGTTGTAGTAATTGAGCTACCTTGTCCTGTAAAATAATAACCGCTGTCTACAATTTGTCCAAAACCAACAAATTGTAAAACTACAAACAAAATTCCTAAAGCTAATGTACCTAAAAGCAAAGCTGTCGTAGCGCTTCTATTGTCTTTTTGAATCGCTTTTTTTGCTAAATAAAAAGTAATACTGCAACCTATAATAACAGCTGTACTGTAATAAAATGCTGTTGGTAATTCAAAATTCTTCAACCAATCAGCTCTTGATTTACTTACTACAAATGCACTTGTAAGTCCGGCAAACATCATGGTCATGCTTACCATTGCGAATAACAAAATCAGTTTTGCTGACTTTGATTTTCTTACTTGTTCTTCGCCTGTTGTCATTGTCATTTCCATAACTATCTTAAAAATTTATCTACTATAAATACTATCTGCAGCAACGAAATATACGAAACGCTAACCAACATTAACGTCCTTGCTGATTTTGCAGTACGCAATTGATACAATTTTACTGCGTAAAACAGCATCCACAATCCTAATAAGAACACTAAAACCGCCGCAATTGGCGAGATAAACAATTGTCCTGTATATCCTAGAACAGGTAATAACGATGCTATAATAAGCCAAATTGTATATAAAATAATCTGCAGAGCAGTCCCTTTATCTTTTTTTCCTGTTGGAAGCATAAAGATTCCTGCTTTTTCATAATCTTCATATAAAAACCAGCCAATTGCCCAAAAATGAGGGAATTGCCAGAAAAACTGAATTAAAAATAACGTTCCAGCTTCAATACCAAATTCACCTGTCGCCGCAACCCATCCTAACATAAATGGAATTGCGCCGGGAAAAGCACCAACAAAAACAGACAACGAAGTTACTGTTTTTAAAGGTGTATAAATACTTGTATATAAAAATATTGAAATAGCGGCAAACATTGCCGACTTTGCATTGATCGTATACAGCAAACTAATTCCAATAATAGTCAGTAAACTTGCCACAAACAAAGCCATTTTTGGAGACATACGTCCTGACGGAACGGGGCGGTTTTTAGTTCTGTCCATCAAAGAATCGATGTCTTTTTCTATTACCTGATTGAATGCATTTGAAGCTCCAACCATGCAATAGCCACCGATAGACAAAACCACCAAAACACTCCATTTAAAAGGGTGTTCATTATTTACACCTAATAAATATCCCGCAATAGAGGAAAACAAAACACTAATAGCTAAACCTGCCTTAGTGATCTCTTTGAAATCTAGAAATATTGATTTTAGTGAAATTGTATTTTTAGTAGCGTTCAAACCTTTTATTGTTTGTATATTTTTTTGAGTGGTGCAAATGTACAAATTAGATTGTAGAATCTAGAACTATAAATTTAGATTTTTTCAATAAAACCTTTACAAAATAAGGACTTGCAAATCTTTAACACAATTATTTCGAAAAATCTTATTAAAAATACTAGTAATCAAAATACCAATTAAAGATATCAGAACGCAATCCGATAGTAAACCAAGTTGTGTTTTGTTTAAAAGTTGTAGCTGTATCTTTTGTGGGATCAAAGTTTCTATAGATAAAACTTCCAAACAATTTCAGGTTTGTCATTGGGTTTATTAAATATCCTCCTTGGATATCAGCAATAAAAACATTTGTTTTATTACCTTGCCCTATTTTTACACCTGAATCATACGGACGATTTTCATCATAACTCTTATAAATATTCCCACCGTAATTATAGCTGTCTTCTGCTGTATCAAAATCTAAACCTCGCTTGCCGACTGTGAATTTTGCATCTCCAAAATAACGCCCTTTGTGATAACGCCCAATCGCAACAAATTCCTCAAAATTTCCACCCCATTGGTGCCCTATACTTTGATTATTGTGACCGTAATTTGTAATAACAGCGCTATGTGAGTACACGTACGGACGGACATGATTGTATTCTAACTGCAGCAATAAATCTTTTACTTTAAAAGCATTGAAGTATTTAGCCCCTAATTGATATCCGTATTTATTTCTCCAGCTATTATTTCCTTCTTTTATATCTCCCAATGAAAATTCATCTAATAAAAATTGAGCATATAAATTAACATTATTATTCCATTTATATTTTGATGTGAATCCAAGAAGAGCATTTCCACTTCTAGACGACGATGCAAATTCTACCGAACGGTAAAAAATAATCGGGTTTACAAAATTGATATCAAAACCTCTATTGTTTGTATCTGTCCAAACAACTGATTCAAAGAAACCTAAATTAAGTTTATTCGAAACATTCCAGCTTAAATAATGATTGGCCATGAATTTTGTCGCGTATGTTTTATCAACCGTAACATCAGGACGAACATCTTTAAGCCACATATAAGTATTTGTATATTTGATTTTCCAGAAAGTAGTATTAATTTTAAAATACGGATACGGGCTTGCTCCATCACTTTCTAGCAATGAACGATATCCATCTCCAATAAAATTCCTGCCATACCCCAGCTGCAGATCAAAGATTTTACTTGGTGCGTAGGTAATATTTGCTTCTGCTAAAGGAAAGTCATAAGAATCTGTTTTGAATCGCTTAGCAATTCCAATTCCAGGAATTATGGCAGGATTTCCTCCTGAAGGCTTTAGCGTTTCAGCATAATCATTATAGTAACCTGCAAATCTTCCCTGACTTTCAAAAATGGTTGTTGTAAAATTTATTTGTTTTCCTAAACCTCCTCTAAAATTCAACGCACGGGTATTTACATAAGTATATGAAGCATCAAGATCAGAAGCTTTGCCCATTTGCAGATCTACAATAGGATTTAGTGCCAGCCAATAATCTTCACCTTGAATCTGAACCAGATTTTCATTCCACCATTTTCTTCCCAACCAAGTCGAAACGTTTTTTTGAAGCGATTCATTTACTGCTTTCAAATTATAATATTTAGAAACCTCAGTATAAGTATACGGTTTTGAAGCCGTGTGATTATTAGCTCCAACTTGGTTCATTGCGCTATCAAATTGTGCATAATAGCTATGAGAAAATGGAATATTCAAATGACTTTCAAATTCAGGATTATTGTACTTTTTATACACAATACTATCTAATTCTGTCATTGGCTTTTCTACTGGCCGCAAAATTTCAGCTGCAGCTAAAGCTTCAGAAGCAATTTGATCTGCGCTTTTTAATGGCAAATCAATCGAAATTGTATATTTGGAATAAGTTGGTTTACCGTTATAAGTTGAAGGTTTTATTTTAGGAAATTTACCAAAAACACGTTTTGCTTCTTCAGATAATTCATCATTTGCTGCATTTATATAAATCACTTTAAAAACACCTTCTGCATCAACTTCAAAAAGCACTTTTACCTCGCCTTTATAATTAGTTTGTTTTAAATTTTCTGGAACTTCAAAATTTTGGAACACAAAATCCTGCACTTCTTTATAAAAACAATTTTCGAGTTTTTTAGATTCTAAATTTTTACAATTAGGAAAAACAGGAAATTGCTCCGTTGTAAATCCAGGTTTAACAGAGGAATTATTTTCTTGGCAAAAGGCGCATAAAGAGGCGAATATCAAAACAAAAGATAAAGCACTTTTATTTAAGCAGGTTTTGGTTTTCATTTAATATTGATTTGTAGTATTTTCTCCATTAGCAATTAATTTTGCTGCTGAAGTTCCGATACGTTTAACTCCTAAACGAATCATTTCTATTGCATCATCATATGAACGTACACCGCCCGCCGCTTTAACTGGCAAAGGAGATGCATTTTCTAACATCATAATAATTGTTGGAATTGTTGCTCCGTTTGGCAAATCATTTTCAGTTTTAAAAAAACCTGTTGATGATTTTACAAAAACCAAAGCATAATCTTCTTCCTTAAAATTTGTAATAACAACATTTTTTATCAAAGCCGAAAGCTGAATAATTTCTTTATCCGTTAAAGCTGCAACTTCTATAATCCATTTTACTGTTTTGTTATTGGCTAATCCTATTTGAGTTCCAATTAAGATTTCTTTTTTTACTAAAGCAATGTCACCATTTTTGAAAGCTTCATAGTTACAAACAAAATCCAAGTCATCAGCTCCATTTTCAATAGCCTCATTTGCTTCTTTTATCTTAGTTTCCAAATCTGAGTTACCTTCTGGAAAATCTATAACTGTACCAACCAGCAAAGTCGAATTGGCTTTTAAAATCATTTCTTTAGCCAAACTCACCTTTTCTGGGCGAATCATAATTAGCTTAAAACCTTCTATAATTGCTTCGGCAATAGTATTTTTAACTACAATATTATTTTCTTCCTCTGAAAGTCCAGCTTGAGAGGCAGTTTTTAAATAAGTCGAATCTAAATATTGCTTAACATTCATGATTATACTATTACATTGAATGGCACAAAAATACATTTTAAATTGAAAAAAAGTGCTCTTTGCAAAGCTTCATTTTTTTCCAATAAAAAACCCACCGAAGTGGGTAATTATATTCTTATATTTTGTCAATTTGCTTTTTAAAAGCTATTGCTGTAAAAACACCAATTAAAGCTCCAAGTGCATTTGCTAAAACATCAGTCACATCAGCTGCTCTCGTGATTGTAAAAACACCTTGCAGTATTTCGATTGTAATTCCGAAAAAAACAGAAAATATAAACGAAATAAAATAGGCTTTAAAATCATCCGGTGCTTTTCCTTTAAGCTCCTTTTTGAAGAACAAAATCCAAGAAATTGTAAATCCAAAATGAAAACAAAAATGTACAATTTTATCTATACTTGGGAAATTTACGGCAGGAATATTACTTGCATCTGTCAAACAAAAATAAGTGATTATACCTGAGCATAAAATTGCCCAAATTAACAGCAGTTGTTTAGGCACCAATAAGTTCTTTATAAGCTTCGTCAGATAGTAAAGTATCTATTTCTGATGCATCAGCAATTTTTATTTTAATCATCCATCCAGCTCCGTAAGGATCAGAGTTTACTGTTTCTGGAGCACTTTCTAGGCTTTCATTAAAAGCAATAATTTCTCCTGTTAAAGGCAAAAATAAATCCGAAACAGTTTTTACAGCTTCAACGGTTCCAAAAACCTCATCTTTATCAAGTGTTTGATCTAAAGTTTCTACTTCAACATACACGATATCTCCTAATTCTTTTTGTGCAAAATGAGTAATTCCTACAGTTGCAACATCTCCTTCGATGCTAACCCATTCGTGATCTTTTGTGTACTTTAAATTTGCTGGTATGCTCATAATAGTATGTTTGAAATTGATAATTGAATTTTTAAGCCACAAATGTAACAATCTTCTAATGAAATCTAGTTTAGAAACTAAAAATTAATTTCCAAAATTATATCGAAGCGTGAATCCTGATCTAATATTTGTTAACGGAAACGACGTTGAAATTACTGCTTTTGAAAACGAATGATCGTAATAAAATATAGCAGTCAAGTTTTTGCTGAATGCATAATCTGCTGTCAGTTTTAATGACCAAATATTTTGACCTGCTGCCAATTGATTGTTGTCATAATCTAAATAGCGCACTAATGTTTCATTATTTCTAAAAGAAAAATCAGCTTTTATATTGATGTCACTTTTGATAATTCCTGTTGGGTTATCTGCTAATCTAGACGAGAAAATAACATCTTTAAAACGATATCCCATACCAACAACATATTCAATTCCCTTAACTTCTGTCAACAAATTATTATCAAAACTCATTGATAATGCTCTGTCTTTTTTGATTTCAGTAAGCAGACGCAACGAACTCTTCAACTCAAAATCTACTCGGATAAGCGGGCTAAACTGCTCAACCAAATTGACATTAGACATAATTGTTTTGTTGTAAAAATTGGTATTTATATCTTGTCCGCCTGGGTTTTCATTATAATCAAAATTTGACCTAAACTGATTTATAGTATAAGATGCTCTGTAATTATGCTGTAATGAAAAACGTTTAAACTTATCTTTAAAATATTTGTAGCGCATCAAACCGTTGTATTTTATACTCCAGTTTGGAATTGGGAAACTTCTAAAAATATCTGTTGAACTGCTTGATGCATTTCCTCCAGAATATGCTGCCAAAAATGATGGCAATAAAACCGCCTGATTGCTTTTTGTAAAACCAATAGGATATCCTTGATTGGCAGTATACAAAGCATAATTAGCATCTGTTTCTGCCGGAATAGGATTATTGGCATCCCCATATCTCGGAATCACACTGCCTGCGCCGTAACGCTCCTCAGCCAAACGATTTGCAATAACTAAACGATTATTTCTAAAATCGTCAAAAGCGGCAGATTGTGTTTCATTACTAGTTGCAAAAGAAGTTTTTATCAATACTGTTGAAATAGAAAACATTCCATAAGTATAAGGTGACAAAGGCATATATTCTCCATTAACAACACTATATTGCTCAGATGAATTTTCAGAATACGCGCGATCCATTGTTAAATCAATTTTTAAATCTGGCAATAAGTCTATATTAGCTGTTACTTTTAAAAGCTTATTGGTTACCTGAGTAAAATTTTGATTGAAATTATCATAATTCGTTAACCAGCCATTTTTTGCTGCTTCGTAACGAACATCATCTTGGCTTCCAAAAACAAATCCTAATGATGGTTTTGAAGTTCCTAAGAAACCAACACTTGGCGTATAACCTGGTAAAACAGTTCCGCTATTTTTAGTATAATTAACCTGAATATTTTTCACACTTGTCAAAATTCCAATCATACTATCATAAAAAGGACTACTGCTGGCAACCGGTTTGGCTGTGTTAACAATTTTCTCACCTGGTTTCGGAGGCGTTGCTGGTTTTGCTTTTGCTGCTTTAGCGCCTGGAGTCAAACCTAAATATTTGTACAACATATTCATATTAAATGTTGTTGTCAAGGTATTTGAATTTGCGTTTTGAATCGTATTTCCTAAATTATATGAAGTCCCGTCCTCATCAACAAATTCAGATAACGCAGTCGAAGATCTTTGCCAGCTGTAATCTGCCGTATACGAATAACTCGCTTTTACAAAACTTAAAACTGGAATTTTATTGATTGGCAGATCCCAATTCACAATAAACTGCTGCAAGTGCTGATTTGGTGTTCCTATGTCAAAATAATTATCCCAAATATTAAAATCTTCTTTAGGCGTATTATCTTCATTCAAATAATTTTTTACAATATTATTTGATGCTGCAGTATAATTTATTTTTACAGATTTTGTCAAATTATAACCAAATCCGTATTGATAATTAAACGCAAAATTTCTTCTGTAAAGAGGATCAAGACCAATTCCCTCAACCTCAACTTGTCTGTATTGCTGGCGGTTGCTTTGTCTTAAAATATTAGTATTAAAAGTAATATTAGAAGGCAAATAATTAAAATTAAAATCACTTAACAGCTTCCAATAATCACTTTTCTTCATGAATTTGGTCTGTTTAAAAGGAACAACTTCTTTAGGCTGAAAAGTGTATGCATAATTCACAGCCGAATTCGACTGCTGATCCTGATAATCTTCTACTTCATAATCATGACGATCTACTTGGTTGTAGGACTGCGAGAATGTAAAGTTTTCGACATCATAAACGTGTGGTTTCTGTTCTGGTGCTCTATCCTTTCTAACTCCTATAAGATTAACACTTGTACGTTTTGTATAATCTACTGCACGAGTCCTGATATTATCTTTTTCTGCTTCATCAGTGGTTTCTCTAAGCAACTGATCTAATTTTATATCTTGATTAAAAGGATCGTATTCTGGTGTAATTACTTCTTCACCAATTGCATAATTAAATGGCAAATTAATTCCCCATTTGCGTGGCAATAATTTTCCTAAATTTAAATTCGTTACAATATTATATTGCTGAATATCTTCACGGTCTCTTTCGTTTGCTCCTTGTTCTAAAGATCCAAAACCAATCGTACTTTTTTTACCCGTTGCAGAAACAGTTGCAAAATCGGCCATATTGGTATCAACATTTAATAATGCCGCCATTCCGCCTTTATTATCTAAATCAGACATACGAAGTTCGTTAAACCAAACTTCTCCTTTAATATCTTTATGATCTGCCCTGCTCTTTACTCCGACCATTAAATTTCGAACTAAACCAAAATTTGGATTTCCTTTTATACCTAATCTTAATTTACTGTCACCGTCTCCACCATTTAAACTTAAATCGTCATCAGGATAATATACGCCATTAATATCTCGCTTATCTGAATTGATGTCAATACTCATTGCCTTAATTTTCATTTTGGTCAATAACTCAAGTGCCAAATCGATATTATTATCATCCAGCCAAACCTGATCAGGACTTATAGTACAAGATCCGCCGGCACCGGTAACTTTTAACGGAATTTCGACTTGATAATAGTTTTGTGTGAAGTCATTACCAAAACGAATAAAACCAACCATTTCATCATCTAACAAAGTGCTTTCGTTTGGAAGAGATTCTGCGTGTAAAAACATTTTAAGTTTCTTGTATTGACGCATATCAACACTTACATTTTTAAATACTGCTCTAGAATCTTGGTACTGCAATCCAGCTCCTCCAACTCGAACTGCTAGAGATTGCTCATTTTGATTGATAATTGTATTATTATTGTACAATTGCTCTCGTTGCACTCCAGGAGGAATCACATAATTTACCGGGCATTTTGTACTGTTTTCTTGAATATTAACTGCAGCCACATCAAATTCAACTCCGTCATCATCTGGATTTGTATCATTAGCATCAAGAGTACCTGTATATCTTCTCCATTCTCCTCTGACTAAATCTAAAGCTCCAAAACGAACCGTCATTTGATCATTAAAACCAGTCATAAACATACGCATGAAACGGATTGATCTAAAATCAGTAATATTCCCGATTGTATTTTGTGGCTGTGAAACAGGGATTTTAAACTGAATCCATCTTGCAGTTGTTGTCCCGCCGTTTGGCAATTCAACATTGCTTACTTCACGAATATCAGTAATATAATTTTGTCCAACCTGCATTCCAGGTCTAACATCAACACTATATTCATAATATGCGTTAATCGTATTCATTGTATTGTCACGATTAATATCTTCAACGTCAGGCAAAGTTGTTGCCCCTCTATTCGGATCATCAACACTTACGGCTGAGTTCCCTTCAACACCATTATATTGCTTGTAGCGGTCTAAAACTCCTCCATCTGTATTCAAATAATACTTATAATCATCAGCTGCTGGATCTGCTTCTCCTGCGTAATTGGTATAGATAGAACCCTCTCTTGCGCTTGGCAAACCGTCAAGACCTACATCTTGGCTTTTACGATTGTCTGTATTGGTATCAAATGCATAAATTAAAGATTGAGATGCCGGAACATCTCCCCAAAGCGGTTGTGGATTTACCAATACCTGATCTGGACCTAAACCATTTTCATATTGTTTTCTTCCGTCTTTTAATACGTCTTCAGAAATCTCACCTAAATTGAAGTAAATTTTACCTGTGTTATTCGTTGATGCTTCTCCATTTCCAACGTAAGGATCAAGTACCCAAAACTGAATATACTCTACATTTCCTTGTTCAAAATTAGTAGAGTTTAGAGAACGCATAATTCCTCCAAAATTGGAAGTAGCCGGACTTGTACCAAAACTTGGATTGTTATTATAAGGCCCTCTATCAGCCGGGAAATAAGTTAAATCAAGCGTATTAATGACTTGAATTTGGCCTTGAGCAATATCTGTATTTGGATAAAGTTCTTTACTGTAAACCCTTCTTGTTGTATTTAATGACAGATCATCATTTGAAATACCGGAAGGTTTTGAAGAGTAAAAAATTGGATCAATCGTATACCATGCCAATTTTGCACGTTTATATCCGTACTCTAAAGTATTGGAGTTGGCATTAAAAGTATTGTCATTTATTGAATTCAAAAATGGTGTAGAGGCTAAACTCCAAGCATAAGCTGATCGCATATCGATTGTAGATTGTGAGCCTTCGAAATCATCAACATAAATAGTAGCTTCGCCCTCAAAATCGCTTGCTTTTGGCGCATCTGGTTTTAAGAATGCAATTTCTCCCCGTACCGAAAGATTTGATGGAACATCAGTATCAATATTCGGAAGTTTATTTACTAATCTCGTAAAGAAAGGAACCTCTGTTGCGTAATTTCCATTAAAACCAAAAATCGTGTTGTTTACAGATTCTTGTCCGTAACTTGATTTTTGTGTAAAAGGTCTTTCGGTCATTTTTAAATATGTACCGCCAATAACAAATTTTTCTGAAATTTTATGTTCAATATTGAAACCCATGAATCTTCGAGTCTGTTGCCCGAAAATAGAATTGTTTTCTAAAGAAACTTCAATTGGTGTATTCGAAGCCTGAAGCGAAGGATCTAAAATCTGCACACGGCCCAACTGATAATCGACACTGTAATCGATTCCTTCAACTAAAACCCGACCTGCCGCAGTTACCACAACAGAACCTTGCGGTACATTAAATGCCCCGATAGGAATACCATTATTTCCTGAAGATTTGTATTTTCCTCTCAATAAAAATTTATTTTTATCACTGTCCTGCAAAGCTCCAGATTGAGTATTTCTATACATGTTTCTAAATACGTATTTCTGCTGGTTTGCATTATAAGTATTTGGATCATTATACGTTTCTCCAGAACCTGAATTTTGTAATTTTTTAAACAATAATTCCCCAAAAGGTTCTTTAGTCGTAAAAATGATACGCCCGTTTTGTACATCAACTGTTATACCTGGAAGGTAATCAAAGAAACCATCTCCGCCTGTCTGTGGATCGTTGTTGTAGTTTAATCGGTCTAAGTTGAATACATTTAATAATGGAGTTTGATCTACTTTATTATCTGCTGTAGGATTGGCCGGAAATGTCGTTCCTGAAACTGGCGTAATATAATTTATAGGCGAAGGATCTGTATAAAGAATATTTAATCTAAAATCGTCTTGTTTAATTTGATAAGCTTGTGGAATTTGATACACGTTTTTCATCATCAAATTCCAAACTGGATTTTGTACGTTAGTCAAATTGCTTTTAAGCATTTTCAAGATCAAACTCTGAGAAATAATCGCCTGATTTGCATTATTGTTTCCAGTAACAACTGTAGCATCAACTCCATCACTACCAAATTCTCCTACTTGGTAAACCTGACCTCCAACAGTGTATTCAAAAGCAACGGCTAAAATTTCATCATTTGCCAAACGCTGCTGTAAAGAAATATATCCTAATTGTGAATTAAAAGTATATTCGTTCGAAGTTAATTTTCGTGCATTTTCTAAAACTGAATAATCTGTTCCTTCACTTACATTCGTATTATTAAAACCTGATTTAGCAGTTACAATTTCTCTAATATTCGAATTTAAATACGAACCCGCCTGTCCAATTGCAGCAGGATTGTATTTATTATTATCGTTATCTGTTGGAGAATCTGGAGCATTATTAAAGAAACCAGCTGAAGAACTGATAACCACAACTTCATTATCTGGAACTCCTGTAATCTGTCCCTCACCTAAATCTTGAAGGGCAATAATATTTCGCAAGTTATTGCTTGTTGTGCTAACTCTGTTTTGTTTGTTGGTTACCCAAACTTCTAATCTTGTTATCTGTACACGGCTATCAATAAATGGATAGTTTTTTAAAGAAGCATCATATTTATTTCTAAAATACTGAGATAAGAAGAAGTGTCTGTCATTGTCATAGTCTAAAGCATACAAATCAAAATTTTGAACTGTTCCGCCACCTTCTGCAACTATACTCTTTGTTTGAGATTTTTGTTCCGAAAAAACACCGGTTACAGTAGTTTTGCCAAATTGAAGTTTTGTCTTAACTCCAAATAAACTTTGTGCTCCACGAATAAGAGTACTGTTTAAAGGCATGCTTACATTACCAACTTCTACGTTTTGAACAATATCATCTTCTGAAGGCGTATAGGCAAGTTTGAATAAGTTTTGAAAAGCAAATGTAGACTGAGTGTCATAATTAGCATTTACCGCTAATCGAGTACCTACTTTACCCATTAAACTCATACTGATTCGCTGATCAAAGTCAAATGTAAGGCTTGATCTGTTTCGAGGTGAGAATGAAGGATTATCTTGTTTAGTGTAACGAACACCTAGATCCATTTCAACTGATCCTGTAGGCTTTACATCTATAGTATTACTTCCAAAGATACTTTCAAAAAGGCTTGAATTGACATAATATCGGGGGAGCAGATCTTTTTTAGCAGCTTCACTTCCTGTCTTTTTACCGTCAATAGCATCAGATTTTTTTCTAAAATAATCTCTTCTAGATTCCTTCAAAACTAAATCTTCGTACTCTCTGGGAGTTAAAACAAGAGGATAATTGATATTGAAGCCATCAACTGAATTGGTATAAATATAACGGTCTGTAACCGGATCATATTTATAACCTGAAAGTACGCTTGGTGGATCTTTCAACTCTACTTTTCCTGTAGAAAACTGAGTTTTAGTTGTATCTTGAACTGCTGGATTTACTTGCGATCGCAAAACATTACCGCAAAATAAAACCAGTAAAAAAATACAAATTTTACGCATACAATTCGTTTATGTTAGTTGAGTTACAAGCTTTTTAAAGCTTTTTTTATGATTGCTTCTACTGTAGCTTCCGGATCCTCTTTTACAATCTTTTCTACTACTTTTTCTGAAGTTTTTCGAACAAAACCTAAAACTTCCAAAGCAGATAACGCTTCATCTCGATTTGTATTGTTTTGAACTACTGAAACTTCGTCTAAATCGTATAACTTTAACACTTTTTCCTTCAAATCAAGTATAACTCTCTGTGCTGTTTTGTTTCCAATACCTTTAATAGATTGTATCACGCCAACATCTCCAGAGGCAATAGCATTGATAATTTGTCTTGGCTCTATTGAAGATAACATAGTACGCGCGATATTGGCTCCAATACCCGAAACTGAAAGCAGCATTCTAAATATTTCGCGTTCTGATTTTTCGACAAAACCAAATAAAGTATGCGCATCTTCTTTAATTAGAAGATGCGTATACAATTTTATAAAGTCAGCATTAGGAAGTAATGAAAAAGTGTGTAATGATATATTTACATGATATCCCACACCTCCGCAATCAATTACAACTTCTGTAGGATTCTTTTCAACTAATTTTCCCTGCAAATGTGCTATCATAGTATAATTTATAGTAATCAAATATAATAAAAATAGGACAATATTATTCGATCCTTATTATATCGACTATTTAGCTAATTTATTCTTTTTATTTTCTTTCTCCTGAGCATCAATAACTGCGATTGCAGCCATATTTACCATCTCTTCAACACTTGCACCTAATTGGAAAATATGCACTGGTTTACCCATACCCATCATGATAGGACCTATAGAATTTACCTTGTACAATTCTTTCAATAATTTATATGTAATATTTGCTGATTCTAAGTTAGGGAAAACCAAAGTATTTACTTTTTTACCTGCTAATTTAGAGAAAGGGAATTTTTCTTGAAGCATCTCTGGATTTAATGCAAAGTCAGCTTGAATTTCTCCATCAACAATCATATCAGGATGATTTTTATGCAAATATGCAACTGCATCTCTTACTTTTGAAGCATTTTGATGTGTTGATGATCCGAAATTTGAATATGAAACCATCGCAATAACAGGCTCAATTCCAAACATTTTAGCTGTTTTAGCAGTCATGATTGCAATATTCACCAAGTCCTCTGAAGATGGATTGATATTTATAGCAGTATCCGATAAAAACATTGGTCCTCTTGAAGTCAGCATCATATTTGCTGTTGCTACAAGAGAAGCTCCTTGTGCTTTATCAATTAACTGCAACATTGGTTTTACTACGGTAGGGTAACTTCTTGTATGACCTGTTACCAAAGCATCTGCTTCACCTTCGTTTACCATCATTGCTGCGAAATAATTTCTTTCACGCATGTATTTTTGAGCGTCAAGTAAAGAAACACCTCTTCTTTCTCTTGTTTCCCAATATGAAGTAGCAAATCTATTTCTTCTTGCCTCTTCTTGAGTAGTTTTAGGATCAATGATTTCAATTTCGGCATCAAAACCTAGTTCAGCTTTAAGCTCTAGAATTACGTCTTTATTTCCTAATAGAATTGGAAAACCGATACCATCTTCATAAACAATTTGAGCTGCTTTTAAAACGTTTAATTGGTCTGCTTCTGCAAAAACAATTCGTTTAGGATCTAATTTAGCACGATTTGTAATCAAACGCACCATTTTATTATCATTACCCATACGTTCGCGAAGCGCATCTTCATATGCGGCCCAGTCAGTAATAGGATTTTTAGCAACTCCAGATTCCATTGCTGCTTTTGCAACAGCCGGCGCTACTACAGTAATTAATCTAGGATCAAATGGTTTTGGGATAATATAATCTCTTCCGAAACCTAATTTCGTTGCACCATAAGCTACGTTAACTTGTTCTGGAACTGGCTCTTTTGCTAAAATAGCTAAAGCTTTTACAGCTGCCATTTTCATGTCTTCGTTAATTTTAGTCGCTCTAACATCTAAAGCTCCTCTAAAAATATAAGGAAAACCTAAAACGTTATTTACCTGATTAGGAAAATCTGAACGTCCTGTAGCCATAATAACGTCTTTACGAGTTTCTGTAGCTAAATTATAATCGATTTCCGGATTTGGATTTGCCATTGCAAAAACAATCGGATTATCTTTCATTCCCAATAACATTTCAGGCGACAAAATATCTCCTGAAGAAAGTCCGATAAAGACATCTGCACCTTTTACAGCTTCAGCTAACTCAATTTTAGGGCCATCTACAGCATATTTTAATTGTAATTCTGATAGTGAAGGATTATCTTTTGTTAAAAGTCCTTTACTGTTATACATTAAAATATTCTCTACTTTTACACCTAATAAAACATACAAATCAGTACAAGCTATTGCAGCCGAACCTGCGCCAGAAACTACCATTTTTACGTCTTCAGCTTTTTTTCCTGCTAATTCAAGTGCATTAATCAATGCTGCAGATGAAATGATTGCAGTACCATGCTGATCATCGTGCATTACCGGAATATCTAATTCTTCAACCAGTCTTCTTTCAATTTCAAAAGATTCTGGCGCTTTAATATCTTCTAGATTTATTCCTCCAAAAGTTGGGGCAATATTTTTTACGGTCTGAATAAATTCTTCTATATCTTTTGTTCCGATTTCGATATCAAAAACATCGATATCAGAGAAAATTTTAAACAACAAACCTTTTCCTTCCATAACTGGTTTAGAAGCTTCTGGGCCAATATCCCCAAGTCCTAAAACAGCTGTACCGTTTGATATAACGGCAACTAAATTTCCTTTTGCTGTATATTTATAAACGTCATCGACGTTTGCTGCAATTTCTAAACATGGCTCAGCAACACCTGGCGAATAAGCCAAAGATAAATCTCTTTGGGTTGCATATTTTTTTGTTGGAACTACCTGAATTTTTCCTGGAGTTGGCTCTGAATGGTACAGTAACGCGTCTCTTCTTTTACTCTCTTTGTTCATTATTTTTTAGCTTTTATTCTAGCTTACAAAGATATAAGTCTTGGTTTAAAAAGGCGTCTTTTTATGGCTTTCTTTTCTTAAAATAAAATATTTAGCGATCAAAAAAAAATAGTCCACTGTTATTTGGACTATTTTTAAAAGTATATTTTTAAGAACTATTTTACTGCGAAATATAAGAGTTTAAATGATTTATGGTATCTTTTTGAATTTCTATAATTGCTTTTACAACATCGCTGATCGAGATTATTCCAACAACAGTTCCATCTTCTAAAACTGGTAAATGTCGGATTCTCTTTGTACTCATCAGCTCCATACAATCTTCGATATTGTTTGAAAGGTTTACTGAAAAAACGTTGCTTTCCATAATTTCATGTACAAAAGTCTCTTTTGATGACTTGTCTTTTAAAACGATTTTTCGAGCATAATCTCTTTCAGACAATATTCCTTTTAAGTCGGTTCCATCAATCACGAGGATAGCCCCAATGTTTTTTTCTCCCATTACTTTCAACGCTTCATATACGGTTGTTGTTGAAAGCACCGAATAAACATTTTTCCCTTTTGCGTTTAGTATTTGATTTACAGTCATATCTGAAAAATTTTAGAACTATAAAGTTAAAAAAGAAATGTATATAAATTACAGCGAAATCGATTTTTTAAAAGTTAATTGATTCATTTTAAACATAATACATGAAATTTAAAAAAATCAAAATTTTCTCATAAATAAAGGAATGATTTATAGGTTTTTTTTGTGAATAAATCATCAATTTTGATTATCACCACTTTAACAAAAAAGCCTTTTCTAAATTTAGAAAAGGCTTTTTATGTTTTAGATCTATTTTACATATTCGTAATAATAAATTCACTTCTTCTGTTTTGCTGATGCTCTTTCTCTGTGCATTTTACACCATCGGCACATTTATTTACTAATCGCGTTTCTCCATAACCCTTCGCGTTTAATCGGTTTGCATCAATTCCTTTCTGAACCAGCCATTCTTTAGTTGATTGTGCTCTTTTATCTGAAAGAATTTGATTATTTGAAGCCGATTGACGACTGTCTGTATGCGAACGAATATCAAGTTTTATATTTGGATATTGATTTAAAACATCTACTAATTTCAGCAATTGAGGTTCAGATGTTTTTTTGATAGTTGCTTTGCCTAGATCAAAAAAGTTCATTGGAATATGAAGTAATTTAGCCAAATCTGTTCCAACTTTTATAGAACCAAATTTCACCGGCGCGATCGTTACTTTTTTAACATCTATTACTTTAGCGGTCATGGGCACAAAATTCTTTTCAATAGAAATTGGCAAAACTGTTTTTCCTGTTTCTCTCTTTATTGCAATTGAAATTTGTTTTACTCCGTAATCATCTTTAGCAGTTCTTATTGCATATTTTTTACCGCATTTTACCTTCGGAAACAAATAATTTCCATTTTCATCTGACAAAACATTCAAAACTAAATTGAAATTTTCATCAAACAAAGTTAGAGATGTATTTGCTATTGCTTCTTTTGATTCAGCATCAGTTACAGTTCCCATCAAGTCTTGTTCACAAATTAATCTTCTGGTTTCTGTAAAGCGATAAATATCATCTAAACCGTGACCGCTTTCTCTATTAGAAGAAAAAAATCCGTTTCTGTTTTTACTGTCAATAGTAAATCCAAAATCATCTTGCTTGCTATTTATTGGCTCGCCTACGTTCTGTATATCATCTAAAGTGCCATCGCTGTTTATTTTTGAAACAAAAATATCAAGCCCGCCCAATCCTGGACGCCCGTCAGTTGCAAAATAAAGTTCGTTATCTCCTGAAATAAAAGGAAAAGTTTCTCTTCCTTCAGTATTAATTGAAGGGCCTAAATTCTTTGGTTCTCCAAAACTGCCATCTTCATTTATAGTTACTTTATATAAATCAGACTGCCCTAAAGTTCCTGGCATATCTGACGCAAAATACAATGTTTTTTCATCCAGACTTAACGCAGGATGGGCCGTACTGTATTGATCGCTGTTAAACGGAAGCTCTTTTATATTTATCCATTCGTCTTCAACCAATTCTGCTTTGTATAATTTTAAAAGCGTTACTTTATTTTCGCTTCTTCCTCTTTTTCCATCAATAAAATTATTTCGTGTAAAATACATTGTTCTGCCATCTTTTGTAAAAATAGGAGTTGACTCATTGAATTTTGTATTTTCTTTTTTCTGAAAAAGTTCTGGATTCCCAACACTTCCGTCAGGCATTAATACAGCCTTGTATAATTTTGAAAACGATTTATTTGTCCATTTAAAATTGTTTTTTGCCACTCCGCCAGTATCTCTAGCCGAAGTAAAAACTATTTTGTTATCATAAATAACGCTTCCGTAATCTGAATAAGGAGAATTAACTCCGGCATCGGCAACTTCAAATCGACCAGAATTTGATTTTATTTCTTCTAAATAATTTTTATCATTTCGTACTAAAGCTGCTCTTTTTTCTAAACCTGCTTTTTGATTGAATTTCTCTAAAACCTCATCTGCCTTGCGATAGTTTCCTGCTGATTTTAAACATTGGGCATATCGGTATAAATATTCAGATTCTTGGTTTTCATTTATTAAAAACAATTCATCATACCATTTTACAGCTTCAGTTAATTCTCCAATAAAGTAATATGAATTTCCTAATCGCTGTACAATTTTCTCATCCTTTACACCTTTTTTTACAATGTTTTCATAAGCTTTTATAGCATCCGCGTAAGCGTATTCATCATATTTTTTATCTGCGTAATTTGTATTAATTGTTTGAGCGTTTGTTTTGAAAAAAATACATAGAAACAAAACGGCATAGCTTAAATTTTTAATTCTCATAGTAGGTTTAATTAGAAGAATCTTGGGGATGTCATTTTATTATAATTATTGAAAAACTCGAAACGAAGGAAAATTTCATGCGATCCAGAATTGTATTTTCTTAAATTCGTTGTTTCGTGATCATAACCGTATCCTAGATACAAACCGTCTGAAATTTGAAATCCTGCCATAGCACTTAATGAAGCACTCCAGCGATAAGCAACACCAAGCGTAAACTTGTCATAAAACATAAAATTGCCCGAAACGTCAACCTGTAAAGGAGCGCCTTGAACCATTTTTGTCAACAATGCAGGTTTGAATTTAACATCATAATTGATATCAAAAACATAACCCGCCATAAAATAATAGTTTATTTTTTCTTTGAAAATAGCCGTATCATTGTCATCGTAACGATTTGTTTCGATAAAATTAGGAATAGATAATCCTAAATAAGCTCTGTCTGAATGCCAATAAACTCCTGCTCCAACATTTGGTGTAATTCTATTTTTTAAATTTTGAAATTGAGGATCATCTTGATTTTCATAACTTAATTTACTCACATCAAGATTAAAAATATTTGCAGAAGCTTTTATTCCGAAAGAGAGTTTAAAAGTTTCAGAAGTTGGAATACTATATGATAAATCTGCCGATAAATTATTCTCGTTAGTGGGTCCGATTTTATCGTTTACTAAAGAGACACCCAATCCTAATTTACTATTATTTAAAGGCGTATTGATTGAAAAAGTACTGGTTTCTGGTGCTCCATCAAGCCCAATCCATTGTGTACGGTATAACCCAAAAACACTTAATACACCTCGTGAACCCGCATAAGCCGGATTGACTGAAATTGTATTATACATGTATTGAGAATACTGAGCATCTTGTTGCGCCGAACACACAACCGAAAAAAACATAAAAACTAAAATTAATCTCTTCATTTAATAAGCTTTAAAAACGGTCTAGTTGAAACTAAACCGTCTATCATTTTTTTATTTATTGATATAAACGTAACCGGACATTTCATGCTGATTTGAATCACTATCTCTATATTTAAGGATATAGAAATACGTTCCAACCGGAAGTCCGTCTGATTGTTTTACGGTTGCTCGTCCTGCTGAGATTCCCACAAAAACTCGATCTTCATTATTATAATGATCAATGTCAAATACCAGAACTCCCCAACGGTTATAAATTTCAACCGTATTGTCAGGATAACATTCCAATCCTTGAATGTAGAATCTTGCGTTTTTAGAATCTCCATTTGGAGAGAAAGAATTCATGACTTTTATCTGACAGCCGTTTAAGTTCAATACCGTTGGATTATCTCCTCCGTTACTTGCATCATCAGATTTATCATCAACAGTAATTCCTTTTTCACTTGAACCAGATACAGTCGCCTGATTGCTTACACTGCCTCGATTAATATCATCTTGAGTTATTTTATATTGAGCTGTAAAGGTATTTTCATCTGATTCGCCCGGTTCTAAAGTAATTGGCTGCCCAGAAACTACTACTCCTGGCAAAGGATCAGAAATCTTAATATTTTTTAATGGAACGTTACCGGTATTTGTTACTTTAAATTTATATGTAATAGTTTCTCCTGCATTTGCAAATCCACTTGCATTTTCGTCATTAAAAACAGCAGTTTTTATAATGGCAATATTAGGAACCTCAACAAATACATTTAATGTTGCTGTACTGCACATAGATGAATTTGCTTTTTCACAAACTTGGTATATTAATGCATAATTTCCTCCAGGTGTATTTGGTTTAACATTTACAGTTCCGTCTGAATTAAATTCAAAATAAGGACTTTGTGGAGTATTAGCAATTACAACATTTGCTGGATTAATTGGTAACCCATTTAAAACATCATTCGCTAAAACATTAATAAACTCAAGTTCTCCGTTAATTCCATCTACATTTGCTCCCAAATCATCTTTTGTAATAATCACTGTTGGCTGAGAAGATACAGTGTTGACTACGGTAACTTTTACAACTGCCTGACTGCAATTTGACGAATTTGAAGCATCGCAGATTTGGTATGTTAACTGGTAAATTCCTGATACTGTTCCTGATTTCACATCAACCGAACCGTTGGCATTCAAAATCAAGTTAGCATTTGGAACAACAGTACTTAAAACAGCATTTGCTGGATTTATAGAAACTCCGTTTAAAGTATCATTATCATATATATTTAATGATGTACTTATTCCTTTATTAGTGTCTATTGGCCCTGCGGTATCATTATTGGCTTTGATAGCAAAAGTTGGTCTTGAATTACATTGTGGCGTTGCTGTCGGGTAATTTACGGCAACATTTACAGTAGGGTTTAATGAAAATTCCATCGTAACTCCTGTTCTGGTATTTTCAAATCCGTCAGCACCTTCAATCCATTGGCCATTTGTCAATAACCATCCTGGCCAATCAACACCAGTGCCATTTCCATCAACAATTGCACCTGGCCATAAAATAGTACCATTTAGTGGTAAATTGGTCTGAGTTGCAACTACATTATTTGCACTGTCGATCCATTTTACTGTTAATAAATTATTTGGTGTAAAATTATCCGGTGTAACGGTATATGATACATACGGAACATTATTTGAGCAGTAACTTGTTGCAGTTACAGTCATTGTTGGTGCGGTTACAGTTACTTTTATAGAAGCTGAACTGCAATTTGTCGGATTCAGCTTTTCACAGATTTTATATATCAATTCATATGTACCTGCTGGCGCATTTGCTCCCAAAATTGCAGTACCGTCTGAATTTAATGTAAGGAATCCTGTTGGATCTGGAGTATCAATGGAAAGGTTTAATTCGTTTGCTACAACGGGCAATCCATTATTAGTGTCATTATCAAAAACATTTATAACCGTTTTGGGTTGATTTGTTCCTACAACTGATAGAACTACATCTGCATTTGCTTGCAATATTCCGCCAGTTACTACAATGTAACTCTTAACCTGATCGCAGTTGGAAGGGTTATTTACCTCGCAGATTCTGTATTCAACTTCATACGTTCCTGCCGGTGTACCGGCATCAGCTTTAACCGTTCCGTCTGCATTCAATGTCAGGCCACCTGGGACATTAACTGATGTTAAAGTAACCTGTCCAGCGCTTGTTCCGATCACAACCGGATTTCCGTTTAAGGTATCATTTGCTGTTAATGAGACTGATGTAGTGCCTCCGATAGTTCCGTTTACTGACGCTGCTGTTTCTGTAACTGCATCGATTATTGGAGCGCCGACTGTCACTTTCACCACTGCTGTCGCACAGTTTGACGGGTTTAATTTTTCGCACACCTGATAGGCAAACTCATAATCGCCTGCCGGAGCATTTGCTTTTAATTCAATTGTACCGTCTGCATTTAGGCTTAAATATCCTTTTGGATCTGCCGTACTTACCGAAATATTTACTTCTGATAAATTAACTGCATTTCCGTCTTTTGTATCATTCGCTAAAACGTTTAATAATGTCTGAGGCTGGTTTGTTCCGATAGACGAGGCCACAGTATCATCTTTTAAATCTAAGACTGAGCCTGTCACCGAAACATAACTCTTAACCTGATCACAGTTTGATGGATTATTTACCTCACAGATTCTGTATTCAACTTCATAAGTTCCTGCCGGTGTATTAGCGTCAACTTTAACCGTTCCGTCTGCATTCAATGTTAG
>NZ_JARP01000006.1 GCF_000708595.2 Flavobacterium sp. KJJ | reverse complement strand
TTAGTAATCAAAACGTTTGAAAGCTTCGATTGCTTCGTATTCTGCCAAACCTAATTCATCATAAAGAATGGCGGTATTTTTATTACGGTCTTCTGCCCTAACCCAGAATTCTCTTGAATCATTTCCTTGGAACATCACTCTGTCTTTTTGAGACTGGTGATACAAAATGGCGTGGCGTTTCAGCAGTACTTCTGATGGAGAAAGCGGAACAGCCATGTCAATTTCATGAATATCCCATTCGTGCCAAGCGCCTCTGTAAAGCCATAACCAGCAGTCATCCATATATTTTTCTGGCTTTAATTGTTTCATTGCTGCAAAGATAGCGTTCAAACAAACCTCATGTGTTCCATGCGGATCAGCCAAATCTCCTGCAGCAAATACCTGATGCGGTTTGATTTTGGCAATAATATCTTTTACAATAGCAATATCTTCTGGCCCTAACGGATTTTTCTTAACCTGCCCTGTTTCATAAAAAGGAAGATCTAAGAAATGTGTATTTTCATCTTTTAATCCGATGTATCTTGTTGCTGCATAAGACTCCCTTCTTCTGATAAGTCCTTTCAGTTTTCGAACTTCAAGAGAATCAATTTGGTTTTCAGATTTATTATTTAAAAATTCAATTACAGATTTAAAGTTTATTGCACTTGCAGTTTCACCAACAAAATCTTTCGCAACTTCAGCAAATTTCAATGCTTCATCATCTGTAACAGCTATATTTCCAGAGGTCTGATATACAACATGTACATCGTGGCCTTGTTTTATCAATTTTGAAAAAGTTCCTCCCATAGAAATCACATCATCATCTGGATGCGGACTGAAAAGAATCACTCGTTTTTTTGCAGGATTTGCTCTTTCCGGACGATGGGAATCGTCAGTATCTGGCTTTCCGCCTGGCCATCCTGTAATGGTATGCTGCAATACATTAAACATATTAATATTTAAATCGTAAGCAGAACCTTCCTGTGCCAAAAGATCAGACATTCCGTTATTGTTGTAATCACGGTCTGTTAATTTTAAAATAGACTGTTTTGTTTTTTGGCATAACCAAACAATCGCTTTGCTTTTTAATTCATGCGTCCAGATGCATTCTCCAACAAGCCAAGGTGTTTTAAAACGTGTTAATTCTGAAGCTGCAGACTGATCCAATACAAATGTTGCATTAGAATGATTCTGCAAAAATGTAGCAGGAACTTCTGAACTGATATCACCCTGAATAGTCCTTTTGATGATATCGGCTTTGTTTTGTCCCCAAGCCATTAATACAATTCTTTTTGATCTCATGATGGTAGAAACTCCCATTGTGATCGCTCTTTTTGGAACATTATCAATACCATTAAAGTCAGATGAAGCATCGACTCTTGTAATGTGATCCAGTGTAATAATACGGGTGCCGGAGTTGATGTGAGATCCCGGTTCGTTGAAACCAACGTGACCTGTACGCCCGATACCTAATAATTGAAAATCAAGACCTCCTGCATTTTTAATATTCATTTCGTAATCAATGCAATATTGATTCAATTCATCAATAGAAACTGTACCATCCGGAATATTAACATTTTCGGGATTAATATCAATATGATTAAAAAGGTGCTGATGCATGAAATAGTGATAGCTCTGATTGTTTTCTTTTGTCATCGGATAATATTCATCCAGATTAAAAGTGATTACATTGCTAAAGCTTAAGCCTTCTTCTCTGTGCATTCTAACTAATTCCTCATATACTTTTATAGGAGAAGAACCTGTTGCCAAACCTAATACGCAAGATTTGTTTTTTTCTTGTTTAGATCTGATTAACTGAGCGATTTCCTGCGCTACAATTATTGACGCTTCAGCAGAACTTTTGAAGATTTCGTTGTGAATTTTTTCGAATCTTGTTTCTTCAAATTTTCCTGCGCTTTTATAGCTGATATCAGGTTTTATTTCTAAAGCACTTTTCATTTTTTTCTTTTTTTGTATGTACAATTTTGGTTTTTGAAATGGTATAAGCAATTTGCACTGCTTATACCATTTGCTAACCAAACTTAAATTCTTTATTCTTTTATTCTTAGAAATTTGCTTTGTTAACATCCCACCAAACTCTTGTTCCTCCATTGTCTGCTCCGCCTAGTTTAGAAACTCCGGTCGCAACACCACCAGCATTTCCAGCTTTCTCAGAGTTAACAAAATTGACTCTTCTTACACCAAACTCAGTAGTGATTGTTCCACCACTATAGTTTTTAAGTACAGGGAAAAGTTTAGGATATCCTGTTCTTCTGTAATCAGACCATGCTTCTTGTCCTTCTGGGAAACCAGCAATCCATTTTTGAGTAATGATTTTTTGCAGCTTCACTTCGTTAGTCGCCGCATCATCCCAAGCAATAGTAACATTGTTTAATGCTGGTGAATTATTTTCAGGGAAATTTGGATCTACATATGCAACAGCAGTTTTTGTATTATCCGCAATATAAGCAGCTGCTCCTGAAGCTCCTCTTTGCTCGAATGAACTTGAAATACCTAACTCATATAATGATTTAGCATCTCCGCCCATATTCCAGCCTCTTAAAGCACCTTCTGCTCTTAAGAAATAAGCTTCAGCAGTTGTAAATAAGTAAATTTCTTTTGATCTTACAACAGCTCCAATTCCTGAAAAATCTTGGTGATCTGATTTTGCTGCAATTGCAATACCTGTACGAACTCCTTTATACTGCCCTGGAAATTGAGTCGAAGTATCAAAGAAGGTAGCAATTCTAGGGTCGTTATATCCTTTTAAGATAGACTCCATATCAGCAGACATACGAATATCTAACCAAGAATTACTAATTGTTGCAATAGGGTTTGTATAAACTGGAGATACAATTTTAAACGCATCAGCATTTGTAGTCATAACTCCAAATTTTTGTGCAATTGCTTTTTCAGCTTGTGTTTTAGCTAAAGTTGGATTAACTTTTACAATTCGCATTGCCAATCTTAAACGCAGCGTGTTAGCAAATTTAACCCAAGCTTTATAATCTCCACCGTAACCTGACAAGTCAGTTGAGGTAAAAGTCGAAGGCTCAGCTGCATCAACTCTTTTTGTTAATTCAGCAACAGCAGTATCTAACTCTGCAAACATTTGGTTATAAACTTCTTCTTGAGAATCATAAGCAATAGTTGCACCTGATGTACCAAATTGAGAATAAATAATTGGTCCAAAAGTATCTGTAACTCTATGCATTCCTTCTACTTTCAAAATCAATGATAAAGCATAAAACTGATCATATTTACCTTTAGATTTGTTAGCAATATCATATGCATTAAACATTACATTTTGATACGCATAATCCCAAATAAATCCGTTCCAGCCATCAACTAATGAATAGGTTGTATTGTTTATTCCTCCTGCAAAACCTGTAGGAGTTGCCATATAGCCAGACCAGATATCACAACTTAATCCTTGCTGTAATTGATAAACCCATTCTGGAGTTAAAACCTGAATATTATTAAACATAGGTGCAAATCCACCTTTGATATGATTAAAATCTTGCTCTAATAATTGAGGCGTAATACCATTTTGGTTGGTATTGATTTCCTCAAAATTATCTGTACAGCCTACCGCAGCCAGTAATGACATGCAGATAGCTACTTTTGTTATTTTTGTATTTAGTTTCATGTTTTTAGTATTAGAAAGTTACATTTAAATTAAGACCGATACTTCTAGTAGATGGCAAACCATAAATATCTACCCCTTGTAAGCCTTGACCAGTACTTAATGCAATATTTGGATCAAAAGGAGCATCTTTGTAAATAAAGAATAAGTTTCTAGCAATTAACGAAACACTAGCTGTTTGAATAAAAGGCAATGCTTTTGCATTGAAACTGTATCCGATAGAAACCTCTCTAACACTTACATTTGTTGCAGAATAAACATATTCACCAGTAATTCCTGCTCTACCTCCAACTTGAGTGTAATAAGATTGTGCATCCATTTTTGTTACTGCTGTTCCATCAGGTTTAACTGCATTGATTGTAACTCCACCTGCATTTCTAGCATCTCCTGTTACTTTAGAAACTCCAAATGAATCATTTTGAGCTTGAGTCAAACTCATAACATCCCCGCCAAAACGACCGTCAAGCAATACATTTGCGAAGAAAGATCCAAATTTGAAAGAGTTAGAAAAACCTAACATAAAATCAGGATTTGAGTTACCAACTGTTTCGAAACCAGTTTTTTGGAAAGTTCCATCATCATTCAATAAAATTCTTCCCTGAGTATCTTTTTTAAAGTTGATTCCTTCGATTACACCGTAAGGCTGTCCTTCAATTAATGCATATCTGTAACTGTTTACACCTGCATCAGTCAAGTTTACTCTTCCTCCTAATTCAGTAGGTATTTCTTTAACTTTATTTTTGTTTTGTGAGAAATTGATAGATGTGTCCCAAGAGAATTTATCTCCTCTAACGATATCAGCACCTAACACAACTTCAATACCTTTATTTTCGATACTACCTGCGTTAATACCATAATAAGTTACACCTTCTTTATTACCAACTGGTGCTAAGATTTGTAAATATTGGTTTTTAGTTTCAGAATTGTAATAAGAAACTTCAAATCGCAATCTGTTATTAAACATTCTCCATTCTGTACCAAGCTCATATTCTGATTTTAATTCAGGTTTTAAAGTTGTACCTTCTTTAGGACCAGCAGATGGTTTTGGATCAGAGATACCTGGATTATAGTAATAAGTTGGAGATGTAATAAAAGGATAAATATCGTTACCAACTTGTGCATAGGTAGCACGAACTTTTCCAAAATTAATCCATTCCGGTAATGTTGTCATTTCGCTGATCAATGCAGTTAAACCAACTGAAGGATAAAAATAACTTGGTGTACCAGTATTTACTAATGTAGATGACCAGTCATTTCTTCCTGTAAGATCTAAGAACAACATATCTTTATAACCAAATGTTGTAGCAGCAAATACAGACTGAACTTCTCTTTGAGAATCAACAGTTTGATAATTTCCTGAGTTATTATTAAAATTATGCAAAGTAAACCAGTTAGCATATTGTAATCCTGCGCTGATTCCTGAATCTAAAATTGTTTTTTGATTCGTTAAAGTATTAGTGATACTTGTTCCAACGTTTGCAGTAAAACTAAAATCATCACCAATTTTTGTATTGATTGTTGCAATTAAATCAGCATAACGTTGTGTGCTTAAAGCATTTTCATTGTAGTATCTACCGTTAACATTTGAAAGAGTTCCTTGAGTTGTAGCGTAGATTTTTTTATCAAAAGAACTTGTTACTCTATTATAGCTGTATCTAGAAGCTATAGTTAACCAATTATTTGCCTTGTAAGATAATGCTAAAGCACCATTAAAGAAATCATTTTTATCTTCAGATCTATTTCTGTTAATTGCCCAGTATGGATTTTGCATAATATCTCTATTAGTCATCCAGTTTTGTGCCATTAAATTTCTAGTAGGATCAAAAACCTCATAATTATCTTTGTAATAATCAAAGTCATTACCTCTTGGCATTAAATAAACTCCTGTTAAAGGATTGAAATAAAATCCATTAACTGGCTTATTAACAATATTTTGACTTGTATAATTTGCATTTGCAGAAAAAGTTAACTTATCTCCAAAGAATTTAGCCGTTTGTCTGATTCCAAAGTTATTTTTCTTAATACTATTTCCTGGAGTAATTCCTGTACCAGAAGTATTAGCATATGAAAACGCAGTTGTAGAATTGTCAGAAGCCATTGAATAACCTAATGAAGTAATTTGAGTAGTTCCTGTATTAAAGAAATCTTTTACGTGATCTTTAGATTTTCCAGCTGCACCCCAAGATTCATCTGCTCCAGGAGCCGCGATATAATCTGTTTGAAAATCTGGCAAGTAAGCAGCCGTTTCAAAAGTTGTTACAGAAGAAGCTGTAATATTTGCTTTACCGCTTTTTGCTTTTTTAGATGAAAGCAAAATTACACCATTAGCACCTTGAGAACCATATAATACAGAAGCGGCAGCACCTTTAAGAACTGTCATTCCTTCATAATCATCAGGATTAACTAAAGAGATAACATCTCCACCATCACGGTTACCACCAGCTAAGCTACCAAAGGTATCATTTGGCTGTCCTGAACCTGAGTTCAACATCGGAATACCATCAATAACATATAGAGGCTGGCTATTAGAAACTGATGAATTTCCACGAATTACAACTTTTGTAGAACCTCCAGTACCTCCAGAACTTTTTGTTACAGCTACACCGGCAATTTTACCAGCGATAGTATTAATAACGTTAGCATCTTTTACACGAGTCAGCTCTTCTCCTTTAAGCTCTTGAGCAGCATATGTTAAAGATTTTCTTGTTTTCTTAATACCTAATGAAGTTACAACAACTTCACTTAATGCGTTAGAAGATGCAGTAACCATTTTAACGTTAATTGTAGCAGCATCACCTACAACTATACTTTGTGTTTCTAGACCAACATAGCTAAAAACTAAAGTTTGTCCTTTTTGTACCTCAATTGAGTACAAACCGTCAAAATCGGTAGTAGCACCTTTTTGACCTCCTTGTACAGCAACAGATGCCCCTGGTAACGGCATCCCATCAGAATCTGTAATCACACCCTTGACATTTTTTACTTGAGCAAGAGAAACTTGCGCCGTAAAAACAATCATAAAGATTAAGAAAATTTTTTTCATGTTTATTTATTTTGTTAGTTATGGTGTAAATTTATTCTTAACGTATTGTTAAAAAAAATAATTTATACAAACTGCCGGAAAGTTTAAACGAACGACATAAAACAATCAATAATACGTTTTTCGAAAACGTTTTCACATGAAAATATTATTCCTTTTTAAGTTTTTCTTGATTTTTTATTCAAAAGAATTGCGTTTTACCAACTAATTGTTTAAAGTTGCAGAATAATTTAGTCTTTATCTAAATTTCACTAAACCCCTATTAATTAAGTTGAACGAAATTCAAAAACTTAAATTTGACATAAAACTTCAAAATCATATTTGGTTTTGGGGCGGTTATTTTACTCTTAACTTTTTGAGATGGGGAGCCTACTTTAATGATTATCCTTATTCATTCAAATCAAATCTAGTTGAGTTTTCATTGCACATTCCTCTAGTTTATTTTAATCTATTTGTTTTAGTCCCTCGTTATGTACTGAAACAGAAATATATCACTTATACTTTTTCACTTCTGTTAAGTCTGTTTGCTATTTATCTGATCAAAACTGCACTCACCTATTATATCATATCTGAAAATATTTGGCCCGAAGCCAATCGAGAATACCATCCTTTCGAAATCAATCATATTGTAGCTGTTTGTATTGGAGAATTGTATGTTTTAGCAATGGCATCTTCAGTTTATCTGACATTAACATGGCTGAGAGAACGCGAAAGAAACAGATCTTTGAGAGAAAATCAATTCAAAATAAAATTGAAATATTTGGAGAATCAAATTCAGCCGCATTTTTTCTTCAATACCTTAAATAATTTATACGCTTTATCACTAGAATCTTCAGACAAGGTTCCGGACGTGATTATTAAGTTATCAAAATTGATGGAATATGTTTTATATGATGTAAAAGGAACCAAGTTTGTTCCGTTAATAAAAGAAATAGATTATATTCAAAATTATGTTGAAATTGAGAAACTTCGCTTTGAAAATGTTGAAGTCACAATAAACCTAGAATCTGAAATTGAAGACATTGTTGTACCTCCGTTAATTTTTATTTCATTAGTCGAAAACGCTTTTAAACACGGCGGATTAAATAATAGAAACTTAAAAATTAAAATCAACTGTAAAGTTATCGACAATAAATTGTTAGATTTTGAAATCCTAAATAATTTTGTAATTTCACAAAATCTAAATCCAAAAGGAGGAATTGGATTAGCAAATACCAAAAAGAGATTGAAATTAATTTACAAGAATAATTTCAGTCTAAAAAATAAGACTAAACTAAACTACTACATAATCCGTTTGCAAATACCTATCAATAATGAAGATTAAATGCGTATTGATTGATGATGAACCATTAGCTATCAAAGTGCTGCAAAATTACTTTGCCAATTTTACAGATTTTGAAGTTATTGCTACATTCAATAACTCTTTAGAAGCGCTTGATTTTATAAACAGCACGCCTGTTGACGCTGTCTTTTTAGACATCAATATGCCAATGATGACAGGATTTGAATTGATTAGTTTGATCGAAACCAAAACCAAAGTTATTATTACAACTGCTTTTAGAGAATTTGCTGCCGAAAGCTACGATCTTGATGTTTTAGATTATTTAGTAAAACCAATTCCGCTTCCAAGATTTATAAAATGCATTAACAAAATCACAACCGAATACAATTTAAAAAACAATATTAAAGTCGAAACTACAAAAGGCGATTCTCATATTTTTATTAAAGTAGATAAAAAGATGATGAAAATTAATATTGAAGAAATTTTATTTGTCGAAGGAATGAAAGAATATATTAAGGTAGTAACTCCAGACAAAACCTATATTACCCACAAATCACTGACATCTTTATCTGAAGAATTGCCCGCGGATCGTTTTCTGCGTATTCACAAATCATACGTGATTGCCTTAAACAAGGTCAAATCTATTGAAGGAAACCGAATTCAAATACAATCTTATACTATTCCGATTGGGAGAAACTACAGCAAAGAAGTAAAAAACAAAATTCTAGAATAAATTCAATTCCATATTTCGTTTTCTAACTCGGTAAAAATTAACACATTGTTGAAAAAATGATGCTGTTGGTTTAATTTTAACATTATTTGTGCCTTTTTATTTTTTTTTGATAGTCTTAACAAATATATTTACGGTCTTCAAAAAACAATAAAATTAAAAAATTAACCTTATTACAATTATGAGTTCAGAAAATGTACAAACCAAATGGGGACAGTTTATTCCCCTAGTTATCGTATTCTTCTTTTGGGGCTTTGTTGCTGCAAGTAATGACATCTTAATTCCTGTTTTTAAAACAGCTTTTAATTTATCACAGGGAGAAAGTCAATTAGTTTCATTAGCTTTTTATATCGCTTATACGGTAGGATCCTTAATTTATATGGGAATTTCTGCTGTAATCAAAGAAGATTTAGTTAACAAAATAGGATATAAAAATGGTCTTTCATTAGGTTTGCTTATCTCTGCATTAGGAACTTTATTATTTTACCCTGCAGCAAATACAGGATCGTTTCCTTTAATGTTGTCAGGTTTATTTATTGTGGCCTTAGGCTTCTCATTACAGCAAACAGTTGCTAATCCTTTGGCAATTGCACTTGGACCTATTACAACAGGATCTCAGCGTTTAACTTTAGCTGGAGGAATCAACAATTTAGGAACTACTATTGGACCGCTTATTGTGAGTTTTGCGATTTTTGGATCTAGTACAGGATCTTCAACTTTAAGCATCGAAAGTGTAAAAATTCCTTATTTAATATTAGGACTAGCATTTTTATTAGTTGCAATTTTATTGAAATTCTCTTCTTTGCCAGACAGACCAGCATTAATAGAAGAAGAAATTGCTCACGACGGATCGACTGCAAAAAAATCTGCACTACAATACCCGCAATTAGTAATGGGAATGATTGCTATTTTCCTTTATGTTGGTGTTGAAGTTTCTACAGCAAGTAATTTACCTGCATACATGGAAAGCAAATTAGGCTTTTTAACAAAAGACGTTGCGCCATACATCTCATTATATTGGGCGAGTTTAATGATTGGCCGTTGGACAGGGGCTATCGAAGCTTTTACTGATAAAGCAAGCTTACAGCAAATATTACGTTTCGTTGCACCTTACTTAGCTTTTGGAGTTTTCTTAGCGGTAAATGCAATTGCAAAACACGATTTAACACCTTTCTACATTTACGGATTAATCATTTTAGTCTTAATTGCTGCTGATATTGCAAGCAAAGGAAACCCTGCAAGAATGTTGCTTATATTTTCTGCATTAGGAATCGTTGCCTTAGCTATCGGAATTTCAACAAGCGGTATTGTGAGTGTTTACGCTTTCACTAGTGTTGGTTTATTCTGCAGTACACTTTGGCCATGTATCTTTACATTAGCTGTAAGCGGATTAGGAAAAAATACCAGTCAAGGCAGCAGCTTCCTTATCATGATGATTATGGGTGGTGGAGTTATCAGCTGGTTACAAGGATTTGTATCTGAATTCATTGGTATCCAAGCTAGTTATGTTGTTGGAATTTTATGTTTTGCTTACCTTGCATTTTATGCTTGGAGCGTAAGCGGTATTCTACGAAAACAAGGAATTAATTTCGACAAAAAACTTTCAGGAGGTCACTAAAAAAATCTTAGAAAAAATAAAAAATCCAAATTCCAATTTTAACAATTGGAATTTGGATTTTTTTTATTTTTTACTTTTAATTTTATTTTGCAGTCAAAACAGCATTCAAGTTTTTCTTAAAAACAGCCTTGTTTTGTTCGGACAAAGTATAAACAACATCTTTATCAGCATGAACAATAACCTTAACAATATTAGCTACTAGAAGTGCTTTTGGGTCTTTAATTTTCAATGTACAAGCTCCATCAAAAAAACCATCATCTTCAATTATTTTTCTGGCTTCAATTATGTTTCCATCACTTAAAACTGCTGAGATTGTCATACTGTTATTTAATGTTTTCGAATAAAAACCATCCATAACCAGCAAAAGTCGGTATGAATTTTTCATCTCTGGACCTTTAAACTCATGCCTTGTAATATTATATCTCAAACCTTTTGCGAGGGTTTGAAACTTAACCGTACAATCCAATTCAAAAGTGGCGACATCTCCAGCTTCATTTACTTCTTTTAAAACTCTAGCTTGCGCATTTACCTGCAAGCCAATCATTAAGAACACGAACATTGCTATTACTTTTTTCATACGCAGCTTTATTTGATGAATAAAAATAATAAAAAAAGCGCCAGCTTTTACAAGAAAAGACAGCGCTTTAAAATATGTTTAATGCTTATTTATTTGTTACCTTTTTCAAAATCAGCTACAAATTGTGCCAATCCAATATCAGTTAAAGGGTGTTTTAATAATCCCGCAATTGCAGAAAGTGGTCCAGTCATAACATCAGCTCCAATTTTAGCACAGTTAACAATGTGCATTGTGTGACGTACAGAAGCCGCTAAAATTTGAGTTTCGTAACCGTAGTTATCGTAAATCAATCTGATTTCTTCAATTAAATTTAAACCATCTGTCGAAATATCATCCAAACGTCCGATGAAAGGAGAAACATAAGTAGCTCCAGCTTTTGCAGCCAATAAAGCTTGCCCAGCAGAAAACACAAGAGTTACATTCGTTTTAATTCCCTTATCAGAAAAATATTTTGCAGCCATTACACCTTCTTTTGTCATAGGCAATTTTACTACGATTTGGTCATGCAATTCAGCTAATTCTTCACCTTCTTTGATCATTCCATCATAATCCAACGCATTTACTTCTGCACTTACATCGCCTTCAACAAGATTGCAAATGTCAACATAATGCTTTAAGATGTTGTTTTTCCCTGTGATTCCTTCTTTTGCCATCAAAGATGGATTTGTTGTTACACCATCTAAAACGCCTAAAGCTTGTGCTTCTTTAATCTGAGCTAAATTAGCTGTGTCAATAAAAAATTTCATAATTATATCTATTTAATTGTGTTGATATTTAGGGCGTGACCACAAGAGTCGTCCTGAGTTTTTGAATCAGCTATATTTTATAATCCGTTTCACTTCATAAACGGATAACTCCTCTATCCCTCACGCAAATTTCGCAGCAAAATTACAATTAATAATTTTCCAAATATTAAAATCTCACAAATAATTATAACGCCCTATAATAATCTCTAAAAATAGTTTGCCTGAAATGGGTAAAAAAAACGTAATTTTAAAAAATATTATTACCCCAATAAAGTGCTAGAAGAAAATTTCAAAAAAGATATTATAAATATTGAGAACATTTCAATTGTTCCTACTTTACTTAATGTAATTTGCCAAACTACAGGAATGGGATTCGCTGCAGTAGCAAGGGTTACAGACGAGCGATGGATAACCTGTACAGTTCTTGATAATTTACAATTTGGCTTAAAAACAGGAGATGAGCTGGAGTTAAAAACAACCCTTTGCGATGATATTAGAAAAAATCCAAAATCTATAATAATCGACAACGTAAGTGAGGATGCACAATACCACGATCATCATACACCTGAAATATACAAATTTCAGAGTTATATTTCGGTACCGATAATACGCAGAGACGGAAGTTTTTTTGGGACATTATGTGCTATTGACCCAAAACCAAACCAACTAAAAGAATTTAAAGTAGGTGAAATGTTCAATCTTTTTGCTGAGCTTATTTCTTTTCATTTAACAGCAATTGAAAAAGAAGCTGAAAATGAAATCGTTTTAAACGAAAAAACTAGTCTTCTTGAAAAAACACAAGGTGAAAAGAAAGAAGTAGAAAAATTAAAATCAGACGCGGAAAAAAAGCTTATTGAAAAAAACATTTCTCTTGAAAAAATGAATAGCGAACTCGAAGCATTCAACTATATTTCAAGTCATGATCTTCAGGAACCTTTACGAAAAATTCAGCTCTTTACTGATGTTATCGAACGTGACGAAACTCAAAACTTATCTGAAAAAAGCAAAATGGCATTTCAGAAAATTAAGACTTCAGCATTTCGAATGCAGCATTTGATAAATGATCTTCTATCTTATTCTAAAACAAAATTTGACGAAAGAAAGTTTGAATTGAAAGATTTAAACATAATCGCTAATGATGTTATTGAAGACCTTAAAGAAGAGTCACAAAACAAAAATGTAATATTTAAAATTAATGAATTAGGAAAGCTTTCCGTTATTGAATTTCAATTCAGGCAATTATTATATAATTTGATAGGAAATTCATTGAAATTCGCTCATCCAGAAAGAAAATTAACCATTACCGTTACATCTGAAATTATAGAAAATGCCCAATCAGTATACAACAGACTTTCTCCAGATGTAAAATATTTTCATTTAACCGTTTCTGACAACGGTATTGGTTTTGATCCAGAATACAGCGATAAAATATTTGGTCTTTTTCAGGCATTGCATACAAAACCTTTAAAAAGTACCGGAATTGGACTTACAATAGTAAAAAGAATTGTAGAAAATCACCACGGATTTATTAAAGCAGAAGGAGTTTTAAATGAAGGAGCAAAATTTGATATTTTTATTCCAGTAGGATAATTTCAAATTTTGCTCCAAATCAATTAATTACAACTTAGAATCTAAATTTTGCACTAATAGCTAAATCAATTCTCCATAAATTTTCAAAATCATCATCACCAAGTTTAATCGTTTCTGTGCTGCCATCTTCATATTTATACTTTAATTTTTTCAAAACTCCTCCAACAAAATTAACCTGTGGCCCTACTAAAAAATGAGGAGTTATTCTAAAGTGATATCCCATTCCACCAATCACACCCAAATTAGAACCTGTTATTTTTACTGGACTGCCAAAGACGGTAGATTTGTTTTGATACGAAAGATATCCAAGTGCTAACTCTAAATTAGCTTCACCAACTCTAGCACGTTCATCTTCTGTCATAATAAATGAAGGTCCAATAAATGAAATAGTTATATCATCAGTAAAACTTCCATTATATTCGGTGTCATCATCCGCAGTAATGATTTGATTGTCAATAGTTCCAGATGACTTATAAACATTATATTTCAAACCAAATCCAGTTTTTCCTTCTTTAAGATAATAAGCACTTATATCATAACTCACTCCCGATTTTAATTTTTTTAAATATTCTTTTTGTTCAGAATTTAACCCATCTGGTGATGAAGCAACTCTAAAACTTTGCGCAATATTTGCAGCTAATAGAAAACCTGAGGGTTTTGAAGCAATAGTATTACCAAAATTGTTGCTTACTACTTCATTTGAAGCGGTATTAAATTTGTTTACTGACAGAACAGAATCTTTAGCAATTATAGATTTATTATATTCACTGTCTTCAATTCTCAATAAATCTGCATTTATTCGATGACAAGTACTTCCTAAGTCATGTGGATACAAATGTTCTGTAATTAATAATGCATTTGCTCCAATATTACGTGCTTCAATTTTCGCCTTTTCAAGTACTGTATAAAAATCACAATTGGTCGTAAAACCAGTATCTCCAATTTTAGTAGTGCCAATTTTCTTAAAATTTGAAGGCAGTTCAGATGCCGAATTAAAAACAATAACTTTATAAGTATCTTCTAATTTTTCATGTTTTTCTGAAACAGAAGTTTTAATTTTTGGAGAGCAGGAAAAAAATGCAAGAGAGATAAAAAGTAAAAAGTATTTCATATTTAGGGTTATAATTTATAATGATTCATTAACATTTTCTCATACATTTTGTCCGGTAGCGCACGTTTTAGTACAATAGAGAATTTCTGCATGAAAACACCAACTTTATAATGCACTTTCGGTTTTTTTTCTTGCATGATTTTAAAAATAGCTTCTGCCATTTCGTTTGGATTACTTCCTGCATCAACATGTTCGTTCATCGTTGCAAGCGTATCACCATAAACTTTTTCGTAAGCTGAACCTTTAATAACTGGAGCGTGATAACGTCCTGATGCAATATTAGTTGCAAAATCACCAGGTGCTACATTTGTAATTTCAATTCCAAATGATTTGACTTCCATTCTTAAAGCTTCAGTAATTAATTCTAAAGCTCCTTTAGAAGCAGAATAAACGCTTCTATACGGCAGTCCCATATAAGCGGCAATTGAAGTAATATTAATAATCAAACCTGATTTTTGTTCGCGCATTTGAGGCAAAACCGTTTTCATGACTTCGATTGGTCCAAAAAAATTGGTTTCAAAATTATTTTTGATTTCTTCCATCGGAATTTCTTCTAATGGTCCCGTTATTCCAACTCCTGCGTTATTGATAACAACATCTAATCGTCCTGAAATTTCAATAATTTTTGCAACAGCCGACTTTATAGACGCAGCATCGCGAACATCTAAAGCCACGAGCGGAAAAAGAGAATTCAATACTTTTTCAGGATTTCTGCTGGTTCCGTAAACCACAAAACCTCCTTTATGTAAAAATTCTCCAATTGATTTTCCAATCCCTGAGGATCCTCCAGTAATTAAAACGACTTTACTCATTTGTTAGTTTAGATGTTAAATGTTATAGGTTGAATGTGATCCCGTATCTGCAGAATTTGATGTTTTAGGTAAAAAACTTCTAACCTGTCACATATAAATTGTAGCTTACGAAAGGTCCAAAAATAAAAAAATCCTCCCGAAGGAAGACTACTTTTGTATTAAATCTAAAAAATAAAAAAAATGGCAAGCGACCTACATCGCACCGCTCAACCACGTACCCTTGCTATGTTCCCATCCTGGGGGAGTCTGCAGGAGCTGGTCGTGTAGGACTTGCCGGTGCAAATATACAATCTTTTTATATTTTTGCAAGAGCTTTGTTGCTATAAAAATATCGTCGTATATTGGCTTATTCAAATTTTTAACTATGAAAAAATATAACTTCCTAACTGTCATTTTATTAGGAATCACATTAATTGGATGTGGAGATACAAAAAAAGGTGAAAATTCTTTATTTACTATTGATGATTCGGCATTTCCGGCTCATTTTTCACAAAAAGAAGCAGTTTCAATTGGTATTTTAAATCCCAATTCGAAAGAAGTTGACAGTATTGTTTACTTTATTAATGATAAAAAAGCAGGAAGCACAAAAGGTGCTGAAAAATTTAAATTTGAATTAAAAGATCAAAAATTAGGTTATCAATACTTGAAAGCTACCGTTTATTTTGGATCTGATTCATCTGATGCAACCAAACGAATTGAACTAATTTCAGACGTTGAGCCTAAATTATTAAAATATAAGGTGGTAAATACTTATCCTCATGATAAAGGATCTTTTACTGAAGGGTTAGAATTTTACAAAGACACTTTATATGAAAGTACGGGACAAAACGGAACTTCATTTCTAAGAAAATACGATTATAAAACCGGAAAAGTTTTCAAACAAATTGATCTTGACAAAAAATATTTCGGAGAAGGAATTACGTTTATAAATGGTAAATTATATCAATTAACCTGGCAGGAAAAAACAGGTTTTATTTATAATGCAAATACTTTAAAACTAGAAAAAACTTTTGCTTACGACAAAGATATTGAAGGCTGGGGAATGACAAATGACGGAAAATTCATTTATCAGACAGATAAAACAGAAAAAATCTGGAAAATGGACCCTGCAACTCAAAAAATGGTAGATTACATTAACGTTTATTCTGGTGCTTCAAAAATTAAAGCCATTAATGAGTTAGAGTGGATTAACGGAAAAATATATACTAATGTTTGGCTGAAAGATGCTATTGCAGTTGTAAATCCTAATTCTGGTGCTGTTGAAGGAATTCTAGATATGTCAGGTTTGCGCAAGTTCATGAGTGACATTACGAAAGATGATGTTCTAAACGGAATTGCTTATAATCCTAAAAATAAAACCATTTTTGTAACCGGAAAAAACTGGAGTAAAATGTTTGAAATAACAGTTTCAGAATAATTCAAATAAAAATTAATAACACGAATTTCACAGATTTCACGAATTAGTGCGTGATAATTTGTGAAATTTGTGTTTATACAACACCAGCAATGACAACATTAATTACCAACATACAAGAACTCCTTCAAGTTCGTGAAACTTCAATTTCTAAAGTTTCAGGTGATGAAATGGCAGTACTTCCCACTATTAAAAACGCTTTTTTAATTTTAAAAGATGATTTAATTGAAGATTTTGGATCGATGGAAAATCTTCCAGAAATCAAATCAGATAAAGTGATTGACGCAACCGGACGCGTTGTTTTACCTTCTTGGTGCGACAGTCACACGCATATTGTCTACGCAGGAAATCGCGAACAAGAATTTGTGGACCGTATTAACGGACTTTCTTATGAAGAAATCGCAAATCGCGGTGGCGGTATTTTAAATTCGGCTAAAAAACTCAATGAAACTTCTGAAGAAGAAATATATGAGCAGTCAAAACTTCGATTGGAAGAAGTCATGCATTTAGGAACTGGAGCGGTCGAAATAAAATCCGGTTACGGATTAACAATTGAAGGCGAATTGAAAATGCTTCGTGTTATTAAAAAACTAGCCGAAAACTATCCAATTTCAATTAAGGCTACATTTTTAGGAGCGCATGCTTTCCCTCTTCATTACAAAGAAAACAAAGCCGGTTATATTGATGAAATTATAACTAAAATGTTGCCAGAAATCGCTAAAAACAATTTAGCTGATTATATTGATGTTTTCTGTGAAACCGGTTATTTTTCTGTTGAAGAAATGGAGAAAATTATGAAGGCTGGAATTCAATTCGGTTTAAAGCCAAAAATTCACGTCAACCAGTTTAATTCTATTGGAGGAATTCAGGCAGGAATTAAATTTAAAGCCCTTTCTGTAGATCATCTTGAAATAATGAACCCAGAAGACATTGAAGCTTTAAAAGGCACAGAAACAATGCCTGTTGCATTGCCGTCTTGTTCTTATTTTTTAAGCATTCCGTATACTCCAGCACGCGAAATGATAAAAGCAGGACTTCCGTTAGCATTGGCAACAGATTTTAACCCTGGCTCTACTCCATCTGGAAATATGAATTTTGTTGTGGCAACAGCCTGCATCAAAATGAAAATGACACCTGAAGAAGCCATAAATGCGGCAACCATAAATGGTGCCTATGCAATGGGACTTTCAGAAACTCATGGAAGTATTACAAAAGGAAAAAAGGCAAATCTTATCTTAACAAAGCCTATTTCATCATACTATCAAATTCCCTATGCTTTTGGAAGCAATTTGATTGAAACCATTTTTCTTGAAGGAAAAATACTCGAATAAATCCATAAACTATTCCAAATAAAAAAGGTCTGCGAAAAAATCACAGACCTTTAATATCTTAGTGGTATTATTGTCCTCTTCGACGCATTATCTTAAGTTGAAACTAGTTTTAGAAACTAATTCATCGTTATCGAAAATATTTATAAAGTAAGCTCCTTTTACGAAATCTTTACCAAGTAAATCTTCAGAAACATTTACAGTTTTATTTTCATACTTAACTGTAGTTTTAAAACTATATGTTAATGTGTTATCTCCAAAAGTTTCAGTTTTTTTGTCTCCTAAAACATTGTTTTTAGCATCGATAACTTGTACATAATACGTTTTGTCTCCAGATTTAGCAATTTGGTTTTCAGCAATTGTAAAACTTACTTTCAAAACATCTGCACGGCTAGCTTTATCTGTTTCTACTTGTTTACCAGAACCTTTTACTTTGTAAGCAATTGTTTTAGTATTTAAAACTGATAATTTAGCACCTTTTTCAACTGTTTTAGCCAATTCTTCATTTTGACCAACTAATACTTCATTGTATTTTTTAGATTCTCCTAAAACTACAATTGTACTGTCTCTTTGAACTGTTAGAACACCATTTTGTTTTTTCAATTCGTCATTTTCAGCAACTAAAGTTTTCATTTTACCTTGCATTGCCTGAACTTGAGATCTGTATTTAGACACATCTCCTTTTGATTTATTTAAATCATCCATTAGAGCGACTACTTTATCTCTTTCCTGAATTAATTCATCAGACATTGAAGTATTTTCAGCAATTGCCGCATCATAAGTTGCTTTCAATTCTTGCAAATCTTTCATAACAGATTCTTTTTCTGTCATCGTTGATGTAAGTTCAGTTTTAACTACTTCTGTATCAGAAGATAATTTAAAAATGTACACTAAGCTACCGATCAGTAGGACTGCTAAAACTGCGATTACCGCTTTTAGACTTGAGTTGTTGTTCTTTGGGTTTTCCATATTTAATAATTTTCTTTAAAAACAAATTTAAGAATTAATATATCCTAATAACGTAAGTTGTTACAATTATATTATTTTTGGACAATATTTTTTTTTTATGGAGAAATTAATTCCTTTTACTATAAATGATTTAGCAAAAGTCACAAATCATCGAAGCGGCGAGATAAAGTTTGGAGAAAAGATGATTGTTATTCCAAAAGGAGCAGACAAAATTGATTTTCTAAAAGAAAGCGAAGCCAAATATGTTCTTTTGGGTATTCCGGAAGATATTGGCGTGCGCGCTAATTACGGAAGGCCAGGAACAGCATCGGCATGGGAAAGTGCGATAAAAAGTATTGCAAATATTCAGCACAACCGTTTTTGTAAAGGAAGCCAAATTATCGTTTTAGGACAAATTAATGTTTATGAAGAAATGCGCGATGTCGAAAATCTCGATTTCAACGACGTCGACGACAGATCAAAATTGAGCCAACTGGTTGAAAAAATAGACAAAGAAGTTTCTCACATTATTTTCAATATTATAAAAGCCGGAAAAACGCCTATTATTATTGGCGGCGGTCATAATAATGCTTACGGCAACATAAAAGGTTCAGCTTTAGCCAAAGGAAAACCAATAAACGCTATTAATTTTGATGCCCATTCCGATTTTAGAATTCTTGAAGGCCGTCATAGCGGAAATGGCTTTTCATACGCTTATGAAGAAGGTTTTCTTAAAAAATATTTCATTTTTGGACTTCACGAAAATTATACTTCAAAAAGTGTTCTGGACATTATCAAAAAATTAGAAGACCGAGTGCGTTATAACACCTACGACAGCGTAAATATTCGTAAAGAAAAAGATTTTAATAAAGAAATGTTTGCAGCTTTAGAATTTATAAAAACGGAATCTTTTGGAATCGAAATCGATTTGGATGCAATACCGAATATAGCAAGCAGTGCCATGACTATCAGCGGTTTTTCTGTAGAGGAACTGCGTCAGTTTATATCGTTTTTCGGTCAGCACAGAAATGCTGCTTACTTACATATCTGCGAAGGTGCACCAGATTTAGCTGAATCTCCAAACAATAATTTAATTGGAAAATTAATAGGTTATTTAGTGACTGATTTTATCAAAGCCAATAACGAAAAAATTTAATCAAAATAAAAAGATTAACTCTTGAAAATTAGCCTGTTTGCCAAATAAACGAAGATTCAAATAAAGGATTGGCCGAATAAACCTATCTTTGCACAGAATTTTAGTAATTAAAACTAAATTCTTAATACCTAAGATATGTTATTCGAAGATTTATCACTTTCAAAAAGTATACAAAAAGCCGTATTTGAAGAAGGCTACCTTAATCCCACTCCAATTCAAGAACAATCTATCCCGATTGTTTTGGCCGGAAGAGATTTAATTGGCTGTGCACAAACTGGTACAGGAAAAACAGCAGCATTTGCTATCCCAATCATACATCAATTACACCGAATTGTAGGCTCATCAAAAAAAGCCAAAGTAATTCGTGCCCTTATTGTTACTCCAACACGTGAATTAGCAGTACAAATTGGGCAAAGTTTTGACACTTATGCTAAATACACCAACTTAACGCAACTAACCATTTTTGGAGGCGTTTCGCAAAATCCACAAGTTGATGCCTTAAAAAGCGGTGTTGACATTTTGGTTGCAACTCCAGGAAGATTATTAGATTTACAAAAACAAGGTTTTCTTGATTTAGATCACTTGCACACTTTGGTTTTAGACGAAGCTGATCAGATGCTGGATATGGGTTTTATAAACGATGTAAAAAAGATCGTAAAACTTACTCCTAAAAATCGTCAGACTTTATTATTCTCAGCTACAATGCCAATTGCGATACGTGAATTGGCAGAAATGTTCCTGCAAGATCCAGCAAAAGTAGAAGTTTCTCCTGTTTCATCAACGGCAGAAAATGTAGAACAGCGCGTTTATTTTGTAGAGAAAACAGAAAAAAGAAATTTATTATATCATTTAATAAAAAATGAAGATTTATCTAACGTGTTGGTTTTTTCAAGAACTAAGCATGGCGCAGATAATGTTGTAAAAGCATTGCGTAAAAAAGATATTCCGGCAGAAGCGATTCACGGAGATAAGTCGCAAAATGCGAGACAACGTGTTCTTGATGCTTTCAAAAACAAAGAAGTTGGTGTTCTTGTCGCGACAGATATCGCAGCGAGAGGAATTGATATTGACCAATTGCCATTTGTAATCAATTTTGATTTGCCAAATATTCCTGAAACTTATGTTCACCGAATTGGCAGAACGGGCCGTGCAGGAAATGGCGGCATTGCAATTTCATTTTGCAGCAAAGACGAACATCCATATTGGAAAGATATTCAAAAATTGATAAAAGTCGATGTAAAAACGATTACAGATCATCCGTATCAATGGCACGAGGGAAGTCCAGAAGCAACGGCTGAAAAACCTAAAAATTCAAACCGAAGCGGTGGCGCTCACAAATCGAGAAAATCTAATGCTTCTAAGCAAAACAAAAAACGCTGGTATTAACCAGCGTTTTTTGCTTCAAGTATTAAGTAGTTCATAATTTTAAAAAGCTTTATCGGCTCGAATGGCTTAACAATAATATCATTTATTCCTGAAGAAATCGCTTCATCAGTAATTTCATCCTTATCAAATGCAGTTAAAGCTACAATAGGTGTTTTTATCTCCTTTAAGCGAATTCTTTTACTGGTTTCAAACCCATTCATCATAGGCATATTAATATCCATTAAAATTAAGTCAAACTCTTCTTTTTCAAGTATTTCTAGAGCAGTTAGACCGTCATCAACTACTTTGCAAACGTAATTATTTTTTTCGATAATCTTTTTAGTCACCAATTGATTGATGCGATTGTCTTCTACAATTAAAATTTTATACACATCATTTGATGTTAAGTCTACTTCAATTTCATCAATAATTCTTTTTGTTTTCTGAGGATCGTGCTCAAAAGAAATCATAAACGAAAAAGCAGTTCCTTCGCCTATATCACTTTCTAAACTAATTGTACTTCCAAAAAGTCCTAATAATCGTTTTACAATACTTAATCCTAAACCAGTTCCTTGATAATCTTCATCTTTTCTTCCTACCTGAACGAATTTTTCAAAAATTTTGCCTTGATCAACAGTTGCAATTCCAACTCCATTATCTTTTATGAGAAAATCCAAGAAATATAATTTTCCCTCGATTTTCTGTAGATTAACTTTAATTTCAACTTCACCATTTTTCGTGAATTTTAAAGCATTGCTGACTAAATTCATTAAAATTTGAGCAAGTCTCAGTTTATCTCCTATCAAATACTCCGGAATATCCGGATCAATATAAACCGAGATTACATTGTTATTCTTTTGAGATAAAAAAGAAAGAGAGTTTTTTATCATTGTAATTTCATCTGAAATATTAAATGTCAAATTTTCAAGAACTACTTTGTTTTCCTCAATTTTATTAATCTGTAAAATATCATTAACAAGTGAAAGTAAATATCTTGCTGAAAATTTCAAAGAACTTAAATGCTGGCTTCGAGATAATTCTTTATGTTCTTCCAGAAGGATATTCGTGATTCCGACCACTCCATACAATGGCGTACGCAATTCATGGCTTATAGTCGAAATAAATTGTGTTTTGAGCAACGAGGCTTCTTCTGCTATTTCTTTTGCTTGTAAGAGCTCTAAATTGTGTTTTTTCTTAAATCTGATATTCTTGATTAATGTAATAATCAAGAAAATTAGAATAAAAGAAATAAGAACAAAAAGAATAACAATAATTCTAGACTTTTTAAGACTTTGGTATTGAGAAATCTTTTCATTCTCAATTTTATCAATTTGTCTTTTGTATTCGTCTAATTCCAGATTAAATCCAGCTATAGAGGCTTTTTTTAATTTTTCCTGATTGTAAATATCTTCAGTCATCTTATTGAAGATGATAAGATTTTCGTAAGCTTCTTTGTATTTTTTAATCTTGGTTAAAAATTTTGAATATTCTAAATGCGCATAAGACAAGTCCGATTTTTCTTCACTGGTTTTACCTACTTCGATGGCTTTTATAAAAAAAGCATTTGCTTCGTCATTTTTATTTGTGTAGCTGGCATACATTCCGTTAAGCATGTTTACTACAATCTCAGTAGATTCATCGCCGTATTTTTTGATATTATCACCAACAAACCTTAAATAAGGATAACCCTCTTTAAATTTCCCAACATCAAAATAAGCCCATGCAATATTTACGTTAGTAAAATACACTTGGCTGATATCGTTGATTTTTAAACCGTAAGCAATAGATTTTTTATAATATGAAATTCCCTTATCAAACTGTTTTTTTTCAAAACAATATATATTTCCCAGATTATTATGGAGGCTGTATTTTATAGAATCATTGTTTGTTTTATTAGCATAATACAAACTTTTATTGTAGAAGAAAATCGCCTTATCAAACTCTGACAATTCATTATAATTGCCAGCGATAATTTTATAAGATTTTGAAATTAAATAATTGTTTTTTGAAGCCGTTGCGTAGTTCAAAGCCACGCGTGATGCAATTAAAGATTTTTCGAAATTAGAATCTTTAAAATCCTCCCAAGCCTGCTTAACAAGTTTGTTTATTTTAGCATCTGAAATGGTTTCAGATTGCGCGCTTGCTGAATTGGCAAAACAATTCAGAAACAGTATGAAAAGAAAAAAAATCCGCATTCGGGGCATAAATCGGCTAATTTTCTCAAATATACACTTAAAAATAAAAAAAAGCTTTATTTCACTATAAAATACAACTTTTCATTAATTATTGTTTATCTTTTTTATCATTATTTAAGTGATAAAAACGAATGGAAATTTTCTAATTTTATTCTTCCAAATTTGGCTCTAGGCCTTTATTATCTTCCCATTGTCCAACAACTGAAGTTGCTAATGCATTTCCTAAAACGTTGGTTGCACTTCTAAACATATCACAAAAATGATCGATTGGCAAAATAAGGGCAATTCCTTCAACCGGAATATCAAACATACCGCACGTCGCTGCTACAACTACCAAACTTGCTCTTGGCACTCCTGCAATACCTTTGCTGGTAAGCATTAAAACCAAAAGCATTGCCATTTGCGTTCCCAAAGACAAGTGAACCCCATAGAATTGAGCAATAAAAATACTTGCAAATGTCATATACATCATACTTCCGTCCAGATTAAACGAATATCCCAGCGGCAGCATAAAGGATACAATTTTATCTTTTACACCAAATTGTTCTAGTTCTTCTGTTAATTTAGGAAAAACGGCTTCACTGCTTGTCGTTCCAAAAGCAATTGCTAACGGTCCGATAATACGACGCAATAATTCGGTCATTCTGCCTTTTAAGAAAATATAGCCAATTGCAATTAAAATGACCCACAAAGTGCTTATTCCGATTAAAAAAGATCCGAAAAATTTAAAATATGTAATCACTAATTCTTCGGCATCTCTAATCGCAAATACACCTGCAATGGCACCAAAAACTCCAATTGGAGCAAAGTTCATTACATAATTAACCATTTTTAAAACGATATGCGAAGCTTTATCCAGAGCATTTACAACTGGTTTAACGGTACTTCCTAATGAAGCTGCTGCTAATCCAAAAAAGATAGAAAAAATTACAATCTGCAAAATTTCATTAGTTGCCATTGCTTCAAAAATACTTTTAGGAACAATATGCTCAACAAAATTTTCAAAAGACAATGATGTTGTTTTTGCAGTAACTTCTGAAGCTGCTGCCATATCAACATGTCCTAATTTCAAACCCACTCCAGGTTGCAAAATATTTACATAAAACAGTCCAATTAATAAGGAAATAAATGAAGCTGTAAAAAACCATCCAAGCGCTTTTCCTCCAATTCTTCCCACTGTTTTAATATCTCCAAGTTTGGCAATTCCTACAACTAAGGTGGTAAATACTAAAGGTGAAATAATCATTTGCACTAAACGGATAAAAATGGTGGCAAGCATTTTTATTTTATTGCTGAATGATTGTGCTGCTTCAGGCGAAATCGAATTGTGCAATATAATTCCTAAAGTTCCTCCAAGAACCATCGCTATAATGATTTGCCCTGTTAAGCCTGAAAGAAATGATTTTTTTTTGGTTTCTGTAACTTGTTGCATTAATTTGTTTTTTTATTTATAATTAAAATATTAAGACCCTCACTGCCTTAACTTTTATTAATATGTTTTATTGATCAAATAAAAATCAGCTAAAACAATCGCAGCCATTGCTTCAACAATTGGTACTGCGCGAGGTACTACACAAGGATCATGACGTCCTTTTCCCGTCATTGGTGTAATATTTCCTTTATTATCTAGAGAATCCTGAGTTTGCATGATAGTAGCAACGGGCTTAAAAGCCACTCTAAAATAAATATCCATTCCGTTGCTTATTCCACCCTGAATTCCTCCAGAAAGATTTGTTTTTGTAGTTCCGTCAGGATTGTATAAATCGTTGTGTTCGCTTCCTTTCATTTCAGATCCTGAAAAACCGCTTCCGTATTCAAAACCTTTTACTGCGTTTATAGATAGCATTGCTTTTCCTAATTCAGCGTGTAATTTATCAAAAACTGGCTCGCCTAAACCAACCGGAACATTTTGAATTACACAGGATACAACACCTCCAACAGTATCACCTTGCTTGCGGATATCACGAATGTATTCTTCCATAATTGCCGCTGATTTTTCATCAGGACAACGAACTGGATTACTTTCGATTTTAGAAAAATCTAAATCTTGATAAGGCGTATCTAAGTGAATTGGGCCAACAGATGAAACATATGCATTAATTTTAATTTCAGGCAGCATTTGTTTTGCAATTGCACCGGCTACTACTCTGCTTGCAGTTTCACGAGCAGAACTTCTTCCTCCACCGCGATAATCACGAAAACCGTATTTTTGATCATAAACGTAATCTGCGTGGCTAGGTCTGTAATTATCTTTTATATGAGAGTAATCGTCTGATTTTTGATTGGTATTTGGAATAATAAAGCCAATTGGAGTTCCAGTAGTTTTTCCTTCAAAAATACCAGATAAAAACTGAACTGCATCTGGTTCTTTTCTTTGTGTAACGATAGCTGATTGTCCTGGTTTTCTTCGAGACATCTCAACCTCAATCGCCTCTAAATCAAGTTCTATTCCTGATGGACAACCGTCGATAATCCCGCCTAAAGCTTCGCCATGAGATTCTCCAAATGTAGTAACTTTATATAGTGTGCCGTAGCTATTTCCTGCCATTGTAATTTGTTTTGAGCAAATGTAAGTTTTATGAATTAAATTAAAAAATTTAAAATTGGTATTATTAACTAAAGGTTAAGCAACTTAAAAATCATAATTTATTAAAATTGGAGCCAAATTGGTAACCTTTTCATAAAGCAAAACTTGTCTAAGTTTCTTTTATTTGCTAAACTTCAAAAATTGAAAAATTGAAAAAAAGAAATGTTGAATTGGTTATTCTTTCTGATGTCCACTTGGGAACTTATGGAAGCCATGCTAAAGAACTAAACAACTATTTATCAAGCATTAAACCAAAAACTTTAGTTTTAAATGGTGATATAATTGATGCTTGGCAATTTCGAAAATCTTACTTCCCAAAGGCGCATTTAAGAGTCATTCAAAAAATAATCGGAATGGCTTCTAAAGGTACTAAAGTGTATTATATTACTGGAAATCACGATGAAATTCTTCGAAAATTCAGCGATATGAATATGGGCAATTTTTCTTTAGTAGATAAATTAGTCTTAGAACTAGACAATAAAAAAGCTTGGATTTTTCATGGAGATGTTTTTGATGCTTCTGTACAGCATTCAAAATGGATTGCTAAACTTGGCGGTTTAGGTTACGATTACTTAATTCTATCTAATCGATTTGCAAATTGGTGCTTGGCAAAACTTGGCCGTGAACCCTACTCCTTTTCTAAGAAAATAAAAGCAAGTGTAAAAAAAGCCGTTAAATTTATCTCGGATTTTGAAACTACTGCTACAGATCTTGCTATCGAAAAAAATTATGATTATGTAATTTGCGGACATATTCATGAACCTAAAATAATTACCAAAGAAAATAAACACGGATCTACATTATACTTAAATTCAGGAGATTGGGTAGAAAATCTAACTGCTCTTGAATACCACAAAAAGCGTTGGAAATTATTCTCTTACGCTGAAAGCAATTTTACTGAAGAAGAAAATCTTTTTGAAATGGAAGACAATTTAACTTCTGAATTGCTGGCTTCGATGATTATTAAAAAGTAAACTCTTCATTTTAAGAAACTTACCGCCGTTATTGACTTTCTTCAATTCTAGTTATATCTTGACCACTATTAAAATGTGAATTATATAACAATTTCTAATAATTTTATACGTTCTGTATTTGACTGTAATTATACATTTGAAAAAAATTAATAACCATTTTTATGAAAAAAATCATTCTATCTGCCATTATGCTAATCGGACTTGCATTTACGGCACAAGCACAAGACATTGCTAAAAATGCATTAGGATTACGTTTAGGCGACAATAACGGTTTTGGAGGAGAAGTATCTTACCAAAGAGGATTAAATCAAAAAAACAGACTTGAATTCGATTTAGGATGGAGAAACAGCAGTGATGTAGATGCAATCAAAGGTGTTGCTCTTTACCAATGGGTTTGGAACATCGATGGAGGATTCAACTGGTACGCTGGTGTAGGTGGTGGTATCGCTGCTTGGGATCACGATTACTATAACAATAATGTAAAATATAACGATAGCGGAACGTATGTTTTTGCTGCTGGAGATATAGGTATTGAATACGGATTTAAGGAAGTGCCTATTTTATTGTCATTAGATGCTAGACCAGAAATTGGTTCTGGATATTATGATGATGATAACTTTGGATTTGACGTTGGTTTAGGAATCAAATTCAAATTCTAAAATAAAAAGTAAAAAATAATTGTAAAGAAAATCCTGTCGCCTCAAAACGACAGGATTTTTTTTTATTCAGAAAAAAGAAATTGCTTTAAAAAACATCATTTTCACATTGAGCGAAGTCGAAGTGTTTCTTAATAATTATTTGATAATAATCTCTTTTTTAGAGTGCACCTTTACAACTGTATAAGGGTAAGTAATCACCTGCATTACCATCGCATCTGTAGCTGGAGCATTTTCCTTAACTGTAATAATAATATTTTTTTCTGTTTCTTCTACCTTCTCAACTCCAATAGAATAACCTCCGGTGTTCTTCTCACCCATGTTCAGAATAACATAGTTAGAATTATTAATATCGGCCTGTTTCATTTTATCAGCTAAAAGCGGATCATTTTGCAGCATTTTGATCTCATTTGGTTCTGTCAAAATTTCAAAAAACTTAATATTCCCTCCTCCATCAGATTGTTCCGTTAAAACCTCATACAATGCTTTTGAATCTGTTGTTTTTTTTGCTCCACAAGAAATTAAAACAAAAACTGTCAAAACCGAAATTACTTTTTTCATTTACGTTTATTTAAAATTAATGTTTTTCATATTTATAATCATCTATTGCTCTTTGATACAAAGCTTCATATTTAGGCAATATATTTATAATGTCAAATTTCTTTGCAACCTCTAAGGCATTTGCTTTAAATTGATTCAAAACAGTATCGTCCTCTAAAATCTTTACTGCATTTGCAGCCATTTCTTCAACATTTCCAACATTGCTTAAATAGCCTGAATAACCATCGAAATTTACTTCAGGCAAACCACCGGAATTACTTGAAATCACAGGAACTCCGCACGCCATTGCTTCTAAAGCTGCCAAACCAAAACTTTCTGTTTCTGAAGGAAGCAAAAACAAATCTGTCAAAAGTAAAATTTTATCAATTTCATTACTATTTCCAAAGAAAATTACTTTATCGTAAATTCCCAATTCCTGACATAAAATCTCTGCTTTTTCTTTTTCAGGGCCATCACCTACCATCATCAATTTAGCAGGCATAACTTTCTGAATATTGTAAAAAATCTTAATAATATCCGGAATACGTTTTACTTTTCTAAAATTGCTGATATGCGTAATGATGCGCTCGTCTTCCTTCGCCATTACATAACGGTGACAAGGTGCCAAAGGATCTTTTTTTACTTTATCCAATTCAATAAAATTCGGAATTACCCTTATTTTGTTTTTAATTTTGAATAATTTCAAAGTATCATCTTTCAAACTCTGTGAAACCGAAGTTACATAATCTGATTTATTGATGCTGAATGTTACTGCGGGTTTATAAAAAGGATGATTTCCTACCAGCGTAATATCAGTTCCGTGAAGTGTTGTAATCATCGGAAGATTAATCCCTTCATTTTTAAGCATTTGCTTTGCCATATAACCCGCATAAGCGTGCGGAATTGCATAATGCACATGAAGAACTTCAATTTGATATAATTTCACCATATCGACCAATTTACTTGACAAAGCCAACTCATAAGGCTGATAATGGAAAAGAGGATATTCAGGAACGTTTACTTCGTGATAATGAACATTTGGATTTAAAAGTGCCAGCCTAACGGGCTGACTGTAGGTAATAAAATGGATTTCGTGTCCGCGTCTGGCTAATTCAAGGCCTAATTCTGTGGCTACAACCCCACTACCACCAAAAGTCGGATAACAAACTATTGCTATTTTCATGTATTAAATTTAATACTACGAAAGTACTCAAAAATCACATTTATTCGGACATTTAAAATGTTAGATTTTTGTAAATCTTAGATCAATCAGATTAGGAGATTATTAGAATTCTAGATTTAGGAACTTAAATTCCGTTTATTATCCTAAGCGCATCAAAGGTCTTAAAAGTTTTTTTACATAACTCCTAACTAATAGCTGATTTCAGGAGCAGAAGATTAGTTTTCAAAAGAGCGATTTGTCCCGCTGTCCGCTATATCTTTTCCTTGCTAAAGAAGCAAGAAAAAGGATACCGCTCCCATCGGGGCTACATTAGAAGTTCTGGTTTTCAAAAGAAAGTATAACCTGATGATCATTGTCGAGCTACATGTGCGATTCTTTGAATTCTTTAGAATGACAAACTTAAAACTTGAAACCTTAAACCTGAAACAATTTCAAACCAATAAAATAGAAAAAAGGCACAAAATCTAAATTTTATGCCTTTCAAATATTATAAATATATTTTAGAAAAATCTACTGTGCCAGCTGTCTGCCGCCGGAACTTCCCAAGATTCGTTAAATTCTTCAATATTGTTTATCAAATTATTAAAAACAATCGTATTCTCAGATACCGATTTGTCTTTCACCATTTTCTTGAAATCAAGTAATGGTTTGTGTGCAATATGCTCTCCTAGCTTAAAAGTAACATTCATTTTGTCAAGTAAATCGACATTGTATTTTTTCTCTAAACTCTGAATAAATTCCACTGAACTATCGATCGAACAACCTGTCGCTGCCTGCACATCTTGATTTACAGCCAAAATAATGAATCGGTTATATTTCAATAAATAAGAAGCTTCTAAACTAGTTCCATGAGCTGCCCAGCTTTCTACAAAAGACTTTAAATCAGTCTCAATTTCAGAAAATTCTTCCTCAGAAAATTTTCTGTTCGATTGATAAATCCAGATTCTGGATTCACCAGGTAAATTTTCAAAAGGTATATACATTTTTAATTTTAGATTTAATTATCCTGTAAGTAGTTCTTTGTATTTATTACCGTCGCATAAAAATAGTTTAATGCTGATAAAAATGCAATTTGAACATCATTAGATTTTATTTTTCTGTTATTTATTTCGAGATCTTTCGTTGCACAAGCGTCTTCGATTAATGTACAATTAAATCCGAAATCTTTTGCTGCGCGAGTAGTAGCATCTATACACATATGTGTCATCATACCAAGAATAACCAGCTCTGTAATATTCTCTTCTTGTAAATATTTTAAAAGATCTGTTTCTCTAAAGCTATTTGGAAATCCTTTCTCTATGATTTTCTCTCCAATCTCAGGCTTAACATTTTCATGGATTTCAACACCTTTTGTCCCCTTTATAAAAAAAGTTGCATCTGGCCTAGTAGCAATATGTTGTACATGAATTACCGGTAATTTATCCGATCTAAACTTTTCAAGTATCATTTTAGCATTTTCACTTGCTTCTTCTGAATTAACAAGTTGCATATTTCCATTTTCAAAATAATCATTTTGAATATCAATAATTAAAAGCGCCTTCTTCATTTAATCAATCGTAGTGTTTTAAATTATAAATCTTGTGCTTTAGCAATTAACTCCGCAATATCCATTACTTTAACTTGACCTTCTTTTTCTTTATTTTTAATACCGTCAGTTAACATTGTATTACAGAACGGACAGCCTGCTGCAATAATATCCGGCTGAACTTCCAAAGCATCTTCTGTACGCAAAACATTCACTTCTTTGTTTCCTGGTTCAGCATCTTTAAACATTTGTGCTCCACCTGCTCCACAACATAAGCCGTTTGCTTTAGAACGTTTCATTTCGACTAATTCAACATCAAGTTTTTGAATCAAATCTCTTGGAGCTTCGTATACCTTATTGGCTCTTCCTAAATAACAAGGATCGTGAAAAGTGATTTTTTTACCTTTAAATTGTCCTCCTTCAACAGTTAGTCTTCCTTCATCAATTAAAGATTTTAAAAACTCTGTATGATGAATTACATCGTATTGACCTCCTAACTCAGGATATTCATTTTTTAAAGTATTAAAACAATGCGGACAAGCCGTAACGATTTTTTTTGCTTCGTATGCATTTAAAACCTCGATATTCATCATGGCCTGCATCTGAAACAAAAATTCATTTCCAGCTCGTTTTGCCGGATCTCCGGTACAACTCTCTTCTGTACCTAGTACTGCAAATGATACATTCGTGCGGTTTAAAATACGTACAAATGCTTTTGTAATTTTTTTTGCTCTATCATCAAAACTTCCCGCGCAACCAACCCAAAATAAAACTTCTGGCTGTGTTCCTTGGGCTAGCATTTCTGCCATTGTAGGCACTACTAAACTTTCTGACATCTTTTTTTGTTGTTAATCGGCTAAATTCTATTTGGTTAATCTCTCTAAATAACCTTTACTAAAAACCGAAATTTTATTTTATTAATAAATAATTAAAGGACTAAAAAACAACCTGTTAACTATTTTAATTCTCGTTCTTCCAATTCAATCTGTCCTGCTGATTGTATTGCCAAGGCGCTCCATTGTTTTCAATATTAGTCATCATGGCATTCAATGACATAGGAGCAGCACTTTGTTCCATTACTAGATAGCGGCGCATATCCATAATAATAGACAACGGACTGATATTTACCGGACATTCTTCTACACAAGCGTTACAAGAAGTACATGCCCACAATTCTTCTGGTGTAATATAATCGTTTAATAATGTTTTATTGTCTGGAACAAAAAGACCTTTATTAGCATCTATATTTTTTCCAACTTCTTGCAGACGGTCTCTCGTATCCATCATAATTTTACGAGGAGACAATTTTTTACCCGTTTGATTTGCTGGACATGATGATGTACAGCGTCCACATTCCGTACAAGTATAAGCATTTAATAACTGAACCCAGTTTAAATCCTGCACATCACTTGCTCCAAATTTACTTGGAACAGCATTTTCATCAGCCGGAGCCGCTGCAAACGGATCAGCATTTGGATCCATCATCAACTTAACTTCTTTTGTAACTGACTCTAAATTGTCAAACTTTCCTTTAGGCTCTAAATCTGCAAAATAGGTATTTGGGAAAGCTAAAAGAATGTGCAAATGTTTTGAAAAGTACAAATAGTTCATAAAAACTAGAATACCTGCAATATGCAACCACCAGAATACTTCCGTAAGCAACATCACCAATTCATTCGACATTCCGTTAAAAATTGGTGCAATAAATTGACTTACAGGAAAGCTTCCTGCTTTATGAAAATGAGAAAATCCTCCCGGAACATTTTGCAAATGCAGGTCAGAAGCATTCATCAATAAAAATAATGTCATTAAAACCATCTCAAAATACAAGATGTAATTGGCATCACTTTTAGGAAATCCATTTAAATCTGGATTAACAAAACGTTTCAATCTCACGATGTTTCTTCTGATCCAGAAAACTGAAACAGCTACAAGAACCAAAAGTGCTAATATTTCAAAAGATCCAATCAGTACATCATAAGCTGTTCCTAAAAAAGCAAAAACTCTATGTGTACCAAATAACCCATCGATGATGATTTCTAATAATTCGATATTAATGATAATAAAACCAAGGTAAACCACGATATGCAACACTCCAGCTACAGGACGTTTTACCATTTTAGATTGCCCAAGAGCAATCATTGCCATGTTTTTCCAACGTGCTTTAGAATTATCTTTTCGATTTATGTCTACACCTAAGTTAATGTTTCGGATGATCTTTTTTACGCTCGTTGCAAAAAAACCGAAACCAACTATAAGAAGTATAGCGAACAAAATATTATCTAAATAACTCATTCTAATTAATTTTTAGTAGTTGAATTTGCATCTTCTTTCGGTGCTACATAAGGTTTGTTTTTCTTTCCAAAAAGAGAAACATTTACATAACGAGTTGGGTAAAGACGAACATCCTGCAACAGCAATTCAAGCTCTTTCGAAGTTTTAGCTAAATTTTTATATAAAGCATCGTCCGTCAATAATTTTCCTGCAGTACCTTTTCCTGAATTTAAGTTGCTCATAAGACCATCAACTTTCGCTAAAGTCTGGTTTAAATTACGAACTGTTTTTCCTAAGTCAGCTTTGTTTAGGGAATCAGATATTTTGTTAAAGTTACTTGACATTTTATTCAAGTTCGCAACAGCGCTGTTAATTTGGCCTTTATTGGTATCCAAAATGTTATTAAGGCTTCCAGAAGCTTTATGAAACTGCTGCATAGTCTGGCTCAGTTCAGCAATTGTTTTCTTTAGGTTTTCTTGTGTAGTCTTATCTAAAGTATTGTTTAGCCCACTAACCAAAACATCAATATTAACCAGCATTTTATCTAGTTTTTGCTGGATAGGTTCTAACTTTCCTCCTAAGGAATCAGTTAACCCTAATTCAACATTTCCAACTAACGCCTGTCCTTCAACTGCAGGATCTTTATCTGCAAGATTAGGTACAATTTTAATTTGTTTTCCTCCAATTAAACTTGGCGAATATAACGATGCTGTACTAGTTTTAGAAATTGGAAAATCAGTTTTTAACTGAAGTTCAACTAATAATTTACCAGTTAATTCATTAATTGTAATCTTATTTACTTTACCAACTACAAGTCCGTTTATGGTTACAGGTGCTGATGCTGCCAAATCCTCCACATTATCATATTCAACATATAATGTTTTGTAATTTGTAAAAAGGTCTCTGCCTTTTAAAAAACTATAGCCCCAAATAAATAATAAAATTGACGCGATGACTAAAATAGCCGTTTTAATTTCTCTTGTTAGTTTCAAAATTCTAAGTGTTTGTACAAAATTAATATAAATATTCGAACTTGTGGCTATTATTTAGTCGCGTCTTGAATACTGATTTTTTCTCCATCTTTAGTTGCTGTCAAAAATGACGCTCCATACCCTTTACTTTTAGCTTCTTGCAAATATTTTTTTGCTGCTTCATAATCTGAAGTTTCCTGATAGAAATATTTATAAATATTGTTTTCATACAGCATTGTAACGTTTTTCAATCCTTTAAAGTTTTTAGGATCTAGCGGTGTTTTCTTTATACTTGCGATAAGCTGTACTTTATAAAAAGTTCCTTTTGGAGCATTTTTAGCAGATACAACAGGATCTGCCTTAGGTTTTTTTGGAGTCGAAGTATCTCTTGCTGGGCGGGCATCTGCTATTTCTGGAACTCCAGAACCAAAATACTCGCTTTTATAACTTAATATCGCTTCAGCAATAGCTTTGGCAATATCGTTTTGTCCGTCTTCTGAATTTAAAATATTTCCCTCTGTAGGATTTGAAACAAAACCTGTTTCAACTAAAACTCTAGGCATGTAAGCTTTATGAAGCACCATAAATGGAGCTTGTTTTACACCGCCTTGACGAAGTTTTTTTCCTAATCTGTCAAAGTTAGCTTCAATTTTATCAGCTAGTGAAATACTATTATCTAAATATTCTTCCTGCATAAGAGTCATTCCAATCATCGATTCTGGCGAATTCGGGTCATAACCTTCGTATTTACGCTTGTAATCTTTCTCCAACGTAATAACCGAGTTCTCTTTTTTCGCAGCCTCAAGATTCGATGCGACTTTACTCAAACCCATTACATAAGTTTCTGTTCCGTCTGCAGCAGTATTTTTATTTGCATTACAGTGAATAGAGACAAAAATATTAGAATTTGCTCTGTTTGCAATATTGGCTCTTTCGACCAAATCAATAAAAACATCCGTTTTTCGGGTATAAATAACATCAACATTTGGGCTGGCTTCCAAAATTTTTCCAACTTTCAGCACAATGGCCAAAGCAATATTTTTTTCTATCCGACCACTGTAAACAGCTCCAAAGTCATGATCACCATGTCCAGCATCAAGTGTTACCTTAAAAACATTTGCCTGACTGTAAGCACAAAATGAAATTATCGTTAGAAAAAAACTAAAGATTAGCCTAGTTTTGTTAAATATGTTCATAAATCTAAAAGTTAATTTTAATAAAATGCAACTGCTATAATTTTTACAATTGATTATTTTTGACAAAAAATTATATGTAAGTTTGACATGTCAAAAAACAAGCCATACTTTTACAAAAATAGCATTTAAACCTTTGCATACAAACTTATTTAATATCGTTTTATTATCATTTTTCCTAACACTAGGATGTGGTAAATTATATTCGCAAGATATAAAAACTAAAAAAAAGCCGTTACCAACTGTAAAACAAACAGATAAAACAAAAAACGCCACAGTTGACACTGTGAAAGTGGACAGCATTAAGCCTACAAAGACTTTTCTTGACGGAAAGGTAAAATATAAAGCTAAAGATTATGCTAAGATTGATCAGAAGAAAAAGCTGATCACACTTTATAACGAAGCTGAATTATATTATAAAGATGTTGAATTAAAATCGGGCATAATTGTACTTGATTATGAAAAAGATGAAGTCTATGCCGGAAGAATAAAAGATTCAGCAGGAGTTTTAACTCAATATCCAAACTTCAAACAAGGATCGAGTGAAGTACAGCCTGACTCAATCCGATTTAATTTTAAAACAAAAAAAGCTTTAATTTATAATTCAAGAACCGAACAAGGAGAATTTAAAATAAAAGCTGCAGTTACTAAAAAAGAAAATGATTCTGTTTACTTTTTAAAAGGAGCGCGTTTTACTACTTCAACAGATGTAGACAATCCGGAATATTATTTTCAAACCAACAAGGTAAAATTTATTCCCGGAAAAAAAGTAGTTACAGGTTTAACCAATATGGTTATTGCTGATGTTCCTACTCCTATTGCATTGCCCTTCGCTTATTTTCCAATGAGTGAAGAAAAAAGTATATCTGGAATAATTATCCCTAGCTACAACGACTCAAACACAAGAGGTTTCTCTTTACAAAATGGAGGATATTATTTTGCCTTGAGCGACAATTATGACCTTACCGTTTTAGGCGATTATTACACAAATGGAAGTTACGCCATGCGATTTGAGTCTGCATACGCTACAAGATATAAATACAGAGGAAATATCAACGTACGTTTTGAAAACTTGATCAGCAGCGAGAGAGGTTATCCAGACTATTCAAAACAAAGCATTTACAACATTCAGTGGTCGCACTCAAAAGATACTAAATCGAACCCAAATTCGACATTTTCTGCCTCTGTAAACATGGGTAGCAGTAAATACTTCAAACAATCTATTAATCAGGCCAATGTAGGGTCTAATTTGAATAATACTTTAAGTTCATCTATCTCTTACAATAAAACCTTTAATACAATTCCGCAGGCTCGTATATCATTAACAGCAACGCATTCACAAAATACACAAACAGAAGTAATAAACATGACTTTGCCATCACTTCAGGCAAGTATAGACCGTGTGTATCCATTTGTTGGAAAAGATGGCGTAAAAAAAGGATTTATTAAAAACATCAATTTACAATATAACTTAAGCGGAAAAAACAGCTTTGTAACAACCGATTCTTTATTCTTTAAGCCACAAATGTTTAAAGACGCACAAATTGGTATGCAACATACTATTCCGATAAGTACCAACTTTAAAATATTCAAGTATTTCAGTGCCGGAGCTTCAACTAATTATCAAGAAACTTGGGTAACCAAAACCATTAATAAAAATTACGACGCAAATCAAAGCCAAGTTGTTACTACAACTGTAAATGGTTTTGATGCCTTTAGAACATACAATTTCAGCACAAATTTAGGAACTACAATTTACGGTACTTTTAATTTTGGTGAAGACAAAAAAATTCAATCGATTCGTCATGTCATGCGTCCTTCTATTACATACGCTTACACACCGAGCTTTGAAAAATACTATAACACTTATGCTGTAGATGCTTCTGGCCGAATTACAACGGAGTATACTCGCTTTGAGGGCGGTGTTTTTGGCGCTCCAGGCAAAGCAAATTCTAATATAGTAGGTTTTGCTCTGAGCAATACTTTTGAAGCTAAAGTAAGAGACAGCGACAGCACAAAGACAGAACCCAAAAAAATAATGCTGTTAAACAACCTGAACTTCAGTACGAGTTATAACTTTGATGCTGACGGAAAGCAAACTCTAGCTTGGCAGCCTTTGCTGGTAAGTGGTGGGACACAATTTTTTGACAACAAAATGAATGTCAATTTTGGAGCAGTATTAGATCCTTACGCTATTGACAATTCTGGGGCAAAAATAGATAAATTCAACATCGACAACGGTGGAAGTCTATTTAGAATGACAAGCGCAAACCTTACTCTAAATTATAGCTTTTCGAATAAAGGACAAAAGGAAGAAAATAAGCAAAGCGAACGGAATGGAGGTCGTAAAGATGATTTATTCGGAACTAATACTGATTTAAATGACAGTCGAAATAGTCAGTTTGCAAATGACAAGGAAGACAAAGGAGAAGATGTTATAACCGAATTTTTCAACTCTAAATTGCCTTGGGACATGACATTGGCTTATTCACTAACATACAGCAATGTAAACAGAGAAAATAAAATTAGTAATAACTCTATCATGATTTCAGCCAATATGGACATTACACCGAAATGGAAAGGCGGTGTTTCTACTGGTTATGACTTTGTGCAAAAGGGAGTTACTTTTACACAATTCCGTTTTGAGAGGGATTTATTAAGCTGGAGAATGGCTTTTAACTGGACGCCTCTTGGACCAAATTCAAACTGGAATTTCTTTATCGGAATTAAATCTGGTGTCTTAAGCGACATTAAATGGAATAAACGAAGTACCTCTAATCGATAAATTACTTTCGAATAAAAATAATTCATATGAAAAAAATCATCTTTACTGAAAAAGCTCCCGCTCCAATCGGTCCTTACAATCAAGCCGTATTATCAGGAAATACACTTTATGCTTCTGGACAAATTGCTATAAACCCAGCTTCAGGAGAACTTGTTACTGAAAATATTCTTGACGAAACAAAACAAGTTATGGAAAATATAGCAGCAATTCTAGAAGCTGCAGATATGACGTTTGAAAATGTTGTGAAAGCAACTATTTTTATCATGGATATGAATAATTTTGCTGCAATAAACACGGTTTACGGATCTTATTTTAACGAAAAAACCGCTCCAGCTCGTGAAACGGTTCAAGTGGCATGTTTGCCAAAAAATGTAAATGTTGAAATTTCTATAATTGCAGTGCAATAGCATCTAATAATAATTGTGCCGTTGCTTCATTCGTGGCCAGCGGCACATTGTGCACATCACAGACACGAATCAGCATATTGATATCAGCTTCGTGTGGATGACTCGATAAAGGATCTTTAAAAAAGAAAACCATTTGAGTTATTCCTTCTGCAACTCTTCCTGCAATTTGTGCATCACCTCCTAAAGGTCCAGAAAGCATTCTTTGCGTTTTAAAACCTGCAGCTTCGGCTTTTCCTCCAGTAGTTCCTGTACCAATCAGCTTTATTTTTTCGTGATGCAAAACAGCCTCGTTTTTAATTAAGAAATCAATTAAATCAGCTTTTTTACCATCATGAGCAATAATAGCAATTTCCATAAAACCAGAACTATTGATTAGCAACATGGTATGCAATTAATCCATCAATCGGTCTTCTTAAAACATTACCTAATTTTAGTTCATATTTATTAAATGTTTCTTGTAATTCATCTTTTAAATAGAAAGCAATAGAACCAACAAAATGAACTGGAACTTCTTTACAATTATCAAATTGGTGAATGTAGTTTTTAACGAACGATTTCATCCCTTTGAAGATAATTTTTCTACAAAATTCAGAATCTTTATGTTTGATCAAGAACTTAGCAAAAGTCGCTAAATATGCGTTTGGATTTGGTTCTTTGTATAATTTGTTTTTGATAAAATCAGCATCTAAATTATATTCTTTTTCAAATTCAACTGCTAATTCTTTAGGCATTTTATTGAAATAATATTTTCTGATTAATTCTTTTCCGAAAACATTTCCACTGCAGTCATCCATAACAATATAGCCCAGCGACTGAACTTTTTGATGTAATAGTTTGCCATCAAAATAGCTGCAGTTAGAACCTGTTCCTAAAATACTTACGATTGCTTCTTCTCCTTTTGGAGTTGTTGCATAAACAGCAGCATAAGTATCTTCATGAACTTCAACTATTGCATTATTAAAATATTCTTGAAATATTTGAGAAAGAGAAGTCTGCATTCTCTCCGTTCCGCAACCTGCTCCGTAAAAGAACAAATGGGTAGCATTTTTTTTATTTTGAAGGATATCAAAACGATCGTTTAATCTTGAAACAATTTCAGGACCGTCAAGAATTTCAGGATTTAATCCTAAAGTTTGTGTGGTGAATAATACTTTTCCATTATCATCAATTGCAATCCAATCGGCTTTAGTAGATCCACTATCAACTATTAATTTCATTTTCTTTAGTTTTTGGATTAGTTTTTCTTTAATTAATCAAAAGTGTATTTTTTACATTAATTAAAGACGTAACAAAATAAGAAAATCCCGTTACTTTGAAATAACGGGATTTTGTAAAATTATATAATATTATTTTAAACCTGCAATGTGTACAGATAAATCAATCAATTTACTAGAGTATCCGTACTCATTGTCGTACCAAGATACAAATTTGAAGAAAGTTGAATTTAAACCAATTCCTGCAGTAGCATCAACGATTGAAGTTCTTTTGTCAGAAATAAAATCTTGCGATACAACAGCATCTTCAGTATATCCTAAAATACCTTTCATTGTAGTTTCAGATGCAGTTTTTAAAACAGCTAAGATTTCTTCGTATGAAGTTTCTTTAGAAACTTTTACAGTTAAATCAACTACAGAAACGTCAGCAGTAGGAACACGGAAAGACATTCCAGTTAATTTTCCATTCAAAGAAGGAATTACTTTTCCAACCGCTTTTGCAGCTCCAGTTGAAGAAGGAATAATGTTAATTGAAGCAGCACGTCCACCTCTCCAGTCTTTTCTAGAAGGTCCGTCAGCTGTCATTTGAGTTGAAGTTGTAGCATGAACAGTTGTCATTAAAGCTTCTTCAATTCCGAAGTTATCGTGAATAACTTTAGCTAAAGGAGCTAAACAGTTTGTAGTACAAGAAGCGTTAGAAACAACTAAATCAGAAGCTTTTGCAGTTTCGTGATTTACTCCCATTACAAACATTGGAGCATCTGCTGATGGAGCAGAAATAATTACTTTTTTAGCACCACCTTTAATGTGCTCATTTGCAGTTTCGATAGTTGTGAAGATACCAGTACATTCTGCAACTACATCAACATCAACTTCGTTCCATTTTAAGTCAGCTGGATTTCTTTCTGCAGTAATACGGATATTTCTTCCGTTTACGTAAAGTTTTCCTTCTTTTACTTCTACAGTTCCGTTGAAACGACCGTGAACTGAATCATATTTTAATAAGTAAGCTAAGTGATCTACATCTAATAAATCGTTGATTGCTACTACTTCTACATTATCTCTATTGAAAGATTCTCTAAAAACGATTCTTCCGATACGTCCAAATCCGTTTATTCCTAATTTTACTTTTGACATTTTACTTAATTTTTGCTTTTGTTTTTATTACACTAATTTAAAGTCTAATTTCCTCACAATAAACTTCTTTCCTTTTTTAAACTTTTAACTTTATATCTTTATGTCGACATGATATCAGACACTCTCAATAATTCTCTATCAATTTCAGATTTACCTTTAATTGCCTGCTCAAGTGGTGTTAAAGCCACTTTATCAGCTTGTAAACCAACCATGTAATTAGATTTTCCTTCTATTAAAGATTCTACTGCCTTTACACCTAAACGGCTTGCTAAAACACGGTCAAAACAAGATGGAGAACCACCACGTTGCATGTGTCCTAAAACAGAAACTCTTACGTCGTACTCAGGCAAATTAGCTTCAACATAATCTTTTAATTCGAAAACGTTTTTACCAATTTTATCGCCTTCAGCAATAACCACTATACTTGATGATTTTCCTGAAGCTTTACTTTTTTGAAGAGAGTCTAGCAATCTGTCTAAACCTAAATCTTCTTCAGGAATAAGGATTTCTTCTGCACCAGCTCCAATACCTGCATTAAGAGCAATATGACCTGCATCTCTACCCATAACCTCTACAAAGAACAGACGGTTATGTGAACTTGCAGTGTCTCTAATTTTATCAATACAATCTACAACAGTATTTAAGGCTGTATCATATCCTAAAGTATGACTTGTACCAAAAATATCATTATCAATTGTACCTGGAATTCCCATTACTGGAAAATCATATTCTGAATTAAAAATCAATCCTCCGGTAAAACTTCCGTCACCTCCAATTACTACTAGAGCATCAACTCCAGCTTTCAAAAGATTTTCGTGCGCTTTTTTTCTACCTTCTGGGGTTCTAAACTCAACAGAACGAGCCGATTTTAAGATCGTTCCACCTTTGTTTACAATATTATTTACGCTTCGAGGGCCCATTTCTTTGAAATCTCCTTCGATCATTCCTTGATACCCTCTATAAATTCCTATGCATTCTATGTTATGATAAGCGCATGTTCGAACAACTGATCGTATTGCAGCATTCATTCCTGGCGAGTCTCCTCCTGAGGTTAGAACACCTACTTTTTTTATTGTTTTTGGCATTATTTAAGTATTAAAGTGTAAAATTAGCAAACATTCACCACTTTCTAGGTTATGTTTATAATAAATTAATAAAATATGTTAAATTCAAACGTTTTCGTTAATAAGTTTTTCGATACTAAAAAATTCATTTAAAATAATAAAAGGTGCTTATTTTAATTAAATCCTTAAAATTAACAATACATAAATGAAGTGTTATAAAAATGTGAGGTTGACTTCATTACGCAAAAATGTTTTGGAAATCTAAAATTAGTATAAAAAAACCATTCGTTGTGGCGAATGGTTTTTTTATTACGCTTTTTTAACAAAAGCTTAAAAATCGTCATTATCTGGAATCAATCCTTGATTATTGCTATTTTGTGGCTGAGGCTTTTTTTCGTCATCTTTTTTATCTGACTTTTTATTATTTTTTTCAGCTTCTTTTTTATTATTAAAGTTGATAAAATCAGGATTCAGATAAGAGTCTGGATCATCAGAAGAATTTTTTATTGCTCTTTCAAGTTTATGGCTTTTGAATAATTTATTCACCAGTTCGCTGAAAGTATCAAAATCTACTTCATACGAAATACCGACTCCTTGTGTATAACCAATTCCTTGTCCTATATAATTGATATCATTTTCTTTATTAAACAAACGAAGGTTCATTGATCCATCTTCATTCACTCTGTACAATATTTCTATATCTCCAACAATTGCTGATTCATTAACACCTCCTACCGGAACTCCGACTTTTCCATTAATAGATATTTTTTCATTAATCTGAGAGGAAATATTTGCTACAAACTGACCATCTGCTTCTTGTCCAATTCTTTTGTCTGCCGAAATAAAATTTAAATCAATATTAAATTTATCATTATCTGATTTTATGATACCGCCCAGCAAACTTGCTGCTGTTTCTGCAAAAGTTCCAGACAAATCACTTTGATTGAAACCATCCGGACTCATAAACGAACCAGTTGAAAGCAAATACAAAGCCTGAGTCTGACGGACATCTTTATCGTCTAATTTATATTGAATCTCTGATTTTAAAACATTACTCACAGAAGGAAACTGAATATCAAAATTAGGCTCCGGACTTGTTAAATCTCCTCTTAAACCAATAACTACTTCAACCGGCACTTTTTTATTGAAAGAAGAGTTCTCTAGTAATACAGCAGGATTGGCAGAAGTTCGATAAACTGCTTCTAAATTCAACTGTGCTTTCATCGGGTTTCCTTCCCAAATAATAGATCCACCTTTTTTGACTGCGAATTTTTTATCAATTAAACCGCCGTATTTAAAATTATAAGTTCCTTCATATGCCTGGAAATCTCCCCACATATTAAATTTACCGAGTGTATTAATTTTAAACAAAAGCGATCCATATCCTTTTCCTTTCATACCATGTCCAGAGTTTCGATCTAAAATTACTTCTACTTCGGCATCTGGTGTAATATCAAAATCAAACTCTAGTTCAAGACCGTTATAGTTTCTGGTTTTCTCGACAATACCATTCGCTAGATTGTATTTTTCTTTTGGCGTTACAAAATGAATCCAACTGCTTTCTCCAACACTTTGCACATTATTAATAGGTATCTTAACTTCTGTGCCTTTTTCAGATTTGGCATCCACTTTTATAAATAAACTTTCTGTTGGCCCTTTTATACTGGCTGTTCCATTTATAAATGCTGTACCAAAATAAGCCGCATCATCACTGTCTTTAGTATCCAGCGCCAGCAACCTTTTAGATGTTATGGTTAAATCAAGTTTCCAATCACTAAAATTATGATGCTCTATACTTCCATTCAATAATCCTTTGGTATTGTATTTTGTATCAGTCAATTGATTGTTTCTGAATAAAAACTTTTCATCTGTCAAATCAATTACGGTTCGATCGCTTAATTCATAATCTGTATTTAGGTACGGAATTGTCATTCCTGCCTTTTCTACATACAATCGTCCGTTGATTTCAGGTTTTTTTAGATTTCCAACAACAGCCGCATTTCCAGAAACAGATCCTCTGACGTTTGACAAAACATCTCCTCCAACAGTTCCTAAAGTCGCCAGATTAAATCCTTCGAGTTTTAAATTCAGATCTAAAAAAGTCTCTTTATTTTCGACAGCAAAAGTTCCGTTTGCTCTAAACGATTCTGTAAAACCATTCTGTATTGATGAATTTATGGTAAACTTTTTAAAAGTTTCATCACCAGAAATATCAAAATTCAGCGTTCCTAATTCTATTTTATTCAAATTAAGATGATCAATGACAATCGAGGCCGTGGGCTGATAAACATTTTTATTTTGCTTGTAATTGATATTTCCGTTCATATTACCATTAAACACAAACTTCGATGTTAAAGGCGTGATTTTATTAATATCAACATCTTCAAAATTCAGCACAATATCTTTATAATCACTTCCTTTTATAATTCCGTTTAAATCAATTTTCTGATTTTCATGTGATAACACTATATTATCAATAGTAAAATTTTTAAAGTTTTTATCAAAAACAATCTGATTGTCTTTTTCTGCATTTTCGTTTAAATACCATAAATAGTCTTTAAATTTCATTTCAGATTTTTTAATCCCGACAATATTATTTTTGTTTTTATCGATGGTATGATACAAATCCAGATTAAAATAATCCTGACCTTTTTCTCCGCCTTTAAACTCTGAACGAACAAACAAAGTATCTTTTGATGTTACATTGATCAAACTAAAATCACGCACCTTATAATAAGGCGTTTTGATACTGTCTAACTCGACAAAAGCGTTATAAAGCGGGTTTTTATTATCGATATTGATTCGGACATTATCAAATGTATTTTTTGATGCCGTTATTTTTTGAGAATTAAATCTGAATTTAAATTCTTGCAAATCAGAATCAATTTTACCGCGCACTACAGTCGACGAATCGATATTGATTTCTGGATAAAGCATTTCTACAACTTTATCATAAACATGAAAATTGAAACGCAGGAACTGTCCTTTTTTAACTTTATAAGGTTTATAATTGGTATAAAGACTTCCAACCGAATTCATTACCAATTTATCTAGCTGATCAAAACGGAATTTCCCAACGATTTTACCATTAACAACATCGGTAGAATTAATCGTTATTGTTCGCAGTCTATCGGCATCAAAATTTGAAGTAACCTGCAGTTCATCAAAAGAATAAGTTGACTTTGGGTTCTGATATTCAGCATCTTTTATATAAATATTTCCTCGAAGATTTTCGATAGAATTACCCGTTACCTGAACAACGGCATCTCCTTTAAAATGAGAAATCGAATCGTTTATAAACTTAAGTTTTCGTAAATCTGCATTTTCAACATTAATATGAAAATCGTACCTGCTTTCGCGTTTGCTCAAATCAACTAAACCATCAAAAGTTAAGCTTAGGTTGGGATCGTTTACAGAAATCTCTCCTTTATAATAAGGCAATTTAAAATTACCATTTACTGTTATATTATTATAAGTGTACTTATTGTAATCTAATTTTGCAATATCACCTTTAATAATTGTATTCAAATACTTTTCAGTAAACCCGACTCCGTCAACATCTAAATTTAAAGTGGTTTTGCCAATATCTTTTCTCGCTAACAAAGCTCCCACATCAAAATTTTCTAGGATTATATTACCCGAATATGATGCTTTATCAATAAAATCCATATTATTCATATGAATATCTGCCTGACCGTTTCCTAAATCAGTAACCATTTTAAAATCGGCTTCAAGATCAGTCGTAGAGACTTTTGCTTTTCCGACAATATTAAATTTCCCGACTCTTTTAAGTTCTTTCGGTAATTTTTTACCTAAAACATTTGGCAATAAAACAACTAAATTATCATAACTTGAAATCAACCTGTCGAATTTTCCTTCCATAGAAAACTTTTGGGTTTTATCTCCTAAAAGATTCTTGAAATTAATGTTTCCAACAATTCGAGAACCGTTTGTATCGCTTAGCCTAAGCTCTCTCAAATTAAGATTATTAAGCGTCCCTCTTAGTTTAGTTTTGATTTTAAAATGCTGGTTTTTTCCTAATCCGTCATAAAAATATCGAATGTCATTTGAGGCAATTGAAGCAGAATCTAATGCAACATTAAATTTTACTTTATCTGTAAAATGAAGAAAATCTTCTACTTTATAATTTAAAACAGCCTCTCCATATATTGAAGATCTTTTGGTTTTGATCGCTAAATTTTCAACTTTTATCTGTTTTTTGGTATACGTTAATTTTCCAGCGAAATTAGAAACATACAAACCACGGTGGTCTAAAAAAGAAAAACGGTGAATTGTTGTTGTAACATTCGGTCCTTCTAGTTTAAAATCACTGATGTAAGCATTTAATTTTTTGAAATCCAGAAATCTAGGAGTCATTTTATTTTCATCAACAACTGAAAAATTTCCTTGAGAAATATAAGCGTTTCTAGCTGTAAGCAAAAAGCGTTTGTTTGTTTTAGAAGGCTTATCTGAATCAAATAATCGGATCAATTTATTGATATTATTCTCGTTTTCGTTTTTATAGGTTTTTAGATTAAAAATCAAACCTGTTAAACGAAGATCACCAAATATTAAATCACCATCAAGCAATCTTTTAATACTTAAAATATCGGTAGAAATAATATCAGAATAAATTAAAACCTTTTTGTGATGATCGTAAATCAAAACTTTTTTAAGTTTTACGCCTCCAAAAATATTTACAGCAACTTTATCAACATGAATATCTGTTTTAAAATCTGAATTTAGAGATTCAGTAACATATTGGGCAATTTTTGTCTGAACGTAAGGCAAAGACAATGTGATAGCGACTGCTAGCAAAAGTAAGATTAACCCAATTAGGGTTCTGGATACTATTTTCTTTACTTTTTTGATAGCTGCTTTTATTTTAGTTTTCTTTTAATTTATTTTGAACAGACAAAGATCGACTGTTTTGATAAAAATTCTTTAATTTTGGCTTCTCCTTTACAATCAAAGAAAATTAAAAATTTGATTTGTCAAATATAATTCAAAATTTGTGCCTTTATATGCAAAATTCAGAGGTTTTTATTCTTGCCATCGAAAGTTCCTGCGATGATACTGCTGCCGCGGTTTTACATAACGACAAAGTACTCTCAAATGTTGTAGCCAATCAGTTAATTCACAACCAATATGGTGGTGTAGTTCCTGAATTAGCTTCGAGAGCACATCAGCAAAACATTGTTCCGGTAATCGATGCTGCACTTCGCAAAGCAAATGTACAAAAAGAACAGCTAACCGCCATTGCTTTTACTCAAGGGCCAGGTTTAATGGGGTCTTTATTGGTAGGAAGTTCTTTCAGCAAATCATTATCACTAGCATTAAAAATTCCGTTAATTGCTGTAAATCACATGCATGCGCATATTTTAGCACACTTTATTGATGAAGAAGGGTTTGACAAACCTGAGTTTCCTTTTTTAGCACTAACCATAAGTGGCGGGCATACACAGATTGTCAAAGTAAATGGTTTTTTTGATATGGAAATTATCGGTGAAACTACGGATGACGCTGTTGGAGAAGCATTTGACAAGAGCGCAAAAATTTTAGGACTTCCCTATCCTGGCGGTCCATTGATCGACAAATATGCGAAATTGGGAAATCCGAAAGCTTTTGCTTTTACAAAACCAAAAGTTCCCGGATTGGATTTTAGTTTCTCTGGATTAAAGACAGCTATTTTATATTTTATTCAAAAGAACAAACTTCAAAATCCAAATTTCATCGAAGAAAATCTAAATGATATTTGTGCTTCTATTCAATACACAATCATAGAAATTTTGATGGATAAATTAAAACTTGCCGTCAAAGAAACCGGAATTAAGCAAATTGCAATTGGCGGAGGCGTTTCTGCAAATTCAGGAATTAGAACTCGATTGAAAGAAAGCGAAGGCAAATACGGCTGGAAAACTTTTGTCCCTAAATTCGAATACACAACTGATAATGCTGCAATGATTGGAATTGTAGGCTATCAAAAATATTTATCAAGTCGTTTTGAAACTTCTTCAGTTGTTTCTAAAGCGCGAATTCAATTTTAATTATGCAATTATTTTACAATCCAGATATTGACGAAACGACTGAAACTTTTTCTTTTGATAAAGAAGAAAGCCGTCATATAATAAAGGTTTTACGCAAAAAAGATTCAGATATTCTGCACGTTACAAATGGTTTGGGATTGTTGTTTGAAACCGAAATCACGCTAGCATCTGACAATAAATGTATTGTTGAAGTGCTTTCGATAACAAAATCTCCTGAACCAAAATTTCGTTTGCATTTAGCCGTAGCACCAACTAAAATGAACGATCGTTTTGAGTGGTTTTTAGAAAAAGCAACTGAAATTGGAATTCAAGAAATCACACCAATTTTCTGTGATCGTTCTGAGCGTAAAGTAATTAACTTAGAACGTTTTGAGAAAATTATTTTAGCCGCGATGAAACAGTCGAACGAAACATTTCTTCCTAAATTGAATGAAGCAATTTCGTTTAAAGAATTCGTCAAACAAAAAAATGAAGGACTGCAATTGATCGCGCATTGCGAAGAAACAGATAAAAAATCGCTAAAAGAAGTTTTAAAACCAAACGAAAATGTTACTTTGCTTATTGGTCCTGAGGGAGATTTTTCTGAAAAGGAAATCGCACTGGCTTTAGAAAATAATTTTAAGCCTGTGACTTTAGGAAATACGCGATTACGAACTGAAACTGCGGCAGTTGTAGCTTGTCATAGTGTTGTATTTTTTAATGAAACATCAAATTAAAATCACAGCTCTATACAATTGCGGCAAGTTTGTCATCTCGAGGAACGAGAGATCACACTAGCAGCTCTACAAAGATTGGCGATATAGCATGAGGAATTTCCAGTGTGATTTCTCCTTCGTCGAAATGACAAAACATATAATTATGAAAAAAATATTCTTGTTATTTTTATTGATTTCAATCCCTTCTTTCTCACAAGAAATTGCTTTGCTGAAATACAGCGGCGGCGGTGACTGGTATGCAAATCCTACTTCTTTGCCCAATTTAATCCGTTTTTGCAATTCGAATATTAGTACGCGCATAAAAGCAAAACCTTCAACGGTTGAACCAAGTAATCCGGACTTGCTTTCCTACCCGTTTGTACATATGACCGGACACGGAAATGTTGTTTTTAGCGATTCTGACGTTACCAATCTAAGAAATTATCTTACTGCGGGAGGTTTTCTTCATATTGATGACAATTACGGAATGGATCAATACATTCGAAAAGAAATTAAAAAGATATTCCCAAATAATGATTTAGTTGAAATTCCTGCTAATCATCCTATTTTTCAAAAACCATTTCCTTTTCCGAATGGATTGCCAAAAATTCACGAACACGATGGAACTCGCCCTCAGGCTTTTGGAATTTTCGTCGAAAATAAATTGGTTCTCTTATATACGTACGAATGCGATTTAGGAGATGGCTGGGAAGATCCGGAAGTACATAATGATCCTGCGGATGTTCGAGACAAAGCCTTGAAAATGGGTGCGAATATCATTAATTATATTTTTACCAACTAATTTTAAAAAAGTGCAGCTTACTCACGAAGAAAATCAATTTGAAAGAAAAACATTTCCGATTACATTAGTTTGTGATCATATTTATTTTCAGCAGAATATCGGGTCTCTTTTTAGAATTAGTGAAGCTTTTGGTGTTGAAAATATTATTTTTTTAGGAAAAGATATTCCGCTGACACCAAGGAAAATAAACAAAACCTCACGCAGTACGCATCTTCATGTACCGCATACTATAATTGAAGAAACTTCAGATCTGATACATTATCTGCTAGAAAATAGATTTGAAATTATCTCTTTAGAAATTGCAAGCAACAGCAAACCGCTAAAACAAGTCTTAATTCCTGATCATCAAAAAATTGCTCTTATCATAGGAAGTGAGATTGATGGAATTTCTGATGAACTTTTGAAAATTTCAAACCAAATTGTACACATAAATATGTTCGGAAAGAACAGTTCGATGAATGTTGTACAAGCTGCAAGTATAGCTTTGTACGAATTTACATCTTAATAAAATTGTGTTAATTTTTGTAGGAATCAAGCTGTACGGGCTGTTGTAAAATTCTCACAAATAATTTGATATAAAAATTTGGCTACAAAGTGTTTTTGTTATAAAATTGCGATCTGGTTAACCAAATCAAATTTTTTATAACAAAAAACCCAAATTATTATGAAAAAAGTTCTTATTTCCGCAGTTGCTGCTTTAGTACTGTTTGCATGTCAAAATGATCAATCTGAAACTAGCGGTTCAGAAGCAAGTGCAATAACTCGTCGTGGATGCGCCTCACAACAAGTTTTAGAAGCACAATTAAAAGCTGATCCTATGTTAGCTATTCGAATGAATGAAATTGAAGCCTTTACAACAAACAAAATTTTAACCAATCGTTTGGTAAATGGCAAAATTGAAATTCCGGTAGTAGTTAATGTTTTGTACAAAACAACTGCTCAAAACATTTCGAATGCACAAATCCAGTCTCAAATTGACGTTTTAAACAAAGATTTTAATGCATTAAACTCTGATTTCAATAGTGTTCCTGCACTTTTTGCTGGTGTAAAAGCCAACGTAGGAATTACATTTGTTTTAGATCAAGTTATCAGAAAATCTACAACAAAAACTTCTTGGGGAACAAATGACGCCATGAAAAAAACGGCTCAAGGTGGTATTGCACCAACTTCTCCTACAACAAAACTTAACTTATGGTCTTGCGCTATTGGCGGCGGTATCTTAGGGTATGCACAATTTCCTGGAGGAGCATCTGCAACTGACGGTGTTGTAATCGATTCTAGATATTTTGGATTATCTGGTGCTGCTAATGCTCCATTTAATTTAGGAAGAACTGCAACTCACGAAGTTGGTCACTGGATGAATTTACGTCATATCTGGGGAGATGCAACTTGCGGAAGCGATCTAGTTGCAGATACACCAACTCATAACGAGGAAAACTATGGTGTACCGGCTTATCCACATTATAGTACTTGTTCTGGAACTCCAGTAGAAATGACAATGAACTACATGGATTATGTTGACGATAATGCTATGTACATGTTCTCAAACGGACAAAAAAGCAGAATGGCAGCAATATTTGTTTCTGGTGGTCCAAGAGCTGGATTCGGAATCTAAAAACAAAAATAAAATCAATTATAAAGCGAGATCTAAATGGTCTCGCTTTTTTTTGTTTACCCCGCTATTTTAAAAGCTTTTTCCTATATTTATAGTCTAAAACCAAAATATGATCACATCAAAAATTATTTCTAACGGAATTTTAAGAGCTTTATCTACCATCTTAGTTGTGGGAGCTATTTTATATTTTTTATACGAAATACAAACTGTAATTGTGTATGTATGTATTTCATTAATACTATGCCTTATTGCCAATCCGTTAGTGCAATTTTTAAAAAATAAATTAAAATTCGGGAATTCTTTGGCTGCCGCCACGACGTTGATCGTTTTTATATTATTGCTAGTTGGATTTATATTTTTGTTTGTTCCGTTAATTATTTCGCAGGCCAATAATTTGTCACTATTAGATACCAATAACCTGCAAAACCAGTTTATGCAAACAGAGCGAAGTATTGAAGCTTATTTTAATATTCAGCATGTCGATTTGAATAAAATGCTAAAAGATTCAAAAATTACATCAGCATTTGGGATTGGTTATTTTACAGGTTTTATCAATTCTTTAATAAACTTTTTAGCCAATATGGGAATGGGTTTAGTTTCTGTATTCTTCATAACTTTTTTCTTTATTAAAGACCAAGATGCTTTTAAAGCAAGTGCCAGAAGAATTCTTCCGGATTCTAATGAGGATAAAATTATAAATTCGATTACTAAAATAAATCATTTGCTGACGCGCTATTTTATTGGATTATTGCTTCAATTAACTGTGGTTTTTATTTTGTATCTGATTGTACTGCTTATTTTTGGGAATCAAAATGCATTTGTAATTGCTTTTTTATGTGCCATTTTGAATATCATTCCATACATCGGACCAATTATCGGAACAATATTAGCCGGAATCTTGACGATGATCAGTATGATTGGAAGTGATTTTCAGTCAGAGATTTTACCTAAAACAATTTATGTACTTATTGGATTTTTACTTGTTCAGGCAATTGATAATAATATCAGCCAGCCTATAATTTCATCAAAAAGTGTAAATTCGCACCCGTTAGAAATATTCTTGATTACATTAATCAGCGGTATTACTTTTGGAATTGTCGGAATGATTATCGCTATTCCAGTTTATACCATGCTCAAAGTAATTTTAAAAGAATTTTTTCCTAACAATAAAATTGTATCTGTATTAACTGAAAGAATTTAGCTTTGAACACTTCTATTCTGCACCAAAATATTCAAGATTTTATATCTCAAAATGTTGGTGCTCCGATTGCAAAATTAGCGTTTCAGAAAAATCCTTTTCCTGAGGTCGACTGGATTTTGATTTTAAATCAGATTGAAGCCAAATCAAAAGCAAAAGAAAAATTACCTACTTGGTTCTCAACAGAAAATATACTTTATCCGAGCAAGATTTCTGTTGAACAAACCTCATCTGAAAAAACAGCTTTTTATAAAGCTTCATTAATTTCTGGTAAAACTTTAATTGATCTGACTGGCGGTTTTGGAGTTGATGATTATTACTTTTCTAAAAAGTTTAATGTCGTTGCGCATTGCGAAATCAACGACGATTTATCAGCAATTGTAAAACATAATTTTGAACAGTTAGATGTTAAAAATTGTTTTTGTTATGCCGATGATTCTGCTAATGTCTTAAACGAAGCCGAATCAGGTTTTAAATGGGATTGGATTTACATTGATCCTTCTCGCAGAAATGACGCGAAAGGCAAGGTTTTTATGCTGAAAGATTGTCTGCCAAATGTTCCTGATTCTTTAGATTTTTACTTCGAAAAAGCCGATTCAATTTTAATTAAAACGGCGCCTTTATTGGATATTTCGGCTGGTTTATCTGAATTAAAATTCGTTAAAAACATTCATATTATTGCCCTTGAAAATGAAGTAAAAGAATTGCTTTTTGAGATTCACAATCATTATTTTGGTGAAATAACAATTAAAACAGCTAATATTTTAAAAGACAAAACAGAAACTTTTGAATTTGTTTTAGGAAATGAAACTGTATTTCCCTCTTTTAATCTGCCTCAAAAATATGTTTACGAACCCAATTCAGCAATAATGAAATCTGGCGGTTTTGATGAAGTAAGTACTATTTTTAAAATAGATAAACTTCACAAACACTCGCACTTATACACCTCAGCAGAATTGATTGATTTTCCGGGGCGACGTTTTGAGATTGAAAAAGTAATTTCGTACAGTAAAAATGAAATGAAAAATAAGCTCGTTAATACGCAAGCCAATATCACAACAAGAAATTTTCCGGACACGGTAGAAAATATTCGAAAAAAGTGGAAAATAAAAAATGGAGGAAATGTTTATTGTTTTTTTACAACAGATAAAAATGATAACAAAATAGTTTTAATTTGCAGAAAAATTACTTAAAAATGAAACAACTAATTACACTAACTTTTTTTCTATTAACCTTTACCGCATTTGCCCAAAAACCATGTGAATACAGTGCCAATGTAACTGACTCAATTGGTACTTATAAAATTACAAATGAATACCTTGTGAGCGAGAAAAACTTTGGAGGAACATCTAATTATGTTTTCTTCGCTCTCGCGCAGACTGATGGTCTTCCAACTTTAAATTTACAGCTTATTCAAAAAAGCAAAGACTTTATAAAAGCAAATTGTTTCGACAAAAACTCAAGAGTATTTTTGCAATTGCAAAACGGAAAAGTAGTGACTTTAATACATATCGATCAAGAAAACTGTGGCACGCTAATTCATGATAAAGATGTTAACAATCGCATCAATACAGGGATTTTTATGTTTATGAAAGATAATTTTGAAGAGTTAAAAAATTCGCCCGTTACCATGATGCGAATTAAATATTTGACTGCTACTGAAGATTATATTATAAAAAGCGAATTAACATCTGAAATGAACAATAAAGTTTATAAACCAGATACTTATTTCATGGATAATATTCGCTGTGTTGAATAATTAATCGCATTTCCATTTTTGATTGGCCACTTTATCTTTTAAACCTGCTTTTAAATTATAATGCCACCATTCAGAATCAAAAGAATTGAAGCCATTTTTTATCATGATTTTCTTCAGAAACTTTCTATTTGATTTTACTTCATTTGAAAGTTTTGTATAATTATGACTCGCTTGAATTCCGAAGAAATCAAAAGGAGTTCCCATATCCACTTCTTTTCCATTTACATCAACTAAAGAAATATCAACGGCTCCTCCTCTATTGTGGATGGAGCCTTTTTTTGGATCTGCCACATATTCTGGATTCGACACGATCTCCCACATTTTCTTCTGGATTGATAACGGTCGGTAACAATCGTATAATTTTATCTTAAAACCTTTTTTCTTAAACTCTTTATTTGCTGCAACTAAAGCTTGAACTGTTTTTAAACGCAAAAAACATTCGGCACAATCATATACTTTGGCTTTTAGAAAATTATCATCTGTAGCATATTTCATATCATAAATAAAATCACTGCTAAAGTCTTTTAAATTAACAAAAGTTGTATCTGCAATTTCTTGTTTTACTGGTCTTGAATACACTTCATTTTGAGCGTTCGAAGCAGTAATAAAAAACATAGAAAGTATAAAAATTAAAGATTTAGTGCAATTCGTCATAAAGCGTTTATTTGAAAAATGAAATTAAGCAAAAAAAAGGCAAACTCCTATTTTAAATTAATTCGTTCCCAATTTCCATCTTTAATAAAGCTGTTTTCCCTTTAAAAAAACAAAAATTAAATTATAAAAACCAGTATTAATTTACTTTCAATTACCCTAATGATCCAATATATTTTAGTTAAATTAGCTCATTAAGACTTTATAAATCAATTATTTAATTCAAAAAATAAACATTATGGAGAAAAAAGCAAAGAATTTATTTATAGTTGCCTTGAGTTGCTTCGCAATTGTTTCATGCAAAAAAGAAACTATTAAAAGTATCCCAACGACAGATTCCACCTCAATAAAAACCGATGCTTTAAAAACAGATTCAGCTGTAATTAATCCGTCAGACACATTAAAAAGTTTGGTTGATAAAAGTGTTATCGGCACGCATTTATTAACCAATAGCAGTATAACACCACGATTAAAAACACTTTTAGGCACAGATTATGATCAAATGGTAAAATATTGGAACACAGAAACTCCATTTACCAAAGAAGGCGATATTTTGCATGCCGGCGGCTGTAAACAGCACGACTGCACAACGTATTCATACGATCTTTATATCGACGCAAAAAACAATAAAATCAACGTCTATAAATTCAGTCAATCAAAATTAACCGTTTTTGCAGAAGATAATTTCAGAATTATTTTAAAAGATTCGTTATTACAAGATTTAAACACTAAAAAAATTAACGCCAATATTGAGAAGAAGTTTTAAATTATGAAGTATTAGTTTCGGCTTGTTAGTAAGCATAATTCATAATTAAATTTCTCCTATCATCATAATATTCTCATGTATACCTTTATTTTTGAGCATTCTGAAATGCGAACGAACGGCATGATAAAAAGGATATGAAGTGTATGGAAGATTATATTCTGCGGCATAACGCCTTATAATCGGTGTTATATAAGGATAGTAAGTATGCCCAACCCCCGGAAAAAGATGATGTGCAACATGATGTGTAAATCCGCCATATAAAAAGTTAGCTAATTTGCTGTTTGTACTGAAATCTTTTGTAACAATCATTTGATGCATTGCCCAAGTCGCAGAAAGATTTCCGTCTTCGTCTGTTACTGGAAAGTGTGCATCTTCATCAACATGTGTAGATACAAGTGCCACGACGCCAATCATACTGCCAAACAAATGCATGGCAAACCAAGCCACTAAAACAATATACCATGGCTGACTCAATAATAACATTGGCAGCAACAGCAAATAAAAAAGATTGATTGCTTTTGCGATAAATAAAGTATACACTTCACGAGTTGGAATAGCCTCTACCACTTTTTTGACGTAATTGTCCTTCTTCCCGAAAAAATCTTTAAAATCTCTGATGTAAATCCAATTCAGGCTATAAAAAGGATAAATTAGCCACATATAAATATGCTGATACTTATGATACTTAAACAAAGGACTATTTGGAAAAATCCTGATTATATCACTTTGCTTGATGTCAACATCCCAATCTGGAACGTTAGGATAAGCATGATGAAGATTGATATGCCGTCGCGTCCAAAGCCAATGATTACCGCCAAAAAGTTCTAAAACATACATAAACCATTCGTTGTGTTTTGATTTTTTAAACAATGCTCCATGTGCTGCATCATGAAATGCATTTATAAACAACACAATCATGTTGATACCGCACAAAATATAAAATAGAAATAGCAAGGGAGTACTGTTTCCGAAAATTAAAATACAGCTATAAAATAGAAAGAAGAGAACTAAAAGTCCCAAAGATTTAATAATATTAAAAAGGTACAAGGATGAGTTTTGTAAAATAGTTTCGTTCACTTCTGTGCGCATCTTTTTAAAAAAATCATCAGTACCGGCTTTGAGATAAACCGGGCGTTTTAATTTTTCCATAACAGGCATTGCTAGAAATTATCACTCCAAATTTAATAAAAAAAGTTAAAACTCACTATATCAAAATATTGCATTGTAAAAATCACAAAAAGGTTACGTTTGATTTCCTTTTTCAACTATGAAAAAGCCCGAACAGATGTTCGGGCTTTTTCCTATCATTATATGGGTTAATTCAATTAGAATTTAAACGTTACGCTTCCCATAATGGTACGTGGAGCCTGAACGTTGATTGTAGTATAACCGTTAAAGTATAATTCATCTGTAAGGTTATTTACTTTTAATGCTACTCTGTATTTAGGCTGATCATAGTACAATGCAGCATTTATTACAGAATACGATGGAAGTGCAAAAGTTTCGCCTGGTCCGTTATCGTAAATATTTGTAGCATCTCCGTAGTTTCCTCCAAATCCTAAACCTAATCCTTTAAGTTTAGTTTCTTGCAGGTTGTAGCTAAACCAGTAATTAATCAAAGTCTCTGGTCCGGCAGTTACAGGTCTTTTTCCGTTTAAGTCTGAGTCATTTTTAGAGAAACCAACCAGAAGATTTAATCCAGGAATAGGGTTAGCAGTAACTTCTACTTCAAAACCTTTACTGAATTGTGTACCGTTCTGAATACTTGCATTTGGTAAATTTGGGTCAGCTGTTACGATATCTTTTACTTTGATGTCATAGTAACTGATTGTAGCGCTTAATTTGTTTTGGAAAGCATTTAATTTCACTCCTCCTTCAAACTGATTCGCTCTTTCCGGATCAAATTGTACTAATTGAAGTGCACCTCCAACGTTAGCGTTTAAAAATCCTTTGTTGGTAAAACTATTTTGGTAGTTACCAAATACAGATAATTGATCTTTTAAGATTTGAAAAACTGCACCAAATTTTGGTGAGAATGCATTTTGAGAAAAGTTATCAGCTTTAGTATTTGCAGCAGCATCAAATGATCCTTGATTTTCAAAATGGTCGAAACGTACCGCTGCTGAAACTAATAATCTTTCTGTAATATTAATTGCATCTGCAACGTAAGCACTATATGTAGATATATCGCTGTTTGTAGTATAAGGAGCATTACCATTTCCAGCCATTGCATCTTTTACATTGGTTGGGTTAAAATCATAATAATTTGCTGCCGTTCCATTATAATTCACTACATCGTATGCAGCAAAATTTGGCAAACTTTGGTATCCTAATTTATTTGTACCGTTGTATAAATCAATACCTGCTAAAAAGCGGTTTCTCATTGATCCGATATTGAAATCACCATTGAAGTTTTGTTGAAATTCTATAGCATTATCTCTACCGTTTGCATCCCAAGCATTTCTTGATAACTGTTCGTTTGGCAAAAGGTAAAACCATGTTTGCGGACCTACTGCTTTATTAGAACTGCTGCTGAATACAGATTGAGAAGTCCATTCGTCAGAGATTTTATAATTAGCCTGTGCAAAAACATTGAATGTTTTAGTATTGGTAATAAATTCATTTCCTAAGAATGATCTTTTGAAATTGATGTTAAGATCTTTAGCATTACTTACTCCTAAATCAGCAATCGATACTCCAAAAGGAAGATAGATTAATGACATACCTGAATTATCCTGACTTCCTATTTCAGCATCTATAGATACTGTTAGTTTATCGTTTATTTCATAAGAGAAAGAAGGTGCGAAAAAGTAACTTTTTGACGAACCGTAATCCTGAAAAGTATTAGCACTGCTATAAGATCCATTTAATCTGAACAATGCAGTATGATCTTCGTTTATAGGAGTATTGATATCAGCTGTTAAACGGCTAAATCCGTAGCTTCCATTTTGATATGAGATTTCTCCACCAAAATTTTCGTAAGGCTTTTTAGTCACACGGTTGATTAATCCTCCGTAAGATGAAAGTACATTTCCGAATAATGTAGCAGATGGTCCTTTGATAACTTCAATTCGCTCAAGATTTGCAGCATCTGAATTGCTGTTTACTTTTCCTGCAAGACCATTTCTTACTAAACTCTGAGTAGTGAATCCACGTAGTGAATACCAAGAACCTCCATCACCTGCACGATTCGTAGCTCCCCATAATTGGTATAAACCTGGAACGTTTTTCAACGCTTCGTCTTGGTTTGTAACCAATTGGTCTTTCATCAATTCTTTAGTCACAACATTATATACTTGCGAGTTTTCAATGTTTTTAACTGACATTCTAGAAACGTATTCGCTTTCTGATTTAGTGTACTTGTTTGCATTACCTTTTACAAATACTTCTGTAAGTGTTTCAGATGTTGTGATTAATGCAAAGTTTTCTACAATTTCAGCTCCAGATGTAATTGTAATGCTTTTTTCTTTAGCAGAAAATCCTACTACAGAAGCTTTTAATGTGTAATTACCTGGTTTTACATTTTTTATCTCATAGTTTCCCTGAGCATCAGTAACAGTTCCGATGTGGGTTCCTTTAAGAGTTATTGAAACATTATCTGCAATTTCATCATTAGACAACGATACTGTACCTTTTATGGTACCAGTTTGCGCAAACGAACTTACAGCAGTCAGCAACATTAAACAGCTGCTCAAAAGCGGAAGCAATATTTTTACTTTCATGTTATTTAGAATTATTTTGAATAGCGCAAATTTATACGTTGTGTTAAAACAAACCAAATTATTTTTATTTATTCCAGATAATAATGCGAATGCTCTGTTTTACTATTTATTTGTTATTATTTTTAATGTAAAAAAAGAAGATTGCTTTTTTTTATCCGAAATACTTATTTAAGTATAAAAGAAAGAAGCTTTTTAAGACAAGCGAATAGTGCTAATCAGGATTACATAGTGAACCTATAAAAACAAAAAAGCCTTCAAAATCACTAATCTTGAAAGGCTTTTTTTATTTAAATATAAGTCCAAAAGGATTCTTTATTTTTAATCTTGTTTTATAAAATAAAGTGATTCCTGATAATTTGCAATTTGTACCAAAGCATTGTAAATATACTTTACGACCAATGCGCCTCCATCAATATTAATTAAATCGATATCATCTTCTGGAGTATGATATTGCGGATGTCCGCCCGTATGAAAACCGACTGCGGATACAGAAGATTTGTAAAAGGAAACATGGTCAGATCCTCCTACATCTCCCGCATGTATAACAGGGTTTAATCCGCTGTTTTCTTGTAATTTCTTCATCAATTCAACACCATTTGGGAAGGTTCCGGCTCCTCCCATATAAAGTTGTTTTTCAGTATTCAATCTTCCTACCATATCCATATTAAGCATAACTTTTACAGCGCTTTTTTCGACAGGCAAATGACTCACAAAATATTTAGAGCCTACCAAACCTTCTTCTTCACCGCTGAATGAAATAAAAATAATACTCCTTTTTGGTTTTACTGAGGATTTAGATACTTCTTCTAAAATAGAAAGCAAAGCTGCAACACCAGAAGCGTTGTCATCTGCTCCGTTATGAATTTCTACTGCTTCCTTTTTTTTACTGCTAGAGCCTGAACCTCCCCATCCCCAATGATCGTAATGCGCGCCTATTACGATAAATTCATTTTTAAGTTTATCATCTGATCCTTCTATATAGCCTACAACATTTTGAGTTGTAACGCTGTCTGACTTCACTTTGTTTATTCCTTCTTTTACAAATACTTTAAAAGGCTGATAATAACTTTGGTTGAATTCTTTCAAACCATATTTTTTAAAATATTTTTTGATATAAGATGCTGCATCATTATTTCCTTTTGTGCCAGGAAAACGGCCTTCTAATTTATCCGAAGAAAGGTACTTATCGTGTTTATAGAATGTCTCTGCATTACTATTATTTTGAGCGTTAATGCTGCTATTAAAAAATAATACACTTATGAAAAAGGGTTTAATTTTTGAAATTTGAAAAGATTTCATGACTTATGCTTTGTTTTAAATAACTTGTTTTTGTTAAAATAAAAAGTATTCAATTTATTTCTTCAATTCGAATACTACATGCTTAATATACTTTCTGTTATATGTATAAAGCACATGAATTTTATCGTCTGAAGTTTGAATAATAGCCGGATAACTGAATTCGCCTTCTTTTTGATTTTCGAGATCAAATAACTTTTTCCAATTTACTCCATCTTTAGAATATTCTACATCTAAAACATTTCGGCCGTTGAACCAATCTTTTCCTTGTTTCAGTGGATTATTCACTAAGAGAAATGATTTTTTAGAAAGCGTCAGCGCATCAATTCCGGAATTCGAATTTACAACATTAATGCTATCTGTATCTTTCCAGTTTTGTCCGTTATCTTTAGACCAGCTTGTAATCAGTGTATTGTGTTTACTGCGAAACAACATCTGAATTATTTTATCAGAATGAACTAAAAATGTTGGCTGAATAATATCAAATTCTTTTTTATCTTGAATAGTAATCTTTTTCCAAGTATCAGTGGCTTCCGTATACGTTTCTACATGAGATCTCCATTGATTATTCTGAACACTTTCTGTACTGCTTCCGCATAAAATAATGCCGGGAGTTACTTCAACAGGTTTGTTTTTAATAGGCCCAAGTATATCTTTCGGAAGATATTTTGGAATGCTCCAAGTGTTTCCGTTATCTTTTGAAATGATCATGGCGCCAAACCACTCTCTCGGATTTTTTCCTACTTTATAAAATAAATACAAATTTTGACTTTTACTTTTAAATAAAACAGGATTCCAGCAAGGCAATGTATCTCCTTCTTTTACCAGAGGCAGAACAAGATTTTTAGGTGCAGACCATTTTTGGTTTTCATAATTCGAATAATAAATTCCTACATCTTTAGCACCTTCATATTTACCTCCAAACCAAGCTGCCATAATTTTATTTGGAGCTAATTCAACTAATGTTGCGGCATGGCTGTTTGTTGTTACGGGCTGATCTGTAATAAAGTTTTGGGTAATATTAGATACTGTTAATTCCTTTTTTACAGAGCTGCAAGAAAGACATACAAAAACTAAAAAAAGTACTGAACAATTTATTTTTAAATTCATCTCTTATCCTTAACGTTATTAAAATTACTTTTTATTTAAACCTAATTTATGGCCATAAAGGGCATAGTATAAAATAAAAATATAACAAGGCAATAATATCCAATATCCTTTTGTTGCAGCATTTGCCGTTGCAGCAACTTCGCTCATTCCATTAGCCAGCATATCTATTTTATTTATGTCTACAAATTTCCCGTAAAGAGGAGGAATAACTGCACCTCCAGAAATAGCCATAATTAACAATGCTGAAGCTGTTTTGGTGAATTTTCCCAAACCATTTAAAGTCAGCGGCCATATTGCCGGCCAAACCAATGCATTTGCAATACCTAAAGCAGCAACAAATAAAATAGAGGTAAATCCGGTAGAAAATACAATGCAAAATGAAAGTACAATTCCTAAAACTGCACTTGCTTTTAATGCCAAAGCCTGACTAATGTATTTTGGAATTAAAAATGCACCTAAAGCATAGGTTACTACCATTGCCAATAACGTAAAAGTCGTAAAAAATTTGGCATCTCCAGCCGGAAAACCTAAAGCAATTCCGTACGCTATAATTGTATCTCCTGCGATAACCTCAACACCTACGTACATAAAAAGTGTAAGTACGCCCAGCCATAAATGCGGAAATTGAAAAATGCTTGTTTTTGTAGTTTCGCCTTCTTTTGCTGTTTCAATTGGTGCTGCTTCAACATCTGGCAAAGGTGCTTTTCTAATTAATATTCCCAAAATAAATAAAACAACAGCCATTGTGATGTAAGGCGTAACCACGCTGTCTGCCATTGTATCTAACAATTTAGCCTTTTCGACTGCACTGACTGCACTTAGTTTCTCTTGAATTTCATCTATTCCAGACAATAAAAGAGAACCAAAAATTAGCGACCCTAAAGCACCTGCAATTTTATTGCAAATTCCCATAATCGAAATTCGTTTTGCAGCACTTTCAATTGGACCCAAAATCGTTATATAAGGGTTTGATGCCGTTTGCAATAACGTCATTCCGGCACCTTGAACAAATATACCGGTTAAAAACATCCAGTACGTTCTGGCTTCTGCTGCAGGTATAAAAATTAAAGCTCCAAATCCCATTATAAACAATCCTAACGACATTCCTTTTTTATATCCAATTTTTCCTAAAATGTACGACGCCGGCAGTGCCATAACTACAAATGAAATATACGATGCTGATGCAACTAAAAGCGATTGGGCAGATGTTAATTCGTTGATTGTTTTCATAAACGGAATCAAAGCGCCGTTTATCCAGGTTACAAATCCGAAAACAAAAAATAGGCTGGCTATAATTAGTATTGGAATTAATGTATTGTTATTTTGAGATGTATTTTTGTTAGGCATAGTTATTCTTTTTATTTCGGTTATCAATAGCTTTATTTCAAATCAGATAACCATTTTTTTACAAATAGGCGTATAAAACAAAAGGAGAGTCACCTCTCCTTTTATCTTTAAAGTAACGAATCTCGTCTTCTTTACCTTAATTATTTAGTATCCCACCAAAGTTTAGTTCCTCCAGTGTCAGGACCTTTTAATTTTGTGATTGCGTCAGTAACAGCATCTTTGTTTGAAGAATATTCATTTGTTGTATAAATAATTCTCTTCATTAAACTTTTACCTACTCCAGCATCATTATTATCTGTATTAAGCGGTGCATAAATAACTTTTGCATCACTTCTGCGTAAGTCTGCCCAAGATTCCCAAGATTCAGGAAAAATAGCCAAGTACTTTTGAACAGCAATTTGTGTACGCTGACTAGCTTCAGTTGCAGACCATGCTACAGGCAATTTAACTGGAATATCTTTCAAATCTAGATTTGGATAAACTGTTAAAACGTTTGGCAAAGTTGGCAAAGTTGATCCTGCGATGTAGCTGTTAATTAATGTGTTATCAACAATTCCCCATTGCTGCATAGACAATCTGATACCTGTTTCATACAAAGTTTGAGCAGTTCCGCCCATGTTCCATCCATTTAAAGCTCCTTCTGCTCTGCTTAAATAATTTTCAGATGCCATAAAAACTTCAATGTTTTTAGACTCACTAATATTTCCTGCAGCACCATTACCCATAATGTCATTATTGAAGGCAGAGAATTTAGTAGTTCCAAATTGATCTTCTAATCCTCCAACAGGCTGACCTCTATAAACTCCAGTATCAATTGGAGCAAACCATTTTGCTAATCTTGGATCATTATATCCTACAAGAATACTTTCCATAGAAGCTGTCATAGTATAACCCCAGCTGTTTACAATCATATTTAAATTGTTTGGAGTAATATTACTAGCTTTAAAGAATGCACTTTGAGCGTTTGTTTCCATAACTCCTGCTGCTACAGCAGCTTCAGCTTGTGTTTTTGCTTTAGCAGGTTCAACATCAGAAATTCTCAATGCTAAACGCAATCTTAAACTGTTTCCGAATACTCTCCAGTTTGACACGTTACCAGCATACAAACGGTCGTTTGGCTGAAGTGAAGCAACTGTTGTTAGAGAAGAAGAACTTAATGTAGTATTAGCTTCATCTAGCAATTTAAAGAAATCTTCGTAAATACTTTCTACGCTATCGTAAGGCACTTTTTCTTTACCATTTCCTGCTTCAGTATACGGAATTGGTCCGTAAGCATCTACCATTTGATTGTACATGAAAACTTTCCAGATTTTAAGAACTGCCAAAGCTTCAGCATTTCCTTCAGATGCTTTAATAGCATTGTTTAAGGCCGGAACAGCAACTGTGTAAAATCTTGTCCATCCACGTCCTTCATATCCATTTACGAATGCATTTCTCTCAGTACCATATCCACAATTCAAATAGTGAATAAAAGTAGAAGATAAAATACCCGTTGCGATACCCCATGTACCTTGATCATCTACACCTGGCGATGAGTAAGACCCGTTATGAATACCTGCATAAAGCGCTGATGCAAAAGAAGGTCCTGCTAAAGTAGCATCTAACTGATCTTCAGTAAGAGAATTAGGATCTTTGTTTATCTCATCAAAGTCGCCTGAACAGCTTGACAAAATAGAAACTGCCATTAAAGCAACTCCCAATGTTTTTATTTTAAAACTATATTTCATGATGTCTCTTTATTTAATTAAAATCCGAATTTAACATTAACTCCATAATCTCTCGTTGAAGGAATGTTGAAAGATTCTATACCTTGCAGGTTTCCTGTTCCTGCTCCTGCTTCTGGATCAAAATATTTAGCTTTGTTCATGAAAAAGAATAAATTTCTTCCTACTAATGAAAAATCAATACTTGTGAAACCTGAATCGCCTAAAACATGTTTTGGTAATGAATAACCAAATACAAGTTCTCTTAATCTGATGTTTGTTGCATCATAAACAAAAGGTTCTGCGATTGGCGTTCTTTGTCCAATTGCTGTCCAGTATTGTTCTGCAGTAATACTTGTTGTGTTTGGTGTATAAGTTGTTACACCTCCAGAAGTACTTCCAACAACTCCATTAACTACAATTCCTCCTTCTCTTCCTGCAAGAGTAACATCACTTACTCCTAAACCGGCTTGTCTTGCCTGAGTGTATGAAATAACTTCACCACCAATTCTGAAATCAACTAAGAAACTTAAAGAGAAATCTTTGTATTTAAAGTTGTTTTTAAAACCTGCTGTCCAGTCTGGGTTAAAGTTACCTGCACGTACATCAAAACCATTTGTTGCTAATGGAATACCCGCACTGTTTACAATAATATTGCCGCTTGGATCTCTTTGGAAACCTTTAATGTATAAATCTCCATATTCACCGCCAACAACAACTTTACTTCTTACCAAACGTCCTTCTCCAAGAACTAATTCTTCTCTTCCATCTGCAATAGATTTAATTTTTGACTTATAAGATGCGTAGTTTGCTGTAATATCCCATGTAAAGTTTTCTGTTTGAATAGGAGTTGCAGTAAGCGTAAGCTCAATACCTTTATTTTCGATATCGCCACCATTTACGATAGCTCTAGAATATCCAGAAGCCTCAGGCGTATTGATGTAGAAAATTTGATTATTTGTTAATGTATTAAAGTATGTAAAATCTAAACCTAAACGATTATTAAAAAATCGAACATCTGCACCAAACTCTGTAGAAGAAGAAATCTCAGGTTTTAAGTTTGGATTAGCTTTTGTACTTTGTCCGTATAACATACCGCCGTTTCCACCAATATAAGAGAATCTTTGTTGTGTTTGATAAGGATCTGTATCATTTCCTACTTGTGCATACGAAGCTCTTAATTTTGCGAAACTAATTGTTTCTGGCAATGTAAACATATCAGAAAGAACAGCAGAAAGACCTGCAGAAGGGTAAAAATAATCTGTTGGCAATGTAGAAGACCAGTCATTTCTAGCTGTTAAGTCTAAAAATAAATAGTTTCTGAAACCAATTTGACCGAATCCGTAAACTGAGTTAATTCTTTTTTCTGAAGCTGTTGATGTAGATTGAATTGTTGAAACATTACTTAGGGCAAAATAATTTCTTTTACTTAAAACACCACCAGAATTTAAAGCTGAACTATTCTGTTGTAATGAACTTGCTCCAGCATTAAGTCCAACAGAAAAATCTCCAAATTTTTCGTTGTAAGAAAGCAAAGCATCAACATTCAATTCACTTACTGTTTCATACGATTCGCTGTATGAACCTAAGTTATTGTTAAATGCAGCTGTAGCATATCTGTTTCTTACGTTTTTGTTTGTCATTTGGTCTAAACCAGCTCTACCTTGTAAACTTAAAGTTTTTGTAAACTCATATTTAAGAGAGGCTAAACCAATAAATCTGTTTCTTTTATCTGTACGAGCATCATCTCTCAAAGCAGACCAGAATGGGTTTCCTCCTGGAGATCCAGTTTCATCAATGAAATAATTCATTTGTCTTTGCCCTGCTGCATCAATATATTCGAAATTTTTGTAGTCATTATATGCAATACTACGAGGCAATAAATAAGCTGATGTTCCGATAGATTCTTCTCCAGTTCTTAACAAGTTGTCAATATCCTGAATGATGTAGTTGGTTTTTACATCCAACGATAATTTATCAGATATTTTACTAGTCAATCTCAAGTTAAGATTGTGTCTGTCTAATTGGTTTCCGCCAACAATACCTTCAGCTTTTGTATTTGTATAAGAGAAATAACCTTGTGCTTTTTCGTTACCTGCCGTAACAGTTAATGTATTAGCTAAATTATAACCTGTTTTGTAGAAATCAATAACGTTATTTGGCTGTGGAGAATAGCTTTGTGTAGCTGGCCCTGCATAATTTGGGTTACGAACTAACTGCCAGTTTGAAACTTGGCTTCCGTCTAATTTTCCTCCCCAGCTTGAAGAAGAGTTTGCAACATAAGCGCCGTTTGTTCCTTGTCCGTACTCATTTTGCAAATTCATCAAATTATAAGCAGAAGAAGCCATGAAATTAGATGATAACGAAACGGAAGTTTTTCCTGCTTTACCAGATTTTGTTGTAATAACGATAACACCATTTGATGCTCTAGAACCATAAAGGGCTGCTGCAGATGGTCCTTTAAGGACTGTCATCGAAGCAATATCTTCTGGGTTAATGTTAGAAATACCATCTGGCTGTGTAGTTCCTCCTGTATCAATATCAGGATTAGTTGATGTTGTACCGTTACTGATTGGCACACCATCCACTACATATAAAGGTTGGTTATTACCGTTAAGTGACCTGTTTCCTCTTAAAGTAATTCTAGATGAACTGCCTACACCATTAGAAGTTGTAGAATAATTAAGACCTGCAACTTTACCTGAAAGTGAGTTTGCAACGTTTAGTGATCTTGCTTCTGAAATCTCATCTACTGAAATGTTTTGAGCAGAATAAGTAATTGCCTTTTTCTCTCTTTTAATACCAAGAGCAGTTACCACAACTTCACCTAATTGTTGTGTGGCTGCACCTAAACCTACATTAATAGTAGTTTGTCCCGCAACAGCAACTTCTTTTGTAGCAGATCCTACATAAGAAAAAATTAAAACTGCTGTTTGATTTGGAACAGTAATACTGTATTTACCATCAAAATCTGATGATGCGCTCGTTTTTGTTCCTTTAACGATAACATTTGCTCCTGGAATCGGAATTCCGCTAACAGCATCTGTAATCGTTCCTTTTACTGTTGTTTGTGCCTGCAGATTTTGAAATCCGAAAAGGCACACAACAAACAGTAATTTTAGTACGTTCTTAGCCATGTTTAGTTGTTTTTTTTAGAGTTAATAACATGTTAAACTTAAGAATACATTCTGTTAACAAAATATTATTTCGACAAATGACAATTTTGAAAAGGTGTTGGGTAAAATTTAACACTTTCCGCGCCAGTACTGGCTTCCTTTGTAATCTTAATCCTCTTTATTTTAACAACTAAAACCTAACTAATCTAACTGATTTTGGTTATTATCAGCATTATTCCTTCCTTATTAACCAAAAAGATGAACATTTTTCTTCGTTTTGAGAGATTTACTCTAAAACTTTGAAATTTGTTTTTAACAAATCAGTAGAATTTCCTCCTACCATAACTTTAAAATCACCCGGCTCTACCACTCTTTTCATTTCTCTGTTCCAGATAGATAACTCTGCTGGAGTAAGTATAAATTCTACAGTTGCAGTTTCTCCTTTTTTAATATGTAACCTTTTAAATCCTTTTAAGGTTTTTTCGGGAGTTGTAACAGAACTATAAACATCATTAATATATAATTGTGCTACTTCATCTCCATCTAAATTTCCAGTATTTTTAACATCTACAGTAACTTTTAATTCTCCATCCGCTTTAATTTCTGCAGAACTGATTTTAAGATTTGAATATTCAAATTTTGTATAACTCAATCCAAAACCGAATGTATATAAAGGATGTTCGCTCTCCGCCACATATCTGTGAATGGCAGATGGTTTTTGGTTATAATATATAGGCAGCTGTCCAACTGATTTTGGAACGGTTATTGGCAATCTTCCACCTGGATTATAATCTCCAAATAAAACATCGGCTACAGCCTTTCCTCCTAATTCTCCAGGAAACCATCCTTCAACAACTGCAGGAATATTTTCATTGATCCAGTTTGTAGAAAGCGGACGGCCGTTTAATAGTACACAAACTACAGGAGTTCCTGTTTTTTGAATCGCCTCTATTAATTCTTGCTGCATGCCGTGCAAATCTAAAGAAGCTACATCTCTGTTTTCTTCAACCAATTCATTTGATTCTCCTAAAACTACAATTGCTACATCTGCTTTTTTAGCAATGTCGATTGCCGGCTGAAAGTTTACTTTTTCTAAATTCCAACGCAAGTGAGCTCTGGCTCCCCAGCCTCCTTCCCACATTTCTATGCGGACTTTGTATTTTTTTCCTGCTTCGATATTTTTGGGAGTAGTAACCATGCTCGTTGCCCCTTTTGTCCAGTTGTCGATAACCAATTGATCGTCAATCCACATTCTGATTCCATCATCAGAACTTAAACCTAACCAGCCGTCAAATGCTTTATCTGACTGAATATAACCTGTCCAGCGAATAGAAAAATCGTCATCTGTAACACCATCTCCAGGAGACCAAGGCCAGTCAAACTCTAATTGATTGTCAATACGAGTCAATGCTGGAGTTCCTTCCACTTTTCTATTATTGAAATATTCTCCTTTTAATCCGTTTTGAGATCCATCTGGAGTAAATAAATATTTCGATGGAATAATTTGTCCTTTTACAATTAAAGAAACACCTTCTTCATAAAGTACGTTTGTGTTTTTGCCCGCCACTTGCTGAATACCTTCTAAAACCGTAGTTCCAACTTTATTTTTAACTGCATATCCTCCAAGTCTTGAAGCATTTGCATTTGGTCCGATAACAGCAACTGTTTTAATGTCTTTCTTTAAAGGCAAGATATTGTTTTCATTTTTCAATAAAACAATAGATTTATGCGCTGCTTCTAAAGCTATATCCTGATTTTCTTTTGTGTGAAAACGTTCTTTAATTAAATTTTTATCTGTGTATGGATTTTCAAATAATCCCAATAAAAATTTTAATCTCAAAACTCCTCCTGCAGCACGGTCGATCTGCTCCATTGTGAGTTTCTTTTCATTAACCAATTCTATAATGCTTGTCTGCCAAAATTCATTTGTAAAATCATAAAACTGCATGTCAACTCCTGCAGAAACTGCTTCTCTAATACTTTCTTTTGGAGAACTTGCTACATTATGCGTAGTCTGCAAATATTTAATTGCTCCTAAATCGGATACTACAATTCCTTTAAAACCCCATTCGTTTCTCAAAACATCTGTCAGTAACCAATGGTTAGCTGCACAAGGAATTCCGTCTAACTCAGAATACGCACACATTGTTCCCAATGCGCCTCCTTTTATAAATGCTTTTTCAAATGACGGCAAAAAATCCTGACGTACTGAACGCTCACCAACTAATACAGGCGAAGAATTTGCACCGCCTTCTGGGATACCATGAACTGCAAAATGTTTAGGTTCTGCAATAATAGAACGATCTGATTTTAAATCGTTGCCCTGCATTCCTTTAATCATTGCTGTTCCTATTTCACTAATTAAATAAACATCTTCACCAAAAGTCTCGGCAACTCTTCCCCAGCGCGGTTCACGGCCAACGTCAAGATTTGGACCTAAACCAAAATGAACACCATGTGCTCTGGCTTCAGTACCAATTACGCCTCCAACTTTGCCCATTAAATTAGTATCCCAAGTTGCTCCTAAACCAATGTTCATTGGGAAAGCCGAACTTCCGTCATCTAAATAACCGTGAAGCATCTCGCACATAATAAGTGCAGGAATTCCCCATTTATTTTTTTTAATAACCTCGCTTTGAAGATCATTGATCATTTTCGCTGAACGCGGATAAATATCGTGAATCGCACCAATCCCCAAATTTCCAATCTTTATATCTGATTTTGTTTTAGAGAAATCTTCTTTTTCTTTAAAAAATTCGCCTTTGTACATATCCATTTGGCGCACTTTTTCCTCTAAACTCATTCGGCTTAATAAGTCCTTTACCCTATCTTCAACCGGTAATTTTGCATCTTGATACGGATATTTTTTCTGCGAATAACCTTGGTTAAAAATACCTACAGCCATTACAAAAATAATGGCTGTTTTTTTCATTCTTACTTGTAACATAGTTGTGTTGTTTTTAATTTTGAATCACTTTGAGCTTTGTTCCATTCACAAAATCTTCGTGCGAAATAAAAAAGCTGTTAAGTGGTTTTCCGTTTATCTCAATCGAATTGATTTTTCCATCATTATTAATTTGTCTTTCAATTACAATGCTTTCTTTTTTATAATATCTTGGATCTAATTTGATCGTCACTCTATGAAACATTGGCGCTGTAATTGTATAAATTGGGTCTCCGGGAGAAATTGGATAAATTCCCATCATAGAATATACCAGCCATGCCGACATTGTTCCTGTATCATCATTTCCTGGTAATCCTTTTGGTTCATTTTTAAAATATTCTTTCACCAATTTCTTTACCATTTGCTGACTTTTCCACTCTTCTCCTTTTATGTAATTGAATAAATACGGATAGGCAATATCCGGCTCGTTTGCCATATCAAATTGTTTGATATCAAAAACTTTTTGCAATTGATCGGAGAAAGGTTTTTCACCGCCCATTAATTTTATCAATCCTTTGATATCATGTGGTACCATAAAAGCATATTGCCAAGCATTGCCTTCGATAAAACCAACATTTGTTTGAAAATTAGCTCCCGCCACAGGATCAAAAGGTTCATACCATTTTCCGTCAGCTGTTCTTGGGCGAAGTAATTTTAAATCTTTGTCATATAATTTTCTGTAGGATAATGAACGTTTCGTAAAACGCTTATAATCATCTTTTTCACCAAGAGCTTTTGCTAAAAGTGAAATCGCATAATCTGAAGTATTATATTCTAGTGTTGTAGAAACTGGGCCAGGATAATTGGTTGAAACATAACCTTTATCGATATATTCTTTAAGTCCCGGGCGCAACGGATTATTTTCAGCATTATCTGCGCCTTTTAACATCGCATAATAGGCTTTGTTAAAGTCAAAATCCTGAATTCCCTTTAAACAGGCATCGACTATAACAATACTTGCCGGATCTCCTACCATGGTAAATGTTTCTGTTGAATTTAATTCCCATTTTGGAAGCCAGCTGTTTTCATCATACATATCCAACATACTTTTTATCATATCAGATTGTTGCTTAGGATAAACTAAAGAGGTTAGCGGATGCATATTTCTATAGGTGTCCCATAATGAAAATACGGTATAACGGGTGCCATCAGTTTTACCAATCTTTCTTCTTTTGATCTCTGGGTACTCGCCGTTGAAATCATTTAAAATATTTGGATGAATTAAAGTGTGGTACAAAGCTGTGTAAAAAATCGTATTTTCGTCTTTTGAACCGCCTTCAACTAGAATCTTCGAAAGTTCCTCATTCCACTCATTATAGGTTTCTTTATAAACAGTATCGAAAGACTTGCTACCGGTTTCTTTTTCTAAGTTTTCACGGGCGTTTTCGATGCTTACATACGAAATTCCAATTTTAACTTCAACCGTTTCTTGTTTTTCGAATTTATAGGTAAAATAACTTCCAATACTGTCACCAACAGCAGTTTTTATGGTATTTTCCATCATTCTGGCTTTGCCGTTATAGCCCATCCATTGTGCCTCGGCTCCTTTATATTTTGAAGTTTTTTTCCAAATGCCGAATTTAGCTGCAGGTTTTGAAAATTTCGCCACAAAATAAACGGGATAAGCATCTTCTGGACTGTTGTAACAAAATGAACCAACAGAGCGCATTCCTTCAATTTCTGTAGATGAAACGACTTTTATCATTGCACCTTCTTCATTGGTTAATCCTAAACCAAGATTTATTAAAATATTAGATTGCCCTTTCGGGAAAGTGAATCTGCTAACGCCCACTCGTTTTGAAGCTGTAAATTCACCTTTAACTTTATACTTGTCAATATCAACGCTGTAATACGCTGCTTTTGCTACTTCGTTAGAATACGTTGAACCGTATTTTAAATGATCGATTTCAACATTTCCGGTTGTTGGCATTACTAAAATAACGCCTAATTCCGGACAGCCGACACCGCTTAAATTGACCTGACTAAATCCGGTTAAAAAAGTATTTTCATTAACATAAGGATTCGATAGCCACTGACTGTCTTTTTCCATTGGAGTATTTTTTACTCCGGCAACATTAAACGGACTTATGCTAGCCATACCTCGTGGCGCAATTGGACCCGGAAAAGTCGCTCCATAATTAGAAGTTCCAATAAACGGATTTACAAAATCAGCAGGTTCTTGTGCAAAAATGCTGATGCTAAAAAACAGCATGTAAAAAATACATGCTGTTTTTGATATTATTTTTTCTATTGAAAACATATTTTTATCTGTTAATAGCTTCAATTTTTAAAGTCCAAGCTTCTTTACATGGTAAGTTGTTTCGTAAACTTTCTGGAATTACAACTTTAAATCCGTTTGCTTCTTTTGTCCATTTTAAAGAAGTTTTAGAACCTAACATTGTAATTTTTGTTCCTTTTTTAGGGCTGATCGATTTTACTGTAACAGCTGCAGGAATTTTATCTTCTCCATCTTTTGCTAAATAAAATGCAAATACATTTCCAGTTTTATTTTGTGTAAAACAAATATTCTCTTCCTTAAAAGGTTCGATTGGTTTTGTTTCGTAAATCGCTGTACTGTTTACTTTCATCCAGTCTCCGTAAGCTGCTAACAAATCATAAGCACCTTTTTGCCATTCTCCTTCTGGACTTGGCGCAATATTCAACAATAAGTTTCCCCCTTTTGCTACAATATCAACCAACATATGAATTCCTTGTCTTCCAGTTAAATAAGTTGCATCTGGAGTATAAGACCAGCCACCGCCAGAAGTAATACAAGATTCCCATGGGTAAGGCAAAGTTTTTGCAGGAACGCGTCCTTCAGGCGTTAAATAGTTTTGGTTTTTACCGTGAACGGCTCTGTCAACCACGATTAATCCTGGTTGTTTCTGACGCGCTTTTATAACCAGTTCGTCCATTTTAGGATCTTGATCTACAACTCTGTGTTTGATAAAACCATTTTTCGATTCGTTTTCTGCAAACTTCTCATCGTAGTTTTCTTTTATGTTTTGCTGATCTCTTTTTTTAACCCATCCTCCATCAAGCCATAAAATATCTACTTTGCCATAATTACTAAGGATTTCTAAAATTTGGTTATGCGTAAAATCAACATACTTTTGCCATTTTTCTGGATATAAAGATGGATCGTAATTTACGTTTCTGTCGAAAGGAGGAAAATAGGGATCCCAGTAATTTTCGTTATGCCAGTCTGGTTTAGAGAAATAGGCTCCAGTCGAAATATTCTCCGCTCTAAAAGCATTGAAAACTTCTTTTAAAATATCTGCTTTCGGATTTGTGCTGAAAGGACAATCTTTGTCAGTCACTTTATAATCAGAATATTTGGTGTCGTACATATTAAATCCGTCATGGTGTTTTGTAGTGAAAACCATGTATTTCATTCCCGCTGCTTTTGCTGCTTTTGCCCATTTTACAGGATCAAATTTCGTTGGATTAAAAGTCTTTTTCAAACCTTCATAATCGGCTACATATTGATTGTAATTTGCTGGATTACTTCCTTTTTTACGTTCACACCATCCATAATCTTCAGGACATATTGACCAAGATTCTACAATTCCCCATTGGCTGTAAGTTCCCCAGTGCATTAACAATCCGAATTTTTTACCCTGCCATTCTTCTAAATTTTTTAACACTGCTGGATCCGTTTCTGGTACATAGCGCTCATCTTCATAAATAGCCTGCGAAAACATTTGAACTGAAAATAATATCGCGATTATGAATATTCCTCTTTTCATCTTTAATCTATTTTATTGTTTTTTGTTTTTGTTTAATTGTAAAATTCCACATTTAAGATATTAAGACAAAGTGTCTCTGCTACCTAATTTTGTCAAAGTTTCTCCACATTTTTGTCATTTCGACGAAGGAGAAATCTTCGCAAGAAACTCCTCATAGTAAATCGTCAATCTTTGTCGAGCTACTCGTGAGATTTCTCCTTCGTCGAAATGACAAGATTGGGTGTAATACTATGAACATATGGCTTTGACAAAAATTGTGGTTATTAATTCACTAAAATTTCATCTACAAACAGCCAAGAAGACTCGCCTTTTGGACTTTTCTTCAAGTTAGTTGCGATTACTTTTATAAATCGTGCATTTTGTTTTCCAAAATTGATTTTGAAATCTTTTAGTTCTGAATTTACATTCACAGCATACGGACGCGATATTTTGCCGACTTCTTTATAAGTAATATCATCATTTGAGACCAAAACTTTTATTTGCGTTGGAAAATTAACCCCAGAACCCTGGCTTTCTAAAGTTCCAATAATCACTTGTTCTACACTTTCTTGTTTTTCTAGATCAACAACAAGTTCCATATCATTTACCAGCCACGCCTGCCATTGACCATCGTGAAAGTTTTTAGATCCTCGAATACTATTATTCATTGTATACGGTCCGTCTCCTTTATAATTGTTATTATAAGGCGTTAAATATTTTACTTTGTGCGCAACACCTTTGTGAAAAATAATAGTGTCCGTAAAAATTTTACCTACTAATTTTTCATTTTGAAACAAAGAAGCTTTTACAATTGTAGTTTCTTTTACCTGAATTGGAGTTGTATATTTTACAGCATTTCCTGCCAACGTTTTATCGCCCAAGACATAACGAATATCTGGATTTGGGAATTCATTTTTTAAAGTAATATTAATTTGCTTTTGAGCCATATCAGCAGTTGAAGCAGCCGTTACCAAATAAGCACTTTTTGCATAATTGATGCCCAAATAATCGTAACGTACTAATAACGAAGGTAATCTAGAAGTAAAATCATTCCAATTTCGTTTTTCTTTTGAACTCCATAAAACCTCAGATAAGGCAGCTAATCTTGGGAAAATCATATATTCTGATTCTTTTGTATTTGGAAGATATTCTGCCCATAAATTTGCCTGTCCGCCTAAAACGTGTTTTGCCTGTTCTGGTGTCATTGTTTCAACAACCGGGTCGAATTCGTATACTTTGCTTAAAGGCGTATAACCATCAAAAGCTATAGGTTCTTCGTTTTGAGGTCCTTGATAAAAATTAAAATAACAGTGTGATTCTGGTGTCATAATAACATCATGGCCTTGTTCTGCTGCATCAGTTCCGCCTTTTGTACCTCTCCAGCTCATTACAGTTGCTGCTGGAGCCAAACCGCCTTCTAAAATTTCATCCCAGCCAATTATCTTTTTGCCTTTAGAATTAATGTATTTCTCCATTCTTTTTACAAAATAACTTTGCAGTTCATGTGCATTTTTAAGACCATTGTCCTTCATTCTTTTTTGACAAAGCGGACATTTGTCCCAATTGGTTTTTGTTGCTTCGTCACCTCCAATATGAATGTATTTTGATGGAAAAATAGCAATAACTTCATCAATTACATTTTGCAGAAACTCAAATGTAGTTTCTTTTCCAGCGCAATAAATATCTGTAATTGGCCATAATCCGCCTGACGGAACACCAATTCTCTGATTAAAACAGGCTAATTCCGGATAAGAAGCAATTGCAGAACTAACGTGCGCCGGCATTTCGATTTCTGGAATGATTTCGATATTTTTTGTTGCTGCGTATTTTACAATTTCTTTTAATTCTTCCTGAGTTAAAAAACCACCATAAGTTCCTTTTTCATCTGGGTTTGTAGTTAGTCTTGCATTCCATGCTGCATTTTCCTGATCGACTCTCCAGGCTCCAACTTCAGTTAATTTTGGATATTTTTTAATTTCGATTCTCCAGCCTTGATCATCAACTAAATGCAAATGCAAAACATTCATTTTTAACATTGCCAATCGATCAATCGTTTCGATTACATAGTTTTTATCAAAAAAATGACGCGATAAATCTAACATTAATCCTCTCCATTGAAAACGCGGTTCATCTGTTATAACCACATTTGGGATTTCCCATTTTTGCGTTGTTATCACATTTTTACTTTCAATAGCATTCGGCAATAATTGGCGAACACTTTCTAATCCATAAATAAAACCTGCATTTCCTTTAGCGGTAATCGTAATGCTCTGTGCACTTACTTCTAATTTGTAAGCTTCCTTATTCAATGTTTGATCTACTTTAAATTGAATAAAATTGCTTTGCGGACTTGCCGCTGAAATTTCAGGACGCCATCCCGCGGCTTTTTCAAACTTATTGATCAACGCCGTAGAAATTTCCTTTTGAAAATCAGTAGTGGCAACAAATTTCGTGCTTTTAGAAAATTCAAATGCTCCCGGCTGGATCAACAATTGATTCGGTTTTGGAATAATCTGAATGTCCTTTTCTGTATATATTTTTTGGCTGTAGCCAGAATTTAAAACAGTCAAGAAGAATACGATAAGGAATGGTTTTAAAATCCTCATAATGAATTATTTTATTGATGGTGTTATTTTAAATTGATATTCATAAGTTTTGCCTCTCAACAAATATTTTTCCATTGGCCAAGCCTGCCAGCTGTCGATACCGCCAACGCCCATTTGCTTGTAATCAATTTTTAAGCTTGTTAAATCTCTTTCTTTCAATTCGGCAGCATGTCTTTGGTCTTTTTGCAAACCGTCGTCTAAATCTTCATTTAAGAAATGTAAAGCAGTTACGGCTAATAAATTATCTGATGTTACGGTTAGCTTCAATTTATCACTTGATAATTCTAAGAACCGAACATCTGTTTTATTTCCGGTTTCCTGCGGACGGATATACGGATAATATTGCTCTGAAACAGTTTGTGTGTAAAGACCAACTTTCGAACTATAATTTCTGTCGATATAGTTTTCGTGCGGCCCTCTTCCGTAATAATTCATATTACTGAAATCTTTTGGTACAATTACTTCCATTCCAAATCTTGGCAAAACAGGCTGTTGTTTGGTCTTATCCATATTCAATTGCTGTTTCACGATCAATTCACCATTGCTGTTAATCTCGTAATTTAATTCTAAAATCGAAGAAACTTGAGTTAAATTATATGTCGCTTTAACCAAAATTATATTGTCTTTTGTAACCGAATAATTCCAATTTACCAAAGTTGGATTTTCTGTTGCATCTTTCCAAGCTTTCAAATTGATCTGAAGATTTGCTCCAAAATCATTATCATTTGGTGCTCTCCAAAAGTTTGGGCGCAATTGATAACCTTCTTTTATAATTGGCAAATTGTTGTATGAATATCCATTTATAAATCCTGTTTTTTTATCGAAAGCAATTTCGGCTTTTTCGCTTTTAAAAATAGTGTTGTTTTCTTTTTTCTCTACAGCAATTTTTCCTGCACCTTCAATTTTAATATCGTTTTTCCAAATTCCTTTGTACGCCAGCTGTTCTTTGGCGATTTCGAAACCTTTTGGTAAAAATGGCTCGTCTTGTTTTAACTGATAACTTATATTTATAAAAGCTTCTTGAAACTTTTTCCCTTGTAAATTAACCGGAAGCTGATACGTTTTATATTGATTTGCGTTAATATCTAAATTTTCAATAACACCGCTTTCATCTTCTTTTCCGTCTAATATTAACTTCCAATGCAAAGTCACATTACTTAAATCTTTAAATGAGAATTCATTGTACACTTTTATTGTTGTGGTTTCCTGATTTTCCCAAGAAGTCAAGATATTTTGCAATACATTTCGCATTTCTAAAGCATGCGGATTTGGTTTTCTGTCAACCGTAAATACGCCGTTGTTTACAAAGTTGTTATCGCTTTTTACATCTTTTGGGCCGAAATCTCCTCCGTAAGCTAAAATCGTAGTTCCGTCAGCTAATTTTTTATATACCGATTGATCGATCATATCCCAGATAAATCCTCCCTGAAAGTTTGGGTATTTACGAATGACATCCCAGTAATCTTTAAAATTTCCCATCGAATTCCCCATCGCATGAGCATATTCACACTGAATGTAAGGTCTTGACGGATTTGGGTTTGCTAAAATATATTCCTCCATTTTATTTGGAGAACTGTACATTGGGTCGATAATATCAGAATCCCATTCAAATTTTAAATCTTTTCCGTCCCAAGCTCCCGCAGTTGCTCTTTCGTATTGAATTGGACGCGATTTATCTCTGTTTTTAATCCACAAATAGCCTCTGTAAAAGTTATAACCATTTCCAGCTTCATTACCCATACTCCAGATAATGACAGAAGTATGATTTTTATCTCTTTCAATCATTCTCTGCATACGCTGAATGTGCGACAATTCCCAGTCTGGTTTATTACCCAAAGTTTTAGTAATATCATAACCCATTCCGTGCGATTCTATGTTGGCTTCATCAACCACATAAATTCCGTATTTATCACATAATTCGTAGAAATATTCATCATTGGGATAATGCGACATTCTCACTGCATTAAGATTAAATTGCTTCATCAATTTAATGTCTTGCTCCATGCGTTCTCTAGAAATCGTTTGTCCGGTTACCGGATCAATTTCATGACGGTTTACTCCTTTTATGTAAATCGCTTTTCCGTTTACCAAAAGCTGTCCGCCTTTGATTTCTACTTTTCTAAAGCCAACATTCTGATTTATAACTTCAACAATACTGCCTTTTTTATCTTTTAAAATAAAACTGATTTGATATAAATTCGGAATTTCTGCACTCCATTTCTTTGGATTATTTAGAGCAAAATCAAACGTTTGTTTTTCGTTTAAGGCGGCACTATTTTTTGAAGTAATGATCTTGTCGCCATCTTTTAACTGAACGTCTAAAGTATAGTTTTCTTTTTTATCTAAATCTGAAAATTGAGTTGAAATTTTCAGGCTTCCATTTACATAATTAGCATCTAAATCGGGAATGATTTCATAGTCTTTTAAATGTGCTTTATTTCTGGCAACTAAATAAGAATCGCGTGTAATACCGCTCATTCTCCACATGTCCTGGCATTCTAAATACGAACCGTCATTCCATTTCATAACCTGAAGAACAATAGTATTTTTTCCAGCTTTTACATATTTATTTAAGTTGAATTCTGACGGAAGTTTTCCATCTTCGCCATAACCTACATAAACGCCGTTTACCCAAACGGTTAAGTTTGATTTTGCTGTACCGATATGAAGAAAAATATCTTTTCCTTCCCAAGATTTATCGATCGTGATTTCTCTTCTGTAAACTCCTGTCGGGTTATATTTCGTAGGTACAAAAGGCGGATTTGGCGCCATTAAATAGTCAAAATCGTAAGTGGTATTGACATAAACAGGATATCCATAACCGTTTACATCCCAGCTTGCAGGAATTCTAAAATTATCCCAAGCCTTATCATCAAAATTAGTTTTCTCAAAATCTTTTGGAAGTGAAGCTGGATTGTCAACATATTTAAATTTCCAGGCTCCGTTAATGTCCAGATAATTTTTAGATTGTCTCCATTCGTTTTTGGCCGCTAATGCTTCATTTTCAAAAACATAATAAGCAGCGTGCATGGGCTCTCTATTATCTTCATTAATTTTTTCGTTCTGCCAAAACGGTACTTTTTCCTGAGCATTAACAGAAACTATTGAAGTAATTAATAAGGATAATATGGATATTGTTTTTTTCATTTTTTGTTTTTTTATTCTGTAGCTTTTTAGTTCTGTTTGTCATTTCTCTTTACGTCGAAACAACACTAGAAATTCTGCAAAGTATCTCACAATCTGTATCGATTAATTAGTCTGATTTATCTCCCGAAGCCTCCGGATCGAAATGACAAAATTGCGCAATTACTTATCCCAAGACATTTTAAATTTTGCATCTTCCATTCTGTGCCCTTTTTCATCGTCAGAAACAGCAAAGTTAAAACCAGATCTTAAACTGTAGCCTGCATGTTCGCCATTTTTATTTAACGCAATAAAACCAACTTGCAGATATTCCATGTCTTTGTGGTTTTTGTGTTTGTTGTAAATACGTTCTGTAATTTCTTTACAGGCATCGTATGGTGATTTTCCCTGACGCATTAATTCAACCACCATCGCACTTCCGGCAGTTCTAATAACTGCTTCTCCCAATCCTGTGGCTGCAGCGGCGCCAACTTCATTATCCAGAAAAAGACCCGCGCCGATTATTGGGGAGTCACCGACGCGTCCGTGCATTTTCCAAGCGGCGCCACTCGTTGTACAGCCACCAGCAAGATTTCCATCTTGATCTAACATTAGCATGCTTATGGTATCGTGATTTTCTATATTAATAACTGGTTTGTACTTAGAATCTTCCAGCCATTTTTTCCAGTCTTTTTCAGATTCTGGAGTTAATAGATTTTCTTCTTTAAATCCTTCAGATAATGCAAATTGCAATGCGCCTTGTCCGGCTAACATAACGTGCGGTGTATTTTGCAATACTCTTTTTGCCACAGAAATGGGATGCATAATGCCTTGTAAAAAACAAACCGAACCACAATTGCTGTTGTGATCCATAATACAGGCATCTAAAGTTACTTTTCCCTCGCGATCCGGATATCCTCCATATCCAACACTGCGGACATTCGGATCTGCTTCAGGGATTTTCATACCGGCTTCAATGGCGTCTAAGGCAGGTTTCCCGGCTTTTAATTGTTTCCAGCTTTCCTCATTAGCTGGAAGACCATGATTCCACGTCGAAATTATAATCGGCTTTTTTGTTTTTTTTGAAGCAAATTCTAATTCATTTTCAATTTCATTTTCCTGATTTTTAGCAAATCCGCTTAAGCCTAAAACAGAAGTTAGGGCAAATGTGCATAAAGTTGTTTTTTTTATAAAGTCTCTTCTATTTGACATGCTCTTACTTTTATCTTTAAAATATTACTCAAAAGAAACTCCGCAATCTAGCTCGCTAATCTTTGTCGAGTTACGTGTGTACTCCTTCGTTCCTCAGGATGATAAATTGTTCTGTATACTTATTTTAAACTTGCTTTTGTTTCTTTGATGGTCTTTAAATTGCTTTCAGACAATGCATTTCCGTCAAAAAATGAAACACCAACAGCTCCATTTTCTTTTGCCAATAAAATTGCTTCTTTCAATTCTGCATCATTTTTCAATCCTGGAATATAAATTCCTGTATTTATTTTTGTTTTCTTATCTTCTAAATCAGCAACCCCTTGTTTGGTCGCATAACCAACCCAGTCAATTTCTTCATCGTAAAAACTGTGGTAAATCATTGGGTAAACCTCATCGATATTCCATTTGTCCCAACGCTGGCGCACCATATGATCTGCCATTTCTGGATAAGGAAAAACTGCTGCAGTCAATTGTTTGTTGTGTTTGTGTGCAATTTTATACGCATCATCAACAACCGCTTTTATGGCATTTAATCTGAAATTTTTCCACTCCATATCAATAGAAGTATTGTGGCTGTTTTTTGGATTTTTATGATGAATTTTTTCAAATGCTTTTACACATTCATCACAATAACAAAAGTCAAATTGAGGCAATTCTACATCTTGAACCAAATTGTATTTTGGCAATAAACTAATTGGCAAAAAGATATCCGGGAAACGAATGTAATCTAAATGAACACTTTCGATTCCGTCTACTTTTGCCAATTCTTCAACTAAATGTAAAACGTGATTTCTAGATTCTTTTCTGGTTGGACATAACCATTGGTAATAATCTACATAAGGGCGATTATCAAAACAAGATTTTCCTTCTTTGCTAACCTGATACCATTCTGGATGCTTTAATGCGACTGAATCTCCAGGTCTGTTCATAGCCATAATCCAGGCGTGAACTTTTAGGCCTTCTTTTGCTGCTAGAGGCGCTATTCTTTTTAAAAGTTTTGGATCAGTGCCAGTATTGATCAATACTTCATCGATTCCTCCGTCTTTGTATTTTTTAAATTCTTTTGTGTAATCTGCATCTGATTTTTTAGCATCTGCGGTTGTCCAGACACCAAATTTAAAAGTGGTTTGTTCTTCTTTTTTGGCACACGAAAAAATGCTGAATGCCAATAAAAAAAGTAATAGTTTTGGTAGTTTCATAGTGGTTTATTTTGATATTATTTTGCCGTCTTGCTTAATAATAAAGGTTTGATCAGAAAAAGGACTTTTCACAGAAATATTAAATCCGGCTGCATGATTTTCTATAAGTGGTTTCAGAATTTTACCATCAACAATAATGGTTTCCTTAGTAAGATTGACTAAAGATTTTGCCCATGTTTTGTTTTTCTGGAAATATTCTTTTTGAGCTCGGTACAAATTGTAAAGTTCCCATTTTACTTTTTCATCCTGCGGAATTGTAAAACTTTGTTTTCCTTCTTTTGAAGAGAAATAAACATAACCCCACTTTTCAGGTTCATGCATATTGATTACGCCCATTGGCGACCAAACCCAATTGTATTCTGGCAAAAATTTTCCGCTGGCATCTTTCTTTCTTTCATAAGTGCCGTCTTTTAAGGTGTGTTGCCAATTTACCCTTGAAAAATTGACTCTCCAAAACTTGTCCACAGGAACATTTTGATCGAAATAAGATGTTTTATAAGACGCCCATGGAATTGCCATTTCTAGCATCCAGCCTTCATCTGTATCGTTTGGGTTATTAAGAGTTCCGTGAATTTTAACCGCCGATTTTAGACCTGGAATATTCCAGTCGTTTAAAACAACATTGTCATTTTCTCGATACGGTTTTGATAAAAATAGATCCCAGGCTGTATTTAATGCATTTAGTTCTAATTCATAATAGTTAAAAGTATCGCCGTCGGGATCTATAAAAACTTCAAAATCATTGTTATAAAAAATAATTGTATCGCGTTGTTTTAAATTTGCCCAAACATGAGGTTCGTCAATTTTTGCTAAAATATAAAAATTGGTTTCATCCCAGAGCATTTTAACTTTTGTTGCATATTTTGGTTTTACATTGTTTTCGATATCTTCAAAAATATCTGTCCACTCTGCCTTGCTCCATGACGCATCACCTTCTTCTCCATCAATCACAATGGGTTCTGTCGCTTTTGCTGCAACATAAGTTTTAGGAATAATGGTGCTTTTTTTCAGTTGAGAAAACCCTGCAACTGAAATAAAAAGTAAAACAACTGTTAACCATTTCAATTTTAAACGCATCCTTTTTTTATAAACTGTTATCTTTTGTAAACTGAATTACCTCACTTAATTTACCGAAAGCTATTGCCACAGCTGTATCTGCTGCACCGTAATATACAGCTAATTTATCTTCTTCTGTATCGTGTAAAGCAGCACATGGGAAAACTACATTTGGCACGTCTCCTACCATTTCATAAATTTCTGCAGGTCCTAATAAATACGGCTGCGTTCTGTATTTTACTTTATCCGGAGAATCAACCTCTAAAAGCGCTGATCCCATTGCATAACGAAAACCGTTGCAGGTATTGATAACGCCGTGGTAAATCATCAGCCAGCCTTCGTTTGTTAAAATCGGAATTGGTCCTGCACCTACCTTTGTACATTGCCATGCGCTTTGTTCAAAAGGACTTGGTTTCATTACTAAACGGTGTTCTCCCCAATATTTCATATCTGGGCTGTAGCTGATCCAGATATCGCCAAAAGGGGTATGTCCGTTATCACTTGGGCGGCTTAACATCGCGTATTTTCCGTTTATTTTTTGCGGAAACAAAACACCATTTCTGTTGAAAGGCAAAAAGGCATTTTCACACTGAAAAAATTCTTTAAAATCAAAAGTATATCCAATACCAATTGTGGGTCCGTTATAACCATTACACCACGTAATCCAGTAACGATCTTCAATAAAAACAACACGCGGGTCGTATTTATAAGCTGATTCGATCATATCCGTATTTCCTGACTGCATTACGATTGGTTCGTGATTAATGTCCCAATCGATTCCGTTTTTACTGAAACCGGCAAAAATATTCATTTGAACCGCTTTATTATCACATCTGAAAACACCGGCGAAACCATCTCCAAAAGGAACTACAGCACTATTGAAAATACTGTTTGATGATGGTATTGCGTATCTGTCGATAATTGGATTTTCAGAATATCTCCACATTACATCGTTACTGTTTTCGGGTCTGTCTTGCCAAGGAATACTGCTCATTTTTATTTGTTTTTTTGTTTATTTTATTTTTTTTATGCTTTTGTCATTATTTAAACACATAGAAACATAGTTTTTGTAACCGCATAAAAGGCGTTTCACTTGTTTAAATAAACATAGATCTATGTGTCAGAAACTAGTTTCTTTTTATTCTCTTTTTTCAACACATTTGAAACCTATGTTTCTATGTGTTAAGTATTCTAATCGACTAATTTTCTAATTTGACTAATCTTCTATGCTGCGAACTTTATCCAACCATGTAAATTTCAAAATGGTTGTCGTTACTAAAAAGATAATTAAGGCCGTAATTGCTTTTGGATAATCTCTGATAATGAAAAATATCGGAAGCAGAATCATACTTGACTGCCACACAATTCCGATGGCACAGTTCAGCATATCTTTCCAGAAATCATTATTTTTTTCGAAAGTCTGATCTTCTAATTTTAATGTTTTGTAAACCGGATTCCACCAGCCCCAAGGTCTGACATTAGTGTAGAAAGATTTCAGCACTTCAATATCTGTTGGCTTGCTTAAGAAAGTTCCTAAAAGACAGCCTAAAATAGAGAAACCAAATATTAATGGAAACAGATAAATAGCTTGCACTTGCGCTAAATCGTATAAAAATGATCCTTCGGATAAACTTCCTTTGGCTTGACCTAAAGCAAATTGTAAAGATGCTACAATTAAACCGGCGAACATTCCCCAGAAATAACCCCAGCCATTAAATCTCCACCAAATCCATTTTAAGAAATTGGCAGCTACGTAACCTCCATACAAAGCACTTGTAATCCAAAGCGTTAATGAATTAATTGAGTCAGCGAAGAATCCCATGAAAACGCCTAAACCAACAACTAAGAAAGAAGAAATCTGACTTACTTTTATATAATGTGCATTTGTTGCAACCGGTTTGAAATATTTTTTATAAATATCATTTACAATATAAGCTGGTCCAGCGTTTACGAATGCTGAAAATCCAGACATAAAAGCAGCTAATAAACCTGCAAGAAGAATTCCTTTTATTCCAACCGGAATATATAAATTTACCACTTTTGGCATCAATAATTCTAAGTCTGCTCCGGTTAAAGCTGTGTTGGCATTTAATTCTGGCGCTAAATTTACCAAAGCAATAACTACAATTCCGGTAATTAATAAATATCGTGGAATGAATAAAATCAAGTTGGTAAAGCCGCTCATATACGCTGCTTCTTTTACTGATTTAGTCGACAGCACTCGTTGTAAATCATAACTTGGTGTTGGACCTGCGATACTCGCAAAAAATCCTTTGAATAAAGTCATTCCGATAAAAGCGCCAAACATTTTATAGCCTTCAGAATCAATTAAATTATTGAAGGTTTGAAATTTATCACTCCATTGGGTTTCAAACTGCCATCCGAAAAAAACATTTTTCCACTCCTCGGTAATAACCGAATTTATTTGAAGATCTGTATAATTAATAAAAGCGTAACCGGCGATCAAAACTCCTGCGATAATCATAATTAGATATTGCACAACTTCTGTAGCAACAACAGAAAACATGCCGCCTTTAACCGTGTAAATTGTAGTTAAAAGTATAATGATCAACGCATACGAACGCTCTGAAGTCAATAATATTAAGTCTCCATAATGAAGCGTTAAATCCCAAGGAAGAATGATGGTTACAAATTTTCCAATTCCTTCAAAAAAGTAAGCAATAAAACCAATTGTAGAAATGATGGCAAAAATAGCTACAATAATATGAGAAGCTTTTCCGGCTCTATCACTTCCAAAACGGGTTAAAATCCACTCAGAACCTGTCATTACTTTTGATCTTCTAATCCAAACGGCCAGAAACATCATGACAAAAATCTGATTCCATATTGGCCAAAGCCACATAAACATGAAACTTTTTACTCCGTATAAAAACAAAACTCCAATCATCCAGGAAGTTCCTGAAACATCAAACATACCTGAACCATTGCTCAGTCCTAAAAAATACCATTTAATTGTTTTTCCGCCTAGGAAATAATCATCTAATCCTTTTGATGCTTTTCTTGAAATCCAAATTCCTATTCCTACTGAGAGCAGTATATAAGCTACGATGATTGATACGTCAATGATATCCATTAATTTATGTTTGTTTATTGGTTAGTTACGTGGTTAAATTATTTTTTTATTCCCCAGTTTTTATTGGGTGTGGCTCCCATTACAAAATGCAAAATTCCTCCTTCTGTTATTTGCTTGTGTTTTATTACTGTTTTATCGAATACAGCTCCGTTTAGCGTCGCCGATTGGATATAAAAGTTTTTATCAGAAACATTTTCTGCTTCAATAACAAATGTTTTACCGCCTTCCAGATTTATTGTTGCTTTTTCAAAAATCGGACTTCCTATTTCATATTCTCCTGAAGCAGGATTCATGGGATATAATCCCATTGAACTGAAGACATACCAAGCCGACATTTGGCCACAGTCTTCATTGCCGCTTAATCCGTTTGGCGTTGTGTTGTATTGTGTATCTAAAATATGACGAACCCAATATTGGGTTCTCCAAGGTTGATTGGCATGATTAAACATATAGGCAATGTGGTGACTTGGCTCGTTTCCGTGCGCGTATTGACCTATTAATCCTGAAATATCTGCTGAAACATTGCTTCCTGTAATTTCTGAGCTTTCGGTAAACAATTGTTCTAGACGTTTTGCAAAAAGTTCATTACTTCCGTGAAGCGAAATAAAATCATCAACATTTTGCGGTACAAACCAACTGTGCTGCCAAGCATTTCCTTCCGTATAATCGGTGTGTTCTCTGTGGTTAGAATATTTTGGATCGAAAGGTTCGTTCCAAGTTTTTCCATCTTCAGATTTTCCTCTCATAAATCCTGTTTTTGGATCAAATAAATATTGGTAAGCTTTTGAACGATTTAAAAAGAATTGATAATCTTCGTTTTTGCCTAAAGCTTTTGCCATTTGCGCAACACACCAATCGTCATAAGCATATTCTAAAGTGATCGTAACTGATTCATCTAATAAGTTATAGGGAATATAACCGTATTTTTTGTAGAAGTTCAAACCGCGTTCGTCTTGCATCATTGTTGCTTTCATTGCTGAAAATGCTTTTTCGGCATCAAAACCTTTGATTCCTTTTAAGTATGCGTCAACAATTACCGGAATGGAATGATATCCTGTCATTGTATTCGTTTCATTGGCGTAGAGTGTCCAAACCGGTAATATTTTTTTTGTATCGTAATAAGCTAACATCGAGTTCACAATATCCGAAGTCTTGTCTGGAGCTAATAAAGTTAAAAGAGGATTTTCGGCTCTAAAAGTATCCCATAGTGATAAGGTCGAGTAAGCGGTATAACCTTTTGCCAAAGCAATTTGATCATCCTCTTTTCTAAACTGACCGTTTTTATCACTATAGGTTACAGGGGCAACTTGAGTGTGGAACATCGCGGTATAGAAAATTGTTTTTAACGAATCTACTGGTGTTTCTACTTCAATTTTACTTAAAGCAGTATTCCATATTGTAGATGCCTGAGATTTTGCAGTATTGAAATTCGATTTTTCAGCGTCTAAATTATCTTTGGCATTTGCCACACTAACAGACGACAAAGCCACTTTTACGAATAATTCATTAGAATTTTTCGCATCAAAAAATAATTGTGCAGATGAATTTTCTCCTGCTGCAGTATTTCCTGAAATTATTTGTTTATTAGCAAACAAAACCGATTCTGAAATAGGTTTTGAAAATTTTGCCACAAAAAATACTTTTTGATTTTTTGCCCAGCCCGAACTAAAACGGTAACCGCTTATCGTGTATTCGTCTTCAATAGTAAGACCTGTTTTTAACGTTTTATCCCAATTTATGGCAAATCCTAAATCGATAATAACAGATTGTTTGTCGTTTTTTGCGAAGGTATATTTATGATACGCTGTTCTTTGCGAAGAAGTTAATTCTACATTGATTTTAGGATCTTCAAGAAAAACTTGGTAAGAGCCCGGTGTTGCTTTTTCGTTAGCATGACTGTACTTTGATTTATAAGGTAATTGATCTCTTGAAGTTGTTTTTAATGTTAAATCGACTTTTTTGTTTGTCGGCATAAATAAGATGTCTGCCAAATCTCCAATTCCTGTTCCGCTTAAATGTAAATGACTGAAGCCAGACACGATAGAATCAGAATAATGATATCCTGAACACCAGTCCCAGCTCGAAATTCCGTTGTCTGGACTCAGCTGAACCATTCCAAAAGGAACAGTAGCGCCGGGATAAGTATGCCCGTGCCCGCCAGTTCCGATAAAAGGATCGACATGCTCTGCAAAAAAGGTTTTTTGATGCTTATTTTTGTTTACATTAATTTTGCAACTTGCAGCCAAAATGACAAACAAAACAAGCAGTGTAAAATTCTTCATATAAAACAATCTTAATTTAACTTTAAATTTATGTAAATTGAACTTTTATTAAAATTAATTTAGACGGACGACACATTAACTTAGATAAACATCAAAAAAAGTCACAAAACATACTATTATTATGAATTTCAATTCTGGCAAATTATATCGCATACCATTGCATTATCACATCATCTTTTGGCTTACTTATTTTCTATTCAATACTTTTCGCTGGGGAAGTTATTTTAATGATTATTTGTATTCTTTAAAGACAAATTTGCTGGGTTTTCCAATTCACATGACACTATGTTATCTAAACCTTTTAATCTTTATGCCGTATCTGGTTTATCGAAAAAAATACGTGCTTTATGTGCTTTCTGTTTTGTCGGCAATATTTTTAATGGTCATCCTAAAATTCAACCTTACTTATTTGCTGATCACCCATGATGTCTGGCCTGAAGGACCACAGACAATCGACAAACTAACTCTTAATTATACGATCGACATGATGATGGGTGAGCTTTATGTCATAACATTTGTTACTGCAATTAAAATAACATTAGACTTTTTGAAAGAACAAAAAAGGGTAACCGATCTTGAAAAATCCCAGCTCGAAACCGAATTGCTTTTCTTAAAATCTCAAATTTCTCCTCATTTTTTCTTCAATACGCTTAATAATATTTATTCTTTATCTGTAGAAAAATCAAACAAAACACCTAAAATTGTTCTCAAGCTTTCTGAATTAATGCGCTATATGCTTTACGATACAAAAAGCAAAAGACAATCTTTAGAGAATGAAATCCTTTGTATTCAAAATTATTTGGACTTAGAAAGAATCAGAAATGATGAGCGGCTAGAAGTAAATATGTCTGTTTCTGGAGATATTCATGACAAAGAAATTGCTCCTATTATATTATTGACCTTTATTGAAAATGCATTTAAACATGGTGTAAACAAAAACACCGGAAAAGTGATTATTGATATTAATTTTAAAGTTAAGGGCGATTTTCTTCACTTTACTATTTCGAACCCAACGCCAGAAATTACGCACCACAAAGACAATTTTAACAAGTCAAGTGGTATAGGCATTGAGAACGTTAAGAAAAGATTAGAATTAGGTTATAATAAAAGTGACTATAAGCTTTCTTTTAAAGATAAAAAGAATATTTTTGTCGTAAAGCTTGTGATAAAAGTAACCTAAACAACCTAAAGCTACTTTTACTCGTATATATATTATCTGCTAAATTGTTTCGCTCAAATTACTAAGACTATAGAAATGAAAATAAATTGTTTGATTATTGACGATGAGCCTTTGGCGATCAATGTTATTAAAAATTATTTAGAGCCGATTGAAAATTTTGAGGTAATAAATACTTTTAGCAACCCAATCGAAGGCTTAAATTTTTTGAAAAACAACAAAGTTGATGTAATTTTTCTTGATATTAACATGCCAGTCCTTGATGGTATTAATTTTATAAAAAGTCTAGAAAATCCGCCAATACTTATTATTACGAGCGCTTATAGTCAATTTGCGATAGAAACTTACGAATTAGATGTTTTAGATTATTTAGTAAAACCTATTGAATTTCCGAGGTTAATGAAAACGCTGAACAAAATCAGCAAAAGATTGAACACCAACAGCACCCTTCCGCAGGAAAACAATCCTGAAAGCCCTTTTATTTTTGTGAAGATTGACAAAAAGAGAATGAAAAAGATTTTCTTCAATGAAATTTTAGTGATCGAAAGCTTAAAGGATTATTTAAAAATAAACACCTTAACCGGAAAATACATTATTCACAGCACTTTATCTGATTTTACTGATTTACTGCCAGAAAGAAATTTTTTAAGAATACACAGATCTTACACGATTGCTATTGATAAAATCGATGCAGTTGAAGGAAACAGCATCGAAATTGAAGGTCTAAGATACGTAATTGGAAGATCGTATATTGATCATGTAAAGCAAAGAATTTTGAATTCTTCTATATAGTATTTAACCGCAAAGTGCGCTACGATTCACACAAGGTTCCCTAAGTTTATTTATAAAGCTTTGCGAACTTTTTTTATACTCCTTTTCTAAGACTAAGCAAAAAACCTTAGCGCTCTTTGCGGTTAAATTTCTTTACATTACATCTCAATACAAAACAAAAAAAAATGCAGCCACCACAGCTGCATTTTCAAGTTGGTAACTAACCAAATAAACCACATGAAATAGCCTATTTTATCGTAAAGATTACATTAGAAAAAATATCTCTTAAATGCTTCGATAGCCGAATAATCTGCTAAACCTAAAGCGTGATATTTTTCTGCAGTCAATCTGTTTCTGTCTTCTACTCTAACCCAGAATTCTCTGCTGTCATCGCCTTGAAACATCACTCCATCTTTTTGAGACTGGTGATAGAAAATAGCATGACGTTTTTTAAGAACTTGATCTGGGCTCATGGGTACCGCCATTTCAATTTGGTACGATTCCCATTCATGCCAAGCACCTCTGTAAAGCCAAACCCAGCAGTCATCCATAAAACTGTTGTGTTTTAATCTTTTTAGTGCTTCGAATAAACTGTCCAGACACACCTTATGTGTTCCGTGCGGATCTGCTAAATCTCCGGCAGCATAAATCTGTTGCGGTTTTATTCTTTCGATAATATCACACATGATTTGTATATCAGCTTCTCCCAGATTATTTTTCTTAACCGTACCTGTTTCATAAAAAGGCAGATCTAAAAAATTAACATTAGAATCTGGCAAACCTAAATATCGTGTTGCTGCAAGCGATTCGCTTCTTCTTATCAATCCTTTTAATTTTCTAACTTCTAGTGAATCGATATCATTTCCTTTCTTACTTTTCAAAAAACTTATGATATTTTCTGATTCAGCGGAATTTGCATTTAATGCCTTAGATATTTCAGCAAATTTTAAAGCTTCTTCGTTTGAAACCGCAATATTTCCTGAGGTTTGATATGCAATATGAACATCATGACCTTGCTCTACAAGTCGGTCAAAAGTTCCTCCCATCGAAATCACATCATCATCCGGATGCGGACTAAAAATGATAATTCTTTTTCTTTCTGGATTCGCGCGTTCCGGTCTGTAGGTATCGTCTGCATTAGGTTTTCCTCCTGGCCAGCCTGTAATGGTTTGCTGCATTTTGTTGAACATTTTAATATTCAAATCGTATGCAGTTCCTTCTTCAGTTAAAACGCTCGACATTCCGTTGTCGTTATAATCTTTGTCTGTCAGTTTAAGGAAAGGTTTTTTAGTCAATTCACTTAACCAAGCTACGGCTTTCAGTTTTAGCTCGTCTGTCCAAACTACTGATTTTACCAACCAAGGCGTTTTTACTCGAGTTAATTCTGATGACGCTTCGGTATCTAAAACAAAAGTTGTGTTGTTGTGCTGTTGTAAATACGTAGCCGGAACTCGAGATGAAATTTCGCCTTCGATTGTTTTCTTTATAATTTCTGCTTTGCTGATTCCCCATCCAAGAAGTACAATTCTTTTGGCATTTTTTACAGTACCAATTCCCATTGTAATAGCTTTTCGAGGTACATTATCAATACCTAAAAATGATGATGCTGCATCAGTTCGCGTTAAATGATCAAGTGTAATGCTTCTTGTTCCTGAATTAACGTGAGATCCAGGCTCATTAAACCCAATGTGTCCTGTTCTTCCAATTCCTAAAAGCTGAAAATCCAATCCGCCATAGGCTTTAATTTTCATTTCATAATCAATGCAATATTGCTGTAAATCTTCATTACTTATGTTTCCGTCTGGAATATTAATATTTTCCGGATGAATGTTAACATGATTAAAAAGATGCTCATGCATAAAATGATAATAACTCTGAATATTTTCCTTATCCATTGGGTAATATTCATCTAAATTGAAGGTTACAACATTTGCAAAACTCAATCCTTCTTCTTTATGCAATCTAACTAGTTCTTCGTAAACTTTTATTGGTGACGACCCTGTTGCTAATCCTAAAACGCAAGGTTCGCTTAACTCTTCTTTTCTTTGAATAATATTGGCTATTTCTTGAGCTACTAATATCGAAGCTTCCTGAGACGAATCGAAAATTACATTATGAATCTTCTCAAAACGGGTTTCTTCGAATTTTCCAGCTTCTTTGAAATTTATACTTTCTTTAATCATTTGCCTGTTGTTGTAATTATTTAGTATAAAATTAAATATTACATAGAGTAAATAATCAAAAATTCGACTAATAACATATAAACTTCGTTAGAAGACATAATTAGAAACTTTAAGCAAAAATATTTTAATCCAACTGTCGTTTATTGTGTTTCAATTACATTTATTTCTGCTATAGAAACTGTCGATCCCTTCCCTACTGACGACTTGGCGACGAAACGAATATACCTTGCTTTATCTTTTTTAAACGTCTTTATCTGTTCGATTGGATTGTGTTTGATATTAGAAAATTCACCTTCTGACTGCAATTTCCAAGTCACACTATCAATACTGGTGTAGAATTCGTAATTTGAAATTAAATTAAGATTATTACCCACTTGCTGCGGTATATACGTAAAACCATTTATGTTCAATGTATTTCCCAAATCGATTATAATTTCCTGTGGCAGTTTATTAGACTCACCGCCAAAACTCCAGTCGGAATTTGGATTTCCATCAATAATTCGGTTTGCCGACTTCAAATCACCGCTTGACGCCGAAACTATTTTCCAGTTTTCTTTTGAAACACCGTACTTTGCCGTTTTTACAGCACTGCTGCTATTTTCTGCCGTGTTTATTGCAATCGCTTTTATTGTAACTGCTTTATTGTATCGAAACACTCCTTTATATAAAGTACTTTTTTTCGTTGGATTTTTTCCGTCAAGCGAATAATAAACAGGATTTCCATCTTCCGATTTAATCGTAACATCGCCATTTTTATCACGCTGAATTTCCGGCATGCGTACAAAGGTCGGCGCATTGTAAGCCTGAATATTCGAAATCACAATATTGGCTTTAGAATCTGTAATATTTATTTTCAATGCCGATGCTGTAACTCTTTCTATTCTTAAAATTCTTTTGTAGCCAATCGTGGTTTCGTTTGCAACGATTTTCCAGTTTCCATCTACTTTAACCTCAACATTAAAAGCTTTTACACGCTGTCCGAGTGCGATATATTCTTGAAGCAAAATTCGATTAATTGCCGTTGGTTTATCAAATTCAAAAACAATCGAGGCTGTTTTTACATTGTCATCTGTCGCCCAATACGTATTTTTATTCCCATCAGACGTATTTTTTGCTGCAAATGCTGTGCTGTTTCCCCTAACGTTATCAGCAGAAATTTTGGTTTTTGAAAGCAATTCGGTTTTAAAATCGGCTTTAATTGTTGAAACTAATTCCTTTAATCTTGCCTCATCATTTTCATGAACCAAACCTCTTTTATCAACCGGAAGATTTAATAATAAAGTAGCATTTCGACCAATTGATTCATAGTAAATATCGACCATTTCATCTAGCGGACGGACTTTGTCATCTTCAACAGCATGATAAAACCAGCCCGGTCTGATCGAAACATCGGCTTCGCCCGGAACCCATTTTTCTCCATCTTCATGACCAGACATAAATTCAGTATAATGTACTTTTCCAGCCAATTCATCTTTTTGGCGTAAAAGAGCCCAATTTGTTTTTCCGGCACGGCCTTCTTCATTTCCAATCCATCGAGCTTCTGAAGGACCAACTCCCCAAACCAAAGTTTTAGGAGCAGTTTTATAAATCAATTCATAGGTTTCATCCCAATTGTAATATTCCAGTGTATTGATTTTTCGAGTTTCATTTGCACCGCCATAGTAACCGTCTCCGCCGTTTGCACCATCAAACCACATTTCAAAAACATCTCCGTAATTTGTAAGCAGCTCTTTTAGCTGATTTCTGAAATACGTAACATATTCGGGTTTTCCATAGTCAGCGCGATTTCTATCCCATGGCGAAAGATATAATCCCAATTTTAAGTTGTATTCTTTACAAGCGGCGGCTAATTCTTTCACTAAATCACCTTTTCCATTTTTCCAAGGAGAATTTTTTACCGAACGTTCTGTATAAGCAGACGGCCACAAACAAAATCCATCGTGGTGCTTTGCAACCAAAATAATTCCTTTCATACCTGCTTCTTTCACAACGCGGGCCCATTGACGAACATCTAAATTTGTGGGATTAAAAAGCGCTGGAGATTCATCTCCATAACCCCACTCTTTATTCGTAAATGTATTTAATGAAAAATGCACAAAAGCATAAAATTCCATTTCCTGCCAGTCAATTTGTTTTTGTGTTGGCAACGGACCAAAAGGCTTTGGAACATTTGCCAATTCCTGAGAATATATTGGTGCTGTTATACAAAGAAAACTTAGTAATAGAAAAATATTTTTCATTAAGGGTCGATTAATATTTTGTTAGCAAGTGAATTAAAATATAAATTTAAAGTAAATCAACATTGTATTTCATACTATTTCGACCAATAACATTTTTGAGCGCATATTGGGAAAATTATAAAAGCATTTTTTTTACGAAAAGGTATAAAAAACAAAAAACCACTTCATTAGAGTGGTTTTGGTAAAATATATTTTTATGATTTAGAAATTTAAAAAATACCCATATTTTCAGGTTTTATTGTAAATCCTAAACGCAGCATACTTTTATGTTCTTGGTAATCTATTAAACTTTCTGTATACCCAACAAACCATTGAAGCGTTAGATAGTAATTCTCATTTTTGTACGGCCTCCAATTTACCTGTGTCTGCAAGGATCCGTAATTAATAAGACCGCTTCCTTTTCTAAAAAGAATATCTGCGCTCCATCGTCCCGGCTGTATCTGATATGTTGCACTTGCTTCGCCATAACCTACATATTTGGTAAGCTCCGGATTGTCTTCTTTGTCAACAATCGGAATCCATCCTCTGATTCCCACAATCCATCTTGGAGAAATTTGCGATTTTAATGAAAAGGCCAGCATATTCCAAGTTCTGGAATAAATTGAATCTCTCCCATTTGACTCATGTTCTAGTGAAATTGTTCCATAAGTCAGTCTTCCGCCTTTTAAATAAAATGGGCGAACGATGGCAACACCGGGATTAAAATTAAGTTCTGAAAATGGCTTTGAGCTGGCATAAATATCCCAAAAAGCTTTTTGTGTATACATCAAATACGGAAAGAAACCGCCCCACAAAGGTTTTGACTTCAATCTTAATTTAAAACTTACTTGATATTTTACATCAGCATTATCGCGAGTAATGTCGGTATTTATGGGTACGCCTGTTAAAAAATAATTGTCCTTGTGAACAGAAAAACTTGGTTCCTTTAACAGCGAATCTGCGGCACGGAAGTTTTTTTTAGGCTCTAAAATTTGTGCATTTATATTGATTGAAAACAAAATCAAACAAAGCAATAGGTATTTAAAATACATTCTTATAGTTTAAGTTGAGGCTTATATTTAAGCTTTTAAAATAAAAGTAATGTATTTTAATGTCTGGCATTAACTCAAAAAAAATGAGAGTTAACCCAATAAATACAAGCCCTTTAATCAATCAAAACTAACCGAACATTACTAATTCATAAAGACTTCATAATCAATAAAATTGGAGAAAAATTACATTAGATAGATTTACCAAAATTAAATATTTCTTCGAGCTGAATTATAGAGGTTCCTTTAGGCAATATTTTTGGCGCCTTTGCTAATTTTTCTGCCAAAAGCGCTGTTGGCAACGGTTTAAATTTTCTAAATAAACCTATTGTGTTGATCATATTTAATAGCTTCGCAATTATCTTTTCACCAAGACGGTCTGTGTCTTTTCTTAAAAGCAGTCCCGGTTTAAAAATAATATACTGCTCAAAATCAAGTGCAGCAATTTTATCTTCAAGTTCTCCTTTTATTTGAGAATAAAAAACCTTGCTTTGCGAAGAAGCACCATAAGCAGACAATAAAACGACCGAAGATAGACCGTTTTCTTTGGCTAATTTGGCAAAAGCTGCGGGAATTTCATAATCTATTTTCCTTTGATTCTCTTTTGAACCGGCGGCTTTTAGAGTTGTTCCCAAACACGAAAAAAGGACATCGCCAACAATCAAATCTTTATATGCCTCTATATTAGAAAAGTCAATAATATGTTCTACAAGCTTCGGATTTTGTTTTCCTGTTGACCTTCGAACAAAAATTGTAACAGTTGTATAATCTTTGTCTGCCAAGAGTTCATCAACTAGAAATTCTCCTGTTGAACCTGTTGCGCCAATAATTAGTGCTTTCATAGTATTAAATTTCTAAATAATAATTTCTAATAAATATAGGTAATTTAAACCCAATACACCGCCAGTAGTCATCGCTCTAAAAATAAGATTATGCTTTTTATAAAAAGACGACTTCGGCAATTTCATATAGCTGACTATTAATGCGTTTTGAAATCCTTTTGTTGTTTTACTGAGAATAAAAATCTATATAAAAATAAACAAAATTTGAATATAAACTGAAACAGCAATACTTGACTGCTTTTGTATTCAAAGTATTTCCCTGAATTTATTTTAAAGAATTCAGGGAAATATTAACTTTTTAAGATTAAATAGTTGGGGTGCAACTTTTCGATCAGAATCCTTATTACTTTTTAATTAACCAACTTTCAACAGCTTTTGAAAAATCTGCCACATCAATCGGATGTCTGCTAGTTATGATATTTCCGTCAGTTACTACTGTTTCTTTTAATACCGTACCTCCAGCATTTTTTAAATCCACTTGAATGTTCCAATATCCTGTTAGTTTTCTTCCTTTCAAAATATCGGCAGATGCTAAAACTACTGGAGCATGACAGATAGCAGCAATCAATTTTCCGGATTTATTGAAATCCTGAATGAATTTAATTACATCTTTATCGTTTCGAAGATTATCAGGATTCCAAGCGCCACCCGGAATAAATACGGCATCATAGTCGCTTACTTTTATCTGATCAGCAGTACGATCAAATTTAATCCAGCCAACGGGCTGTAAGTATTGAATTGCCATTACATGTGTTTTTGACATTTCAGGATATACAAGTCCGTATCTTTCTGGAGCGGGATTATATTTCGGAGCCACTATTTCTACTTCTGCTCCTAATTCTTTAAAATACCATACAGGACCGGTTAATTCAATTTCCTCGAAACCATCAGCCACGATAACGGCAATTTTTTTTCCTTTTAGAGCTGATTTGTTTTTTACAGGCGTAAAAAAGAAAGACTTTAAAGCCTCATTTCCTGGAGCATCCAATAATTTTGATACGGGCATATTAACGACTGCCGATTGAGTTGATAATTTATTTACAATTTCTAACTCATTACTATAATTTGTTTTCATTTCTTTTGTTTTTACTGTTACTTGAGCTTCTACATTTAATACCGCAAGTATACTTATGATACCTGCAACGATGATTTGATTCATTTTTTTCATTTTTCTTAGATTTAATTGTTGATCATAATTGTATTTAAAGTTTGATTTTCTTCTTATTCACGTATAAGCGGTGCAAATTCGATTAGAGTATGAATTCCATCCTGAAAGGGCTGCTTTTTTATATTTGTATTTAAGTAATTAATAACAGGTTGAATGGGTGGAAAATTAAGGTGATACCGGAACGCATCTTTGCTTCTGAATTTTTCAAAAGTTACAAACTGAGTATTATCTTCCTTCAATTCTGATAGTTGATAGGTTACTACGCCAGACTCGTTTCGAAATTGAGGCATAGCTGTGTGGTATACATCTTTAAAATTTTCTTCTGTACCTTTCTTAGCGTCTACAAAAAGTATGATTGTAAGCTGGTCATCTTCTATTTTGCTTGCTCTGCGCCATTGCTGTTTAGAAATTGGTTCTAAATCTTTTATATAAATTATTTTTTCAGGCTTAACTAGTGCCGCTTTTTCTAATGTTATTAATGCTTTTGAGATTGAATTGTTTTTGAATTTATCCAACTTGCTTTGATTTGTCCAACGCTCAAATAACCAAATTACAGACTTATCATCTTTTTCAAAGTAAGCTTCTGACATAATATTATCATCATTTGACAGAGATTGCAATACATAATCAGCTAAGGATTTTTGAAATTCCTGCTGATATTCCTTTTTTACTTCATAGCGCGTAATTTTTGCAACCATTTCTTCCTCACTTTTATTTGAATTTTGTGCTATTGCAAATTTGCCAATCGAGAGAAAAAGAGTCGTAAAAATCATTACTGTTTTTGTCTTCATAATTTTGCTTTTTATTTATTTCTTTTGAAAACAAAAACACCTAGATAATGAAAAACCAATCCTATTGCCCACGCTGCTGTTTGCCAAATTGGCCATAAATAAGTTCTGTCTGTAATAAACCATGTTAACCAAATGGCCGGAATCGTCAATACAAATACTAATAAGTGAATTCTAAACCCTTTGTTTGGATTGATTTGAGCAATTGTATGCTCGTTTGCTAAATGTTTCATGATATTTGATTTTTATAATTATATTTATTTAAGTTTTTTTCCTAATTGTTCTACCTTTTTCAACCATTTACTTCTTTGATTTTCTGTTGATTTTCTCATAAAACCAAAAGTTGAAAATTTAATAGGATCAAATCCTACGTAACCGAAAACAATATTTTTGAGGATTTGATATTGAGATGCACGATAGATCAAATAGAACCACCATTTTGGTGTATCCATCGTAACTAAAAGTCTTAGGCTTTTTCCTTTTAAGAGTTTTTCTGGAAATATTTTCCCTGAATGATGTTTAAATGCAAAGTCAGGCAAAAGAATTCTGTCTATAAACCCTTTGGTAATGGCAGGCATAAAACCCCACCAGTTTGGATAAGACAAAACAACATGGTCTGCCCACTTGATAAGTTCCTGAGCATTTATCAGATCTTTTTCTAGTGGTAAAGGTTCATTCGCTTTATAACCTTCAGAAAGATTTACATTGAAATCTAATTTAGATATATAAAGGGTTGTACAATTTGCTCCTGTACTTTCTACTCCTTTTCTGTAAGCATCTAGCAATGCATTACAAAAAGAATTTTCAGAAGGATGGCCAAGTATTAGTAAGATATTCGTTTTCATTGCAGTTCATTTAATTTGACACTGCAAAGATTTTAAATAAAGAAGAGGGGCTGCTGACACAAAAGTGTCAAAAAACTATTTATGCGCTAATTTTTGTCGAATTCTAGTAAGAGATTGTCTTTCGATACCAAGAAAGCTGCAAAGATGAGAAACAGATATTCTGTTAAATAGACCGGAATGATGTTTAATAAAATCAAGATAACGCTCTTCCGCAGTTTGAAATATGAAGCTTTCAATACGAGCCTGTTGGCGCTTTAAAATTTCTTCAGCAACTAACCGCCCATATTTTTCAAAAACCGGTAAGTTTTCATAGATCCATTGCAGGTTTTCATATGAAAGGCAAACCATGGTCGTTGGTTCTAAGCATTGAATTGAATATTGGCTTGGCTGCTGCGTTATAAAAGCAGGATAATGTGTAGCATAATCGCCTTCACTATAAAAACCTACGGTAATTTCATTTCCGTCATTGTCTACAAAAGAGGAACGCACTAATCCGCTTGCAATAAAACCAATTTCTTTTTGCACTTTGCCAAATTGAAGAAAAAAATCCTTTTTATTTAATTCTTCTAATGTAAATTTTGAAGCAAACTGAGAAAGCTCATCATCCTTTACAGCAGGGCAAATTTTCCTGACCGATTTTAAAAGTATCTCGACTCCTGGTTCCATCGTACTCAATTTTAAAAATGCCACTAACAAAATTAAAGAATTAGATTCTAAAATTACTCTGATTTTACCACCCAAATAAAAAAGATTGATTCTAAATTCAAAATACTGTTAACAAGATACTTATCAATAAAGAATTAAAGACACTTTTTTTCATAAATTTGGTTTAGACAAGCTATTTTTCTTTGACTACAAATAGTTTTAATGAGGTACTATTTAAATTTTTAATTGTTCTTTCAAATTTAGGTTATGGAGCAGCATTCAAAAAAGCAAATTTAATATTGGATGTACTAATGGAAGATGGAAAATTGTAAAAACAACCTCTCAGTTAAACTCTGCAACTAAAAAGTTTTTGAAAGATTAGCACGATCTAAATGCTCAAAAATCTTTGAAAAATTATGAATGAATATAATTAATATAAACCCAAATATGGAGCCTGAAAATCATTACATTAATAGAAGCGGTTGGCTGAGAGCAGCCGTGCTGGGAGCAAATGACGGAATTTTATCTACTACAAGCCTAGCAATTGGAGTAGCAGCGGCAAGTATTACAAGAGAGCCTATTTTACTTGCAGCAGTTGCAGGTTTAGTCGCAGGCGCACTGTCAATGGCTGCGGGCGAATATGTTTCGGTTAGTTCTCAGGCTGACGTAGAAACAGCCGATCTAAAGCGAGAGAAAGAAGAACTTGAAAACATGCCTGAATCGGAACTTGAAGAGTTAACACATATTTATGTGCAGCGAGGACTAAATAAAGAATTGGCAAAACAAGTTGCGATCGAATTAACAGCTCATAATGCACTCGAAGCACATGCGAGAGATGAACTTGGAATCAATGAAATTACACAGGCTAATCCTTTAATGGCGGCTTTCGCATCAGCTGTTTCATTTATTATCGGAGGATTACTGCCGCTTTTGGTCGCTATTTTTGCTCCAATAAAACAAATGGTATTTTATCAATATGGATTTTCGATACTCTTTTTAGCATTATCCGGAATACTAGCAGCCCAAGCTGGCGGATCACATACACTAAAAGCTGTATTTCGTATTTGTATTTGGGGCACATTTGCTATGGCAATGTCGGCACTAGTTGGCTATGCTTTTGGCGTTCAGACCACTTAAAAGAAGTCTATTGATTTTAGACTTAAAAAAAAATTAATCGAATCTTAAGGGATTAAAAAAAATAAGATACACAACAATTCGTTATTTCGTTATATCTAAAAACAAACTGCAAAATGAAGCTAATTACATTATTCCTATTATTAATGGTGCTTCCAATAAATTGGGAACCTGACTTTAATAATGCAAAAAAAACGGCAAAGGAAAAGCACGAATTAATTCTTTTAAACTTCTCTGGTTCAGACTGGTGCGGACCCTGTATTGTAACGCGCAAAGAATATCTTGAAAGTCAGGTATTCACAGATATGGCAAATGAAAATTTAGTATTGGTTAATGCTGATTTTCCAAGGAAAAAGAAAAACATCGGAACGCCTGAGCAAGTTAAGCGAAATGAAGGATTAGCGGAAATATACAACAAAGAAGGAAGTTTCCCTTTAACACTTCTTCTAGATGCTGATGGCAAAGTAATCAAAACTTGGCACGGAAAACCTGAAACCTCACCTGAACAATGGACTGCCGAAATAAAAGCGATCTGTGACAGTCGAAAATAACATATCAAAAAAACAAAAATATTCACAATCCCTAAAACTCATGGGAAACAACTTCACAATTACAGTGGTAGATGAAAATGAGAAAAAAGGGAATGAGAATATTAATCTCGCTATTGAAGAAATAAGGCGAATTGAAAAACTTTTGACTACTTATAAAGAAGACAGTCAGACGAACCTGATTAATGAAAATGCAGGAGTTAAACCTGTAAAAGTAGATCTGGAAGTTTTTAATCTTATTGAAAGATCTGTCGGGATTTCGAAAATTACACAAGGTGCATTTGATATCTCTTACGGAAGTATCGACAAAAGTCTTTGGAATTTTGACAAAACAATGACCAAGCTTCCAGATGCCGAAACAGCTTTAAGAATGGTGCATCTTATTGATTATAGAAATATCAATTTAGACAAAGAAAAAACTACAGTATTTCTAAAAGAAAAAGGCATGCGAATTGGGTTTGGAGGTATCGGAAAAGGATATGCCGCAGAAATGGCTAAACAAATCCTAGTTAAAAATAATGTTCAAAGCGGCATTATTAATGCAAGCGGAGATCTTTGTGCGTGGGGACTACAGCCAAATGGTAAAAAATGGACTATTGGCGTGGCAAATCCAGATGCTCCAACTGGTGCATTTTCGTATATGGAAATATCCAATAAAGCAGTAGCAACCTCTGGCAATTATGAAAAGTTCGTAACCATTAATGGCAAAAAATATTCGCATACCATTGACCCAAAAACAGGGCTGCCAATAACCGGAATTAAAAGTGTTACCATTATCGCTTCTAATGCAGAATTTGCAGATGCAATGGCAACTCCAATAGCGGTTATGGGAATTAAGGCAGGCTTATTTTTAATAGATCAGATCCCTGATTTATATTGTATTATTATCGATGACAGCAATAAAATTTACACATCAAAAAACATTAACCTGAAATGAAAAAGCCAAAGCAAAAAAATCTAGTACTGTTCTGCAGTATTGCTTTTACAGCCATTCTCTTCACCTCTTGTACTTCGGTAAAAGAATACCAGAAAGGAAAAATCAACGATTCTGAAATGGTCCTTTCTAATCGAAAAATCGAAAAGACAGAACTCAGTTTTCAATCCTACCGTGAAGGAGCTTCCGGTGCAAATTCAGGAAAAAGCGGTGGTGGCTGCGGATGCAACTAATTTTCATACGATAAAAAAATGAAAAGAATATTCATAACAGGGTTTGCTTTATTGGCACTATTTCAGGTAAGAGCACAAAATGTTCCTACTGATTCTACCAGTTACAAAAGCAAAAAATTAAAATTGGAAGAAGTTAATCTAGTCTCGAGTTATTATAAACAGGACGGAAACAATTCTGCCGTTACTGGAGGCATTGGTTCTGAACATCTTACTGATATTGCAAATACTATTGATGTTAAATTAGTAAAATACGGAGAAACCGGAATTAAGCATACTTTTGACATCGAAGCTGGTATAGATCATTATACCTCAGCATCATCAGATATGATTGATTTGAGCGCAAATTCATCTGCGTCTTCTTCAGACAATCGATTCTATCCTTCTTTGACTTATTTAAGAGAGAATGAAGAAAAAGGAAGAACATTAGGGATTGGAGTTTCATCATCAACGGAGTTTGACTACCAGTCTTTTGGAGGAAATATTAGTTTCTCACAAAAAACAAAAGACAGAAACGGAGAATTTACAGCTAAATTTCAGACCTTTCTTGATCAGCTAAAACTAATAGAACCCGTGGAGCTTCGCCCGCCAGGAAGTGAAGGTTACGGCAGCGCCAACAGAAATACTTTTGCAGGAACTTTAAGTTACTCACAGGTTGTAAACAAAAACCTTCAGGTAATGCTTGTAGGAGATGTAATCAGCCAAAACGGGTATTTAAGCCTTCCATTTCATAGAGTGTATTTTGCAGATGGTTCGGTGCATCAAGAAAAAATGCCGGATACCAGATTAAAAATTCCATTGGGAATTAGGGCAAGTTATTTTTTAGGTGACAATGTAATTATTCGTGCTTATTACAGATATTATACTGACGATTGGAGCTTAAAAGCGCATACTGCCGATCTTGAAATTCCTGTGAAATTAACCCAGGCATTTTCAGTGAGTCCGTTTTATAGATATTATACGCAGACGGGAACTAAGTATTTTAAACCTTACGGAGAACATACTGCAGCTGATGAATATTACACCAGTAATTATGATTTATCTAAGTTTGACAGCAGTTTTTTTGGAATGGGTATGAAATTTACGCCTCTAAACGGAATCTTTGGACTTAAACATTGGAATACATTAGAACTCCGTTATGGGCATTATACCAGAACTACTAATATGACTTCGGATATTATTAGCATTAACATAAAATACAAATAACATACAATCAATAACTTATAATCTATAATAATTTTAGGCACGTTTCTTGTTTATTCTAGATATAGTAATGATTTAAAAATTGAAATTATGAAAACTTTAAAATATTTATTGATTGGAGTATTATTCCTTTCTTTTAGCTACTCTCAAGCACAGGTATCTGTTAATGTCAATATAGGCACACCACCAGCATGGGGACCTGCAGGCTACACAGATGTTCGCTATTATTATCTGCCAGATCTTGAAACTTATTATGATGTAAGCACATCAAATTATGTTTATTTAAATAACGGAAAATGGGTCAGAACCAGATCACTTCCTTCTGCTTACAGAAATTATGATCTATATAATGAATATAAAGTTGTATTGACAGATTATAGAGGAGATCGTCCTTATGATAATTTCAAAACTCATAAAGTAAAATACGGAAAAGGCTATAAAGGGCAACCTCAAAAAACAATCGGTCAAAAGCCTGGCAAAGGAAATGATAAACAAGGAAAAGATAATGGTCATCACGATAATGGCAACCACAATGGAAATGGAAAAGGAAAAGGAAACGGGAAACATTAAATTTAAAAGAGGCTCAATAGAGCCTCTTTTTTTATGTTAAACTAAATATCCATTCAATATATCATATCTTAATTACAATTTGCAATTCTCGGATTATTTAATGCACCACATTGAAAAGAATATTTACTCTGTGGATATAAGGGAGAAGGATTATCGGTTACTTCTAGTGGCGATAGTGCCTGCCCATTATAACTTGGCATTGTTACCTGCTCTTTAGACCCATTTCCGAGTGCTACATTTTTGGCTGCTGCATTTCCATTAAAACTGTAATCAATCATTGCGTCAAGTAATCTGTAAATTCCATAATAATCATATGCATCATATGAACTTTGCGTATTAGGAAGATTATGTTCTGCTGTGTAAGTAAATGTAGGTAAAACTGATTTTTTTATTAAGACAAAATCTTTTTCAGCGTTTGGAATATTTATATTTTTAAAAATATCAATTGCCAATCTATGATCATTCGTTACATCATCATTATATACTTGGGTGATCAGTTTTGTATTTTCTGGGAAACCTTGTAATTCTGCCTGTGTAATTTCATACGAATACCATTGTGCCATTGCGAAAATAAAACGTCCGTTTTGTCCCCAGCCTTCATCAATGAAGCCTCTGTGCGCTAAAGCAAAAGAAGCTCCTCCGCCAAATGAATGTCCCATGAAACCTACTTTTTTTGTATCAATTATAGCAGGATAATCGGTCACAGCTTTTTTAAAACTTTGCCATAGAGTATCGTATCTTTCTTCTACTGTCACACCTGTAGTTGGATAGGGAGCAAATACTACAACATATCCTTTCTTTGCAATAAACTCATACAATCCTATATTATATGAACTTTCTTCACCTCCATAAGGATGCGAATAAAAAATAACAGGTTTTGGTGAAGTTATTCCTTTTGGATAAAAAATTTCAACATTTTTCCCACTATATAATGGACTTGGAAAACTAATTTTTGCTACTTCGTAACTGCCATCAGAACCATATCCAGTTTTTGGCCTCGAAATAGGTCCTGCCAAATCATCATCTACATAAGCAGAATCTTGATTTGACTCATCTGCATCATTTTTTGAGCAGGATAGTAATAGAAACAAAGAAATAATGAGTAAAATTGGGGCTTTCATTTTCACATATTTTAAGATTATTTTAATAAGACACTTTTTCTTTAAAATGGTTTAATTTATTTTTCCAATGTAGTATAAAATAATCTATTTAGAAAATATAAAATATTGGTCTTAAAAAATGAAATTCCATTTACAAAATTTGAACTTTCAAGAATTATAATAAAACAAAAAGCCACTTCAATTGAATGGCTTTAGTGAATGCATGCGGATTCAATCTCAAAAATCTAAATATTATCAGTTAAAAGATTGCCTAAACTCTAGTGGAGAGGTTTTTGTTTTAGTCTTAAAAAATTTACTAAACGATTGCGGATGTTCAAAACCAAGCTGAAAAGCCACTTGCGCCACAGATAAACTAGTCGTAGACAACAGCTCTTTAGCTTTTTCAACCACTTTAATATGTATGTGCTGTTGTGCATTATGTCCTATCAAAGAACGCAGCATATCACTTAAATAACTTGGTGAAATATTTAAACGATCTGAAAGGAATTGAACTGTTGGCAGCCCCTGATTTAAGGTCATTTGATTATTAAAATAATCTTCTAAGAGTTCTTCAAGATTTTGCAGCAGATTATTGTTCACTGCTTTTCGGGTAATGAATTGGCGTTTGTAAAAACGATTTGCATAATTAAGCAATAATTCAATTTGAGAAATAATAACATCCTGACTAAAATCATCTATTCTACTATCCAATTCTTCTTTAATTATTTTAAAAATTGAAAAAATAGTTTCTTTCTCATGCTCTGATAAATGTAATGTTTCATTAGCCGAATAAGAAAAAAAACCATATTGCTTGATTTTTTTTGCCAAAGGATAATTCCATAAAAAATCAGGATGTATCAGCAAAGTATATTCAGAACACATTTCTCCTTCATTATTACCATGATTGCCAATAATTTGATTTGGTGCAGCAAATAACAATCCTCCTTCATCAAAATCATAATGTCCCTGGCCATATTTCAATTTACCGCTTAGACGTGGCTTATAAGAGATCTTATAGAAATTAAGTACATGAGAAGTAGGCAAATTATTTACGATTAGCTTATTAGTCGCTGCATCTATTAAACTGATCAATGGATGAGCCGGCGCAGGCAAATCAAAAGCGCGATGCACATCTGATAACGACTCCATTTTTTGATGGATTTTCTCTTCCTTTTTCATTTTTTAAAATTATGAAATTATAACCGGCAATACTTCATCACCGGTTATATTTATTATTGATAATTACTTTGTAATTCCCTGTGCCGCTGAGGAAACCGCATCCCACTCTTCCCAGATTGCCAGTCTTTCAGCATAAGCATTACGAACCCATGGCAGATTTTGGCTGCCCAAATGAATTCGAAGAGGTGGGTTTTCGGCATCAACAACTTTGAAAAGTGCATCAGGTGTTGCTTTAGGATCTCCTTTTTCTAGTTCTCCCAAACTATTAAAAAACTGTGTTTTAAAATCTTGGTAAACATCAAGTCCTGTGGCAAATTTTAAAGAATCCTGACTGCCAAATTCGGTCGCATATGCACCTGGTTCTATAATTGTTACTTTAATTCCAAAAGCTTTAACTTCTTCTGCTAAACTTTCATGAATTGCCTCAAATGCCCATTTAGATGAGCAATAATAACCAATTACTGGCAATACTACGTGGCCAAGATTACTGGATGTTCCCAAAATATGGCCGAATCCCTGCTTGCGTAAAAAAGGCAAAGCGGCCTGAATTACAGTAAGCGGTCCAAAGATATTTGTTTCATACATCGCCTTTACATCATCTGTACTGGCTTCTTCAATTGTGCCCACTAGCGAATATCCGGCATTATTAAGTACAATATCTAATCTCCCAAAATGGGCATGTGCTTTTTCTACCGCAGTCTTTACTTGATCAGGCTTAGTTACATCAAGCGCTAAGATTAATACATTTTTACCATATTTTTCTTTTAGATCAGCAATACTGTCTAAATTACGCGCAGTAGCCGCAACAAGATCGCCGCGCTTAAGTGCTGCATCGGCCCAAACTCTCCCAAAACCTCTTGAAGTTCCTGTAATAAACCATACTTTTTTGTTGCTTGAAATATCATTTTGATGTGCCATAACTTTGTGATTAAATTTATAATACGACAAAGGTCTGCAGATACTATTGTTCACTTGTAGCTTAACTCAGGAACTTTGTAGCCAAAATGAGAATCGTTGAATTTATAAGGTTAATCAAGTTTTTCACTTTAAATCCAGATTGATTTTTCAGAAGTATAAACAATATAATATTGAATTAAGGAACCGCTTATAAAATTTAGAAGTAATTATCAATTTTAAATTTGATGCAAACAAAAAAGCCACTCGATTGAGTGGCTTTTCGTGAACGCAGAAGGATTCGAACCTTCGACCGCCTGCTTAGAAGGCAGGTGCTCTATCCAGCTGAGCTATGCGTCCATTTATTTTAAAACTTATGGCAAAGTTTTTGTCGGGGTGGCAGGATTCGAACCTGCGGCCTCCTGCTCCCAAAGCAGGCGCGATAACCGGGCTACGCTACACCCCGAAGGCAAATTTTTAAGCGGAGAGACAGGGACTCGAACCCTGGCGACGGTTACCCGTCGACAGATTAGCAATCTGCTCCATTACCGCTCTGGCACCTCTCCAAGCTCAAGGAAACATGTCCTATTTTGCGGTTGCAAATGTAACACAACATTATATTACTCACAACTATTTCTCCGCTTTTTTTTATCTTTTTTCAATCTTTTTTTTAAAACAGTTCACAATCAAACGAATAGAATTAACAAAAAATTCATACTAAATTAAAAATTCAATCGAATAGATGCAAAATTTGAATTTATTCAAATAAAGAGTAAATTTGCTTGATTAACTAATATTAACAGAAAATGAACAAAAGAGTTGTTATCGTTTCTGCCGTTAGAACACCTATCGGAAGTTTCATGGGAGGGTTATCTACCGTACCCGCACCAAAATTAGGTGCTGCCGCTATAAAAGGCGCACTTCAAAAAATTAACCTAGACCCAAAATTAGTTGATGAAGTTTTTATGGGCAATGTAGTTCAGGCCGGAGTTGGTCAGGCCCCTGCACGTCAAGCAGCACTTTTTGCTGGTTTGTCTGAAGAGGTTGCTGCTACAACCGTAAACAAAGTTTGTGCTTCTGGAATGAAAGCTGTTATGTTTGGCGCTCAGGCAATCGCTTGTGGCGATGCCGAAATTGTAGTAGCCGGAGGAATGGAAAACATGAGCTTGATTCCACATTACGTACAAATGCGTAACGGAACTAAATTTGGTCCAGCAACTATGCTTGATGGAATGCAAAAAGATGGTTTGACAGATGCTTACGATAACAACGCAATGGGAGTTTGCGCTGATTTATGTGCAACTGAATACAACATCAGCCGTGAAGAACAAGATAATTTTGCAATTCAATCTTACGAGAGAAGTGCAAAAGCTTGGGATGCCGGGAAATTCGACAACGAAATTGTTCCTGTTGAAGTACCGCAAAGACGCGGTGAACCAATCATCGTTTCTAAAGATGAAGAATACACTAACGTAAAACTAGATAAAATTCCTTCTCTAAGTGCCGTTTTTACTAAAGACGGAACAGTTACTGCTGCAAATGCTTCTACCATTAATGATGGAGCTGCAGCTATAGTTTTAATGTCTGAAGAAAAAGCAATTTCATTAGGATTAAAACCCCTAGCCTTCATAAAAGGTTATGCTGATGCTGCTCAAGAGCCAAAATGGTTTACAACAAGTCCTGCAAAAGCATTGCCAAAAGCACTAAATAAGGCTGGAATTGCAATTGATGATGTGGATTATTTCGAATTTAATGAAGCTTTCGCTGTTGTTGGATTAGCCAATTCAAAAATCCTTGGTCTTAATAATGATAACGTAAATGTAAACGGCGGAGCAGTTTCATTAGGACATCCTCTTGGCTGTTCTGGAGCTAGAATTATCGTAACTTTACTAAATGTTCTGCAACAAAATAATGCTAAAACTGGTGCTGCTGCAATTTGTAATGGCGGTGGCGGTGCTTCGGCAATTGTTATTGAAAGAGCCTAAATAATAATACATTAGATTAGGAGTTATTATAAAGTAACTCCTAATTTTAAACCTATAAATTACCCTAAATGTTCGGAATTTGCAATCTAGCCATAGTACCCGTTCGATCTGAACCAAGCGACAGAAGTGAAATCGTTACACAGCTTTTGTTTGGCGAGCACATCCAAATCTTAGAACGCCAAAATCAATGGGCAAAAATAAAAATTCAGTTTGATGATTATGAAGGCTGGGTAGATTCTAAGCAATATCAGGTAATTTCTGAAGCAAATTACAATCAGTTAAGCAATGAAGCAATTATTTTAAACGCTGATTTGATTGATTATATCACCGCGCCAGAAAACTTATTACTTCCAATTCCGCTTGGAGCTTCTTTATCATTCTTAAACAATACTGAAATCAACACTTCAAACTTTGATTTTGAAGGAACAAAAACCAGTGGCGTAAAACCAAAAAGCGCACTTATAAATACTGCCTTTATGTATTTGAACGCACCTTATCTTTGGGGCGGAAAAACACCATTCGGAATCGATTGTTCTGGTTTTACACAAATGGTTTACAAATTAAACGGCTATAAAATTAACCGTGACGCCTCACAGCAAGCGCTTGACGGCGAACCTTTAAGTTTTATTGAAGAAAGTGAAGCTGGAGATTTAGCCTTTTTTGATAATGACGAAGGAAACATCATTCACGTCGGTATTATTATGGAGAATAATTACATCATTCACGCAAGTGGAAAAGTCCGCATTGATCGTTTGGACCATTTAGGAATTTATAATCCGGAACTCAACAAACACACGCATAAATTACGCGTAATTAAAAAGATCATTTAATTTTTTTAAGCCCTGATTTCAAAGATTCACACAAATTAAAATCATTTTAATAGTAAAAAAAATCCGTGTAAACCAGTCTAAATCCGCATCATCCGTGTGCCAATATATCACGCACTAATTCGAATCGTCTTTCTAAATTCCGAAGGACTATTCCCTCTTTGCTTCTTAAAGAACTTATTAAAATGGCTTTCATCCGTAAAACCAAATTCATAAGCGATTTCATTAATACGTTTATCACTAAACTGCAAACGATGTTCAATCAGTTTCGTTTTATAATTACTAATATATTGTTGCATTGTTTCATCGGCATGTTTCTTAAAATAACGCCCTAAATACGTATTCGAAATTCCGAAATACTCACTTATCGATTCGGCCTTGATTCTTTCAGGATAATAAATATTAGTCTGAATATATTGCAGGATATCCATCGCTTTTGCTTCTGTGCCAACATTTACCTGTTCCGGTAAATACTTCGCAATATTTCTCGCCACAATAATAATTAAAGTATTCACCAATTGCTGAATCAATTCTTTATTGTAAACATCTTTATCCTGATGTTCACGACAAATTGCTTCAATCATCACTTTTACCAAACATTTATCGGCATCATTCTTCAAAATACAGCCCGGTTGATGATTGGCATTTTGTAGAATATACTCTAAACGCTGAATATTCTCATTCTGCAGACTCGAATTCTTCAAATAAATATCATTAAACCTCAAAAAGAAAAACTTCGTTTCCGTTTCAATTGTAAAATTATGACAATCCTCAGGCGTCAATAAAAACATATGTCCGGCATCATATTCAAAAATATTTTTATTGATACACTGCCTTCCGGTTCCGCTTAAAATGTAAACCAATTCAAAAAAATTATGGCGATCACCCACATCCGGATATTCGTCTAAAGTCTCGAAAGAAACTGTAAAAGGCTCATATAAGTTCTCTTTTTTCATATCAACAATAATTTTGAAGTGGCAAATTTACATAAAAAACACAAATATATACCATTTAACACTCTTAAAAATGGTATAATTTTGCTAAGTGAAATTTAAGATTTAAAATACAACATTATGGAATATAGAAAATTAGGCAACTCAGAACTTGAATTATCAACCATAACTTACGGTGCATTTGCTATTGGCGGCAACATGTGGGGCGGAAACGAAAAGAAAGATTCAATCGATTCCATCCACGCCTCAATCGATCACGGCGTAACCACAATCGACACCGCCCCTTTTTACGGATTCGGATTAAGTGAAGAAATGATTGGCGAAGCCATCAAAAGCCAGGACCGTTCTAAAATTCAATTACTTACAAAATTCGGTTTGGTTTGGGACGGAAGTAATAACGGAAAAGGAGATTTCTTTTTTGATGCCGACGACAACGGAAAAAAAATTCCCGTTTACAAATATTCTTCAAAAAGCAATGTTATAAAAGAAATCGAAGACAGTTTAAAACGACTTCAAACCGATTATATCGACCTGTTACAAATTCACTGGCCAGACTCTACAACACCAATTTCTGAAACAATGGAAGCTGTGGAAACCTTGATACAGCAAGGAAAAATCAGAGCATTTGGAGTAAGTAATTATAATATTTCTCAAATTCAGGAAGCACAAAAAACGGTTCAAATAGCTTCAAATCAAGTAGCTTACAGTATGATGAACCGTAAAATCGAAACCGATTTGATTCCGTTTACAGTCGCAGAAAACATCGGAATCATTGCCTACAGCCCAATGGAAAGAGGTTTACTAACAGGGAAATATTTCACCGACAGTAAATTAAAAGAAAACGATCACAGAAACGGTTATTTCGGTCAGTTCGATCTTCAAAAAGTAAAAACGTTAGTCGAAGAATTAAGTTCACTGGCAAACTCAAAACACATTTCAATTTCGCAATTGGTTTTACGCTGGACAACTTTACAAAAAGGAATCGCAATTGTTTTAGCCGGAGCAAGAAACGCAGAACAAGCCATTTCAAACGCAAAAGCAATGGATTTCGATTTATCCCTTTCAGAACTGGATTTCATCAATCAGGCCATTTCGAAATTACAATAAACTATTAAAAACAATCTCAAAATTTAAATAATTAGAATTTGGGTGTGCCCCTCCGGGTCGGGCTTTCGGCTATATCTTTTGTTCCGTTTCACTTCACAAAAGGATACCGCCTCTATCCCTCACACTCAAGATTTCATAAGAAAACAAGAAAAATGAAGAAAATATTTATTATCAACGGCAGTCAAAACTTCGCACATTCAGGCGGAAAATTCAATGAAACCGTTACCGATTGGACAATCGAATACCTAAAAAGTAAAAACTACGAAATAAAAACAACCGACATTAAGCAAGAAATCAACCTTGACGAAGAAGTAGAGAAATTCGTTTGGGCAGATGTTATCGTATATCACACACCAGTTTGGTGGTTTCAATTACCAAACCTTTTCAAAAAATACATCGACGACGTTTTCACCGCCGGACATAACAAAGGAATTTACAAAAGCGACGGAAGAACCAGAACCAATCCCGACATTAATTACGGAACCGGCGGACTTTTACACGGACGCAAATACATGTTAACCACAAGCTGGAACGCTCCTGCAACTGCTTTTACACTTCCGGGAGAATTCTTCGAAGAAACATCTGTTGATGACGGAGCAATGTTTGGTTTCCATAAAATGAATAAATTTACAGGTATGGAAAAACTAAACGGTTTCCATTTCCACGACGTTGAAAAAGGTGCAACCGCAGAAAACATCAGCATCTTTAAAGAAAATTATACCAAACATTTAGAACAAATTTTTAAAAATTCATAATCATGATTTCAATTACAGCAATTTTTAAAAGCAAAACCGAAAGCACAGAACAACTACAAAGCATGTTAAATCATTTGGTTACCGAAACCAGAAAAGAAGCTGCATGCGTACGTTACGATCTTCACGCATCTGAGAATGTGTCTATTATTTGGGAAGAATGGAAAGATCAGCCAGGACTTGACATTCACAATAACCAACCTTATTTACTGGATTTTATCTCAAAAAGCGAGAGTTTAGTTTCGTCACCTATTCAGGTTTATAAAACGCTGCAAATTTTATAAAACACAATAAGTCTCCTGCAGGGTTTTGGAAACCTTGCAGGAGACTTCTAAGCCCAAAAGGAGACCTACACGGTTCTGGAACCCTTGCAGGACAAAATTGTACAAGAATTACTTAATTCCGCCAAAAGCACCAAAACACATATTCTTATGCAAAATTTCAACGCTTTTAAAACCAACTTTCTTCATTAAATCCAATTGGTAATTCATTGATCTTGGCGTATCTTCCTTTTCAACGTAATCCAATACTTTCTGACGGTATTCAGCACCGCCTATACTTTCTAAATAATCGCCGTAGCGTTGCCAGGTATATTCATTTAATAATGCTGTATCTTGCGTAATCAAGTCCGAAATCATGAAACAACCGCCGGGTTTCAATAACTTAAATATTTTAGTAAAAGTCGTTTCCCAATCTTCATCATCTCTTAAATGATGCAAAACCGCTCCGGCCAAAATAATATCAAACTCATTTTCCGGTAAATTTACTTCACGAATATCGCCCTGCTTCACTTCTACTTTACCGTTTGTTCCTGCCGAAACTCTTTCAAACGCACGATCCAGCATTGGCAAACTTAAATCGACCAAAGTGCAATTCAAATTTGGCACTTTAGATAACATTTTTAAAGTGTAATTTCCGGCACCACAGCCAATATCCAATACATTTTTAGCATTCGGAACAATTCTTTTTGAAGCTTCTGTAATTAATTCTAAAGAAATTGTCGCGTCGATTGTGGCTACTTGCCCCGTTTCTAAATTTGAAAATCGTTCGACATCATTATCAAACCTTTCTCTAATCTCTTCAATAGTTGATTTTTTCATATTTTTTGTTCTAATTTTTTCACGCAGATTTGGCGGATTAAAGCAGATTTAAAATGATTTTTTTTAGGTTTTCATTCAATTAAATAAAATCTGCGCTTATCTGCTTAAATCCTTTAAAAATCTGCGTGAAATATTTTATTTTCCAAAACTATCACTTTGATATATACTTCAAAAATACTTATTTTGTCAATTATCAATACTTAATAGGTATTTATGGAATTACGTCATCTTAAATATTTTCTGGCTGTAGCCGAAGAACTGAACTTTACTAAAGCTTCTGAAAAATTATTTATTTCCCAACCTCCACTGAGTCGACAGATTATGGAGCTGGAAGACGAACTTCAGGCAAAACTCTTCATCCGAAATAATAAAAAGGTTGAATTGACCGAAGCCGGAAAATATTTCGAAAAAGAAGTAAAAGCGCTTTTTAAGAATTTGGAAGGCATTTCTATTCAAACAAAAAAGATCGCCGAGAATGTTTCAGGCAAATTTAGAATTGCATATATCAGTTCAATTTATTCAGCCGTCATTTCAGAATTGATCCAACATTTAAAAATACAATTTCCATACGTGAATTTCAAGCTTTTTGAAGTTTCTACAACCAAGCAAATTGATGCTTTAGAACAAGGAAAAATTGAGTTGGGAATTATTCGTTCACCCATAAAATCTCCCAAAATAAAAGCACATTTATGGTTTAAGGATGGATTTTCACTGGTTTATCATAAAAACAGTATTCAAATAAAATCAGATGCAGAAATTTTAAATCTAAAAGATGAAACCTTTGTGTTTTTCAACAAAGATTACGCACCGCATTATCACGAAGTTTTATTAGAACTTTGTGCTTTTTATGGCTTTACGCCGAAGATTATTCACGAAGCCAACAATATCAATTCGATTGTGCAATTGGTAAAAAACGGATTAGGAATTTCAATCGTTCCTTCGAATATTGCTAAAAACAACCAGGATTCTGAAATAGGTTTTATCGAATTGAAAAAAGTAAATCTTTTTACTGATGTTTCTCTGATTACTTCAAAAGAAGATGATTCTGAAATTACTCAAGCTGCGGTTGATTTTTTGTTAAAGAAAAGTAGGTCGAATTAAGTGTGTTTTGAAATTAATCTCGCAAAGCCGCAGATTTTTTAAAAATGATTTAACAACTATTTGTCATCCTGACGAAGGAAGGATCACACAAGAAATGCCGTAAACAGAATCTTCAATCTTTATTGAGTTTCGTGTGTGATCCTTCCTTCGTCAGGATGGACATTAACTGGAAAAAATTATTTTTAAATTAAGGAAATCCGTAAAAAGTAAACTTTAAAAGCATTTAAATTGCACACTGTAAAAAAGAATTAGTGCAAATTAGTGCCATTCGTGGAAAACAAAAATCGTTACAATTTATCACACAAATCGCAATAAGAAAAAGAGAACTTTTAAATACCTTAGCAAATTATAATTCTACTCAAAAAATCAATAAAATGGCAGAGCAATCTTCAATTCAGTGCCCAAATTGCGGAACAACTATCGATGTAAATGATATTTTAAAACATCAGTTAGAAGATAGCATACGCAAAGAATTTCAGCAAAAAGCAACTATTCAAAATAAAGAATTAGAACTTAAGAACGAGCAATTCGAGAAAGCCAAAGCCGAATTTGAAGCTAAAAAGAAACAAGAAAACGAACTTTTTGCCGAGCGACTGGAACGAGAAAGAAAAATAGCCGAAAAAGAAATTTCTGAAAGGCTTAAAATTAAACTCGACGAAGAAAATAAAGACCGTTTACTTTTAATGGAAAAAGAACTTTCTGAAAAATCAGATAAAATCAGGGAGTTAAATAAAATGCAGGGTGAAATTGCCAAATTACAGCGTGAAAAACTGGAAATGAAAGATGCAATTGAAGCCGAAGCACAAAAACAGCTAAATGCTACTTTGGTTTTGGAACGTGATAAAATCCGTAAACAGGAAGAAGAAAAAAACGAGCTAAAAATTAAAGAATACCAAAAGCAATCTGATGATCAGAAAAAACTGATTGAAGAAATGAAACGCAAGCAGGAACAAGGTTCTATGCAATTGCAAGGCGAAGTAATGGAATTGGCGATTGAAGAATGGCTGGCGAATAACTTTCCACTTGATAGTATCGACGAAGTCAAAAAAGGTGCAAATGGTGCTGATTGTCTTCAAATTGTGAACACTCGCGAACTGCAAAATTGCGGTTCTATTTATTACGAAAGCAAAAGAACAAAAGCTTTTCAGCCCACATGGATTGAAAAATTTAAAAATGATATCAGAACGAAAAGAGCTAATATTGGAGTTTTAGTTACCGAAGTTATGCCTTCCGGAATGGACCGAATGGGCATGCGCGACGGAATCTGGATTTGTACCTATGAAGAATTTAAAGGTTTGAGCGCTGTTTTGCGTCAATCGTTAATTCAGGTAAGTCAGGCGGTTCAGGCGCAGGAAAATAAAGGAGATAAAATGTCGATGTTATACGATTTCTTAACCAGCAACGAATTCCGCTTGCAAATTGAGGGAATTGTTGAAGGTTTTACGCAAATGCAAAATGATTTAGATTCTGAAAAAAGAGCGATGCAGAGAATATGGAAACAGCGAGAGAAACAAATCGAAAAAGTAGTTCACAATACCTTAGGAATGTACGGTTCAATTCGTGGAATTGCCGGAAATGCTGTGCAGACTGTTCGAGCTTTAGAATTGGATTTTATTGAAGATGATAATGAAGATCCTAAGGAATTATTGGAATAACAATATATGGGACACAGATTAAACGGATTCGCTAACGCGAAAACACGGATGGGCACGGATTTTTTTTAAAGTTACCAAGTAACAATTTATTTTGTGGCAACGGATTTCAATTCGTTGAAAGTCGAAAATTAAACACAATCTTGTCATTTCGAGGAACGAGAAATCGCACTAGTAATTCCGCAAAGAAATTCGCCAATATTTGTCGAATTTCGAGTGCGATTTCTCTCCCGAGGCGTCGGGATCGAAATGACAAAAGCAAAAAGGCTTCGAAATTAATCGAAGCCTTTTTTCTTTTTCAGTTTTATTTTTGAATTAACCTTTTTTGAAAGACATTGTCAAACCAAACTGATTGGATAAGTAAAGTTTATTATTCTCAATAGAATAACCTGAATTGGTTCTTAACAACTGTACAAATTCACTTTCTTTCTTCGCATCACATTTTTTAGTTTCTAAGGTAAGATTCGTAAACTGAACTTGTCCCTCACCTTTCGAAAGTAAATTCCCTTTTATCGCATTACATCCTGTAGATCCTGAAAAAGTTGAAGCATTCATCGTAATTTTTGGAAGCGTTGAAAAATCTTTTTCAGTAACAATTTTACCGTTTAGATTCTCTAAAACCCAAGTTTGCTGTAATTTCTTTTCAATTGACTTTTCAGTAGTTGAAGCTGTTGAATTCACTTCTTTAGAAGATTTACAGCTGTAAGTCAACGACACAGCAATAAATAGCATTAAAATCCTTTTCATGTAAAATAATATAAGTTTTATTTTACAAAAGTATTATACCACTACACTAACCTATAGCTGCTATAAGTTATTTTTAGACTATTCTAAGACATTTATAATCATAAGATTAATCTACTTTTCTAAAAACCAAAAGCTTACCTGAAGGATTTGAAAGTGTTAATCTGTTATCTCCAATAGTATAGGTTGTCGTACTTTGAAGCGCTTTCGTAAATTGACTTTCCTTATTTCCCTGCGGGCAGGCCATCAAAGTCGAAATTCCATTTGTAAATCTCAACAGATCTTTTTCATAAAATATAGTTCCCGTGATAGCATTACATCCGCCGTAACCCATAAATTTATTTTCAGTTGAATTAATTTCAATTCTTGGCAGTTCTCTTTGAAAATCAGTCACAAAAACTTTAAATCCATTTAATTCTTCCAAAACCCAGATATCATGAAGTCGATAATCGGTATTGTATTTCCCGCATCCTTCAAGCTTTTTTGATTCCATCTCTATATTATTTTTAATATCGACTGTAACTTTGTACGGAGAAATAGCACCAGACATCGAATTTTGACATTCGAACTGTTGTATTGAAATAGTTGCCGTGGCTGTTTCATTGCTTAATTTATACATCTTTACATTGGCATCCATTGCTTTTATAGCTTCAACAGCAGGAAAAATAAGCTTTTCCTTTCCTGTAATCAGCGAAGTAAAAATAATATTATCATTTCCCATTTTTACTCCCCAAAAAGGTTCATTTCCAGTAGCTGTAAAAAAATATTTCATTTCATCTTCTTGAGTTCCGTATTCAGAAGAAGTAGTTTGTTTTATATGCGAAGTTTTGCCTGCTGTAGATTTACAGCTTACTAGTAAAGAAAGTAAAAGCACTAGCGAAAGTATATTTTTCATAACTTTTTTATTTAAAATGTCTTTTTGTTTTTAATAAAACACAAGTAAAATTCTTATGAATTTACGACATTTTTTTGAATTTATTATTTAGAATACTTTCAAATTTAGAATAATTTTCAAGACAGTAAATCTCCCTCAAATCCGGATTACGTAGAACTTTACGCTAAAATACGTAATTATGAAAAATGCAAAATAATTAAAAATTGAAAATAATACGTATTAAAATAAGTATAAATACTTATATTCGCATAATAATACTTAATTAAAGAAATCATGATTAAAGTAATAGTAGTTGGAAACGGGATGGTTGGTTATAAATTTTGCGAAAAATTCATTTCAAAATCAGGACAAGAAAAGTATCAGATTACGGTTTTTGGTGAAGAACCAAGACGTGCTTACGATCGTGTTCATTTAAGTGAATACTTTGGAGGTAAGACGGCTGACGATTTATGTTTATCAACTAGCGAATGGTACGAAGAAAACAATATTACTTTAAACACATCTGAATTAATTACAGACATTAACAGAAAAGAAAAAACGATACATACACATCTTGAAAAAACGCATACGTACGATTACTTAGTTTTAGCAACAGGTTCATCTGCATTTGTTCCTCCAATTGACGGAGTAGAAAAAGAAGGTGTTTTTGTTTACAGAACAATCGAAGATATGGATGCAATTATGGCTTACGCCAAAAAAATAAAACAAAAAGGCGCAACAGAAGCTGCCGTTTTAGGAGGCGGTTTATTAGGTCTTGAAGCAGCAAAAGCCGTTAGGGATTTAGGACTGAATCCGCATGTGGTAGAATTTGCTCCGAGATTAATGCCGAGACAATTAGACAAAGGAGCAAGCGATATGCTGCAATCTAAAATTGAGGAATTAAATATAGGAATTCATCTTAACAAAGCCACACAATATATTGACGGAGCAGCATGCATAACAGGAATGATGTTTGCCGAGGACGAATTGTTAAAAGTTGATATGCTGGTTATATCTGCCGGAATCAAACCTCGCGACGAACTTGCAAGAGTTTCAGGACTTGAAGTGGGTTTACGAGGCGGCGTTGTGGTAAACAATCAGATGCAGACATCAGATCCTTCCATTTATGCGATTGGCGAAGTAGCACTTTACAATCAAAATATTTATGGACTTGTTGCCCCGGGTTACGAAATGGCCGATGTTGCTGCCGAGCAAATCTTAAAGGGTTCTAAAACCATGCGAGAAACTATTGATATGTCGACTCAATTAAAATTAATTGGCGTTGAAGTAGCGAGTTTTGGTGATCCTTTTGTCGAAAACGAAAATGTAACGGCCATTATTTATGAAAACAAATTAAGCGGTATCTACAAAAGAATCAACGTTACTAAAGATTCTAAAACCTTACTAGGCGGAATTTTAGTGGGAGATGCCAGTGATTATAATTCGCTTTTTCAGATTTACAGCAATGCTATGGCCCTACCTAAAAATCCCGAAGATTTGATTTTAGGTTCTCGCGATAGTGCTGAAGGTTCAAGTTTAGGAAGCGTGATGGATTTGCCAGATACTGCCGTAATTTGTTCTTGCGAAAATGTTACAAAAGGCGCTATTTGCTGTTCTCTTTTAGACGAAACTTGTTCTGGTTTTTCTGATGTTGTCAAACATACAAAAGCAACTTCTGGTTGTGGCGGCTGTAAACCAATGGTTTCAGATTTGGTAAAAGCTACTCAAAAATGGTTAGGAAAAGAAGTAAAAGAAGTAATTTGCGAGCATTTTAGCTATAACCGTCAGGAATTATTCGATTTGGTAAAAATCAATAAATATGAAAATTTTTATGAGGTTTTGGATCACCACGGAAAAGGCGATGGTTGTGAAGTCTGCAAACCTGTTGTGGCTTCTATTTTCTCTAGTATCTACAACGATACGGCCAACAAACACGTTGCTACTCAGGATACAAACGACAGATTTTTAGCGAATATTCAACGAAACGGAACTTATTCAGTTGTTCCAAGAGTTGCAGGAGGAGAAATTACGGCCGAGAAATTAATCGTAATTGGCGAAGTGGCTAAACAATTCGATTTATACACTAAAATTACAGGAGCACAAAGAGTTGATTTATTCGGAGCACATTTGAGTGATCTTCCAAAAATATGGAAAATCTTAATTGATAATGGTTTTGAAAGCGGTCATGCCTACGGAAAATCGCTTCGTGCCGTAAAAAGCTGTGTCGGGAATGCATGGTGTCGCTACGGAATGGACGACAGCGCCGGATTTGCCATCGAACTGGAAAACAGATACAAAGGAATTCGTTCTCCGCACAAATTAAAAGGTGGTGTTTCGGCCTGCATACGCGAATGTGCCGAAGCCCGCGGAAAAGATTTTGGATTAATTGCCGTTGAAGGCGGTTGGAATTTGTACATCGCCGGAAATGGCGGTGCCAACCCAAAACATGCTGTTTTATTAGCAGAAAAAATTGATAAAGAAACCGTTATCAAATATATGGACAGATTTTTAATGTATTATATAAGAACCGCTGGTCCGCTGATTCGAACATCAACCTGGCTAGAAAAACTAGACGGTGGATTAGAATATCTAAAAGAAGTTATTATCGAAGACCGTTTAGGAATCTGTGAAACCTTAGAAGCTGAAATGCAGACTTTAGTTAACACTTTTGAATGCGAATGGAAACAAGTTCTGGAAAAACCAAGATTACTGAAACGTTTCAATCATTTCATAAACTCAGACGAAAAAGATGATAATGCTGTTTTTGTTCCGTTAAGAGATCAAAAAGCGCCAAAAGCTTGGTCATAAAAAGCGAATTGGAATTGATCCCAAAGACGCTAAGTCGCAAAGTTTTATTGTAAGAAATTTAAAAAAAACTTTGCGACTTAGCGAATTTGCGAAATTAAAAAGACAAAGAAGAGAAAGAAAAACTTTGCGCCTTAGCGCCTTCGTGGCAAATAAAAAATTATTAAAAATGGAAGAAATCTTAAATCAATACGAAACAGTACATCCCAATGATGCTACAATTTGGTTCAAAGCAGGTAAAGTTGAAGATTTTCCAACCAATCGCGGTGGCTGTATCAAATACAAAAACAAACAAATTGCTATTTTTAACTTCACACGACGTAATGAATGGTATGCTTGCCAAAATGCCTGTCCGCACAAAATGGAAATGGTATTATCAAGAGGAATGACCGGATCTGCAGATGATATTCCGAAAATTGCCTGCCCAATGCATAAAAAAACATTTTCACTTGTTGATGGATCTAACTTAAACGGAGATAATTTTAAAATTGCAACCTACCCGATTAAAGTTGTGGAGAATGAAGTATTTGTTGGATTTGTTGATTAGACTTTTAAGAGCCAAGAAGCAAGATTTGAAGAACTTTTATCATCTTGCTTCTTGCTTCTTTCATCTCACTTTTAACTACTCACTTTTCACATTTCACATATTTACTAATTCCCTATCTTTGAAATCTATTATCAAACCAAAAAATGACTACACCTTTTCAAAAAGCAAGCGAATGGATTGATGCTGAAAATGCACAAGATCCAAATATCGAAATCGATCAAAATAATGAATTCCCTAAAGAATTATTATATTCAAACCGGATGTATGAGATGTTGATGCAATTTGATCCAGAAGCTTCAGAAGAAATACAGATTGCTTCAAAAGCACAGCACATCTGCAGATGGAAAGTCGCTCGCGAATCATATCCTATGGATCGCGTTGGTTATTTGAGATGGAGAGAAGAATTAAAAAAATTTCACGCTAAAACGACTGCCGAAATCCTAGAAAAAGCAGGTTACGATCAGACTTTTATTGATCGCGTTTCTTTTTTAATTGAGAAAAAATTACTTAAAAAAGATCACGAAACTCAATTGCTAGAAGATGTGATCTGTCTTGTTTTTCTTGAGTACTATTTAGATCCTTTTGTACACAAACACGACGAGGAAAAACTAAAAAACATCATCAAAAAAACTTGGGACAAAATGTCTGAGAAAGGACATCAGGAAGCCTTAAAAATCAATTATTCTGCAGAAAATTTAAACCTAATTAAAGCTTCTCTAGGATTGTAATTGAATTATATGAAAAACAGCAATCAGGAAGAAGATAAAATTACTTTCAAAAATTTACGCCGTCTGTATTTTTTTGCACTTTTGACTATTGCAGTAACCATCATTTTAAGTCAGGTCTTAGTGCAATACAATCTGAATCAGCAATTAAGCGATTCTAAAATCATTAATTTTTCTGGAAAACAAAGGATGCTGAGTCAGAAAATCGTGAAAGAAGTCCTGATTCTGCATTATGTTTCTGATTCGGCTACAGCCAAAAAAAAATCGCATTTAAAAAAGGTTTTATCCAATTGGAAAGACAACCATGATGCACTTGAGAATGGAAGTGACAGTTTGGGTTTTCCACATCAAAAAAGTGAAATTCTAAATCAATTATATCTTGAAATAGAACCAAGTTTTAGTAGAATTTATACTGCTTCAAATATTTTAATTTCAAATTTAAACGACAAAAACAAGCAAGTTGAAAATCAAAAACTGGTACAGGTTATTTTAAAAAACGAAGGCATTTTCCTTTCGAAAATGAATCAGATTGTAACGCAGTATGATCTCGAGGCGCACGAAAAAGTAACACAACAACGCAAAATAGAATATTGGATTTTTGGTTTTACTTTATTTGTTTTGCTTTTAGAATTTTTCTTCATTTTCAAGCCTACAAATAAAAAAATAGAAAAATTAATTACAAGGCTTTTATCTTCAGAAAAGAAAGCGTTAAAATTGGCTTATGACACGGAAATTATCAGTGAAATCAAAGAAAATTCAGTTAAAGAATTAAAATCTCTGAATTATGCAATGGAGAATACTTTACTCTATTGCCGAATTGCGCCGGATGGATCTATTATTCATATTGGAGAAAAATTCGCCAAACTTCTAAACTACACCAAGTTTTCATCGAACAAAAAATTCTCTGAAGTTTTAACAACCGATGAAAAAGAACAATTAAATATTGACCGAATCATTTTTGAAAAGCACAGAAGTGGCTGGCAAGGCGAAATTAAAATAGTAAACAAAGAAAACCAGACGATTTGGCTCGACTTATCAATGGTTCCAGTAACAATTAAAAAAGAAGAATCTGAACTTTTAATTATCTGTTTCAACATTACGGAACGCAAAAAAGCACAACGAGAAGTCGAACGCTTAAATATTGAAAACAGTACCGAAAAGATAAATCAGCAAAAGATTATTTCGAGTAAAATTGTTGAAAATCAAGAAAATGAACAAAACAGAATTGCTAAAGAAATTCATGACGGAATTGGGCAAATGCTGACCGGTTTAAAATTTAGTTTAGAAAGTATCAATCTGGATGACAAAGAAAAATCATCCCAAAAAATTGAATATTTAAAGAAGCTGTCGCTTGATATTATTAAAGGCGTTCGTACCGCAACTTTCAACTTAATGCCTCCAGAATTAAGCGATCACGGAATCGTTTCTTCCTTAGCAAAATTAACACAGGAACTTTCAAAACTAACCGGAAAAGAAATTCTGTTTTACAACAAAACCGATTTTAAGCAACGTTTAGATTCATTAATCGAAATCAATATTTATCGTCTCACTCAGGAAGCAATCAACAATGCTATAAAATATGCCGAATCCTCTCATATTATTGTACAGCTTTCGCACAGTGAAACTTTATTAAGCATCATAGTAGACGACAATGGAAAAGGTTTCGACATAAATGAAGTGGACAAAAAACGCAACAGCGAATCCGGAATGGGATTATTGTTTATGAAAGAAAGAATTCAATACATAAACGGACGCGTTTTCTTTAAATCGATTCCCGGCGAAGGCACGAGGATTACTTTTAATATTCCTATATAAAATTCCAATTTTTAAATTCCAAATTCCAAACTTTTTGAAAATGCAAGTCAGATAATTGTAATTTGTAATCTTAAACTTTATAATTTTTTAATCTACTTTTAATGTTCAGCTAATCTTTGGAATTTGGAATTTTTAAAAATTGGAATCTAATTTTTAAAAATTACGTATCTTAGCCCAATATTTATAGATGAATATACGTAAAAATTTAGAATCAAAATTAAGTAAGTCATGAGTAATACTATTCGAGTTGTTCTAGCAGATGATCATGTATTTGTGAGAGATGGCATAAAATCTTTACTTGAAAACGAAGCAAACATTGAGGTTGCAGGCGAAGCAATTGATGGCTCTGATGCTCTTGAAGTAGTTGCCACAACCAAACCTGATTTACTTATAGTAGATATTCGTATGCCAAACTTAACTGGTATTGAGGTAGTAGAAAAACTTAGAAGCGAAAATAATAACATAAAAATTATTATGCTTTCAATGCACGAATCTGAAGAATATGTATTAAAATCAATCAAAGCTGGAGCCGATGGTTATTTACTAAAAGGTTCAAGCAAAGAAGAATTTTTAAAAGCTTTGCATACTGTTGCTGCAGGCGGAAAATATTTCAGTGGCGACATCTCTTCTATTCTAATCAGCCAATTGACAAATTCATCTTCATCTTTAGAACCGAAACAAAATTTAGGAGAGGAAATGATGATTACGAAAAGAGAAAAAGAAATTCTTCAGCTTTTATTGTCTGGAAAAGGAAACAAAGAAATCGCCGAAGCTCTTGAAATCAGCAAGAGAACTGCAGAAGTACATCGCTTTAATTTAATGAAAAAGCTAAAAGTAAAAAATCTGATGGAGCTTTCTAATAAAGCAACTGAATATTCACTTTTATAAAATTACGTATAAATACTTAATTATTTTTAAAAAACTGCGTTTTAGCAGTTTTTAACTACGTTATAGTACTTATTTTTACTCAAAAATATAAGTACTATGAAAAATACAAACGCACTCTCGCAGTCACACAAAATTTTATTTTTAAATACTTTGGCATTCACGGTGTGTTTTGCCTGTTGGACTTTAAATGGTGTACTAGTTACCTTTTTAGTCGATAACGGTATTTTCCATTGGAGCGTTGTTCAAGTTGGCTGGTTACTCGGTATCCCAATTTTGACTGGCTCTATTATGCGTTTGCCAATAGGTATGTTGACAGATAAATTTGGAGGCAAATATGTCTTTTCTCTTTTGCTTCTCCTCTCTTCCGTTCCATTATTCTTACTTCCATTTGCTGACAGCTTTTTTATGTTTGCTTTATTGAGTTTCTTTTTTGGAATGGTAGGAACGAGTTTTGCTGTCGGAATTGGTTATACTTCAATTTGGTATCCAAAAGAATGGCAAGGGCGCGCGCTTGGAATTTTCGGAATGGGAAATGCCGGCGCTGCAATAACCACTTTTTTAGCACCATCATTATTAAATCATTTTTCTACAAATGACCCGCAGAATGGCTGGAAAATTCTTCCCATAATATATGCTGTGGCTTTAGTCGTAATCGGAATTGCCTTTTTAATTTTTGCAACAAACAAAAAAATAGAAAACCATACAAAGTCTGTTTCTGAAATGCTTCAGTCTTTAAAATCAGCCAGAGTTTGGCGATTTGGGGCGTATTACTTTTTAGTTTTTGGATGTTTTGTCGCGTATTCACAATGGCTTCTGCCAAATTTCATGAATGTATATCAGACGAGTTTGGTTATGGGCGGTTTGTTTGCAACGCTTTTCAGTTTGCCATCTGGTGTAATCAGGGCTTTTGGAGGTTACTTATCAGATAAATTCGGAGCACGAAAAGTTATGTATTGGGTTTTGAGTTCATCTGTCATTTTAAGTGCCCTGTTAATGGTTCCGAAAATGGAAATCACAACAACCGGACCTGGCGTTTTGGCCACTAAAAAAGGAACTGTAACTTCTGTTGCGAAAGATAATATTAAAATTGGGGAAACAGCCTTTGCAATCGCTCAGAAAAAAGAAAATGAATCTGAAAATGCTATTTTTCCAACCAGCACTTCATGGCAGCAAGTGGTCGTGCAGCAAAACCAAACCGTAAAGAAAAAAGAACTTTTGGCTAAAGGAATCACCGTAATTAAATTTGACGCCAATATGTGGGTTTTCTTAGTCTTAGTAATTTTAATTGGTATTTCGTGGGGAATTGGGAAAGCAGCAGTTTACAAACATATTCCAGAATATTTCCCGACAGAAGTTGGCGTTGTTGGCGGTATGGTCGGAATGATTGGCGGTTTGGGCGGTTTCTTCGGACCGATTATTTTTGGGTATTTATTAACCGCAACCGGAATTTGGTCCAGCTCATGGATTTTTATTTTAGTTTTCTCTGTCATTTGTCTGATTTGGATGCATTACACAATCACCAAAATAATGAATGAAAAACAGCCTATATTATCAAAAGTTATTGACAGACAATAGGTTGAATAACCTGTTGCTAAAATTTTAAAATAATAACTTCCATATTTAGTAAAGGCTTATTTTTCTTATAAATTTACGCCATCAAAAAATTACCAGTTTTATGAAAAAAATAAAAATAATTCTCCTGCTAGTTCTCGGAATCAATGCTTCAATTGAAGCTCAGGAATTAGATGTAAATTTACAGATAAGGCCTCGTTTTGAATACCGAAATGGTTATAAAACATTGTTGCCGGAAGGACAAGAAGGCACTTCGCAAATCTCGCAACGTTCTCGTTTAAATTTCAATTACAAACAAGACGAGCTAACTGTAAAATTAACTTTTCAAAATACGAGAACTTGGGGCGATGTTGCTGCAAATACTGTTGCCGATAAAAATGGAGTTGCCGTTTTTGAAGCTTGGGCACAATATAATTTTACCGAAAAATGGAGTGCAAAAATTGGCCGTCAAGTCCTTTCATACGATAATCAGCGTATTTTAGGAGAGCAAGATTGGGGACAACAAGCGCAAAGCCATGATGCGTTAACGGTTTCTTTCCGTCAAGAAAAACAGCAGTTAGATTTTGGAGGAGCTTATAATTCGACTGCCGAAAATGTTTTGCAAACGCCATATACAGTTGCCAATTACAAAGCTTTGCAATATGCTTGGTACCACACTCAATTTAGTGATTTAGGTTTGAGTCTTTTAGCGCTTAACACAGGTTATGAATATGCAAACGCCGATGCTAAATTATTGGTCGATTACAAACAGACTTTTGGACCCTACCTTTCTTATAAAACCAGTAAAATCGACAGTAATTTTTGGGCATACGGACAAACAGGAAAAAGTACAAATTTGCAAGTAAGCGCATGGAACGCCGGTGCCAATTTTGGCTATCAAATAACAGCATCATTTAAAGCTGGTTTAGGATATGAATTCCTTTCCGGAAAAAATACAAACGACGAAAGTTCTGTAATTAAATCGTTCAACCCAATTTTTGGCACCAATCACGGTTTTAATGGTTATATGGATTATTTTTATGTTGGAAATCACCTGAACAATGTTGGTTTGCAAGATGCATTTATCAAATTAAATTACAATGCCAATAAATGGCAGTTTGCTTTAATTCCGCATGCATTCTTAGCTGCTGCAGATGTAGTTACTCCACTAAATGAAAAATTAGATTCGTATTTAGGAACAGAGATAGACGCAACTTTTGCTTATAATTTCAAAAAAGACATTACTGTTTCAGGCGGTTATTCTCAAATGTTTGGTTCTCAGACTTTAGAATTCATCAAAAATGGGGACGCAGGTCATACAAACAATTGGGCTTGGTTAATGATTTCTGTAAATCCCAAAATTTTTAGCTGGAAAAAATAGTTTTTATTCAAAATTAACATATCAATTTTACCCTTTTCCTATTTCTTGAAAAGGGTATTTTTTTTTCTTTATGAAAAGTTGGTTATATGTTTTAATTAGTTATATTTGAAATGATTACGAACCCCCAATTCTATCCTATGAAACAATTTTTAAAATTATCGATGCTTACTTTTATTGCAACTCACAGTGGTATTTCTGAAAAATACAATGATGCTTTAATTTCAAAAAATTCAGAAATAAATTTTGCAAAAACACAAAAAAGAGGAATTAAAAAAAACAACATTATTTATTATGTTGAAAACGATTTACAAACAATATCAGCCTACAAAAGAAGCAAATTAAAATGGCAGACCAATGTTATTTCTGTTTGCGGAGAACCAAAACGTGGAGAACCTCAAATAAGATATGTAGGTTATAATTCAGACAAACTGCTTATCGTTATGGGAAAACATAATTTTGCAGAAATTGACATAAATAGTGGTATTACAACACTTGTTGGTTAATAATTTGTTTAAAACCTAGATTTTTTAGTTGAAAGAAACAATTCTTTTTTAAAATAAACATTTACAATTTACCCTTTTTCAATTTTGGAAAAGGGTATTTTTTTTTGAGGTTTTGCATAATTTATTTTGCAGGTTTAATTGTTATATTTGGTATATGAAGAGACTTATCAATTTACCAATAATAGTAGGAATTATTCTTTTTGCTAGCTGTGAAAGGAAAATTACTGATTTAGAATTTGAGAAAAATGTTATGACTGAAATTTTTCCAAGTTTAATCGATTCAACTTGTCTTGATTTAAGATTATACACAAATTTTCCTCCTGAGTATGGAAAAGCAATTTATGATAAAACTGGTCATTACATTGGTGTTGACAGTACAAAAGCAACAAAAGAGCAAAAGCAAAAATTGTTAGAATGGAAAATCAATACGGAAAAAATTAAAAATGATACATCAAAAATTATTATTGCATTTGATCCAAAATTAAAAAACAACAGTCAAGATCTAAAAGAAGATTTTGAAAAACATTTTAAAAACTCAAAAATCTTCACACCAAAAGAAAAGATTGAAAGCGAATATTTATTCGAATTTAAAGACATAAGACTCAATAATAAATTTGTACTCAAGAATATTTCAGAATTTCCAAAAGAAAGAGACGCTATTTGGAATACTAAATATAATTTTGTCTTTTCTGGAGTGGTTTCATTTTCTAGAATACAGTTCGATAAAAATAAACAATTTGGAATTTTAGATGGAGGTTTTGTTTGTGGCGGACTTTGTGGACAAGGATTTAGAATTTATATTAAAAAAGTCAATAATAAATGGATTATTGATCAAGTTGAAGGCACTTGGATTGCTTAGTTTTTTATTCTCTTTTTAAAATTTCCAGAAAATGAAACTCATTGCTTGGAATTGCAACATGGCATTCAGAAAAAAAGCAGCATTTATTCTTGCTTATAATCCTGATATTGTCGTAATTTCTGAGTGTGAAAGTCCCGAAAAATTGAAATTTTCAAGCGAAGTACAATTGCCAAACGATATTCTTTGGTACGGCACAAATCCGCATAAAGGGCTTGGCGTTTTTTCTTATAGCGACTATAAATTTAAATTGCTGAATTGCCATAATCCCGATTTTAAAAACATTTTGCCCATTGCCGTAACTGGCGGAAAAGTTGATTTTACATTGTTTGCCGTTTGGGCAAATAACCCAGCTGATAAAGATGGAGCTTACGTAACTCAGGTTTGGAAAGCGATTCATTATTATGAAGATTTGATCCAAGAAAATAAAACAATTTTAATTGGAGATTTCAACAGCAATACTATTTGGGACAAACCACGGCGAGAAGGAAACCACACTGCCGTTGTAACAAAATTAGAAGCCAAAAAAATCTTTAGCACCTATCACAAATATTACAATCAAACGCAGGGAAAAGAAGAACATCCTACTTTATATTTGTATCGCCACGAAAACAAACCGTATCATCTTGATTATTGTTTTGCTTCGAATGATTTTATCGAAATCTTAGAAAGCGTAGAAATAGGAAATTATCAAGATTGGACAATTCACAGCGATCATAAACCATTAATAATCAATTTCAATTTATAAAAATGACCAACGCCTGGACAGACAGATGGAACGACCGCTACAGCAACGAAGAATTTGCATACGGCACAGAACCTAACAATTACCTAAAAGAACAAATAGAAAAACTAAATCCAGGAACTATTCTTTTTCCTGCAGAAGGCGAAGGAAGAAATGCTGTTTTTGCTGCAAAATTAGGATGGAAAGTCGTTGCTTTTGATATTAGCGAAGAAGGAAAAAACAAAGCAATTAAACTTGCCGAAATTAATAATGTTGTAATAGATTATCAGGTTGGAGAATTAGAAACTCTAAATTATCAACCAGAACAATTCGATGCAATAGCTTTAATTTACGCACACTTTCCTGCAGAAATTAAATCGGCTATTCACAAAACCCTTGAAACTTATTTGCGTAAAAACGGTATTATTATTTTTGAAGCCTTCAGCAAAAAACATTTAGAATATCTTGCTTTAAATGATAAAGTGGGCGGTCCAAAAGATATTGAATCTTTATTTTCAGTAGAAGAAATCAAAGCTGATTTTCCGAACTATGAAATCATCGAATTAGAAGAAAAAGAAATTGAACTTAATGAAGGTTTATTTCATAACGGAAAAGGTGCTGTGATTCGATTTGTTGGGAGAAAGAAATAAGTATAATTACTTAATTCATTTAAAAACAGTATATAGCTATGTGATTAAATTAAATTAAATTAAATTGAGAAATATTTATGCTCCATAATCTCAGATCGCAATGCTGAAATATTCAAAATCCCAATTCGCTTTCCAACAGTTTTAATCAGCAATTCCTTTTTAAGATTTGAAAGTACACGAATAGCTTGTTCTTCTGTAGTTCCTGCGAAATCAGCAATTTCTTTTCGAGAAAGATCAATATCAATAAAGCCATTGGTCTGTCCAAATTTGCGATGAATATAAAGCAGTAAATCGATTACGCGCTCACGTACATTCATGTGAGCAATTTTCCTGATATTATTTTCGCTTTTGTTCAGTTCATCAGCATAAAACAGCATTAAGGCATAGGTGAATTCAGGAACATTTTTCAGAATTTCGAGCATCGTTTCGTTACTAAAATTACACAATATTGTATCTTCAAGTGCATAAGCACCAATCAAATAACGTTTGCTTGTTCCGAATCCTCGAAAACCAATTGTATCTCCATTTTTTGTCAAGCGTACAATTTGTTCACGGCCGTTTATTCCGGTCTTTACCGTTTTTACTTTCCCGCTGCAAATAAAATACAGCCCATTTAATGGTGAACCTTCGGTAATAAACTGATTTGTTTTTTTACAGACAAAGCTCTTTTTTTTAGCGATATAGTGGGTCATCTTTTCCAAATGCAAATGTTTCTTTATAAAACAATTTTCATTAATACAGGTATAACAAATCGCTTGCTCTTCTTTCATGAGTTCCTAAATTTTACTGTATTGAAAACTAATTTGTTGTTCCTCATTTATTTCCCTCAAAAATAGAAAATAAATTCTAAAAATAAGTATTTATACGTAAAAATACTTATTTTTGTATAGAAACAAATAAGTGATTCATTTAGAATTCTAGCATTTTCATTAATAGTATCTAAAAAGAGCGGTAATGCAAAATACCAAAATCAAAACTACTTGCTCGTATTGTGGCGTTGGCTGCGGTATAATCGTAACCAACGATGCAAAAAACGGTGTAATGGTAACGGGCGACAAAGACCATCCGGTGAACAAAGGAATGCTGTGTTCTAAAGGAATGAATTTGCATTATGTAGTAAATGATACATCAGACCGAATTTTATATCCTGAAATGCGAGGCAGTAAATCGTATCCGCTGGAGCGCGTAAGCTGGGACACTGCACTTGACAGAGCTGCTGCCGTTTTTACATCAATTATAAAAAAAAACGGACCCGACAGCGTAGGTTTTTATATTTCAGGCCAATGTTTGACCGAGGAATATTATCTGGTAAACAAACTTGTAAAAGGCTTTTTAAAAACCAATAATATAGATACGAACTCGAGACTTTGCATGAGTTCTGCCGTTGTCGGTTATAAAAAAACTTTTGGAGAAGATTCTGTACCCATTGCGTATGACGATATTGAATTGGCTGATACTTTCTTGATTACAGGAGCAAATCCAGCGTGGTGCCACCCTATATTATTTAGAAGAATTGAAAAACACAAAGAGAAAAATCCAAAAATAAAAATCATTGTCATCGATCCGCGACGAACAGATACTGCTGCTTTTGCCGATTTGCATTTGCAGATTATTCCAGGATCTGATATTATATTATATCATGCCATTGCCAAACATATTATCGAAAAAGGATATACAGATCACGATTTTGTTAAGAATCATGCAGAAAATTTCAAACAATATAAAGACTTCGTTTTAAGCACTTCGCTAGAAAAAGCATCTAAACTGTGTGGTATTTCTGTAAGCGATATTAAGCTCGCTGCAGCTATTATCGGCAAAGCAAAAGGATTTATTTCGCTTTGGGCAATGGGACTCAATCAAAGCGCCGTCGGCGTAGATAAAAATACAGCTTTGTTGAATTTATCTTTATTAACCGGACAAATAGGAAAGCCAGGTTCTGGACCTTTTTCATTAACAGGACAGCCAAATGCCATGGGCGGACGCGAAGTTGGCGGTATGGCAACACTTTTAGCGGCACATAAAGACATTGCAAATCCAGAACATCGAAAAGAAGTTGCTGATTTTTGGGGCGTAAACGAAATCTCTGACAAACCAGGCTTAACGGCAACAGAAATGTTTGAAGCTTTAGAATCTGGAAAGATGAAAGCCATTTGGATTATCTGTACAAATCCACTAGTTAGTTTGCCTGATTCGCGTCGTATTGAAAAAGCGCTGCAAAAAGCCAAATTTGTAGTGGTTCAGGACATTTCGCATAATGCAGACACTTCAAAATATGCCGATTTATTATTGCCCGCTGCAGGCTGGTTAGAAAAAGAAGGCACAATGACCAATTCTGAACGCCGAATTTCTTATTTGCCAAAAGGAATAAATGCGCCGGGAGAAGCACTTCCGGATATCGAAATTTTAATTCGCTTTGCTAAAAAAATGAATTTCAGTGGCTTTGATTTTAATAGTGCCGAAGAAATTTATAAAGAACACTGTGCGCTTACTAAAAATACTAATATCGATATTTCATTTTTAAATTATCATCGTTTAAGAACCGAAGGCACTTTTCAATGGCCTGTTCCTGATTATGGACATCCGGGAACTCCTCGCCTTTTTACCGATAAAAAGTTTTATACGCCTTCACAAAAAGCCATTTTCAATTTACCAGCGCATATTGAAAATACTTCGGAACAGCCGAGTCCGCAATTCCCATTTATTTTAACCACGGGAAGAGTTCGAGATCAATGGCATACTATGACAAAGACTGGAAAAGTGTCAAGATTAATGACGCATACACCAAGTCCGGTTCTAGAAATTAATCCGATTGATGCCTACAAATCCGACATAAAAAATGGCGATATTGTTATTGTTTCCAGTAAAAACGGAGAAGTTCGTGTAAAAGCCAAAGTGACCGATTCGATCAAAGAAAAAGTCGTTTTCTTGCCGATGCATTGGGGGAAACAACTTGAAAATGATTTAAATCGAACGAATAATTTAACCAATACAGTTGTTGACCCAGTTTCAAAAGAACCTGACTTTAAATACACAACCGTCAATATTACAAAATACATAAAACCTTTCCAGAAAATTGCAATTGTGGGTGCGGGCGCAGCTTCTTTTCGATTTATTCAAAATTACCGTGAATTCAATTCAACTGACGAAATTATTGTTTTCTCTAATGAAATAAATCCGTTTTACAATCGCGTTTTGCTCCCAGAATACATGACTGGCGAATTTTCCTGGGAACAATTATTAAAAGTGAAAGATGGAGAAACTTTAAACAAACTCAAAATTACCATGAAAGCGGGTGTCGCGATTGATAAAATCAATACAAACGAAAAAACAATCACAGACAGCTTAGGAGATACCCATATTTATGATTCATTGATTTTAGCAACCGGAAGCAGGCCTTTTGTTCCTGAAAATGCACAGCTTCAGTTGCCAGGCCGATTTACAGTTCGCAGAAAAGAAGATGCAGACCGATTAAAAAAACATTTAGACAGTACCAATTTACCGCCAGAAGAACAGCATGTTGTAATCATTGGCGGTGGTTTATTAGGATTAGAATTAGCGGCAGCATTAAAACATAAAAAAGTAAAAACTACTATAATTCAAAGAGCGTCTCGATTGATGGAACGCCAATTAGACCGAATTTCAAGTAAATTATTAGCCGAAGAAGTACAGCTTCGTGATATACAGATTTATTTTGACAATGAAGTAAGTACTGTTTTTGAAACCAATAATCCAAATGAGATTGAAATCGCATTAAAAAGCGGGAGAATTATTACTGCAAATGCTATTGTTTATACGATTGGAACGATTCCGAATATTGAAATTGCACGCGAAACTGGACTTGCGTGCGGTCGCGGTGTAAAAGTAAATCAGTATTTACAATCTTCGAATCCGGATATTTTTGCAATTGGAGAGATAGCAGAATTCAATAATAAATTGTTCGGAATCACTTCTGCAGCTGAAGAACAAGCAGATATTTTAGCCAACTTTTTGGCAGGCGATATCAGCAGTTTTTACAAAGGTTCTATTTTAATGAATATTTTAAAATTAGAAGATATTAATTTATGCAGTATTGGTGATATTGAAGTTCCAGAAAACGACGATTCATACGAAGAGATTGTTTTTGCCGATTTGAAAAAGCGTTATTACAAAAAATGCATCGTGAAAGATGATTTGCTAGTTGGAGCGATTTTAATGGGCGATAAAAATGAGTTTGCCGAATTTAAAACCATGATCGAAAGCAAAATCGAATTATCAGACAAACGAAATTCTCTGCTAAGAGGAAGCTCAAACGCAAAACCTGTTTTAGGAAAATTAGTATGTTCGTGCAGTCAAGTCGGAGTTGGAAATATAGAAGAAGCAATTAAAAGTGGTACCTATAATTTTACTGATTTATGCAAAAACACCGGTGCTGGATTAGGCTGCGGAAGCTGTAAAACTGAGGTTAAAGAGATACTGGCGAAATGCAGATAAGTTTTTTTGTTTCAGATTTCAAGTTTCAAGTTGTTGGAACGTGCACCTGAAACCTGAAACCTGAAACCTGAAACCTGAAACTTGAAACCTGAAACCTGAAGCAAAAAAAACAAAATGGAACTAACAAGACTAATAGTAAAAGGAGGCGTTATTTCGCCAGGAGAACTAAGAGAAGTAATTAATATGGCGTTGGATCAAGGTTTAGATTCAATTTCGTTTGGTTCTAGACAAGATATTATTTTCCCCAAAGGATTAAAATCTGTTGACAAAGAGAAACTTGGGAAATATCATTTTGTTTTTCCGAATGAGAAAAGCGGGAATAATATCGTATGTTCTTATGTTTCAACAGATATTTTCAGAAATACGGGTTGGTTAACTGGAAATCGGTATTTGTACATTTTAGAACAGTTTAAAGAACAGCCAAAACTAAAAGTAAACATTACAGATCCAAAACAGCAATTGGTTCCTTTGTTTACTGGGCATCTTAACTTCATAGCTTCAGAACATGAAGATTATTGGTATCTATACATTCGTTTGCCAAAATGGGAACGTATGGAAGTATACCCGGTCTTAATTTACAGTTGGGATATTGCCAAATTTTACTATGAAATCGAAAAAATTATCGAGGAAGAATCTTGTGGCATCGATATGCTTTTTAGTTTAGTAAGCGAAATTTTAGACACTAATAATAGAACGATCGATAAACCTTTAAACATTCCTTTTTATCCTTTTCCATATTACGAAGGCATGAACCGAATGGGAATTGATCAGTATTGGCTGGGTTTGTATTGGAGAAATAATTTATACGATCTAGCTTTTCTCAAAGAAATGTGCGATTTGTGTTTTGACTGCAAAATTGGAAAAATATGCATAACGCCTTGGAAATCATTTATTGTAAAAGGAATTCCGAAAGATCGAAAACTAGAATGGGAAAAATTTTTAGGTAAAAAAGGAATCAATGTTCGTCATTCATTATTAGAGTTAAATTGGCATTTGCCAGTTGCAATAGAATGGGCTTTGAATCTTAAAACTTTCTTAGTTCGAACACTAGATCAATTCGACATCAGCACTTATGGATTGACTTTCGGTTTATCTGAATACAATCGAGATGGACATTATTTTACTTCGATTGTTGTCGAAAAAAACGAATTGCCAGCGGTTTTAGAATCTATTAAAATAAGAGACACTTATAATATTTTATTTGCAAAGAATTTCGATCCGAACACGCGCGAATATATTGTGCATTCACAAGACATAGACAAACTCGAATTGCCAACAATCTTAATTGAATTAAGCAGGAAATATTTCGATGAGCTTGGAAATTCTGTTTCAGAAACAACAGAAAATCAACAGAAAAAAGAAAAAGCGCAACTCGATATTTATCAATGTCAAGAATGCTTAACTCTTTATAAATCAGAATATGGAGATGAAAGCCAAGGTATTCCAAAAGGTATTTTATTCACGGATTTAGCAGAAACCTATTGCTGTTCTCTCTGTGAAGCACCAAAAAGTAATTTCAAAATTTTAGAAATTGCAGAAAATTAAACAAAACTTATCCTGACTTTTATTAGGAATTAATTTTCCCGAGGTATTAGGTCCAACACAAAAAATGCTCGTCTGATTTGGCTGTGGCATCTGTTTTCAAAAAAAGCAACAAATATCATGCTTTTATTTATAAAGTATTTACTTCATTTTTTCGTGTAGAATTGTTAAGAGATTTTACTTTTTAATTTCACACAAAAACTTAAATAATTAAATTTCAAATAGTTAAATTTTATTATTAGAGAAAAACTTAACATTGAAAGACTTGTTTTATAATTATCTTTACTTAACTATAAGTTAACAATTTAGTTACATTAAACGATATCCTCATTTAAAAGCACCTTAATATGGAAAACAATAACGAAGAAATTACCCCTGAGAAAATCGATTCAACAACATCTGACAATAGTCAGCCTGTTGCAGAAAATGAAAATAATCCGGCAATAAAAACGCCAGTTCGTAAAGCTCCTGTAAAACCGACAACTGCAAAAGCTCCAGTAGCTTCTGTTACTAAAACTGCGGCAACTACTACACCAAAACCACCTGTAGCACGAAGAACGACAGCAAAAAAGGTTTCAGCTCCCGTAGCAAAACTAGATCCAAATAGTCCAAACAGTGAAGCACTAAAAAATGAATCACACCCGGAAAGTATAAATGAAGTAGTAGCTGCATTAGAAACTGCTAAAAATAAATCTGATAAAAAGAAGAAAAAAGTGAAAGACAAAGAGAAAGAAAAAGCGAAAAAGAAATTAGCAAAGAAAAAAGACGAAGCTAAAAAGGACAAAAAGAAAGAAAAAGCTAAAAAAGCAAAATTAAAAGCTGCAGCTAAGAAAAAAGAAAAAGCTAAAAAAGCGAAAGATAAAGCGAAAGCTAAAAAAATAGCAAAAAAGAAAGCAAAGTCTAAGAAAAAGGCAAAAGCTAAAAAGAAAAAATAATATTTTCAGAAAGGTTTGACTTGAAAAAGTTGAACCTTTTTTTATTACTTAAAACCATCAATCGTGTAGTTTGTCATTCCTAGGAACGACAAAAACTATGAGCATTATCCGCCAATCGCAATCATACTGCGGTTATCAAAATGCAATGCTGGATCATCCATTTCAGAAACGGTAACCATTCCGGCTCTTACTTTCTTTTTATTTTTAATTGAATCTGAAATTAAATTCGTGATCGACTCGCCATTTCTAAAAGGTGTAAGCAAATCGGTTTCTGCATTCGAGAAAAGGCAATTTTTAATTTTGCCGTTTGCCGTCAAGCGGATTCTGTTGCAGCCGTCACAAAACGGGTTTGTGATTGAACTTATGATTCCGAAATTACCTTGAAAACCTTTTATTTTATAAGTTCTTGCCGTAAAATTTTCTTCGTCTTCTAGTTTTTGAATTTTATCAGATGAAAAAGTATTTTCGACTTGAAACAATATTTCGTTTTGAGAAACCATTTTGCTTCTGTCCCACTCGTTTCCGGCAAAAGGCATAAACTCGATAAAACGAATTGAAATGGGCAAAAACTGCGTTAACTTGACAAAATCTAAAATTTCATTTTCATTAAAGCCTTTAATCAAAACCACATTTACTTTTACCTCAAAATCATTATTTAAAAGCAAATGAAGATTGTCGATAACCTTTTGAAACTGATCTCTAAGTGTTACAGTATGGAATTTAGACGAAACGAGAGTATCTAGACTCAAATTGATTTTTTTGATTTTAAATTGCTTTAAAACAGCAATATGACGATCAATTAAAATTCCGTTTGTAGTAATGGAAACCGAAACTTCAAGAGAAGCTAATTTCGAAATAATTTCTGGAAAATCTTTTCGCAGTAAAGGTTCTCCGCCAGTCAATCTGATTTTATCTACTCCATTTTCTACGAAAGTCTGGGCGATACTAAAAATTTCCTCAGCAGTCATTAAACTGGCTTTAGGAGACAATGCGATTCCGTCAGCAGGCATGCAATACGTACAACGCAGATTGCATTTTTCTAACAGCGAAATACGCAAATAATTGTGTTTTCGCCCAAAATCATCCGTCAAAATGGTTTTAGAGGCTGTCATGATTTTTTCCTTTTAAAATATGAAAAACGTGCATCACATGCGGAAAAACGGCATCCATAGATTCTCTGGCTCCGTTTGTTGATCCCGGCAAAGCCAAAACCAAACTTTTTCCTAATGTTCCTGCAACGCTTCTTGATAACATAGCGTACGGCATTCTCTGCTGTCCATAATTTCGAATTGCTTCCTCGATTCCTGGAATTCTGCTTTCTAATAATGGCGACAAAGCTTCGGGAGTAACGTCTCTTGGTGATAATCCAGTTCCTCCGGTAAATATCACCAGCTGGTGCTCTTTGGCGAAAGCCTTAGTTTTTTCCTGAATACTATTAATTTCATCAGGAATAATTTCGTAATGCGCCGTTTCAACCCCGTACGAATTTAATTTTTCAACGATAATTTTTCCTGAACGATCTTCTTTTTCTCCAGCAAAAATTGAATCAGAACAAACAAAAACTGCTGCTTTTATTGTAGTTGGAAATTTATTTTTAAAAGACGATTTCCCACCTTCTTTAGTAATTAATTTAATCGTTGCAATTTCGATTTCTTTATCAATAGGTTTCAGCATATCATACATTGTCAATGCAACAATAGATGCGCCGTGCATCGCTTCAACCTCAACTCCGGTTTTATAAACCGTTTTTACATTGAAAATAATATGAATTTCTAAACCTTCAATTTTATATTCTACCGATGTAAATTCAATTGGAATCGGATGACAATCCGGAATTGACAAATGTGTGTTTTTTACCGCAAATAATCCGGCTGTTTTTGCCATTTCGAACACGTTTCCTTTAGGAACTAAATTATTTACAACAGCATCAATCGTTTCTTGTTTGCTGACTTTGACGATTGCGGTTGCAGTTGCAGTTCTTAATGTGCTTATTTTATGCGTAATATCTACCATTTTATTTTGTTAGGTATTTTGTTTCCAAGTGAATGTGTCGTTTTCAAACATTTCTTTTCCAAAAATCGGCACATCAGTTTTAATCCAGTTTACGATGGCTTCTGTTGCTTCATAAACTTGTTTTCTGTGTGTTGCCGAAACAAATACGAACAAACAAATTTCGCCAGCTTTCACAACACCTAAACTGTGATAAATGTGCATGCAGGTTAAGTCGAATTTAGCGAAAGCTTTTTCTCGAATCGCGTGCAAAGCTTCATTTGCCATATCCGTATAAGCAGAATAATCAATCGCGACAACGGTGTTATCGTGAATCACATCTGCGCGAACTTGTCCTAAAAAAATATTATGCGCACCAATTGTGTGTTTCGATTGATGTTTAGCAATCGATTCGGCTATAAATTCAGGAGCAATTGGTCCTTCTACAAATACATTTTTACTCATTTTTTATTTTATTCGAAAAAATTATGAATTATTGCTCTTTTGCAGATTTTGCAAAAGTTAATTTCTGAATTCTTTACATTATCAATCTGCTTGATCTTCGAGAGAAATAAAAATCTTTTATTTTTTAAATCTACTGTTCGATTTTTATTTCTTCCTTTAAAAATTGCTTCAGTTTCAAAACCCCGCCAGCAATACTTTTTACATTTTTAAATTGATGTTTCTGAAGCAATTCTACTGCGGTTTTACTTCTAATTCCAGATTGGCAAAAAACGTAAATTGTTTGGTTTGTATTCAGTTTTTCAATTTCGTTTTCTAGATTCATTAACGGAATCTGGATACCATTTTTGAAATTTACTTTCGGAAATTCATCTTCGTTTCTAACATCTAAAAAGAGAACTTCATCAGTATCAATTTCATTTAAAACAGCTTCTGAAGAAATTTCTTGAACTTGATTTTTATCACTATTATATTTCTTGTGAAATTCAATTTCATTCATTTCAAAAGCCTGATTCTTATCAAAGTCATACTTTTGCTGCTCATTATTCAAAATACTATAAACCAGTATTTTACCATTCAGCACCTCTCCTATTTCTAGAATCATTTTTATAACTTCATTTGCCTGAAGCATTCCTATAATTCCAACCGAAATTCCGATTACTCCTGCATCTTCACAGTTTAATACCTTGTTATTTTCTTCTGGATACAAACATCTATAGGTAGGTCCGTCTTGATAATTAAAAACTGAAACTTGACCTTGAAATCTAAAAATAGATCCGTAGACCATTGGCTTTTTTGTAATTAAACAAGCATCATTTATTAAATATTTTATGGAAAGATTATCTGTCGCATCAACAATAATATCATAGTTTTCAAATAACGAAATGGCATTTTTTCCTGATAGTTTTTCTGCAATTGCATTAACTTTAATTCCTGGATTAAATTCCGAAATCATTGCTTTGGCTTCTTCAACCTTATATTTTCCAACAGCCGAAGTTTTATAAATTACTTGTCGCTGCAAGTTTGAAAGTTCGATAACATCATGATCAACAATCCCTATTTCGCCAACTCCAGCAGCAGCTAAATAAGGTAAAACAACAGCACCTAAACCGCCTGCACCAATTATCAAAACTTTGGCTTTAGCTAATTTACGCTGGCCATCCTCTCCTATTTCAGGAAGTATAATTTGTCTGTTATATCGAGTTGATGCATTCATAAAATTGATTTTATCCTCCAGCAAACGGAGGCAACAACGCAACAACATCGCTATTTTGCAAAGTGTAATTCGTTGCTTTTGGCACTATTTTTTGGTTTACTGCAACGCTGAAAGCAAGCGAATCAAATTGGTATTTTTTATCTAAATCCTGCAATAATTCGTGCAATGAAACTTCAGAAAAAGAAATCTTTTCGAAAGCACATTTTGTCTTTTCAGCGACAGCTCCAAAATATTTAACTTCAATCATTATTCTAAATTTAAATTCTGGAAAATAAATTCATCATCAAAATGTTCTTGAAAATAAGAAGTAAGTTTTGAAGTATTTTTTACTACTTCGCCAATCACAATAATAGCTGGCGACGAGACTTTATTTTTGATTACTAAATTACCAATTGAATTGATAGTTCCAACTACTTTTTTCTCGTTATTTTTTGTTCCGTTTTGAATAATTGCAATTGGCAGATCATCTGTTCGGTTTTCTTTATAAATAGAAATTATTTCCTCTAATTTATGCATTCCCATCAAAATAACAACCGTTGCTGCCGATTTTGAAGCCAAATGTACATCTTTTGACAATTCGTGATTTGAGGTTGTTCCGGTTATTACCCAAAAACTCTCAGCAATCTGGCGCTGTGTCAAACTTATTCCAACTGCTGCCGGGACACCTAATGCTGATGAAATTCCGGGAACAATGGCAGTTTCTAGACCAAATTTTTCTACATATTCTATTTCTTCGCTTCCTCTGCCAAAAATAAAAGGATCGCCTCCTTTTAAGCGTACAACGTGTCCGTAACAATGTGCCATCGAAACAATCAATTCGTTAATCTGGCCTTGTGTATAGGCATGACAACCTAAACGTTTGCCTACAAAAACTATTTCAGCATTGGCAGCATATTGCAATAATTCTTCATTTACTAGCGCATCATACAAAACTACATCGGCACTTTCTAAAGCTTTTATCGCTTTTAAAGTTATCAATTCAGCGTCGCCAGGACCTGCGCCTACAATGGTTAATTTTGGTGTTTTTAAATCTCGCATAGCTTTTAACTTAAATTGATATTAAGGTCATTTAACTCGTCGGCCGAATTAATATTTGTTAAATGAAAGTTTTCACTTTCATCAATATTGATGATTTGATGCGGCATATTTGCTATTAAATTCATCATTTTTAAATCGTCTTTATCAATGGCGCTTTTGATAACAGGCAATATTTTTTTAGAATAAATTCCAATTAAGGGATGCAATCTGCTTTCTGAAGCAAAAACGGTAATGAGTGCTTCTTCATTATGTTTTGAAATTAATTCGGCTAATAATTCGGTTGAAATCAACGGAATATCACAGCTCAAAATCAAATTAAAATTGGTTTCAGAGTCTGACAAAGCAGTGTAAATTCCGCCAAGCGGCCCTTTATCTGCAATACTATCTGGTATCTTTTGATACGGCAGATAATCGTATTCTTTCGTTGCCGTAATGAGTTTTATTTGATCTGTAATAGGCAAAATCGCCTGAATAATATGTTCAATAAAAGGCTTTTCCTGAAACAGCACTAATCCTTTTTCTGACTGCATTCTGGAACTTTTTCCTCCACATAGAATAAATACTGTTAGTGTTTCCATGATTTTTTTATTTCAGGTTTCAGGTTTCAAGTTTCAGGTTTCAGGTTTCATGTTTTTGCCAATCTTGTCTTTTAACACATGTGTTTAATATTTTTAAGGAAAAATCAATTTGATACTTGCCATTAAAATCACGGCTCCCAAAACCATTTTTAAAGTTTTATTGGAGAAATAACCGCTTCCGTAAAATCCGCCTAAAACGCCGCCGATTACTGCAATCGGAACTAAATAAAAGCTTTCAATCGGAATTGTTTTTCCTCCCAAAAAGAAACCCAGCATTCCTGCAGTTGAATTCACAAAAATAAATAAACTCGAAACCGCCGCTGATTGTTTTACAGTAGCCCATCCTAAAAACAATAAAATTGGACTTAAAATAATACCTCCGCCAATGCCTAACATTCCAGATAATAAACCAATTGCAAAACCAATCGCCAAAGCAAAAGGCAAATTAATTTTTACTGCTTCTTTTTCTTTAAAATTGAATATTCCGAACAATCTCAGTGCTGCAAAAACCAATACGAGCCCTAAAATGATTTTATAAATTGTATTATCTAATGTCACAAATCCGCCAATAAAAGCCGCCGGAACCGAAGCAATTGCAAACGGATAAAACAGCTTTGGCTTAAAATAATCCATTCTGTAATAAAAGAAAAACGAAATACTCGAAACAAATAAATTCAACAGCAACGCCGATGGTTTCATAATTGCAACCGGAAAAGCAAAAATGGTCATCAAAGCCAAATATCCCGATGCTCCGCCATGCCCGACACTAGAATATAAAAACGCAATTATAATTAATGCGAAGCTGAATAATATTATATTTTCTGAACTGAGTAACTGCATTTTTTTGGTATTGTTTTTTTTTGTTTTAAGTTTCAGGTTTCAAGTTTCAGGTTTCAGGTTTCAGGTTTCAAGTTTCAAGTTTCAAGTTTATGCTGTGTGTTTAACATACGATATGTTTACTTTTTACTTTTTACTTTTTACTCTTTACTTTTTACTCTTTACTTTTTATTCTTTACTTTTTATTCTTTACTTTTTATTCTTTACTCTTTACTCTTTACTCTTTACTCTTTACTCTTTACTCTTTAAAATCTCTTATCCAATCGGCATCAAAGTCACTAATTCTCCTTCTTTTAAAGATTCAATATCATCAGGAACAATTAACAAGCTGTTGGCTATTGCAAAGGTATTCAGCATTGATGAAGCTTGGCCTTCTAAAACAGTGACATTTGTTTCATCGTATAATGCTTTTAAAAATAATGTTTTTCCGGTTGTGTTGCTGATGTCTGCATTTAATTTTCTGACCAATTTTGGCAGATGTATTGCTGCAAAACCCATTCGGTTTTTAATCGCGGGATATACATAAATATAAAAATTAGTCAGCGATGATGCCGGATTTCCTGGTAAAGCAAAAACTAAAGTTTCATTTTTAGATCCGAAAAACATTGGTTTTCCGGGTTTTTGATTGATTTTATAAAATAGCTCTTCGACACCATTATCCAGCAAAGCGTCTTTTACAAAATCATAATCTCCAACAGAAATACCGCCAGAAATTAAAACAATATCGTATTTATCTAAAATATTTTTTAAAGCCTTTTTAGTGGCTTTAAGATTGTCTTTTACTTTATAAACCTTTGTTTTCTTTATTCCAATTGTTTGAAGTGCAGCTTGAAGCATTACTGAATTGCTTTCGTAAATTTTGCCTCTCGGTAATTTTTTTCCAGGTTTTACCAATTCGTTTCCTGTTACTAAAATAGCCACTTTTGGCTTTTTATATACTTCTATTTCTGTAATTCCCAAGCAGGCTAAAAAGCCAATTGCTGCAGGAGTAATTAAAGTATTGGCTTCAAAAACTACATCATCTTTTGCAATTTGTTCTCCTTTAACGCGAACATTCGTAAACTGCGCTGGCATATTGGTAATCAAAATCGATTTTTCGTTTGCCATTACATGTTCCTGCATCACAACTGTATCGGCATTTTTAGGAACAAAAGCTCCAGTAAAAATGCGTACCGCTTCATTTTCTTTGAGTTTTATATCTGAATGATCACCAGCCTGAGAAATACTTACGACGTCATACTGATGTTTTTCACTGTGGATAAAAGCATAACCATCCATAGCAGATTGGCGGAAAGGAGGCATATCGATTGGAGAATATAAGGTTTCGGCCAGAACATATCCAATTGCTTTATGCACCGGAATTTTTTGTACTGGCATATTTGAACTGCTGGATGCTACAATCGCTAAAGCTTCGCTAACTTTTATCATTTTAAAGAATATAAAACTAAGTATTAATACTTATTACAAATATAAGTATTAATCCATAGGATGAATAAAAAATTTAAATTTATTTTAATATCTATAAAATTACTCTAATTTATTCAAAATCAACTTCAAAAACAGATCTACTTTCATCTAAAAAACCGCTCTACAATATCAAACTAACATTTTTCGGACGTTTTCAATTCTATTTTTTTGATTTATAAGAAGTTAAAAATCTAAAAAATAAGTATAAAATACTACATTTCTTACTATTCAATATCAAAAAAATTAACATTTGTTCGGGTTTAAAAAAATAATTCAAAACATTGATAATAAATCACTTAGAAACATAAATTACTATCCTTTTTAATCTTATTTTCTTTTTCTTTAAAAAAAAATAAAGTTTTTTTTGGTTTTTATTATATTAAAATTAACTTTGTCTATAGGATTAGTAGAGTTTAAAATAATATTTAAAATCATAAAGAATTATATTTTGAAAACAACCGAAAGCATATCGTATTTAAATCTTCAAAAAAAATATACTTATAACAACTTATGTTATATGTGCTTCTGTTGCTAAACCCTACAGCAATTTTTTTCGTTTAGAATCGGTTTTCTCTTTTACATAAATCGAAATCAACAAACGAACATCTAAAAAATTCATTACCAATTATACTTTATCGAAATTTCCAAAAGTCTATTTAATACATGCATTTGCCTTGAAGAGATCTTTGAAACAATAGCTATAAATTCCAAAAAAAAATAATTAACAACTAAACAAAACTAAAATGAAAAATATGCAAAGCTGTTGCTGTAAATAAAAAAAGCCATTTCTGCGGCAACAGAAATGGCGAGGCTTAAAGAAAATTTATCACTAAATCAAGGAAACAATTAGAGAGTTGAAAAATCAACTTTCAAGGCGCCTTGTCAATTATTTAAACCAGTACAAAGAAATGAAAAAAAATTTTAAAATATACTCATTACTATTTCTCCTGCTCCTGACGGCAGGAATTAATGCCCAAAATACAACGCCTCTTATTCAATCTAAACTTGACGGGACAGTTGTCGATGACGTTACAAATCAACCCATTATAGGCGCTTCAGTTGTAATTAAAGGAACAACTCACGGCGTACAGACTGATGCAGAAGGAAAATTTTATTTTCAAACCGGACAGAAATTTCCTTATACTTTGATTGTAAGTTACATTGGATATAAAAAAGCCGAAGTAATTGTAGAAAAAAATCCAATTACAATTAGCCTAAAAGAGGAACGCCAAGAATTAGATGAATTGGTAGTTGTGGGTTATGGTTCTCAAAAGAGAAAAGACATTACAGGTTCTGTAGCTTCGGTTCCAAAAGCAAATCTATCTCAAGTAACCTCATCGGCAGATAACCTTTTAAGAGGTGCTATTCCGGGTGTGGTAGTTACACAAAGTTCAGGCCGTCCTGGCGCATCTTCAAGCGTACGTATTAGAGGAGGAAACTCAATTACAGCAGGTAATGAACCGCTTTATGTAGTTGACGGAATCTTAATTTACAACGACAATAACAATAGTACAGCCGGTGTTTCTTTCTCTGGTGCTACTGTCAATGTATTGTCGACTATAAATCCTGGCGACATCGAATCTATTGAAGTTTTAAAAGATGCTTCTGCAACTGCAATTTACGGATCTCGTGGCGCAAATGGTGTTGTGATTATTACAACTAAAAAAGGAACAAAAGGCCAGGATAATATTTCGTATCAAGGTTATTTTGGTTTTCAAAATGTTTCTAAAAAATTACATTTGATGAATGCCAGCCAATGGGCAAGTTTGCGCAATGATGTTCAGGCGAGTATTGGTCAGGCTCCCTCTTTTTCGGCAGCACAAATTGAAGCTTTCAAAACATCAGGAAGTTACGACTGGCAATCTGCTGCGTTTAGAACGGCAGCTCCGGTTCAAAACCACCAATTGTCATTCTCTGGAGGCGACGACAGATCTCGATATGCAGTTTCTGCAGGATATTTTGATCAGGAAGGAATTGTTTTGGGATCTGACTTTAAAAGAATATCGCTTCGTATTAATTATGAAAAAAATTATTCTCAGAATTTCAAATTTGGTGTAAACGCTAATTACAGCAATTCAATCTCAAATGGTGTAGGAACTAACGGAAGCGGAGGAAGAACTCCAAATCCTTTAGTAAGTGCTGTATTAACTGCTCCAGTTGTTCCGATTAAAAATGCTGACGGAAGCTATAATGTAACGAATAATATCTACGCAACTTCTGTTAACGGTTATGTTCCAAATCCGATTAATGATTTAGAAAATACCACCAACGAAACCAAGATCAACAGAATCTTAACCAGTTTATTTGGTGAATATAAAATCACTAAAAAGCTTACGGCGAAAGTGGCGGTAAGCGGTGACGTAATCAACACAAAACAAAACTATTATGCACCTGCAAACACAACAAATGGCGCAGGAACAAAAGGTCTTGCTTCTGTTGGAGATCGATTGGTAAGTTCTGTACTAAATGAAAACACATTGAATTACAATACTAACTTTGGCGAAAACCATAAATTCTCTGCCTTAGGCGGTTATACTCTTCAATACACGCAAGGCGAAGTGGTGAATGCCGGTTCAAACACTTTTGTTAATGATGCCAATACGTACAATGCTTTACAGGATGGTGTTGCAGTAAAACCCTATAGTGATGCTTTTGAAAGTGTCTTAAAATCATGGCTGGCAAGAGTTAACTACTCTTATAAAGGAAAATACAACTTTACACTTTCTGCACGTGCAGATGGTTCTTCAAGATTTGGATCTGAATCACTTTGGGGGTATTTTCCTTCTGCAGGTTTTTCTTGGAATATTACAGATGAAGAATTTGCTGATAACATTAAAGGCGTAACCGAAGCTAAACTGAGAATTACCGCTGGAACAACAGGAAATCAGGAAATTGGAAATTATCTTTCATTAGCCTCAATGGGATCTGTAAATTATGCTTTTGGAGGAACCTTATACACAGGACTAGCTCCTACCCGCCTTGCAAACCCAGATTTGAAATGGGAAAAAACCGATCAATATAATGTTGGTTTAGACTTATCATTATTAGACAGAAAAATCAATTTTGTCTTTGATGTGTATTACAAAAAAACAAACGATTTGCTAATTAGCGTTCCAGTACCGCTTACTTCAGGATATGCGACTGTATTGCAGAATATTGGAGGTGTTGAAAATAAAGGTATTGAAGTTGGTTTAACTACTGAAAACGTAAAAACAGAAACTTTTTCTTGGAACTCAAACATTGTATTTTCTGCCAACAGAAATAAAGTAGTTTCTATTGGAAATGGGGTTGATCAGTTTTTTCCTGTAGTGCCAAACGGTTCTTTATTACAGCAACAGCCTGTTACAGTAAAAGTAGGATTGCCTTTAGGAACTTTCTGGGGATACAGAACAAACGGAATTTTCCAGACTCAGGAAGAAGTAAATACACAGCCAAAAATAAACAGTCTTGCAAATACAAAAGTGGGAGACAGAAAATATGTTGACACAAATGGAGACGGTGTTATTTCAGCCCTTGACAAAGGAAATCTTGGAAGCTCTCAACCAAAATTTGTTGGAAGTTTCAGCAACACAATTTCATATCAGGATTTTGATTTGAATTTTTCTTTCCAAGGATCTTACGGCGGAAAAATATTCAACGCTTTAAATCAGCAATTAGAAATTTCTACACTTGGAACCAATGCTAATGTTACATTAGAAGATCGCTGGACGCCAACAAATCCAAGCAATGAGGTTCCCAGAGCTACAAGTTCTCCATTAGGAATTGTTTCTGAGCGTTATGTAGAAGATGCTTCTTTCCTAAGATTAAAATTAATCACGCTTGGTTACACTTTACCAAAAAGTGTTTCTAAAAAATTGGGAACAAAAAGCGTGAAATTTTATGTTTCTGCAGAAAATCTAATCACATGGACAAAATACACTGGTTATGATCCAGAGGTAAGTTCATACGAACAAAACAACTTGTATCCGGGAATTGATTTTGGTTCTTATCCAAACTCAAAAACATTCATCTCTGGCTTGAACGTAACTTTCTAAGTAAAAAAATATAAAATGAAAAAGATTATCATAACATTCCTTTTAAGTGCCGGACTCTTTGTATCGTGCACCGACCTTGAGGTAACACCAACCTCTTTTGTAACCGAAGAAAACTTCTTTAAAACACAAGATGATGCTATTGCAAGTGTAACTGCAGTTTATAACTCCTTAAGCCTTGATCCGGGAGAGCAAAGTTTATTTGGCAGAAATCTTTATTTCCTGACAGACATGGGATCTGATTATGCTGCTGCTGGAGTTTCTGCAACAAATCCTCAGGTACGAGCAATGAGCGCATTAACACATGACGCTACTAATGATCGCGTTCAGGTTGCCTGGAGACAAATTTACGCTGGAATCAACAGAGCCAATGTTGCTATAGACAATATTCCAAAAGCAGCAGGAACTGATGCTGTAAAAAGCAGATTGATTCTTGAAGCAAAATTCATCAGAGCATTGCTTTATTTTCAGGCCGTTCGTCTTTGGGGCGGTGTGCCAATTGTTTTGCACGAGCCAACTTCTATTCAATTAGAAAATTTAAAATCAAAAAGAGCAACTGTAGACGAAGTTTATACTCAAATTATTAGTGATTTAAATGATGCCGAAGCTTTGCCTGCAACTTACACTGCAGCCGATGCTGGCCGTGCCACTTCTGGAGCAGCAAAAGCTATTTTAGCAAAAGTATATTTGACCAGAAAGGATTACCCAAATGCTATTTTAAAAGCAAGACAAGTAATTAACGGAGGTTACGGATATGCTTTATTCGAAAGTTTTCAGGACATTTTTACAAAAACTAAAAAGAACGGAAAAGAGCACATTTTCTCTGTTCAGTTTGAGCCTAATCAAGCCGGAAACGGATCAAGCGGTAGTACTTTTCAATCTACTTCTTTTACAGGATTTACGGCTACAGAGCCAGCAGATATTATCTCAGACGTGGCCTTGTTTTATGACATTTATGCTCCCGGAGATACAAGAAGAGATGTGAGTTATGCCAAACAACTGCTTAATCCAACAACTGGAACGTTATATACTTTTCCGAAACCAATTTTCAAAAAGTATCTGGATTTAACCAATCTGGCAACTCCAGGAAACGTAGCAATCAACTTTCCAATTATTCGCTATGCAGACATTTTATTGTCTTTGGCGGAAGCCATAAACGAACAAGGTGCACCAACTCCTGAAGCTTATGAACTGATTAATCAAGTAAGAAGAAGAGCTTTTGGCAAAGCCATTACAACTCCAGATCCAACTGTAGACTTAGCTGGTTTAACGCAAGCTGGTTTTAGAGCTGCAATTCAGGAAGAACGCAAAAAAGAATTTGTTCAAGAAGGACAAAGGTGGTTCGATTTAGTGCGTTGGGGAACTTTGGTTACAGAAGTGAAAAAAGTCACGGCTAAAAATTCTGTTTCAGAAAGAAATAATTTATATCCGATTCCACAAAGTGAAAGAAATATTGATCCAGTAGGTTTACCACAAAACCCTGGATATTAACAACAACCACACCCAAAAAACTATTGAATTATGAAAAATTTTAAAAATAACAGTACCATCAAAAGTCCGCAAAAAGGGCTTTTGATTACTGCGCTGCTAATTGCGCAGTTCGGCTTTAGCCAAAATAAACCTGAAGAATTTAAAGGTGTTGTCGGTAAAACTTTAGCCGATTCTAAAGAATATTGGCCAGAACCGGTAAAAGCGCCAAAAGGTGCACCCAACGTAATTTGGATTTTATTAGATGATGTAGGATTTGGAGCTTCAAGTGCTTTTGGAGGTTTAATTCAAACTCCAACTTTTGATCAATTGGCTAATAATGGTTTACGTTACACTAACTTTCATACAACTGCAATTTGTGCTCCTACGCGCGCTGCTTTATTGACCGGAAGAAATTCAGGAAGAGTTCATGTAAGCGGGTTTTCACACACCATTTTATCAGCAGGTTTTCCAGGCTGGGACGGCAGAATTCCATCGGATAAAGGAACTATCGCAGAGATTTTACGTGAAAACGGATACAACACTTTTGCTGTTGGTAAATATGGAGTTACACCAGACGAAGATGCTACGGATGCGGGTCCGTTTGACAGATGGCCAACCGGAAAAGGTTTTGATCATTTCTACGGATTCTTAGGTTCTCAAACGGATCAATATAATCCTGATTTAGTTGAAGATCAAGTTCACGTAAAACCTGACGGACGCCACTTAAATGAATTAATTACAGACAAAGCAATAAGCTATATTCAGAAACAGCAAAAAGCCGCGCCAGGAAAACCATTCTTTTTGTACTACGCGCCGGGAGCAGCACACGCACCACATCAAGTAGCCACAAAATGGAGCGATCCGTATAAAGGAAAATTTGACAAAGGATGGGATGCTTATCGTGAAGAAGTTATTGCGAACCAAAAGAAATTGGGCGTAATTCCTGCGAATGCGGTTTTGCCAGAACGCAACCCGCTGATTACAGATTGGAAAAAACTGACTCCAGATCAAAAGAAGGTCTATGCTCGATTTATGGAAGTTTACGCAGGATTTTTGACTTATACCGATTACGAAATTGGAAGAGTGGTTACCTATTTAAAAGAAACAAATCAATTAGACAATACTGTTATTTTTCTAGCAATTGGTGACAATGGAGCCAGCAAAGAAGGAACTACAGAAGGAACTATCAATCAAAGTTTGTTTTCTCAAGGAACATCTGACGACGAAAATTTGAAGAAAAACCTAGCTAACATTGATGAAATCGGAACGCCAAAAGGCTTAAATACAAATTATCCTTTAGGCTGGGCGCAGGCAACAAATGTCCCTTTTAAAAACTGGAAACAAGATGCACAATCTGAAGGAGGAACACACAATCCGCTGATAGTTTTTTACCCAAACGGAATTAAAGAAAAAGGGGGCATCAGAAATCAATACAGCCATGTAACGGACTTACTTCCAACAACTTTGGATATTGTAGGAGTTAAAGCTCCAGAATATATTAAAAATGTAAAACAGGATATTATTCAAGGCTCTTCTTTATATAGTTCTCTGACTGATGCAAAAGCAGAATCACTGCATAAAGTTCAATATTACTACATTTTTGGCAACAGAGCAATTTATAAAGATGGATGGAAAGCCGGTGCAGCGCATTTACCAGATTCATTTGCTGTAAAAAAAGCTTTTGGGAAAAACGAAAAACCTGCAGAAAGCAATTTTGATGCAGATGTTTGGGAATTGTACAACCTCAACGAAGATTTTAACGAGCGTAACAATTTGGCCGCGAAATATCCAGAAAAATTAGCAGAGCTTAAAAAACTGTTTGATGAACAAGCTAAAGAAAACAACGTTTATCCGTTAATCGACTGGCAAGATGTCTATAACCGAAGAATACACAATACAGGAGCTGATAAAGGAAAAACGCTGCAAGATTTGGCTAAGCAAGTTACTAAACCAGCAAGCACCAATTAAAAATATAGAATCCTAACAAATTAATTAAAAAAATAAAAATAAAATTCTACTAAATCTATAGAATTAGCAGTTAATTATTTATTTTTACAATAACATATTTAAAATCAAAAAGATATGAAACGAGTAGACTATGAAATTATAGGAAAAAAAATAATCGTTGGTGCGATCGTTTTTTTAGTTCCGTTAGTCATATTAGCGGGAGGTTTAGCATTAATTAATCAATTTTTAAAATAAGAAATCATGGCAATAGTTCAAAAAGAAAAACTGACAAGAGATTTACTAATTAGTCTTTTTATATATTCTTTGCCGGTGGTGGCAATTTTCCTTTACTTTAAATTAAGCAATAATTTGGTAAGCGAATCACATATTTCATTACCAGCATTTTTAGAATTTGCAAAACCCGCTTTTGAGCATATAAGAACTTGGGGATTAACCGTTTTTATGCTGGTTTTAGGCGTGATCGAATTTACAGCAGGTTTATACGATGACGAATGGACAGGCGAAGAACGCAAGATAGACATCATTTGTTTCTTGGCTCCAAAATTGCTTTTACCGCCAGTAATCGCTTTTTTCAGCTTGACTGCTTTGCCTTATTTAGTTCCTAATTTGGCTAATGCACTTTCTTGGGTTCCGTTTTGGGGAGGCTTTTTCCTAATCGCAATTGCCGACGATTTAACGCAATATTGGTATCATAGGCTTCACCATCAAGTTCCGTTTTTGTGGCGTTTTCACAGAACGCATCACTCGGCTCCATATATGGGAATGGCTATGGCTTCTAGACAAAACTTTATTTATACAGTTTTCTTTTCTCAAATTTATTTGACTGCCACTTTAACTTATTTAGGTTTAGGATTGCCGGCTTTATTTGTTTTGGTTATCAAAAGTTTCATCACTTTAGGAGCGCATTCAAGTATTGCGTGGGATAAACCATTTTACAAATACAGAGTGCTACACCCAATTGCATGGGTTTTAGAGCGTTTAATTTCTACTCCAGCTACGCATCACGCGCATCATGCAGATACAAGCGGCGACGGTGTTGGGCATTTCAAAGGAAACTTCGGAAACATGTTTTTCATTTGGGACGTAATCTTCGGAACAGGTTTAATTACCAGAAAATTTCCAGAATCATACGGAACAAAATCATACAAACAAGAAGAATGGTATGCACAATTTTTGTGGCCAATATTCAAATCTAAAAAAGAAGGAAGTGCATTGGCCGAAGGTGTATTGTCGCTTCCGCTAAAAGCAAAAGCTGAAATTATCGAACCGAGTCCTGTTTATTATGAACAGGCTCAATCTTAAAATACAAATAAAATAAAGACGGGCAGTGTATTCTAATTAAAGTGAATACGCTGCCACTTTTATTCAAATTATACCATTATGAAAAATAAAATACTCAAAAACAGCATCACAGCCTTGATTTTGCTTTTCACTTTTATAAGTTTTTCTCAAGAAAAAAGTTCTAGCGTAGTTTTGTTAGATGCCTTTTATGCAAAAATTAAAGCTCAAAAAAATCCACAGATAATTGATGCAAGAGGTCCTGAAGAATTTGCATTAAACCATATTGAAGGTGCTTTAAATTTTAACACCAAATCAGATAATTTCGAAAAAGCTGTAGCCGCTTTAAATCCATCAGAACCGGTATTTATTTATTCTATTGCCGCTTACAGAAGTGGTCTTTTATCAACTGAATTATCTAAAAAAGGTTTTTCTGAAGTCTATATTTTAGACGGAGGTATCGCAAGCTGGATTGGCGGCGGAAAACCATTTTATACCAATTTAAAAAGTAAATTATCAATTGCAGAATACAAAAAAATAATTGCTGAGAATAATTACGTTTTGGTAGACATTGGTTCAAAATACTGCGCTACCTGCAAAACGGTAAAACCAATTTTAGAAGATATCAGAGCTCAATATGGAGAGAAATTAAAAATCATTCAAATTGAGTTAGAAGAAAGTCCGCAAGTCATAGCCGACTTAAAAACGGTGAAGGTCTTCCCTACTTTGTTATTTTATCAAAATGGCAAAATTATCTTCAAAAAAGATGGCTTAGGCGATTTAAAAAACGATGTTGATGTGGCTTTAGCACATAATTAATTTTAAAACATAAAAAAAAATTAAACAGCCACTTTTTAAAATCTATGGTTCTATGTGTTTAAAAATTAGACACAAACTAAGACTATTCATTACCTCAATAAAAACAAAATCTATGGCTTTATCCAAAACAAAAAAGACTGTTTTTTCAATAGTTATTGTTCTTTTTATAATAGCTGTTTTTCTTTTCTGGCCAATCAATACAGATGGAACATTGATTAAATCAAATCAAAAATTAGCCGAAGGAAAAGCAACATTTCTAGCGCAAAAAGATACTTCAAAAACCGAAAAAAAGCCAAATATTATCATTCTGCTAGCTGATGATTTAGGAAAATATGACATTTCGTTATACGGGGGGAAATCGACTCCCACTCCTCACATTGATTCTTTGGCCGCTTCTGGAGTAACTTTTACAGATGGTTATGTTTCAGCTTCCATTTGTTCGCCATCACGCGCGGGTTTGCTTACTGGCCGTTATCAGGAACGTTTTGGGCATGAGTTTCAGCCAGGCGATCGTTACCCAAAAAACAATTTAGAATATTATGCTTTTAAATATTTAATTAATACCAATAATTGGCGATTAAATGACAAAATCGAATATCCAAATGAAGCGTCTATAGCCACACAAGGTTTGCCTCAATCGGAAATTACTTTTGCTGACTTGGCTAAAAAACAAGGTTACAGCACGGCAATTATAGGAAAATGGCATTTGGGTCACAATAAAGGATTTTTTCCTTTAGATCGCGGTTTCGATTATCATTACGGATTTTATCAAGCCTTTTCGCTTTACACGCCAGAAGATGATAATCCCGATATTATCAATCACCATCATAAAGATTTTACAGATAAAATGATTTGGGGAAATGGCCGTGTGGGAATTGGTCAAATTCGCCGCGATACAACCATCGTACATAATAAAGCCTATCTAACCGAAACATTTGCTGACGAAGCAGAAGCTTTTATTGATAAAAATAAAGACAAACCTTTTTTATTGTATGTTCCTTTTAATGCGCCACACACACCTTTTCAGGTTCGTAAAAAATATTACGACCGTTTTCCGAATGTAAAAGATGAAAACAAACGCGTTTATTTTGCCATGATCAGTGCGCTTGATGATGCAATTGGAAGAATCAGAGCAAAAGTTAAAAAAGAAGGTTTAGAAGAAAATACCTTAATTATTTTTGCCAGCGACAATGGTGGCGCCAATTATACTTTTGCAACAACAAACGCACCGTTAAAAGGCGGTAAATTTTCTCATTTTGAAGGCGGTGTAAATGTTCCGTTTGCACTTTCGTGGAAGGGAAAAATCAAACCGCACACTGTTTACAAATGGCCAGTAAGTACTTTGGATATTTTTAGCACCATTGCAGCAGTTACCCATTCTGGTTTACCAAAAGACCGCGTTTATGACGGCGTAGATTTGATCAGCACTGTAAACAATAATACAGAAGCACACAAAACTTTATACTGGCGTTCAGGCGATGCAAAAGCCATTAGAAGCGGTGATTGGAAATTGATTATCAGTGGAAAAACGCATCAAGAATGGCTTTACAATCTGGCAGAAGATAAATCGGAAACTACAGATTTAGCCCTAAAAAATCCAGAGAAAGTAAAAGAATTGCATGTTGCCCTGCAAAACTGGGAAAAAGGTCTTATAAAACCTTTATGGCCTAATTTAACGCATTATGAATTTGATTTTGGCAAACAAAAATACTTTGTCGATTTGTAAATAGATGTCCTGAAAGGTTTTCAAAACCTTTTAGGGCTAATTATTAAAGTGCTTTATTTAATAAAACTAACACCTGCAAGGTTTTCAAAACCTTGCAGGAAATTAACATACAATGTCAACTCAACCAAAACAATTTAATATTCACGAAGACTGGACGGTGGTAATTCTCGGATTTTTAATCATCGGAATTTCGCTATTTGTATTTCTACCTGACGTTCCTGTTTTCAGCTGGTCGAATAGTACTGATTTAAAAACGAAAGTCTTTGCTTATCAAAACCTTAAAATCCTTTTAATTCAATTTTTATATCTGATTTCGATTGGAACTGTAGGCGCTTTTTTAATTGGAAAATCGATTAAATATTTTCTTTTTACTTTTCCAATAGTGTATTTTTTAACGCTGATTGCACTCATTCTGGCTGGAAATTCAGCTATAAAATCTATTAATTTAGAAGCCGTTATTTTTAGTTTGATCATTGGTTTAGCGATTGGCAATTTCTTCAAACTTCCCGAATGGTTTCGCGCCGCACTTTCTACAGAAGTATTTGTAAAAATCGGATTGGTTTTATTGGGAACAAGTGTGATTTTTTCTGATATTCTAAAAGCAGGTTCTTTAGGATTAATTCAGGCTTTAATTGTCGTTCTATCCGTTTGGTATTTTGCTTTTTGGCTTTGTCGAAAATTAAAGGTCGACGACGAATTAACGATGATGATTTCTAGTGCTGTTTCTATTTGCGGTGTTTCTGCTGCGATTGCCACTTCTGGCGCAATAAAAGGCGATTCGAAAAAATTATCTTATGTAATTTCGATTGTTTTGGTAACGGCAATCCCAATGATGATTTTCATGCCGATGATTGCCAAGTACTTTAATTTTCCTGAAGAAGTAACTGGAGCTTGGCTCGGAGGAAGTATCGACACCTCTGGCGCCGTTTTGGCTTCTGGAACTTTGGTTGGAGAAACAGCTTTGAAAATTAGTACCATTGTTAAATTTTCTCAAAATGTTTTGTTAGGAATTGCCGCTTTTGCCATCTCCGTTTATTGGACATATACGCACAACAAATCAGCTGAAGCAGTGGAATCAAAACCAACTTTAAGCGTTATTTGGGAACGTTTTCCAAAATTCGTTATCGGATTTATTGGTGCTTCCTTAATTTTCTCCTTTTTAATTACTCCAGAAGTTCGAGATTCTGTAAAAGACAGTTTAAAGAATTTGCAGGGCATTTGGTTTGCACTTGCCTTCACTAGCATTGGTTTAGAAACTAACTTTAAAGATTTACTTCAAAACAACAGCAGAAAACCACTATTTGCTTTTTTAATTGCACAGCTGTTTAATGTTATTGTGACTTTGATTATTGCTTTTTTACTTTTTGGATAAAACATTTTGCCACGAATTTTAACTATTTTAAAAATATCAAAATCAATATGAAATATCAAAACATTTTAGAAACTATAGGAAACACGCCTCACATCAGATTAAACAAACTTTTTAAATCGCATGAGGTTTGGATTAAATTAGAAAAATCAAATCCAGGATCCAGCATCAAAGATCGAATTGCTTTGGCCATGATTGAAGATGCAGAGAAAAAAGGACTTATAAATGAAGAAACCACTATCATAGAGCCAACTTCGGGAAATACAGGAATTGGGCTTTCACTAGTCGCCGCAGTTAAAGGTTATAAAGTTATTGTGGTAATGCCAGAATCGATGAGCATTGAACGAAGAAGAATTTTGAATGCGTATGGTGCTGAGTTTGTTTTGACGCCAAGAGAAAAAGGAACTTCTGGAGCAGTTGAAAGAGCCAAAGAATTGACAGCAACTATTAAAAATTCGTTTTTGCCATCGCAATTTACAAATCAGGCAAATGTTGAAATTCATGAAAAAACTACTGCTTTAGAAATTTTAGCAGATTTTCCAGATGGCATTGATTACTTGATAACTGGCGTCGGAACTGGCGGGCATATTACTGGAGTTTCAAAAATTTTAAAACAGCATTTTCCGAATCTTAAAACATTTGCTGTAGAACCTGCTCTGTCTCCTGTTTTAAGTGGTGGTTTGCCGGCGCCCCATCCTTTTCAGGGAATTGGTGCAGGATTTATTCCAGAAGTTTTTAATCGTGAATATGTAGATCAAATTATAACGGTTGATAAAAATGAATCGTACAATTTTACAAAAAGAATAGCCAAGGAAGAAGGCATTTTTGCTGGAATTTCGACTGGAGCAGCTCTTTCTGCTATTGCCAAAAAATTAAAGGATATTCCAGAAAATTCAGTAATTCTTACTTTTAATTACGATACAGGAGAAAGATATTTATCTGTAGATGAATTATTTGACTAGATGTAATAAAATAATTTTACAAAAAAATAACCTGAAAGAAAATGAAGATCAAAAACAATAACAGTATTTATGAAATGTATTGCAGTAATTAGATTATGAATAATAATTACTTTTTTTGATATTTTAAGCAATTACAGCCAAAAGCGATTGTTTTCCCGAACAATCGCTTTTTTAGTTTCTTAATAAATTCATATTGCGGAAAATTTAATTTAAAATCACAAAACATCGTAATTATACAACTAAAATTGTTAAATCAGCACAATTAATAAGAACAATCAAGTTTATAATTAAATAATACACAATAAAAACACTTAATTATTATAAATAATCCCATTATTCAATATCAATGTTGCAAATAATACAAAAGTGCTCAATTGTGTTATATTTATTGTTAACAAACACTTAAAACTTAACAATAATTTAAGATATTTGGAAAACACTAACCAAAACGTGATAACACATGAAAATTAATTCTAAGAGTTTTTTGGTAATGTTATTTGTATTATTTATTCAATTAACAATTGCGCAAGAAATTAAAGTAACTGGAATAGTTGCAGACAAAAGAGGGCTTCCGATACCTGGAGCAAATATTATTGTAAAAGAAACAAAACAAAGTACACAAACTGGTTTTGATGGTGAATTTTCAATTGATGCAAAAAGTGGCCAGCTATTAGTAATTTCATACTTAGGAATGAAAACAATAGAAATTCCAGCAAGAGCTTCAATGACGATTACTCTTGAAGAATCATCAAACGAACTAGAAGCTGTTTTAGTTGTTGGATATGGAACACAAACTAAAAGAAAATCAACAGATAATATTGCCCGAGTAACTGCAAAAGATATTCAGCAAGTTCCCGTTGCCAACGTACAAAATGCTTTAGTTGGTAAATTAGCCGGGGTTCAAATTACACAAACAAATGGTAAAGTTGATGGAGGAATGAACATTAGAGTTAGAGGAGCTGCAAGTATTAGTGCAGGAACTCAGCCTTTATATGTTTTAGATGGAATTCCGTTAGTTACTTCAAACGAATCTACTAATGGTGCGCCAACAAACCCTTTAATTACACTAAGTCCAAATGAGATTGAATCGATAGATGTCTTAAAAGATGCTTCTTCAGCTGCTATTTATGGAGCGAGAGGTGCAAACGGAGTTGTAATTATCACTACGAAAAAAGGTAAAGACGGAAAAGGAACTTTCTCTCTTAACATGTCTCAAGGTGTCAGCGAAGCTACTCATAAAAAGAAATGGCTTAACGCAGATCAATATATTGATTTATTTACAGAAGCTTCTATCAACGGAACTGGTGATGCTGCAGAGGCAGAAAGCACTTTCGATTTTCTTGCTCAGGGAACTGACTGGAGAAATAGAGCTGTAAATACAGATTGGCAAGATCAAGCTTTTCAAACTGGTCTTGCAACAGATGTAGATTTTTCTGCTTCTGGAGGCGATGCAAAAACAAAATATTTCTTTTCTGGTGCTTATAATAATACTACTGGTATTATTGACAGCAATGAATTGGAAAGAATTACAGCAAGAACAAATGTATCGCACAAAGTTTCTGATAAATTCAATATCGGAATGAATTTAAGCTTTTCAAGATCGGTAATCGATCGTGTTCAAGATGACAACTCTTTTACTACACCACTTCAGGCTGTGGCACAATCGCCATTATCTCCTGCTCGTTTAGAGGACGGAACTGCTAATCCAAATACACTATATGCCAACTATTTGTTAGCGGCTGATAATTCTTTTTGGAAAACGGTAATGAGAAGAGTTACAGGTAAAGTTTTTGCAGAATACCAAATTATACCTTCTTTAAAAATCAATTCAGACTTTTCATACGACCTTTTATCTCAAACAGAAGATTACTGGCAAGGTAAAAATGCTCCATTTATGGCAACAGATGGTGAAGTGTATGCAACTTCTGTAAACAATGAAACTTATATCTGGAGTAACTACCTTACATACGACAAAGTGTTTGCTGAAAAACACAGCGTTAATGCCGTTGCAGGTATGGAATTCAACAAATATGGCCGTAGATTCCAATCTGTTACAAGTATTTATTTCCCAGATGATTCTTTCCAGACAATTGATGGCGGAGCAGAAGTTAATGCCGGTGCTGGAAATGAAACAAACTACACTTTTGTGTCTCAATTTGGCCGATTAAATTATTCTTACGACAATAAATATTTGTTTAAAGCAAGTATTCGTCGTGACGGTTCTTCTCGTTTTGGAAAAAATGAGCGTTTCGGAATTTTTCCAGCGTTTTCTGCTGGTTGGATTCTTTCAGAAGAAAGTTTCCTAAAAGACAACAAAACTTTATCTTTCTTGAAATTAAAAGGAAGCTGGGGTAAGTTAGGAAATGCTGAAATTGGTAACTTTGCATCACGTCAGTTATACGGTGCTGATCCTTACAATCTAAAATCAGGGCTTACTTTTGATCAGGCTGGAAATGACAATTTAACTTGGGAAAAATCAACTCAAGTAGACTTTGGTGTAGAATTCGGTTTATTTGACCGTATCAGCATCGAAGCAGATTATTATGACAAAACTACTGATGGTTTATTGTTTGCTGTTCCTTTAGCAATTAGCTCTGGAGCTACAACAATTAATCAAAATATTGGTAAAGTAAAAAGCAGCGGTTTTGAGTTTACAGTAAATACTAGAAACGTTGACAATGAAAACTTTAAATGGAATACTAGTTTTAATATAACAACTAACAAATCTGAAGTTTTATCAATGCCAAATGGTCAAGATATTGTTTCTACTTTCACTATTAATAGAGTTGGAGAAAATATTTCATCTTTCTATTTAATTGAATATGCTGGAGTTGATCCTGCTAACGGAGATGCTTTATATTATAAAAACACAGTAAATGCTGATGGAACATTAGACAAATCAACAACTAATGATTACAGCGAAGCTAAAAGAACTATTGTTGGAAATCCGTTCCCTGAGTTAATGGCTGGCTTGACAAATACAATAAATTATAAAGGAATTGATTTTTCATTTACCTTTCAAGGAGAATGGGGAGCAAGTATTTATAACTCTGCTGGAAAATACCAATCAGCAGCAGCAGATTATTTTGATAACCAAACTACTGATCAGTTAAACCGCTGGCAAAATCCTGGTGATATTACAAATGTACCGCAAGCGAGATTATACGGAAGCAACGGAACAGGTGAATCTACAAGATACCTTGACAAAGCTGATTTTATTCGTTTAAGAAACCTTACAGTAGGATATACACTGCCGAAAACTACATTAAAAAATGCTGGAATTAGCAGTGTTCGTTTTTATGCAACTGGTGTCAACCTTTTAACCTTTACAAATTACAACGGTTATGATCCTGAAGCCAGAAGAGATGATACGGGAATCGGAGAAGAATTCTACTCTGCTCCTCCTGCTAGAACAGTTGCTTTAGGTGTAAATATTAATTTTTAAAAATGACACAAATGAAATCATATAAATTTATCTTATTTATACTTTTCACAGCTTTTATATCAAGTTGTGAAAATGAATTAGAAATAGAACCAAGACAAAATCAGGATTCACAAATTACTTTGAGTACTGAAACTGGTATTATAAACATTTTAAACGGAGCGTATGCAATTGCCGCAGATGCTGATGTTTTTGGAGGAAGAAGTTTGGTATCTGGTGATTTGATGGCACAAACCGGCGTAACCAGTACAACTGACCTTAGATGGAGAGGAACTTACGCAGAATTTAGACAAATGTATACCAAATCTGTATTGGTAGACAATGCTTTTGTGAGACAAATTTATGCTCGTAACTACGAAATCATTAATGCAGCAAATACAGTTATCGAAAATGTAGATAAAGTATCTAGTGAAGAGAAAAGAACAACAATGGTAGCCGAGGCTAACTTTTTGAAATCATTAGCTTATTTTGATTTAGTTCGCTTTTTTGCGCTGCCATATGAGGCAGGAAAACAAAATACACAATTAGGTGTTATTATCAGACCAAAAGCTATTTATGATTTTAATACTGACCTGTCTGCAGAAAGAAGCAGTGTTGAAGAAGTTTATGCTTTAATTATCAAACAATTAAACGATGCTTATGCCGGACTTCCTGCAGAAAACAGTTTTTATCCTGATAAATATGCCGCAAAGGCTTTATTGGCGAGAGTATACCTGCAACAGCAAAATTATGCCGCCGCAAGAGATGCTGCAAGTGAAGTAATTGAGGACAGCGGAAGAGCATTGTCTACGAATTATGCAAATGCATTTAATCATGATGAAAATCAAAGCGAAGATATTTTTGCAATTCAAATTACAAAACAAACAGGAGAAAATGAAATTGTTGTAATGTATGCGTCTGAAGGAAACGGAGGCCGTGGGGGTGATATTGAACTTAGAGGTACTTACCTTAACAAATTTGATGATCCTGATAATGACGTTAGAGCTAATTTTAATTACGTAAACGAAGACAACGGAAGATTATTGACTTCAAAATATACAAATCAATACGGAGACGTAGGTATTATTCGTTTGGCTGAAATGTATTTGATACGAGCTGAAACTAACTTTAGATTAGGAACTGCTGTTGGAGATACTGCTTTAAATGATATCAATTTAATTAGAGACCGTGCTAATGCTGTAAATTTTGCAGTATTAACATTGCCAACTATATTAAGAGAACGCGAATTAGAGCTAGGTATGGAAGGTTTTGCTATTCACGATTTAAAGAGAACAAAAGGATCTATTGATGTAAACGGAAATGGGTCATTACTAATTCCTTACAACGATCCTACTTTAGTTTTCCCAATTCCTTTAAGAGAAATGGATACGAACAAAAAGATTACACAAAACCCAGGTTACGGAAGCTAATCCAAAACTTATATAAACTAAAAACCATTCATGTATGAATGGTTTTTTTTTTGCTCATTTTATAAAAAAGTAAAGTTGAATATTAATAGGCAATGGAGATAGTTCTGAATTAATGCAGTTTTCTCAATTCCTTTAAGAGAAATGGAGACGAACAAAAAGATTACGGAAAATCAAGATCACTGAAGTTAATCCGGAACTTATATAAACTAAAAAAACCATTCACCCCCATGAATGGTTTTTTTTGCTGATTTTATAAAAAAAAGTAAAGTTGAAAATTAATATAAAATCTATAATTTTTATTTTTTAAAAAGCTTAATTAAATTATGAAGCCATAGCAATTTCTACAGTTGATGCTGTAAGCGCTAATGTTATTGGATCTGCATAACCTGAATAAAATGTATCTAATATTTCCTGAAATATCGGATGAGCATTTTCTGTTTGAGAAAAAAGAGTCATTGAAGAACGTAATTTTCGTGCATCCAATTCTCCTAAAATAGTCTCAATAGATTTTTTAGTCTTAAAATTTAAAAGTAATTGTGAAATTTCAATTAAATGCTTTGCTAAAATAGGATGATTTAGAAAAGCTTCTGCTTCCTTAACATCTGCGATAGCATAATAATTAGCAATAGTACTTTTTCCTAAACCTTTTATTTGAGGAAAAATAAACCACATCCAGTGCGTTTGTTTTTTCCCTTTTTTAAGTTCTGAGAAAGCAGTTAGATAAAGTTTGTTTTGTGCATCTAAAAAACGTGTTATATCATTATTTGCGTACGACATGGTTAAATTACATTAAGTTTATAATTCAGGTTTTTGGTATCTGTCGCTCGCAGTTTCAACATAAATTTGATGTTTATAATTCAATTTTATTTTCACTTATAAGGACATTCAAAACTACTTCTGATCTTCAATTTAATTTTATATAATTTGTGCCGTTTGTTACATAATTTATACCTCCATTATTGAAATTATATAAAAACAGCTGCAAGAGAAATAATCTTGCAGCTGTTTGTTTAAATGTTTAATTTTATTTTATAATCTGAAATCGTTTAATGACTTTTCAATAATTTCAAGACACTCGTGAATTTGAGCTTCTGTCATTACTAATGGCGGTGCCAATCTAATTTTATTTCCATGAGTTGGTTTAGCCAATAATCCGTTGTCTCTAAATTTTAAGCAGATTTCCCAAGCTAGATCTGAGTTTTCTCCACAATTAATTACAATTGCATTTAATAAACCTTTTCCGCGAACAAGTGTAATTAAGTTATTTCTTTCTGCAATTTCATTTAATCCTTTTCTTAAAATAATTCCTAAACGTTCTGCATTTTCAGCAAGATTTTCATCTTTTATAACTTCCAAAGCTGCAATCGCAACAGCCGCCGCAACAGGATTTCCTCCAAAAGTAGAGCCGTGCTGCCCTGGTTTAATGACATTCATAATTTCGTCATTACATAAAACTGCTGAAACCGGATAAACACCGCCAGAAATGGCTTTTCCTAAAATTAAAATATCCGGCTGTACATTTTCGTGATGAACGGCTAATAATTTTCCGGTGCGCGCAATTCCGGTCTGAACCTCATCTGCAATAAACAAAACATTATGTTTTTCACACAACGCTTTTGCTTTCGCTAAATATCCTTCTGACGGAACATAAACTCCAGCTTCTCCCTGAATTGGTTCAACCAAAAATCCAGCAATATTTTTAGACGATTCTAAAACTTTTTCAAGAGCTTCAAGATTGTCGTATTCTATTTTTATAAATCCATCGGTAAACGGACCGAAATTTTTACGGGCAGTTTCATCGTTAGAAAATGAAATGATTGTTGTTGTTCTTCCATGAAAATTATTTTCACAAACAATAACCTGCGCCTGATTTTCTGGAATCCCTTTTACTTCATAAGCCCATTTTCTGCAGACTTTCAATGCTGTTTCAACAGCTTCTGCGCCGGTATTCATCGGAAGTACTTTGTCAAAACCAAAATACTTGGTTACAAACTCTTCATAATTTCCTAATTTATCATTGTAAAAAGCACGAGAGGTCAGCGTTAGTTTTTGTGCCTGATCTACCATCGCTTTCACAATTTTTGGGTGACAGTGACCTTGATTTACCGCAGAATAAGCTGATAAGAAGTCATAATATTTTTTCCCGTCTACATCCCAGACATAAACACCTTCTCCTCTTTCTAATACAACCGGAAGCGGATGATAATTATGAGCTCCATATTTATTTTCTTTTTCGATCAAAATTTCTGATTTTGATGAAAGTCCTTTTTCTGTTTGAATCATGATCTGTATTTTTTAAAGTACAAAAGTATCAAAAAATATTAATTTAAAGCATAAAAAACTATATTTTGACTTTTTAATTAACTAAATAAGTCAAATTAAACTTTTAATACTTTAAAAAAATCAATTCTAAAAATTGGATAAATACGGCTTAATCGTCTTTTATTAAAAAAAATAATTACTTTTATGAATCTTAAAAACAGAAATTATAATTCAATATAAAGGAATGGAAATATTAGACGAATTTGATATTAATATAATTAAGGAATTGGAAAAAGACGGAAGAATGGCTTTTTCTGCAATTGCTGCCAATTTGAAAATATCAAATACGATGGTGCACCAGCGTATTAATAGAATGATCGAACAAGGCGTAATCGCAGGTATTAAGCCCATTATTCAGGAAAAAAATATTGGGTACGATTGGGCTTCTTTTACCGGCATTACATTGAATAAAGATTCTGATTCTGACCGTATTATCGAAGCTTTAAAAGATATTCCTGAAATTACCGAATGTTATTATGTAACAGGTTCTTTCACTTTGTACATCAAAATTATTGCAAAAAATCACGAACATATGCGAAGAATTCTTTACGAGAAAATCGACAGCATCCCCGGAATTGCCAAAACTGATTCTATCATTGAATTGGGCTGTGCTTTTAAAAGAAACATCACATTATAATTAGAAATCAGTTTTAATTACGTCAAACTTCACCCATGAAAAACCTTTTTTCACCATTTTCTTTGCAAAAAATTATGATGGCCTCACTCCTAGTTGTGAGCAGCTTACTTCAGGCACAAAATCCAAAAGGAAAATTATTTATCATTGGCGGCGGAAATCGTTCTGATGATTTAATGAAACAAGTTTTGGCTACAGCCGAATTAAACAAAAAAGATTATATCGTGGTTTTGCCCATGTCGAGTGAGGAACCAGACAGTGCGTTTATCTTTTTTAAAACTCAAATGGTAAAACTCACATCAAACCCAATTGTGATGCTGAATTTCACTGCCGCAACAGCTCAAAATAAAGTTCTCACAGATTCGGTTCAAAAAGCAAAACTTATTTTTATAAGCGGTGGCGATCAAACCAGATTTATGGCGGTTGTAAACAATACTCCAGTTAAAACAGCGATACAAAAAGCGTATGAAAACGGAAGTACGATTTCTGGAACGAGTGCGGGCGCAGCTGTAATGTCTGAAAAAATGATTACTGGAAATCAAAAACTCCAAAAAGAATATTCAGGTACTTTTGACAATATTCGATACGATAATTTAGAAACTTCTGAAGGTTTAGGATTACTGAAAACGGCCGTTATTGATCAGCATTTTTTAAAGAGAAACCGTTACAATCGCTTACTTTCGGCATTGGTTGAATTTCCTGATTTAACTGGAATTGGTATTGATGAGAGTACCGCAATTATTGTTCGAAATAATCAGATTGAAGTGGCTGGCGAAAGCGAAGTTATTGTGGTTCGAAATCCAAAAGGAGTTTCAAAATCCAAGAAAAACAATTTAATTTCAATTGAAAAACTGGAAATGAGCATTTACACGGCTGGTCAAAAATTTAATATTAAATAACCATGTTTACTTATTCTAAAATAGTAAAGCTAACTTTTTTGTTTTGCTTTATCAGTTTTCATATTTCAGCCCAAAAAATCAACATTAAAGAAGTAAATCGCTTAGAAAAACTAGCACAGCAAGTTACTATAATTCGAGACAATTGGGGCATTCCGCATATTTACGGAAAAACCGATGCTGATGCTGTTTTTGGATTGCTTTATGCGCAATGCGAAGACGATTTTAAGCGAATTGAAATGAATTATATTGAAAAGCTAGGACGTATTTCAGAAATAAAAGGACAGTCTGTTTTATATAATGATTTAGAAATCAAACTTTTAATCGACGCTGATGAAGCAAAAGCCGATTATAAAAAAGCACCGTCATGGCTCAAAAAACTTTTAAACAGTTATGCTGATGCAATCAACTTTTATCTATACAAACATCCTGAAGTTAAACCAGCACTTTTAACGCATTTTGAACCGTGGTTTCCGCTGCTTTGGACAGACGGAAGTATTGGTGCAATAAGTACTGCTGATCTTTCTACTGCAGAACTGAAGGCTTTTTATTCTGGTAACACTGATAAAGTTGCCTATGTTGAAAGGGAAAAATATGTGCAGACCGGCTCAAACGGATTTGCCTTTGCTCCATCAAAAACAGCTGACGGAAATGCAATTTTATATATTAATCCGCACACGACTTTTTACTTTAGACCTGAAGTTCAGATTACAAGCAACGAAGGTCTCAATGTTTATGGCGCTGTAACTTGGGGACAATTTTTTATTTACCAAGGTTTTAATGATAATTGTGGATGGATGCATACTTCATCAAATGTTGATGTTGCTGATATGTACGCAGAAAAAATCACCAATAAAAACGATAAATTGTTTTACGAATTTGATGGTAAACTTTTGCCGGTAATCGAAAAAGAAATCACAATCAATTATACAGAAAACGGAAAATTAATTCCAAAAAAATTCAAAACTTACGCTACAAATAACGGTCCGATCATGGCCAAACGCGACGGAAAATGGATTAGCCTGAAATCGAATAACCGTTCGATGGCAAGTTTGATTCAAAGCTGGGTGCGAACAAAGTCGACCAATTTTGAAGAGTACAAAAAAGCAATGGATTTAAAAGCCAACACCTCAAACAATACCGTTTATGCTGACAGTAAAGGAAATATCGCGTATTGGCATGGCAATTTTATTCCGATCCGGGACAAAAACCTTAATTGGTCAAAAGTGGTTGACGGTTCTATTTCTTCGACTCAATGGAAAGGTTTGCACGAAGTTGATGAAACGGTTCATTTGTACAATCCGGCAAACGGCTGGCTACAGAACTGCAATTCAACTCCATATAGTGTTGCAGGAGAAAACAGTCCGAAAGAAGAAAATTATTTACCTTATATGGCGCCAGACGGAGAAAATTTTAGAGGAATAAATGCCGTTCGAATCTTCAGCAAAGACAACAAATATACTTTAGACCAAGTTATTGCAGACGGTTATGATTCGAAATTATCAATTTTTGAAATTTTGATTCCGAGTTTAATTAATGTTTTTGAAAAAAATATAAAACCAGATTCTGCCGAATATTTAGAACTACAAGAACCAATTTCAATTCTAAAAAATTGGGATTATTACGCTAAAGAAAATTCAGTTGCAGCCACATTAGCTATTGAATGGGCATATAAATTAGATCCGATTATCTTAAAAGCCTATATAGATGAAGGAGAATTAGATCAGGTTGAAAATACTAAAAATTTTGCTAAAAATGCTACAGTAAGTCAGCTTATTACGCAATTGCAGGCAGTTATGAAAGACTTAAAATCGAAATGGGGAACTTGGCAAGTTGCCTGGGGCGAAATCAACCGTTTTCAGCGTTCAAGCGGTGATATAGATTTAAAATATGACGATGCTAGGCCAAGCTTGCCAATTGGTTTTGGTCCAGGATCTTGGGGAAGTCTGCCCTCTTTTAAAAGCAGTTACCAAAATGATTCAAAAAAACGTTACGGCTATAACGGAAACAGTTTTATCTGCGCCGTTGAATTTGGCCCTAAAATAAAAGCAAAATCATTATTGGCTGGCGGAAACAGCGGCGATATAAACTCAAAACATTTTACAGATCAAGCAGAAATGTACCAAAAAGGTAAATTTAAAGACGTTTTATTCTATAAGGAAGATGTAGAAAAACATGCCGAAAAAACATATCATCCCGGCGAATAATTTTAGCCAGAAAAATCACTTTAAATAAACCTCGGAAGAATTGTCTTTCGAGGTTTTTTTGTAACATAATATTTCTGATATTTGTTTAAAATTGTACCACTATGAAAAATTCGGCCCTACTTATTTTTGCTACTATACTGTTTTCTAACATTATAAATGCACAACTAAAACCCGTAAAATATGCCGACGGAAGTCAGGTATTGAACGGTTTGTCTATAAAAGCTGCTAAAAAAAGCAGTCAAAACCCTGGTATTTTACTTTTGCCTGCGTGGCTCGGAATTGACAACGCCTCTAAAGGAATTGCAGAGAATTTATCGAAATTAGGCTATCATGTCTTTATAGCTGATATTTATGGAGAAGGAAATTATCCAAAAAACACTGCTGAAGCAGGAAAACAGGCTGGTTTCTATAAAACTAATTTTGAAGCGTATCAAAAAAGAATCGACGCTGCATTACAGGAATTAATCAAATCTGGAGCAAATGCAGATAATATTGTTGTTATTGGTTATTGCTTTGGAGGAACGGGAGTTCTTGAAGCGGCACGCGGACATTTGAACGTAAAAGGAGTTGCATCATTTCACGGCGGTTTAGGCAAAGATGCTTCACGACCAGCAACGCCAATTACTGCTAAAGTTTTAATTTGCCACGGAGCTGATGATCCTTATGTTTCTAAAGAAGAAGTTGCTGCTTTTCAACAAGAAATGCGCGATTCTAAAGCCGATTGGCAAATGATCTATTATGCAGATTCTGTTCACTCTTTTACAAATCCAGAAGCAGGAAGCGATAATTCTAAAGGCGCAGCTTATAATCCAGTAGCTGCGAAAAGATCATTCGAACATTTACAGCTTTTCTTGAATGAAGTTTTGAAAAAATAATTTTGCTGATAGAAGACTTATTAATCGTATTTAAACTGGTTTGCACAGATTTTACTCATAATCAACAAAAAAAATCTGCAGTGATAAGATACCAGCGTAAATCCGTTTAAATCCGTTTCAACTGCGGGCATAAAAAAACCATACTAAACCAAATCAAAATCAACGAATTAACCAATGTCACATAGTCCCATTAGAAAAGACAAAACCTGTTTGAACTGCAGGCATGTTGTCGAACAAAAATTCTGCCCCAACTGCGGACAGGAAAATACTGATAGCAGAAAAACATTTCATCATTTGTTCATTCATTTTTTTGAAGATTTGACACATTATGAAAATGCCTTTTGGAAAACCATTAAAAACTTACTTTTTAAACCTTCGACATTAACCAAAGAATATCTCTCTGGAAAAAGACTGTCTTATTTGGCTCCAGTGCGACTTTATATTTTTATCAGTTTTATTACTTTTCTTTTAATTGCTATGTTTCCAAGCCATGTAACTGAAAACCTTACAAAAAGTGAAAAGGAAATTACGTCTAATTTTGAGAAAGCAAACACAAAAGAACATAAAAAATGGAATGAAAAGTCATATTTACAGTCAAAAACAATTGACAAGTCCTATTTTAAACTGGATTCAATGAAAGAGATTGATTCGATTCAGAAATACGGAAAACCAAAAGAAAAATTTACCGATTTTGAATATTGGATCTACGAAAAGGCTGTACACGTGACGGAGAACAACACAAAAGCCGAAATCATTGAAAAATTTATTGAATCCTTTATACATAATATTCCAAAAATACTCTTCATTATAATGCCGTTTTTCGCCTTCTTTTTATGGATTTTCCACAATAAAAAGAAGTGGTATTATTTTGATCACGGTATCTTTACACTGCATTATTTTTCATTTTTGCTCTTAATATTTCTTATATTATTTATTGTAAACAAAACAATTGGAGCAATCAGCCCAATTGCATTTGTAGCTGATATCATAAATTTTGTTGGAATAATCTGGATGTGTTACTACTTTTATCCGGCACATCACCGTTTTTATGGAGAAAGCAGATTTGTTTCATTTGTTAAAAGCGTGATCTTATTCTTTATAAACTCCTTTTTTATTCTACTTTTACTTATTTTCTATGTATTATACATATTCCTTAATTTACACTAAACAACAAATGAAAAAAATTGTAATTCTACTATTAATTGCCACCGCATTTTCATGTAAAAATGCACAGTCGGTTGTCTCTAAAGACAATTCAGACCCAACTAAATACATGAACGCTATTACATCTAATGACTTAAAAACAATGTTATACGTTGTTGCTTCTGATGAAATGGAAGGCCGTGATACAGGTTCGAAAGGACAAAAAAAAGCGGGTCTTTACATGATTGAGCAATATAAAAAAAATAAAATTTCTTTTCCTAAAGGAGCAACAGATTACTACCAGCATATTCCTGCAGCTTTTTTGAATGCAAGACGCAATGAAAATTTACCAGATTCTGAAAACATCTGGGCATTTATTGAAGGGTCTGAGAAACCAGATGAAGTTTTAGTAATTTCAGCACATTATGATCACGTTGGAATTAAAAACGGAGAAGTGTATAATGGAGCTGATGACGATGGTTCGGGAACTGTAGCTGTTATGGAAATTGCAAAAGCATTCGCAAAAGCCAAAAAAGAAGGACACGGACCAAAACGTTCCATTTTATTCCTTCACGTAACTGGAGAAGAGCATGGTTTGCACGGATCAAGATACTATTCTGAAAATCCGTTATTCCCTATCGCTAATACGATTACTGACATCAATATTGATATGATTGGCCGTCGCGACGTAGAACATGCTAATACTAATAATTATGTTTATGTAATTGGAGCTGACCGTTTATCAACTGATTTACATAACATTACAGTGGCCCAAAACGAAAAATACACCAAATTAGATTTAGATTTTAAATTTAATGATCCTAAAGATCCAAACCATTTTTACGAGCGTTCTGATCATTATAACTTTGCAAAACACGGAATTCCTGCTGTTTTCCTTTTTAATGGAGTTCACGAAGATTATCACGGAAAAGGTGATGAACCTCAAAAAATTGAATACGATGCTTTAACAAAAAGAGCGCAGTTAGCTTTTGTTATCGCTTGGGAATTAGCAAATAGAGATGCTAGACCAGTAGTTGATAAAACGATTAAATAGAAGTACAAAGGCTCAAAGTTGCAGAGGTTTAGAGGTTTTAAAAAAACATAAAGCTCTCAGTAACTAAGTTTCTGATAAAAAGCAAAAAGGGATGAGTTTTAAAACTCATCCCTTTTTTTATATATTGATAGATTCCTAAAAGAAACCCTCTGCAACTTTGAGCCTTTGTACCTTGCTTTTAGTCATTCATAGAAATCAAAAACTCTTCATTATTTCTTGTTTTCTTGAAACGTTCGTTTACAAAATCCATAGATTCTACTGGATTCATGTCTGATAAATATTTACGCATAATCCACATCCTTTGTAACGTTTTTTCGTCTAATAGTAAGTCATCACGACGCGTGCTTGAAGAAGTAAGATCGATTGCAGGGAAAATACGCTTATTAGCGATTTTACGATCCAATTGAAGTTCCATATTACCGGTTCCTTTAAATTCTTCAAAAATAACCTCATCCATTTTAGAACCTGTTTCAGTCAATGCAGTTGCGATGATACTTAAAGATCCTCCGTTTTCTACATTTCTTGCTGCTCCAAAAAAGCGTTTTGGTTTTTGCAATGCATTCGCATCAACACCTCCACTTAATACTTTTCCAGAAGCTGGCTGAACTGTATTGTAAGCTCTTGCCAAACGTGTAATTGAATCTAAAAGAATTACTACATCGTGCCCGCATTCTACCAAACGTTTTGCTTTTTCTAAAACAATGTTGGCAATTTTTACGTGTTCTTGCGGTTCTCTATCAAATGTAGAAGCAATAACTTCTCCTCTTACACTTCTTTGCATATCTGTAACCTCCTCAGGACGCTCGTCAATCAAAAGAACAATAAGATAAACTTCGGGGTGATTTGCTGCAATCGCATTTGCAATGTCTTTTAACAACATTGTTTTACCTGTTTTAGGCTGTGCGACAATCATACCGCGCTGTCCTTTTCCTATTGGAGAAAATAAATCGATAATACGAGTTGAAACTGAACTGCCTTTTTCGGCTAATTTAAATTTTTCTGAAGGGAAAACTGGTGTTAAGTGTTCAAAAGAAACCCTGTCGCGAACTACTTGAGGATCGTGACCATTAATTTTAAGTACACGAACTAACGGAAAAAATTTCTCGCCTTCTTTGGGAGGACGAACTACTCCTTTTACAGTATCTCCGGTTTTAAGACCGAATAATCTTATTTGTGAAGTTGATAAATAAATATCATCTGGAGAGGCTAAATAATTATAATCTGATGAACGTAAAAATCCGTAACCGTCGGGCATCATTTCAAGAACGCCTTCACTTTCGATAATTCCGTCAAATTCAAAATCTGAATCTCTGAAATTATTCTTTTTATTTTTATGATTTGGGTTTTGATTGCCATTGCTTCCATTTCCGTTTCCGTTTACATTCCCATTTCCATTTTGATTTGGATTCTGATTCGGGTTTTGGTTTGGATTCTTATTCTGATTTGGATTAGGCTTTTTAACTGGGGCAGGCTGTTCTATTTTTTCAGCTGTTGGAGCCGGCGGTGCCGTTTCTGCCTCTTCTGCAGCTTCTTCAGTACTAACCTCTTTTACTGCTTCTTTTTCTTTTTGAAGAGCTACTTTTTTCTCGTAAGCCGATTTATTGAACTTTACGATTTTCGGACCTTTTTTCTCAATTGGTGCAGTTTCTGCCGTTTCTTGAACTTTTGGAGCTGCTTGAATTTTTGAATTTGGTTTTGAAACTACTGGTACTTCTTTTTCTTCTTGAGCTTGTTCCTCTACTTTATCAAATTCTAAAACCGGAGCATTTTTTGAAATAGCTGCTTTTTTTACAGGAGCTATTCTGGCTCTTTTTGGTTTATCGTCAGCTATTTCCGCATTAGCCACAGCAGTAACAGGCGGTTCTATAGTCGCTTCTTGATGCGATAAAATCTGACTGATTAGAGCCTCTTTTTTAACGCCATTAAACTTTATAGTTTTAGCTAACTTAGCTATTTCTTGAAGCTCAGAAAGCTTCATTTCTTTTAATGCAGAAATATCAAACATGAATGTTCTATGAATTTAATTATTTTAAAGGAAATACTGTAAAAAGAATAGGTAGATAAATGATTTCAATTGACCGCAGTATGAAGTGCTTACGGTATTATGATGCAATAATACGAATAAAATTTAATCATACAATAGTATTTATAAAAAAGAAAATATATTTTTGTAAAACAATTTTAGACCATGATACAACGAATTCAAACCGTATATTTAATTCTTACCTTTGTAGTGACAGGGGTGCTAATGTTTTTTATTCCGCTTTGGACATTAAATACTGGAAAGCCTTTCTACTTTATGCAGGAACAGCTTTATACTATTTTGTTAGGTTTAAGTACAATGCTTTCTATCGTCAGCATTATTTCATACAAGAAAAGACAAAATCAGTTTGTGATGAACAGACTGAACATAATATTAAATTTAATTTTATTAGGATTATTTGTATATCGATCACTAAATCTATCTGGAGAAACAGTAAACGCTGTTTCAGAGAAAGGTATTGGGATGTTTCTTCCTATTGTTGCTATCGTATTATTAGTGTTAGCTAATAAGGCCATCAAAAAAGATGAAGATCTCGTAAAATCTGTAGATCGTTTGAGATAAACCTATAAACTTAATTTTTTTGTGCGAAGAGAACCCGAATTTTATATTCGGGTTTTTTTGTGCCCTAAAAAGATATAAAACAACCTTATTAGGGCAATCTTTCCAGATAATTCCTTTATAAATTTGCGGTTTCATTCCATAAACAATGATAGTACCCAAAATAAGAATCCATCTTGCAGATGACCATCAAGTGCTTATTGATGGTCTTACGAATTTATTACAGACTGTTTCAAATTTTGAAGTTGTGGGTAATTCATTAGATGGAACTGCAATCTATACGGACGTCACTCAAAATAATGCTGACATTTTAGTACTAGATATCAGCATGCCTGAAAAAGACGGAATTAGTGTTCTCAAAGAGTTTAGCGAAAAACAATTTCCTTGCAAAGTCATTATTTTATCAAGTTATGATGACTTGAAAATCATTAAGGAAGTAATGAAATTAGGCGCAAAAGGATATCTGACTAAAAAATGCGCTGGAGAAAATATCATTGAAGCCATTCATGCTGTTTATCAAGATCAAGAATATTTTTCTGATGCTGTAAGAGAAAAAATTTTTGCGAATTTCACCCAAAATAATCCGAAATTAAGCAAAAGCGCAAACGTAGAAAATCCCATTTTAAGTAATCGAGAAATCGAAATCATTAAACTAATTTCATTAGAATACAGCGGCAAAGAAATTAGCGAACAGCTTTTTATCAGCATCCATACGGTTGAAACACACCGAAAAAATATTATGAAAAAACTTCAAACCAAAAACACAATAGGTCTTGTCAAGTATGCCCTAAAAAATCATTTAATCAATTCTTAGATTTTTAAATATATCATGCTTTAAATTGTTGGTTTTATGCTTTCTCGATTTTTCACAGCCTTTTTTTTCTTTGTTTTTATAAATGGAAATCCCATTTTTAATAAGCAAAAAACATTTGTTACGACAGCTTCTTTCTCTTCTGAAACATCTAAAAAAGCCACTATTGTAGAATCGCATAAATTAGAGCAATTGAGAAACAAGAAGATAGTCAGTTTATCAATTGTACTTCTTATAATTCTGTTTTTCTTATTCTATTTCTTTTATCAGAATAATAAATTAAAACAAAAAATTAAACGAAAAGATATCAAGCAAAAAATACTGCTCAATATTATTAATGCAGGAATTGACAGTCAAGAAGTTCAACAAAAAAAAATAGCTTCATTTTTACATGACAACATCAACTCTTTATTATCTTCTGTAGGTTTGCATTTGAATACTTTTACAGCTCAAAATAATATTAAATCAGATGAAATTCAGAAAGCCAAATCTATTTTAGCAGAGGCTCACGATCTTTTGCGCGATATATCTCATGATCTTGTCCCGAGTCTTTTAGTTCGTTTTGGATTAATTTATGCTTTGGAAGATTTGTGCGAGAGAAACTCAAACGCTACTATTCATTTTGATTTTTCAAGCACTGTTCCGACCGATAAAAGATATTTGGAAAAATTTGAAATGAATATTTACTTTATTGTATCAGAACTATTCAACAACATTATTAAACACAGCGAAGCAAACAATGCCAAAATTGTTTTAAGCGAAAGACAAAAACATTTTACCATTAAAATTCGAGATAACGGAAAAGGTTTTAAAGCAAAAAAAATAAATGAAGCTGAAGGTTTTGGACTTAACCGAATCAGAGCCAGAATTAAAAAATTTAAAGGAAGTTTTGATATTTCTTCTAAAGTTAATGAAGGAACTAAGATTAAAATAAAAATACCAATTCCTCATTAATCTGAAATTACTTTTTACCAATTTCGACAATCTCTAAATCCTTAATTTTATCATCATCAATTACAAATCGAAGCATTGTTCGAACTTGATGGAATCCACTTTTTCCGGCGGCACCAGGATTCATATGCAATAGATTATTCTTTTTATCAAAAATTACTTTTAAGATATGCGAATGTCCGCAGATGAATAATTTTGGTGGATTCAAAGCCATTTCTTCCCTTATAGCTGGATTATATTTACCAGGATAACCCCCAATATGTGTAATCCAAACAGAAACATTTTCACATAAAAATCGGTTATGTAATGGAAATTCTAATCTTGCTTGTGCGTCATCAATATTCCCGTAAACACAACGCAGCGGTTTCAGTTTTTTTATGGTATCTGTTACATTTAAATCTCCTATATCTCCAGCATGCCAAACTTCATCAGCTTGAGCGACATATTTCAAAATAGTATCATCAATATGACTGTGAGTATCGGAGAGCAAGAGGATTTTTTTCATTCTAAGGTGCTAAGATTCTAAGTTGCTATCCCGAAGCCTCGGGACTGAGATTTTTTCTGCAGATTCAAAGGTACAAAGGTACAAAGGTTTTTCTGTAGAGGCGCACTGCAGTGCGTCTTTCGAACGATCTTTTTTTATTTTGAACATAAAAAATCCGATCTGCAGATACAGATCGGATTTGTATCCTAAAAGGTTTTTAAAACCTGTTAGGTATTATTATTCATTCCAACAGGAAATCTAAATATGTTAAGGGTTACTGTTTCTTAGGATTTTTTAAATCTTTAGAATCTTTAGTATCCATCATTTCCATTAGTTTTAATCCTAATAAACCACTGATCGAACCGTCAGAACCTCCATTACCGGAAATTAAAACATCTGGAATCACTTTGATATTTCCTTTACCAATTTCCTCAGTAACTTTGTATCGGGTGAAGTTATCTCCACCCATCGCGCTAACTTGTAACTGATACGATTCTGCAGTCGATTTACCAATTGCCATAATTTTCTCTGCTTCGGCTAAACCAGTTTTTGAGATTCTTTCTGCTTCTGCGCTTGCATTTAATTTAGTTGCTTCTGCCTGTGCTCCTGCTCTCGCTTTTGTTGCTTCGGCTTCTGCATTGGCACGCATTTTTGTAGCTTCGGCTTCGGCATTTACATTCAGTTTTAAACTTGTAGCATCTCCTTCTGCTTTCTTAACGGTTGCATCGGCAGTACGTTGTGCGATTTCAACACTTTGTGAGGCGCGTACAATTTCTTTCTGCATATCAGCAATTGCGGTTTCTTTCTCCATTCCCTGACGCTGTTCCTGCGCCATTCTTTGCGTTTGATAGGTTTTTTGCTCTTCTTCAGCTAATTTTCTATCAGTTAAAGTTTTCATTAATGAATCTGGTGGCACGATATCTCCAATCAAAGTATCAACTGCATTTACATTATATTCGTCAAGAACTAACTTAATGTGATTTTTGGCTGATTCCTGACGCTCTTTTCTAGTTGATAAGAAAGAGATTACATCACTGTCTTGAGCCGAGTTTCTAAAATAGTTACCAATTGTTGGCTCTAAAACTTGAGAAACCAAGTTGTTCATACTTCCAAAACGGGCAATTACTTTTGGCGCCTCATTTGCCGGAACGTGAATAATTTGCGCCACGTCAAGATTAAATGGAAACCCGTCTTTTGAACGAACGGTAATTGTAGATAAATTTTTATCTAAATCATGCGATTCGCTTCGAGCATTTGCCCAGTTTAAAACCAAGTTAGTTGTTGGAACTGCTTCAAGTTTTGTTGTATATTTATTCAAGGCATATTTTCCAGGTCCAAGCGGTTCCATCCAAACACCTCGTTGTCCTTTAGAAACAATATTTCCGTGTTTAAAAGTATCGCCGGTCACGTCTTGTCCATCTTCTCCTATATAAGAAATCACAACTCCAACGTAACCAATTGGCACATCTGTCATTGGGTTTTGTTCAATCTGAACTCCCCATGTATTAATATAGTATGATCCTGCCAACATAACTTGAGGCTGTAAACCACGATTTCCTCCACTTCCTAAAAACTTGTCGAAATCTTGAAAGTTATTATGGCCTTCAACAAATTTACCAGCAATTTGTCCTTGCGGAATTGGTTCTCCGTCAAGTGCTGTAACGATACCAATCATGTTTTCGTAAATCTTGATTTGATCTGCAATTACGATTTCAAACAAGAAGGTGTTGATACGATACGAACCTGTTGTAATAAAAGCCGTCTGACGTCCTTTTTGTCCTCCGTTGTTCAAGAAAAAAGTAGCATCTTGAAAATTATCACTGTCTACTTTTCGTGCTAAGATTCGTCCGGTTGGAATTTCCTGTCCGTCTTTACTTAAAACCAAACCAATTTTTCCTTCCGGGATAACCGTAAATCCAGTCATATCTATTGAATATTGCCAGATCCACATTCCCCAATATAAACCTGGAGCAAGGGTTTTTGCCTGATAACCTGCCTCACCTTTTGTTGCGATGATACGGCCGTCTGGCAATGATTTGTCTGCGCCAAACAAAACGAATTTTTTAGTAACCAAACCAATTTTATCTTCAGGAACCATTACCATTCCGAAGAAAACGCGCAAAATAAATTTGTAAAAAATGATGGAAAATAATATTAAAATGACCCACCAATAAGAAGTAATTTCATTCATAGTTTTTGATATTTAGATTACAAACATAGGAGAAATATTTCCTATTAAAATGAAATATTTGCAAAATTAACTTTTGGCAATTTTTTCTAAAAAATGTTAAAAAAAAGCCCGAATTAAATCGTTGGAATTGTCAATTTCTGACACGATTTTTCACTGGACAAACTATGATTGGTATTTTTGGGTTTAACAGTTTTTGGAAAGGCACAGAGGTACAGAGAGGCAAAGGGAGAGAGGTTTGTTTATCTAATTTTAAAAATACAGTGGCACAGAAAATAAATATTTTTCTGTGAAGATTTTTGAGGTTTTGCGTAAAAATGGTTACATATCATATAGATAAAAACGTTATCCCGTTATGTTAAACGCACTGCAGTGCGTCTCTACGAATAACATCGCAAAAAAAACCTTTGAACCTGTGAACCTTTGTTTCTGTGAACCTAAAAAAGAAAACCTTAGTCCCGAGGCTTCGGGATAGCAACTCAGAATCTTAGCAACTTCAAAAAAACCTTTGTACCTTTGCCTCTCAAAACCTTTGAATCTTTACCTTGAGATATTTTATTCAATTTGCTTATAACGGAACACATTATCACGGCTGGCAGTTTCAGCCGAATGCATCATCTGTTCAGGAAACTTTAAACAAAGCGCTTTCTGTTTTATTAAATAGTACTATAAATGTTATGGGCGCCGGAAGAACTGATACAGGTGTTCATGCACAGGAAATGTACGGCCATTTTGATTTTGAAACGGAAATTGATGTTCCGAATTTAGTACATAAATTAAATTCTTATTTACCAAAAGACATTGCGATTTTTAATCTCATTTTAGTAAAAGATGACGCACATTGCCGATTTGACGCTACAAAAAGAACATACGAATACCATATCAATACTGTTAAAAATCCATTTTTAGAGGAATTGAGCTGGTATTTTAATCAAAAATTAGATGTAGCTTTGATGAATGAAGCAGCAAATATTTTATTGAATCATACCGATTTTCAATGTTTTTCGAAAGTAAATACAGACGTAAATACATTTGATTGCACGATTTTTGAGGCGTATTGGAAACAAGAAAATAATAAGCTAATTTTTACTATTTCAGCGAACCGTTTTTTAAGAAATATGGTACGTTCTATTGTAGGAACCCTAGTCAATATTGGTTTGCATAAAATTTCTTTAGAAGATTTTGAAAATATTATCGCCAGTAAAAGCAGAGAAAAAGCTGGATTTTCTGTTCCGGCGCATGGTTTATATTTAACCAAAATTGATTATGATTATTTATAGGAATAAGCAATAAGCAGCAAGCATTAAGCCAGTTGCTTAAGCATAAAAAAAACAAATGAAAGCAAAAGCATTCGATACCGGATTATTCAAACGAATTTTAACTTATACCAAACCTTATAAATGGCGCTATTACGGCGTTATTCTTTTTGCGGTATCGCTGTCGATTTTTGCAGCACTTCGCCCTTATTTATTAAAAGAAACGGTTGACGGCTATATAAAGACACACGATAAACAAGGTTTATTAATGTATATTGTTTTGATGGGCGGTGTTTTGCTTATGGAAGTTTTCTCCCAATTTTATTTTGTATACTGGGCCAACTGGCTTGGTCAAGATATTGTAAAAGATATTCGAACAAAACTTTTCAAGCATATTTTGAGTTTTAGAATGAAATATTTTGATTTGGTTCCGGTTGGACAATTGGTAACCAGATCAGTTTCTGATATTGAATCGATTGCAAGGATCTTCAGTCAAGGATTGTTCATGATCATAAGTGATTTGATGAAAATGCTGGTGGTTTTAATTTTTATGTTTTACATGAACTGGAAACTGACTTGGATTGTTGTGGTTGCAATGCCGATCTTGGTTTTTATTACCCGAATTTTTCAGCGTAAAATGCAGGTTGCATTTGAAGAAGTTCGTACTCAGATCGCGAATATGAACTCTTTTGTTCAGGAACGCGTTACAGGAATGAAAATCGTTCAGCTTTTTAACCGTGAAAAAATTGAAGCTGAAAACTTTAAAAACATCAATGACAAACATAGAGTTGCTTGGATAAAGACAATTTTATACAACTCGATATTTTTTCCCATTGCTGATATTATTTCGTCTATTACGTTAGGTTTAGTGGTCGTTTACGGTGGATTTAAAATTTTGAACGGCGATCATTTTACCACTTTTGGAGATTTATTTTCATATACAATGTTCATCGGAATGCTTTTTAACCCATTGCGCCAGATTGCAGATAAGTTTAATGAGATGCAATTGGGAATGATTGCAGCCAATCGTGTTTTTGATATTATTGACACACAGGATCATATTCAAGATACTGGAACTCTAGAAGCGCCTATTTTCGATGGAAGTATTGAATTTAAAGCTGTTCGTTTTAGTTATATTCCGGAAGAAGAAGTTATAAAAGGTATTGATTTATCTGTGAATGCCGGACAGACGATTGCGATTGTAGGCTCGACTGGAGCAGGAAAATCGACTATAATTAATTTATTGAATCGTTTTTACGAAATCAACAGCGGTACTATTTTTATTGACGGACATAATATTGAAAATTATACTTTGGCTTCATTAAGAAAACAAATTGCTGTGGTTTTGCAGGATGTATTTCTGTTTGCTGATACGATTTATAATAACATTACTTTGCACAATCCTGAGATTACACGCGAACAAGTGCTGAATGCGGCTAAAAAAATTGGTGTGCATGATTTTATTATGAGCTTGCCTGATAATTATGATTTTGATGTGAAAGAACGTGGTGTAATGTTATCTTCAGGACAACGCCAATTAATCGCATTTTTACGATCATATGTAAGCAATCCCAGTATTTTGATTTTAGATGAAGCAACCTCATCCATAGATACCTATTCAGAAGAATTGATTCAACGTGCAACAGAAACTATTACAAAAGGAAGAACTTCTATTATTATTGCCCATAGATTGGCAACAATTGTAAATGCAGATAAGATTGTAGTAATGGACAAAGGACTAATTGTTGAACAAGGAACACATCAGGAATTACTCAATAAAACTGATGGCTATTACAAAAACCTGTACGATTCGCAATTTTCAGTAGCTAATTAACGCTGCGAAATTTCCTATATCATTTATTTTCAAATTCTTACAAATAATTTAGACATTAAAACTATGATACTTCATTGTATTTTATTTAAAGTAAGCTAACTATAAATTAATACTACTAGTTGCATTCTTACAAATAAATAACTAAGTTTGAAAAATAAATAATCATTTAACAAAAACCATGAAAAAAAAATTACTAATTATCGTTTTATTTTTAGCCTGTTCGGTTAATGCGTTCTCAATGCAAATTTTTGTAAAAACATTGACTGGAAAAACTATAACTCTTGAGGTTGAATGTTCAGATACTATTGATAATATTAAGGCTAAGATACAAGATAAAGAAGGAATTCCCCCTCAATGCCAAAGGTTAATATTTGCAGGAAAACAACTTGAAGACGGAAGAACATTATGTGATTATAATATTTTAAAAGAGAGCACAATACATATGGTTCTTAGCAATCCTTGTCCATAATTCTAATTAATTGTTTCTTAAAGAAAAAGCCATTAAAATAGATTTTAATACACTTAGCTACTTCGGTCAAATAAATAGGATCAAATGACACTCCTAAAAGGTGTGTAAGTTAAAAACAATAGGGTTCAACTTGAATTAGGTTGAACCCTATTGTTTTTTTTAATATAGTTAAAGAAACATAATTAAAGAGTATAAAACATCACCATCAAAAAGTTGAACTTATTTTAACTGTTCGTCTGAAGAAAATGAGCCTATTTTCAGCAGTAAAAAGAAATTAATAATTTTAAAGATTGTCTAGATCAATAATTTAATGATCATTTATCTTAAATTTTACTCTTTTTTCAAAAATAAAAAACTACATAATTCACAATTTGTGATTAAAAACCCGATTAAAAACTATCGAAATCGCTTTAAAACGTTAAATTAGCGTTATAGAAATCATAAAATTGATCTTTCATAATCAACAACATAGCGGTAATTTTTCGTTTATTATTTATCTTTGAGAATATAGAAATCAAATGTAAAAGAAAATGCCACAAAATAGATTTTATCCAAACGAACAGTTCAAAGAAATAGAAATAAATGCTTCATTACAATTACGTTATGCCATTTCAAACAGAGGACGCTTAATTAGTTTTACTGATGAAATTGAAAACGGACGTCTCTTAAAAGGCGGTTTAAGTGATGGATATCCAACTTTTAGATTTAAAGTCAAAAAAGACGATAAAATCGTTAACAAATACCTCTTTTTGTACAAATTAGTTGCGCAATATTTTATTCCGAAAGAGTCAGAAGAACAAACTTATGTCCTGCATCTTGACTATAACAGAAGTAATGATGATGTAAGCAATTTACGTTGGGCAACAAAAGCAGAAATGATGGCGCACAGCCGTAAAAGTCCGCGTGTGATTCAGGCAAAGAAAAACCTAATCGAACACAACTTAAAAGCAGACGGAAGAAAATTAACTACTACAAAGGTTATGCTGATCAAGAAAATCTTATCTCGACCTGAACAAAAAACACGTCTTAAAATGATCGCAAAACAATTTGGCGTTAGCGAAATGCAAATTCGAAGAATTGCAAGCGGAGAAAACTGGGGACACGTTAAGGTTTAATTGTATTTTTTGTAAAATGTAAATAGTAAAATGTGAAATGTGAATCCAAATTGGGTTTCATCTCACATTTTACTTTTTTTATTTCACTTTATAAAGTTGCATTTCACATTTTACAATGAACATTTTACATATCTAAAGTGTATTTTAAAATAAATCCTTAAATTCGCAATCACAAATAACAAAAGAAAAATCGGAAAATGAGTTTCGGAATTAAACTTCATTTTCGGTAATAAATACTAAAAACCAAAAAAATGAAATACGACGTTATTGTTTTAGGAAGTGGCCCTGGCGGATATGTAACAGCTATTAGAGCTTCACAATTAGGCTTTAAAGTAGCTGTAGTTGAAAAAGAAAGCCTTGGTGGTGTATGTTTAAACTGGGGATGTATCCCAACAAAAGCATTATTAAAATCAGCTCAGGTTTTTGATTACTTAAAACACGCTTCTGATTACGGATTGAAAGTTTCTGAATTCGATAAAGATTTCCCAGCAGTGGTTCAAAGAAGCCGCAGTGTTGCTGACGGAATGAGCAAAGGAGTTCAATTCTTAATGAAAAAAAACAAAATTGACGTTATTGAAGGTTTTGGAAAACTAAAACCAGGAAAAAAACTTGACGTTACAGATAAAGACAATAAAGTTACTGAATATAGCGCTGATCACATTATCATCGCAACTGGAGCTCGTTCTCGCGAGTTGCCAAACTTACCTCAAGATGGTGTAAAAGTAATTGGTTACCGTCAGGCAATGACATTGCCAACACAGCCAAAATCTATGATTATTGTAGGTTCTGGAGCAATTGGAGTTGAGTTCGCTCATTTCTACAATTCTATGGGAACTGAAGTTACTATCGTAGAATTCATGCCAAACATTGTTCCTGTTGAAGACGAAGACATTTCAAAACAAATGGAGCGTTCTATGAAAAAAGCAGGAGTTAAAATTATGACTAACGCTTCTGTTGAAAAAGTTGATACTACTGGAACTGGCGTTAAAGCAACGGTAAAAACAGCAAAAGGAGAAGAAATTCTCGAAGCTGACATTGTACTTTCTGCAGTTGGAATTAAAACAAACATAGAAAATATTGGTTTAGAAGAAGTGGGAATTGCTGTTGACAGAGATAAAATCTTAGTAAACGCATACAACGCAACTAACATTCCAGGATATTACGCAATTGGAGACGTTACTCCAGGTCAAGCCTTGGCTCACGTGGCTTCTGCTGAAGGAATTAACTGTGTAGAAAAAATTGCTGGTTTACACGTAGACCCAATCGATTACGGAAACGTTCCGGGTTGTACTTATGCAACTCCAGAAATTGCTTCTGTAGGTTTAACTGAAAAACAAGCTAAAGAAAAAGGATACGAATTAAAAATTGGTAAATTCCCATTCTCAGCTTCTGGAAAAGCAAAAGCGGCCGGTGCAGCTGACGGATTCGTAAAAGTAATCTTTGACGCAAAATACGGAGAATGGTTAGGATGCCACATGATTGGTGCTGGTGTTACAGATATGATTGCTGAAGCAGTTGTAGCCCGTAAACTAGAAACTACAGGTCACGAAATCCTTAAATCTATCCATCCTCACCCAACAATGAGCGAGGCTGTTATGGAAGCTGTGGCTGATGCTTACGGCGAAGTAATTCACTTGTAAAAAACATTGTGTTGATGCACTTGCATTGATGCAGTTACATATTATTTTCAATTTAAGAAATCCGATTTGTGAAAGCAAGTCGGATTTTTTTTATTTCAACCTAAATCTTATTTCCATAACTTTATCACTAAATAAAAAAGTCATGAAAGAATTACGCATAGTCGAATTTCCATCCAACTTAGGCTTAAAAGAACCACAGCCCGGAAAAGAACCTGGCGTAAAAAAATTACCAGACTGGCTTTGGAAACACAATCTGCACAAAGCTCTTAATACTGAAAACATTATAAGGCTTGATGCTCCAAAATATACCAGTATTAAGGATCCAGAAACAAATATTCTCAACGCAAATTCATTAGTACATTATGCCAGAGAACAGGCATATTTAATAAATAATCTGCTTACACAAAATAAATTTCCTTTTGTACTTGGTGGTGATTGCAGTATTCTTCTAGGACCAGCAATTGCTTTAAAACAAAAAGGCAATTACGGCTTGTTTTATCTCGACGGCCACACTGATTTTATGAATGTTTCGCTATCTGAAACTGGAGGAGTTGGCGGCATGGCAGCATCAATAGTAACCGGAAATGGACATCAAAAATTGACTAATATTCTAAACTTAGCGCCCTATATAAAAGAAGAAAATCTTTGGTGCGTAGGCAATCGCGAATACGACGATGAATACGAAAACGAAATCAGAAATTCTTCTGCAACTTATATCAGTCTTTACGAATTAAAAAAACAAGGCATCTTAAATTGTATTGAATCTTTTCTTACTCAAGTTAAAAACAAGAATCTAGACGGCTTCTGGCTACATATCGATGTCGATGTTTTAAACGATTCTATAATGCCATGCGTCGACAGCAGATCGCCCGACGGTCTTACTTACAACGAATTCAATGAGCTTACCTCCTATTTATTTCAAAGCGAAAAACTAAGCGGACTTGAGATTACCATTTTAGATCCAGATCTTGACCAAACCGGACAATACACAAAAGATTTTGTAGATAATATAACAGACACTTTCAATACGCATATCTATTTTTAAGTTTAAAATTAGTCTATTAATTTGGGCGTTACCTTCGGCCGGGCTATCCGCTATATCTTTTTGTTTTTAAAGAAAAAACAAAAAGGATACCGCTCCTATCCCTAACGCAAAATCGTTTTCAAATAAATTCTGTTTTTCAATTAATATTTTGCAATAAAAAACACTAATTTAGTTCATAATTGTATTACAATCAATAAATTAAAGTTTTCTATTATGAACGCATCCGTACAAGATTATAATAATTTACAAACCAGTGCAGACAAAGAAATCTGTGATCAATTAGCTTTTATAATCAATAAAAATTTGCCTGATGCCGAAAATAAAATCTGGCACGCACATCCGGTTTGGTTTTTAGACGGAAATCCGATTGTGGGTTACAGCAAATTAAAAGGATCTGTTCGTTTACTATTCTGGAGCGGTCAATCTTTTGATGAAGAAAAACTTTCAAATGAAGGTTCTTTCAAAGCTGCAGAATTTCGTTATAGAGATTCTGCACAAATTGTTAAAGAAGATGTAGAACGCTGGATCACAAAAGCAATCAAAATACAATGGGATTATAAAAACATTGTGAAGCGAAAAGGAGTTTTAGAGCGATTAAAATAAAAATATATGATCGGAATATTAGTTGAACTTATCTTTTCTTGGTTATTGCTATACTGGTTTGATACATCAAACTTCTCTGTTTTAGGATTTAAATTAACCAAAAGCAGGACTTTCAACTTTCTATTCGGATTTTTTACCGCTTCTCTTTTTTGTCTTTTCTACTATTTCTCGACTTCGAGTTTAGCAGATACGCATTACAGTATAAATCAAAACTTTACAACTTTAGATTTTTTAAAAAGTTCGTGGTGGGTTTTAAGTTCAGTATTATTTGAAGAACTTATTTTTAGAGGCGCTTTGCTTTATATTTCTATTAAAAAATTCGGTGTTAAGCGCGCCTGCATTTTTTCTGCAATTGCTTTCGGAATTTATCATTGGTTCACATTTGGCGCATTCGGAAATCCCATTCAAATGGCAATTGTTTTTGCAATGACTGCAATTTGGGGACTTATGTTTGCATTCGCATACGCAAAAACAAAAGCGCTTTACCTCCCAATCGGATTGCATTTAGGATGGAATTTAATAAATACTGTCATCTTCTCTAAAGGCCCGCTCGGTCATCAATACTTAATTATTGACAGCGACCAAAAGTTAGATGGACTTATTTCGCTGTTTTTCTTTGTTTTACAAATAATTGGATTGCCAATTTTGACTTATTCATATCTAAAAAAATCCAATAATAGAAATAGGATCAGCAATTAATTCTTCTTTTTAAAAAATCACTTTTTTCTGAACTTTAGATTTCAGATAGTAAATAAACATTTAAATATTAATTGTACTTTAGTTCAACCAAAATCACAATCTAAATCTAAAATCATGATGAGAAAAATTTTACTCATTGCCATTTTCCTTGTCGGAATTACTGCTTTTGCCCAGGAAAATAATTTTAAAATTCCTGATTATAAAGCAATTGAAAAAGCAATTCAAGATAAAAATTCTTCCTATTACTATCCTAAATTAATCGAAAGATTAGTCAAAAATGACACTCTTTTAACGCATGATGATTATCGCCATTTGTATTTCGGATATGTTTTTCAGCCCAAATACAATGCTTTTTGGCGATCGCCAGACGAGAAAAAGCTTCGCGAATTTTACAACAAAGAGCAATTAGAAACCAAAGATTATGATGAAGTTATAAATTTAATTAATCATTCTTTAAGCGATTTTCCGTTTGATTTAAAACAACTCAATTTTCTAGGTTATGTCTATCACTTAAAAGGCGATGATGATTTGGCACAAAAAACTTCTGTAAAATTTCATAGTATTATAAATGCTATTTTATCTTCTGGAGACGGGCAAAAATGCGAAAGTGGTTTTCATGTGATATTGGTTGATCACGAATATGTACTTTTGAATGTCTTCGAACTCGAAAGCAAATCGCAATCTTTAGTTGGCAATTGTGATTTTTTAAGTTTTGAAAAAGGAAAATATAAAGTAGACGGTATTTTTTTCAATATTGAAAAAATGCTGGAAAATGAAATGAAAGGATTGAAATAAAAGCGCATTAGTTTTAGTACAATGAAAATAGTTGAAATCAGAAAAAGTGATTACGAACCTTTAAGAACCTTATTCTTAAAAGAAAGGATTAATACTTTTTCTTGGCTTGATCCTTCAGAATTTCAATTAAAAGACTTTGATAGAGACACTAAAAGAGAATTTATTTTAGTTGCTCTTCTTAATAATGTTCCGGTTGGTTTTATTTCGATTTGGATGAAAGGCAATTTTATTCACCATTTATACATTGACCAGCAATATCAAGGTCAAGGAATTGGAACTGAATTATTAAAAGCTACAATCGCAAAAACAGGTTTTCCTCTTTCTCTAAAATGTTTAGAAAATAATACCAAAGCTGTTCAGTTTTATTTTAGCAAAGGTTTTGTCGCAAAAGAAAGAGGACAATCTGAACATGGCGGTTATATTTTGTTTGAGTTAGAAAACAAACTCTCCGTGTAGGATATACTTTTGCAACTATTTGTTATGACAAAAGAATGATTTTGTAAGGAATAAAGATGCTTTTAATTAAAAATTAAATCCCATTGAAAAGAAAAGTTTTTCGATCCTTTGAAAAATAGACGTTATCTCTAGCCCCGATAGAAGCGATATCCTTTTTTCTGCTTCTTTAGCAGAAAAAAGATTTAGCGGATAGCGGGACGGGACATTGAATTGAAAACGATACCATTTGCTCCTAAAAAAACGCTCTTCAAATTTTATCTGAAGAGCGTTTTTTTTTAATTAACTAAGAAAAGTGAATTGCTGAATAAAAGAATTCCGTTTTCCCAAAAACCTCTAAAAAGCGGATTATCCATCATATAAATTACGCTTCCGTCGCCTCTTCTATCGACTGCAAAACTTACCGTTTCGTTTAGTTTTTTCTTGATGTTATTGCCCACAAAACCATAACTTACATAATCTTTTGGAATATAAGCCACGTTAATAGCACTCTTTAAAAGAGAAAAAGATCGCTCGTTGCTTTTAAGACTGAAATAACTATTTCCTAAGCCAAAAGCCATCGGATACGTTTTATCTAATTTATTTTCGATAATCGCACCCGGAATCGACCCTGAAATTTCTCTTCTCTCTGAACCTTCAAAATCTAAAAAGCGTTTTTTAAGTTCAATTTCCTTTTCTTCTTTCTCCGATTTTTCTTTGTCTTCTTTGCTTGCAAATAAACTCAAAGCGTAGCCTTCGCGATCCTGAAATAAAGAAATAGCACTGCTCATAGCAATTACTTTTCCGCCGTTTTTAATCCATTCGTCAATTTGCTTTTTTTGATCGTCTGAAAAATCATAAGAACCGTCAGAAAGAATTAATGTATTGTAATTATACAATTTAACTCGGTTAAAATTAGCCGTTTCAACAATACTTACCGGATAGCTTATTGTTTCGTCTAAATAATACCAAGTTGCGCCAAATTCGGTCGAAACCACACCTTTTCCGGATAACATTAAGATTTTTGGAGCTTTCAGCAAAACGAAATTCTCACCTCCTATATCTTTAGAATTAGTTGAAAATCCTGTGGTTATAAAACTATAATCAGTTTTTATTTTGATGATTTCGCTTACTGTTTTTTCAAAATCTGCTATCTTGGGATTATCGGCTCGGCTGATAATTAAACCGCCTGGTTCTATTGTAATGGTTCCAAAAACCGCTTTTTTCATAGCCGAACGTACTTTTACTCCCGCCTGATGCAATAATGAAACCACTTGCGCCGAAGTTCTATTGTTCCAAGGCACATAAAATGCGTAAACACTTGCCGGAACTGTTTTTTCAGCAGTTTCAATTTTGGCTTTTGTTTTTATCTGAACACTGTTTTTAACCGCATATGCTTCTACTCCATAAGCCAACGGCAAAGCCCAAGCCGTAATATCATAGGACAAACTATCATTTAATTTTTGATTTGGCTCAAATAAAACCTGCGCCAGTACAGATCTTGGCTGATCTGCTCTTATGATCAAATCATTCGGTTCGATTTTAAAACTTTCTGTTTTTTTATTTTGATAATGAAATCCAGATGCACTTCCTGACGCATCAGCATAACTGTATTCGATGTCGTTTTTCTTTAGCAATTCTGCCATTTGTTCCAATTTAGGATTGCTTTTTAAAACGTAAGTATTGTAAATCCCTTTTGCTTTTTTACGCGCATTGGAATGAAAATCTCTAAAACCTTTCAATAAAACATCTTTCTGAGAAGAAGCACTTTCTACAACTGTTAAGACTGCTGTGGCGTGATGTGTTAATCTGTCTTTTATGGTCACATTTGCCCCGTTTTCCATGGTAACTTCTCGGCCAGCGCCTATTCCGCCCTGCTCTAATGTTAATCCGACAGCACCATTATACGTTGGATAAGTGTCACCATAACTCGGGTAAAACAAATCAAATCGTTCTCTGGTATTGTACATCCAGTTTTGTTTGTCAAATTTCTGAGAGATATTTTTCCCTAAAACGTTATGAAAATCCTTTTGATATTGTTCGATAAATTCATGCAGCGGTTCTGCTGCGGGCGGAAAAAAGTAAGGCGAATTATAGCTCATTTCGTGCACATCTGTATGAACCTGAGGCATCCATTGATTATATAATTTAATGCGCTGTTGCGATTCAACCTGCGTTTGCCAAGCCCAATCTCTATTCAAATCAAAAAGGTAGTGATTGTATCTTCCTCCTGGCCAAACTTCCATATGCTCTCTGTCGTATAAGCCAGGGTGATTTTTTTTGCCTGTTATTTCTCTAAGCCAATTTCCGTAACGCGAATAGCCGTCAGGATTTATACACGGATCAAGAATTACGACAGTATTTTTCAGCCATTGTTTCGTTGCTTCGTTCGACGGATTCAAAAGTTCGTACGCAACAGTCAAGGCGCTTTCGGTTCCGGCAAATTCATTTCCGTGAACATTAAAACTGAGCCAAACGATAATTTTATCATCTGCAGAAGCGATTTTGCTGTCCGACAATCCTATTGAAGCTAAATTATTGTTTCTGATTTGTTCCAGATTTGCTAAATTTTCTGGAGTCGAAATATAGTAAACATTCAAGTCACGCTGTTCGTTTGTTGCCCCGTATTTTTGTTTTTTGATATATTGAGACTGTTCTGTCAGATACTTAAAATAATCTTCGACCTGATGATAGTAACTAATTTGTTTTCCGTAATTCGGAATAAATTCTGATGGTGTTTTTAATTGTGCAAAAACTGAAAAAGAGGCGGTCAACAATAGTACTGTGGCGCAAAATGTTTTCTTCATAATTTGGATTAAATTTCTTGATGGCTAAAAATAAGGATTTACTTTATACTAATCTAAAAATCGAAATAAATATTACCATTTTAAACAAAAGATTGCATTATTGTTTTATAAGTCAACTATTACCAAAACAATCTTTAATATGGTTTTAATTTGTATTTTCGTTTAACAAAACAAAAGCACTATGGACAATTCTTTAAAGGAAATACTTTGGCGCCAATTTGCAGGAAGTATTGATATGCTCAAAAATGCTGTTGACCTTTGTCCAGAATCACTTTGGGACACTGAAATACTATTTGGCTACAACGCTTTTCATACATTATTCTTTTTAGATTATTATTTAACTCTTGAACCCGAGGGTTTTGAACCGCCTGCACCATTTTCGCTTTCAGAATTTGAAGACAGAATGCCTGAAAGGATTTACACTAAAGAAGAGGTTTTGATTTATTTAGAATTTGGACGCGAGAAATTACGCCGCCTTCTTGCAGAAATGACTGATGAAATTTATAATAGCAATTGGGAAAACGAATCGAAAACCATGCGTTATAATGTTATCGAAATATTGCTTTATAATATGCGTCACGTACAGCATCATACCGCTCAGCTAAATTTATTGCTGCGTCAAAATATTGATAACGCTCCAGAATGGATTTATGAGGCTGAAGATGGTCTTTATTAAATTATTATTGTCATGAATATTTTAATTGTTTATAACAATGTGAAAGAGATTAAACTAATTTTGCTTAGATCGAGTACGGATTTTTACAGACTTAAAGATTTGTGTAGATTGTTTTTAATTAAAAATTATGCACTCCATTTATTATTATGAATATTAAAAAAATAAAAGTCTATCACATCTTCTGGATCGTTGCTGTTATAATGTTGATAATCGGGCTATTTAATCCTGATAGTACAGTAGATATTAATGTTCATGATACTTATTTTGTTATAGCTAATTATCATTTAGCTATCGTTTTATTTTTATTCTACACTTTAAACGGTCTTGGGTATTGGCTGGTTCAGTACGTTTTCAAAAAACACTTGATAAAACTGTTAACTATAATTCATTCCGTTATTTTACTCGGTAGTTTTCTTTTATATTGGATTGTTTTCTTTTATAATCCTCGAACCTACACGAATACTAATTTTCCTCTATTAGATGATTATCAAAGTATAAATGTAGTTTTAGTGAGTGAGATTTTATTAATTCTTTTTATTGCAACCCCAATTTATATTATTAATGTATTGATTGGGATTTTCAGGAGAGACAAGTTAAATAAATTTTAACCGGAAAGATGCAAAGGTATTCGCGAAATTCACGATGAAAAAAAACAATCCGCACAAATCTTTTTAAATCCGTACAACCCGCATACCTTCAAAATCTGTCTGAAACAACCCTCAAAATTGTCCTTTATCAACCTAAAATATTGATTTTCAAATAGTAAATTTGTTATACTAATTTTCTAAATCAAATAAAATGAGCACAGCAGATTTTACCACAACTATATTAGTAGATCAGACTCCACAAGAAGTTTTTAATGCCGTTGCCAATGTTCGTGGCTGGTGGTCAGAAGAAATTGAAGGGAATTCAGCTAAACTAAATGACGAATTTGAGTATCATTATGAAGATGTTCACCGCTGTAAAATAAAATTAATTGAGGTAATTCCGAATCAGAAAATTGTTTGGCTGGTTGAAAAAAACTATTTCAAATTTACAGAAGACAAAACTGAGTGGACTGGAACAAAACCTACTTTTGAAATTTCCGAAAAAGACGGAAAAACAGCACTTCGTTTCACTCATTTTGGTCTGGTTCCAGATTACGAATGTTTTGAAATCTGTCGCGATGCCTGGACAAATTATATTCAAAACAGTCTACAGAAATTAATCACAACCGGAAAAGGCGAACCAAATGCCACGGGAAAACCTCAAACAGAAAATGAAAAGAAATTATCTAAAAACTAAAATTACCCACAGATTAAATAATTAAAATGATAAAAAAATAAGAACTCATATTCTACTATTTGGCAAAAAATTAGAATCTTAGAACATCAGAATCTTAGCAACTCATTTTAGACTAAGACAATAGTAGATTTGGCTAAATCTATTCGTTTGTTGTTGCGCAACTTTGTAATATCAAAAAATAGAACGATGAAAATTATACTTACAGGTTCTTTAGGGAACATCAGCCAACCTTTAGCCAATATATTGGTACAAAAAGGACACGACATTTCGATCATCAGCAGTAAAGCTGAAAATAAAGACGAAATTGAAAAATTATGTGCAAAAGCAGTAATTGGATCTGTAGAAGATGCAGTATTCTTAACGAATGCTTTTACCGGAGCCGATGCAGTTTATTGTATGATTCCGCGCGCGAATTATTTCGATCCGAATCTTGATTTAGACGCTTTTACTAGAAATATCGGGAATAATTATGCCGAAGCCATTTCAAAATCGGGTGTGAAACGCGTGGTTTTCTTGAGCAGTATTGGCGCACATTTAAAACAAAACTCAGGAATTATTCAGCGCTATAATGAAATCGAAGGTTTTTTAAACCAACTTTCAGATGTTGCGATTACCTATATGCGCCCAACTTCTTTTTATTATAATTTACTGGCTTATATTCCGGCGATAAAAAATCAAGGTTTTATCAGCGCAAATTATGGCGGCGAAGAGTTGATTCCGTGGGTTTCCCCAAATGATATCGCAAGCGCTATTGCAGAAGAATTGACAACACCGCTTGATGGGAAAAAAGTTCGTTACGTTGCAAGCGAAGAAGTTAACGGAAATGAAACAGCACGTATTTTAGGCGAAGCGATTGGAAAACCAGATTTAAAATGGCAGTTAATCAGCGATGAAGAAGTCCTTAACGGATTGATTTCTGTGGGTATGCAGCCTAAAATTGCGGCAGGTTTAGTCGAAATGTACGCCGGACTTTACAACGGTTTATTAGGAGAAGATTATTACCGCAACAGACCAGCCGAAATGGGTAAAGTAAAACTTGCAGATTATGCAAAAGAATTTGCTTCAATTTATAATCAGAAATAAGTACCTTAGGCCATGGCAAATCAGCAACCGCATCGAATAAAAAGTATAAGCGAATTTCATGAATTTAGAGATTTGCCTAAACCGCAGCATCCGTTAATCAGTGTTTATAATTTTGACGATATTAAATACCTGAATGCGGAAGAACCTAAAAGTTTGATGCTGGATTTTTATTCTATTGCGATTAAAAGAAATGCCAATGCAAAAATGCGTTACGGCCAGCAGGAATATGATTTTAAAGAAGGTGTTTTGCTATTTATTGCGCCAGGTCAGGTTTTTTCTATTGAAGGAAATGCAGCACTAAAACATACAGGATGGTCATTATTGATCCATCCTGATTTTTTGTGGAATACACCGCTTGCACAAAAAATAAAACAATACGAATATTTTGAATATTCTGTTCACGAGGCATTGCATCTTTCTGATAAAGAAGAGAATATGCTTATTAATATCGTCAAAAACATTCAGCAGGAATATCAATCTAATATAGATAAATTCAGCCAAGACGTTATTATTGCCCAAATCGAATTGTTTCTTACTTACGCTGAACGTTTTTATAATCGTCAATTCATTACTCGAAAAATAAGCAACCATCAAATTCTGGCACGCTTAGAAAAACTGCTTGGTGATTATTTCAGCAGCGATTCTCTGGCTAAAAAAGGTTTGCCTACAGTTCATTATATTGCTGAAAGTTTAAATGTTTCTCCTAATTATTTAAGCAGTTTATTAAAGCTGCACACCGGACAAAGTACACAACAGCACATACACGATAAATTGATCGAAAAAGCAAAAGAAAAACTTTCGACAACAAATTTGTCAATAAGTGAAATTGCTTTTGAATTGGGTTTTGAGCATCAGCAGTCTTTCAGCAAATTATTCAAAACCAAAACAAATTTTTCTCCTTTAGAATTCAGACAATCTTTTAATTAAGAATAATGGAAAAATTCAACAACAAAAAACCAGCCAAAATGTGCTACGAACATATTGGCGGCAAATTAGGACAGCTTCTTATGGAAAATTTTGCAGATAAAGCATGGATTGCCAAAAACAAACCAACAGACAAGCACTTTTATATAACTGATTTAGGTCAAAAAGAATTGGAAAAACTGGGAATTGACGTTTCTAAAATTAAATCAGAGGAATTCTAAAACTTTTCAGCTTCCCTCATTTTTCCTTGAAAACATACTTCTAAATTTCATAACTTAGTTATCTTTTTATCCTTAAAATTGTGACTAAGAAATATATAGCCCAAGACTTTTTAAAACTCGCTGCAAAAGGACATTCTCACGAAGCGTTCCGACTTTACATTGGCGAGAATTTCAAGCATCATAATGCTTATTTTAAAGGAGATGCTCAGACGCTGATGCTGGCAATGGAAGAATCATCACGAAAAAATCCGAATAAAACTTTTGAAATTCATCATGCTTTAAGAGATGGAGATTTGGTTGCAGTTCATTCGCATGTAAAACAAAATTCAAATGACTTGGGCGCTGCCGTAGTTCATATTTTTAGGTTTGAAGCAGATAAAATAGTAGAACTTTGGGATTTAGGACAACCGATTCCTGCTGAAAAAATTAACGAAAACGGAATGTTTTGATTTTTAACCGCAAAGCACGCTAAGATTTTTTTTTACATCGCTTTATAACTAGACACAAAGTTCGCAAAGCTTTGTGTTGATCAAGCTTTGCGAGCTTTGTGTCGTTGTTAAACATACTGCGAGATAAAAATCTTAGCGTGCTTTGCGGTAAATTAATCTCATTTTAACCTGAAACCTTAAACAAAAAACAACTTACAAAATGAACGCTACTTTTAGAATTTCCTCTTTATTATTTTTCCTTTTCCTGTTTTCAAACTGCAATTCATTCGCTCAGAAAAAAGACGACTATTCAGCTAAAATCGACAGCTTGATTCAAAACACAAAAAATCCAGTATTTAATGGCGTGGTTTTGATTTCTAAAAACGGAAAAACATTATATTCTAAAGCGTATGGTTTTGCTAATTTTGAAACTAAAAAACCTCTAAAATTAGACAGTCAATTTGAGATTATGTCGAACAGCAAACAAATTGCTGCGGTTTTGATTTTGCTAGAAGCAGAAAAAGGTAAAATCGATTTGAATGCGCCAATAAAAAAATACCTGCCAGAACTCAAACAAAGCTGGGCAGATTCTGTAACTGTTCATCAGCTTTTAAATCATACACACGGAATTGTCGATTTGCAGAAACCGCTTGCTTTTAAACCCGGAACCGATTTTAAATACGGAAATTTAAGTTTTAATCTTCTCGGTAAAATAGTAGAATTCAGCACCAAAAAAAGGTATGCTGAAGCAGCTGAAGCTCTTTTTAAGAAATTAAAAATGAACCATACTTTTTGCTATTCAAAAGACAAAGCACAAAATATAGCGACCGGATATATTAATACAAAAAATATTTTAGATCCAAAAAATTCATCGCAGATTACACCAGAAAGTTTTGGTGCAGATGGCGTTATTTCTACTGTTTTAGATTTAGCCATTTGGAATAATAATCTTCATAAAGGGAAAATTCTGAAACCGGCATTCTACAATCAAATGGTTAAAAATACAGTTTTGTCGCAACACAATTTCTTTGGAAAAGAAAAAGACGGTTATGGTTATGGCATAAGAACTATTGAAAAAGAAACTGTAAAATATGTTGGGCACACCGGTTTGGGCGACGGATTTTCTTCTGTAAATTTGTATTTTCCTGATAGCGATATCAGTTTGATTGTTTTAGAAAACGAGATGAATGAAAGTTCTGATTTGTTTTATATTTCTGAATTCAAAATCAAAACCATTTTGTTGAAAAGCGATTTACTTCATTCAAAATAAAATACGATGGCAAAAAATAAAACCACAGAAACAGAAAGCAGTGTTGTTGATTTTATAAATACTGTTGAGGATGAAATTAAAAGAAATGATGCTTTCGAACTGATTAAAATAATGCAAAATACAACCGGGTTTGAAGCTAAAATGTGGGGACCGAGTATTATTGGTTTTGGCAGTTATCATTACAAATATGAAAGCGGACATGAGGGTGATGCGCCGCTTGCTGGATTTTCTCCTAGAAAAGCGGCTATTTCGCTTTACGTATACCTGACTGCTGAAGATAGAGAAGAATTACTTTCTAAATTAGGCAAACACAAATCGGCAAAAGGCTGTATTTACATCAAAAAACTAATTGACATTGATGCTGAAATTCTCAAAAAAATGGTTTTGCTTTCTGTACAAAATTTAAATAAACTGTATCCTTCAAATTAAATTGTGACCGTCACAAAAAAATAAAATACCACACAAAAAAATCATGATCTTAATAATATCTATTCTTCTATTATCTGTTATTTTTTACTTTTTATTACATCCAAGATTTGGAAAAAAACCTTCTGGAGAAAGATTGGCTTTAATACAAAAATCGCCTCAGTATAAAAACGGAAAATTCGAAAACGAAAACTTTACGCCTGAACTTGCAGAAGGTTATGGTTATTTTGATATTTTAAAACAATTTTTCTTTAAGAAAGTAGATCGCAAAATTCCGACTGATATTATTCCGTCTGTAAAAACCAATTTATTAGAAATTCCGTTAGAGCAGGATATTCTGGTTTGGTTTGGGCATTCTTCTTATTACATTCAGCTTGAGGGCAAACGTTTTCTAATAGATCCTGTCTTTAGTGGCAACGCCTCTCCTATTTACGGAACAACAAAAGCATTTAAGGGAACTGATATTTACACAGCCGATGATTTTCCAGAAATTGATTATTTATTGATGACGCACGACCATTATGATCATCTAGATTATAAAACGATTATGCAGTTGAAACCAAAAATAAAAAAGGTAATCACAGCACTTGGTGTTGGTTCACATTTTGAATTTTGGGGTTTTCCTGTCGAAAATATTATCGAAAAAGACTGGCACGAAAAAATAGAATTAGATCAAAATTTAACGCTTTACACTACTCCGTCTAGACATTTTTCTGGAAGAAGCATTAAGCGATGCAATACGCTTTGGACTTCGTTTGTTTTAGAAACCAAAGATTTTAAAATGTATTTGGGAGGCGACAGCGGTTACGATTCTCACTATGCAGCAATCGGCGAAAAGTTTGGACCTTTTGACATTGCACTAATCGACAATGGTCAATATAATCCGGCATGGAAATACATTCATAATCTGCCAGAAGATGTCATAAAAGCAATGAAAGATTTGAAAGCAAAAAGAGTATTTCCGGTTCATTCGTCTAAGTTTGCATTGGCTCTTCATGCTTGGGATGAACCGCTTATAAAAGTAACCGAATTGAATGCCAATTCAGAAAACCCAATTCCGTTAATTACTCCTAGAATTGGAGAATTGGTAGAACTTAAAAATGAGAATCAGGAATTCCAGCAATGGTGGAAAGGGATTAGATAAATTTTAGATTGAAACCAAAACTAAAAAACACTTGGTTTTGTCATTTCGACCAAAGGGAGAAATCACACACGTAACTCGACAAAGACTGGCGATTTTCTGTGCAAAATATCTTGTGTGATTTCTCCCTTTGATCGAAATGACATACTTTGCGTAAAATGAATCAAAACATGAAACATGAAACAAAAAATAAACTTCTTAGCAATTGCTTTTTTATTAACATGCAGTGTATTTTCTCAAAATACATATGTGTTTTTGGGATCGTATAATAAAGATGTTACAGAAGAATCAATTCAGGTTTATCAATTGGATACGTTAAGCGGAAAATTGACAAAAATAACAGCGGCAAAAAATGTCATTAATCCATCTTATTTGACCTTGTCTCCCAACGGAAAATTTCTTTACGCCTGTACAGAAACCAAAACGCCGAACGCAGGAAGTGTGAGCAGTTTTGAATTTAATCCTGAAAATAAATCGCTGACTTTTTTAAATAAACAAAGCAGTGGTGGAGAAAATCCGGTTTATGTTTCGGTTCACAAAAACGGAAAATGGCTCGTAAATGCAAATTATACAGAAGGAAGTGTTTCCGTTCATCCGCTTTTAGAAAATGGAAAAATCGATTCGCTTGCGCAGAATTTTCAATACAGCGACGGAAGCGTTCATAAAGAGCGCCAAACTCGTTCGCATGTGCATTCAGCAGTTTTTTCGCCTCAAAATGATTATATCTTTTTACCTGATTTAGGCGCAGATAAAATTCGGTGTTATGGTTTTGGCGAAACACAAAAACAGCCTTTAATCGAAACAAAAAATCCGTTTTTAAAAACCGACTTAGAAACCGGACCAAGACATTTTACTTTTCATCCCAATCAAAAATTCGGGTATTGTATTGAAGAAATGGCAGGCGCGATAAGTGTTTACGAATATGTAAACGGAACTTTAAAAAAGATACAGCGAATCAATGCACATCCTGATAAAATAAAAGAAGGTTTTGAGAGTTCTGATATACATATTTCGCCTGACGGAAAATTTCTATACGCCACAAACCGAGGTAAAGAAAACAATATTGCCATTTTCTCTATTGACGAAAATGGCCTTTTGAAAAATATTGGTTATCAATCGACTTTAGGAAAACATCCTCGAATTTTTGCCATTGATGAAAGCGGCAAGTTTTTGGTTGCGTCGAATGTTCTCACTGGGAATGTGATTGTTTTTAGAAGAGATCCCAAAACGGGATTACTAAAGAAAGTTGGTAAAGAAATTAAAATGGAAAATGTTTCGTGTGTGCAGATTAAACGGATTTAAAATTGTTTTGTCATCCCGAGGAACAAGGGATCACACTAGTTTATCGACAAAAATTGGCGAATTACAGACTGGAATTCTTGTGTGATTCTTCGTTCCTCAGAATGACATACTCTACGAGTAATCTCAATTAAAAAACTAACTATAAAAACATAAAAATGACACCACTATATTTCAACTTACAACCCGATTTTTTAGAAGATGAAATCGTAAAATTAATTCCTTTAGAAGAAAGTCATTTTGAAGAGCTGTTCAAAGTTGCTTCAGATCCTTTAATTTGGGAACAACATCCTGCAAAAGACAGAAGTAACAGAGAAGGCTTTAAAACCTTTTTTGAAACAGGAATAAATTCTAAAGGTGCTTTTTTAATTTTAGATAAGCAAACCAATGAAATTATAGGAACTACCCGTTATTACGATTATAAACCAGAAAACTCAAGTATTGCGATTGGATATACTTTCTTAGCAAGAAAATTTTGGGGCGGACCTTATAATAAATCTTGTAAAAAACTATTGATTGATTATGCTTTTCAATATATAAATTCGATAATATTTCATGTTGCAGCAGAAAATTTCCGTTCGCAGAAAGCCGTTTTAAAATTGGGAGCACAAAAAACGAATACAATGGTAGTTGTTAATAATGGGATAAATTTGCCCCACTTTGAATATGAACTGAAGAAGCGTAATGAATTATAAGTTAGAAGTTATGAGTTATGAGTTATGAGTTAGAAGTTAGAAGTTAGAAATCAAACTAGAGTCATCGGCTAATTATTGTGGCGTTTAACCCAAACTCACAGCTTATAACCCACTACTCATAACCCATAACCCATAACTCATAACCCACTACTCATAATTCAAAACCTCATAACCCATTACTCATAATTAAAAACCTCATAACCCTTAACCCTTAACCCTTAACCCTTAACCCTTAACCCTTAACTCATAACCCATAACTCCAAAAAAATGAAAAGAATTACAGTTTTCTGTGCCTCAAGTTTTGGTACTGATAAAATTTACGAAGAACAAGCAATTGCATTGGGTAGAACTTTAGCCGAACAAAATATAGAATTAGTATATGGAGGTGCTAATGTAGGTTTGATGGGCGCAGTTGCCGATGGAACTTTAAATGCAGGCGGAAAAGTAATTGGCGTTCTTCCTAACTTCTTAAGATCTAAAGAAATTGCACATCAAGGCTTAACCGAATTGATTTTGGTTGAAAGTATGCATGAACGCAAAACCAAAATGAATGATTTATGCGATGGTGTAATTGCGCTTCCCGGCGGTTTTGGAACTCTGGAAGAACTTTTCGAAATGCTGACTTGGGCACAATTAGGCTTGCACAAAAAACCAATTGCTATTCTAAACATTAATGGTTTTTACGACTCTTTGATTGAATTGACAGAAGTTATGGTGGAAAAAGGCTTGCTGAAAGATGCCAATCAAAAAATGCTTTTAGTAAGCGACAATATTGATGATTTGCTGGAACAAATGAAAAATTATGTTCCGCCAACTGTTGGAAAATGGATTGACAGTAAGAAGTTATGAATTGTAAATTTTGAATTGTGAGTGTTAAATTGAAATTTAAATCATGATTTCAGAATTAAACAATTAGAGTTATATTTACATTTCACTTCTAACTTTTAAATCTTACTAAAATGAAAGTAGAAAACAACCACTTTGCAAAAGCTGAAATGCTGATTAGAAAACCCGTTTCAGAAGTTTTTCAGGCTTTTATTAATCCGGAAATTACCAGTAAATTTTGGTTTACAAAAGGCTCCGGAAAATTAGAACAAGACACTACAACCGAATGGACTTGGGAAATGTATGGTTTTTCATTGACCGTAACCACTCATGTTCTACAGGAAAATAAAAAAATTGTAATTGAATGGGGAAATCCTGATGAAACTACAATCGTCGAATGGGTATTTCATCCGTTAAACGAAAATGAAACTTTTGTGAGTATTACAAATTCAGGCTTAAAAGGAGATTCAGATAAAATAATTGATCAAGTTCGAAATTCGACTGAAGGTTTTACATTGGTTTTAGCGGGTGCAAAAGCGTATTTAGAACATAAAATTCAGCTGAATTTGGTTTTAGATCGATTCCCGAAAGGACTTGCTTAAAAAAGTTTCAGGTTTCAAGTTTTTTTAGTTTCAAGTTCTGTACGCAACATGAAACTTGAAACTTGAAACCTGAAACTTGAAACAAAAAAACCAAACCTCATGGAAGTAAAAAAACCTGAAAATATCGACGAATACATTGGCGGATTTCCCAATGAAGTTCAGGAAATTTTGGAGAAAGTTCGAATGACGATTCAAAAAGCTGCGCCAGAAGCCAAAGAAAAAATCAGTTATTCGATGCCGGCTTTTGAACAGAACGGGATTGTAGTTTATTTTGCTGCTTTTAAAAATCATGTTGGCTTGTATGCTTTGCCGAGTGGTCACGAAGCTTTTCAGGGGGAGCTTTCACAATATAAATCCGGAAAAGGTTCTGTACAATTTCCTTTAAATAAACCAATGCCTTTTGACTTGATTACCAAAATTGTAAAATTTAGAGTAAAAGAAAATCTCGATAAAGCAAAAAAGAAATAACTCTAAATGAATTTAAAAGAACATTATACTCAACTTTATAAAAAGTCTTCCAAAGCTATTTTAGAGGGAGATTACAAATTAGACAAGCATATTATCGACACTTCTGATTCGCGATTCGGACTTACTTTATTGGTTCGGCCTTCGCAAGAAATAAAAGATAATATTCAAACCTTTTTAGCCGAATTAAATGCAATTGATGCAACACAATATTATTATCCTGATGCTGATTTTCATATTACAGTAATGTCTATTATTTCGTGTTATGCAGGTTTTACTTTAGATAAAATAAATATTGAAGAGTATATCGAAATTATTCAAAAAAGTTTGGTTGAAGTAGATGAAATCAAAATCAAATTTTGGGGCGTAACAGCTTCAAATGATGCCATAATGATTCAAGGTTTTCCTGCTGACGAAACGTTGAATATTTTGCGAAACACACTTCGGGAGAACTTCAAAAAATCGAATTTAGAACAAAGCATTGACAGCCGATATGCAATTGCAACAGCACATTCTACAATAATGCGTTTTCAGGAAAAACTTCAAAATCCTGAAAAATTACTAGATGTTGTTGAAAAATTCCGTGATTATGATTTCGGAGAATTTACCGTTGAGAAATTAGAATTGGTTTATAACGATTGGTATCAGCGAAAAGAAAACACAGTTAATTTATGTGATTTTTATCTAAAATAAAATCACTTAAACTTTCCGAAATGCCACAAAATCCCAGACGGATCATGCAGAAAACATTCGCTTCCCCAATCTAAATACTGAATAGGAACTAATTTTGAAGTTGGATATTTTTCAGCTAAATTCAAATCTAAAAGTCTTGCATAATAACTTTCTACATCTTCAACTTCCAAAAAAACCATGGTGTTGTCAATCCATTCTTTGGCATAATAATCTTGAAGATAAAAGGCAATTTCTTCTGTTTTAAAAACCGAAAAATTAGGCCCTAAAATTATTTCTTCAAACCCCAAATCTTTATAAAAATTTCTTGAGATTTCGAAATCTTTAGATCCTATAAATGGCCGTATTGATTTTATCTTGTTGCTCATATTAATATCGTTATTTAATTTTACTTACGAAAACCACTCAATTCCTTTATCAAGTTTAATAAGGAAATCTGTAAATGAAGTTCCTATTTCAACATGATATTTCGAATTTAAATCGATAAAAGGTGAAAGTATAATTTTTACATTATTCTTATTTGAATCAATTTCAATTCCGATAAATTCACCGCTTCCATTTGTACCAATTCCAATAGTTGCAGTTAATTCTTCAACAATTTTATAACTTTTATTAGCTTCAATAATTTCTTCTAAACTCCAAAGTTTTATAAACTCAACACCAATAAACTGGTCAATGCCAAAATAATTTTCAAGATAAAATACATAATCTTCGGGAAGTTTTAAATTAGAATAATATTCAACATCTGAAACTTCAACCAAAGCATTTATATCTCTTTTAGGAAAACTATATTTTTTATATATCTCTTGTAGATTTTCCTTCATAATTAATATTTTCTCTATCCCTTATTAAAAATATTCCCCAAGCCTCTACCAAGCTGCTCGATCGCTTCAAGACCTTTTTTCAATGGCGTTGCGGTAAAATCTTCATACGCATCCATAGAAGTTACTTTATTATCGTCTTGCGGATAAACTAAAATCAAATTATTGTCATTGAACGATTTTTCAAATTTTGACGGCAATCTGTCAAATATAGACTGATATGAAACAGAACCTTTTCGAGACAAGTTAAAAACAATTAAATCTGTTGGTTTTATTTCATCAGAAATAGATTCAAAATCATCCCAATCCATTATGCTTTTAAAACCTAATTTAGCATTCAATTTCAAATTATTGGCAATTTGTAAAATCGTTTGATGCGTTTTATACTCGGCATAAATGACAATCGGAACACTTAATTCTTGAGACAATCGACAAATTTTTTGCAGTAAAAGCTGAAACCCTTTTCCTCTTTCAGAAAAAGGCGGACAAATGAAAACCAATCTTTTTTCTTCTATAAATGTTTTTTGAAAACGGCAGATAAATAAACTTTTATCTACATTATTAATTATTGAATCTACATTTTCTCCAAAGATTTTATCTAAGAAACCTGTTTTTCTCGGCCATCCCACAATTACAATATCTGACATGATTTCTTTAGAAGTTCGCGCAATTCCGCTCGCAGGATTATGATCAATTCTGGCGATTGTATTAATCTTAACTTCTGAAGCAGAACCTTGAATTACGAATTTGTCAACCGCTTTTCGGTATTTCAAAATATTTTTCTCCGCCTGATCATTGTTTGGAACAATCGTTAAAAGTGTTACGGGATTCGATGATTTTTTGTCTTTAATTAAAAGTGCAAAATCTAAAAGGCTTGACGTTGCAGATGTTTTTGCCAGCGGAATCAAAATATGTTCGTCTAAAATCTGGTCTTTATGAGCATCTTCATTTAAAATTTCTTCCTCACAGATTGCAATTTTTTTCGCCGCCTTTTCAGTCGCAAAAGAGGCTACAATACAAGTAATTAAAATTAGAATAATGGTTCCGTTTAAGATATTTTCGTCTAAAATCTTCGCTTTAAATCCAACTAAAATAACGGCTAAAGTTGCGGCGGCGTGCGCACTGCTCAATCCAAAAATAAGCTGTCTCTCTGTTTTTGTATATTTAAAAACAATTTGGGTAAAAAAGGCAGCAATCCATTTTCCGAAAATAGCTACAACACTCAATGTTCCGGCCACAATCAGTGCTGTTGGTCCACTTAAAATTACACTGATATCAACGAGCATTCCAACAGAAATCAAGAAAAATGGAATAAACAATGAATTCCCGATAAACTCAATTCTGTTCATCAAAGCAGACGATTGCGGAATTAAAGGATTTAGCGCTAAACCGGCAACGAACGCACCAATAATAGGTTCAACTCCTGCCACTTCGGCCAAAAATGCCGCGAAAAAAACAACTGAAAGTACAAAAATATAATGTGCATGTTTTTCACTTTCCAATTTCTTAAAAAACCATTTGGCAATTCTCGGAATAACCAAAAACATGATGGCTGAAAAAATAGCCAATGAAACACCTAATTTGATCCAAAAAGCCTGATTTAGATTCCCTTGACTGCTTCCCATAATCACCGCTAAAATAATCAGAACGGCGGTATCAGTTAAAATAGTTCCGCCAACGGTAATGGCAACTGCCTGATTTTTTGCAATTCCGAGTTTGCTTACTATCGGATACGCTACTAAAGTGTGCGTAGCAAACATGCTTGCGGTTAAAAAACTCGCATTAAAATCATAATTTAATAAATAAAAACAAACGGGAAAACCAATCGAAAGCGGAAAGATAAAGGTAAAAAATCCGAATAATAAACTCTTATTTCGATTTGCCTTAAACTCATTCATATCGAGTTCAAGACCTGCAATAAACATGATATAAAGTAATCCAATGGTCGAAAACAAATCTACTGCAGAGCTTTTGGCCAACATATTTAATCCGTGAGGACCAATGACTACACCTGAAATAATAAGGCCGATAATTCCGGGAATATTAATTTTTTTAAGTAAAATTGGGCATAATAAAATTATAAGAAGTATCAGGGAAAAAATAGGTACTGGTTTTACAAGTGGAAATTCTAACTCGTCAATTAAATGCTGGAAAAATTCTATCATAATGTAATTTTAATCTTCATTGTGGTATTTTAACTGTATTGTAAAAAGACATTTAAACAATTAAAATAAAGACGTGAAGTTATCGTTTTTCGATTTTTTTTGAATTAAAAAACCGAGTGTTTTTTGTGTGATTGCTTCTATACAAAAATACCTAAAAAAACTACGAACTCTTTACGAAAGCCCTATATTAAGCAATTAAATTTATTTCGTTATCGAATTATTAAAATTTAATATTTTTTTTAACAAAACCGCAACATTAACAATCCAAAATAAAACTTCATTGCATTATTCAATTATCTTTGTCTTAATAAAAATTATATAATGGAAGAATGTATTTCTGTTTTTGATATGCTTAAAATTGGCGTTGGTCCCTCTAGTTCACACACTTTAGGACCTTGGAGAGCCGCAGAACGTTTTTTAGAAGAGTTAAAAAGCGAATCTATTTTAGATCAAATTAAGCGTGTAAAAGTCGATTTGTACGGATCGCTTTCCTTGACAGGAAAAGGTCATGCAACAGATTTATCGGTTATGCTCGGCTTAAGCGGTCAAGATCCAGAATATATTCCTGTCGAAAATATTGCCGGAATCATTAAAACCATCGAAGATAAAAATGAAATTGTATTGGCAAATCAATATACTATTCCATTTTATTTTCTTCAAGATATTGTTTTCAACAAAGAATTTCTTCCCTTTCATGCCAACGGATTAAAATTCACTGCTTATAAGGCAGATGATTCTGAATATGAATCTACTTTTTATTCTATTGGAGGCGGTTTTGTTGTAAAAGAAGAGCGTACAAATGCTAGAATAAAAGAAGTTATTAAATGTGCCTTCCCCTTCCCGATTCAAAATGCTGTTGAGCTTTTAAATTATACTGTTTCTGAGAACAAATCTGTTTCAGAAATTGTTTATGAAAATGAAAAATCGATGCGCACGGAAGAAGAAATTCATACGGAATTAATGCGCATCTGGAATACGATGTTAGAATGTATGTACATTGGATGTCATACCGGAGGCATTCTTCCTGGCGGTTTACACGTTCGCAGAAGGGCTTTTGATATGCATCAAGGTTTAATTGGATTATCTAATTATCATGATCCGCAGTCTTGGCTCGAAGAAATTAGAAAAACAGAAGTAAAATTTCGCCAGATTTTAAAGTGGGTAAGCTGTTTTGCACTTGCCGTGAATGAAGTAAATGCCTCTTTAGGACGCGTTGTTACTGCACCAACAAATGGAAGTGCGGGCGTTATTCCAGCTGTTTTAATGTATTATTTAGTGATTGAAAACCACAACGCAGGCGAAAAAGAAATTAAACAATTTTTGATGGTGGCTGGAGAAATTGGAAGTATCTTTAAAAAAGGATCTACTATTTCTGCTGCAATGGGCGGTTGTCAGGCCGAAATTGGCGTCTCGTCATCAATGGCAGCTGCAGCACTTTGCGAACTAATGGGCGGTTCTCCTGCTCAGGTTTTAATGGCTGCTGAAATTGCAATGGAACATCATCTTGGTTTAACCTGCGACCCAATTGGCGGTTTAGTTCAGATTCCGTGTATCGAAAGAAATACAATGGGTGCGATTAAAGCGATAAATGCTGCCGAATTAGCACTGGAAACCGACTCAAAAAATGCAAAAGTACCTTTAGATAAAGTAATCAATACGATGTGGGAAACGGCAAAAGATATGAACTCTAAATACAAAGAAACTTCAGAAGGCGGTTTGGCAATTGCCGTAAACATGGCCGATTGCTAAGATTTATAAAGTTAGCCACAGATTAAAGGATTAGCACAGATGAAAAAAACTTTAAAATCCTTTAATCTGCAGCAAAAAACGTCTCAAACATACTTCATGAAAAAATTCTACTTTGTAATTGCCTTATTTTGCTCAGTTTTACTGCATTCACAAGAACGTTATTTCCTTAATTCAGATACCAGACTTTATACCTCTGCTAGCTCCTCAGCTGAATTTTTAGGTTATTTTAAATATGGTGCCGAAATTCGTTTGTTATCAGAAAATAAGAATGGCTGGTATAAAATTCAAGCCGATAATTTTAACGAAGGATATGTTCAGGAGAAATTTGTCTCCACAAGATTAAATGCTAAAGACATTAAAATCAAAGATCCTGAAAATCCTATTTTAGAAGGCGGAGATGCATATTATGGCGGAAATCATCTTTTTGTTTTGGCTGCAGGTTTAAAAGCAAGAGTTTTGCCGGATAAAAACTCAAAAATAAAAGAAGTTCTATTTACTGGAGATCCGGTTGCAGTTAATTATCTACCTTTAAATCAAGATGATTGGGTAAACATAAATGGAAATTTTGATCAAGAATACGCAAAATATACTTTGCGAAAATTTATAGGGCAGAGACCAAATTTTGAAGCCTTGATAAAAGATTTCGATAAACTTGATGGCAATGCTGTTTCAGAAAGAAAAACAGTCAGCGAAAGACTTGTTGAATTAGCATGGAATAGTGATTATTCAAAACTGGCACCTGCCTATCAAAGATATTCTGAAGTTGTCAAGCAATTAAATGATCCAAAACTTATTGCTGAAACCGACTTAAATACAGCTATAGCCAAAGGATTAGCAAAACATAAACTTCCTGAAGAAATTGCAGCATTCTTTCAAAAAGCAGAATTTATTTTAAAAGGAACTAAAACAAAATCGCTTTTTTTATCTCAGAAAGATTTAGTAAAAACATTGGGACAGCCTGCTAAAAAAGCTAGTGTTTCTGATGAATGTGGCCTATATTTAAGCGAGCTGTTTTATTATTTTCCTGATCTAGAATCTTCTGTCGATGAAAAGAAAAATCAAGCAGAAATCGTTAAGGTTTTTATCAATGAAAACAACAAATTTGCCATAAACACAAATTCTACTTTAGACAATTCAATGTCCGAAAAAGCTTTCATTGAAAAATACGGAACTTATATTGAAGCTTCAATAAAGTCTCCTCATAATTATTCTATTGTTATGGAAGACAGTCAATTTAGGATTGAATTTAAAGATGGAAAGCTTTTCAGCATCGAAATATTCTTCTATTGCTGATTCTCAAGTTACAATTATTCAATACTTTTACATTATCAAAAAAAAATAAACAAAAAACAAAATGTCAGTAGCTAAAAAAGATTATAAAAGAATAACTACAAAATCGTTAATCGAAATGAAAAGCAACGGAGAAAAAATCTCTATGCTTACCGCTTATGATTATACGATGGCAAAAATTGTTGACACTGCAGGAATCGATGTGATTTTAGTAGGAGATTCGGCATCAAATGTTATGGCGGGTCACGAAACAACTTTGCCGATCACTTTAGATCAAATGATTTACCATGCTTCATCTGTAGTTCGCGCTATCGAAAGAGCTTTGGTTGTAGTTGATTTGCCTTTCGGAAGTTACCAATCTGATCCAAAAGAAGCATTGCGTTCTGCTATCAGAATCATGAAAGAAAGTGGCGGTCACGCCGTGAAATTAGAAGGTGGAAAAGAAATAAAAGAATCAATCAAAAAAATATTAAACGCTGGAATTCCAGTTATGGGTCACTTGGGTTTAACTCCACAATCTATATATAAATTTGGAACTTACAGCGTTCGTGCTAAAGAAGATCAAGAAGCAGAAAAATTAATCGAAGACGCAAAATTGCTAGAGAAAATTGGCTGTTTTGGTATAGTTTTAGAAAAAATTCCAGCTGAGTTAGCCGAAAAAGTTGCTAAAAGCATTTCTATTCCAGTTATCGGAATTGGTGCCGGTGGCGGTGTTGACGGTCAAGTTTTAGTTATTCATGATATGCTTGGAATGAACAATGAATTTAGTCCGCGTTTTTTACGTCGCTACTTAAATCTTTATCAGGAAATGACTTCTGCAATTGGTCAATATGTCGCTGATGTTAAGTCGAGTGATTTTCCTAATTCTGGAGAACAGTATTAAAATTAGACTTCTTAGATTTTTAGACTGACTTAGACTTCTAGATTTTTATAAATAATTTTAGGAGTCTAATTCATTCTAAAGAGCTAAAAAAATTAAAAAATCTAAGAAAAATGCATCAGTTTAAAGAGCTTTTAATTTGGAAAAAAAGCAGAATGTTTTGTTCTAAAATTTATTCGATAACATCAACATTTCCTAGTGAAGAAAAATTTGGAATCACAAACCAATTAAGAAGAGCATCTGTTTCTATTCCTTCAAATATTGCAGAAGGTTCTTCACGAAATTCAAATAAAGACTTTGCAAGATTTTTAGAAATTGCTATTGGATCTGCATACGAAGTTGAAACACAACTCTTAATTTCATCTGATTTAGGTTTTATAAATGACGAAATTACAAGCGAATTAATTCATATGTTAGAAGAAATTACTAAAATGACATCCAGATTTAGAGCAACTTTATTGTAAACAAAAAACAAGTCTAAATCTAAGAAGTCTAAGTCAGTCTAAAATCTAAGCAAGTCGAAAAATGAAAATCATATCTAATAAAAACAACCTGCAAATCCTCCACGAAGACAATCACATTATTGTGGTAAACAAGCGTGTAGGCGATATTGTACAAGGCGATAAAACGGGCGACAAACCATTATCTGATGTTGTAAAAGAATATATAAAAGATAAATACAATAAACCTGGTGATGTTTTTCTTGGTGTGATTCATCGTTTAGATCGACCTACAACCGGAATTGTTGTTTTTGCCAGAACAAGTAAAGCATTAACACGAATGAACGAAATGTTCAGCAATCGTGAAACGCAAAAAACTTATTGGGCAGTTGTTAAGAACAAACCTCTGGAAACAAAAGCCAAATTGGTTCATTTTTTAAAAAGAAACGAAAAAAATAATACTTCAAAAGCACATTTAAAAGAAGTTCCAGACAGTAAAATTGCCAGTTTAGATTATACTGTGTTTAAAGAACTTCAGAATTATGTGGCATTAGAAATTAATCTTCATACAGGCCGTCACCATCAGATTCGCGCACAACTGTCTGCAATTGGATCTCCGATAAAAGGCGATTTAAAATACGGTTTTGACCGAAGTAATCCAGACGGTGGAATTCATCTTCATGCCAGAAAATTAGTTTTTGTTCATCCGGTTTCTAAAGAAAACATTACAATTACAGCACCAACACCAGACGAAACCATCTGGAATGCTTTGTGATTTTATGATATAATTGTTAATTTTTTAAATTTTATCGATTAACTTGCATAGAGAAAAAAACAAGCTGATCATAAAATGGACTACAAAAACGACATCGGATACAGAAGAGAAACGCTAAAGAAATTATTGCATACTATTCAGCAAAGCGAAGATTTAATTGTAAAAGCGTTGTATGATGATTTTAAAAAACCCGAATTTGAAGCTGTTTTAACAGAAACTAATTATGTCATTTCAGACCTGAAAGACACAATTAAAAACATTCATAAATGGGCGAAAAGAAAACGCGTTTTTCCGTCGTTGCTTAATTTTCCTTCTACTGATTTTATTTACAAAGAACCATACGGAAATGTTTTGGTAATCGCTCCATGGAATTACCCTTTTCAGCTGGCTTTATGTCCGTTAATTGCCGCGGTCGCTGCAGGTAATAGAGTTGTTGTAAAACCGTCAGAACTCACACCTCATACTTCTGCCATTATTGCCAAAATCATTTCAAAATCATTTCACGTCAATCATGTTGAAGTTTTTGAAGGCGGAGTCGAAGTTTCAGATAAATTATTGGCACAGCGCTGGGATTATATTTTCTTTACCGGAAGTGTTTCTGTCGGTAAGATTGTTGCCAAAGCTGCAGCAGAAAATTTAACACCAGTTACATTAGAACTAGGCGGAAAAAACCCTTGCATTATTGATGAAACTGCCAATTTAAAATTAGCCGCCAAGCGAATTGTCTGGGGAAAATTCATCAATGCAGGCCAAACTTGTATTGCGCCAGATTATATTCTTGTGCAAAAAAATATGAAGGTAAATTTTGTTTCTTTTTTAATGGAAGAAATTATAAAAGCCTATGGTAAAAAAATGGAAAAATCTCCGGATTTCGCCAGAATCATCAATACCAAAAACTGGGTACGATTAGACAGTATGATCGACCGCGAAAAAGTAATTTTTGGAGGCGAAACCGACTCCAGCAAATTATACATTTCGCCCACCTTAATCGAAGAACCAGCACTTGACAGTCCGGTTATGAAAGAAGAAATTTTTGGTCCACTATTGCCTATTCTGATTTACGAAACCGAAGCCGATATTCAGAAGGTTGTAAGCCGTTATGAAAAACCTTTGTCTTTTTATGTTTTTAGCGAAAATAAATCATTTGCGAAAAAATTAATTACAGCCTATTCTTTTGGTGGCGGATGCATCAACGATACTGTAGTTCATTTCTCCAATAAAAAACTGCCTTTTGGAGGCGTTGGCCATAGCGGAATTGGTGCTTATCATGGTCAATTAAGCTTCGATATTTTTTCTCATCATAAAGCTGTAGTCAAAAAAGGAAACTGGCTTGACCTTCCAATGCGATATGCTCCTTACAAAGATAAATTAACATCCCTTAAACGCCTGCTAGACTGGTTGTAAGAAAATAAAAACGAACTCTCGTATATTTTGTAGATTTTCATACATAATTGATTAAAAATACTATATTTACGTTTCAATATTTAACTTAAACGCTAAAAGTATAAACAATTCTACAAAAAAATGAAATCTACTCTTGACCAAATCGAAGACATTAAAAATCACGGATATACAATTGATTTTTCAGCAGTCTTTAATCACGCTATCGAAAATTTTAAAAAAATATCGCTGTATTCAGCATTAATAATTGTAGTTTTTTCATTTGTATTTGGATTAGCTATTTTAGGCATTATCGCTGGTGTTTATGGCGCGGAAAGCCTTACCCGAGAGTTTTTTGAAAATCTTGAAACTCAAAAATTATCTTATTCAGAAATATTAATATCAACAATTGGTGTTTCTTTTATAACTGCTTTGCTGGCACCTTTTAGTGCCGGATTTCTTAAAATGGCAGATTCTGCAGATAAAGATGAAGAATTTAATGTTTCAACTATTTTTACTTATTACAAAGCACCTTATTTTGGTCAGCTATTTTTAGCAACTTTAGTTATCGCTCTTATTGGTACAGCAATTTCAAATGTTATTGAGAGTGCGGGACTAAGATTTGTAGGCGGTATGCTTTCTGGAATCATATCTTTCTTTACGTTCCTGACTATCCCATTAATCATTTTTGGAAAATTAAAAGCTTTAGAAGCTATTAAATCAAGTATAATTGTTATCAGCAAAAATCCATTATTAATGTTTGCCTTATTTATTATTGGTTTTTTAGGATCGATGGTAGGTTTTGTCGCATGTTGTGTGGGAGTTGTGTTTACACTTGTTTTTAACACGTCAATGACATATGCTACTTATTATGCTATTTTTAATGAAGAAGAACAAGAAGATTCAATTGACTCAATTGGGCAATCGGATTTTGAATAAAATAAAAATTTCTAAAGTAAAAAAGAGCCTAACCTACTCTGTTTAGAAATTCAAAAAATGCTACTTATTAAACCAAACACCCAAACTCTATGGTAGAAAACTATAGTTTGTATGATTTATTGATTTCAGGTATTGCTGCTATCGGCAATACCGTGAAATCAATTATAACAAACTGGTACGTTTTCAATTCTGACATCATTTTCTATAACAATCCAAAACTTATTGTCTTAGGATTATCTCTCTGCGGATTTCTTAGCATATTGATTTATCAATTCTTTAGAATCAAAGCTAAGATTGGCAATTTCATCGAGAAAAAAAGAGATACTGAAACTGCAAATAAAGAGTATCTTCTGTATGTTTTATTTTTTGGTATTGCGATTATTTTAATCGAAATCATCAATGAAATTTTCAAAATTAGACCAACAAGTCTTTTAGTTCTAAATGTTTCTATTGGTTTTTCAGTTTTATTTATTTACCTCATTACAGATAAGGTCAAATTTTTACGAGATAGAATTCAGGAAAATTTCATCATTGCCTTCTTTGTCTATATGGTCTATATTGGCCGTAATATTATTTTTCTTCCAAATGATGTTGTCCCAATTATCACTTTTTTAATTGCATTTTTCTTCTCATACAATGTTATTAAGCCTATAAAAATATATTGGACATTTGTTGCAGTTACTTTTATCTACTTGACTGCAACAGTTGTTTTCAAATTAATTCCCTTAAAAACATCTGTTCTCTTAATCAATTTCAGTATTCTGATTTTTATCATTAATCAGGTAAAATATGCTGTTTTGCTGAATAACCGCGACAATTTCAGGTTTACAAATGAGATTGTTCATAAAGGAAATTCGCTTACGATTGCTACAAATGAAAACGGAAAAATTTTGTTTTGCAGCGAGACTATAACTTCAATTTTAGGATATCAGCCAGAAGAAGTTCTCGATATGGAATTTTGGCGTCTTACCGAAGATTCTGAATTCAACCAGGATAATTACTTTAACAACTATATCGACAACAAATTATATATTCGGAAACTAAAAAATAAAAGCGGCGAATATAAATACATTCAATGGAAAGATAAAAAATTCTCAGAGCATTTAATTATCAGCATTGGTCAGGATGTAACGGAGCAGATTATTGTTCAGGATCAGTATAAAAATCTGATTCAGACTGCTACTGATATTATTTTTGAAATCAGTGTTGACGGGTATTTTACTTTTATAAATGAATTTGGCTACTCGATTTTAGGTTATACTGAAAATGAGGTTCTTTGGCAGCATTATTCTAATTTCATTCACGACGACTATATTCGGAATGCAGTAGATTTTTATGAGAATCTGGAGCAAAATGAGATTAATTACCCAACAATTGAAATTCCGATTTTAAAGAAAAATGGAGAAGAAATATGGATTTCACAAAAAGTAATAATCCGTAAAAATGATTTAGGCCAAACCATTGGTTTTGCTGGAATTGCAAGAGATATAACAGAAATCAAAAACATAGAAAACGAGAAAAAAAGACGTTTAGAAAAAATTGAAGCATACAACAATTCAACTAAAAAACTATCGACTACTGATTTCCGTGATTATGATAATCTTCAGACTGTAATTGATTACATTATCAAAGAAGCAGCTACAGTTTCACAAGCAAACAGAGTCAGTTTCTGGAAATTTTCAAATGATGTTATTGCCTGCAAAAATTTATTTAGCCGAGACAATCAAACGTTGAGCGATAAAAATATTCTGGACAAAGAATCCTATCCAATTTATTTTGAAACTTTAAAAAACAAAGCCATTATTAATGCTCCAGATGTTTTTGACAAATTAGAAACTTCTGAATTTCAAGAAATTTATTTTACTACAAATAAAATAAAATCGATGCTGGATGTTCCTATTTTTTTAAACGGACAGTTAGCAGGAGTTGCGTGTTTTGAAAGTACAGGTGAAAAACGGGAATGGGACAATGAAGACATCAACTATGCCAAAACGATTTCGGATGTAATTTCGTTGGCTATTTCTTCTCAAATGCGATTAAAAGCAGAGAAAAAACTAGAACTGAAAAGTGAATTGCTTTCGGCATTGGCACTTTGTACTGAGAAGTTTTTGCTCAGTAAAAGTCCGCAAAAGATGTTTGAAGAAACTTATGCTATTATTGGAAAAGCTTCAAAAGTGGATCATATATTTTATTATGAAAAGGATTTTGAAACCAATACCATAAGCCAGCAATATAAATGGTCAAGAGAAGGAATACCTCATCAAATAACAGAATTACAAGATTTTACAGAAGAAAATTTAAAAGAAATAATCTACCATTCTGAAACAAAAAAAGTTTTGAGTACACTGACTCAAAATCTTGAAGACACTTTTTTTAAAAGATTATTAATTGCCAATGAAATTAAATCGATATTGATACTTCCTTTGTTTTCGAATAATATATTCTCTGGTTTTATTGGATTTGATGATTGTACCAAAGAAAGAAAATGGAGCGATGATGAGATTTATATTTTTCAAACTTTAGCCAATAATATTTCATCGGCTTTAGACCGAAATCGAAATCAGGCAAAAATCAAAGAAAGTGAAGATGCTATTAAAGCCAAAGAACTGGCAGAGGCTGCAAATAAATCGAAGTCTGATTTCTTGGCCAATATGTCACACGAAATCCGAACTCCATTAAACGGTATTATCGGATTTACGCATTTACTGATGAAAACAAATCTTGAAGAAATTCAGGAAAAGTACATGACAACAATTAATCAATCGGCACATTCATTGCTTGAAATCATCAATGATATTCTTGATTTTTCTAAAATTGAAGCTGGAAAACTGGAACTTTTTATAGATTTATACGATCTTCAAAAAATACTCGGACAAATATTTGATTTGATTGTTTACGAATCCAATCAAAAAAACCTTCAGTTGGAGCTCAACGTTGATCCTAATGTCCCAAAATACATCTGGACAGATATTGTACGTTTAAAACAAATCTTGATTAACCTTCTCTCAAATGCTATTAAATTTACCAATGAAGGTTCGATAAAATTAAATGTTACCGTTTTGGACAAAAAATTTGATGATAATTATATCATCCGTTTTTCAGTTACCGATACTGGAATTGGAATTTTAGAGAAAAATCAAAACAAAATATTCAAGGCATTTTCGCAAGAAGACAGTTCAACAACTCGAAAATTTGGCGGAACAGGATTAGGCCTAACTATTTCGAATCAATTGCTGGCCTTGATGGAAAGCCGTTTACAGCTTAAAAGCAAAATTGATCAGGGAAGCACTTTTTATTTTGATTTAAATCTTAAAATCAGTCACGAATCTATAAATGAGAAATTTAAAGAAATCTCAAATAGGCACAATCCAGAATATGCTTTAAGTTATAATTCTAACCAGAAAAAAGTAATTATTTTAATTGTTGAAGACAATAAAGTAAATATGCTTCTCTTAAAAACTATTGTAAAAAACTTAAATATAAACTCTATTATTTTTGAATGCGAAAACGGATATGAAGCGGTTAAGCAAATAGAAAATATAAATCCAGATCTTGTCTTTATGGACATACAAATGCCAATTATGAACGGTTATGAAGCTACAAAAGCCATAAGGGTTACTAAAATTGGAAAAATCATTCCGATAATTGCCGTGACCGCAGGGGCAGAAAAGGAAGAAAGAAACAAATGTTTATCTGCTGGAATGAACGACTATATTTCAAAACCAATTATTCGCGGCACAGTAGAAGAGGCATTGCGAAAATGGTTGAAATAATGTAAAAAAGTTATCGCTTTCATTAATATATATTCCTAAAAAATATATAAATTCGTATTAAATAAAATACAATAAGTTTAAATACAATATACTATGAAATGGATTGGCAGAAGACAAAGTGATAACGTAGAAGACCGTAGATCGATTTCTGGCGGAAAAGTTGCCGTTGGCGGAGGTGTTATAGGTATAATCATTTTGTTGCTAAATGTTTTTGGCGGTGAAAATGGACAAACTGTAGGGAATATTTTAGAACAAATGCAGGGAGGACAAACACAAACCGAGGCTGCAGCTCCATTAAGTAAAGAAGATGAAGAAATGGGTAATTTTGTTAGAGTTATTCTAGCAGATAATGAAGACATCTGGACTAAAATTTTTGAAGAGCATGGCCAGACTTATAAAAAACCAACATTAGTACTTTTTAGAGGTGCTGTAAATACAGCTTGTGGCGGCGCATCTTCAGCATCTGGTCCTTTTTATTGTCCAGGCGATCAAAAAGTATATATGGATTTAGGCTTCTTTGAAGAACTAAAAACTAAATTTGGTGCCAAAGGTGGTGACTTTGCCATTGCATACGTTATATCACATGAAATTGGCCATCATGTACAAACCTTACTAGGAACGTCAGCAAAAATGCGTCAGGAACAAGAAGGCAAAAGCGAAGCCGAAGCCAATAAACTTTCGGTAGCGCTTGAACTTCAAGCTGATTTTTATGCCGGAGTATGGGCACATTATAATCAAGAAAATTTAGATGCAGGAGATATTGATGAAGCTTTAAGTGCAGCAAATGCAGTTGGAGATGATGCCATTCAGAGTAAAATGAGCGGTCAAGTTGTGCCTGATTCTTTCACCCACGGTACATCAGAACAAAGAATGTACTGGTTTAAAAAAGGTTTTAAAACCGGCGACATCAAACAGGGAACTACGTTTGAGGAAATTCAATAAAATACATTAAACCAAATATAATAACCGCTAAAGCATGATCTAAACGTCATGCTTTTTTTTTGAAAAATTCTAAAAAAAATCCCAAATTCCAAGAATTACTGAATTGGAATTTGGAATTTTTTTAATTTTTAGATTTTGTTTCTGCGAAGAAACAAAAAAAGCCTTGAATTTCTTCAAGGCTTTAAATTTCTGGGTGGCTGACCGGGTTCGAACCGGCGACCCGCGGCACCACAAACCGCTACTCTAACCAGCTGAGCTACAACCACCATTTTGCTTAGCGGTTGCAAATATATAACAAAGGTTTACTTCTACAAAGAAAAAATTGAAAAAATTACATCAAATTTTCTAAGCTATTGACTGCCAAACATCTTTCGACAGTAAAACCTTCCGCAAAATCTTTACCAACTAGTCTTCCTAAGTCCTGTGCTCGATAATTTAAGCTTTCAAAGAAATTTTTGCTTGTTATTGGTGTTGCAGGTTCTTTTGAATTCGGATCATAAAACTGTGTTTTATAAGCTGAAATTGCTTCTACTTTTTTCTTTTCAAAACCTGTAATGTCAACTACAAAATCTGGCGTAATATTTTTCCATTGAATATAATGATACACTACTTTTGGTCTCCACGCTTCTTGATTTTCTCCGTCAATAGAAGTTTCAATTTTCATCAATCCAGATAAAAAACAGGCATCAGAAACCAGTTTGCTTCCTTTTCCGTGATCGATATGACGGTCATCAATTGCATTGCATAATACAATTTCAGGTTTGTATTTGCGAATCATCTTAATAACTTCTAACTGATGCTTTTCGTCATTTACAAAAAAACCATCGCGCAAACCTAAATTTTCACGTACCAAAACTCCTAATATTTCTGCGGCATCTTTTGCTTCTTGATCTCTTGTTTCAGCAGTACCGCGCGTTCCTAATTCGCCACGGGTTAAATCTACAATACCTACTTTTTTACCAAGAGATACTTCTTTTAAAATGGTTCCTGCACAACCTAATTCTACATCGTCAGGATGTGCGCCAAAGGCTAGTATGTCTAATTTCATTTTGTTCTTTTGTTTTTTGTTTCAGGTTTCAGGTTTCAAATTGTGCACTGAGACTGCAAGCTGAATAATATTTATATCTTTTGTTTCAAGTTTCAGGTTTCAAGTTGTGCACTGAGACTGCAAACTGTATACTATTATATCTTTTGTTTCAAGTTTCAGGTTTCAGGTTTCACGTTTCAGGTTTCACGTTCTTTGCGCGACTTGAAACTTGAAACCTGAAACTTGAAACTATTTTTTTAAAACTCTTTTCATCGTCATCGATTTATTGACGCTTTCCTCCCACTCTTTTTCAGGAACACTTTCTTTGGTAATACCGCATCCCATGTATAAAATGGCAGTTTTATCTTTAATCTGCATGCTTCGTAAATTTACGAATAAATCAGAACTGTTGGCGCTATGCGCAAAACTGCTGTTTAATTCGCCCAGAAAACCTGTATAAAAAGTTCTGTCGTAATTTTCGTTTTCTATAATAAATGCTTTTGCTTTTTTCTTTGGCAAACCGCAGACGGCCGGCGTCGGATGAAGTGTATCAATAACTTCCTGCAAAGTTGAATTCTCATTCAAAATTCCAGAAATATCTGTTTTAATATGCCAGATTGATCCCGCTTTTATGCTGTAAGGCTTTGTTATAACTACAGAAGAAGCAACTTCGCGTAATCGCTTTACAATAAAATCAGTTACATACTGCTGTTCGTCTTTTTCTTTTTGCTGCCAAGAAATTTCAGTTTCTAAATTGGCTTTCTGCGTTCCTGCCAACGCTGTAGTTTCAAAAACGCTTCCATTAGCTTTTAGTAACTGTTCTGGTGTTGCACCCATCCAGAGCCCAATTTCAGGATGAAAAAAACAATATGAAAAAGTGGTAGGATATAAATGAATCAAACGCTGAAAAGTAACAATAAAATCAAAATCGATTAAATCTACTTTCTCGCTTCTGGACAAAACTACTTTTTTAAATTCGTCGTTTTTAATCGCTTCGATTCCTTTTTCAACCAAATTTTCATATTGCGTTTTCGCATCAGAATCAAATGGCAAATCCTCAATTTCAATCGGATTAAAATCTACATGAGTTTGTTCTGCGCTTATGATTTTAGATTCTTTTTCTGGAATTAAAATCAATTGTTTTTCATCAAAAGATGCAAAAACAAACCCTTTTTCACTGTAATCTGACACTTTATACAACGTGTCATCTTGCTGTAAAAGCGCAAAAATGCTCGACGAATTTGGTTTAGAATAAATTACAAAAGGTAAATTTTGTGCTTGGTGTTTTCTTATAGTAGAAAAAAAGTCATTCATAGGTTCTATTCGGTTTTCTTTTTATCTAAAACCATATTTGTCAATTTGCAAAGCGAGATTAAATTTCCTTCTTCATCGGTAATTTTTATTTCCCATAAATGAATACTTCTTCCTTTATGAATAATGCGCGCTGTGCCAAAAACCCAGCCTTCGCGAATACTTTTTAAATGATTTGCAGCGATTTCAATACCTCGAACTTCTTGTTCTTTTGTATTGATAAAAAAGAATGATGCTGCACTGCCTACGCTTTCTGCCAAAGCAACCGAAGCACCGCCATGCAGTAATCCCATTGGCTGATGAACGCTTGGATTTACAGGCATTTTAGCTGTTAAAAAATCTTCACCTGCATCTATATATTCAATTTTAAGCGTTTCCATCAACGTGTTTTTAGAAAACTCATTGCAACGCGCTAAGATTTGCTCTTTTGTATAATTCATTAAATTAGGCTTTAAAATCGTAAAATTAAAGAAAAGATGAGATACAAATTGGAAAATCGAATTCTAAATTAAAAATCAACTTAAAAACATGTAAGTTTTTTGTTATTTTTACAAAAACAATCAATCTCTATCTTTGGTGAAACTAATTTTTTCTAGCCAGAGATTTCACAGATTTTTACAGATTTAAGATTATTCCGGTACGAGAAATTTTTTTTAATTCTTTAATCTGTGGCAAAAAAACTTATTCAAATGCGTCATTATTTTGTACTCTTCATTATCGGTTTACTTTTAGCTTTCAGTTCTTGCCGAACTGATTTTGATACTGTCGCCAGTTCTGGAGATTTAAAGTTTTCAAAAGATACCGTTTATTTGGATACTGTTTTTAAAAACATAGGTTCAAGTACCTATCAGCTTAAAGTGTACAACAAAAGCAAAAATGACATTTCGATTCCGATTGTACAATTAAAAAAAGGACTGAATTCTAAATACCGAATGACGGTAGACGGAATGAGTGGCAACAATGGAAAAATCTTTAAAGATGTTACGCTTTTGGCAAAAGACAGTTTGTATATTTTTATAGAAACGACCGCCGATATTACAGACGCCAATCCTGCAGATTTTTTATACACAGACGAAATTCAGTTTGACAGCGGAGCTAATTTACAGCAAGTCGCTTTAGTAACTTTAATTCAGGATGCGGTTTTTTTATATCCAAAGCAAAATGCTGACGGAACTAAAGAAAAAATCAAAATTGACGGCAAAGATGTTGACGGATTTTATTTGGATGAAAATGACGCCGTAAACGGAAACGAATTACTTTTTACCAAACAAAAACCTTATGTAATTTACGGATACGCAGGAGTTCCTCAAAATAAAACCGTAACTTTTGAAGCAGGTTCACGCGTATTTTTCCATGCTAATTCCGGGCTTTTTGTAGATAATAAGGCCTCACTTCAAATTAATGGAACAGTTTCTACTACTAAAGAATTAGAAAATGAAGTAATTTTTGAAGGTGACAGATTAGAATCTCTTTATGATGCTATTCCTGGTCAGTGGAATTCAGTTATTTTAGCTGACGGAAGTACAAATAACACAATCAATCATTTAACGCTCAAAAATGCTATAACTGGATTAAATATAAAAAATCAGGATGCAACGACTTTGACAATCAAAAATACACAGATTTACAATTGTGCAGAATATGGAATCTTAGCTCAAAATGCCCGTATTTCTGGTGAAAATATAGTTATCAATTATTCTGGCTTGGCAAGTTTGTCCTGTGTTTATGGAGGCAATTATAGTTTTACGCATTGTACTTTCAACAACAATTGGCAAAACAGTTCACATTTTGCAGTCAATTTAAGCAATAGTTTGGCCGGCGCAGCACCAGAAACAAATCCGCTTACTCAAGCCACTTTTAATAATTGTATTATTTACGGTTCGAATACCAATGAATTCAATTTAAGCAAAAATGCAAATACCGCATTTTTATATCAATTAAACAATTGTTTGCTGAAATTTAGCGGTTCAACAACAAATGCTGATTATCAATTTAAAACAGATACACAACATTACAATCAGATTATTCTAAACGAAAATCCGAAGTTTTATAATGTTGCTAAAAATCAATTCAATATTGATAAAACTTCTGCCGCTTTCGCGAAAGGGAATCAGGCATATATAATGCCGCTGGATATTTTAGGCATTACGAGAACTTCTCCTCCGGATTTGGGCGCTTATCAGAGTCAAGATTTTCCGAAATAAAAATTTTTCCACAAAGTCTCTAAGGCGCAAAGTTTCTTACTCACAATCTTGTCATTTCGATCCCGAGGCTTCGGGATCGAAATGACAAATAGCCCGTAATTATTGTTAAAATAAATCTTTGCGTCTTAGCGCCTTTGTGGCAACAAAAAACATCCGTAAGAAAATATATCTAAAATTAAACATCACTTAACGTATCGTATACATAAAAGTAGTAGATTTGACAATACTAATTTTAAACTTCTAAAAATCAGATTATTAAAATTATATTTCTAACCAAATCTTAAACTATTGACTATGAAAAAAAACTACTTTTTACTTTTATTGGTATTTGTTACAGCTGGTTTTGCTCAAATTCCTTCTGGTTATTACACCACTGCAACCGGAACGGGTTACACTTTAAAAACGCAATTGTACAACATTATAAAAGGGCATACTGATAATGGTTATGCCGGCTTGTATACAACCTACCAAACGTCTGATGTTGATAATTTCTATGAAAATGACGGAACAGTTTTAGACATGTATTCTGAAAATCCGTCAGGAACAGATCCTTACAATTACAGTACAGGAACTACACAGCGATGCGGAAATTATTCTGTAGAAGGCGATTGCTACAACAGAGAACACATTATTCCGCAATCGGTCTTTAATGAGCAGTCACCAATGGTTGCCGATGCACATTTTATAACACCAACAGACGGAAAAGTAAACGGAATGCGTTCTAATTACCCGCACGGAACTGTGAGTACTGCAACGTATACTTCTCAAAACGGAAGCAAATTGGGATCAAGTTCAGTATCCGGATATTCAGGAACTGTTTTTGAACCGGTAAATGCTTTTAAAGGCGACATTGCGAGAATGTATTTCTATTTTGCAACGCGCTACGAAAATACCGTTTCCGGCTATTCATATGCCATGTTTGATGGTTCAAGCAATAAAGTTTTTACAACTGCTTTCTTAAATGTTCTGTTAGCATGGAACGCACAAGATCCTGTTAGCGCTAGAGAAATAGCGAGAAACAATGCTATTTATGCACGTCAAGGCAATAGAAATCCGTATATCGATCATCCAGAATATGTAACTCAAATTTGGGGCGGAACATCTTCTGGAGATACTCAAGCGCCGAGTGCTCCTGCGAGTTTGGCTTCAACAACAAAAACAGCAACTTCTATTACACTTTCGTGGAGTGCCTCTACAGATAACGTTGCCGTTACAGGTTATGATGTGTACGCTAACAGTGTATTAAAAACAACCGTTTCTGGTTTAACAGCAACAATTACAGGTTTAACCGCCTCAACAAGTTATTCTATTTATGTAAAAGCAAAAGACGCTGCCGGAAATGCTTCTGCATCAAGCAATATCATTGCCGTTACAACCAACAGCAGTGGCACCGGAACAGCAACCGATTTGCTTTTCTCTGAATATATTGAAGGTTCTGGAAACAACAAAGCATTGGAAATCGCCAACAATACCGGAAGTTCAGTTAGTTTAGCTGCTTATACGATCAAAAAACAAACTAATGGTGCAGGTTCTTGGAGCACAGGTTTGGCTTTAACAGGAACATTAACAACAGGAAGTAAGTTTGTAATTGTAAACAGTTCTATTTCATCAACCTGTTTTTCTACAAGTGCTGCCAACATCTCAACAACGGCAACCGAATTGACTTTTAATGGAAATGACGCTGTAGGTTTATTTAAAAATGGAGTTCTAATTGACATCATCGGAACTTTTAGTGGCGGAACAGCAAATTTTGCTGCTGATGTCACTTTAAGAAGAAAATCAACTGTAACCTCTCCAACCACAACTTTCAATTTGAGCTCACAATGGGATTCGTATACCACAGATACTTGTAATAATCTGGCTAGCAAAATGGCGCAGCCTATTGAAGAAGAGGTGGTAGAAATTTCAGATGAAATTATACTTTATCCAAATCCTTCTGACGGAAATTTTAATGTCGGCTTAGGTAATTCGGCTTCTCCATATTCAATCGAAATTCTTTCTTTTGCAGGTCAAACTGTTTTCAAAAAACAAAATACTACAGATACAACAGTATCGGTAAGTTATCTTGCAAAAGGAATTTATGTGGTTATAATTTCGACCGATTCAAAAACAGTAGCTAAAAAGATAATTATCAATTAAATTACATCTTACTTTATTTAAAAGCGACAAATTTTGTCGCTTTTTTTGTTTTATTTAGTTTTAGAATTTAATTTTTCTCGCAGATTTTGCAGATAAGGCATATACAAAACTAACTAAAGATTTACGCCGATTTAATAATCTAAAATAAATCTGCTTGATCTGCCAAATCTGCGAGAAACAAAAAAACTTTGCGCCTTCTCGCCTTTGTGGCAAAAAGTTCAAAAGAGTTTGTTTTCAAATTTGCGCTTGCTATTTATTTACACTAAATTTGCACCTTCAATACAACAAACTACACATCACAATGATCCATTTCTTTGAAAACCAAAGCAAAACTGTTTTTGCCGTACAAACGCAAAACGAAATTTCGGCTCAAGACATTTCAAAACTAAACTGGCTTTTTGCCAACTCTAATAAGATCGAAAAATCCGCGCTGTCGGATTTTTTTGTTGGTCCACGCGCCACTATGATCACACCTTGGAGTACAAATGCTGTAGAAATCACTCAAAATATGGGTATTCCGGGCATTATCAGAATTGAAGAATTTCATCCGGCAACGGAAGACTTTACTGATTTTGATCCGATGCTTTTTCAAAAATTCAATCAATTAGATCAGGAGATTTTCACCATTAATGTTCAGCCAGAACCTATTTTGGAAATCGATGATATTGCAACATATAATAAAGTAGAAGGTTTGGCTTTAAGCCAGGAAGAAGTTGATTACTTAGACAATGTTGCTGTAAAACTAGGAAGAAAACTAACTGATTCTGAAATTTTTGCTTTCTCTCAAGCTAATTCAGAACACTGTCGTCACAAAATTTTCAACGGAACTTTTGTTATTGACGGTGAAGAAAAAGAGACTTCTCTTTTCAAATTGATCAAAAAAACATCCCAAGAAAATCCTAACGATATCGTGTCTGCTTACAAAGACAACGTTGCTTTTGTAAAAGGACCAAAAGTGCAGCAGTTTGCACCAAAATCGGCAGATAAACCTGATTATTATGAGATAAAAGAATTTGATTCGGTTTTATCTTTAAAAGCAGAAACACATAATTTTCCAACAACAGTTGAGCCTTTCAACGGAGCTGCAACAGGATCTGGAGGAGAAATTCGTGACCGTTTAGCAGGTGGACAAGGTTCTTTGCCATTGGCAGGGACTGCAGTTTACATGACTTCATATTCTCGTTTGAAAGACGACAGAAAATGGGAAAACGCTGTTGAAGAAAGAAAATGGCTGTACCAAACGCCAATGGACATTTTAATCAAAGCTTCAAACGGAGCTTCTGATTTCGGGAATAAATTCGGACAGCCGCTTATTACAGGTTCAGTTTTAACCTTCGAACATTCAGAAAACGACCGTAAAATTGGTTACGATAAAGTAATCATGCAAGCGGGCGGAATTGGTTACGGAAAATTAGATCAGGCAATTAAAAAGAAACCGCAAGAAGGCGATAAAATCGTAATTCTTGGTGGAGAAAATTATAGAATCGGGATGGGCGGAGCTGCGGTTTCTTCTGCAGATACAGGAGCTTTCGGTTCAGGAATCGAGTTGAATGCCATTCAGCGTTCAAATCCTGAAATGCAAAAACGTGCTGCTAATGCCATTCGTGGTTTAGTAGAAAGCGACAATAACCCAATTGTTTCGATTCACGATCACGGTGCAGGTGGACACTTAAACTGTCTTTCGGAATTGGTTGAAGAAACTGGAGGTTTGATCGATTTAGATAAATTACCAGTTGGAGATCCGACACTTTCTGCAAAAGAAATTATTGGTAACGAATCTCAGGAAAGAATGGGATTGGTTATTGGTCAAAAAGATATTGATATTTTACAAAGAATTGCCGACAGAGAGCGTTCGCCAATATATCAGGTTGGAGATGTAACGGGAGATCACCGTTTTACTTTTCAATCACACTCAAATGGTTCAAAACCGATGGATTATGCTTTAGAAGATTTCTTCGGAAGTTCTCCAAAAACGGTTATGACAGATAAAACTATTGATAGAAAATATGCTGACGTTTCGTATTCAGCAAATGATTTCGAAAGTTATTTAAAAGACGTTTTACGTTTAGAAGCTGTTGCCTCAAAAGACTGGTTAACCAATAAAGTGGACCGTTGTGTGGGTGGAAAAGTGGCAAAACAGCAAAATGCAGGTCCGTTACAATTGCCTTTGAATAATGTCGGCGTTATGGCTTTGGATTATTTAGGTAAAGAAGGAATTGCAACTTCTATTGGGCACGCTCCTATTGCAGCTTTGATTGATCCGGTTGCAGGAAGCAGAAATGCCATTGCTGAATCATTATCAAACATTATCTGGGCACCAATTAAAGACGGATTGAAAGGAATTTCACTTTCTGCAAACTGGATGTGGGCTTGTAAAAACGAAGGCGAAGACGCTCGTTTATATGCTGCTGTTGAAGGTTGTTCAGATTTCGCTATCGAATTGGGAATCAATATTCCGACAGGAAAAGATTCACTTTCGATGAAACAAAAATATCCAAACGACGAAGTAATCGCGCCGGGAACGGTTATTATTTCGGCTGGAGGAAACTGTACCGATATTAGAAAAGTAGTTGAGCCTGTTTTACAAAAAGAGGGAGATTCTATTTATTATATTAATTTGTCCCAAGATGATTTCAAATTAGGAGGTTCATCTTTTGCACAAATCAGAAATACAATTGGAAACGAAACTTCTACTATAAAAGACGCTTCTTTCTTTAAAAATGCTTTTAATACAATCCAGGAATTAATCGGCGAAAGCCAGATTTTAGCAGGTCACGATATCGGAAGCGGTGGTTTAATCACTACACTTTTAGAATTATGTTTTGCTGATGTTAATTTGGGAGCTAAAATTGATTTATCAGCATTCGCGGAAAAAGACTTATTAAAAATCCTTTTCGCTGAAAACATCGGAATTGTTTTCCAAGCAAAAGAAGATGCAGCTGTTGAAGCTAAATTAAACGCCAACAATATCGAATTTTTCAAAATTGGATCTGTAACTTCTACAGAAACTCTGGAAGTTGGTTCCGAAGCTTCGGAATGGACTTTAGACATTAAAAAATACAGAGATATCTGGTTCGAGACTTCTTATTTATTAGACCAAAAACAATCTAAAAACGGAAGAGCTCAAGCACGTTTTGAAAACTATAAAAATCAGGTTTTAAATTATAATTTCCCTGCTCACTTTACAGGAAAAAAACCAGAAATAGACAATTCTAAACCAAGACCAAAAGCAGCTATTATTCGTGAAAAAGGAAGTAATTCTGAACGTGAAATGGCAAATGCAATGTACTTAGCTGGCTTTGATGTAAAAGACGTTCACATGACGGATTTAATTTCTGGACGTGAAACTTTAGAAGACATTCAGTTCATCGGAGCTGTTGGAGGATTCTCTAATTCAGATGTTTTAGGTTCTGCTAAAGGTTGGGCTGGAGCTTTCTTATACAACGAAAAAGCAAAAACAGCTTTAGATAATTTCTTCAAAAGAGAAGACACTTTATCTGTCGGAATCTGTAACGGCTGTCAGTTGTTTATGGAATTGGAAGTGATTAATCCAGAACACGAAGTTCACGGAAAAATGCTGCATAACGAAAGTCAGAAACACGAAAGTATCTTTACTTCTGTAAAAGTTCAGGAAAACAATTCGGTTATGTTATCGACATTGGCTGGAAGTACTTTAGGAGTTTGGGTTTCTCACGGAGAAGGAAAATTCAATTTGCCTCTTGGGGAAGAAAACTACAACATTGTTTCTAAATATGCTTACGAAGGTTATCCTGCAAACCCTAACGGTTCTGATTACAACACCGCAATGATGTGTGATAAAACCGGAAGACATTTGGTTATGATGCCTCATATTGAGCGTTCAACTTTCCAATGGAACTGGGCGTATTATCCAAAAGACAGAAACGACGAGGTTTCGCCTTGGCATGAAGCGTTTGTTAATGCCAGAAAATGGATTGAGAAAAACTAAATTTTAGTTTCATTATATAAAAAAATGCCTCGACACTATACTTAAGTCGAGGCATTTTTTTTTAGTTTTTAAACGCTGAGGCAATACCTGTTGCAATATTAGCAGCACCAAAGGCAAATAAACCTGAAGCAATAGCATTTTGACCAGCAAAAAATCGGCTGTCAAGTATTGCGTTGCTAAATAATGTGCCGCCGGCAACTCCCGCAACTAGTCCAATACCAATTAATGCAACAGTCCACCAAGGTTCCGGATCTGGCGGTGGCGGTGGGTTTTTCCAAAAGCGTCTCCACCAGCCTGGGTATTTGGTCCCACACCATCCCATTGCTAAGAAAAAAGCAGTTTCCATATTCTTTAGATTTTAAATAATGCCTACTCGTTTGCTTTTCGGCTTTCGCATTTTAATAAGATAAAATTAATAGTACTGCTTGTCAAAACGGCAATGGTTTTTCCTGTTTTTTATAGGGGAAAAAGACCTTTTTTTTATTTGATATCTTATCTGTTAATAGAAATTTAATCTTAGCTAAGGCTAACTTAATACTATCTTAAGGAAGTTTAAGAAGCTCTATTTATTCGGATAAATATCTTTGTCTTATGAAAAAACGGACGCATCAATTCTTATTTCTGATTCTCTTATTCACTATCAGCCCATTTTCTTTTGGACAAAAAACAGCTGTTATAAAAGGAAATGTTACCGACGGAAAACTAGCCGTAGAATTTGTCGATGTCCTTTTAAAAAACAGCATCGATTCGACTAAAGTTGCCCAATATGCCGTAACGGATGCTTCAGGGAATTTTGTTTTAGAAAATATAGCTTCTGGTGATTATCAATTACAATTCAAATTAATCGGATTTAAAACAGTTAGAAAAAAAGTAAAAATTGAAAGTGCTCCAATTTCCATCGGAACAATTATTTTACAAAATGACACCAATTTGCTGAATGATGTTGTGGTACATTCTCAAAAAAAACAAATTCAGAAAACAGACGAGGGTTTTATTTTTAATGCCGTTTCAAATATCTCGCAATCAGGCGGAACGGCTACCGATATGCTAAAAAGTATTCCGACCGTTGCTGTAGATGCTGAAGGCGGTATTACCATGAGAGGAAAATCACCTTTGATTTTGATTAACGGAAAAAATTCTGCGATTTCAAATATGGATCAGATTGCAGCAAGCAGTATCGAAAGTATTGAAATAATAAGCAATCCAACGGCAAAATATGATGCTAATGCTGAAAGTGGCGTCATTAATATAAAATTAAAGAAAAACAACCAAAATGGACTAAATGGCGCAGTGGTTTTAGGAGGCGGTTTTGGTGCCAAAGGAAGGATAAACAGTTCTGTTTTACTAAATCAAAAAACAGAAAAATGGAATTTTGGTTTAGGTTATGACAATCGTTTTGCTGGACGAACCAAAAAAATAAATTCAGACAGAACTAATTATTTTATTGATGACGAGCATTTTATTCATCAAAACAGAAACGATGAACGAAAGGAAGGACTTCAGAATTTGAAATTGAATATTGATTTTTCTCCAAACGAAAAAAACACTTTTTCATTTGAAGCTTTAGGAAATATGGAAAGTCAAGATAATGATGAAACTTTATATACGCAGGTTAATACTAGTGCAAATGATTTTTTCTCTAGTACCAAAAGACATTCATTAGAGCTGGAACGCTCAAAAGTTGGTGAACTGGCTTTTAATTATGACAAAAAATTTGATGATGATCGAAAAAATCTAAATGCGAGTATTACTTCTTCATTCAATAAACACAGAGAAAACACCAATATTGACACTTATAATTACGACGAATATCAACAGCAGATCGACGAAGTTCTCTTGCAGCGAACACATAATTATGAACATGAAAATATTTCAAACGCTATTGTAAACTATACTTTTCCGGTTTCTGAAAAGTCAATTATAGAAACAGGTTATAAAGGAACGTTCCGCTTTTTTAATTCGGATTTTGAAAGCGCTGATCTGGTTAATGGAGAATATGTTATAAATCCGTTAGCAAGCAATATTTTTAAATACAACGAGCAAATAAATGCTGCTTACGGTATGTTGAATTCATTTATAGGCGATAAAGAAAATCCGAAATGGAAATACAATTTAGGCCTGCGTGCAGAAAATGTTTCGAACAATGGAGCCACACAAAATAATAGTGATCGTTTTAACAACGATTATTTTAAACTTTTTCCATCAGCATCATTGCAATTGAATTTAAAACAAGATGAATTTGTAAAAATTGGGTACAGCAAACGCATCAATCGTCCGGATTTAGATGATCTGAATCCTTTTATGGATATTACAGATGCATTGAATCCACATAGCGGAAATCCGTATTTAAAACCAGAAATTATTCACATTGGCGAAATAAGCTATAATAAAGATTGGTCTAACTATTCGTTTTCTACAAATGTTTTTTATCGAAATGCTTCAAATACCATCAAGCAATATGCGACACTTCAAGATAATGGAGTTGTTTTGCTGATGCCAAAAAACATTGGAAGCACTGTAACTTACGGATTAGAAACTATTTTCAGTCTAAAGCCAATTGGTTTTTATGATGCAAATATCAGCTTAACTGCTTTTCAGCAAAACATCGATGCCTCTAATCTTGCACAAGATGTTGTTCGCAATGCTTTTAGCTGGTACGGAAAAATCATAAACAATTTTGCTCCCTGGAAAGGCGGTAAACTCCAGCTTATTGGAAACTACAACTCGGCTTTGGCAACACCACAAGGAAAAAGAATTCCGATTTACAACCTAGATATGGGTTTTCAGCAAAAACTTGGAAGTGGAAATGCACGTTTAGGATTAGTTGTTACGGATCTGTTTAATACGCTCGAAAGCGGTTACAAAAACAATACTTTATTGTTTAGTAATAATAGAACTAATAAATCAGATACGCGTGCGCTGATGATTACGTTTGCTTATACTTTCAAGTCAGATTTTAAAGAAAAATTATTAGAAAATCAATTTTCAACGGAGTAATCTTTTAAAAAATAAAAAATTTCATTCTTGTAATTGGGATTCATTTTTCTAATGAAATTTGAACTATATTCGCAAAAAAATCTTGCCACTGATTTTTTTTAAAACCCCAAAAACACTTAAACCTACATAGAATGAAATCAATACATTACTTATTTATTGCATTATTTTTTATTGGTGCAAAATCACATTCGCAAGTTCAGGTAGATCAAATCTCTTATAACGGACGTGATCATTATATTACTACAACCATTGGTTATCCTATTCCGGGAACTTATATCCCTGCAGGCGTAAAAGAACCTTTTACTTTATTGAATCCTGATGGAACCGGAGTTATTCAATCAGCTGATTTAAGCAAAAAGAAAATCAACTGGGGAATTGAATGTACTGATGAAGGAGTGCCAATCTTTAAAGAAGGCTTCAATAGTGCATCTTATACATTTTGGTACAGACCAAATGACAGCGATGCATGGATTTATTCTCAATTTTCTATTCACTTCACTAAGAAAAAAATGTTCTTGATGGGAGAAAGAGTAAAAGAATATGTGGATTACAACGTGCAATAGCCTATTTAAAAAATAAGAACTAATTAAATTTTTATCGGTTTTTTGGAAAATTTACTACAAAAAAGAAAACGTTTTCGTTGATTTTCAATAGTACCTATAATTTTTCCTATAAAATTCCATAAAATTAAAAATTATACCTATTTTTTATTTAATTTGCGATAAAATTCAATATATTAAACATGGTTTCAATCACACGCCTTTTTGATTTTCCCTATTATCAACAAGAAACTTATAACCTTCCGGTTGCTTTAGCGACCAAAAAAAATGGAGTCTGGGAAAAAACATCTAGCCAGGAATATATTGCAAAAGCAAATGCTGTTTCTAGAGCATTATTACGCATGGGCATTCAGAAAGATGATAAAATTGCAGTAATTACTTCAAACAATCGTACTGAATGGAATATCATGGATATTGGTATCCTGCAGACAGGTGCTCAAAACGTGCCTATTTACCCAACAATTTCTGAAGAAGATTACGAATATATATTAAATCACAGCGGCAGTATTTACTGCTTTGTGTCTGATGAAGAAGTACTTCAAAAAGTAAGACTGATTCAAGCTAACGTACCGACTTTAAAAGAAGTTTATTCTTTTAATGAAATTGCAGGCTGCAAACATTGGACAGATTTATTGACACTTGGTGAAGACGAAAGCAATCAAAACGAAGTTGAAGCTAGAAAAAACAGCATTCAGACGGATGATTTAGCAACGATTATTTATACTTCTGGAACAACAGGAAAGCCAAAAGGCGTTATGCTTTCGCACAAAAATATTGTATCGAATGTTTTAGACAGTGCACCTAGAATTCCGTTTGATGCGGGAAAAAGCACTGCTTTGAGCTTCTTGCCTATCTGCCATATTTTTGAAAGAATGATTTTGTACATCTATCAATATTATGGTGTTTCGGTTTATTTTGGAGAATCAATTGATAAAATTAGTGATAACTTAAAAGAAGTTCGACCAACTGTGATTACTGCAGTTCCGCGACTTTTAGAAAAAGTTTACGATAAAATTTACGCAAAAGGATCTGAATTAACTGGTATCAAGAAAAAACTATTTTTCTGGGCTATTGATTTAGGTTTAAAATACGAACCGTACGGAGCCAATGGTTTCTGGTATGAATTTCAATTAAAAATCGCCCGTAAACTTATTTTCAGCAAATGGAAAGAAGGTTTGGGAGGAAATTTAGATTTAATGGTTTCTGGAAGTGCTGCTTTACAGCCACGTTTAACAAGAGTTTTTGCTGCTGCAGAGATTCCGGTTATGGAAGGTTACGGTTTATCTGAAACTTCACCGGTAATTGCCGTAAACGATGAAAGAAACAAAGGTTTTAAAATTGGAACTGTTGGTAAAGTAATTCGCAACGTAGAAGTAAAAATTGCCCAAGATGGTGAAATTTTATGCAAAGGACCAAACGTTATGTTAGGTTACTTTAAAGATCCTGAAAAAACAGCCGAAGCTTTGCAAGACGGATATTTCCACACTGGAGATATTGGAGAAATTGACAGCGAAGGTTTCTTGAAAATTACGGATCGCAAGAAAGAAATGTTCAAGACTTCTGGAGGTAAATACATTGCACCTCAGTTAATTGAAAATGCCATGAAGCAATCTCGTTTTATCGAGCAGATTATGGTTATTGGCGAAGGCGAAAAAATGCCGGCCGCTTTTATCCAGCCCAATTTTGAATTTGTAAAAGAATGGGCAAAACTTCATAAAATTACTTTAGGAAGCACTGACAAAGAAATCAGCGAAAATCCAGATGTAATTAAGCGCATCGATGAAGAAGTTGAAAGCATTAATGAGAAATTTGGTCACTGGGAAAAAATCAAACGTTTTGAGCTGACTCCAGATGTTTGGTCTATCGACGGCGGACAGCTTACTCCTACGCTAAAATTAAAACGTAAGATCATCAAAGAAATTTACAAAGATCTTTACGCTAAAATCTATAATCAGAATTAAGAATCAAAATAATTTAACCAAGAAAAGGCTGTCTTTATAAGACAGCCTTTTTATTTATGAAGATTTACTTCAATTGGACAACGCGCTCGCTGTCTTACATCGTAATGTGTTCTAATCTATTTTTAGAAAAAATAGCTGTAAAATTTAGATAGATATTTTCTCCGTTTAGAATGATGCGTGATCGCGTTCTTTTTTCCAGTACTTTCAATCTCTTTTGCACCTTCCATTTTATAGGTATCATAAAACTTTTTAAAAGGACGCGGCTCAAAATCCACCATAATTGCTGCCATATTTATTGCATCAATATTTGTTGGATCTGTTTCGCCTTTAAAGAACGTTTCAATAGGTCTGAACTTATCTTTTTGTTCCTTAAACTTATTCTTTTTGCTATGATCAAAATCCAAAGAAAATAAATTTCTAAAAACATTTAAGTCATCCTGAGTTGGATTATTCTCGAAAATAAGCCAGCACAAATCACGCAGTTTTGCACGAGAAGGACTGTACAAATAATCGAAGTATTTGCCTTGTTTTTCTATTTCATATTTAATTTTAATCGCTTTTTTGTATTCTTTTAATATATTGCTCATGGTCGTATATTTTTTTAAGAATTCTTGGGAATTTCAGTAAAACACCATAATTCTGATAATTAGGTATTCGCTCTTTCACTCCGTGTAATTCGTATGTTTTATTAATTTTATTTTTTAAAGTTGCTTCCTGACACGAACGCTCATTCGCCGCAATTGTATCTTCGTTTTTGGCGCAAAATTTTTTGTATAATTTTCCATCGCTAATGGCTGAAGATTGAACATCAAATTTTCTGCTGGCTATTATTTCTCCGCTTATTAGCGATACGTTTTCTGCATTTAGTTTATTTATTGCTCTCGCTAAAATAGTTGCTGCTTTAGCAAACAATGTGCTTATCTTTTTCATCTGTAATTCTTTAATTATTCAAATCTTATCTCTGAACTTTTGCACCTAAACAAAAAAAGCACCCGATTAAAGGTGCTTCATAACAAATACGATATAATTTATCCTATTGCTTATATTGATGCACCGACATAGTAATCCATCCACGGTCCGAAGTCGCGGCTGCTAATCCTAAGTTGTTTATGTATAATTTAAAACTCATTTTTATTTTTATTTTTTTAATTGTTGTTGTTGTTTTCTGAAACTCATTGTTTCGATTTTGTTTGGCAAAGATAGGATAGAAAAAATCACATTTCCAAATCATTTTTAAGATTATTTTTCTGACTATCAAATAGTTACAGTTAAAATTAAGACAAAGAAATGCCTGTCCGCATACTAGTGCAGATCTAGGTTTTATACCAAAATACTGGCTCTCATCGAATTACTTTCCAAGACTATATTTTCCTATTTTGATTAATCATTAAACATTTGGTCAAATTATTTTTTAATTATTTTTAGTTATGGTTTGTTTTCAATCATTTTGTTGCCCTTTTCTTGTCACACTGAGCGTCCCGAGACTTCGAGAGAAGTGCCTTAAACAAAAAAAGCGTCCCAAATAAGGACGCTTTATATATTTTATGTTGAGTTTAAACTCTAAAACTTACATTTCATTTTCATAAAAATACATATAATGTCCTGCCATTTCAGCTGAAATATCTCCGGCTAAATGTTCAAAACTTTGTTTTACTGAAAGTATCATATGTATTATTCTATTTTTTAATTACAAGTACAAATGTAATGTATTTTGTGATAATTTAACAAATTATACTGAAAAGTATATTTTTTATAACAAATACAATTAAAACAAGCTCTCTAATTCTGCTTCTCTTAAAATCGTAATAAAGTTTCTGCCAGATTTCGGCTGGTTCTCAAACATCTCAATATTTTTTACCTTAAATTGATATCGTCGCAAAACTCTGTATAAGTTAGAAGCTCGAAGATTTCCTGAAAATACATTGGCTGTTCTTTGTAATCTCCCTCAAAACAATTCGTCTGAAAGGAAATTAATTACAGATGGCAAATAAATTATTTTTTATTTCTTTTGATTGTAATACTGAAGCTTAAAAAAAAGTCCAGAATATTATTTGTGATGTGATTATTCTTTAACTTTTATTGTTTTATACTAAAATCCATATTTATCTTTTCTTTTAATAAAGGCTGGTTCAGTTCCCTCTAAAATATCAACTATCGAATTATTAATTTTCTTGTTTTCTATTGCCCCTGAATTAAATGAAAAAGTATTTTTATTCTCTTTATCAATATTAACGTGAATAACTAATTCCGCATCTGACACAATAGCAAGATTAGGATTATGAGTAACAATAATGATTTGCCGTCTCTTTTTTGCATCTTTTATAAATGGAACTAAAATTTTATAAACACTATGATTATCCAAATTATCCTCTGGCTGATCAATTATTAAAGGAATATCATTACTATCTAACAATAAATAAAATACAATTAGAGCTGCTCCCCGCTCTCCTGGTGAAAGTTGCTCAATACTTTTATTATCGAGTTTTAACTCATATTTCTCTTTTAAAAAATCTAGTCCAAAAATAAAATCATAAAATTCTAAAGGTTCTTTATTTAGTTTAAGCTGATTAAATGGAGGCTGGTTTTTATCTCCGTTATCTTCAAATTTTGATTGAATATCTTCCAAAAATTCTTTAAATGATTCTTCATCATTAATATCTATTGAATTAATTAATTCTTTGACAACTTTTTCAGATTCATTGGTTCCATAAAATGTTCCTGCTATACTTTTATTAATATAGTCAAGAAAATTAGACATAAAACTATTTACTTCAAACGTAGCATCAATATTGATATTATATTCTTTAATTTTATCACTATTATCATCAATAATTTTTTCAACATTATTTTTTAATGCTAAATAAATATCAATAATTTCTTTTTTCTTTTTATAAATATCTAAAGATAAAAAAATACGTTCTTCTTTATTTTTTAACAAATCGTTGACATAATCGTTTTCACACTTTTGAATCTCTTTTTTGAAATAATTTATTGTGTTTAAATTTTTACCCGTCTCATCACCAAGCAAATTTTCTTGTTTTTCTTTCCATTCTTTATCCTTCTTGACAAATTCTTGGTAAGCTTTTGTATTTCCTTCTAAACCGCTTAAAAAAGTTTGCTGTTCTTCAGTAAGTTTAATTATTTTATTACAAACAAAATTAATTTGCTCAACATTCAAACTTGAATGTAAAGCTTCATCATAAACTACTTTTCCTAAATTTAGCTCAAGATTTAGTTTTTCATTTTTTAGAAGCAATATGGCTTCCATTATTACAGTAATGTCAAATTTTATTTTATGAGTAAAAACTTTTTGGGAATCAATATTGAATTGTTTCAAAACGGCTATTTCACTATCAATAAATTGATTAATAGATATTTCTTCATTTTTAATCCTTTCAACCAACTGGTTTAATTTTAAAATATCAGAATTAATAACCGTTAACCGTTCCAAAAAAGCTTTTTCTTCTTCTTTTAAAGCAAAAATAGCTGTCGAAATTTCACTGGCTTTTTTAAAATTAGGATTATTATCTAAATTACTTATTAAACTTTCATCATAATTCTTTACAGGAGCATTTCTTTTTAAATTTTCTAGTTCCGTTTCTCTTTCTTTAAGGTTACTTACTAAATTATCAATATGATTTTTAGCGGTTTTGTTTTGTTTATCAATGATTTCAATATTAAGCTCTGAAATTTTATTTTTAATAAGCTTTATTTGATTATAAATGGCTGTTTGTTTGTCCTGAATAAAATCATCAAACGAATTTTTATTAAGTCTTTCTGTTTCATCAATATGTCTAAAAACAACATCGTTTATTTCTTTTTTAAAAGCTTTATCATCATCAATATTATTACATAAATCTTCAAAAAAGTTTTGGGGTATATATTTTACTTTTTCAATAGAATTTTCATCTATTTCATCGTTTAGATTTTTTCTATTCTCATTTCCATCATACCAAAGCAATATAGATTCAAAATTTTTAGCGAGATCTTTTTTCCTAAATTTCTTTTTGTTTAAAAAAGAAAAATCTCTTTGCCGATGAGAATTTCCACATAATCCAATGACATCTGTAATTGCACTTTTACCTTTACCTTTATTTCCAATTACAACAGTTAATTCTGGATTAATAAATGCTTTCTGCTTTTTAAACCAAACACCATCTCTACCATCATAATGATCAATTTGATCAATTTCAATTGAGTTAATATATTTATTTGGAAACTCATTAATTCTATCTAGAACAACAGGATGATTACCAATAAATATCCTATTTTCAGGTTCATTTAAAACTTGTAATAATCCTTCAAAAGTTTTTTCTGCTTTTACCCATGTTATTTCAGAATAATCACAAATATTATCTTCATCATCTTTTTTAATAAATCTTTTTCCAAGTTTATCACTTAAACTGTCGAAAGAATGTGCATCTGATCCATTAAAAACTGGTTTAGGTTTTAAGTTGTAAGCACTTCTACCATCTATCTTATTGAGATAAAAACTTGTATCTTTCGATGATCCAAAAAAAGCTTTACACTTTTTATCAATCTCTTTTGCATATTCAGCACCTCTTGTGTCGCTTTTACCAGGTCGAAGGGAACCATAACCACTTGCTAAACTAATGATAACATATTCTTCTCGAGAAAAATTTTCCATTAATTTTTCTACTGTAACATCTAAATTTACCATTGCTTTTTTAAATGTTACTTCTAACAAATCTTTTTCGCAGCAAAATTTAGAAGTTAAGTTTACATCATCAGTAGAAATTAGGGGTAATCTTGATAAAAAAGGCATAATCCTTTCAATAGTTTCTTTTTTATTAGAGAAAATAATATGAAACTGAATATGTTCAGCATCTTTATTTTTATCACTTAGTCTAAATTCTACATTTGGAAAAAAAACCTTTCTTGAAATAGGAAACTTAACTTTAAACTTCTCACAAAATTTGATATAGTTATCTACGGAAAAATAATCTGTAATACCGAAAACCTCTACGTCAGAATTTTCAATTAATTCACAATACTTATCCCATAAATTCTCAGAAAAATTTTCTTTAAAATTATTTGCAAGCTTAGTTTCTGGAGTATGAACATGTAAATCCCATTTTCTCCACTCTGAACCTCTGTTACTCATAAGTATTTTATTTTTATTTATAAATTAATAACTATTAAGAATTATATATCAAATGTGGTATAAATTTCAAGAGCTATTTTACGGTTTTCCATAATCTCTATAATTTTAATTTACTCAAATATATATAAACAAAAAAACTTCAAACCAAGTACAAACACTTGATTTAAAAGTCAACAAATAATATCTAACAGGTTCCCGAACTCTCGGCATCAGAAATCACTCCCGTAAAACCAAGATAAAACCCATTATCGAAATAGATTTTAGAGATTGTAAGAAATCCTATAACCAAAAACTTTCATAACTAAATGAAAAATATTCTACAAAACCCCCTTTTCAAAACACAACCCAAAAAATTATCCTCCATTAAATCAATGATTTTTTGAATTATACAGAATTAAATCTCCTTTTAAATCCATAAACGAATATTTACCACATTAATTTTGTTAAAATCTCAAAAAAGAATAGTATATTTCAATTCAAATTTAAACCTAAACGGCTCTAAATCAGAGATATTTTTTTACTAACAAAAAATTTATTAAAAAATTATATGCACGCATAGTATTTTTTGATTATATTTGAAATCGATATAGTTACCTATGAAAGACAAAACAATAGATTATATTTTGAGAGCTACATGGCAGGCTGTTTCAAGAATGTATAACGAAGAAGCTGCAAAATACGATGCCACAATGGCGACCGGATTTGCTCTTTTAAGTATAGACAAAGAAGAAGGAACTCCGTCGACAGCTTTAGGGCCAAGAATGGGAATGGAAGCTACAAGCCTGACAAGAACATTAAAATCGATGGAAGACAAAGGTTTGATTGTTCGCAAAAAAAACCCAACTGACGGACGCGGTGTTTTGATTTACCTGACCGAATTTGGAAAAGAAAAAAGAGATTTATCTAAAAATACTGTTTTGAAATTTAATGAAACCGTTAGAAAACATGTTTCAGACGAAAAACTAAAACATTTTATTGAAGTTTCTGAAATCATAAACGAATTAATTCAAGACAAAAATATATTTACCCAAACAGAAAATACGGAAAATGAATAGTCTTTAAAAAACAATTCAAATTCTCATACAAAAAAACAAATAGTAACAAATTATGAAATCGCCCACAGTAAATTTTTTACCAAATAATAAAAAGGCGATAACATATTTGACCAATAGAAAATAAAATTAACAAATATGAAACGCACAATTAAAAAAGTTGCTGTAATTGGATCCGGAATTATGGGTTCAGGAATAGCTTGTCATTTTGCCAACATTGGTGTTGAAGTTTTATTACTTGACATCGTGCCACGCGAGTTGACAGAAGCTGAAACTAAAAAAGGATTAACGCTTGAAAGTAAAGTTGTTCGCAACCGTGTGGTAAACGAACACTTGGCGAATTCATTAAAATCAAAACCCTCTCCTATTTACAGTCAAAAATTCGCTAGCCGAATCACAACTGGAAATACGACTGATGATATCGCAAAAATTGCCAATGTAGACTGGATTATTGAGGTTGTAGTAGAACGTTTGGACATTAAGAAATTAGTTTTTGAACAAATCGAGAAATTCCGTAAACCGGGAACTTTGGTTACTTCTAACACTTCTGGTATTCCAATTCACTTTATGAGCGAAGGAAGAAGTGAAGATTTTCAACAGCACTTCTGCGGTACCCACTTTTTTAACCCTGCGCGTTACTTAAAATTATTTGAAATCATTCCTGGCCCAAAAACTTCAACTGAAGTATTGGATTTCTTAAACGAATACGGATCTAAATTTTTAGGAAAAACTTCTGTTGTTGCTAAAGATACTCCGGCATTTATTGGAAACAGAATTGGTATTTACGGAATCCAGAGTTTGTTCCATTTAGTAAAAGAAATGGGATTAACGATTGAAGAAGTTGATAAATTGACTGGTCCGGTAATTGGTCGTCCAAAATCGGCTACTTTCCGTACTGTTGACGTTGTTGGATTGGATACTTTGGTACACGTTGCCAACGGTATTTATGAAAATTGCCCGACAGACGAACAGCACGAATTGTTTAAACTTCCAGAATTTGTTACCAAAATGATGGAAAACAATTGGTTAGGAAGCAAAACGGGTCAAGGTTTTTATAAAAAAGTAGATAAAGACATTCTTTCTTTAGACTTAGATACATTAGAGTACCGTGCTGCTAAAAAAGCAAATTTTGCTACACTTGAACTTACAAAAACTATAGATAAACCAATCAATCGTTTTAAAGTTTTAGTAAAAGGAAAAGACAAGGCGGGAGAATTCTACCGTAAGAGTTTCGCTGGAATGTTTGCTTATGTTTCAAACAGAATTCCTGAAATATCAGACGAATTATACAAAATTGACGATGCCATGAAAGCTGGTTTTGGATGGGAAAATGGTCCATTCGAAATTTGGGATGCAATTGGTGTTGCCAAAGGAATCGAAATCATGAAAGCGGAAGGTTTGGCTCCTGCTGCATGGGTTACTGAAATGCTGGCTTCTGGAAGCGAAAGTTTCTACTCTGTAAAAGAAGGAGCAACTTATTTCTATAATATTCCAACAAAATCTCAAGTAAAAGTTCCTGGGCAAGATTCATTTATTATCTTGAACAACATCCGCGAAAGCAAAAAAGTTTGGAGCAACAGCGGTGCAATCATTCAGGATTTAGGAGACGGAATTTTGAACTTAGAATTCCAGTCTAAAATGAATACAATTGGCGGTGATGTACTTCAAGCCATCAATAAAGCAATTGACTTATCTGAAAAAGAATATCAAGGTTTAGTTATTGGTAACCAGGCAGCGAATTTCTCTGTTGGAGCTAATATCGGAATGATTTTCATGATGGCAGTTGAACAGGAATACGATGAATTGAATATGGCAATCAAAATGTTCCAAGACACTATGATGCGTGTTCGTTACTCTGGAATTCCAGTTGTAGTAGCACCTCACGGAATGACTTTTGGCGGTGGATGCGAAATGAGCTTACACGCTGATAAAGTTGTGGCTGCTGCTGAAACTTATATGGGATTGGTTGAATTTGGTGTTGGTGTACTTCCTGGCGGAGGTGGATCTAAAGAAATGGCTTTGAGAGCTTCAGATTTATTCCGCAAAAACGATGTGGAATTGAATGTTCTTCAAGAGTATTTCTTGACAATCGCTATGGCAAAAGTATCTACTTCTGGTTACGAAGCTTTTGACACAGGACTTTTACAGCACGGAAAAGACGTTATTGTAGTAAACAAAGATCGTCAGATTGCTGAAGCTAAAAAACATGCATTGTTATTAGCAGAAGCGGGTTATACGCAGCCAATCAGAAGAACTGATGTTAAGGTTTTAGGAAAACAAGCACTTGGAATGTTCTTAGTTGGAACGGATCAAATGGAAGCTGGAAAATACATTTCTGAGCACGACAAAAAAATCGCTAACAAACTGGCGTACGTAATGGCCGGAGGTGATTTATCTGAAGCAACTTTAGTATCTGAACAATATTTATTAGATATCGAACGCGAAGCTTTCTTATCTCTTTGTACTGAGCGTAAGACGTTAGAGAGAATTCAATATATGTTAACTAAAGGAAAACCTTTGAGAAACTAGTATTTGAGTATTAAGATTTGAGTATTAAGTATTAAGATTAAAAAGAATTATGCATCAGTTTGAAAAGTTAAAAATCTGGCAGAAAGCAATGGATATAACTGAAAATGTTTATAAAGTTTGTTCAGAATTACCATCAGATGAAAAATTTAACTTAATAAGTCAAATAAAAAGATGTGCAGTCTCCATCCCTTCAAATATAGCAGAAGGCTCTGGTAGAAATTCAAATAATGAGTTTGCTCATTTTTTAGGAATTGCAAATGGCTCAACTTATGAATTAATCACTCAATTAATGATTTCAAAACGTTTGAAATTAATAGCTGAAGAAAAAATATCAACTATAATAAATGAATTAGTAGAAGTCAGCAATATGAATTTTGCGCTTCAAAGATCTCTAAAAAAATAATAACTATATCGATTGGCAGTCTTAATACTTAATACACCAATCTTAATACATTTTATAAATGAAAACAGCATATATAGTAAAAGCATATAGAACAGCAGTTGGAAAAGCTCCAAAAGGTGTTTTTAGATTTAAAAGACCTGATGAATTAGCAGCAGAAACCATTCAGTTTATGATGGATGAACTGCCTGATTTTGACAAAAAACGTATTGATGACGTTATGGTAGGAAATGCCATGCCGGAAGCAGAACAAGGTTTGAACGTTGGACGTTTGATCTCTTTAATGGGATTAAAAGTTGAAGACGTTCCCGGAGTTACTGTAAACCGTTATTGCGCATCTGGACTAGAAACTATCGGAATGGCGACTGCTAAAATCCAATCAGGAATGGCAGATTGTATCATTGCTGGTGGTGCAGAAAGTATGAGTTTTATTCCGATGGGAGGTTACAAGCCAACTCCGGATTATAAAGTTGCTGCTGCAGGTCACGAAGATTACTATTGGGGAATGGGTTTAACGGCTGAAGCGGTTGCCAACCAATATAAAATTTCAAGAGAAGATCAAGATGAGTTTGCGTACAACTCTCACATGAAAGCTTTGAAAGCTCAGGCAGAAGGTAAATTCGATAAACAAATCGTTCCAATTACGGTTGATCAGACTTTCATCAATGAAAATGGAAAAAAAGAAACTAAATCATACGTTGTAAAACAAGACGAAGGACCAAGAGTTGGAACATCTGTTGCTGCATTAGCAGGTTTAAAACCAGTTTTTGCTACTGACGGAAGTGTAACTGCAGGTAACTCTTCTCAAATGAGCGACGGTGCTGCTTTTGTTTTAATCATGAGCGAAGAAATGGTAAAAGAATTAAATCTTGAACCAATTGCAAGACTTGTAAACTTTGCTTCTTCTGGTGTTGAACCAAGAATTATGGGTATTGGTCCAGTAAAAGCAATTCCAAAAGCATTGAAACAAGCTGGTTTAGAATTGAAAGACATTGACTTAGTTGAATTAAACGAGGCTTTTGCTTCTCAGTCTTTGGCTGTAATTCGCGAATTAGGTTTAAATCCAGATATCGTAAACGTAAACGGAGGAGCTATAGCATTAGGTCATCCTCTAGGTTGCACGGGAGCTAAACTTTCTGTTCAGTTATTTGACGAGATGAAACGCAGAGGAAATAAATACGGAATTGTTTCTATGTGTGTGGGGACTGGACAAGGAAGTGCTGGGATTTACGAAGTTCTTTAAAAAGAGAAAATAGAATATAGAATAAAGAGAATAGATGTTTTTGTTGAGAATAAAGAAATAAGTGTTTTTGAAATAACAAAATAATCCAAAAGCAAAAAAAATAGTAATAATCTTACTTTTTGTTTTAATTTCTTATCTTGACTCGAAAAAAACATGAGACATAATTATAAGAACTTAAAGATTTGGCAGCTCGGAATTATAATCGCTAATGAAATTTCAGATTTACTAATCGAGTTTCCAAAGCATGAAAGATACGATCTGAGTTCTCAAATAAGTAGATGTTCTGTTTCTATGCCTAGCAATATAGCTGAAGGTTCTTCAAGAACTGATAAATCATTCAGTCATTTTCTAGACATTTCTCTTGGTTCTTCATTCGAACTAATCACACAATTATTAATTGCTAAGCATAGAAAATATATAAACGAAATACAATTTAACCAATTAGAAATTAAAATAGAAGAATTTCAAAGAATGACAATGAGTTTTCAAAACGGGCTAAAATAAGTTCGGTCAAAAGTCTATTTTCTGTATTCTATTTTCTTTTCTCTAAAAAAAAATAAAAATGGCAGATACAATCGAAAAAAACGTGACTCGTGGTGGTCAGTTTTTAGTTAAAGAAACAAAATGCGAGGACATCTTCACACCAGAAGATTTCTCTGAAGAACAGTTAATGATGCGTGACTCTGTAAAAGAGTTTGTAGACAAAGAATTATGGGCGCATAAAGATCGTTTTGAGAAAAAAGATTATGCATATACAGAAGCTTCTATGCGTAAAGCTGGTGAACTTGGACTTCTTGGAGTCGCAGTTCCTGAAGAGTACGGCGGATTAGGAATGGGATTTGTATCTACGATGTTAGTTTGCGATTACATTTCTGGTGCTACAGGTTCGTTCTCAACTGCTTTTGGTGCTCATACAGGAATTGGTACAATGCCAATTACACTTTATGGATCAGAAGAGCAAAAGAAAAAATACGTTCCTAAATTGGCTTCTGGAGAATGGTTTGGAGCTTATTGCTTAACAGAACCAGGCGCAGGATCGGATGCTAACTCAGGAAAAACAAAAGCTGTTTTATCTGAAGACGGAACTCATTATTTAATTACAGGACAAAAAATGTGGATTTCGAATGCAGGTTTCTGCAGCGTTTTCATCGTTTTTGCTCGTATTGGAGATGATAAAAACATTACAGGTTTCATCGTAGAAAATGATCCGTCAAACGGAATTTCTATGAATGAAGAAGAGCATAAATTAGGAATTCGTGCTTCTTCTACTCGTCAGGTTTTCTTCAACGATACAAAAGTTCCTGTCGAAAACATGTTGTCTGAAAGAGGAAACGGTTTCAAAATTGCAATGAATGCCTTGAACGTAGGTCGTATTAAATTGGCTGCTGCTTGTTTAGACGCACAACGTAGAGTTACTTCAAATGCAGTAAAATATGCTAATGAAAGAATTCAGTTTAACACTGCAATTTCATCTTTTGGAGCTATCCGTTCTAAATTAGCTGAAATGGCAACGAATGCTTACGCTGGAGAAAGCGCTTCTTACAGAGCTGCAAAAGATATCGAGGACAGAATTGCTGCTCGTGAAGCTGAAGGAACTTCTCACCAAGAAGCTGAATTAAAAGGTGTTGAAGAATACGCTATCGAATGTTCTATTTTAAAAGTTGCAGTTTCTGAAGACGTACAATCTTGTGCTGACGAAGGAATTCAGATTTTTGGTGGAATGGGATTCTCTGAAGATACTCCAATGGAAAGTGCTTGGAGAGATGCCCGTATCGCTCGTATTTACGAAGGAACAAACGAAATCAACAGAATGCTTTCTGTAGGTATGCTGATTAAAAAAGCAATGAAAGGTCACGTTGATTTACTTGGACCAGCTATGAAAGTTCAAGAAGAATTAATGGGAATTCCATCTTTTGATACTCCAGATTTTTCTGAATTATTTGCTGAAGAAAAAGGAATCATCGCAAACTTGAAAAAAGTTTTCTTAATGGTTGCTGGAAGTGCTGTTCAAAAATACGGTGCAGATTTAGATGCTCATCAACAATTGTTAATGGCAGCTTCTGATATCTTAATCGAAATCTACATGGCTGAAAGTACTATTTTAAGAACTGAAAAATTAGCAAAAAATCAAGGAGAAGCTAAAGTACAAGAGCAAATTGCTATGGCAAAATTATACTTATACAAAGCTGTAGATATCGTGAACCAAAAAGGAAAAGAAGGAATTGTTTCTTTTGCTGAAGGTGACGAACAACGTATGATGTTAATGGGATTAAAACGTTTTACAAAATACACAAACATGCCAAATGTAGTGGCATTAAGAGAAACGATTACTTCTAAATTAGTTGCAGAAAACGAATACTGCTACTAATACAAAAATAGTTTTTAGCTTTTAATTTGTTTAAACCCGCACATGTCCGAAACTGTGCGGGTTTATTTTTTGCTTTTTTTTGAACCATATAAGTTCATTTAAATAAAGGCATTAGATATAAATTACTTTTATGTTCTTATATAACTTATATGGTTTAAAAAATCATTTCACAAATCTTTATTAAAATTGCGTTTTTGATACAAGATTGATAGCAAAATTTAAATTCTAATGTTTTATATTTAGCGTTCTAAAACTTCAAAAAACATATAATGAAACAGATTACCGTAATTACCCTTTTATTCTGCTGCATATTTTCTACAGCTACATTTGCGCAGAAAAACAAAAAAATGGACATTATCGCTTATTATACAGGTGATTCGAAACTAATTGACGAATACGAAATCAATAAATTAGATCAAATTATTTTTAGTTTCTGCCACTTAAAAGAAGGAAAACTAAGTGTTGATTCTCCAAAAGATTCTATTACAATTAAGCATTTAGTTTCTTTGAAAGCTAAAAATCCACAATTAAAAATCGTATTATCACTTGGTGGCTGGGGAGGCTGTGAACCTTGTTCTGCTGCATTTTCAACTGCAGAAGGAAGATTAAAGTTTGCAAAATCAGTAAAAGAAGTAAGCGATTATTTTAAAGTTGACGGTCTAGATTTAGACTGGGAATATCCGGCAATTGAGGGACTGCCTGGACATCTATTTCAACCAGCTGACAAACCTAACTTTACTGAATTAATTAAAATATTACGTTCTACTTTAGGCAAAAAATACGAATTGAGTTTCGCTGCAGGTGGTTTTCAAAAATATTTAGATGAATCTATTGATTGGAAAACTGTTTCACCGTTAGTTAATCGCATTAATATTATGAGCTATGATTTAGTAAATGGATATTCTAAAGTTACAGGTCATCATACGCCTTTATATAGTACAAATCCAAAAGAAGAATCTACAGACAGAGCTGTTACTTATTTGATAAAACACGGAGTACCTGCTGAAAAATTGATTATTGGCGGTGCTTTTTATTCTAGAACATGGAAAAATGTAGAAAACGTAAACAATGGTCTTTATCAGCCTGGAGAACATATTCAAGGTGCTGATTTTAAAAACTTTGCTTCAACTTATACAGAAGCTAATGGCTGGAAATATTTTTATGACGAAAAGGCACAAGCGCCATACTGGTATAATGCCGGGACAAAAACATTTGCAACATCTGACGACCTAAAATCTATAAAAGCAAAAACAGAATATGTGAAGTCTAAAAAATTAGGCGGTATCATGTTTTGGGAACTGACACTAGACAGTCCGAAAAACGGAATGGTTAATGCTATTTACGAAGTAAAAACAGGAAAATAAATTACTTGAAGATCAATAATAAAAACGGCTGTCATTTTACAATGACAGCCGTTTCTATTAAAGCTGAAACTAAATTTTTACTTTTGATTTGTCTAATTCTCCAATAAATGGAATTGAATTTTGAATTTCATTACGAATTGTAGTTTGCAGATACACTTCTAATTGAATAAATTTTGCTGCATTTATCGCTCCCACAGCTTTTTTTGCCTTGCCATACGTTTTGGTATATAACTTTTCATAAGCCATATTGTTTTTTAAAGTTGCTTTTGCAAGTTCATCGGCTTTAGCATCAGTAAGCGTATTATAATTGGCTGCATAATCATTGATCAATTGAAACTTTGTCTGGCCCAGCGCTTTACGTTCGGCTTCGTAATTTTCGTAGACTTTTGTAAAAGCCGTTGCCTGCGCATCAGACAGATTCATGTATTCTTTTACCAGATCACTTTTAGATTTTCCATAAACACTTTGCACAATTTCTACATCTTCTTTAAACGTAGATTGAGCATATGATGAAAACGAGGCTACAGCCAGAACTAGAACAACAATTACTTTTTTCATAGTTTTAATTTTAAATTAGTTAATCTTCTAAAAAATAAATTGATTCTTTATTGCTTTTTAACTTCTTCTGCTTTTGGTGCTTCAATTTCACCGTCATACGAAATCGCAGCTCTGTTGTTGCTATTTACTGAAAGCGTGGCATTACCATTAAAAAATATTGAAAATAAAAGATTATATACATCATTCTTTCCTTTAACAGTAGCTCGAACAATGTAGTTTTTCTTATTTTTTTCAATTTTGATATTTTCCGGCACGCCTTCAAACTTAATACCGCCGTCTCCGCCATAAGCAACATTATATGCCCTGCCAAAAAAAGGAAGATCGCAGGTTGTTTTTACTTCATTAAATTTTAGAAAATAAGTATTGTAATCTAAATTAAGAAATCTTCCTCCCTGTGGTGTGGCTTTCTGGGCTTCAAAAACAAAATTTTTCGAATCAATTAATGCTTCTATTTCTTTTTGTTTCTGCAGTTCTCTTTCTGCTTTAAGTTCTTTTTTTGTTTTTTCCTGTGCCAAAACTGGAAAACTTAAAAGCAATACTAACACTAATAAAATGGATATTTTAGTTTTCATAAATTATAATTTAATAGAGTTAAAATAATTTCTATTTTTTGGTAAATTGCATCATTGCAATATCTCCAGAAATAAGATTTAATGTTTTTCCGTCATCTGTAATATTATACGATGTTATTTTTTGAAGTGCAGCCATAAAAACCTGTTCTCCCTGCCCGTCCATACACATCATTTTTGTTACGCCCATTGGTTGCTTAAAATCTATTTTATTTTGAGTTACACTCAATTTTCCGGTAAACGAATTACAGCTGTTGTTTCCTGAAACTTGATTTTCTTTGATATTGAAATTAATGGCAGGCTTTTTATTTGGATATAAACCATCAAAAGCAATTCTTGGACCTGTAATATAATTAAGTTCCCAGCTTCCTTCAAGCTTAGAAACTGAATCGCTTTTTTTGCATTTAAGAATAGCACAAGATAACAGCATCGTACTTAGAAAAACAAGGATAAAAAACTTCTTCATCATAACTTTAAGTATTAAAATATTAATGAATTAGAAAAATGTATTTCGGAAATTTTTCGTTAAAAATGTATACGAATTTAAGCAATATTTTCGTCTTTACACGGCAAGAAACTATTAAATTATGGGTAATAGTTTTAGTTTTTTTTAACTTTTAGCTTCCAGTATATCGGTTTTTTTATGTTAAATTTACTTAATCTTTAATTTAAAAGCCATACATATGAAAAAAGCAATTATTTCTTTCGCTATAATTACAGCCTTAATTATTGGCTGTAAGACTAATACAAAATCAAATGACGCCAAAACCTTAACCGTTAATTTAGAACCAAAAAGCAACAGTACCGTTAGTGGTACTGCAACTTTTACTGAGAAAAATGGAAAAGTAACTTTTGTCGCAAAAGTGGCAGGTTTACAGCCTGGAGTTCATGCAATTCACATTCATGAAAAATCAGATTGTACTGCTGCAGATGGAAGTTCAGCCGGCGGACACTGGAATCCTACTTTTAAAAAACACGGAAAATGGGGTTCAGCTGAATATCATAAAGGTGATATAGGAAACTTTACTGCTGATGCAAAAGGAAACGGAACCATCACATTAACGACTGACGAATGGTGTGTTGGCTGTGGAGACGAAACCAAAGATGTTCTAGGAAAAGGTTTAATCGTGCATCAAGGAACAGATGACTTTACGACACAGCCTACTGGAAATGCAGGAGGCCGAGTTGCCTGTGCGGGAATCATCAAATAAAAAAGCAATAACCACTATTTTTATAAAATCTAGTGGTTATTTCATTTAAAATGAATACTAAAACAATAAAAAAAAAAATTAGCTTTGTATCCTCAAATAAAAGTTAATGATTAACCCATCGGCATCAGGCTGGATAGATAAGTTTTTTAGTGAACAAAAGTTTTCAGAAGCGATTCCTTTTGAGACTACAGATTCGTTTTACTATAAAGTAAGAGAAACTGGTTTTATTTACGGTCATATTATCTCTATTGATTCTCAAGTTCCAATTCCGATCAAAGGATGGTTTAAAACAGAAATCTCTAAAGTTGCTTTACTAAATACATTATATCATGTTTTTTGTTTAGAAAAAAGAAGTTCTGAACCTAATAACTTTATTTCAGAAGTTTTAAAATTCTACAACCAAATGAATCCTGAAGGATTTAATTTGTTCAAAATCTTACTTCCAAAAGACAGTCCGTCATTTTCTTTAGAAAATATAATCGATCAGCGAGTACAGACGAATGACAGTATTATCAGTAAAAACTTTTCGCATTTAGTAACTAATGCCTTGTTGTTTATTGATGTTTTAGCTTTTAGACAATATTTAGAACACGGTGCAATTCCGGATAAATATTTGAAAAGAATTGAAGAAACTGTTTTGGGTATTGTAGGTTTAGCACTAAAAACTAAAACTGTAAAATCGCAGCATGACGATTTACTAATCAAACTTTTTGAAGCTTCAATAAGATATTCAAAATTCTCTAAAGTTACGGTTGAAACTTTAGAAACCTTGCAATTAGACTATTTCAAAAATACGCTCGAACATTATTATTTGATCGATATGGCCGGAATGGCTTTATGGAGTGATGGTGTTGTAGAAAATGAAGAAGCTTATTTTCTATATTCATTAGGATCTTCTATGAATGTTTCTGATGCTTTTGTAGCTAAAAGCATTGCAACAACAAATACTTTTATTACAACTCATAAAAAGAAAATTCCATACTTTAATTATTCTAATCCTGTAAAACACTTTTACGATCAGATGACGCATACGGTCGTAAAACTAATTGTAAGAAATAAAAACAGACTGGTTAAGGAAATAGTTCAAAGTAAAGAATTAATGATTCTTTTGGCTTATTCTACAACCAGAGATCTGGACGCCAAAGAAAAAAAGAAAGTAAAAAAACAGCTCTTAGATATTTGTAAAACGATTCCGTCCCTGACAATATTTTTGCTTCCCGGCGGAAGTTTACTGTTGCCGATTTTAATAAAGTTTATTCCAACCTTATTGCCATCTGCTTTTAATGAAAATTTAGACGAAAACGAATAAAAAAAATCGCCCTTTTGAGGCGATTTTTTTTTATTATAGATTACTCAGCTGGTAAACATCATCAAGTTCATCATTCGAAGCAATTGTTACATTTAAATCGGTTACAAAACCAGAATTTAAACCGTAAACCCATCCGTGAAGCATTAAATCCTGACCATTTTTCCAAGCACTTTGTACAATAGAAGTTTTAGCTAAATTGTAAACTTGCTCTTTAGCATTGATTTCTACGAAAGCATTAAAACGCTCTGTTTCATCTTCAATTGAATTTAGATATTTATCATGCAAGCGGTATTCATCTTTAATGTGACGAATCCAGTTGTCGATAATTCCAACAGATAAATTCCCCATTGCCGCTTTTACACCACCACAACCATAGTGTCCGCAAACAATAACGTGTTTTACTTTCAAAACATTAACAGCATAATCAAGAACACTCAACATATTCATATCAGAGTGCACCACCATGTTGGCAATATTTCTGTGAACAAAAACTTCTCCTGGCTTAGCTCCAATAATTTCGTTTGCCGGAACACGGCTGTCAGAACATCCAATCCATAATAATGGCGGTGTTTGTCCTTTAGCTAAATCTGCAAAATAATTAGGGTCTTTTGCTAATGACTGTTCAACCCACTGTTTATTGTTTTCTAATATTTGCTTATAAAACTCTTTCATTATTTTTTATTTTTTTTGAGTGATATTACTAGGTGATTAAAGATATCAAAAAGAAACTCATGTAAAGTTACCTAAATTTTGATATTTCATCATCGTTAGAAATACCTTTAATTTATATAATTTGTTTAAAAATTTTCTTTTGTTATTTCTTTTTTTACCAATGCTCTCTTTGCTACATCATAATAATGCTCTATCGAAACGTGATTATTGTTATCTGGAGTATTTTCTAACTCGTAAGCCTTTTTGAAGCCTTTTAGTTTTACTTTGATATTTGCATCAATAGCCCGCGTTTCTTTAAACTCACGAATCAAATCTAAAACATCATGAGCAATATACTCAGTATCATGCGCATTGATAATCAATTTTGAATTTTCTGGAATATCGTTCAAAGTCTGTTTAATTGCGGCTTTATTCAAAAACGAAACTTCTTGTGCTAAATCGATATGAATTACATCTCCATCTTCATATTCTTCTTTTTTGAAAACATAGGCCCTTTTTAAGTTACCTCTTAATACAAAAATAATACTGATGATGATTCCTAATGCAACTCCTTTAAGTAAATCTGTTGCTACAACAAACACTAAGGTTGCAATAAAAGGCACGAATTGGTATTTTCCTTTTTCCCAAAAATGAAAGAAAGTAGCTGGTTTGGCTAATTTATATCCAACTAAAATTAAAACAGTAGCTAGAGTTGCTAATGGAATTTTATTTAAAACTGCTGGTATAGCCAAGACGCTTATCAGCAAAAGTACGCCGTGAATAATTGCCGACATTTTAGATTTTGCACCTGCATTGTTATTAGCAGATGATCGAACGACAACTGATGTCATTGGCAAACCTCCTAAAAGTGAACTTACAATATTTCCAATACCTTGTGCTCTAAGTTCAACATTTGTATCTGTATAACGTTTTTGAACATCCATTCTATCAGAAGCTTCAATACACAATAACGTTTCAATAGAAGCTACAATAGCAATGGTAAGGGCAACTACCCAAACTTTCGGATTTGCAACTGCTGTAAAATCTGGGACAATCACAATAGATTTTAATTCCTCAAAGGATTTTGGAACTGGCAGAGAAACCAAATGGTCCTTTGCAATTGCCAATGAACTTCCTGAAGAAACAAAAATTTCATTTAAAACTATTCCAACAATAACCGCAACTAGTGCACCCGGAATTAATTTTAAGCGTTTTAAAAACGGTACTTTTTCCCAAGAAATTAAGATCACAAGTGAAACTAATGAAATTACTACCGCTCCTAATTTTATATGATTGATAACATCGAATAAAAATGAAAATGAATTGCTTCCGTCATTTTGAATGAATGCCTGATCGCCTTCAAAATCTGCATCGTAACCAAAAGCGTGAGGCAATTGTTTTAAGATGATAATGATTCCGATACCGGCTAACATTCCCTCAATTACATTGGTAGGAAAATAATTTGATATACTTCCGGCTTTTAAAAATCCTAATGCTAATTGAATTAATCCAGCAATAAAAACAGACAGCAAAAACACATCAAAAGCACCCAAATCACTAATAGCGGTTAAAATAATTGCTGTTAATCCAGCGGCAGGACCTGAAACGCTAATATGCGACTGGCTCAAGTATCCTACTACTATACCACCAATAACACCCGCGATAATTCCAGAAAATAAAGGAGCTCCAGAAGCCATTGCAATACCTAAACACAATGGAAGAGCCACCAAGAAAACCACCAAACCTGAAGCAAAATCAGATTTAAGGTTAGCAAAAAGATTGATTTTTTTTGTCATAACACAATACTAAAAAAATTATTCATTAAAGATTAACCGCACTTATTCTAAATGCAGTATAGTTCAAAATAATCGGAAGTATTATGCCAAGTTGGGAGGTGGAGCAAATATGCTCGGTGAAATATTGTCTAACTTTACAATATTTTCAGACACAATGGTCTTTTTTTCAATATAGACTGGCAATATAACTTCATGCTGAAGTATTGCTGGATAAACAGCAGCCTTAAGTTCTTTATGCGAATGCTCTTCTTCAGAAAAACTGAAAAACATAGAAGTATCATTGCTTTTCTTCATCAACGTTACAACAGTAGGCGTTGCCAAGAAAGCAATAAATATGAATAATAATATGCGAGCGATTAATTTCATTGGAGCAAAAATAGTGTTAAAGAAATAAAATCAAAGAGATTTTTATAGAAATTTAACAATAACAAAAAAGCAGCACAATCTAAAGAGATCATTCTGCTTTTAAATCTTTTATAGCCAATACATTAAAGCTCTTCTTCAAGCCATGCATTCATCATCCAGATTGTTTTTTCCTGCTCAGCGATAAAGTCACTCATCATAGAATTTGTTCCTTCATCATTAATTTCTGCTGCTTTATTCAAGATTTCTCTTTCAATTTTTAATAAATCAGATAATGAATGAACAATCAATTGAACTGCTTTTTCATCATTCGAAATATTTTTGCCAACAGTTAATTTATTGTTTTTAAGATAATCTTCAAATGTATGCAAAGGAGTACCTCCAATTGTCAAAACTCTTTCGGCTATCATGTCTATTTTTAGCTGAGAATCTGTATATAATTCTTCAAATTTTACATGCAGGTCAAAGAAACGCTTTCCGCGGATATTCCAATGAATTCCTCTTAAATTTTGATAATATACCTGAAAATTGGATAATAAAATATTTAATTCTTTTACTACTAATGCTGATTCTTTTACAGGCAATCCTAAAATATTTGTTTTCATGGTTTTCTTTTTTACACTAAGTTTACTACAAATCTAAAGGAAGTTCTCGAAAAAAGTTATAAAAAAAAATTATATTTACTTATTTTTGCATCAAAAAATACTATCAAAATGACGATAACTCAATTACAATATGTGTTAGCTGTTGCCGAACATAAAAATTTTACACTCGCTGCTGAAAAATGTTTTGTAACACAGCCGACATTAAGCATGCAGATTCAAAAAATTGAAGAAGAACTTAATATATTAATATTCGACAGAAGCAAAAAACCTATTCAGCTTACCGATATTGGCCAGAAGATTGTAAATCAAGCCAAAAACATTGTTAATGAAGCCGACAGAATAAAAGATATTGTAGAGCAACAGAAAGGTTTTATTGGAGGAGAATTTCGTTTGGGAATTATCCCTACTATTATGCCAACGCTTTTACCAATGTTCCTTAATAATTTCATCAAAAAATATCCAAAAGTTAAGCTTTTAATTGAGGAACTAAACACAGATGAAATTATCTTAAAATTAAAAAATGGTCATTTAGATGCTGCAATTGCTGCTACCCCTTTAGAAGATGAAAAAATAAAAGAGATTGTTTTATATTTTGAGCCATTTGTAGCTTATATACCAGAACATCACGCTAGTTTTCAAAAAGAAGAAATTGAAGTTGCTGATTTAAATATCAACGAAATTTTACTTTTACAAGATGGACATTGTTTTAGAGACGGAATTCTGAACTTGTGCAAAAACGGTTCGGATATTGATCAAAACAATTTTCAGATTCAGAGCGGCAGTTTTGAAACACTTATAAAATTAGCAGATGAAGGCCTTGGTACAACGTTACTTCCGTACTTGCACACCTTGGATTTAAAAGATTCCGATAAGCTGAAACTGCGTAATTTTAAGGAACCAAAACCTGCTCGTGAGGTAAGTTTAATTTACCCAAAAAGCGAATTAAAAATGCAAATCATTGACGCATTGCGATCTACAATCGCCGGAGTTGTAAAAGGAGCAATTGTTTTTCAAAATGTTCAAATCATTAGTCCGCTGCAAAAGAAATAAAAATAAAAAAGGAGCCAATTGGCTCCTTTTTTTATACTTTAATTAGCAGTAAACTTTGTTTTAATTCTGGTTTTTCAATAATGAAATTTAATAACCATTCTTGCAATTGTTCCATTTCGTACGGTAACAGCGTTTTGATAGCTTTTTCTAACTCTTTGCAGAAAAGTATCGGATCGAAACTTACTCTCTCAAGTATTGATTTCGTGTAATCAAACATCATTTTTGACATAATAAAATAAGATTTTGGGGGGTTATCTATATTTTTAAACTCGCACCAAATTTAAACAAATAACCCATATAACGACTAATTTTAACTAATTTTTTTAAAATATTTATCAACGAAACCGTTTTCTTAGTAAATATAAATCAATTAAGAATTATTCTAAATTAATAATTTATACCTTTTTAAAGGCGCGAAACATCTCACGTTTTCCCGGAGGACCTGCTAATTTTTCGACTGTAAAGCCAACTGAAATCATGCTTCTTTTAACAACGCCGCGAGCGGCATATGTTACCAAAACTCCATTTGGTTTTAAACTATTATACATTTTCTGAAAGATTTCAGTACTCCAAAGCTCCGGCTGAACGCGATATCCGAAGGCATCAAAGTAAATCAAATCAAAAATTTCATAATCTTTTATTTCATCAAAAAATTGTTTCCTTTTGGTTAACGAAAAGAGAGTGCTAATTTCGGTTTTCTTATTCCATTCAGATTTATGCATTTTCTGAAAAATGTTCTCAAATTCCAATGCCTTTAACTCCGCAACATAATTCATTGCTAAAACTTCTTCTGCATTTACAGGATAAGCCTCTACTCCTACATAATCAATCTTCTGCTGTTTTTCTTCAGACTCTAAAAAAGTGATGAAAGCATTTAATCCGGTTCCGAAACCAATTTCAAGAACAGAAACAGGATTATTTTCAAACAACGAAAGTCCATTTTTTATAAAGACATGTTTTGCTTCTTGTATGGCACCGTGTTTTGAATGATAACTTTCATTCCATTCTTCTAAATGAATTGTAGTAGAACCATCTAGCGTTTTTATTATTTCTCTTTTCACTTTTTCGTAATTTATAGTCTGATAGTCTTGGCATTTCAGCCTTTTCATGAGTCAAATTTAGTCAAAACAAATGCGTAAAGCCTTAAAAATCGGCAGTTTTTTCATAAATTCTTTATAAAACAAAGCCTATTTTTTGAGTTTATTATAAGATAAATAAATCTCAGTTAAAGGCAGTAAATAATGCAGTTTTACTAAGTATTTTATATATTTTTATTTAATTTTGCATTTAATAAATTCTATTTTATACTATATCATTACTTTAGATATTTTCTATTGAGATGAAAATTACCTAAAAACTTACATTATTATGAGTACAACTCAAACCAGCAAAATTGAAATCAGAAAAGCCACTTCGTCTAAAATAAGCGGAGTAGACTTCGAAAACTTAAGCTTTGGTGCTGTTTTTACAGACCATTTATTTGAATGTGATTATAAAAACGGACAATGGCAGACTCCGGTCATTAAGCCTTATGCACCGATTTTAATGGATCCTTCATCAAAAGTCTTTCATTATGGACAAGCTATTTTTGAAGGAATGAAAGCTTATAAAGATGAAAACAATGATGTTTGGTTGTTTAGACCTGATGAAAACTACAAACGTTTTAACAATTCTGCTGTACGTATGGCAATGCCAGAAATTCCAGAAGATATTTTTATGGAAGGTTTAAATGAATTATTAAAAATAGATCAAGAATGGATTCAGAGAGGAAACGGAAGCAGTATGTACATTCGCCCTTTTATGATAGCGACTGGTCCTGGTGTTATTGCAAATCCATCTGACGAATATAAATTTATGATTTTACTTTCTCCTGCAAAATCATATTATGGCGGTGAAGTAAAAGTTATTATTGCTGAACATTACAGTAGAGCTGCAAATGGCGGGATTGGTGCTGCAAAAGCGGCTGGAAACTACGCTGCCCAATTCTACCCAACTAATCTTGCAAACAAAGACGGCTTTCAACAAGTTATTTGGACAGATGATGCAACACATACAAAACTAGAAGAGGCAGGAACAATGAATGTTTTCTTCAGAATCAATGATACTTTATTAACAGCACCAACAAGCGAGAGAATTTTAGATGGTGTTACCAGAAAAAGTTTAATTGCCATGGCAGAAAAAGAAGGATTAGATGTAGAAGTGCGTCCTGTGATTGTTTCTGAATTAGTTGAAGCCGCTAAAAACGGATCTCTAAAAGAAATTTTTGGAGCTGGAACTGCTGCAGTTATCAGTGTTATTAAAGGTTTCTCTTATCAAGATGTTTATTACGAAATGGCTCCTATTGAGAACTCATATGCCTCATTCTTAAAAGAAAAACTGACAAGTCTTCAAAATAAACTTTCTGAAGACACTTATGGATGGACTGTTAAAGTTCAATAATCCAAAACAATATTAAAAAGCAAACCCGATAAATTTAATTTTATCGGGTTTTTTATTTGTAATAAAAATTATCAGATTTTCATTATGATAAATTTAAAATATAACTTATTATATTTATGTTCGCCTATCTGGATTGAAGAAGACAATGAAAATCCAATCTACTTAAATATTCAGATTGATATTCTTGAAATTGCTCATTATTAAAAAGATGAAATAAACACAACTTTTAAAAAATCTTATAACGTCATTTTTGACACTATTTATTAGGAACAAAAATTAACGCAACTGATAAAAGAATTAGAAAATAAGTAAATTCAATTTGAAATTTTATTTTACAAAAGCTTCGAAAAATCAGGTTTAAAATAATTCGGGCCTTTCATTACTTTTCCGTCTTCACGATAAATTGGCTGGCCGTCTTCTCCTAATTTACTCATATTACTGCGCTGAATTTCATCAAAAACAGCTTCAATTTTATCTTGCAATCCATGTTCGATAATGGTACCGCACAAAATATACATCATATCACCAAGCGCATCGGCAATTTCAACCAAATCATTATTCTGAACCGCTTCTAGATATTCTTCATTTTCTTCCTTCATTAAATTATAGCGGAGCATTTTTTTAGTTTCACCCAAATCAGCAATTGGAGTTTGGCTGTGACCTATTTTAAAAGCAGTATGAAATTCAGTCACTGCATCAAGTTGTTTCTTCATGATTTTAATTGATTAAATGAGGTGGCAAATTAGCAACTATTCGTATACAATTCTCTAAATTTGTGAAAAATAATTTAAAGTATGTTTAGTCAAGGACAATTAATATTCGCAGTCTGTTTTTTTATCGCATTTGTAATCGTTATGATATTCGCCTATCGAAAAGATCTTGCTCTTCATAAAATTTTCTACAAAGGAAATTACAAAGTACTGCTTGTGTTTTTACTTTTTATAGCACTACTATTTGTAATTAAATTTTTCTTCAAACGATAGATCAAAAAATTATTTAGTATTTAGAAGTAAAATAAATTTCAAAAAACTACAATTAAACCATTTCAAAATCGTTTTATTTGAACATATTTTTGATCAAAATACAATTAAATACTATACTTTTATTTTTTGAAGCTATTAGTGTGACTAGTAATAAAATTTATAACTTTACGACACCAAACAACCTACTCCAATGAAGATTCTAAAATATTTATTTCTTTTATCGTTATTAAGCTTAGTTGCCCTAACCGTTTTTGTCGCTACCCAAAAAGGGATTTTTTCTGTCGAAAGAAGCAAAGTGATTAATTCGCCAAAAGCTACTGTTTACAGCTATTTAAATGATTTTAGAAACTACGAAGATTTTGAATCTTGGTCTGCAGAAGATCCTTCAATTCAAATGACGTATCCAAATAAAACGATTGGAAGCGGTGGTTCATACTATTGGAATGGCGAAGAGGGTGCAGGAAATGCAATAACACTTAAAACTAAAGAAGGAGAAAGCATTCAGCAAAAAATGAAATATGATGGAACAGAAGCTGATGTAAACTGGACCTTAAAAGATACTTTGAACGGAAAAACAAAAGTAACATGGAAAGCGAAAGGAACAATGAGCTTTTTGTTTAAAATATACACTGCCTTAAACGGAGGGTCTGATAAAGTAATTGGAACTATTTACGAAAAAAGCCTTGCAAACATTGACAAAAATTTAGATTACGAAACTAAAACTTTTAATATAAAAGTGAACGGCGTTGTAAACAAAGTCGAAACAGCTTATATTAAACAAACCTTTACAAGCGAAATTCAAAAGGTTAATAAAAACGCTAGAATCGTAATACCGAAACTTATTCACTTTAGCGAAACCAATGGTTTAGGCACAAACGGAAAACCTTTTATTATTTATCACACTTACAACACTACAACTGGATTAGCAAAAATCTCTATTTGTCTGCCAACAAACAAAGAAATTACCACAACTCCAGGAAGTGATATTTTAGGCGGGAAGCTAAATGGTTTTGAAGCAGTAAAAACGACTCTGACAGGCGATTATACACACCTGAACGAAGCAATGGCAAAAACAACTGCTTTTATAAATAATCAAAAAATAACTCCAGAATTAAGCTGGTCGCATCTTGAGATTTTAACGCTCAGCAAACTAGATGTAAAAAGTCCGTCAAAATTAGTGACAGAAATATATTATCCAGTTAAACCAAAAATTGTTCCCGTTACTGAGCCTATTCAATCTTACGAAACTGAAAACCAAGCCGAAACAGAAGCATCGCCTGCTGATCCTGCAGCCGTAAAACCTGCACCGGTAAAACCTGCAGTAAAAAAACCGGTTACACCAAAACCTGTTACAACTCCAGCCAAAACTCCAGAAGAAGAACAGTCTGAATTCTAAAATAAGGCAAATTAAACCTTTTGTTCGAAATTCATTCTAATAATAAATCAAGAAATTTGACAGACGAGAAGGAATTTATACAACAACTATTAGATCCTAAAACGCAAAATACAGCGTTTCAAAAACTCTTGTCTGATTATCAAAAACCGTTGTATTCTCATATTCGAAACATTGTTCTGAATCATGATGATGCTGATGATGTTTTGCAAAATACTTTTGTGAAAGTATTTCAATACTTAAAAAATTTTAAAGGCGAAAGCAAGCTTTTTTCTTGGATGTATCGTATTGCAACCAATGAAGCTTTGACTTTTTTGAATCAAAAAGCAAAATTAAGTGGCCTGACATCAGAAGCTTTACAGAATAAAACTATCGATAATTTAAAAGCCGATGTCTATTTTGATGGAGATGAAATTCAGATAAAACTTCAAAAAGCAATTGTCGCCTTGCCAGAAAAACAGCAATTGGTATTTAAGATGAAGTATTTTGAAGAATTAAAATATGAAGAAATAGCAGAAATTTTAGGTACATCAGTAGGAGCATTAAAAGCATCTTATCATCATGCAGTAAAAAAAATTGAATTATATGTTACATCAAATTAAACCTTTTGTAACAAAACCTATCTTATAGATATTATGAAAGCATTTAAATTAGAAAACGAACCGAAAATCAAATCTGGATTTAAAACTCCGGACCATTATTTTGATGATTTATCGGCAAAAGTTTTACAGCAAATAGACAAAAGAGAAGTTAAAGTAATTCCGTTTTACAAACGTAAAAACGTAATATCGATGCTGGCAGCAGCGGTAGTCGTTATTGCATTAATGATTCCTATAGTAAACAATTATAACGCAACATCAAAAGAACTGGACGAAGATACTTTAGAAACGTATTTATCGTATCAATCGAATTTAAATCAATACGATCTGATTCAGAATTTAGACACGACAGATATTCAGAAACTGAATAAAAATGTTGCTATTGAAGAGGAAACACTTGAAGATATTTTAGCATCAAACCCAAACATTGAACACTTAATTTCCGAATAAAAAATAAAACTTAAAAGATGAAAATCAAAAACATACTACCGATAATTCTATTCCTGGTAAGTTTTTCATTTTATGCACAAAATGGCAGAATAGATGAAAAGCGCGAAAAGGTTAAAGCTTATAAAGTTTCTTTTTTGACAACTGAATTGGAATTAACTCCAACAGAAGCTGAAAAATTCTGGCCAGTGTACAATGCTTATGACGATAAACAATTCGAATTAAGACATTTAAAGATGAAAACGTATTTAAGCAAATTAGATAATGACAATATCAATTCGCTTTCAGAAAAAGAAGCTGCGACACTTCTAAGCCAAATCGAAAGCACTGATAAAGAATTATATCTTTTGAGAGAAAAATATAATACAAGTTTAAAAAAGATACTTTCAGCAAAAAAGATACTTAAGCTTAAAAAATCAGAAGATGATTTTAACCGAAAATTGCTAAAACAATATCGAGATAAAGCTGGCAAAGATTAAAAACAAGAAACAACAGCGATAAGACCCCTCTATAATAATGCTTACTTTATTATTTAGGGGTCTTATTATTTTTAAATTACTTAAAGTTAAGTTTTGCCATGATATTGTAACCCGCCGCAATTGCGGTATTCTTATTTATAAAACGGATAGTAAAAAACTTAGGCTCAGGAGATAATTGCACCCAAGAAGCACCATTATCAGTAGAATAATAAATACCTGAAGCTCCTACGCATACTAGCTCTTTTCCTTCACCGCCAGGAACATATTGTACGCATGAAGCATATCCAAAACCTTGTTCTTGTCCTACTAATTTCCAAGTTTTTCCTCCGTCGATTGTAACCGCTTTATTGTCAGATTTTTTATCCGGAAGTTCGTAATCTCCTCCTGCTATAAATCCATTTTTTTCATCAAAAAAGTCAGCTGTAAAAATTCCGGTCATGCTTTTGCCCTGCGTTATTGGAGTATCAATAACTTTCCACGTTTTAGCTTTGTCTGGAGAATAAAAAACACGTGCTTTTTTTCCGCCAGAAACTAGCCATGTATCATTTCCTTTAATTACGATATTGGTATTACTTGCTGCAAAAGCAGATTCGCCTGTTGCATTTGTAGGCAGTTTGTCTGATAATAATTTTGTCCAAGTCTCTCCTCCATCTCTTGTAACAATAATCGAAAAAGTATCTTCTGTAGGATCACCTATTGCTATTCCTTCTTTATCATTCCAGAATTGCATGCTGTCATAAAAAACTTTTGAATTAATCTCTTTGTAAACTAATTTTACTTTTTGCGTTTTTTTAGAAACTTGATACAGTAATGCAGGGTTTCCTACACTTAATAAAAATACATCATTTGAAGTTTGAGCAATACTTCTAAATTCTAATTTAAGCGTATCACGGTAAATATGCTCTTCGAATTTCTGATTTTTATCTAAATCATAGCTGCCAAAGCGAGAATTATCCCCACCATACCAAACTTTATTTTTATCAATTGAAATGGCGCGAATACTGATTTTATCCTTAAATAAAGTATCTATTTGCACTGTTGAAAACCAATTACCAACATTTGCCTTGTCACTGTTATTCAGTGTTTTAAAAGACATAAATAAAACAACAGCACCAAAAAACAACATTATTTTTCTCATAGTAGGTTAAAATTTATTCGGTGCTAAATTACAATTAATTATAAAATATATGCAAGTTTTGTTCTTTTTTATGGTATGATTTTTGAACAATTGAAATAAATTTTAACAAGTAAAATATGAAAATAATTGTAGGTTTTGTAAGCTTATTTTTCTTAAGTATAATTCAAGCCAATGCTCAAACGAAAGTTGTTGTATCTCCTAAAAATTCATACGTTAGAGAAAATTTAGATTTAGATGCGGTTTCTAATATTTATGAAGAATCGTCTAATCTTCAAGATTTTGAAAATAGATTAAATAATCCGGGATATCGAATTTCAAATTTAGATTTAAACAATGACGAAAAAGTCGATTATTTAAGGGTAAGTCAAAAAATGGAAGGCAACATGATTAAAGTTATCATACAATCTGAAATCGAACCCAATACTTATGAAGATGTAGCAAGTATGAATTTGCTGATTCAGCCTAAGAAAAAAAGATCTAATCCTGTTGCCGTCATACCCGTACTATCTTCTATTTTAGACATAATATATAAAATAGTGATAATAAAGAACGAATTACAACCTTTATATCATTGATATACAGCAAATTAAAAAATACAGATCATTAGTTATTTTTTGTGGCACAATAATTGGATAATTCAAAATACAAATCTTAATAAAAGATATCATGAAAACGAAATTACTTTTACTCGCACTATTAACATTAGGTATAAGTTCTTCTCAAGCTCAAGCAGGAGCAACAGTATACGCAAAAAATTCAGACATAAGCGATAATTTAGATTTAAGAGCTGTGGCTTCCATTTTTGGAGAATCTGCAAATCTTCAAGATTTTGAAAGACGCTTAAATGATCCAAAATTTCAAATTTCTAACCTTGATTTAAACGGTGATGATCAAGTTGATTATCTACGTGTAATTGAATCTGTAGAAGACAGAACTCACGTAGTAATTATTCAGGCTGTTTTAGATAGAGATGTTTATCAAGACATTGCCACAATCGATGTTGAAAGAGACAATTACAATAAAGTAAATGTTCAGGTGGTAGGAAACACATATTTATACGGAGCTAATTATATCTACGAACCTGTTTACAATGTAACTCCAGTAATTTACACATCATTCTGGATCACCAATTACAGACCCTACTATTCTAGCTGGACTTGGAATTACTATCCGACATATTATTATGCATGGAGACCTTACCCAATTTACAGATATAGAAACAACATTAATGTTTGTATCAATGTAAACAACCGTTACAACTATGTAGATCATAGAAGAAGTTACAGAGCTCCGGCTTTATACGAAACAAGACGTACATATGGTTATGAAAGAATGCGTCCTAACAATAGTTTTGCTCAAAGAAATTCTAGTGTTAACAACAGATACGAATTAGATCAGAGACGTGTTGCCAGCAGAGAAGCAAACAGAAATCAAAACAATTATAACGTAAACAGACCTAACAATTCTAGAATTTCTAATACAGAAGGCAGAACATCTAAAAGAAATTATGCTGAAAACAGACCTTCTTCTGGCGATAGAAACTATAACACAAATCGTCCTGCAAGCAGAGATAATAGTGCTACCGCAAATAATCCTGTGAGAGTTGAAAACACTCCTAGAACAGAGCCTAGAAGAGATTACAGCCAAAATAATGGAAATGCTTCAAGAGGAAATTCTGAAAACAGACCAAATACAGAGAGACCTGCTGCACCTAGACAAGAACCATCAAGAACGTATTCTGAAAATAGAGGAAATAGTGAAAACAGAGCTTCAGCTTCAAGACCTCAAAGCACTCAGAACACACAAAGATCTGAAGCTCCGAGAGCAAGCCAAGAATCTAGAGGCGGTCAACCTCAAAGAGAAAGCGGTTCTGGTTCAAGAGGTGGTGGAAGAAGAGGTTAATATCAAAATCGCATTTCTTTATAAAAATCGAAAGCACAATTTAACGATTGTGCTTTTTTTTATCTTTTTAATTATAATTGATGCTAATTTGTTTTAAAACAGTAAATTTGCAACCGTCTTTTATAAAAATATACATGAGCGCATCGCATAAAAACTTACATAGTAAGTTGTCTATAGGGGGTTTATTGATCACATTAGGGATAATTTATGGAGATATAGGTACTTCCCCATTATATGTAATGAAAGCCATACTTGGTGAACATATCATTAATGCTGACATTGTTTTAGGAGGCATTTCGTGTGTTTTCTGGACTTTAACATTACAAACTACTATAAAATATGTTCTTATTACCCTAAGTGCTGATAATCATGGTGAGGGTGGAATTTTTGCTTTATACGCCTTAGTTAAAAAAACTAAGATTCAGTGGCTCATTGTGCCCGCCATTATTGGAGGAAGTGCACTTCTTGCCGACGGAATTATAACACCTCCCATTTCAATATCATCTGCAGTAGAAGGAATTAGAGCTTTTTATCCAACAATGAAAACTGACACAATCGTCGGCATTGTTATCGGAATTCTGTTCGTTTTATTCACTATTCAACAATTTGGAACTAAACTGGTTGGAAAGTTTTTTGCTCCAATGATGTTAATTTGGTTCGCCATGTTAGGAACACTGGGAGCTATACAGATCTCACATCATCCTGAAGTTATCAAGGCGATTAATCCTTACTATGCATATCATTTACTGCAAATTCACCCTGAAGGCTTTTTTGTTCTTGGATTAGTATTTTTATGTACTACTGGAGCTGAAGCTTTGTACTCTGATATGGGGCACTGCGGTAGAAAAAACATTAGAATCAGCTGGATATTTGTTAAAGCCACTTTAGTTTTAAACTATTTTGGTCAGGCCGCTTATTTAACACATCACGTAGGAAGCACATTACAGCAATTAGGCGGTGAAAACGGAAATCCATTCTATTTGATTATGCCTCATTGGTTTTTGCCATTCGGAATTGTCGTAGCAACTTTAGCAGCGGTAATTGCTTCTCAAGCACTTATCAGCGGTTCATTTACACTGATTAATGAAGCGATGCGTTTGAATTTCTGGCCGAAAGTAAAAATTAAATATCCTACTGAAGTAAAAGGGCAATTATACATTCCTTCAATCAATTGGTTATTATTTTTTGGTTGTGTTGGGATTGTATTACACTTCAAAGAATCCGGAAATATGGAACATGCCTATGGTCTTGCCATTATTTTGTGTATGATCATGACAACCATTTTGCTGAATTATTATTTGATTATGAAACGCGTGAAATTATATTTCATGGTGCCGCTTATCACTATTTATTTGTTGATTGAATTTAGTTTCCTTATTGCCAATATCACAAAATTTATTGACGGTGGTTTTGTAACCTTAATTATTGCAATGCTTTTAATTTCAATAATGACGATCTGGTATTTGGCTAAGAAAATCAACAAAAGCTATACTAAAATCATCAAAATTGACGACTATAAAAAGGTATTGATGGAATTGAGTGAAGATTTATCGATTCCTAAATACGCAACGCATTTGGTTTATATGACGAATGCAAATCGTGTTGATGAATTAGAGGAAAAAGTAATTTATTCAATTTTACAAAAACGCCCAAAAAGAGCTGATATTTATTGGTTTGTTCACGTAAACATTCTTACTGAACCTTATAAGACACAATATAAAGTTACAGAAATCGCGAAAGACGACATTTATAGAATCGATTTTAATTTAGGTTTTAGAGAACCAACCAAAATCAATTTGATGTTTAGAGAGGTAATTCGCGACATGGTAAAACGTGGCGAAGTAGATATTACCAGCCGCTACGAATCATTAAACAAAAACAATATTATTGGTGACTTTAAATTTGTATTGTCTGAAAAATTCTTATCAAATGATAACGACTTAAGATGGCACGAAAACATCATCATGAACTCTTATTTCTTCATTAAAAAATTAAGTTTATCTGAAGAAAGAGCTTTTGGTTTAGATAGCAGTTCGGTTAAAATCGAGAAATTCCCAATGGTGCTTCACGCTCCTGAAAATATTGGTTTAACCAGAATTATAAAATAAACCTTTACAAAATACATTCAAAAAACACTCTTTTATACTTTATCAGAGTGTTTTTTTTCTTTTTAAATGAAAGTCAAAATAACATTCAAAATTAAAAATTTAACTTTCAATCAATTAATAGTACCTTTGCAACTCAAATATTTAAAATGAGATTACACAGAAATTTAGTTTATACTACCATCGATTCTTTGAACGCAATTTTCAATGAAGGCGAATATGCAGACAAAGTGGTAGCTAGAGCCTTAAAAAAAGACAAACGTTGGGGAAGTTCTGACAGGAAGTTTGTTGCTGAAACCATATACGAAATTGTTCGTTGGAAACGATTATACGCTGAAATTGCCGAAGTTAAAGAACCTTTCGACAGAGATAATTTATGGAGAATGTTCGCAGTTTGGGCAGTTTTAAGAGGATATCCTATTCCGGATTGGAGACAATTGGAAGGAACTCCAGAAAGAAAAATAAAAGGCCGTTTTGACGAGCTTTCAAAAATTAGAGCACTAAAAGAATCTATTCCAGACTGGATGGATGAATTAGGCGTTAAAGAATTAGGAGAAAAAGTTTGGTCTACAGAAATTGCAGCTCAAAACCAGCCTGCAAAAGTTATTTTAAGAACGAATACTCTTAAAGGAACTAAAGAAAGCTTGAGAAACACGTTGATGGATTTGAATATTGAAACAGAATATTTAAAAGATCAGCCTGAAGCTTTAGTTTTAAAAGAAAGAGCAAATGTATTTTTAACAGATGCTTTTAAACAAGGACTTTTTGAAGTTCAGGATGCAAACTCACAATTGGTTGCAGGTTTTCTTGATGTAAAACCAGGAATGCGTGTTGTAGATACTTGCGCCGGAGCTGGAGGAAAAACATTGCATATTGCTTCTTTAATGGAAAACAAAGGACAATTGATAGCAATGGATTTATACGAAAGCAAGCTGAAACAATTAAAATTAAGAGCGAAAAGAAATGGTGCTTTTAATATTGAATATCGTATTATTGACACAACAAAAGTGATCAAAAAATTACACGAAAAAGCAGACAGAGTTTTAATTGACGCACCATGCAGCGGTTTAGGAGTTCTAAAAAGAAATCCAGATGCTAAATGGAAATTACAGCCTGAGTTTATCGACAACATTCGTAAAGTTCAGTCTGAAGTTTTAGAGAGCTATTCTAAAATTGTAAAACCAGGCGGAAAATTAGTATACGCAACTTGTTCTGTCTTACCATCTGAAAATCAAGAGCAAGTAGAAAAATTCTTAAAAACTGAGATCGGACAACAATTTACTTTTGTAAAAGATCGTAAAATATTAGCTTCTGAATCTGGTTTCGACGGATTTTATATGGCACTTATGGAGAGAAAAGCTTAAAAATAAATTCCAATCCCGAAGTTTCGGGATTAAAATAAAAATTCCAAATTCCAATTTTACAGTTGGAATTTGGAATTTTTATTTTGAGATTTTGTTAAACTAAACTCGATTTACGGAGTAACTTTCCGTTTTCATTTTCTTTAAATTTAGGAACAAAAACAATTTCTTTTGGCTTTTCGAATTTACCTAAAACGTCAAAAAAATCAGGTGCGAAATCTTGTTTTTCGCCTTCAATAACCAAAATCAGTTTTTCTCCTAAAATAGAATCTGGAACGCCAGTAACAAAAAATCTATTGGTTATTTTGCCTATCAATTTAGATTCTATTTGTTCTGGAATCAGCTTTACCCCTCCACTATTAATCACATTATCGATTCTTCCTAAAAACACAAATTGATTGTCATTAATTAGTTCAACTAAATCATTCGTTACAATGGGCTCTTCTGAAATTGAAGAAACAAAAATTACCAGACAATCGCGGTCGTCTTTCGTAATTCTAACATTTGGCAAAATCGAAAACGCACGCTCCCCTACTTTTTTAGCGGCGATATGTGTAATAGTTTCAGTCATGCCATATGTTTCGTAAATCTCAGTTTTTAACGGTAAAAGTTTTTCTTCAAGAGCACTATCTATTTTGGCTCCGCCGATAATTAATTTCTTTACATTTTTTAATTTTTCAATCGAATTTTGAACTTGTAAAGGAACCATCGCAACAAAATCATATTGTGTTGTATTTAAAGCTAAAGGTTCTGTGCTAGGCGACACTACATCAATATCTAATCCTAAAATTAAGCTCCGAACCAGCATCATCTTACCAGCGATGAATTGAGTTGGCAAACACAACAAAGCTTTATTGCCAGGCTCTAATCCAAAAAAATCTCCCGTAGCCAGTGCCGACTGGATCATGGCTTTTTTTTCTAACCTGACTAATTTTGGAAGCCCCGTTGTTCCTGAAGTTGTCATTTCAATATAATCTTTCTCATCAAACCAATCTAAGAAAAACTCTCCAATTGCCCTCTCGTAAACATCCCCTTCTTTGATAAAGCTATAGCCTACTCTGCATAAATCATCTGCATTTAGATGATAACCATTTAGCTTAAAATAATTGTGTACATTTTTATGTGTTAATTGAGACATGAGCATATTAATTTAATGGTTCTAAAACTTTTATATCACCAGTTAATTTTTCTTTCCAATTGGTCCAATTGTATTTTTTACTAAAAATAAAAAGTAAAATAGGATAAACGACTACAATAGGCAATATTACATCTAACCCCGCTGAAGGTTCAGACATATCTTTAAAAATCGAATGTGTTTGAAAAACAGACCAATCTGAAGTAACCAATAGAGCTCCGACCAAATTATTGGCAGCATGAAAACCTAAAGCTAGTTCGAGTCCTTCATCCATAAGGGTAATAACTCCTAAAAACAAGCCTGTTCCGATATAATAAACCATAATGATATAGCCCATTTTAGCAACTTCTGGGTTAAAAATATGCATTGATCCAAATATTAGAGAAGTCATTAACAATGGAAACCATCTGTTTTTAGCCAAATTAGCGAAGCCCTGCATTAAATATCCTCTAAAAATATATTCTTCTGTACTGGTTTGTATCGGAATTAATACTGATCCAATCACGACTAAAATCAAGAATGGGATTAATTTAAAATTCCAAATGAAATTTTCAGGAGATTTAAAATAAACCGCTGCAAAGCTTAAAGCTGAAAAAATAGACCAAAGAACAAATGAAAATAAAATACGATTCCAGTCTACTTTTTTTCTAGACGTAGTAACGGATAGAAGAGTTTGATTATGAAGATATTTTAAAACAAAATAAATACCCGCAAAGGCAAAAGCAAACGAAATCATAACTAAAAACAAAGTTAGATTTGATTCGAACATTTTCATAACAGCTTCGTTATTTGTTGGAATTTCTTTTTTATTTATAAAGCTAGAATAAAGTACAGCGCCGGAAAAAGGAATTTGACCAATAAAAGAAGCAAGTATTATTAAGACAGATCCAACAAGATACAGCCAAAATTTATTTTGAGGTTTAATTCCTTGTTCTAAAAACATAGACATAAAATTTAAAAATGAGAATTCAGTTTAATAAGTAAATCTTACTTTTGGTCTTGCTAAAATACCTAATTTTTATTTTAGCAATCTTATAACACCTTAAATATAATAAAATGATACAAATTTACCATAATCCTCGTTGCGGAAAATCAAGAAATTGTCTGGCTTTTATTGATCAGACCAAACAAGAATATGAAATTATTCCGTATTTGACAGAAACACCAACTTTTGAAGAGTTAAAAACTGTACTTGGTAAATTAAATTTGGAACCAATTCAATTAGTTAGAACTAAAGAAAAAATCTGGATCGAAAAATACAAAGGAAAAACTTTGACTAATGAGCAAATCATTAAGGCTATGATAGATAACCCCATTTTGATAGAGCGCCCTATTGTTATAAAAGACGGAAAAGCAATCATTGGAAGAGATTTAGATCTTGTTGCCTCCTTCTTAGATTGATTATAAAAAGGTAAATTAACATTTTTTTGTGATTTCATTCTTTAAACCAAAAGCTACATTTGCCGTCTAAAGAGAAATGAAACCAAAAAATAACAATGAAAAAAATTAAATTTGCTGTATTGCTTGTACTTTTTTTGACAAGTTTTTACAACTATGCACAACAAGTACCTCCTGCTAAAAACAAGGTTAAAGTTACAGGAAAAGTTTTTGAAAAGGTTACTAAACAACCTCTTGAATACGCTACAATTTCGATAATGGCTCCAAATGACACTAAAGTTATTGCGGGTGGCATCACCAATCCAAAAGGTGAATTTGAAGTAGCTGTTGCTCCAGGAACTTATGATATAAAAGTTGAATTTATTTCTTTTAAGGCAACAGAAATTAAAGGAAAAGCTATTTCTGAAGATACTAATTTAGGAGTTGTAAATTTATCAGAAGATGCTGCACAATTAAACGAAGTTGTAGTTCGTGCAGAAAAATCGACTGTAGAAATAAAACTTGATAAAAAAGTTTACAACGTTGGTCAGGATATGATGGTAAAAGGAGGAACTGTGAGCGATGTTTTAGATAACGTTCCATCTGTTTCTGTTGATACTGAAGGAAATGTTAGTTTAAGAGGAAGTGATAACATCCGAATTTTAATTGACGGAAGACCTTCAAACGCGATTAATGTTGCTGAAGCATTGCGTCAGCTCCCTGCAGATGCAATTGATAAAGTAGAAGTTATTACGAATCCATCAGCTCGTTATGATGCTGAAGGAGGTTCAGGGCTAATCAATATTATTCTTAAAAAAGGTAAAAATCAAGGTATTAACGGAACTTTTATTGCTTCGACAGGTATTCCTGAAACTTACGGATTAAGTGCCAATTTAAATTATAAAACTGAAAAGCTAAACTATTTTACGACTGCAGGTTACAATTACAGAACTAATGAAGGTGGTGGAAAAACAAATACTTCATACTTTAATGCAGATGGTTCTCCAAAAGGTTATTTAGATGAAGATCGTGATACAAAAAGAACATCTGACGGATTTAACGGAAGAGCTGGTATAGAGTGGTCCATTACTCCAACTACTTTTTGGACAAATGCGATCAATTACCAAAAAAATTCAGGGAATACTACAGACTTAATTAATTATACTAATTTTGATGCTGCTCATGCTTTAACTGGAACTTCATATCGTTTAAATGATGGAGATACAGGAAGTGAAAATGTAGAATATACATCAAACTTAATTAAAAACTTCAACGATAAGGGCCATAAACTTACTGCTGATTTATCGGTTTCAAGAAATACAGACGACAGCAACAGTATTATTACGGCTTCGCCAAACTTTAATACTACTTTAAACAATCAAGTACAAAAACAAGTACAATTGCAAGCTGATTATGTGTTGCCTTTAGGAAAAGGAAGCCAATTTGAAGCTGGGTATAAAGGAAGTTTTGGAGATTTAAATAACGAATATTTTGTTACTGATGAACAAGGTGCAATAGATCCAAATTTATCTAATACTTTAGAGTACAAAGAAAATATCAATGCACTTTACGCTTCTTACGGTTTTAAAGTAAACAAATTCTCTTACTTATTTGGTTTGCGTTGGGAAGACACTAATATTCAAGTTAATTTATTGGATACCAACGATTTTAATACTAAAAAATATAACAACTTGTTTCCAAGCGCTTTTATTAGTTATGAAATTTCAGATCAAAGCAATTTTACAGCGAGTTACAGCAAGCGTTTAACAAGACCAAGAGGACGTTTTATGAATCCTGCGGTAAACTATTCTAGTAATGTCAATATTTTTCAAGGAAATCCAGACTTAGATCCTTCTTTAACTGATAAATACGATATCGGATACATCAAACGTTGGGACAAAGTAACTTTTACAACTTCGGCTTATTTTGAAGATACAAAAGATGTTTTCAGTTTTGTGAGAACTCCAAACGGCCAAGAAGTAAACGGAATTCCGGTCATCTTGAGCAGACCTATTAACTTAGGAAAAGAGCAAAAATTTGGTTTCGAATTTACATTGAACTACACACCGTTTAAATGGTGGAAATTAAACAGTAACTTCAACCTTTACAACGTAAAAACTACCGGAGAAAACACTTACACTGATACGAATGGTAATTTAGTAGTACAAAATCTTGACAACCAAGCTAATTCTTGGTTTGCCAGAATCAGCTCAAAAGTAACTTTACCATACAAAATTGACTGGCAGTTAAGCGGTGTTTATAATGGTGAACAAAAAACCGCACAAGGTAAAAACTTGGGTCAGTTTGGTATGAATACAGCATTAAGCAAAGATGTATTGAAAGACAAAGGAACAATTGCTTTCAACATCAGTGACATTTTCAACTCAAGAATCATGAGATCATATACATATCTTCAAAATGATACAACACTTGAGAGCCAAACTTCTTACGGTGAAATGCAGTTCCGTAAACGTCAATTCAATTTATCGTTTACTTACCGTTTCAATAAAGCTAAAAACGAAAGAGACAAAAATGCACAGCCTAAAAATGATAACGAAGGCGGAGGAGAATTTCCTGGATAATACAATCTAAAAATCAGTTTCAAAAATCCAAATTCTAATTTTTAATCAAATTGGAATTTGGATTTTTTTTATTGGAATTTATATGATTATAGATTTTGAAATAAAAAAAAGGACTCGTTTTCACGGGTCCTTTTTTTATGAAGTCAATTTAAAATTAAATCGATTGTTCTTCTTGTCTCTTTTTTGCTCTTTTCTCTTTGAACATTTCCCAGCTAGCACCCGTAACCCAATAAGATACGAAACCTACTAAGAAAAACATCAACCAAAACCCTATAGTTAGTATGGTTAAGAAAAGTAAAAAGCCTAAGTACTGTGAAAATTCAAACATGTTTTCCGGAATTTTTGAATGTAAGCACAAATGTATGTTTTATATTTTTTCTTAGCAATAAAATCCAAATCAATTTTCGTTAAATAACATTTATCCGTATATTTATACTCATTTTAAATAAGCTTTTTTAGAAGCTGAAATGCTTTTAAATAAAGAGCTCACAGAAAACAATAATAATTTTCAGGAGCTTATTCCTGCTGTCCGCTGTATCTTTTTGTTTTTAAAGAAAAAACAAAAAGGATGCCGCTTCCATCAGGGCTAGAATTCATTTTCAAAAGAAGTTTCGATTTTAAAGAACATTACATTTTACAAATAACATTTTACAAACAACAAAATGAAATACAGAATAGAAAAAGACACCATGGGCGAAGTTCAAGTCCCAGCTGATAAATATTGGGGTGCACAAACAGAACGTTCTAGAAATAATTTTAAAATTGGTGCTTCGGGATCAATGCCACAAGAAATCATTGAAGGTTTTGCTTATCTAAAAAAAGCAGCTGCTTATGCAAATTATGATTTAGGTGTTTTGCCAATAGAAAAAAGAGATGCTATCGCTGCTGTCTGTGACGAAATTTTAGAAGGAAAGCTAGCAGATCAATTTCCGCTTGTAATCTGGCAAACTGGTTCAGGTACGCAAAGCAACATGAATGTAAATGAAGTAATTGCAAATCGCGCTCAAGTTCTTAAAGGTTTTGAAATTGGCGAGGGCGAACAATTTATTAAAGCAAATGACGATGTCAATAAATCTCAGTCATCAAACGATACCTTCCCAACCGGAATGCATATTGCAGCTTACAAAATGATTGTTGAAACCACAATTCCTGGAGTCGAAAAACTACACGCAACCTTAACTGCAAAAGCAACTGAATTTGCTTCCGTCGTAAAAATTGGACGCACGCATCTTATGGATGCAACACCTTTGACTTTAGGACAAGAAATTTCAGGTTACGCTGCGCAGTTAGCATACGGATTAAAAGCATTAAAAAATACGTTAGCACATTTATCTGAAATTGCTTTAGGAGGAACTGCTGTTGGAACCGGACTTAATACTCCTAAAGGTTATGATGTAAAAGTTGCAGCATATATTGCTCAATTTACCAACCATCCGTTTGTAACGGCTGAAAACAAATTTGAAGCTTTAGCCGCACACGATGCCATCGTAGAAACACACGGTGCTTTAAAACAATTAGCGGTTTCTTTAAATAAAATTGCGAATGACATCAGAATGTTAGCCTCTGGACCGCGTTCTGGAATTGGTGAAATTCACATTCCTGAAAACGAACCAGGATCTTCTATCATGCCCGGAAAAGTAAATCCTACACAATGTGAAGCCTTAACAATGGTTTGCGCGCAGGTAATTGGAAACGATATGGCAATTGCCGTTGGAGGAATGCAGGGACATTATGAACTTAACGTTTTTAAACCTGTTATGGCGGCTAACTTTTTGCAGTCGGCTCGCTTGTTAGGTGATGCTTGTGTTTCTTTCGATGAACATTGTGCTCAAGGAATCGAACCAAACTATAAACGCATCAAAGAGTTAGTAGACAATTCGTTAATGCTGGTTACGGCTTTAAACACAAAAATTGGCTATTACAAAGCTGCTGAAATTGCACAAACCGCTCACAAAAACGGAACAACTCTTAAAGAGGAGGCCGTTCGTTTAGGATACGTAACCCCAGAAGATTTTGATGCTTGGGTGAAACCGGAGGAAATGGTTTAGTTTTTTTGGTTTCAGGTTTCAGGTTTGAAGTACTGAATGAATAGAAATGACCTATTATTAAAAAAGGGAAAAAATTTAAACTTTTCTCCCTTTTTTAATAACGTGAAACTTGAAACAAAAACTCTTATTTCCCGTCTACATAGTCCTGTAAATAACTAAATCTTTCCGTTAATTTTCCGTTTTGTGTCATTTTTGCACGTTGCAGAATTCCATCTTTATCGTCGTTAAAGAAAGCTGGAATTACATGTTCCATAAACTGTTCTCCAAAACCTTCGCTGGCATCTTTTGGAATTTCGCATGGTAAATTATCTACTGCCATAACCACAACTGCTGCAGGATGAAAAACATCGACTTCTCTATCTTCTAAAGGAAAATAACCGTATATAGGTTCTGCAATTGTCGAAGCACGCAAAGTACAGGCAATTGGCCCCTTTACATCGCAAGAAATATCAGCAACAACTTTTAGCCTACAGTCGCCCGCATTCAGCATCTCTTTTGTCAAAATCATCGGCGCGCCATTGGCATGAAAATGACCTGCAAAATAAATATCTGTAACTTTGGTAAACTTTTCAAAATCTGAAACGTATTCTTCAGGATGTGATACAAAATCTTTAAAATCAAGAATTTGTCCGTCAGTTCTTTTGTTGTATTCTAAAACATCCAACTGCACATAAACTGCTTGAGCGTATTTTTTAGTCAGATAATTGTCTACTGTAATTTCTTTTATTTTAATAGCATCAAGAATTTCTTTGGCACCGCTTCCTACTTTTCCAGTACCTGTAATAACAAATTTTAAAGCTGGCATTGTTATGCGTTTTAAGTGCATAATCATAGCATCTTTTCCTGCTAAAGTTTCTGCTTTTGGCAACTTAAACAATTCAAATTTGATTCCGAAAGCACGAATTCCGTTATAAACACCAACCATTCCAGCATATTTTCCAAAACCTATTAAGCGTCGATTTTCAGCATCAACAATAGTTTCATGATCGTATAACTCGATGTTTTTTTCTAAAATTGCCTGAAGTAATTTTCGGTTATAAGGCTGTTCTTTGATCGTATGAGAAAAGAAAAAATAAGCTTTATTTGGAATTAAATTTTCAATTGGCACTTCTTTCACACCAAATAAAACATCACAGTCAGAAACATCTTCGGTAACAGTAATTCCCATACTTTGATATTGTGTGTCCGAAAAAATTCTGATATCTGAACTTTCTACTTCTACAACTGCATCGTTATAAAGTTGTTTCAGTTTTACTAATTCATTTGGAGAAAATACAACGCGTCGATCTGGTGGATTTTTTCTTTCTTTTATAATTCCAAATTTCATTTAAATAAGTTTAAAGCAATTATTAATGTAACTTTTTGAATCGTATTTGTTTCAAATATAACAAATTTTGTTAAATTTTTGTTGTTAAAATTCATTTTAGAATCTTTAAAAACCGTTAAAAGCTGAAAAACAACCAAATAAAAAAAACAGTAGTTAAAATTTTGTTAAAGCAACCCTCTTAAGTCACTAAAAATTGACAAAACAACAAAATTGAATTCGATATATTTGTTTTTAAAGAACGATGCAAATGATTTTCCTTAAAAAAACAAAGATACCACAAATACTTTTTACTCTACTAGTTTTAAGTTCATGTGGCAAAGACAAAACAAAAAAAACAGCTGCTGCTCCTACAGTCGAAGATACTTTACCTAAAATGAAACCTTTAGGTCCTGAAAAGAAAATTTCAGAAGCTTATAAAAATTCAGTGATAGGCAGGATAAATCATTTCTACAATAAAAACTGGCCAAACAACAGCATGAACGGAAGTTTTTTGGTCGCTAGAAACGGACAAATTATTTTTGAACGCTACAATGGTTATGCTAATAAAAATGAAGGCACTAAAATAACACCTGACACTCCAGTGCAAATTGCTTCTGTCAGTAAAGTTTTAACTGCTACGGCAGTTTTAAAATTGGTTAATGCCGGTAAACTAGATTTGGATCAAAAAGTAAACACCATTTTAAAAACATTTCCATACGAAGAATGTACAGTTCGAATGCTGTTAAGCCATCGAAGCGGTATGCGTAATTATGCTTATTTTACAGATCACGACAAATCAGTTTGGGACAGACATAATCAGCTTACGAATAAAGACATCCTAGAAATTCTAGCCACAAAAAATGTTGGATTAGAATCAACAACCGGAACTCGTTTTGGGTACTGCAATACCAATTATGCAATGCTTGCCCTTATCATTGAAAAAATTACGGGTTTGACGTATAAGGAAGCAATGTCTCAAATGATTTTTAAACCATTGGGAATGACGCATACGTATGTTTTTGATGATGATAAAGACAGAAAAAAAATCGTTCCATCATACAAAGGAAATGGCGCAGAAATTGGTTTTGATTATTTGGATAATGTTTACGGCGATAAAAACGTTTTTTCGACTGTTCGAGATCTTTTAAAATTTGACAGAGCCAGAAATTCGCCTGACTTTTTAAAACCGGCTTTGCTAAAACAAGTTTATACAGGTTACAGCAATGAACGCAAGGGAACAAAAAATTACGGTTTAGGAATTAGAATGATCAATTGGGAAACTGGACAAAATTATTATTTCCATAACGGCTGGTGGCACGGCAATACTTCATCTTATATTCCGCTGATGAAAGAACACGTTACCATTATTGCCTTATCAAATAAAATGACTACAAAGACTTATGCAGTTAGAAAATTGGCTCCAATTTTTGGTGATTATCCTTTTAATTTTAAAGATGAGGAATAACAAAATTTTTCTGAAAATTTTATTACCAAACTAACTTCAAATAGTATAAATTTGCAAACTCATTTTTGGGGTCGACTGGTTTTGACAGCAAGTCGAATTGAAAAGTAAGCACGTCGAGCATTGAGACCTTGCTCGTAAATATAAGATCTTACAATTTTACACGGCGAAAATAACTACGCTTTAGCTGCATAATCTGAATTATAGTAAGATTAGCCACGTCCCTATCAGATAGGGAAGCTGGATTCTCCTTGAAAGCCTTGGTTTGTGGCGGTCAGTCCAGGAGAACCGTAAAAATAGACCTAGATTTCCATGAGCTTCGGGTGGATATCGAAATTAAGAAGATAAGTGTTGAGTGGTTGTTCCTGACCTAGCTTAACATCGAAAATCCAATCAGGAAATAAACGCGTAGAAAGCTCTTTAGTTGCTTGTTTGGACCCGGGTTCGATTCCCGGCGACTCCACAAAAAAGCCTGTAAACTTATTGTTTACAGGCTTTTTATTTTTAGGTTGACAATTTAGTTGATATTTTAAACTGTTAATAAATTTAATCTTTTCTATTCAATGATAATCTAGTAGAACAAATTAAGTAGTTTCACTCTACAGTGTAGAGTGAAAAAGTTATAAATTCGGAATTAAAACTAACTGACCATTTATGAAACTACAAAAACTTATCATTAAAAATTTTCGAGGACTAAAAGGAGAAAATAATATTATTGATTTTTCATCCCAAAACATTATTTTTCTTATAGGATCAACGTTTACATTCATTATATCAACTTTTACGAGTACAATCTAAACGTTCCACGTATTTGGGACATAACCAATTTAGACATTGATTATGTCGGTGTTGAATTGCTAAAAAACTCAAACACACCCAACCCAAAAGAAGTAAAAAAACCTCCTCACTTTTTGCACAATAACGAAGCTATTAACCTTTTAAATCAGTGAATGAATTAATCCAAAACCTAAATACAAAATACAATACCGCACTAAATAAATACGGCATCGATACGCAATTAAAGAGAACATATTTCTGGTCGCAATTTTACTATGAAAGCAAATTAATACCCCAAGCCGAAAACCTGAATTACTCAGCAAAGGAGTTGGATTCAACTTTCCTGAAATACTTTTCTTTGAACCTTGCAAATCAATACGTACACCAGCCCGCAAAGATTGCTAACAGGGTTTATGCTTATCGAATGGGCAACGGCAACGTTGAAAGTGATGACGGATTTTTGTATCGTAAGTTTATCCAACTGACGGGCAAAGACAACTACAAAGCATTTGCAAGCTATTTAAAGAACGATAAAATACTTACTGACAACCTAATCTTTGCTTTTGGTTGAAGTGAACGCTTTAATGTCAACACTATGGTACTGGCAAACCAATAAGAAAAACGATGTTATTGATTCGGACAATGCAAAATCAATCCAACGTGTGACCCGCAAAATTAATGGCGGTTCGACTGGAGTTGATGAAAGGGTTAAGCTATTCAATGAAGTTAGCAAACTTCAATTAGTTTAAAAAAACCTCGCAAAATAATTACGAGGTTTGATAATAAAAAGATAAATTTAAAACACTAATTATTAGAGTTAGTAAGTTATAAACAAACTTTCGTCTCCCTTAGTAATATAATCAAAAGAAAATATTCTGTCATTTATGAATGAAAAATACATTACAGGATTGTTTTTACTTAATAAAATAAAAACATTATTTGTTGTTTTAAAGACAGCTTTAGCGCCTTTGTATTCATTATATGGCACAACAGAATAATCTGTCGGATTTATTAAAGAAGTTTTTTCCTTTTTAATTTTCTTTAAATGCTTACCTACAATTTCTATTCTATCCTCAGAACTATATCTTGCATTGTTAATAGGTTCAAAATACACGTAGTTATCTGCAATAAATTTTGCAGTTTTCTTTTCAAAAAAGACAGATTTTACAAAATTATTTACAACCATTTCATTGGTTTTGTTCTGACTTTCGACAACAACTGTTTTTAACAAAAACATTGCTATTATTAAAATTAATTTATATTTTTTCATTTAACAATTTCCTTTCTTTTTTGGGGCATTCCCTTTAGTTGTAATTTTAGTAGCTCCGTTTGGAGTACTCATATTTCTAATATCTTGTCCTAAATCACTTGGATTTCGACCTTTAAATTTCACAATAAAGTTATCGTAAGAACCTGATGTTTTTGGTAAATACAAGCTTGCTCTTTGAGCAACCATAATACCAAAATCGCTACAATTATAATTATTTAAATCGTATGTTTTAGAATAATCATTAATATAATCCCAATTGTCAGGCATTATTTTCTCACCAGTTGAAAAGACAAATTTCTAATTCCCATTTTTAAAATAGCATTAAAATAAAATCAAAGTTTCTTTATCACTCTTCGGCTCTTTAAGATTAAAAGTGTATTTCATCAGTTGACATTTTAGTTGACAATAATGCTATATTTAGTTATAAAAACCTAGTTATAACAAATATAAGAATTACTACGAAACAAGCGTTTCTTATTGATAATCAAATATTAACAACCAACTCTGATATAATTAGCTCAATAGCCGGCGACTCCACAAAAAAGCCTGTAAACAATAAGTTTACAGGCTTTTTTATTTTTTAATTTAGTTGACATTTTATCAATAAATCTTGTGAGATATTGGCGTTAAACTAATGCTTTCATTTTATATCCATTTCTATTACATTTTTTTTTAATTTAGAATGAGCTAAAAATCAGTAGATTCATTTCCAAATTACGCTAAAATACAATTATATGGAAATTTTGCCTTCCGCTAGTTTAGCGCCTTATATCAAGAATTATACTATTGTTACGATTAACCAAAATCTTGACAATGAAGTATTTTATCCAAGCGGATATGTAGACTTTATCATCAACATCTCTGAAGGCGCAGCTGCCACTATTATCAACGGAAAACGAAAAGACACACCAGAAATAGAACTTCTTGGGCATCTTACTCTTCCGACCCGACTTACGGTAGCAAAAGGCACTTCGGTACTTATAGCGCGAATTTATCCTCATGCCAGTGCCTTGTTTTTCTCTGATCACGTTTCAGAATTCACAAATTATGCCACCGATATGTACGATGTCGCATTGAATGAAAACAGGGAATTGTACAGTCGCATCATGGAGAGCAAAGAACTCAATTCTAAAATCAATATCTTAGAAACCTACTTTCTCCAACAACTGAAAAAAAATGAAAGCCAATTAAAGAAAGTATTAATAGTTAAGGCAATCAATCAGCAGATTTTATTCGAGCAAGAACAATTAAATTTACCTGCACTGGCAAAGCATTCGGGACTATCAGAAAGATATATTCAAAAACTTTACCTTTCAAATATTGGTATTAGCCCTGCAGCTTTTACTTCGGTAGTGCGATTTAATAAGAGTCTGCAACTGGTACTTAATACCTCACAGTCTTTGACCGAGATTGCTTACGACTGCGGATATTACGACCAGGCACATTTTATTAAAGAGTTCAGAAAATTTACAGGCATCACTCCTTCTTCTTCCAGAAGTTCGCTTATAAAAAATGATACTGATTTTCAACAGGCTGTCAATATTGGTTTTTAGATTTATTTTGCAGAATGGTTGCTGCTAAACATATCACGGTGCATCTTCCAGCCGTCTTTTGTATTCTTCCAGATGACAATCACTTTTCCGTCATCGAGTTTTTTACCTTCAGGATCGGTCATCTCATAATAACTTTCTTCTGTTACAAACGTTTTTCCATCGCCATACAAGTTTTGAATAGTAAACTTAACATGTACTTTAGGTCCCGATTTAAAAAATGAGGCAATTTGCGCACTTCCGCATACTGGTGCAGTATTAGGCGGAAGCAGGCAGGCATCTTCAGTATACCTAGTAAGAATAGAGCCGTCGTTTTTATTGGCAAGATCTGCATAAATCTCATTGCTGGCTTCTATAGCGTTTCTAGCAACCTTTAATTCAGAAGATTCGGTTTGAGCATTACACCAAAAGGTAAACATCATTAATCCGTTTAAAATAAGTACTTTTTTCATTTTGATTTTTTTTATACAAACAAAGTAACTTATTATCGGGATCGGGAAATTGTAAAATTACGAACAACTTTTATTCTTCTATCAATCTACTTTTTTATAGTATTTTTACACTACTTTAAATGTTCAAAAAAGATCCTCAAACTGTAATTTCTAATTATAGTCTCGCCAAATTCGAAGTATTAAATTTTTATCACTTAAATAAATAGGTTTAAATATGAAAAAAATTCACTTTGCTTATTTAGTAATAATACTCAACATCTTTACAATATCTGGACAGACTGAGAAAGTCAAATATCATTCTCGCTTGGATCAAATGACAGATTCGATAGTAAATAATTATTACTCCGAAATTCATAGTGTTCTTATTGCAAAAGACAATCAATTGCTTTATGAACATTATTTTAATGGTTACACCAAAGATTCTCTTCATGACACCCGTTCTTCTTTTAAATCAATCACCAGTCTTTTGGTTGGAATTGCGGTTGACAAAGGATTTATAAAAGATATTAACCAGAAAGTTTATGAATTCTTTCCAGAATATCCATCGCTGAAAACAGATCCGCTCAAGAAGCTTTTGACTATAAAAAATCTTTTGGAGATGAAATCCGGTTTTGATTGCGAAGAATTTAATGATACCAAAGATTGTGAGGACACGATGAGTTTAAGCAAAGACTGGGTGAAATATGCTCTTAATATTCCAATGAAAGACAAACCTGGTGAAGTCTGGGCTTACACCTCTGTTAATCCAATGATTTTAAGCGGGATCCTAAAAAAAACCACCAAAATGTCTGTCAAGGATTTTGCGAAAAAATACCTTTTTGAACCTCTTGGTATTTCCTCTTATCGATGGACAGTAGATCCGAGCGGTAACGCTATGACAGCTGGTTCGTTTTATATAAGACCTTTTGATATGCTAAAAATTGGAGAGCTGGTAAATAACAAAGGGGTTTATAATGGAAAACAGATTATTTCAAAAAAATGGATTGAACAATCTACGGTATGCGATATTGCAATTCCTGATTTTTCATATATGAAATCCAGTAAAAGTAAGATTGGAATTCCACAGCCTGCCTATTATGGTTATTACTGGTATCGCGAAACAATAAAGACAAGGGATTTAGAGGAAAATGTGCTTTTTGCATCAGGCAACGGAGGCCAATATATTTTTATAATAGAAAACTTAAATTTAACCGTTGTTTTTACGCAAGGCAATTACGGCTCTTTTAAGGCGAAACAGGCTTTTGAAATTTTAGCCAAATTCATTTTACCGAATTCTAAAAACTGAAAAAAAAATTTGTATATGACAAAAGCCTGTAAACAATAAAGTCTACAGGCTTTTCAAATTAAATTATTCAGTCATTGCTTAACAAGAAGTTTAATTCATGCTAAATGATTTCAGTAATTTTAAGAAGCAATATTTTATTTCATTGAAACAATTACAAACTCGCTTCTTCTATTTAACTGATGCTCTGCTTCTGTACAATTTACATTATCAGAACATTTATTTACTAATTGGCTTTCACCGTATCCTTTACCTGAAATTCTTTCAGCAGAAATACCTCTTTTTACAAACCATTCGATTGTAGCTTTTGCTCTTTTAGTAGACAAAATCATATTGTAATTTTCGGTCTGTCTGCTATCGGTATGAGAACGGACATCTATTTTCATTTCTGGATATTGTTTCATCACAGCCAAAACTTTCTCTAACTCAAAAGCCGCTTCTTTTTGAATAATAGCTTGATCTAAATCAAAATAAATAATCGGAATATCTAATGTCTTAGCCAAATCTGTTCCAACCTCAATTGGTTTAATCTGTTTTTCTAACTTCACATTCAGCTCCGATTTATCATTTGACGGTGCAACGGTAATCACACTTTCATTAGTTTCATAATCTTGTTTTCCAACTCTTACATGATAGGTTTTATTGCATTTTACATCAAAAGTATACATTCCGTCTTTATTTGTTAAAGCTTCTGAAATTTGGGCAAACTTATCGTCAAGCAAAATTACTTTTGCATCGCTTAATGCTTCATTCGTTTGAGAATCTGTTACTAAACCTGATAATTTTTTCTCGCAATCCAGTTTTCTGGTTTCAAGAAATCTGTAAATATCATCACTTCCAATGCCGCCTTCTTTGTTTGAAGAGAAAAATCCTTTTCTAGTTGTACTGTTTATTATAAAAGCAAAATCATCGAATTTGGTATTAACCGGCTCTCCAACATTTTGTACATAATCAAAACTGGAATCGTCTTTAATTTTCGCCACAAAAACGTCAAGACCTCCTAATCCCGGACGGCCATCAGTTGCAAAATACAATTCATTATCACCTGAAACAAAAGGAAAAGTTTCTCTTCCTTCGGTATTAATCGCTACACCAAGATTTTCTGGTTTTCCGAATGTTCCGTCAGTATTAATCGTCACGCTGTATAAATCAGATTGTCCTTGACCTCCCGGCATATCTGATGCAAAATATAATTTCTTTTCGTCAACACTCAAAGCAGGATGCGCAACACTGTATTGATTGCTGTTGAAAGGCAATTCGACAATATTTCTCCATTTGCCTTTTACAAATTCTGCTTTGTATAATTTCAGCAAGGTGATTTTGTTATCGTTTTTTCCTTTTTTTCCAGCTAAAAAATTATTTCTGGTAAAGTACATTGTATTTCCGTCTTTAGTAAAAACCGGAGTCGATTCGTTGAACTTTGAATTGATCTTTTTGTCAAATCGTGTTGGGGCTTCTAAACTTCCATCAGACTTTACTATCGCGCTATATAGGTTGGTAAAAGATTTATTTGTCCATCGAAATGTTATTTTATTTACTTTTCCTGTATCTCTTGCAGAGGCGAATACCAATTTATCATTGAGCATTGTACTGCCGTAATCAGATTCTTTAGAGTTAATTCCGGCGCTTGAAATTTCAAACCTTCCCGAATTTAACTTAATCTGTTCTAAATAATTTTTATTATTTTCGAATAAAATACCTCTGCTGTCAGACTTCATTTTTTCATTAAAGATCTCCAGCATTTTATCTGCTTTTGAGTAATCGCCAACAGATTTTAGAGCTTGAGCATATCTATAATAATACTCAGAATCTTGCTGATTGTTTAAAGAAAAAAGTTCATCGTACCATTTTACTGCTTTTGTCAATTCAGCATTAAAATAATAAGCGTTTCCTAATCTTTGAAACATTTTCTCATCCTTATAACCGCTTTCAGCAACCTTCTCATAAATGGAAATTGCATCAATGTAGGCGTATTTATTATAATCTTTTTCCGCTTTATTTAATACAGCTTTTTGAGCAATTGCATTAAAAAATGAAAGACAAAAAAAGAGGGTATATAGTAAGTTTTTAATTTTCATAGTTAGAAGAATCTTGGTGAAGTGATACGGCTGTATTTGTTTAGGAATTCAAAACGAAGAAATATTTCATGCGATCCTGAACTGTAGTTTACCAACTTGGTTGTTTCACGATCATACGCATAACCAAGATATAAGCCATCAGTTATTTGAAATCCTGCCATTGCACTTACAGAGGCACTCCATCTGTATGCAACTCCCAAAACAAATTTTTCGTTAAACATAAAATTGGCAGAAGCATCAACCTGCAATGGCGAACCATCTACCATTTTTGCCAATAGAGCTGGTTTGAATTTTACCATTTCATAACGATCTAAATTGAATACATAACCTGCAATAAAATAATAATTTATTTGCTCTTTGAAAATAGCAACATCATTATCATCATAACGATTGGTCTGAATAAAATTTGGAACAGATAATCCAACATACGCTTTATCACTATGCCAATAGATTCCGGCCCCTACATTGGGTGTAAATTTATTTTCGAAATCCTGAAATTGTGGATCTCCCTGATCTTCTTGAGATAATTTTGTTGGATCCAGTTTAAAAATATTGGCCGATCCTTTTATACCAAAAGAAAGTTGCGCATTTGCAGATGTTGGAATAGAATATGATAAATCGGCAGAGATATTATTCTCATTTGTGGGTCCGATTTTGTCATTCACTAATGAAACTCCAAGTCCTAAATTACTGTTATTTAAGGGTGTATTTACTGAAAAACTGCTTGTCTCAGGTGCGCCGTCAAGTCCGACCCATTGGGTACGGTATAATCCGAAAACACTCATTAGTCCACGTGAACCAGCATAAGCAGGATTTATATTGATAGTGTTATACATGTATTGTGTAAACTGCGCATCTTGCTGAGCAAAACTTGCAGCTGAACAAAACAATAAAACTAAAACTAATTTTCTCATTTCTTTTATTTTTAATAATGGCTTAGCCGTAACTAAGCCATTTTATTAGTGTGGAATATTATTTGGTCAAGTATAAATAACCGGCCTGTTCATGCGGATTAGATTGAGCGTCTTTATATTTAAGAACATAATAATACGTTCCTTCTGGCAATCCGTTCGATTCTTTAATGGTCACTCGGCCTTCTGAAAATCCTCTAAAAGCAACATCATTATTATTGTAATGATCTCTTTCGAAAACTATAACACCCCAACGATTGTAAATTTGAACCGTATTTTCAGGATAACATTCTAAACCTTGAATATAAAATCTTTCATTTTTACTGTCTCCATTTGCAGAAACAGCGTTAAAGACTTTAATTACACAACCGCTTAATTCTAAAACAGTCGGTTTGTCTCCTCCTAAATCATCAGAATCCGATTTATCAAAAACTATGATACCACTTTTAGATAGTCCAGATACAGTAGCCTGATTGCTTATACTTCCAGCATTTACATCTGCCTGAGTTAATGTATAATTTCCAGTAAACGAAGAATCATCGTTTTGACCAACCGCTAAATTGATTGAGCTTCCGCTCATCACAATTCCTGGCAAAGGATCTGCAACCAATATGTTTTCGAGGTCAACATTTCCTGTATTTTTGATTGAGAAGCTATATGTTAAAGTCTCTCCTGCTTCTGCATAGCCATTTCCGTTAGTATCGTTTAATACTACTTTTTTAACGATTGCAAGCGCAGGAACTTCAACAAATATTTTCACAGTTGCAGTGCTGCAATTGTTTGAATTGGCAACTTCGCAGATTTGATAAGTCAATGTATAATTACCGCCTTTTGTATTTGGTGCTACATCAATTGTTCCATCTGTATTCAAGGTCATTCCCGCTGGAATATTTGTTCCAGTTAAAATAACATCTGAAGATTTAACAGGAACACCATTTAATCTATCATTAGCTAAAACATTTACTATTGCTAATGCGCCATTAATTCCGTCTGCAAGAATTACATCATCTTCATTTCCTGCTGCAATTCCAAATGTTGGCATTGCATTACAACCAGCTGTTGGAGCAGGATAATTCACTACTAAAGATCGAGTTGGGTTTAGCGTAAACTGCATTGTAACTGCTGGTCTTGTTAACTCAAACCCATCATTACCTTGCGTCCATTGTCCATTTACAAGTACCCATCCTGGCCAATCTGTTGGGTTATTGCTAGCATCAACAGTTGCTCCAGGCCACAATACATTGCCGCTTAATGGCAAATTTGTTTGTGTTGCAACAATATTATTTGCACTGTCAATCCAATTAATTGTCAATAATCCTGTTGGAGTAAAGTTATCTGCAACAACATTATAAGAAACGTAAGGTGTATTGTTAGAGCAATATGCACTTGCAGTAACTGTCATAGTTGGAGCTACAACTGAAACCGAAACTGTAGCAGAACTGCAATTTGAACTATTCGCTTTTTCGCAAATTTCATATGTCAAAGTATAAGTTCCAGCTGGTGCATTTGGTGCTAATTCTATAGTTCCATCAGGTTTTAATGTTAAAACACTTGTTGGGTCTGGCGTCAGTACATTTAAATTAACATCTGAAGGCACAATTGGATTATTATCTAAAGTATCGTTGCTAAATACATTTAGAACACTTACAACCTTATCAATACCCACCACATTGTCAATTTGATCTGCAGCTAGATTAAGAATAGTTTTTTCAACAACAATCGTAATTGTACCTGGAGTAAGATCTGTATCACCAGCATTATCAGTTGCAGTAAAAGTAAAAGTATCATTACCTGAGAATGCGCCGCTAGGGTCATAGGTTAACATACCTGCTTCTAAAGGTGTCAATATTTGATTAACTGATACTGGTACACCAGCTAGTGCTAAAATTCCGTTAGCCGGCAAACTTAAAACAGTATAACTTGCTATACTTCCATCTGTATCCGTTGCTGTTAGAGTATTGATTGCTGTTGCACCTGATCGTGATGGAATATTACCACCTGTTGCATCATTTACAATTGGAGCATTATTTCCAACTGGAATGGTGAAGGCAGCAGCTAAAGCTGAACCTCCAAGATTATCTGTCGCTGTAAATGTGAAAGTATCGTTTCCTGTGAATGTACCACTTGGAGTATACGTTAACATTGATGCTTCAGCAACTGTCAATATTTGATTTACTGTTATTGGAGTTCCTGATAAAGCTAGAATTCCATTAGCAGGTAAACTTAAAACTGTAAAACTTACAATAGTCCCGTCTACATCTGTTGCTGTAAGCGCATTTATTGCTGTCGCTCCTGCTGTTGATGGTATATTTGGATTATTTTGATTGTTTACAACCGGAGCATCATTTACCGGAGCAACAGTCAAATTAACCGTTACCGTATTTCCGTCAGCTGTTCCGTCGTTCACTTTATAAGTGAAGCTGTCCGTCAGGGTCTCGCTTCCATTGTGCGTATAGCTGAATGATCCGTCTGAATTTAAGGTCAGGGTTCCGTTTGACGGGCCTGAAACTAAAATCGCTGTAAGGGCATTTCCTTCCGCATCTGTGTCATTTGCCAGAACTCCTGTCAATGCCGGAACGTTCAGTGTTCCGCCTTCAGCTGTTGTATAAGAATCTGCTGTCGCAGCCGGAGCATCGTTTACCGGAGCAACAGTCAAATTAACCGTTACCGTATTTCCGTCAGCTGTTCCGTCGTTTACTTTATAAGTGAAGCTGTCCGTCAGGGTCTCGCTTCCATTGTGCGTATAGCTGAATGATCCGTCTGAATTTAAGGTCAGGGTTCCGTTTGACGGGCCTGAAACTAAAATCGCTATAAGCGCATTTCCTTCCGCATCCGTGTCATTTGCCAGAACTCCTGTCAATGCCGGAACGTTCAGCGTTCCGCCTTCAGCTGTTGTATAAGAATCTGCTGCCGCAACTGGATTATCATTTACAGCCGTAACTGTTACGGTAATTGCAGCAGTGTTTGATACCGCTCCATCATTGTCGTTTACAGTATAATTGACTGGAGTCGC
>NZ_JARP01000005.1 GCF_000708595.2 Flavobacterium sp. KJJ | reverse complement strand
CCGTTTGTAACCGCAATTGTTTGGGCTGAACCTGTCAAGGCTGTTCCGTTTATTGAAGTGATTGTCAAAGTATCTCCGTCAACATCTGTATCTAAAGCTAAAGGATTCAGCGTTACTGTATTGTCTTCTGCGACTGTATAAGCATCATCAACTGCAACCGGATTATCATTTACAGCCGTAACTGTTACCGTAATTGCAGCAGTGTTTGATACCGCTCCGTCATTGTCGTTTACGGTATAATTGACTGGAGTCGCTGTTCCGTTGTAATTCAGAACAGGCGTAAAAGTTACAATTCCAAGTGCATTTACGGTATAAGTTCCCTGTCCTGTCACTGAAAAAGTAGTCTGGATTCCAGGCGTTGCAGGATCAAGGTCTACTGTTGCCTTGTTGATTGTTCCGTCAACATCAGTGTCGTTTGCCGTTACGTCGATTGTAACTGCCGTGTCCTCGTTTGTTGTTTTTGTATCGTTATTGGCAACCGGATTATCGTTTACTGAAGTTACCGTGATAAGCTGATTTGCCGTGGCAGTTCCGCCGTGTCCGTCGCTGATTACATAAGGAAAACTTACAGCAGTGGCCGAGTTGAAGTTCAAAGCGGGAATAAAAGTAATTATGCCCGAAGCTGAGATGCTTACTGTTCCGTTTGTAACCGCAATTGTTTGGGCTGAACCTGTCAGGGCTGTTCCGTTGATTGAAGTGATTGTCAAAGTATCTCCGTCAGTATCTGTATCCAAAGCTAGAGGATTCAGTGTTACTATATTGTCTTCTGCAACTGTATAAGCATCATTGACTGCAACAGGTAAATGATTTACTGTAGGAGTAACAGATGACGAATTATTTGTCGAAATCGGATCATATGAACTAGTACTAATTGTAGCTGTGTTCAAATAAGAGCCTGTAGCATTTACTTTAGCAACAATAGTTAATGTTACTGTTGCACCATTCGCTAAATTACCGATAGTCCAATCTGGAGTTGTCCATGATCCTGTAACAGTTGAAGCACTTACAAAAGTATATCCTGCCGGAAGTACATCTTGAACTTTTACTCCAGTAGCATTATTAGATCCATTATTTTGTGCAGTTATCGTAAAAGTAACATTATCTCCAACGGTAGGAGTAGTGTTATTTATACTCATATTAACTTGTAAATCAGCCTGACAAACAGATGAATTCAAATTAACAGAGATTGCCAATATAGAACCAGTATTACCACTAGTAGCACCATTTGCTTTAAATTCCGTTAGAGATGAAGAATCTGTTTGCCCATTTGCACCTCCCAAAATTGTTTTGGTTGAAGAATCAGTTGTTGCATTAACAGAAATTACACCTCCGCCTCCGCCTCCGCCTGGTCCTTCTGCTTCAGCTCCAGTAATTAACTGTCTTCCACCGCTTCCTCCATTTGCATTTAAAGTAGTTGTATTCGCAATAGTCCCAGCTTGAATTAAAACTGTTCCTCCACCACCTCCGCCGCCAGGAGCATCATTATGGGTGTTATTAGTATTAGCTCCATTTTCGCCATTGGCTTGTATAGTACCTGTACCTGTTATACTATTTGTAACTACTAAGAAAACGATTCCTCCACCATCACCACCATCTGCATTGGAAGTATTATTACCATCACCGGCTCCACCACCTCCACCAAAGAAAATTTGGCTTTGCATACTTGTTGAAGCTAAAGGTCTTCCACCTAATCCTCCTGTTGCATCTCTATAATCTCCTCCCCAAGTAGAATTTGAAACCGCTGCTGCAGGAACTCCTGTAGCTATAAAACCTGCAGGATATGATGGTCCTACAGTACATGCATTTAAGTTTGCTGATGAATAAGTATATCCTCCACTACCACCTCCGGCAGAGTTTGTTAATGCATTTCCGTTTGCTATATAATTTGGATCGAATACCCAAGCTCCAGGATTTCCACATCCACCTGTAAAATCATTCATTACACCGGCTCCTCTAAACCAATTTGCGGGATTACCTCCATTGGCACCACCTCCACCACCAGAGTTATGAGCATTACCTCCACCACCACCATTTGCTGGTGCACCTCTTCCGTATCTTCCTCCTAAGGCTACAGCATCATAATCTGTTCTATATCCTGCAATTCCTTCTCCTTTTTCCGCAGATAATGCAGGATCTGTAGTTCTAAAATCTGTATAAAATGCAGCACCTGCTGCAGAAGTTGTATTTTCAATTGTACCACCCCTAAAACCAGCTTGATTGGCATTTATCGAACTGTTATTAATAATATTAGTAGCAAGAATTCCAACAACACCTCCTCTTCTTCTTTCTGGAGCTGATGGGTCTGCTCCTCCAAAAGTAGGTGCACCCCAAGGAACAGCAACAATAGTTCCTGGACTGGTAATTGTTAAATTAGCATATTGTGGAATTCTTATAACCTGAACATATCGAGCTGCATAATAAGATAATCGCGTATTACAAGTTAAGGTAATAACATTACCTGAAACACTGCTTACAGTAGCCAATTCATAAGAGCCAGCACCATTATAATTAGTTACAGCTCCGTAATTTATTGTATTTGTAGCATCTATAATTGCTCCTTGTGCCTGATAAAGCATGATTAAATCTCCCGCAGCTAAAGCATTAGATACGAATCCAGCGCCATTAGTAGCAAGTCCTGTATACGTAATTCCATCGCGATTTAATTCATTTATATTGGTTACAGTAACTGTATTTGTACCTGCTAATACATCAGCGGTAACTCTTGTGTATCTATTCAATACTGTATTGGCAACAGTGACTGTTAATGAGCCATCTTTTGTTTGCGCAAAAACGTTATTAAGAGATAACAGCAATAAAAAAATGACCAGAAATATATTCAAAGTCCTTTTTTTGATTGCCGATAAAATTTTCAAATAAGTAAAGTTCACCATATAATAAATAATTAAAATTCTTTTAAAAAAAAGCAATAAATAGCCTGTGCTTGAAATTTCAAAAATTAAAAAATCAAGCATTTCTTGTTAATTAAAAATGTGTTTATAACTTGGTATAAAACGGATAAAAGAAAACTGAATAGAACAATGATTACTAAGGATTTACAACTTCATCAACACCATTAATTCATTTGTTTTACCGCCAAAAATAGATGAAAAAAAAAAGTATGAATAGTCAATTCGGACATATTTAAAGCTTGTAATCAGTGTTGTTCTTTTGAAAGAAAAAAATTATTTTTAACTCATTTTGTGTTTTTGTAAATAGTTAAAAATAAATCAGTTATAAAATATGCCATAAAAAAACAAGGAATAAAAAATTAGAAAAAAAATTAAAAAAAAACTGCAAAAATATTTTTTATCCAGCTAAAAACGCGCTTCCGAAGGCAATTTGCCAAAACGCTTTTTAAAGCCAGATGCAAATCGGCTTGGGGAATCATAACCGGTTATAATCGCAATATTTTGAATGTTGATATCTGATTTTTGAATTAGCTGCATAGCAAGCAGCATATTTCGCTCTTTATGATACTGCAGCATTGAAAAACCAAAAACAGTTTTGAAATTCGATTTTAATTTTGTTGGCGATGTATTTACTTCTTTGGCAATAAATTCTATCCCTACAAAAGGAAGATGTAAATTATGCAAAATGATTTTCTCCGCTTTAGCTACATTTTGGTACTCCAAATTGGTTAAAGAATTATTATCTAAAATTCGGTTATCATCAAACGAATTCTCAAAAAAATCAACCATTAGTTTAATACTCTTTTTCTTCAGACCAGCTCGTTCCGCTTCTATATCAGCACTATTTTCTAATATTTCTAAAATTTTATTAGACAAATCATGAGCTTTAGGAGCAATGTCTAACCAAGTATACGATCCTCTTTGTCCATTTAAAAATCTCATAATAGCTTTTCTTTCCTTAAATTTTTTGGAAGAAAAATTCTTATTAGCCCAATCTTTTTTGATAACAAAACTAAAAACCTTACATGCAGTACCTTCAAAAAAATAGGTAGAAATTTCCGTATCTGGCTTGCTGAATGTCCAATATGGACTTAAAAGCGTAACGTCTTCAGATCCCTTAAAAGAAAAATTATTTTCAAATAATGAATATGTAAGTAAATAGTATTCGCTTAATTTATTTTTATCAAATCCGAGTTTAGTTACTATATTTTTCGTTACATCTACCTTACTCACTAAAATCCAAAATCCTTCATCAATTTTTCTATAATAAAAATCTGTTTTACAAAAAGGTGAATCTAAAAGCATAGATTGCTTTGAAGAATTATGTTTTGTTATGGGCAGTTTTAGTAAACTACTCAACATTACAGAAGGAGAATTAAATAAAAATGGTAATTCAAAAAAATCATCTTTCAAGAAAAAAAGATGTTTTTTAATATAATTTGGCCAATTATCTAAGGTCATAAAGTAAAAATAAAAATTTGCATTGGGACAATGTGTAAAACTTATAATCAAGAAATAAAAGTTTCTATTCGATATAAAAAACTTACAATATTTTCTTTTTCATACGTACGAATTAAAAGCAGATTTGGTTTTAATTTTAAAAAAAAAGTAGCCTCATTCCTTCAACTAATACAAGCATAACTACAAGATATTATTTTTTTTAAACCACTATTAATCAATTCTAAAAAAAAATAAATACTAATAAATCAGTACTAATTTTTCCTATTTTTTTTTAAAAAATGTATTCCCTTTCTTATTTAAAACTAATTAAGGATCGATTGGTATGATTAAGGTGCAAAGTGAATTTTAAATTTCCAGGCACATTTTATAACTTAAAATAGTTTTCATTTCTGCTTTTTTGATGGCATTGCGTATTCGGGTTAATTTTTTTATTTTAGCTAATGCTTGGGCACTTGATCTTTCATATTATATCATGAAGAATTATAGCGGTAAAAAGCAACAAAGCCACCAATGATAGCTTCTCAGACATAAAATGCATCAATGAAATTAACAGAAAACAAAGACTTTTTTCAAACCGTTTTTAACGCTGTGTCAAACGGTATTGCTGTGATGCAATCTCTTTATAATAATGAAGGAAAAATTGAAGATTTTTCAATTCTATTCTTTAATACCTATACGCTCAACTGGACTGGCGATATAGATTATAAAAACAAGCTATACACTGATATTTTCCCTACAGCAAAAGAAAATGGCGTCTTAGAAAAATTTATTGAGACAGCAGAAACTGGAATTAATGCCAATTTCGAAAAATGGTATGAAGGCGAAGGCATGAAAAACTGGTTTCGTTTTAGTGCTGTAAAACAAGATGATTTATTGGTTGTTACTACATATGATATTACTGAAAGCAAACAGACCGAAATTGCGCTTAATAAAGCATTAGACACTGCAGAAAAACAAAAACGGCTCTACGATTCAATTACCAATAACACGCCTGACTTGGTTTATGTTTTTGATCTTGACTACAATTTTACTTACGCAAATAAAGCTTTACTCACCATGTGGGGTAAATCAGCAGAAGATGCTATTGGCCTTGGTCTGCGTGAAAATGGTTACGAAGAATGGCACGCGCAAATGCATGAACGAGAAATAGATGAAATTGTCGCAAACAAAAAAACAATCAGAGGAACTGTATCTTTTCCTCACGCCGAATTAGGCACCCGTGTTTACGACTATATTCTTACTCCGGTTGTTAATGAACAAGGAATTGTTGAGGCTGTTGCGGGAACAACACGAGATATTACCGAAATAAAACAGGCTGAAGAAAAATTACAGCAAAGTGAAACCCGCTTTCGTAATATGATTGAGCAAGGACCTGTAGCGATGCTGCTCTCTAAAGGAGAAGATGTGGTTATTGAGAGTGTAAACAAGCCTATGCTGAAGTTTATGAACAAAAATACAGCGAAGGAAGTTCTTGGAAAAAAAATGTTAGAAACATTGCCCGAACTTAAAGGTCAGCCAGCACTCGAAAATGTTATAAATGTACAAAAAACGGGTATTCCTTTTAGGGGAGATGAACAGCCTGTTGATTTATTGGTTGAAAATAAGATGGAGCGCCGTTATTTTAATTTCTCATACGACCGAATAAGAGAATCGGGAGAAACCTCTGCAGTGTTGCACATGGCTTTAGACGTAACCGAACAAGTGCTGGCGAGAAGAAAGTTAGAAGACAGCGAGAGCAGACTGAGATCAATGATTGACCAAACCCCATGTCCAACATTGGTGTTAAAAGGCGATGACTTGGTCATAGAGCAGATAAATAAACACATGCTTGGAATGATTGGCCGTGGAGAAGAAATCATCGGAATGCCATTGATTGCTGTTTTGCCAGAACTTGATGGACAATACGTTTGGAGTCAAGTTCAGAACGTTTACAACAAAGGGATTCCTTTTGATCAAGCCGAAGTATTGGTAACACACAATCGTACTGGTGAAATAAAAGATTATTATTATAATCTTGCCTATCGTCCGTTAATTGAAGACGGCAAAATAACCGGCATGATTCAGACAGCTGTTGATGTTACAGAGCAAGTAATCTCAAGAAAAAAATTAGAAGAGAGCGAAAATCGTTTCCGAGCTTTGGTAAATGCCTCATCAGATGTGGTCTATCGTATGAATGCCGATTGGACTGTTATGCGCAATTTAGAAGGGCGAGGCATTCTTTCTGATACTGGAGACCCAATATTCAACTGGATGGATAAATATATTCATCCCAAAGATCAGGAAAAGGTTATAAAAGCTACTATTGAAGCCATAGCAAATAAAAGTATTTTTGAACTGGAACATAGGGTTTTAAATTCAGACGGTACTTTGAGCTGGACTTTTTCAAGAGCCATACCTGTATTTGATGATCATGGGAATATTATTGAATGGTTTGGATCTGCAACCGATATTAGTGCTCAAAAAGAGGTACATGAGATTATTAAGGAAAGTGAAGAAAAATTCAGACAGCTTGCTGATCTTGTACCACAAATTATCTGGACAGGCAATCCCGATGGTTTTATTGATTACTATAATAAACGTTGGTATGAGTACACCGCATTAAATGAAAATCAATTTGGAGATCCTAGCTGGATTCCGCTACTCCATCCTGATGATGCTGCAATTGTAACTGAATTTTGGTACAATAGTGTTCAAAAAGGCACTTCATATCAAATTGAATTACGATTAAAAAATGGAAATACTGGTGAATACCGCTGGTTTTTAAGCAAAGCATTACCAATTAGAGATAAATCCGGAGTGATAACGAAATGGTTTGGTACGTGCACAGACATACATGAACAAAAGACCATTACTGAAAAATTAGAAATTCTTGTGAATGATCGTACTAAAGAATTACAGCGATCAAATGAAGATTTACAGCAGTTCGCTCACGTTGCATCTCACGATTTAAAAGAACCTGTTCGAAAAATAAAAACGTTTACCAGTCGTCTGGAAGATCATCTTAAAGACAAATTAGACGAATCTGCAACGAAATTTATTGATAGGATTCATGTTGCTACAGATCGTATGTTCAACATGATCGATGGTGTTTTGGCATATTCTAAAATCAACGCAGATTTGCAAAGTCCAACGTTGGTTGATCTGAATGATGTTATAAAAAACATTGAAACCGACTTGGAAGTAGCTTTGCAAAAAACAGGCGGAAGAATTTATCATGATAATCTCCCAACGATTGAAGGAGCATCAGTATTACTGTATCAGCTTTTTTATAATCTGATCAATAATTCTATTAAATTTGCAAAATATGGTACACCATCACAAATAAATATATCCTCAAAAACAATAGTTGAAAAAGAGATAGAATTTGCAGTAATTACCTTAGAAGATAATGGAATTGGTTTTCAGCCCGATCAAGCAGAACGCATCTTTGAAACCTTTACCCGACTAAATTCTAAAGACAGTTACGAAGGTACAGGATTGGGATTATCACTTTGTAAAAAAATAGTGGAACGACATGGAGGAACAATCAGTGCAGTTGGCAATCTAGATAAGGGAGCTACATTTATTATAACACTCCCGATACAACAAAAAGAAAAAGATATTTAGATATGGATAAAAAAATAATTTTATTAGCTGATGATGACATGGACGACACTGATATGTTTCGTGAAGCATTAGTAGATATTGATGAAAATATTATTTGCCACATTGCTGATAATGGCAGTGAAGCATTGAAAATACTGAATGAGCTGGATGAAAAACCTAATCTTATTTTTTTAGACCTCAACATGCCTATTATGAATGGCTGGGATTGTCTTAAACTCCTAAAAAAAGATAAAATTTATCAGGATATTCCTGTGATTATGATCTCAACTTCTTCCCACAAAAACGATATCGAAACGGCTGCAAGCCTAGGTGCCATTTGCTATTTTGTCAAACCCAACAGCTACAATAACTTGAAGCAAATCTTGCAATCAATTACTGCAAATCTCGGAGCTGGATTAAAAAGCGCTATTGATAATCTCCAAAAAAGTCAATCTGAGAATATTTTTGGGTTTCATTAGATTACTTTAGAAAACATAAATAAAAAAGTTATCCTTGTCTAAGTTTTAAAAACTTTGACAAGGATTAAAAAAACAAAACCTTTGTTCCTTTGCCACTTTGAACCTTTGAACCTCTAAAAAAAATCAATCCGGATTCGCTAAAATCTTAAACAACTCCGCATTCGAAATGTAAAACTGATTTTCGATTCCGATTTGAGACAGCTTTGCACTTACCAGATTATTCTCTCTAGAATTAATTAGGAAGATTGAGCTTTCGCCAAAAGAAAACAATTTCTCCTCTGAGTTCAGCATCGTCAAATAATCCTTTACCAAATTATCAATCACATTTTTTTGTCTTTTTAAAGAGGCAATTTCAGTCTGCTGTGCTTTTATTTTATTTTTAAGTTCTAATCTTTGCTGATCAATATCAAACTTTAAATCCTGAATTTTAAGTTTCGCCATTTTTAAGCTTCCTCTCTCCTTTCGTAAGAAAATCGGAATGCTGAAATCGACATTAAACTTATAATCATCGGCGTTAAAAGAATCAAAATAAGAAGGTTCAGAAATATAATTGTAACCCACATTTAATTTTGGAAGAAGCGAATTTGCTTTAAGCTGCCTGTTGACTTCCAGCATCGACATTTTGGTTTCTAAAGCCTGAATTTTAGGATGTGAATCTAATGTTTCTACATTGACCATCATCGCATCAGTTCTTAGTGTTTCTTCTAAAGTCAAAATTAGATTTTCTTCTGGCTTAACCATTTCATCCAATTCGACCGGAACATTTTCAATCCATAAATAATTGGAGAGATTCAATTTAGCTTTAGCCAATTTTAAATTTCCATTTTCTACATTCAATTCTCTGTTTCGAACCGTAATTCCGGCCTCAACGCTGTCAATTGATGGAGAGTCTCCAAGTTCTATTAATTTTTTTACACCTTGAAAACGCGTGCTTGCAAAACCTAAATATCTTTTGTAAAGCTCGGCTTCATTATAACTTTTGCGCCATTCAAAATAAGCTTCACTGGCTTTGTACAAAACTTCGATTGCTCTTAGTTTTCGCTGTGCGTCGCTTAATTTTAACTGCAATTTTCCTTCTCTTACATCGGCCATACGCTGGTTTATAAACATTCCCTGACCTAAAGCAACGCTAATTCCTAATGAAGTTAATCCAGCTTCTGGCGTACGATTCTGCGGATTGTAATATTGCCCATCGGTATCATCAAAACCGGCTTTGATCTCGATTCCGTACCAAGTCGGAATTTTAAAACTGCTGTTTAAAAGCGAATAATATTCTGTTCCCTTAAATTCTTTTTTACTGTAATCCACTTCAATTTTTGGATCAAATCCGCCACGCGCAACCATAAGCGCTGCCTGAGCATTACTTAATTCTAAATTGGCCTGTTTTACCAACGGATGGTATTTTTTTACATATCCTAAATACTCGCTGTAACTGAGTTCTTCCTTATTAAAATCCTGACTGTAAATGGTTGAAAAGGCGAATAAAAACAAAAAAGAAAACAATCTCACCGCATCTTTCAAATTATTTTTTCTCTTTTCCATTTTTAACATCTTTTTCATCTGACTTATAATAATTTGGTGGAAAACCATTTAAATTTCGCCATATTTCATACCATACCGAAACGGTATCTAACAAAGCAATACTCTGTGCTCCTGCTCCAATACTTAGTTCTTTTGGCCATTTATGATCCGGACCATCAGGCGAAACTAGAATTCGGTATTTTCCGTTGGCACTAATAAAGTTTTCGATTGCCACTACTCGACCGCCAAAAGTTCCGTACGATAATCCCGGCCATCCAGAAAATACAATTCTAGGCCATCCGTCAAACCAAACACGCACTTTTGCACCGCGATGCACCAGCGGAAGATCGATAGGATCAACATATGTTTCAACGGCAATATCATAACGAGACGGCATGATGCTTACAATAGGAGTTCCTTCTTTGATCGTTTCACCGAGACCCGCAAGCAAAGCACGGTTTACATAACCGCTTTGAGGCGCCGTGATGTAATACAACCCATTTCTTAAACTATAATTTACATATTGATTCTGCAATTTATTTACCTGCGCTTTTGTATCGTACTGTGTGCTTAAGGCTGTGAATTTGTCGCTTCTCGATTTCGAAATTTTTTCAGCATATTCAGCTGTAATTCGATTTATTTCGACTTTAGCATTGATCAATTCATTTTTACTGCTCAACAATTTGTTTTGCTGTGTAATGATATAAGCTTGAGATTCCTGAAGTTTTAATCTTTTTTGTTCTACATCTGAAAGTGGTTTTAAGCCTTCTTTATTTAAAGCTGTCGAACGATCAAATTGTGTATTGGCTATTCTTAACTGCGTTTTTACCGCTTCAAGATCCATGCTGTCACTTTTAATTTTCAAATGCGCTTGTTTTATTTTATTCTGAGCCTGCTGTAATTTTAATTCTCTTTCTGTGTTAAGCGACTGCGCCTGAACATCGAGAGAATTTACTTTATCTCCATACGATTCTACGGCCATTTTTTTTGCATCAACCTGATCTTTGGTATTTCCAACCAAATTAGGGTCTAAATAATCTTCTTTAGTTTCAGAAATAAATAAGATGGTATCGCCTTTTTTTACGTAATCACCTTCTTTTACAAACCATTTTTCAATTCTTCCTGCAATAGCATTATGCACAGTCTGTGGTCTTTGATCTGGTTTTAAAGTCGTAACTGAACCGCTTCCAGAAATATTTTGTGTCCACGGAAGAAAAAGACACGCAATTAAAAAAATCAAAAATCCAACTATGACTCTGTTTAAAATTTTATAATGCGGTCTGCGGGCCACGCTGGTGATAGAGGCGTATTTCCCCGGCGTAATAAGTATGTTATTATCTTTAGATATATTGAGCATGATTAAAGCTTTATGTCGTTAATAATTTTTCCATCATCAATCGTTATCATACGGTCGCATTTGTTCTTCCAAATATCATTTTTAGAAGTTACAATTACCGTCCAGTCATTTTCTTCAGAAAGTAAAAAATCGACAATTTTACCCGAAGTCAATTCGTCCATTTTATCAACTGGATCTTCAAGGAATAATATATTAGGTTTGTGAACAATGCTTCGCGCTAAAAGAATCTTCTGAACATCTGAAGCTGAAAGTTCACGTCCGCCGGGATGAATCTGATGTTCCAGTCCATTTGGGAATGTTTTAATATCTGCCGTAAGTGCTACATTATCTAAAGCCCATTTTAAATCATCATTTGTGATCGCTTCATTACCAAAAAGAATATTTTCTTTAATGGTTCCTGCAAAAAGTGTATCGCCTTGTAAAAAAGTGCCCGCTTGAGCTCTATAGCCATCTTCATCAAGACGGTTCATGAAATTATCAGTTACGTACATTGCACCGCTTTCTGGTTCAAGCAATCCGGAAAGCAGTCGTAATAAAGTACTTTTTCCAGCGCCATTTGTTCCTCTTAATATTATTTTTTCGCCTTGAGATATTTTCAGGTTAATGTTTTTTAGCGATTTTTTATTATGCTCAGGATAGTTGTAATTTATGCTATCGGTTTCGATTGTAATGCCCGTTTCGCTTACCGCAGATGTATGAGGAATACTTGAAATTTCCATATCAGTAACCTGACCAATTTTTTCTACTGATGTCAATACATCATAAAAAGATTCTAATCCGAAGATGATTTTTTCTACCGAATTGATCAGCAATACAATTACAATTTCAGCAGCTACAAACTGCCCAATGTTCATTTGATGGTGAATTACCAGAAAACCACCAATCGACAACAGGGCAGCCGTAACAATAACTTTAAAAACTGTAAGCTGAATGTATTGTTTTTTCATTACCTGAAAATGCTTCTCACGGTAGTTTATATATTGGCTTACGTAGCCATCATTTCTGTTCAATGCATATTCGAAACCGCCTTTTCTGCGGAAACTTTCGCGATTGCGCGCTATTTCCTGAAGCCAAGCCGCTACTTTATACTTAAATTTAGATTCGTTAAGACTCGTTTCTAATCCATCTTTGTATGAAAATTTAAAAATGACATACAGAATAACGATAAACAAAAGACCGATTACGGTAAAAAAGGAATGGTATAAAACCAATAAAATAATACCCAAACCAACCTGAAGAAAAGCAGTGCAAAAGTCCAAAAGAAGTTTTGCAGTTCCTTTTTGAACCATCAGCGTATCAAAAAAACGGTTTGCTTTTTCAGGAGCATATTCAGAATACATTTCTTTAAATTTAATTAAAGGCATTCTGTAAGCAAATTCAAATGAAGAACGCACAAAAATTCGCTGTTGCAGATTTTCTACAATTCGCAATTGCAAAATGATCAAAACACCGCCAAACCCAACTCCGATTGTAACCAAAAATACAAGCACAATCCAAGAAACGCTAAGCTGTCCGCTTTGAATAAAATTAATAATCGCCTGAATTCCTAAAGGCAGAGAAAGATTGACCAAACCAGCAAAAGCAGCATAAAATATAATTTGATAGACGTCGCGCTTATCCAGTTTGAGTAAATTGTAAAATCTTTTTAATGGTGTCATGAATTATGATAAATACAAGATTAATAGATTGATATTAATATACGGCAAGACCGTATTAAGGATTTAGAATTCATTCTAATCCCATCAGCTATAATTATTTATGCAGTAATTCGAGGAGGCGGTAAGTGAATTTTACCATGAAAACCAAACGAGAATATAGGATTATTTATGTAGTTTTCTCCTTTAGATTTAATTTGAACATACAAGCTGGGTATTGAAGCATTTAAAGGAACCAAATATTCTAATAAAAGAATTCCTTTTGCAAGTTTAGCCGTTTTGCTGTCTTTTGTTTCATCAAGCTCTTCTGGAATACCGTCGCATTTGAACATCTTTTTAAGAAAATTGCAGGTCATTCCTTTAACCGAATGCGTTTCAGAATTTTGTTGTACGAGTCTGCTAAACGTACTTGAGATATTAATACTGCTCATTAAAAAATAGCCGATAAGCAACACCTGCAGGCATTTACATAAAAGACTATTTTTAATTTTGCTGAGCATCTTGTAAAAAAAATTAAGTCCGCAATTTAAAACTAAATTTTATCTCATACATTAGAATAACATTAGAATTTGGACTATTTCAATCTTTTGTTTGAGGTTAGTCTGAAAGCATTTTAAGAATTTCTTTAAATCAAAAATTTTGTAAAATAAAAAGCAATAATTTATTGACTTACATCAAACTTTTGCTCGAGAAACAACTTTAGCTTTGCTGCTTATTACTTTTAAAAAGTATCAAAATAAATAAAAATGATAAATACAGAATTAAGTCCGTTTATACAATTTGGCGCCACTAGTGAAGAACGTGTAGAAAGAGCTTTAGAGCTTTCTCAGGAAACTTTAAGCCGATTAAAATCAAAAACTTAAAAAAGAAACTTACAAAAAAAAGAGCTTGTTCTTTCGGACAAGCTCTTTTTAAAAAGTCAGCTATTTATATTAAACCTTTAACGCTTTATCTCTCGACTTTGCTAATTGATTTACTCTCCACATTAGCAATACTGTTGAAAACGTAACAACTGCAATTACATAGCCCAAAATATCATAATTTTCTAATGGAGAAGTTTTGGTTTCCTGATGCACAATAAAACCTGCACAAACTGCTGCAATTCCGCCTGCAATTTGTTGTAGCGATGATGTTATAGACATATACGCACCACGGTCTTTCATTTCTGGAATTGCTGTATTTAATGTTGTTGCTGGAATCATTCGGCTCATGATTCCCATAAATAAAATCATGTTGATCACTACGATTTCCCATAATGGGATTGGGTCAAGATTGGTGTAAATTAAAATCATAACAATCGAGATTACAGACCCAGCAGCAAACAGCTTAAACTTGCTGATTTTATCACTTAATTTCCCGACCAAAGGCATGATAAAAAGTACTGAAAGTCCAGTAAAGAAAAATACCATTGGTAATTGTAAATGACTAATATGAATATTATTTACCAAAAACGCACTTCCAAAAGGCTGCAGCATAAAGCCTCCAACTGAAAGAAAAGCAATTGCTGTAAAACCAACTTGATAATGTTTATTGCTCAAAGTATGCCAAAGATGCAAAAACGGACTTTTATCTGACTGTAATTCTAAGTGTTTTGTAATAGGCTGCAATTGTGTAATAATAGCAACAAGAATTAACAATCCTAAAACGGCAATCATGATAAAAGCAGAATGCCATCCCCAATTATTTGCAAAATATAATCCAACAGGAATTCCTAGAATCTGGCTAGTTGCAAATGCCATTTGTATAAAACCCATTACGCGTCCTCTTTGATGAATTACAAATAAATCGGTTACAATTGCTAGGGAAACTGAGCCAATTACACCGCCAAAAAGACCTGTAACGATTCGTGCCAGAAGCAGCATGATATAACTTGTTGAAAGTGCGCAAAAAACAGTTCCGATAATAAATCCTGTATAAAAGAATATCAAAAGTTTTTTTCTGTCAAATTTATCGGCAAAACCTGCAGCTAATAATCCCGAAATTCCTGCACTAAATGCGTAGGCAGAAACTGCAAAACCAAAGTTTGAAGTGGTCATATCTAATGTTTTCATCAAAATATCTCCAAGTGGAGAAATAACCATAAAGTCAAGTATAACAGTAAATTGCAAAAGTGCCAGTATGGCAATAATTATTTTTTGATGTGAAGTGAAAGCAGGACTTTCTATTGTAGTTTTTTCCATTTTTTAATGTAATTTTTGCTTAGGATAACTCTTGGCACTCATGGCCTATTTTATTAATTAAAGTGATAATCTCTTCTGGTGTAAGTGTTTCAGAAACAACTCGAAGTACGCAGTCAATATCTTCACAGTCAATACTCCATTCTTGTATTTCTGAATGATTATCTAGTATTTGGCGTATAGCACAATTTGGAGTTATTTCTCCAATATCGGTTTTAAAAATGTGTATTGTATTTAAATTTGTTTCCATAATTTTTCATGGTTTTAACCCTTTTACGGTAGCTTGAAAAGCCTCTTTCATAATTTCTTTAGTAAGCTTGAAAGGTCTTCCTCCCATGCTTTTTCCTTCTCTATGTAAATTTAATAGCGTGTACAAAGGTCCGTAGGCAACACACCAAAAAGCCTCAAATGTCATCGGAATTAGCTGTTTAGTACGCTGTGCATTTTCAATAAACTGCGTCATAATAGCTCTGAAATCTGAGAATTCTTTAATAGAATCTAATATAGCTTCGCCGTGAGGAGAATGTTTGATGATTTCAAAAAATGCAACTTCTTTAGGATATTTCATGGCAAAGTCGGCGCGGTTTTCCCACTGTTTCCATAATCCTTCCTCAAATGACATTTCTGGCGAAAAGTTTTTAATCGTATTAGTAAAAAACTTTAAAGCCATAGTGGCACCTGTTTTTTGTATTAAATCATCTTTGTCTTTGTAATAAATATAAAGTGTAGCCACCGAAATCGAACAGGCTTTTGCGAGCTTATTCATGCTGAAACCCTGAAAGCCTTCCTGCACAATTTGATCGATTGCCATTTCGATTACCAATTTTTCTTTATCTACATCTCTTATTCTCATTTTGAGCTATTTTTAAGCAAAGATAAAATAATAAATGAATGAACGTTCTTTTATTATTATTTTTTTTCTGAACTAATGTCAAACTAAAATAGTCACCACTTCTAAAAAATTTATTTTAAAATAGGATATAAAAAAAAACCTGTAAAAACAGGTTTTAGAATGAAATTTGTATGGATACAGATTTAAAGTGGCGGAATAGAGTCTTTACGCATTTTTGTGGTTTTACCAGCCGTAGTATGTTTTTTCACCGGATTTGTTTTTGTAGAATCTGTTTTATAAGTTGATTTCTTTTCAACTTTAGATTTTGTAGTACGATTAATAATCGTATCTTGTTTAGATTTTGATTTTTTAGTCGGAGTTTCCTGTGCAACGGCAAACCCCATAACTCCCATCATTGCGATTGTTACAAGTAAATTTTTCATAATATTGATAATTAGATAGTTAACAATAATTTTATAAGGTAAATATTAAAAACACAACCATCAAAATTTTATAATATTTACTATCATTTTTATATATTTTCCATTACAAAAAACGTTTTTTTAATACTAAAAGACTTCTTATCTTTGATTTAAATAATAGCTCTCCATGAAACTTCCTGAAAATAAAGATCCTAATAAAACAAAACAGGATTTTCCCGTTGTGGGTATTGGTGCCTCTGCAGGAGGACTAGATGCATTCAAAAAAATACTTAAAGCGATACCTGTTGATTCAGGAATGGCTTATGTACTGGTACAGCATTTATCGCCTGATCATCCAAGTAATTTAGCAGAAATTTTGGCAAAGAGCACTGAGATTCCTGTTCATGAAATCATAAATGATATTAATCTTGCGCCAAATCATATCTACATTATACCAGAGAACAATAACTTAATTGCTGAGGATGGCGTATTAAAACTGCATGTAAGAACTCGAAATGAGAAAAAAAATGCTTGCATTGATATCTTCTTTGAGTCTTTAGCACAAGTTCACGAAAGTTTTGCTATTGGGGTCATTTTATCTGGAACCGCTTTTGACGGAACTTTTGGATTAAAGAAAATTAAAGAATTTGGAGGAGTAACTATTGCGCAGGATCCAGAAACAGCTGCATTTAAAGGAATGCCACAAAGCGCGATCGATGCTGACGTGGTCGATTATGTACTTGCGCCTGAACTGATTCCAGAACGATTAATCCAGATTCAAAAAAGTTATACGGCTAATCATGCTTATAATGAAATAGATACAATTCCGAAAAATGAAGAAGAAACACTACATCAAATTATTAATCTTATTTTCTTAAGAACGGGAAATGATTTTAGCCATTATAAACAGCCTACAATAAGAAGACGTATTGCCAGAAGAATGGTAATCACGCGGAAAGAAAGTTTACAGGAATATTTTTATTTACTTAGAAATGACAAAACAGAACAGGATATTCTTTTTAATGATTTCCTTATTCCGGTTACCTATTTCTTTAGAGACAGTAAATTTTTTGAAACGCTGCCAAGTACTATTTTTCCGCAATTGATTCAAAATACTACAAACAACAATTTACGTATTTGGATTGCCGGATGTGCGACTGGTGAAGAAGCTTATTCTCTTGCCATAAGCATTCATGAATTTCTTGTTGAAAAAAACAACAAGGATATAAAAGTTCAGATTTTTGCATCTGATATTTCCGAAAAATGTATTACCAAGGCGCGAACTGCCATTTATTCAGCACAGGACGTACAGCATGTTTCGCAGGCCAGGCTTCAAAATTATTTTACAAAACGTGATGGAAATTATCACATCAATAAAGTAATACGCGATATGTGCATTTTTGCCGTTCATAACTTTATTAAAGACCCGCCTTTTGCCCGAATTGATTTGGTTTCGTGTAGAAATGTACTGATTTATTTTGATCCGTTTTTGCAAAAAAAAGTGTTGAGTTCTTTTCATTATTCTCTGAAAGAAAAAGGAATTTTATTTCTAGGAAAATCAGAAACCACAACCAATGCGCAAAATTTATTTGAGCCAACTGGCAGAAACGAAAAAATATATATCCGGAAATTTGCTCCTGTCCGCTATGTACCTGAGGCATTTAAGCCTGCAAATATGAGTACGCGTGATAAACCAGAATCAACTGAAAAAAGAAGTCTGCCTGAAGCAGATTTTAGAAAAATTGCTTCTGATATCTTATTTCTAAAATATACACCGGCAAGTGTTATTATAAATGAACATCTTGAAATAGTTCATTTTCATGGAGATACAAGTTACTTTTTACTCCCTTCTCCAGGAAAACCAAATTTTAATGTGCTAAAAATGGCGCGCGAAGGCATCAGCTTTGAACTTCGAAATGCCATTTTGAAAATAAAAAAGGATAAAAAAAATGTAAAAAAAGAGAATGTAGTAGTTAAAGATCAGCCTTATATGGCCTCATTTGAAGTAGTTTCTATTCCAAATGATGATGAACATGTTATGATTCTTTTTTATAAAAAACCGCTTCCTGAATTTGATGACAGCAAAATAAAAAGAAAAACTTCAGATCAGCAGCGAATACTTGAACTGGAAAATGAATTATTGCAGCTTCGCGAAGATATTAAACGCGTAACAGAAGAGCAGCAGACTGCATTTGAAGAATTACAGACTACGAATGAAGAATTATTGAGCAGCAGTGAAGAAATGCAGGCAATGAACGAAGAATTAGAAACTTCGACAGAAGAACTTCAGTCTAACAATGAGGAATTAATGTGTGTTAATGACGAATTAATGGATCGTCAGGAGCAATTGATTTCGATGCGAAATTATTCTGAATCTATTTTTAAAACGATTCGTGAACCTTTATTGATCATCGATAGAGACTTTTTCGTTAAAAGTGCCAATCCTTCTTTTTATAAATATTTTCAAACCACAGAAAAAGAAACTGAAGGATATTCATTCTTTGAAATTGGTGATTGCCAATGGAATATTCCGGACTTCAAAGATCTTATCTTTAAAATGTTAGGAGATGAAACTTCTATTGAAGATTTTCAGGTTCATACAATGTGCAAAGGCATTGGAAAAAAGATCATGATGGTAAATGCAAGGCGAATTTTAAATGCTAAACCAGCGGGGATGATTCTTGTTGCCTTAGAAGATATTACCGAAGTTGTTGCAGCTAATGAACAGCTCAACATCAAAAATTTGCAATTGAAAAGTTATAATGATCAGCTCGAAACATTCACTTCTGCTGCAAGTTATGATTTGCAGGAACCGCTTCGCAAGATTCATATGTTTTGCCAGCGCATTATAGACAATGAGCAAAACTTGTCAGAAACAAGCAAACACAATCTTGAACGAATGTTATTTGCTGCCAGTAATATGAGTCAGTTAATTGCAGATCTTATTGATTATTCCCGAATAAATTTTGTAGAAAAAGAATTTAAAAAAACAGATTTAAATGTTCTTTTAAAGAAAATAATTGCAGATCTAAAAGATAATATTTTAGAAAAAAATGCCTCAATTACGATTTCACCACTTCCGCAGCTAAATGTTATATCATATCAAATTCAACAGCTTTTTTCTAATTTGATTCTGAATGCTATTAAATATACAAAAGAAGGCGTAATACCAGAAATCAAAATCGAAAACGAGAATCCTTCAACAGAAGAAATACTTGAGATTGGCGGCAATAAAGACATCAGTTATATTAAAATTTCTATAACTGATAATGGTATTGGTTTTGAGCAAGAATTTGAATCTAAGATTTTTGAGCCTTTTTACAGATTACACAGTGCCCAATACCATGGCAGTGGACTGGGTCTGACATTGGTCAAAAAAATTGTATCCAACCATCACGGATTCATTACAGTAAGAAGTAAGATAAATCAAGGAACAATATTCAATATCTACTTGCCACTATAAGATAATAATTAAAAAAGAGATACTTAAAAACGGGTATCTCTTTTTTTTATTAATTATCTAGAGAAGCTTTTATCTGTTTTTTATTAAGCTGCGTAATTGTTTTCGACTCTAACCAATATTCTATAATTGTTTTTATGATCTGCTTAAATTTAGTATAACCATACGGTTTAATAAAATAGCTTTGAGTAGGAATCGAATACGGATCTATTACAAAGCTTTGCTCAAAAAATGTTGTAAAAAACAGATACGGGCAATTAAACATTGTACCTACATTATCAAGTGTTGTCTCTATAATTTTATTATTCATAACATTCAATAAAACGATATCTGCAAATACAAGAAACGGTTTAACTTTATGTCGAAGTAAATAAGTACAAGCAGTATCAACATTATTAAAATATATAGTCTGATTTGGATAGTTCAATTCAGAAAAAACTTCTATAAATAATTTTCGATCTTCTTGCTTGTTTTCTATTACTACAATGGGTCCTTTTTTATTCATAATCGGTAAATTAAATTTATAAATTACGCTTTGACAAAATCAAAGTGATGTCTTTTCTATAGAATTCTTATTCAAATGCTATAACAAAGCATTACAAATATTTTAAAAATTGCTGTAAAAAAACTTACAAAATCATTCTTCCAGATTATATAATTTTCATTCTAGAATAAATATTTGCATTTATATTTCAAAAAAAATACTCCTAACCCACTGAAAATTATACAACTACTAAATTTAATTCTATAAACAAATATTAATGTTTCAAATTAATTTTGATATATACCATAATCAGTTCAGCTTAAATGAATTGAAGGTCACTGATAACCTCATTATTATATTAATTTAAATAAAAGTATTATGAACACTTCAAATCAAAAAAACAGCAGCACTACTAGTGCTAAAACAGCATCTAAAAAATCTGATGCTAAGGGAACTGCTTCAAAAAGCACTTCAAAAACTGCCGACAAAAAATCGACAACAACTAAAAAATAAGAATCTTTAAATCATTTCATATGATAACAGGAAACAACCAAAATTACGGTCGGGATGACCGTAATTTTCATCATCCGGAAGATGACATTCGCAATAAACCTTCAAATGATAACGAAAGTTATGTTGATCATTATCAGCAAGAACACGGAGGACCAGATTATGATGATGAAGAAATTGTAAATCAGGACGATGATATAATCAACAATGAAGACGACGATTTGGATCGTGAATTTTCTGATGCCATAGATAGAGATGACGAAGATGATGAAGACAATGACTTACTGGATGATCTTGATGAAGATTTAGACGAAGAAGATGATGATCTTGATGAAGATGATATCGACGATGATCTGGAAGAAGATTATGATGAAAATGATCGCGATATAAATGATGCTCCTGATAATTTTAAATTAGATGAATTAGATCAGGAATATGACATTGATCAGGATCTTGAAGAGACAGATCCTGTTAATCATCCTAGAGAATTTTAAGAGATATAAACTAAATTTTAAATCATGGAAAATATTTTTAATCCACAAACCCGCGAAAATTTAGGATACTATGCGGAAAAAGAAATTACACCAATATCGGCAAATAAAATATTGTGTTATGCTGCCGGTTCGTTTTTGGTGGGGAAAACGCTAAAAGCAGCAGGTAAAAGTTCTGCTGGATCTTTTATAGGAAAATTGGTATTGCCATTGCTGGCGCTAGGGTTCTACAGAAAATTAACTGATACTTCTGAATCAAAACTGAAACAGAACGAAGAAGAAAACAAAGAACAGCAAATAAACCAATATGACAGCAACGAATTGTAACTGATGTACTTCATATATCATTTGAATATGAAGTACATTATTTTTCCAATTAGCCTTCATTTCTAAATGACCAAAAAATGCATATAGACTTTTACACTTTCTTGCAGCTATTAATAGTTTCAATAACAGCAACGTCAACGATGACATTGTTTAGTTATGCCGTATCGAAAAATTTTAGGGAATTGTATAAAGAACCTGTTTTGCTATCACTAGTTCTTTCAAAATTAAAATTAGAAACAGCACCTAAAACAGAAAATGTCTTAGGCTGGATCCTGCATTATATTATAGGTTTTCTTTTTGTATTGGCATATCATTTTTTATGGTCGCACAATATTTTGCCAGTTTCTATTTTGAGTGCTCTTTTACTTGGTTCGATCAGCGGTATAATTGGCATTTTAGGCTGGATGCTTATTTTTAAATTAAGCAATCATAAACCTTCTATCGATTTTAAGGGATATTATATACAATTATTTTTGGCTCACGTGATCTTTGGCCTAACCGCTACTGCCGTTTACGCCCTTTCTTTAACCACTTTAATATTAGCATAAAACATATGTCACTTTCTAAATACAATCAGAAAAGAGATTTTAAACAAACTCTCGAACCGAAGGGCAAGATTGGAAAATCGGCTCATGAATTAATCTTTGTGGTGCAAAAACATGCTGCCTCACATTTGCATTATGATTTTAGATTAGAGATGAATGGCGTGCTGAAAAGCTGGGCAGTACCTAACGGTCCATCACTAGATCCAGACATGAAACGTTTGGCAATGATGGTTGAAGATCATCCTTACAGTTATAAAGATTTTGAAGGCACGATTCCTGAAGGAAATTATGGTGCCGGAAATGTTATTGTTTGGGATAATGGAACATATCTCCCAGACGAACCAACAGAACATCCTGAAAAAAAATTACTGGCCGATCTTAAAAAAGGCCATTTGAGTTTTATTCTGAAAGGAGAAAAACTGAAAGGAGAATTTTCATTGGTTAAACTAAAAGGCAAACAGGAAAATGCTTGGCTTTTAATTAAAAAAAATGATAAGCATGCTTCTGATACTGATATTTTGGCGAAAGATAAATCGGTTTTATCTAAAAGATCTTTAGACGAATTAGGCGAAAAAAAGAAAAAAACTGCTATAACCAAAGAAAAAAAGACTGTAAAAAAAAACAGTGAACCGATACAGCAAGCTTCATTTATAAAACCAATGCTGGCTACTATTAAAGAAGAAGCTTTTGACGATGAAGATTGGGTATTTGAAAACAAATATGATGGTTATAGAACCATTGCCGTTATAAATCCGCCTGAAGTTGAATTATACAGCCGAAATGAAATTTCCTTCAACAAAAATTTTAAGCCTATCGCAGAAGAACTACAAAAAATGGATCATATTGCAGTTTTAGATGGCGAAATTGTGGTTGAAGATGAAAATGGAAAAGCCAATTTTCAACTCCTTCAAAATTATCTAAAAACGGGTATCGGCAATTTAAAATATTACGTTTTTGATCTTTTAAATTTAGATGGAAATCTAGTTACTGATTTGCCTTTGCTTGATCGAAAAGAATTGTTAAAAATTTTATTCAATAAATATGACTTTAATGCTATTTTCTTCTCTGAGCATATTCTAGAAAAAGGAATTAACCAATTTGCTCTTTCAATAAAAAATAAAGATGAAGGTATAATTGCAAAAAAAGCAAACAGTACTTATTTGCCTAATAAAAGAAGCAACGATTGGCTTAAAATAAAAACTTCAAATCAGGAAGAAGCTATTATTATTGGAATAACGGAACCCAAAAAATCCCGCAACTATTTTGGCGCTATTTTACTCGGACAATATTATGGAAAAAGGCTTCAATTTATTGGAAAATGCGGTACAGGATTTTCAGAATCAACCTTAAAAGAACTTTATTCTAAATTTGAGCCTTACTTTGTGAACGAATCACCACTCAGCGAAAAAATTGCATTGCGAGATAAAATTCAATGGTTAAAACCAAAATTTGTTTGCCAGGTAAAATTTTCAGAATGGACACAAGATAAAAACTTAAGACATCCTGTATTTCTTGGCTTAAGAGTAGACAAAAAACCAGCAGAGGTTTTTTTACCCTCTAACATTAAAAATCCAGTTGAATTAAAAGATGAAAAAATGGAGGATTCAAAAAAAAACAAAATAGAGAATGAGTACGATTTGAATGTCGGAAAACGAGTGCTTCATCTGACCAATCAAAACAAAATATATTACCCAAAAGACGGCATTACTAAAGGAGATATTGTACAATATTATAATGAAGTGGCGCCTCTTATCCTGCCGTATCTTAAAAATCGTCCGGAATCGATGAATCGTTTTCCAAATGGAATTGACGGTCCAAGCTTTTATCAAAAAGATGTTGATATTGAAAAAACACCGTCTTGGCTAAAAACCAAAAAATTATTCTCAGAGTCTAATGATGCCGATGTAAATTATCTTATTTGCAACGACAAAGAAACATTGCTTTATATGGCAAATTTAGGCTGTATCGAAATGAATCCGTGGAATTCTACCATTCAGCACATTGATAATCCTGACTGGCTTGTAATCGATATAGATCCTGAAAAAGATGATTTTGAAGCTGTTGTCGAAACTGCTTTAACGGTAAAACAAGTTTTAGATGAATTAGAAACGGAATGTTTGTGCAAAACCTCAGGCGCTTCTGGACTTCATGTTTATATTCCGCTAGGTGCGCAATATGATTATGATTCTATAAAAATTCTAGGCGAATTATTAGCAACAGAAATTCAGTCCCGTCTGCCTGAAACCACTTCATTAGAACGAAGCATTAAAAAAAGAAATCACAAAATTTATATTGATTATCTGCAAAACAGAAAAGGCCAAACATTAGCTGCGCCTTACTCTGTGAGACCACGACCAGGTGCAACAGTTTCAACACCTTTAGAATGGAGTGAGGTAAACAACCAACTGCATCCTTCTCAATTCACCATAAAAAATGTACTGAATCGATTTGAGAAAAAAGGCGATTTATGGGCGCCAATTTTGTCAAAAGGAGCTAATATTAAAAAGATTATAAAAAAGCTAGAAGACAAGCAAAATGACCAAAAAGATTAAGAAGATTTTTTCTTTTTGGTTTCTAAACTTGCCTTAAGCATACTCATCAAGTCATCACTTTGTTTGTGTACAACTTCTAGTTTTGCCGGTTTTGAAGCTACTTTTCCTTTTGCTTTCTTTTTAATAATATCTAAAAGTTTGGCAGTATATTCATCTTTAAAACTGCTGATATCGAATTTCTCTGTCAGCTGTTCTATTAGTTTATCGGCCATATCCATTTCTTTTGTTGAAGTTTTAGAAACGGGCGGTAATTTTAACTCTGTTGTATCTCGTATTTCCTGTTCAAATCTAATTCGGTTTAAAACGATTACATTTTTATAAGGTTTTAAAATTGCAAGACTTTCTTTATTGCGCAAAACAAAACGCGTTACTCCTACTTTACCAGAGGCCTGAAGTGCATCTCGAAGCAAAGCATAAGCGTTCATTGCTCCTTTGTCAGGCTCAAGATAATACGGCTGCTCATAATAAATACTGTCAATTTCTTTTTCTGCTGCAAAACTCTCAATGTCTATAGTCTTGGTTTTGATGGCGTCTGCAGCTTCAAAATCAGAATCTTCTAAAATCACATATTTATCATCAATTTTGTACCCTTTTACGATACTCGAAAAAGCAACTTCTTTGCCTGTACTTTCGTTCACGCGTTTGAATTTGATGTGTGCATGATCTTTTTCATCCAGCATATCCATATCGAGATTGCTCTCTTCGACCGCAGAAAATATTTTAATAGGAATATTAATTAACCCAAAACTTATCGATCCTGTCCATATTGCTCTCATAATTCCTTAATTTAAAATCAGCTTAAAATTAGAGCAATTTTACTTTTGAGATCTTACAGCAAAATAGGAATATTTTACAAAATAACGAGTCTTTTTAATTTTTAACCAGCGATACATCATCAAACAATGAATAAGCTTTTGCCTGACCATCAGCCAGAAAACCAACCTCAACCTTTCCTCCTTTTACAGCAATATTTTTAATGCTGATTGTTTTCCATTCGGAGTTTTCCTCCTTAACAGTGATTAGAAATTTTTTTCCATTGCTTATTGCGTACAGTTCTAAATTAGTAAATCCTTTACTGTTTTTTATTTTTGCGGTTAACGTGTAAGTTCCATCTTCAAGTTTTACATAAGGAGAAGAAGTTATAATTTGAAAAACTTTTCTTTTAAAATTAATTTTATCACTGATATTCAAACTTTTTTCGCCAATAACCGTTTTCCTTTCTATTTGAGTATTAAAATGATTTAAAACTGGAGAAGTTACAGTATCCTGACTTATTGCATTTCCTTCGATAATTTCTGTTGCCCAGCCTGTTAACTGAATTTGAATTGGTTTAACAGGACTCGGAATATGTCTTCTGTCTGCCTCAAAACTGCCATTTTTTACAAAATTATTTTCTTTGGCTGCTTTCCAATTTCCCGTTTTAGAATTCAGATTCCATGCACTTAATGAATTGAAATAAGGTGTTTTTCTTTCAAAAGAAATTGGGCACCATTGGTTGTATCCTAAGCCGTTTCCGGCAAAATCAGCCCATCGGTCACCGCAATAAACAATCGTTTCCTGTTTGTTTCCTTTTACAGAAAAGAAAAAACCAGTCTGCGAAACATGTGCAAAATCTTCAGAAGCGCCATCTATAACCAGCATATTATTGGTTGGAAGATAAGGCCCTCTAATGTCATCAGCAACAAGATAATAAGCAAAAGAAGCATCCCAGCCGTATATGTTTGAAGCAAACATATAATACTTATTATTGTATTTAAACATGCAGTTTCCTTCTCTGCTTTCGCCTTTAAAAACTTCTGTACAATCTAACAAGTTTACTTTTCCTTCTTTCATGCCAATTTCAGAAACGTAGATTTTATTTCGTCCTTTTCCGTAGGAATAAATTAAATAGGATTTTCCGGTATCTTCATCAGTAAAAACGGTTTGATCTCCTGTATTGCTGGTTCCTATCATTTTCTCCATATTAATTTTCTGATGCCAAACAAAATCGCCTGTTGGCGAATCAGAAACTGTAATCAATACTTCGCTTCCATGCTGTACAAACATGGCATACTTATTCATCTCTTTAATGTAACAAACGCCTAATCGCCCAACCCAGGTTTTTCCATATTGATTGACTTTGTCTTTAGTTAAAACATTTCCTTCAAATTTCCAGCTTTCTAAATCAGAAGAACTGTAACAAGTTACTGCTTCGAATGTATTTTTATCATGTGTTATAGACGGATCTGCACGATAAAGATCGGCTTCTAGATAATGTACACCGTACCAATAATATTTTTGTTTGCCAGTAACTGGATCAGGAAATTTGAATACTCCACCGCCTTGACTGTTAATTGGAAGTCCGTCTTTTGTATTCCAAAACACGTCATTTTGAACAGAAAGTTCCTGTGCATATGTACTAGATATTCCGATCAGGAAAGTCAATGCTAAAACAGCAAAGCTCAAAGAATAACTTTTTTTTATTTCCATAATTCTCATTATTACATTAGATAAATCTGTAATAAAAGTATTTAATAACAATACAATTACCGTCATGCTGTATCCTGTTTACCACTTAATTGACAAAATGAATTTTTACATCCCAGAAATTTCACTACTACAAAATATAATTTGGAGCTCTTTTTTCAATGAATAAAAATTATTAGAAAAAATTCACCTTATAAAAAAGGAAAAATCCGACAAACTCATTTTTCTTGAATTAAAAAATTAAACAAAACAAAAATGATTATCAAATTTGACTTTAAATCGTTAATTTTATTGAAATTTTATTGATTCTGGATAGTAAAATTAATATTATCTTAGCCGAAATAAAAACCGCTTTTCGATTCAAAATTTACATTTTAATAGTAACAAAATGAGATAATTGAATTGTAAAAAATCATATAAATAAAATTATTCTACAACAAATGAATCAACAACATTACAATCTTTTACTGGCAGACGATGATGAAGATGACTGCTCTTTTTTTAGAGAAGCGCTTGACGAATTATCGTTGCCTGTAAGTCTTGTAACAGTTAATGACGGCGTACAGCTGATGGATTATTTAAAAGCGAATGCTCCAAATAATTTACCAGATATTCTTTTTCTTGATCTAAATATGCCACGAAAAAACGGTCATGAATGTTTAAGAGAAATCAAAGAAATTGATGATTTTCAAAATCTTGCAGTAATTATTTTTTCGACATCGCTAGATACTGAAATTGTTGATTTGATGTACTCTAAAGGAGCTACATATTATATTCGCAAACCTGGTGAATTTTCTAAATTAAAAAAAGTAATTGGAAATGCACTGGCCATCACCAAAGATGATTTGAAACAACCCGTAAGAGAGCATTTTGTTCTTCAACCTTAAAGCGTTTTTAGAATGAGCCCTATAAATAAGGAACATTATTTTCTAGCCGATGGAGGAGAAATGGGTGAATTAATACGATCGAAAGATTGGAGCAAAACATCTTTAGGCAATCCTGATACTTGGCCACAGAGTCTTTGTACAATGGTTTCTGTTATGCTCAACCATCCTTTTCCTATGTATATTGCTTGGGGAAAAGACTTCACGCAACTCTACAATGATGCATACAGACCAATTTTGGGCTCTAATAAACATCCTGATGCTTTAGGAAGAAGCCCAAAAGAGACATTTTCAGAAATTTGGGATACAGTGGGACCTATGTTAGATGAAGTTGTAAAAGGAAAAGCAGTTAGTTTTCCAGATTTCATGCTAGTCTTAAACAGAAACGGATTTGATGAAAAAACTTATTTCGATTTCTCTTACAGTTCAATTAAACAGGAAAATGGAGAAGTTGGCGGTGTTTTAGTCACCTTAATAGAAACTACCGAAAAGAAAAAAGCAACTGAAGCATTAAAAGAAAGCAATGCCCGATTTTTAAATAATATCATGCAGGCTCCTGTTGCTATGTGTGTTTTTAGAGGAAAAAATCATATTGTAGAAATGGCTAATGCAGAAATGCTGCAGTTATGGGGAACTAAAATCGAAAACGTAATTAATAAATCAATATTTGAAGGCTTGCCTGAAGCAAGAAATCAAGGCTTAGAAGATTTAATTAATACAGTTTATAATACGGGTGAAAGATTTGTTGCCAATGAAAGACCTGTACAGCTGTCTCGAAACGGAAACAAAGAAACTATTTATGTAAATTTTGTATATGAAGCTTTGAAAGAAGCTGACGGAAAAATTTCTGGCGTAGTAGCAATTGCGATTGAGGTAACGCAACAAGTTACAGCCCGCTCAAAAGTAGAAGAAAGCGAGCAAAAAATTAGACAATTAGTAGAGAATGCTCCTTTTCCGATCGCAGTATATGTTGGAAAAGAGATGACTATAGAGCTTGCTAATGATTCTATCATTAAAATATGGGGAAAAGGCAATAATGTCATAGGTAAATCTTTTAAAGAACTTCTTCCCGAACTTGACAATCAATTAGTGTTTGAACAGATTAATACCGTTCTTGAAACCGGAAAGTCTTTTCACACCAAAAATACCCCTCTAGATTTAACTGTTGACGGAAAGCTCCAGACTTTTTATTTTAATTATAGCTTAACGCCTCTTTTTGACATTCATGGAAATGTATATGCCGTAATGAATACCGGTGTTGACTTGACTGACCTTAATTTAGCAAAGAAAAAAATTGAGGAAAACGAGAATAATTTACGCAGTATGGTTTTGGAGTCTCCAATTGGAATATGCGTTCTGGATGCCCAAACATTAATCAGCGAAATTGTAAATGACAGTTTTATTGAAGTTGCAGGAAAAAAATACGAAGAGATTGCAGGAAAACACTATTGGGATTCATTTGCAGAAGTAAAACCGTATTACGAAGAGGTACTTCAAAAAGTCGTTACTGACGGTGATCCTTTCTATGCCAATGAGGTTGAAATGAAACTCATTAGACATGGCAAAGAAGAAATTATATATGTAACTTTTGTTTATGCTCCTCTAAAAAATATGGAAGGAGAAGTTAAAAAAGTTGCCATTTGGGTTCTCGATAATACCCCGCAAGTAAGTGCCAGACGTAAAATCGAAGAAGCGGATAAACGCTTCAGAAATACGGTTAAGCAAGCTCCTGTTGGTATCACCATATTACGCGGCCCAAATTATATGGTCGAAATGGCAAATGAAGCTTATTTAAGACTGGTAGATCGAGAAGAGAAAACTTTTGTTGGCAGACCTTTATTTGAATCTTTGCCAGAGGTTGAAGAATCTGTAAATTCTTTATTAAAAGGTGTTTTCAAAACCGGAATTCCTTTTCATGGAAATGAATTAGCAATTCCTATAAAACGTTATGGAAAATTAGACAATTCATATTTTGACTTTCTTTATCATCCTCTAAAAGAAGAAGACGGCTCTATTTCTGGCATCATTGTAATTGTTACAGAAGTCAGCGAAAAAGTTGAAGCTAGAAAGAAAACAGAACAAAATGAAGAAAGGCTTAACATTATTGTCGAAGCTAGTGAATTGGGTACTTGGGAGCTGCATGTAAAAACAATGTCATTTGACTATTCAGAAAGATATCTTGAGATTGTCACCGGCATTAAAGACCAGCCAAAATTAAAACATGAACAGCTTTTAAGTCATGTTCATCCTGATGATATGCCTGTTAGAGAAAAAGCATTTAAAGATGCAATGACTTCAGGATATCTTCAATATGAAACCCGATTAATATGGGATGATCAATCTATTCATTGGGTAGAGGCCAAAGGAAAACTTTTTTTTGATGAAGAAAAAAATCCTGATAAGCTATTAGGTACTATTAGAGATATTACCGATGAAAAAAATCATCAGCAGGAGCTTGAAGACAGCGAAAAAAGATTCCGCAGTCTGGTAATGGAATCTCCTGTGCCAAAAGCTATTTTGAAAGGAAAAGATATGGTAATCGAAATTGCCAACGCTGCACTTTTAAGAAGTATCTGGAAAAAGAAGCAAAGTGATGTTGCTGGAAAAAAATTATTTGATATTTTCCCAGAACTCAAAAAACAAAAATATGCCAAACTTTTAGAGGAAGTTTATGCCACTGGAAATGTGCATTCTGAATCTGAATCTCTTTTACATATTGGCAAAGACGGCGAACAGCATAAAATTTATATTGATTTTGAATATGCGCCTTTACGGGAAGCAGATAATACAATTTCAGGAATAAAAGCAACTCTGATTGATGTAACTGAAAAAGTTGAAGCCCGAAAAAAAATAGAAGAAAGTGAAAAACGTTTTCGATCGTTGACGGAAAGTATTCCGCAATTGATTTGGGAAACTGATGAAAAAGGCAACGCCTTATTTGCTTCTGGAAAATGGTTCGAATATACCGGAATTCATCCTTACGGAGAAACAGAGTGGAGAGCCATGATTCATCCTGATGATTATGAGGAAAATGTGAAAATTTGGACTCATAGCTTAAAAACCGGCGATTTATACAGATGCGATGTACGCGTTCGAAGAAAAGATGGCAACTACAGATGGCATGCTGTTATTGGAGAACCTGTTCTAAATAAAGACAATAAAATTATTAAATGGGTTGGAGCATTTACTGATATACATACTGAAAAAGCTTTTACACATGAGCTTGAGCAGCAAGTAACAGCAAGAACCCGAGAATTAAGCCTGATGAATGAATCGCTTCAAAAAAGTGAGGAGCGCTATCATTTAATGGTCGAAGAAGTTCAGGATTACGCGATTTTATATCTAAACCATGAAGGAATTATAGAAAATTGGAATTTAGGTGCCGAAAAAATAAAAGGATATAAAGCAGAAGAAATTGTTGGAAAAAACTTCTCTATATTTTATACAGAAGCAGATAAGAAAAACAATCTTCCTCAAAAACTATTGAATCTGGCGATAGAAAAAGGAAAAGCAAAACATGAAGGGTGGCGTGTTCGCAAAGATGGAACTTTATTGTGGGCAAGCATCGTGATTACTGCCATTCATAATAAGAAGAAACAAGTTATAGGTTTTTCTAAGGTAACACATGACCTGACAGAAAAAAAGAGAGCTGATGACAAACTAAAACTAAATGCTTTAGAACTTGAACAGAAAAATACGGAGCTTGAAAAAATGAATCAGGAACTGCAGTCTTTTGCTTATATTTCAAGTCATGATTTACAGGAACCTTTGCGAAAAATTCAAACTTTTGCAACACAAATTATAGAGCGGGAATCTGATAATTTATCAGATGTTGGAAAAGATAAGTTTCAAAGAATGCAAAATGCCGCACAGCGAATGCAGACTTTGATCAACGATTTATTAGCCTATTCCAGAACTAATATTCAAGAACGAACTTTTGAAAAAACAGATCTTGCTAAAATTGTCGCTGAAGTAGAAGATGATCTAAAAGAAGAAATAGAACAAAAAAATGCTAAGATTGAACGTATAGAAAACTGCGAAGCAACTATTATTCCATTTCAATTTAGACAACTTTTATATAATTTAGTAAGCAATTCTCTAAAATTCTCTAATCCAGAAAACCCCATTGTAATCAAAATTGATTGCAAAATTGTAAAAGGAAAAGACATTGGCAATAAAAAATTAGATGATGAAACTAACTATTGCCATATTCAAATTGCAGACAACGGAATTGGTTTTGAGCAGCAATACAGTTCAAAAATCTTTGAAGTTTTTCAGCGTTTGCACGGAAAACTAGAATACACCGGAACCGGAATTGGACTTGCTATTGTCAAGAAAATTGTAGACAATCATAACGGCATTATTACCGCAAGCGGAGAACTCAATAAAGGTGCTACATTTGATATATACTTGCCGGTTTAACGATGTAAATAAAAATAAAAAAGCAGGATTTCGACATTTGAAATCCTGCTTTTTTAAATCTATATTTATTCTATTTAGTGTAAAGTTGCTTCAAAAGGAGAGGCTGGCAAATCTTCTTTATTAAATAAATTTGCCTCAATCGGGTTATCTGCCCAAGCATATCTCACTTTAAAAGGCTGTGCAACAGTATCACTCCACACTTTAATTTTATTGCCTTCAATTACAGCATTTGCCCAAACAAATTTTCCGTCTTTTTCTGCAATTTCAAAACCTCTTAAAACAGCATTGTTTTTAGCAATTAACCCGCTTCCAACATCTGTAAAAGATAAAATCAATTGATTCCCTTTTTGTTCCATTTCTTTAAAAAGCGGTCCAGATGAAACAATATTTTTTTCTCCATAAGCGACTTTTCGAGCCTGCAAAGCCAATCTTTTCCCAACATCGTATTTGTTTAAAGGATGAATGTCATTCCACTCTCCTATATCAATTGTAACTGCCATTCCGGTATTTGGAACTGCTAAAATGTTTTTCTGCTGTTGTCTCAACGCAGCCCAATTGCTTTCCCCTGGTTCTCTTTTAGGATCCATAAAATTTGTAAGCTGTACAAATAAAAACGGAAAAGAACCTTGCTTCCATTCTGTTCGCCAATTATTAATTAATGTTTCCATCAAAGCTGCATATTCTGCTGGTTTTTTAGTACTCGATTCTCCCTGATACCAAAGCACGCCTTTTATTCCATAATTTTTTAATGGTGCAATCATCGAATTATATAATCCAACTGGTTTCCATCTAATGAAAGTCTGCGGAGGCAAAGGCAGCATTTTTGTGCCCAATTTATACTTCCAACTTCCTTTCAAATCAATTGAATCATTGTCTATAATTAATTGATAAGGTTTATCAGCAACAAAACCGCCTCTTCCTGTATTATTAATGACTCTTATTGCAATTTCGTTTTTCCCTTCTTTTAAAAACTTCGGATCGAACGCATATTTTCGTGGCGGATACATGTAAGATGTTGTTCCAACAAAATTTCCGTTTACATAAACTGAATCGGCGTCTACAATTCGGCCTAAAATAAGTTTTGCATTAGTTGCTTTTAGATTTGACAAATCAACTTCTTTTCTAAACCAAACTGCTCCATTAGTATTTCCTAATGCATTATCTGCCCAATAACCCGGAATATTCATTGTTGCCCAATCTGAATCTTCTAAATCAGGTTTAGACCAATGATTTTTTAATCCTTCATCTTGCTGGTTTACTGATTTGTACCAATCTGTATTAATTTTTCGGTCGTTTTCTTCAATTTGAGTTCCGAGTTTTCCGTCTTTGAATTTCTGATATTCACCATCATATTCTGGAAATTTTTTAACAGCTTCAGCACTTATCCAGCACTCAGCAGGTGAACCGCCCAAAGCGCTGTTAATTAATCCAATCGGGATTTTATATTTCGCATAAATTTCACTTGCAAAAAAATAAGCAACGGCAGAAAAATTTAAAATATTCTGCGGATTTACAGAACGCCATTCTCCAGAAGATAAATCGACATTTTCTTTCGCAAAATCATATTGGTCAGGCACCAAAAATTGTCTGATGTTAGGATTATCAGCTTTTGCAATACTATCTTTGTATTTGTCTTTTACGCGTTCCATCGGAAGTTCCATATTAGACTGTCCAGAGCAAAGCCAGACATCTCCAAATAAAATATCTTTTAATGCAATCGTATTGCTTGCAGACAAAATCATTTCGTAAGGTCCGCCGGCTTTTTGAGCAGGCAATACAATCGTCCAGTTTCCATCTTGAGAAGACATAGTTTGAAATTTTTTCTTGTTGAAACTAATTTCGACTTTTTCGTTTGGACCAGCCCAACCCCAAATTTTAACTGGAATATCGCGCTGCAAAATCATTCCATCACTAATTAATCTCGGAAGTTTTATTTGAGAATAACTGCTTGCGCAAATAATGAAAGTGATAAAAATTAGTATTTTTTTCATTTATAAAATGGATTTGTTTTTTTCTTTAATCTAAACAGTATCAATCAGGCATTCTTAAGTTTTACAACAAAAAGCCGAAAGAAATAAACTCTCGGCTTTTATATAGAAACAAATTTATACTAAGTTATAAACTAATCCTGTAAAATAACACTTATAACTACTAACTAACCAAACTTGAATGTCCAGCAAAATTTGTTTCAATTATTGAATTCTTATTAATATCCAGGATTCTGATACGCTGCTTTTTCAGAAGCCGTCATGATCATAGCATCAAATTGTACTTGCGGAATCGGACGCAGATAATGATATGGTTTGATATCTCTAGCGACATTAATTGGTGTGTGGTTTCCGTATGCCGGACCACAAATTTGGTATGCGCTTGAAAGTTCAGTCCATTTTTGAGTACGAATTAAGTCATACCAACGATATCCTTCTCCATAATATTCACGAGAACGTTCTGCCAAAATATAATTAATATCAATAACTGCAGGTGTTGCGGCAGTCATTACAGCACTATTGTCAACCACTTTTGAAACATTTCCATTGTTGTCAAATCTCCATTTTCCGGCACGAGCGCGCAAAACGTTTACTAGTTCTCTAGCACTTTTTCCGCCTTGAGGCGCTGCTCCCATCACTACTGCCTCAGCCGCAATTAAATACAGCTCTGATAATTTTGCAATATTAAAAGGTCTTGTACTCGCTCCGTTTGGAGACCCTAATCCGGTACCATTATCTGTGCGGTACGTTCCAAGTTTCCACAAACCAGGATATAAAATTCGGCTAATGCCACTTGGTGCAATAACAAAATCAGATCTTCCAGGCAATACTCCTGCTCCAACATTTCCATTTGTGGCACTATAGACAATAGACGGATCCTCATTATTTAAGAATGAAAGTATTGCACCTCCCGGAGCAACAGGCAGACTATTTGCATTATTTAAAGTTGGAGTTGTTATTCCTGCTTTGTTCCAGTTACCGCGATACACAGTTGTAAATGTGCCATCATATCGAGAATCATTCGTTTTGTCAGCAAATGTATTTGCGATTGCGCCTATAGTTGGGCACATACGAATAAACGGTCTTCCTAAATGCTGTTCTGCTTCACGCTGTACAGAACTTACGCCAGAACTTCTTATTACAGTATAGTTGGGAGTCATCATCCATACAGCAAAATTTTCAGGTGCTGCACCATTCGAAAATGTTAGGCTGCTGGCATTATAAAATTCACTTTTTTCAGTGTGGTCAGCGTATAATACAATTTCGCTGTTGCGGTCGTTGCTTCCTAAATGTACATCATAATAAGTTGGCTGTAGCGCAAATGAACCATGAGTATCAATTGCAGTTGCGGCTACATCATATGCTTTCTGAAAATACCAAGCTGCATCATGCCCGTCTGGGTCAACGCGTGTACTTTCTGGATAAGTTGGAATATTATTTGGGTTTTTTAACCACCATGCATAAGTCAAATAAGCTTTTGCCAAATAAAGCCTTGCTGCAGTTTTAGTTACACCGCCTTTTACTCTCCCAACGTCTGGCAAATCATTTACCGCTGTTACTAGATCAGGAAATATAGCTTTAGTATAAACTTGTGGCACAGTATTTCTAACAGAAAATCTTGATGGACTTGTGTTGAATTTAAGTTCTCCTGCGCCCAAATCTAACGGAACTCCGCCAAATGTTTGAACTAACAAGAAATAATCAAATGCGCGAAAGAATCTCGCTTCAGCAATCATTGCATTAGACACTGTTCCAATAGCTGCAGCATTTTCAATAATACCGCTTGCTGTGTTTATATTTATAAATGCAGGCTGCCACAAAGCATCAGTACGGCTCGAAGAAGGCGTAATTGATCCTACTCCGGAAAGATCCATATCCTTAAAGTTCGCATCCGCACTTTGTGCATAGGTTACTTCATCGGTTCCTGTTTCGGTCGTATTGTAGTAGTAACCCTGTCCATAGATATAACGCAAGTGTGCATACATTGACGTTAATCCTCCAATAACTCCTTTTTCAGTTTTAAAATATTCAGGAGTGTAAATACTGCGTGGCTCTTCATCTAAAATATTAGAACATGCTCCCAGGAACAGCGTTATCATTGCTGTTGCCATAAAAGTTTTTATTTTTATAGGTTTCATCATTATCTTTTTTAAAATGTTAAGTTAAGGCCAATCAAGAAGGTACGTGTTGAAGGAGTATTTGTTCCTAAGGTCAGCAAACGTCTTTTATAAAAATCAGTTGTTGCTGCATTTTCGTTCCCATACGAATTGGTTTCAGGATCCATACCTGTTTCTTTATGGTAAGGAGAATAAATTACGAATGGATTTTGCACAGTACAGTAAAGACGAAATCTGTCTATTCCGGCATCTTTAATAAATTTTTCAGTAATGTTATAACCTAGTGTAATGGTGCGGATTTTAACATAAGAGGCATCAAAGTATCCTAAAGTAGATCCGTATTTTGGATTATCATTACTTGTAATTCCGCCTGGTCTCGGGTATTTTGCATCCGTATTTTCAGGTGTCCAGTAATCTACTTTTACGTTTCCTCTTCTTCCGCTCAACATATTAAGATAACCTGATGAAGAGTAAAGCGTGCTGATAAGAACTCCTCCGCTCTGAAAGGCTCCCACTACACTTAGATCTAAATTTTTATAGGCTACACGAGTGTTGAAACCTCCTTGAAAATCAGGATTGACATCTATAATTTGTCTGTCTGCGGGACCTATTTGTCTAGTTGGTGTTCCGTCTGCATTAAAATCTCCGGTATATTTTACTTTAATCATACCAACATTTCCTCCTGGCTCATATTTAGTAAGATTTGCATCTCCTTCTTGCCAAAGTCCTATTTTTTGATAATCGAAAATCACATCAATTGGATGTCCTACGAACCACCAGTTGTTTTCGTCTCTGTCTTGTCCAGAAGAAAGGGCTACCAGCTTATTTTTGTTCGAATAATAGTTTACCCCAACATCCCAAGACCAGCCATTTAGATTGTCTAATATTGATCCGTTAAGTGTAAATTCGTAACCTTTATTTTGAGTTTGTCCTATGTTTGCTGTATAACTGCCCACACCTGCTGTTGGAGGCAGACCTACACTTAAAAGGATATCTTTTGTATCGGTAACATAATACTCCGCTGTTCCGGTTAAACGATTTTTAAAAAAACCAAAATCAATTCCGTAGTTCATTGTTGTAGAATATTCCCAACCCAAATCAGGATTAGGCAACGTCGATACATAATATCCAGTTGTATTTACTTCGCCAAAATTGTATGGTCTTGAATTTAAACTGCCCAGTGTAGAGTAAGGCGCAACTGCCTGATTGGATGTTTCTCCGTAACCAACGCGCAATTTTAACTGTTCCAACCAATTTACATTTTGCATAAAAGATTCATTTTTGATGTTCCATCCGGCAGATACTGCAGGATAAGTATGCCATTGATGTCCTTTGGCAAGTCTTGAAGAGGCATCAGATCGAACAGTTGCTGTAAGCATATAGCGATTGTCATAAGAATACATAGCGCGGGCCATGTACGAAATCAAGCCGCTTTGCTGATAATCCTGATTGTCCGGATTAATCGAAATTTCTCCCGCGGCTCTTCCTAAATTGTAAAATTGGAAAGAATCTGAAGGAATATCTTTCGCAGAAACTTGTGACTTATTGTATGTCGTTTGTTCTGAAGAGTACATTGCAACTGCATTTACCTGATGTTTTCCAAAAGTGCGATCGTAAGTAAGTAAGTTTTGAATTGTCCAGTTTGTATTAAGCGTGTTGGTAATAGATGCTGTTGAAACTGTGGTAGGATTGATACTAAATACACCTTCTCCAGTATATTGACCTCCATTAGTAGAACGGAAATTACCTCCCAGATCTAAATGGTATTTCAAGCCTTCTACACCCGGTATTTTTACTTCCGCATATAAAGTGTTATATGAACTGTATGCTCTTGTCTGGTCTATCCACTTATCTCCTAAATTATTAATCGTTTCTCTTGTATAGACCCAGTTTTCATCTAATGGCATTTTCACAGTTCTTTTCAAAGAGCCGTCTGCATTATACGGATTAGAAATAGAAGTTGTACTTAACGTATTGTACAAACTTAAGTTACCTCCATTTGTAACAGAGTAATTATTATTTGTAGTGAAACCAAATTTAAAATAAGACCCTACTGCCTGATCGACAGCGCCTCGCAGTGATAAACGGCTGTAGTCTTGTCCCGGTACAACTGCTTCTTCTTTGTAATAACTCGCACCAAAATTATAATTACCATTTTCAGTACCGCTAGAAACGCCTATATCATGATTTGTTACGACACCTGACCCAAAAAACAAGTCTTGCCAATTGGTATTTACATTATTAGATTCATCTGCACCGTTTGAGTAAAGTGGTGCTGTAGTACCTGGAAGAGTGGCTGCTTTACGCAAGGCAACAAATTCTGGTCCGTTCATCATTGGGAACTCTGCAAAAATATTTTTCAAACCGCTGTAAGTATTGTATGTAAATTTTGCTTTTTGACCTTTCTGACCTTTATTCGTTGATACCAAAATAACACCATTAGCACCACGCGATCCATAAATAGCAGTTGCTGATGCGTCTTTTAAAATGTCAATACTTTTGATATTATCCGGACTAATGTCACCAATTGATCCTGCAAAAGGCACTCCATCTAACACTACCAGCGGATTGTTGTCTGCCGTTAGCGAACGCGTACCTCTAATACGAATTTGCATTTCAGCACCTGGCTTAGATGATGTCTGAGTCATTTGAACTCCTGCTAAACGCCCTTGCAAAGCCTGTGTTATATTAGCCGATGGCACCTCACGAACTACGTCTCCTTTAATGGAAGATACAGAACCTGTTACTGCTTCTTTTCGCTGTGTACCATAACCAATAACTACAACTTCCTGCAGTGCGTTAGAATTTTCTTCTAATACTGCATTTATTTTATTCTTACCTCCTACGGATATCTCTTTTGTTTTTAGACCTAGAAAGCTAAATACTAATACTCCATTAGAAGGAACATTCGAAATAGAATAATTCCCATCAAAACCTGTGGCGACACCCGTTTTAGTGCCCTTGATACTCACATTTGCTCCTGGAATCGGACCATTCGCATCTGAAACAACTCCTGTTACTGTAGTTTGAGCCGTGGCACTCAAAGAAAACAGAAAAATCAGGGATAAAAACCCAAAGCACTTAAAGAGCTTTGGTTTGCTTTTAATTGTAAAGAATTCAGTCATAAAAATTGATTTAGATAATTAATAGTTGGTTTAGTTAGTTTTTAGTGAAATAGAAACTCATATACTTAGCGAAGTAAAAAACAGCACACTTATCTCTTATTTTCAAAACAAATATAGACAAAAATACAAAACACGCAATCGGTTGTGTAATATTTTTTTATCTATATCGAAAAAAAAGTCATAATTAAATATGGGATATATAAATTTAACTTGAAAGCATTAGGTATTACGCAAATCAATACTATTTAGATTTCACAGTATTATTTTAGAAAATAATAAGCTAGTACCCTTAAAAGGCAGTAAAAGCAACAACTTTAAAAAATTAAGATCGTTAAATACAGGAAATACAGTAGAAAATAAAAATTTAAAATCTCGTAAAAAAAGATTTTTTAAGTGATAAAAAGAGCACATAATTTTTTAATAAATCATTCTTTTAGGCACGGATTAAAAAACAATCGTTTGCTTTATAATACAAAAAAAACTCCTTTTAAAGTTAAAAGGAGTTTTTGTGAAAATCGAAATTTCGTTGAATTAAATCGAAATTATAAATTCATCTTTTTAGCATCTTCAACAAATTGTTTCAAACCAATATCCGTTAACGGATGTTTTAATAATCCCTTTATTGAGGACAAAGGTCCCGTCATTACATCAGATCCTGCTTTAGCACAATTTACTACATGCATAGTATGTCTGATCGAGGCTGAAAGTATTTGAGTATTGAATGCATAATTGTCGTAAATCTCTCTGATCTCAGCAATTAAATGCATTCCGTCGGTAGAAATATCATCTAGTCTTCCTAAAAAAGGAGACACATAAGTAGCGCCTGCTTTTGCTGCAAGCAATGCTTGTCCTGCTGAAAAAACCAAAGTAACATTGGTTCTTATTCCTTTATCCGAAAAATATTTACAGGCTTTAATTCCGTCAGCAATCATTGGGAGCTTTACAACAATTTGTTTGTGTAAAGCAGCCAACTCTTCTCCTTCTCTGACCATGCCTTCAAAATCTGTAGAAATAACTTCTGCAGAAACATCTCCATCTACAATAGTACAGATATCAAGATAATGCTTCAAAATATTGGCTTTGCCGGAAATTCCTTCTTTGGCCATTAGCGACGGATTGGTGGTCACTCCATCTAAAACGCCTAAAGCTTGTGCTTCTTTAATGTCTTCTAAATTTGCTGTGTCAATAAAAAATTTCATTGTTTTTTGGTTTAAGGTTAGTTATGAAATATAGTTTTAAGTATCGTTTGTCATTTCGGCTCAAGAGAAAAATCAAACTAGAAATTATGCGAAGTTTATCTACAATCTTTGCAGATTTCGAGTGTAATTTCTCGTTCATACAAATGACAAGATTGTGCAAAAAAAATAAAAAAAGACCTAACAGATTTAAACTTGCCAGGCCTTTATAATTAAATTTTTATCAATTAAATATATTGATTGATAATGTTTTCAAATAATTCTTGCTTACCGCTTTGCAATGATAATTCTCCATTTTGGTTTGCGATATCGTATAAATCTTTAAGGTTTAATTTGCCATCAGCAAAATCTTTACCTTTTCCAGAATCAAACGAGCTGTATCTTTCTTTTCTCAATTTTTCATAAGGAGAAGAAGTGATGATTTTATCTGCAGTCAACAATGCTCTTGCAAAAGTATCAGCACCTCCAATGTGCGCTAAGAAAACATCTTCCAAATCAGTTGAGTTTCTTCTGATTTTGGCATCAAAATTAACTCCTCCGCCTTGCAAGCCGCCCGCTTTTAAGAATACCAACATTGCTTCTGTCGTTTCTTGAATATTGTTTGGAAATTGGTCTGTATCCCAACCGTTTTGGTAGTCACCTCTGTTAGCATCAATACTTCCTAACATTCCAGCTTTTGCAGCCACTTCTAATTCGTGTTGGAAAGTGTGCTGTGCTAAAGTAGCATGGTTCACCTCAATATTGATTTTGAAATCTTTATCTAAACCATATTCACGTAAAAATCCGATAGCAGTCGCCGAGTCAAAATCGTATTGATGTTTAGATGGCTCCATTGGTTTTGGCTCAATAAAGAAAGTTCCTTTAAAACCTTGAGCTCTCGCGTAATCTCTAGACATTGTCAAGAATTTTGCCATATGGTCTAATTCTCTTCCCATATCTGTGTTCAATAAAGACATATAACCTTCTCTACCTCCCCAGAATACGTAGTTTTCTCCATCTAAAGCAATCGTCGCATCCAAAGCTAATTTCACTTGTCCTCCAGCTCTTGCCACTACATTAAAATCAGGATTTGTCGCTGCTCCGTTCATAAATCTTGGATTTGAAAAACAGTTTGAAGTTCCCCAAAGTAATTTAATTCCGGACTCCGCTTTTTTCTGTTTCAAATATTCTGTGATTGTAGCCAAACGTTTTTCAGACTCAGCAAATGTTGGTCCTTCAGCAACTAAATCATAATCGTGAAAACAGAAATAATCAAATCCCATTTTACTGATAAATTCAAATGCAGCATCTGCTTTATCTTTTGCAGCCTGAATCGGATCTGAAGACTGGTCCCAAGCAAAGTTTTGAGTTCCTGGTCCGAATGGATCGCTTCCTTGTCCGCAGAAAGTATGCCAATACGCGATAGCAAATCTAAAGTGCTCACGCATTGTTTTTCCAGCTACAACTTGGTCTGGATTGTAATATTTGAATGCCAAAGGATTATCAGACTCCTTGCCTTCAAATTTAATTTGACCAATACCTTTGTAGTATTCTTTATTTCCTAAAACTATCATTTGTTCTTTTATTTATTTGTTAATATTAGTTCTAATTCTTGTTTCCATTTTTGATAAGCCTTTTCATAAGGGGCTGCGTTGTGAAGTGGTAAAAATGTCATTACATGATCGTTGTCACTAACATTAGCTCCAAATTTACTGTAATCACCATCTTTTAAACCCACCGCTCTTGCCGCTCCTACTGCTCCGGTTGTATTGTAAATTTCGATTTCATGCCCAATTAATGTTGCCACAGTATTCGAAAAAATTTCTGAGCGGAATAAATTATCATTTCCAGCTCGAATCACATTAATTGTCGCATTATCTTCTTTTAAACATTCCATTCCGTATACAAAAGAAAAAGCAATTCCTTCTAAAGAAGCTCTAAATAAATGTGCACTATTGTGAATGTTTAAGTTGAGGTTTAGAAAATGAGTTCCGATGGTTTTGTTGTTGAACATACGCTCAGCGCCATTTCCAAACGGAATGACCACAACGCCTTCTGATCCAACTTCAATATTAGAAGCCTTTTCATTCATTGCTTCATAACTCTCATTTCCCATATTATTACGCAACCATCTGTATTGTATTCCGGCTCCGTTAATGTTCAATAATTTTCCTATTCTTGGCGTTTCCAGTTCGTAATTTACGTGAACAAAATTGTTTACTCGTGTACTCTTTCCAGATGACATTTCGCTAACTGCATAAAACACGCCCGAAGTTCCGCCTGTTGCCGCTACTTCTCCAGGATTTAAAACATTTAATGACAAAGCATTATTCGGCTGATCTCCCGCTCGATACACAATCGGAATTCCAGCTGGAAGACCCGATGCTGCCGAAGCTTGCTCTGTTACAATTCCTTGATTCGTAAAGTTTTCCACAATTCTCGGCGTCAAAGACTGATCGATTCCGTAGTATTCTAAAAGCCAGTCGGCTACTTTATTTTCTTTATAATCCCAAAGCATTCCTTCAGACAAACCATTTTTGGTTGTCGTTACTTCCCCTGTCAATTTCAAAGCGATGTAATCTCCCGGAAGCATGTATTTATCAATTTTCTTATAAACTTCAGGCTCGTTTTCTTTTACCCATTTTAGTTTCGAAGCCGTAAAATTTCCTGGAGAATTCAGTAAATGCTCCATACATTTTTGCTCTCCAATTTCGGCGAAAGCCTTATTTCCAATTTCAACCGCGCGGCTGTCGCACCAGATAATCGAATTTCGAAGCGCATTTCCATCCTTATCTACAATAACCAATCCGTGCATTTGATACGAAATACCAATTCCCTGAATTTTAGAAGCATCGATATTTGATTCTTTAATGGCTCGTTTAGTTGCTGTACAAATGTGCTGCCACCAGATTTCAGGATCCTGCTCAGCCCAGTCTGGGTGAATCGAAAGGATTTCCATTTCGTTTTGAGGCTCATTCAAAACAATTATCTTTTTGCCAGTTTCGGCTTCTACCAAGGCAACCTTGACAGACGAACTTCCGATATCATATCCTATATAATACATAACTTATAATGATTCTCTTAATATTAAATTTGTGGGTACATAACACTGCACAACTTCATCATGTGTAATAAATGCAGCTGCTTTTGTTCCTAATTGATTAAAATCAGTCGAAACAACTGAAATTCCTTTGTATATAAATTTTTTCATTGGCGTTTCATTGTAAGATAAAAAACCAACATCTTCTCCAGGCTCCAAATCTTTATCTTTGCACTGCTCTAAAAAATGACCTAAAATCCTGTCGCTGATACTGATGTAAGCAATGCCTTTTTCGATATTAAACTTTTTAGGATCTGTTATAATTTCATTTTTAAAATTAAAATCAGCACAAAATTTCTTAAAAAACTCCAAGGTTTCCTTTGGATGATTAGTATAATCCGGATACACAAACTGAAGGCTTTTGTATTTCTTAAATAAATCTGCAGCCTCTTTCAATGCATTATAAAATGCTTTTCCGAAATCCTGAAAAACATAATTATTATTATTTTCAGCGTGAATATTCCAATCAATCAAGAGCAATTTTTCATTCGAAATAGTTTCGAGCGTTGGTGCAATTTCATCGTGATCAAAATTCATTACCACGTATTTGTAATATTTCCCGACACTGTTATTGATTATCGTCTTAAAAACATCAATGTTATAGTGATGAAACTGAACATCCGTAATCACATTATCTGGCAAATTATTCACAAACGAATGATACAGAACCTCTTTATACGCTTTAAAAGTATCTAATACCAAAAGTACTTTTCTGGTTTCTCCCGAAACATAATACCCTTTATTCGGAACAGAATCGATTATATTTTGATCTTTTAGAATCGAATATGCCTTAAAAACAGTATCTCTCGATAGCTGATTGTTTTTGCAGATCGCATTTACAGACGGCAATAAATCTCCTTTCTGCAAAATATTCTCTGCAATGGCATTATTAATTCCGTTTACCAATTGCTGGTATTTCGGAATATCACTGTCGTGATTAATAACAAATACAAATTTTTCCTGTTCTTCGTTTAGCATACCGTTCCGTTCTGTTCTGGTATGCTAAAGTAAATAATCCCATTTTATAAAAAAAATATTTTTTAAATGAAATTGTTATTTTTAATATACAGTTTTAAAATTCTACTTATTTATTCTTAAAAATTAAATTAATCCCTTTTATCGTAAGGATCTATAGTTACAATCGACCCATCTGCATTGTATTCAATTTTAGTTACTTTGATTGATCTTAAATGCGTTATGCCCTTTGACAAACTTGAATCGTGGTAAAACAAATACCATTCATTATTGATCTCACAAATAGAATGATGTGAAGTCCAGCCAATAACCGGTTTCAAAATCTTGCCTTGATAAACAAAAGGACCATACGGATTATCTCCAATTCCGTAACAAATAAAATGTGTGTCACCTGTTGAGTACGAGAAATAATATTTATTGTTGTATTTATGCATCCACGAAGCCTCAAAAAAGCGGCGATCGTTGTCTCCAGCCAATAGAATATTTCCGTTTTCATCCAGAATTTTTATTTCTTTAGGCTCTTCAGCAAACTCTTTCATATCTTCAGAAAGCAAAGCAACAATTGGTCCCAAAGCAGGTTCATTTGCTAAAGGTTCTTCATTCTCTTTATCATATATATTATTTCGATATTTTTGAAGCTGGCCTCCCCAAATTCCTCCAAAATACATATAATATTTGCCATCGTTATCCTCAAAAACTGCAGGATCAATAGTATAACTTCCTTTGATTGCTTCGGGTTCAGGAATAAAAGGCCCAACTGGAGAATCGCTAACAGCAACTCCAATCTGGAAAATTCCGTTTGCTCTCTTTGCTGGAAAATACAAATAATATTTTCCGTTTTTGTGCGCTGCGTCTGGAGCCCACATTTGCCTTTCTGCCCAAGTGACATCATTTACATGCAGGGCAACACCATTATCTACAGCATTAGCATTTACATTATCCATAGAAATTACGTGATAATCCTCCATACCAAAATGATCGCCATTGTCATTAAAAGGAATTCCGGCATCAATATCATGAGACGGATAAATATAAATTTTTCCATTGAAGACATGTGCGGACGGATCAGCAGTATAAATATGATGTACTAATGGATTTGAAATGGCTTTTTTATCTAACGCTAAAAAGTCAATATTTTCAATATTATCTTCAGGCATGCTACTCTTTTTTTTTAATTTTTAAAATGAACTAGGCTCTTCTTTCTTTTAAATCTGCTTCAATCTGAACTTCCATTTTTTTATTTATTTTGTAGAAGAACAATAATCCAACGCCAACAAGAAAAGGAATAGAAGGAAAAACACTTACCAACAATTTTATTCCGTTTATGGCAATGTTAGATTGAACTGCTGCATTTGGTACGTAATCAAAATGTCCTAATAATGAAGTTGTTAAAGCTCCTCCTATACTCAAACCTGCTTTTAGTCCAACCATCATAGCCGAAAATATAATAGCCGTAGCACGGCGATTATTCAGCCATTCTGAGTAATCTGCAACATCTGCAATCATAGCCCAAAGAATCGGGATTGTTATGCCGTAGAAAAAGCCGTGTAAAATTTGAGAGATAAAAATAAGGGGAATTGATTTTGAAGAAAACAAATAAAAAGCCAATATAAATAAGGTCGAGACAAATAAGAAGGAAGCGAAAACATTACGTTTCCCGTATTTATCTGCTAATCTTTTAGAAAGCGTAATTCCGATAATCATAAAAATTATACCGCCAGCATTAAACAAACCAAATCCGGCCGCAATAGGATCATTACCAAACTGGTTTAACCCAATATTGGCCAAAGCATCTAAAATAGGCTGAATAAAAATTGCCAGCTGTTCTTTATCTACATAATTTTCAAAATAATATACATATGCACCTCCTTTCATTGCCAATGTTATAAAAACCAAAGTAGTCAGCGTCAGCATTATAAGCCAAGGTTTATTTTTCATTAAATCGCTTAAATCTTCTTTTATGCTAGATTTCTGTTCTGGTTTTGGAACAATGCGCTCTTTTGTTGTAAAAAATGTAATCAAAAGCATTATTGTTCCGATAATTGCCAAAACCGTCATTACTTTTTCGATCCCAACAGCTTTATCGCCATTTCCCGCACTTTTTATAATGCCAAGCATAAAAACCTGAACAAAAAACTGTGCAAACATAACCGCAACAAATCGATACGACGACAAACTATTTCGATCGCCCATATCGCCTGTAATAACACCGCTCAAGGCAGAATATGGCAAATTGTTGCTCGCATAAAAAAGCAAAAGCAATGTATAGGTTACCACTGCGTAAATGACTTTTCCGTGATAGGAGAAATCAGGTGTTGTAAAAGCAAGCAAAGCAATAACGCCAAGCGGTACTGCCGTCCATAAAATCCAAGGTCTGAATTTTCCCCATTTTGTACTCGTTCTGTCCGCCAATACTCCAATAATTGGATTAAAAATAAAGGCCGCAATTAAACCTACAGCCAACATGATTATCGAAGAATGTGTAGGCGATAATCCATAAATATCAGTGTAAAAATACGCCAGATAAGTAATTAAGGTCTGAAAGACTAAATTAGCCGCAAGGTCGCCTAAGCTGTATCCAATTTTTTCTTTTATGGATAATTTTTGGGAGTTGAAATTCATTATTGATCTGTGGTTATTTTGGGTTAGTCTATAATCAAACTCTTTTAAAATTTAATTATTTAGTTAGTTCTCGTACTGGTTTCAAAAGGGTTTTAATTAAGCAATCGGTTGTGTAAAATTAGTAAAAAATACATACTATGCAAATTTACTTTCCTTTATTGCAGTATTTTTCAAAAAACAACCTATTGCATTATTAATTATCTTTGTCTTTTAACCTTTATTCTTTAATTTCTTTAAGTTCAATAACACTATTATATGCTTTTTTAGGCTTAAGCACTGCATCAAACAATAAAGGATAATTAGTACGTCCTTTTATCGGCCAATCGTTTAGCCAAGACTGACCATCATAAACACCCCAAAAAGTCACTCGGCTGATTTTGTCTTTGTGTTTTAAGAATAATTTAAAAATTGAGGCATAACGCGCTGCCAATTTAGTTTGAACAGAATCAGGAAGTTTTTCTGCATACGGATTCATTTTCGGATTTTCCTCAAATTTCTGATTGACGTCAGCACCTTTTAAATCCCACGGATTAGGCAAAACTGTGATATCTAATTCTGTAAAAGCTACTTTAACGCCAAGTGCAGAATAAGCCAAAATACTTTTTTCGATTTCTTCTAAAGATGGACTTTCCAAGCGCCAATGTGCCTGAATACCAACACCGTCAATTTTTCCTCCGGCAGCCTTAATTTTTTTGATCAAATTAATTGTGCCTTCCCTTTTCGCTGGCTCTTCATTATTATAATCGTTGTAATACAAATCTGCTTTCGGATCAGCAGCTGCCGCTAATTTAAAAGCATCAACAAGATATTTTTCGCCAAGTGTATTCAAAAAAATTGATTTTCTCAATGTTCCATCGTCGTTTAAAGCTTCATTTACTACATCCCACGAACCAATTCTTCCTTTGTATTTAGAAACAATTGTCGTGATATGATCTTTCATAAAAGCTTTCATTTGTGTGCTGTCTTTTATTTTCTCCATCCAAGGTGCTAATTGACTATGCCAGATTAAAGTATGTCCGTGAATAAACATTTTATTTTTCTCACCGTACGCTACAAATTTATCTGCAAGAGTAAAATCATATTTATTCTTTTCAGGATGAACAAACATCGATTTCATACTATTTTCTGCCGTAATGGCGTTAAATTCTTTGCGTATTAAAGAATCAACTTTAGGATTTTTTTGTTCGATTTGATCTGCGCTTAAAGCGGTTCCGATATAAAAGTCTTTTTTATAGGAATCCTTTAGTGTAACTGCTTCTTTTTTTGAAGCACAATTCACAAAAAACACTGTAGTAATTGCCAGCAAATAAGGTTTGATTAATTTCATTTTTATGGTTTTTGGTTGATAGTTACTTGGTTTTAAAACTTTCTGGCGGACCTAAATAAGATTTAAGCAATTGCCCTGATTCTGTTTCAATTACAATTTTTTGAAGCACTAAAGCAGGATCTACACCATACATTTTTAAAATATGATGTCCAGAATTTTCAATTGTATGTGAAGAGGTTATTATTTTAATATTATCAGCGACAGCAGCATTCCAGTTTTTATCTGAATTATCCTGATTAAGATTCATAATTTGAGGAACTTCTGAGTCAAATCCGATTCCGTATTTTAAACCGTCACGAATGCTGAAATTAATTGTCGGCGAAAAATAAGCCTGAACTTTTACGTTTCCTTTGCTAAAAAAATGCACTTCATATTCTAATCTTGGTGATTGCTCTGAAACAATTATACTTTGAAAATTAGAAGGTTTTAAAGTTACTCCCGATGCTGTTTTGCCGATATTCGGAATCGTGGTCCATTTAATCAAATTTCCATCGATTGCTTTTGAATAATTTTGAGCGTCAATTGCAATTATTCCGTTACTTTCAACAAAACCTTCTATTCCAGTCAATTCAATATTTTTCGCAATAACATTTACCACAAATTTTTGTTTGTTTGCAGTTATTGTAAATTGAGATTTCAGATCGCCTTTTGGAACTTTTTTCCAATCTATATTTACTAAAATCCTCTCTTCCTGATCGATTTTTCCTTTTAATTTTGAAACTACAACCCAGTCACTTTTAGTTGTAATTTTAAAGTCAAAAGGTTTTGCTCCCCGGTTAAATAAATCAACATAAAAGATTTTATTTTCTAAAGAATTAAAAGTCGGCAAAACAATTTCTTCTTTAGAATTTGGCCACCAGCTTTCAGAGCCTTCAATCGCAATTCCGGCTTCTGATTTGTTTGGCAATTCAATTAATTGTGTTTTCGGAATAACATTGTTTTTAGGTTCCTGCCAAGATGTGTAACCAATATGCGTTTGCGACATCATATGATTCCATTTGCCGTTTGCGAGTTTTGTATGATAATAATTGGTCAGCAAACTGTCTTTTTCAAACAGCTCCTTTACCTGTTTTGCATATGAATTTGCCGAAGCTCTTCCTTGACTCGCATAAAGCTGATTTTTTGCCGTTGACACATACAGTTCATTTAAGTTTGAACTTGCTAAAACCGGGAACAAAACCAGCTGATAAAAAGCATCTTTATATTCTGGCTGCAATTCATCATTAATTTGATCCGCTTCTTGAACCAACTTTTTATAAGCAGCTACAATGTTTTCTGATTCCTTATAATTGGTAATACTGTATGTTTTCTCCTGCAGCAATTCAGGTTTTCTTCTTGCATTATATTTAGTGTACAATTTTAAAATTGCTGCAATTTCATCAGCATTTTGACCACCAAAATTTTCCTTAGCCCATTGCACGTAATATTGATCTAAATTTCCCGCATTAAATTTTTCTGGATTCCATGCCATATCAAGAAAAAACTCAATCGGAAACTCCATTGGTTTAATATCGCCGACATTAACAATCCAAATTTTATCAACTCCATATTGATAAGCCAAATCCATTTGTTCCCAAGTACGCTCGATTTGGTTGGTATTGATCCATTTATAATTTCTCGGTCCGCCCACATAATCGTAATGATAATAAATCCCGTAACCGCCTTTTCTTGGTTTCGCATCCAATTCTGGTAATTTCCTGATATTTCCCCAATTATCATCACATAACAAAAGCGTAATATCATCTGGAACGCGCATTCCTTTGTCGTAATATTCTTGAACCTCTTTATAAAGTGCCCACATCTGCGGGGTTTCGTCGATTGGTTTTTTGGTAACTTCTTTTATAATATCACGCTGTGTTTTTACGATATTTTCTAATAATCCAATTGCTGTTCCCTGTGTCATAGGTTCGTCACCGTCGCCTCGCATTCCAACCGTTATAATGGTTTCAGTATTACCTATTCTTTTCATTCCGTCTTTCCAAAACGAAATCAGGTTTTCAGAATTGGTATTAAAATCCCATTTTCCTTTTCCTAATTTAGCCCATTCTGCATGCGCTCGTGTTAAAGGTTCGTGGTGAGAAGTTCCCATTACAATTCCGTATTCGTCTGCCAAAACTGCATTTTGAGGATCATCAATATAAAACATTCTGCCCCACATCGATGGCCACAAATAATTGCCTTTCATTCTCAAAATCAACTCAAAAACTTTATCGTAAAATTTAGCATTAAAACCACCATAATTTTCAAATGCCCAACCAGATAAGGCTGGAGCTTCGTCATTTATAAAGATGCCGCGGTACTTTACTTTTGGTTCTTCTTGTGTATGAACTCCAGGCAAGACATGCAAATCTGATTGTTTTTTAACTGGAACATCTGCCCAAAAATACCAAGGAGAAACTCCTATTTGACTGGATAAATCATATATGCCGTAAATTGTTCCTCTTTTATCTGAACCTGCAATAACCAACGCTTTTTTTATTCCGTTAAAAGGATTCTCAACAATTTGAGTTGTAAATTTTTCCCATTTTCCTTTTAGCTGATTTGCATCAATTTTTCCTTCTTTAGCCAGCTGATCAATAATTTCACTTTTCCCGAGTGTTCCTATGATTATGACAAAATCTGTTGCTTCTGAAATTGTATTTATTCTTTTTGAATGCAAATCGGTTACCTTAAAAAGATCATTTTCGAAATGTCCCGCAACACGCAAAACTCCTGAAAAATCATTTTTACTCACTAAAACAGAAGCAATTTTTCCGTTTGAAGCCAAAGGAAAATTTTCGGCGGAAGCCAAATTAACTACATATTTCTCAGGGTTTATTGCAGAAGATTTTGTGCTTAATCCGATTAGGAAAAGCCATAAAATCAGATGCGATAATTTCATTTTTAAACACATAGGGTCATAGGTTTCTTTGTCTGTAAAAGGCATTTCACTTTTTTAAACAAATATAGTTCTCGTCAGTTTTGTCATTTCGACCGAAGAAAGAAATTACACGAGAAATTCCGCAATCAGAATTGGCAATCTTTGTCGAACCCCGAGTGTGATTCCTCTCCCGAAGCCTCGGGATCGGAATGACAATAGAACTTTTATTTATACCTAACAGTTTGAAAACCTGTTAGGATTCGTAAACAAATTTCTATAAATTCAATTTATATGCAATTCCCATTTCCAATCCTCTTAATTCGGCTAAACCTTTTAGTCTGCCAACTAAAGAATATCCTGGATATGTTTCTTTGTCTTCATCAACAGCGTGCAAAAATCCGTGATCGGGACGCATAGGCAAACTTAGTTTTCTGGAATTCATCAATAAAAGTATTTTTTCAATAATAACTTCCATTTTTGTGTCGCCATTTAAATGCTCTGATTCCCTAAAAATGGTTTCGCTTTCGCGGAAAGTATTTCGGAGATGCAAAAAGTGAATTCGGTGTCCAAAGTCATCAATAATTTTCACCAGATTATTTTTCGGATCTGCTCCTAATGAACCCGTGCAGTAACATAATCCATTCGCGTTCAAAGGCACAGCGTCAAAAATCGCTTTAATATCATTTTCTGTAGAAACAATTCTCGGCAAACCTAAAACTGAAAACGGAGGATCATCAGGATGAATCGCTAATTTCGAATCATTTTCTTCAGCAATTGGAGCTACTTCTGATAAAAAATAAATCAAGTTTTCTCTCAATTTAGCATTGTCAATATTGGCGTAATTATCTAATAAAGACAAAATTTGTTCAGCCGTAAAATTGATTTTGCTTCCCGGCAATCCTAAAAGAACATTTTTAAAAAGCAATGCCTTTTCGTCTTCTGAAAGTGTATTGCCAAATTTTAAAGCATTTTCTTTTTCTGTTTCTGAATAATCGTTTTCAGAATTGGGTCGTTGCAAAAGATAAACATCAAAATAAGTAAAAGCTTCTTGATTATATAATAGCGCTTTACTCCCATCTTCATTACTAAAATTATGATCGGTTCGAACCCAGTCTAAAATTGGCATAAAATTATACGTGATAATTTTAATCCCACAATCTGACAGGTTCTTAATGCTGACTTTATAATTTTCAATGTACTGCAAATAGTTTCCGTCTGCTCTTTTTATTTCTTCATGAACGGGCAAACTTTCAACAACTGTCCAATCTAATCCTGCGTTTCTAATGATTTGCTGTCTTTCTTTAATGTCTTCACTTGTCCAGACTTCTCCCACCGGAATTTGATGCAAAGCCGTTACAATTCCAGTCGCGCCGGCTTGTTTTATGTCAATTAATTTTACACTGTCCTGAGGGCCAAACCAGCGCATGGTTTGCTGCATCTTTATCATACATTATTCTTTTAACCGTTGAGTAAATTATTCTAACACATAGAAACATAGGTAATGTAAACTCAAAATAGGCGTTTCACTTGTTGTATTAATCAATGTGTTTAATCATTTTCAGCATTAAAAACCAATACTGTTTCCGCCGTCAACTGGCAAAATAGTTCCAGTTGTAAATTTAGATTCATTTGATGCAAAATAAAAAACAGCATCTGCAATATCTGACGGTTCTCCTAAAATTCCCATTGGAGTTCTATTTAATACTTTATTTTTTCTTTCAGGATCACTGTCTAAGGCTTTCGCCGACATTTTAGTTTTAATGAAACCCGGTGCCACGCAATTAACGCGAATGCCAAAAGGCGCCAATTCTACCGCCATTGCTCTGGTCATCGATTCGATTGCGCCTTTGCTCGCTGAATATGCAATTACTTTCGGAATACCATATTGAGACGCCATTGAACTGATATTGACAATATTTCCTCCATTATTCTCTTTCATATTTTTTACAACTGCCTTGCTTACAGCGAAAACGCTCAAAAGATTGGTATGAATTATTGATAAAAAATCTTCATCTGTTACGTCTAAAAATTCTTTTTTTAAGTTGATTCCTGCATTGTTTACCAAAACATCAATCGGATTATCCTTAGTTAAGTTCTCGATCATGGCCGGAATTCCTGCAATGTCATTTAGATCATATAAAACCGGAATTGCATTGGCGCCAATTGCTGCACAGGCTTCCTCTGTTTTTTCTTTTGATCTACCAATTATATATGTTTTGATACCATTATCACATAGTTTTTGTGCTGTTGCAAAACCTAAACCCGAATTCCCTCCGGTAACAATTGCTGTTTTTATGCTCATATTTTTATTTGTATAATTAATTTCCAGGTGCAAATGGAAATTTTAAGGATTGAAAATAGTCTAAAGATTGTGTTGGTTTTTCAACTCCTTTTGGCAATTCCTTGCCTGAAAACTGCTGAAAATAAAGCAAACAGGCATCGCGCCACCATTTTGCTTCTTTATATTGAATTTCTAATAACATCTGAACTTCTTTAAAGCGTTCGCTGTCAATATATTTTTCAGTTTTGTTCCAAGTATTTTGCATTTCCTGAACCTGATTTACACCTTCTTGATATTTTAAAGCTAAACCATTCCAAAGCGTTTGGCCGTTTTTCAATTTATAATCCCAAGAAACGTGATGAAACCACAGTAAATCTTCGTCGGGACAGGTTTCTACATTATCAAAAATATTTCCTGCTTCTGGCGCATACTGTGCTGTGGCATTTGTTCCTGTTTTAGATCTGTCGAAACCAATTCCATTCTTATCGGCTTTATGATAATACGTCGGATTCCATTCTGGTCTTGATAAATTCGAAACCCACGGACCCGGCCCGTAATGATGGCCTGTATCCATAATGTGGTGTAAACCTAACGGAGTCATATAATTCACAACCGCTTCTCGAGATTCGATCATCATTTTTTTTACAGGTTTGAGAAAATTTTCATCGTTAGAAAAAGTACATCGCAGCCATTCATCTGCAATAACTTCAGAATCTAAATACGGATTCCACGCCAATCTTCCGAAACCGTACCAATTAGCCTGTGCAAAAGGATGTCCTGTCCAGTTTATATCATTTCCAATATTGGAAACCCCAGCAATTCCCGTAAGTTTATGCGGATTTAATGAACCGTCAATTACTTTAGCAACCGTTGAACCTTTACCTTTTTGATAGGTATCTGACTCTAAAACTTCCTGAAATAATTTTGGCAGAAAAACCAAATGCGTGCTAAAACCTAAATACTCCTGCGTGATTTGAAACTCCATCATTAAAGGCGTTTTTGGCATTGCTCCAAATAAGGGATGAAAAGGTTCTCTCGGCTGAAAATCTATTGCGCCATTTTTGACCTGTACAATAACATTATCTTTAAATTTTCCGTCATATGGCTGAAATTCCGCGAAAGCCTGTTTTGCTCGATCATTGGCATCATGCTCAGAATAAACAAAAGCGCGCCACATAATTACGCCGCCAAAAGGCGCAACTGCATCGGCGAGCATATTGGCGCCGTCAACATGATCTCTTCCGTAATTTTGCGGACCAGGCTGGCCTTCAGAATTTGCTTTTACTAAAAATCCTCCAAAATCTGGAATTCGTTTATAAATTTCTTTAGCTTTTTCTTTCCACCAATTGGCGACAGTGGTATCTTTCGGATCAGCAGTTTTTAATCCTCCAATTTCTATAGGTGCAGAAAATCGGGCAGTTAAATATACTTTTATTCCATAAGGTCTAAAAGCAGCTGCTAAAGCTTCTACTTTTTCTAAATATTGCGGCGTTAGAATGAGGGCGTTTGCATTTACGTTAGTCAAAACCGTTCCGTTAATTCCGATTGAAGCGTTGGCCCTGGCATAATCAATATAGCGCTGATCAATAAAATCGGGCAGTTTTTGCCAATTCCATAAAGAGAATCCTGCATAACCGCGCTCGACAGTTCTGTCTAAATTATCCCAATGATTTAAGATTCTGATGTTTGTTTTGGGAGCATCTACAATATTTAAATTTTTGATTGATTTATTGGTTTGAATCAATCTCAAGAAAGTATAGACGCCATATAAAACGCCAATATCTTTCTTGCCTGTAATAATGATGTATTTTTTATTTTTTAGAGAAACCGATTTTATAATAAATCCTTCCTCGTTTATTTTTTCAAAATCAGCATTTAAAGTATTTTGAATTTCAGCATTTAAAGAAGATTTTGAACCTATAATAATTTTATTGTCTCCCTCTATTTTTGAAATAACATTGATTTTATTCCCTAACATGCCGGTCAAGCCTGTTTCTAATTCTCTTGAAGCAATTTTTGAAGTTTCAGTATTTTCTAGAGAAATAATTCCGTTAATGCTGTTGCTGTATTCAGCAACAAATGCTAAATTGGTTATTTTATCATATTGAAGCCATAACTTATAATCCTTTTGAGCATAAATGGATAATGAAGCAAAAAGCAAAAAAATATTTAGCAATACAAAATGTTTCTTTTGATGGTTCATTAAGCTTAAAATTAAATGTTATATTTTTTCCATTTACACCTTTAGTTTTTATCAAACTTGCAATCGGTTGCGTAAAAATATAGCATTGTGTTTTAAGAAAAAAATTTTGAAGTGATTTTTTTCATTCAGCCTTTAAATAATAATAAAAAAAACGTGTTTATTTATTTCGGTTTGAAGAGGCTCTTACTACAACTTCTGTGTTTAAAAAAGTAACTTCAGTAATATTATCTTTTTTAGATTCAGAACTCTTTTTAGAAGATTTTAAATGATTTAATATTTTCTTAGCCGATGTCTGCCCCATTCTCACAGCGGGATGTGAAATAGTACTTAAACCTGGATCAATAATGGAAGCAATTGGATCATCGTTAAATCCAATAATAGCAATATCTTTCGGGATTTTTAATCCTCGCTTTTTCGCGACCTGAATGGCTCCGACCGCTGCGGTATCATTTGATACAAAAATACCATCGGGGGGAATTGGCATGTCAAATAAGGAATTACTTGCTGACTCGCCATCTTCAAAAGTTAGTGTAGTATCAATTATAAGATCTTCATCAACAGTAATATTGGCTTCGAGTAAAGCATCAACATAACCTCTGCGGCGTTCGCTGTAAGTGTTTCTGTATTGTGAACCTGTAATGTGTGCAATTCGCTTGCATCCTTGTTCTATTAAATGCTTAGTTGCCTTATAGCCAGCCGAATAATTATCAATCATAACACGATACGTGTTAAAGTCTTTGGGAACCCTGTCTACAAAAACCAACGGAATACTTTTATCTATAAATTTCTGAAAATGAGAGGTATCACGTGTATCCATGGCGAGTGAGCAAATAATACCGCAGACCCTGCTATCGTAGAGCACTTTCGATAAATTTACCTCATCTGTATAAGAGTCGTGGCTTTGGGTGATCATGACGCTATAGCCTGCCTTTTGTGCGGTTTCCTCAATACCGCTGATCAAGGAAGAAATAAAAGGCCTGTTGATTCTGGAAACTAAAACGCCAATTATTTTAGTTTGATTGCCACGCAGGCCAGCGGCTAAAGTATTTGGGCGGAAACCCATTTCTTCGGCTGCTTTTTTTACTTTTTTTATCGTTTTATCACTTATTGTATGATGATCCTTTAAAGCTCTTGAAATTGTCGAAGTTGCAAGATTTAACCTCTGGGCAATGTCATAAATGGTAACATCTTTACTCTCTTCCATAAAAAATTTAATAAATAAAATAATTCGCAAATATACGTTTTTTAAATCTACACTAAAAGCTGAAGGAGATCACCTGAATGTCATTTCTAAGATTTAAATTCTTACTTTTTTTGCGATAAAATTAAATTATTTTTTCTTTCTTTACACAATCGGTTGCAATTAAATTTTATCTCATCATTTGCTTACCCGAATTCTAACTAAGTTGACTAAAAATAAGATCCTATGAAAAAATTAGCTACTGCTTCTCGAATCCTTATATTTTTATTTATTTCAATTTACTGCCAAGCACAGGAAAAAAAAGAAAAATTCCTTTTTCAGGATACGAATTTAACCTTCGAAACTAGAGTAAACGATCTTGTTAGCCGATTAACTCTAGAAGAAAAAGTTTCTCAGATGCTGAATTCATCTCCGGCTATTCCGCGTTTAGGAATTCCGGCTTACGACTGGTGGAATGAAACACTGCATGGCGTAGCACGAACTCCTTTTAAAACTACTGTTTACCCGCAGGCCATTGCTATGGCGGCGACATTCGATAAAAACTCACTTTATAAAATGGCCGATTATGCTGCTCTGGAAGGACGAGCCATTTATAACAAGGCTGTTGCTTTAGGCCGAACTAATGAGCGTTATCTGGGGTTAACCTATTGGACTCCCAACATCAATATTTTTCGTGATCCACGTTGGGGACGCGGGCAGGAAACTTATGGCGAAGATCCTTTTTTGACAGCTGTATTAGGAAATTCATTTGTTGAAGGTTTGCAGGGAGACGATCCAAAATACTTAAAAGCCGCCGCTTGTGCCAAACATTACGCCGTACATAGCGGGCCTGAACCTTTACGCCACACATTTGATGTAGATGTAACGCCTTATGAACTTTGGGATACGTATTTGCCAGCGTTTAAAAAATTAGTAACCGAATCGAAAGTAGCCGGCGTAATGTGTGCCTACAATGCTTTTAGAACACAGCCTTGTTGTGCGAGCGATCTTTTGATGAATGATATTTTGCGCAAGCAATGGAAATTTGATGGCTACGTAACATCAGATTGCTGGGCGATTGACGATTTCTTTAAAAATCACAAAACACATCCTGACGCTGAAGCTGCTGCTGCAGATGCTGTTTTTCACGGCACTGATATCGATTGTGGTACTGATGCATACAAAGCTTTGGTACAAGCTGTTAAAAATGGCAAAATAAGCGAAGATCAAATTGATATCTCGGTAAGAAGACTTTATATGATCCGGTTTCGACTCGGAATGTTTGATCCGGTTTCTATGGTAAAATATGCTCAAACTCCGGAATCTGTTTTAGAAAGTAAAGAACACGCAGCTCATGCATTAAAAATGGCACAGCAATCGATGGTTCTCCTTAAAAATGAAAACAACACACTGCCTTTCAGCAAAAAATTAAAAAAGATAGCTATTCTTGGTCCCAATGCTGATAATTCGATTGCTATTTTAGGAAATTACAACGGAACTCCTTCTCATTTGTCAACTGTTTTGCAAGGTATAAAAGAGAAAGCAGGAAAAGATACGGAAGTAATTTATGAAAAAGCCATCAACTTTACGAGTGATACTCTGCTCGTGTATTCTGATCTTAAAAACCAATATAATTTTGAAGGCAAACAAGGTTTTAAAGCCGAATATTACAATAATAAAAACCTATCTGGAGAACCCGTTTACACCAGAACTGAATCAGAAATTAATAATTTATGGCAGGAAGGCGAAGCTGTTGCAAAAGACATTAAAGCCAATAATTTTGCAGCACGATACACAACTGATTTCACCGCCAATCAAGACGGCAAAATTACATTTGAACTTACTGCAGATGACGGTTACCGCTTTATTATTAATGGAAAAGAAGTTTTAAATGCATGGACAAAAAATCGCTGGGGCGGACAAACTTTTCAATTAAAAACAATAAAAAATACAGTTTACAATTTAGTTGTAGAATATTGGCAGGGCGACGGAAAAGGAAATGTAGCGCTGCATGCAGGAAATTATCAAAAAACCGATTTCAATGCGCTGGTTAATCGATTAAAAGATGCTGATGCTTTTGTTTTTGTCGGCGGTATTTCACCTCAGCTTGAAGGCGAAGAAATGAAAGTAAATTATCCTGGGTTTTCTGGTGGAGACCGTACTTCGATTTTATTGCCGGCTGTTCAGACTGATTTGATGAAAGCGTTAAAAACAACAGGAAAACCAGTTGCTTTTGTAATGATGACAGGAAGTGCAATTGCCATTCCGTGGGAGGCAGAAAATATTCCTGCAATTTTAAATTCATGGTATGGAGGCCAATCTGCAGGAACTGCGGTGGCTGATATTCTGTTTGGAGATTACAATCCGGCCGGAAGACTGCCGATTACTTTTTATAAAGGCAATCAAGATTTACCTGCTTTTGTAGATTATAAAATGGATAATCGTACTTATCGCTATTTTAAAGGAAAACCTCAATACGGATTTGGTTACGGACTCAGTTATACCACTTTTAAATACGACGAATTAAAAATACCTGCTAAAACAGTCAAAGGAAAAGCTATTTCGGTTACGGTTCAGTTAACAAATACTGGTAAAATCGCTGGAGAAGAAGTCGCTCAACTTTACATCATAAATCAAGATTTAGCTATAAAAGCACCTTTAAAAACTTTAAAAGGTTTTCAGAGACTTTATCTTAAAGCAGGAGAAAGCAAAACGATACACTTTACACTTTCTCCTGAAGATGTTTCGTATGTTACCGCAGAAGGTAATTATCAACAATATCAAGGCGAATTAAAAATAGCCGTTGGCGGTCACCAGCCAGATGAACCTAATCAAGCAACGAGCAATATTATCAGTAAAACTATTTTAATTCAATAACCAGATTTATTCATCATGCAACGGAATATCCTCTTCAAGCAAAGGTTCATTTTCCGGCTCCTCATCAAGCCAGGCTATAAATAATTTATAACCTATTGAAAAGACAATTGGTCCAACAAATAATCCTATAAATCCAGACATTATAAAGCCACCAATAACACCTAAAAAAATAATAAGCATAGGAACCATTGCACCTTTTCCTAATAAAAGCGGTTTTAAAATATTATCTGAAAGTCCGCTTATAATAAAGTAGGTTGTCCAGAAAATGGCATAGGCTGAATTTCCTGTTGAGAAAAGATAAATTATAATTCCAATATTGATTATAAAAGGGCCAATTTGCAGGATTGAAAATATCAGGCATAAAAGAGTTAATAGTCCTGCATAAGGAATCTCTGCAAAATAAAGGCCTATTGCCTGAATAATAGTTTGAATAATTGCCACTCCAATAATACCTTTTACCACTTGATAGGTTGTCGAAACCAAAATCGCTAAAATTTCTTCGCCTTTATTTCCTGCAATTCTCATAACAAATTTAGTAGCCATTGTTTTGGCAGAAGTAGATACAAGCAAAACTCCCGCAATAACAACCGATAAAAGAAACTGAAGAAACGCCAATCCCGAACTTAATACTCCAGCCATAATTACTTTTGAAACATCTTTGATTTCCTGACCGTATTTTAGAAGACTGTTTTGCAGATCAGAAGATAATGAATCTAAAAAATTGTGCAAAGGTTTTCCGATTACTGGCCAGTTTTTGATATATTCTGACGGCGTGCTAATTTTGAGTGTTCCGTCTTCAAAACCGCGTTTTAATTCTAAGAAATTGGATGTAACTGAGTTTAGGAAATACAATACAGGCAAAATCATCAATATTATAATAGAAACTGTAATTACAATTGAAGCCAAAGTTTTACGTCCTCTAAAAACTCTCTGAAGAAAATTAAAAAACGGATGCAAAATGATCGCCAATATTACCGCCCAAATCATAGGCATTATAAAGGGCAACATTAATTTGAAACAAAAGCCGACAATCAGGAAAATAAAGAAAAGATGCAAAATAGTTTCAAAAAGCTCTTTCCGGTTAGTCATTTTAGAATTTTTCATTTTTATTGTTTTTGAGGAATATTGTTTACATACTTTTTTTTAATTCCGAAATTCTCCACTATCAAATTGGGATTGGCTCCAGTTCTACCCTTCCAATTGGTCTTCGCCAAAGCTTAAAAAGCAGAATAATTATAATGGGCAAAAAGCATACTGCTGTCATAACGAGATAAATATCTTTATAAGCCAATAATATTGATGCCTTTGCTGTTTTGTTAGAGAGACTTTTTTCGGCTTTTTTTTCTGCTTCAGCTTCTGAAAATCCCATGTATAAAAAATTCCTTTTAGAATTATTCAGTTGTTTTTGTGCCATTTGGTTTACTTGTGTTAATTGCTGGCTTAGTCCTGTTTTGTGCTGTATATTTAATCCCCAAATAAAAGTCGAAAGAACAGCGCTTCCCAGCAAACCGGCAAAAACTGCCTGTGCAATAATACCGCTCATCATTCTAGAACTGCTTAATTTTGGGGGTACTCCTTCTGAAATATAAAGGAGGGAAACTGGAAAAAGAAAACCCATTCCGAGACCTTTAAAAATAAGCGGCAGAAAAAAATCTGATGCATCGATTCCGGGATAAAATCTAAAAAAAAGAATGATATGGTACAATCCATAAAAAGCAAAACCCATAATCCAGATTGTTGCCAGATAAATTCGTTTGTATAAAAGATAAGTGGAAAGCGGTATTGCAATACAGAGGCCAATCAGCAGCGCTAAATGGGTTTCTGCTCCTGTAACCGAGTCAAATCCTAAAACATTTGTCATATATCCGGTTATTACACTTCCAGTTCCGTTCATAATTCCAATATAAAACATTAAAAATGCGCCAATTACTACGTTTTTATATCGGTATACTTCAGGGTCAATTATTGGATCTTCAGTGAAACGAACATGAAGCAAATAAATTCCAGCAAGCACAAACAAAAATGCAAATGCTAACCCTATTTTAGAATCATTGAACCAATTTCTGCTTTGGCCTTCAGCGCATAGAAAAAGCATCACTGTAAAAAATAAAATCATAATGCCCCAGCCTCTCCAATCAAATTGAAATTTTCCTTTCATTGGCGCAACATCAGCTCTATAGAAATACCAAGCCAAAATAATACAGACTAAAAAGTTGATATTCAGAAAGTAAATTCCGAAAGTCCAATTATAAAAACTGGTAAAATGCGCTCCAAGATATTGATAAACATGCTGGCTTCCTTTTTGAATAAACTGCAGAATTCCGTAAAGCAATGCCATATTAAAAACTGGATTGTATTTTAATAAAATAGGAACCATCGAAGCAAATATTCCAATGACAGAAACGACAGCCAAAAGTGCTCGAAAAAAAGTAAACCACTCAATAGTTGGAGCAAATAATGCAGCGGTGTTGAATAGTATTGATAAAAAACTAGCCGATAAAATCATAGTTCGAACCGGAATCTGTTTTCCGAGCTTTAATCCTAACGGCATAAAGGCAAGCATGGCAAAAATGGGAATGTAAATGGAATAGGTAAAAACAGTTGTCGAAGCCCCAAAATGACCCAAAATCTGCGAATTGTCGTAAGTGGTAACATTTATGCCATTAAAAAAAGGAATAGTTAGGATGTATAATCCTAAGAGGGTAAATGCGCTTACTTGTTTTCCTGCAAACATCTTTTATTTTTTTACATCAACTGTTACGTTCATTCCCGGCTTTACTTCCTCTAAATCTTTAGCCGAAGCTTCGAATTCAATTCTTACGGGAATTCGCTGTGTGATTTTCACGAAATTTCCTGTTGAATTATCAGGTTCTACCATCGAAAATTTTGCTCCAGTTGCTGGCGAAAAACCGGCCACTTTTCCTTTAAATTCTTTTCCATCAAGTGCGTCTATTGTAATTATGACCTGTTGTCCTTGTTTAATTCTTTCAATCTGAGTTTCTTTAAAATTCGCCGAAACCCATAATTTCTGATTTAAAACAATAGTGGCAACGATTTGGTTTGCATTAATTAATTCTCCTATTGACAAATTGCGTTCACCAACAAAACCATCCGCCGGCGCCATAATATTAGTATATGAGAACTGCAGCTTTGCCGCCTCAAGATCTGCTTTTTTTCGTGCAACGGTTGCTTTAGATGCTTCTATATTAATATTGCTCTGACGTGTAATTGAATTGCTGGCTTCTAATCCTTTTTGGCCTGCCTTAAGATAAGCTTGCTCCGATTTGAGTTTTGAAACAGCCTGATCGTACTGATTACGCGTTACTGCAGAATCGGCATACATATTTTTGAATCGCTGATAATCTTTTTCTGCTTTTTCGAGACTTGCCAAATCTCCTTCTAATTTCGCTTTTGTAGCATCTTGATTTGAAACTGAAGTAACAATTGTCTGTTGCATCGAATGAAGATTTCCTTCGGCTACAGCCAAATCTGCTTCGGCTTGTTTTACTTTAATTGCATATTCTGAATCATCCAAAACAATAAGTGTATCTCCTTTATTAACAAACTGATTAGCTTCAAATCTAATTTCTTTGATATGGCCTGTTGCTCTCGCCGCAACATTGTTTATATAAGCCTCAACCTGTGCATTATTGGTTGTTTCATGATTATTGAAATCAAAAAACAAACTGATAATCCAAAAACCTCCTGCGATTAAAAAGACAAAAGAAAGAATCGTTAGTATTGTATTTCTTTTTTTATCTGTTTTCTGAGTTTGATTTGGTGCATTTTCTTCGCTCATAATGTTCTTTATTTAAAGTTTACCCATTGCATACTGCAACGCATAGTATTGAATAATTAAATCTAAATTGGCATTTACTAATGCTATTTTCGAATTATTTAACTGAAGCTCAGCATCAACCATATCACTGATTAAGGCAAAATCATTATCATAACGGCTTTTTACAATTTTGTAATTGCTTAGAGACAGCTCGACATCTTTTTGATACGTTGCTATATTTTTTTTACTTTCTGCAAACTTCACATAAGCTGTTTTAACTTCTCTTTCTATTTGATCTTTTGTAGCATCAATTGCGATATTGCTTTTATCAATCTGAAATTTATCTGCCTTTACACGATGCTTTATATTATAAAAACTTGAAACATCCCAGTTTAAAGAAAGGCCTGCTGCCCAAAAATTAACGATATTAACGTAAGTTGGCCATTGCGCAGGATATTCAGAATTTAAAATAAGACTGGCATTTATATTGGGTTTAAAACCACTTTTGGTCAGGCTTAAAGACGATTCAGATATTTTGAGACTTATTTCGGCTCTTTTTATTTCCATTCTGTTTTCATAAGCTTCTGCTAAACTTCTTTGCAAATCGATCTCACCAATCGGAATCATACTTTGTGAAACTTCTGGCCTTAGAATTGTATTCGTTGGAAGACCAATCAATATATCCAGATAATTGCTGACCAATTCTATATTATTATTGCTGCGAAAAACGGAAACTTTAAAATTAGACTGCTGCAATTCTGTTCGCAATAAATCGCTTTTCAGATTTTGTCCGTTTGCAACCCGCGATTTCAATTGATTGATGCGAAGATCTGTATTTATTATATTTTGTTTTGTAACCTCAATTTGCTGGTATAGTTTTTCGAGGGTAAAATAATATTCTGCTATAGCATTTTTGACTTCAGCCTGTGTCATTTTAACAACAGTCTGCTGCATTTCTGTAATCAGTTTCTGCTGTTCAATTTTAGTGTTGATAGCACCACCTGTGTAAATGGGCATTGTTGAAATTACATTGACAAATGCCTGATGATTATAATAATCAAACTCAACACTATTTTCATAAAAACCTTCAAATAGTTTCGGATTTCCAATATAAGTGTATCCTCCATTTAAAGCTAAACGAGGCACTTTAGAAATTTTAGCCTGACTGACATTTTCATTAGCAATAGCCACATCTGCATTTGCTATTTTTAGCTGTCGGTTATTTTGAATTCCCAGCTCAATTGCTTCTTCAAGTCTAATGATTTTTGCTTGTCTTAAAGTATCTTGCTGTGCAAAATTTACAGTGGTAACAAGACAGATTAAACCTAAAATTAAATGTCTAAAACGTCTTTTTTTTACTAGCAAATAATTCATCAGCCTTTCAATTATTTTGTTTAAACATGTGTATTGGCAACCCTAAAAATCCATATTATATATAACCGTAAAAAAAAATAAAAAACAGTAAAAACCCTTATTTTTTCTAAGTTTAACTATAATATCCTTATAAAATTATGTTAAATTAAGTTAATATAAAAGTAGTGATTATTTTCTTATATCAAAATAAATCGCTAATATTGAGGTAATTATAAAATCTTTATTATGTTAATAGAACTTGCTCTTACCGGAAAATTCATTGTTGATATTGTTAAAAGATTAAAAAGTGACAAAGCATTTCGAACCATCGGTTTTTTGCTTTTTGTACTTATATTGGTTGGTACCATGTTTTTTTGGTTAGTTGAAGGACTTCCATTTTTAAAAGCCCTCGCTTATTCCGTAGGAACACTTTCTCTCAATAGTCCTTACGATTTTAGAATAACATTTTCAACTATCGGTATAGTGTTCAATATCATATATATATTTATTGGTGTTGGTGTTTATCTGATATTTGTTATGGAAGTTGGAAGAACAATTATCGCTGCACACGAGGATTTTGAGAAAAAACAAGCTGAGAAAAAAGCCTTAAAAAAAGCGCAAAAAGAAGCTCGTTTGAATGAAAGCAATTAAATAAAATTCATTCTTTATTTTCATTTCAAATTACCGTTCTCTTTAGAGTTAACGGCTAAAATTATATTTCCTTGATTTACTCGAAAATCTGAAAGATATTTTTTATAAATTTGATGTAGAAAATTTTTTTCTATAGCATTTACCCCAAGTCATTTTTTTTAAATTTCCCGTTTTTGTATCAATTTTTAAAAGATTTAGTAACGAAAAATATAAAAAATGAAAAATTTTACCCTTACTGCCATTTTTTTAATGAGTACTTTTTTCATCACTACTTTTGCTCATTCAAAAAATAATTTAGAAACAGCGAACGCTGTAGTTGCAGAACCAACTATAAACAGCGCTTCGATCGTTGCATTTTTTAAAAAATACACTGAATTAAAGGAATACCAAAACGACGTTGCTGCACTATATACAAAAAAAGCATACAAAGCAATTTGGTATGATGGCAATGATATAAACGAATTTGGGCATTTGTTGTATCATAAATTAAATTCGACTTACGAAGAGGGCGTTCAAATAAAGATTCCGTATAAAGATAAAATTGATGAAGTTTTTGATGAAGATTCAACTTCAAAAATTTCAGATTCTGACACTGAACTTCTATTAACTTCGATGTATATTTTATATGCAAAACATGTCTATCAAGGTATGGATGCCGCGGAACAAGATAAAATTCAATGGTATTTGCCAAAGAAAAAAATATCTTATCAAACGTTGCTCGATTCTATTGTTACTAATCCGAATTTATTTCAGAAAAATGATAAGGTACTTTTCAGTCAATATTATAAACTTCAGGAAGTACTGAAAAAATATCGAGCCATCGAAAAAAATGGAACATGGAATAAAATAGCTATGGATACGCCTTTTCAAGATTTAAGACCTGATGCCACTTCACAAACCATTGCAGACATTAGACAGCGTTTGGCTGTTGTTGGAGATTTAGCCAAAGATTCTAAAAGCAATTTCTACGACCAAGAGCTAATGGATGGAATCATGAAATACAAAGCACGTTATGCCCTTAAACCAAATTATATCATTACAAAAGATTTTATAGATCAGATGAATGAGCCTATAAGCGACCGTATTAAAACGCTTATGCTAAATATGGAACGTTGCAGATGGATTCCGCCAACGTTAGAAAAGCAGGATGAATTTGTTATGGTTAATATTCCGTCTTTCATGCTTTATTATGTTAGAAACGGAAATTATGATATTGTTTCGAATGTTTTTATCGGAACTCCATTAACTAAAACTGTAATTTTTAGCGGTCAGATCGATCGTATTGTTTTTAGTCCGTATTGGTATGTGCCGAGCAGTATAATTAAGAACGAACTGAAACTAAAAATGGCTGAGGATAAAAATTACCTAGCCGATCATAATATGGAATGGAACGGCGGGAACGTCAGACAAAAACCGGGTCCACAAAATGCTTTAGGTTTGGTGAAATTTATGTTCCCAAATCCGAATGACATTTACATGCATGACACGCCATCTAAAACCTTGTTCGGATTTGAAAAACGCATTTTCAGCCACGGATGTATTAATGTTGAAAAAGCAAAAGAATTGGCTATTTCTATATTACGCGATTATCCAGACTGGCCAGTTGAAAAAATTAACGCAGCAATGAGCGGCGAAAAAGAAACACCTTGTATGCTTAAGAAAAAAATTCCGATCTACATTGGTTATTTTACGGCTTGGGTAGATCGAGATGGTCAAATTGGCTTTTTTCCAGATGTTTATGATAGAGATACTCATTTGAATAGTATTTTATTTCCGGAGGATACTGGGTTTAAGAATTAAGAAGTAAAAGAGTTAAGAACAAAGAGGAAAGAGTAAAGAGGAAAGAGTAAGATTATATAGAAACCTCCAAAATTAGTTTTGGAGGTTTTTTTATTTTTTAGAAGTAGTTTTTTTGGCGTATTTATCTAAAATATATCGTGTTACAGGTCGGAGTGGTTTATCGTTTTCAGGATGTCTTCCGTGTGTATTAAAAAAATCTGCTTTATCATTCCCAATTTTTGCATACCAAATAATTGCCTCACCGTTTTTAAAACAAGCTGTAGTATCGTAAACTGTGATTTTTTTGAGTCCAAATTTATTGTCATCGTATGGCTCTACTCCGTTACTTGAAATAAATCCACTTACTTTTAAATCACAATCTACTTTGTCGTAATGATCATTCGACCATTGCATGCATTGTTTTCTTGTGAAAGCAAAATAAATTGCTGTAGCTATTAAACTAAAAACTAATAAAATCGTTATAAAAACTCGAATGATTTTTTTTGTGAATTTTTTTGAAAATCTATTTCTAAAATTATCTAAAAAAATTCCTTGATTATTGTTTAATAACCCATCTTCTAAATAATTCTTAATTTCATCATCTTCAATTTCATCAGTATCATTAGGATCATAGCCATTAAATGGCAACGGGATTTCGGGAACTATCATAGGTCTCTTTTCAGGAATCAATCCTATTTCTTTAAACTTCTTGAATGGTCTTGGTTCATAATCTACTAAGACTGCGGCTAACTCCACTGCAAATCGATTGGATGGAGCCTTCTCCCCTTTTAAAAAACTTCCAATTGGTCTGAATCTATCTGTTTGATCATTAAAGCTTTTTCGCTTTGTTAAATCAAACTCAAATTGAAAAAAAGAAGAAAAAACATTTAAGTCATTTTTACTCTCATTTGATTTAAACCTTTCCCAACATAAGTTTCTAAGATTAGCTGGTGAAGGTGGACTTAAAAAATTAAAATAAACACCTTCTTTTTCTACCTCATATTTTGCTTTGATAGCTTTTTTATAATCTTCAAAAGTATTGTTATGCATAAGCTTTTAGGATTTTTTAAGATTTAATAGGATTCATTATGAATCTTAGGAAACAATCGGAATTCCCGGAATTCCGTATCAATACAGGCTTATAATCGGCTTTACTTTGCCTTAGAATTAGTTCTTGTTCGATTCGCGATTAGTACAAAATTACAAAACTAGTTCTATTAAAAGTGCGGAAAACCGTAAGACGGAATTTATCCGGGAAGTATAGATGAAAATCTTACTGTTCTACGCACTTCACTTCCCAAACAAAAATGGTATTGACAAGATCTGGAATAGTTCCGGACAGCAATACCCATGTCTAAAATTTAATCTAAAAAACATGAAAAAATTATTTTTATTGGGAGCGTTCGCGCTATTGTCAACTACATTATTTTCTTGTACAGCTGACGAAGATACAGCAGAAAACAAAGCTGCAACTGAGGTAAAAAAAGCGGTAAGTCCTGCAATGCCATCTTATGCTGATGGTCCAGATGATGATCCGATTAAGGTACCACCACCGCCAACTAAGGACTAAATAAAATTAGTTTTACTATAAATTTAATTAGTAAATTCGGGGAAAGTAAACTTTATGTTACGATCCCCGTTTTTATATTTTATTTGTTTTGTTTTTCTTCTTTCCTGTGAGGAAAAAACGGGATCTATTAGTGGTAAAAACTCTCTAAATAAAGAAGCCAAAGCTTTTCGAGAAAAAGGAATAACAAACCTCGAAAAAGAAAATTTTAATAGCGCCTTTTATAACTTCAATAAATCAAAAATAGCTTTTGAAACGCTAAAAGATAGTGCCAATATCGTTTACAATCTAATTCAGATGGCTTCTATTCAGCAGATCAATGGCGATTATTATGGAAGCAAAGAAACGTTGACTGAAGCATTGCCTTTTATTACAAAAAAAAATGTTTACAGTGCTTCTATTAATAATTTTTTTGGAATAGCAGATAAAGAACTTGCTATTTATAATGATGCAATCTATTATTATAAAGAGGCAATTAAAGACTGCACTGATTCCATATCAAAACAATCTCCATTAAATAATATTGCAGTTGTTTATATTCAACAGAAAAAATATGATAAAGCGATCCTTATTTTAGAATCTATTTTAAGCAAAAAAATATTAAACGATAATTCGCTAAAAACAACCAAAGCCAGAGTTACAGATAATCTGGGTTATGCTTATTTTAAAAAGGGAATTAACAACAAAGGTTTTTTGTTGATGAATGAAGGTTTTGATTTAAGAAAAGAAATAAACGATTCCTATGGCACTCTTCAAAGTAATCTTCATTTAGCCGAATACTTTATTAATACAGATCCAAAGAAAACAAATCAATACGCATTAGATGCTTATAATGAGGCAACAAAATTAAATACTATTGATGAACGTCTAGATGCATTATCGCTTTTGATTTCAAATAATTATAAAAATCAAAGCACTAAATATGCAAAAAAATACATCACGCTAAGTGACAGCATTATAAAAATCCGCAACAACTTTAAAAACAAATTTGCCAAGATTAAATACGACTCTAAAAAAGAGAAAGATGAAAACCAGAAACTTCGTTTAGAGAAAGCTGAAAATTTATTAGCACTTCAGGAAGCAAAATACCAAAGAATTTTGTTTGCCTCCGGAATCATTATATTATTCTTCGCCTTAATTTATCTGAGAAAATACTATAGAAATAAAAGCAGAGTCGAAAAAATAAAAACGGCGTATGATACTGAAACCAGAATTGCCAAAGATATTCATGACGAATTAGCGAACGACGTTTTTCATGCGATCACGTACACGCAGACACAGCCTTTAACTAACGAAAGTTCTAAAGAAACCTTATTACAAAAACTAGATCATATTTACAATCGAGTCAGAGGGATTTCACGAGAAAACAATGATATAGACACCGGTTTTAATTATCCGAATAATTTAAAAGAAATGCTTTCGACCTATAATAGCAGCAACACGAATGTTATTATTAATAATATAGAAAAAGTAAATTGGGATTTGGTTGAAGACCTAAAAAAAATTGCAATACAGCGCGTATTGCATGAATTGATGGTCAACATGAAAAAACATAGTGAGGCTTCTATCGTGGTTGTAAAGTTTGAAAGCAACTCAAATATTTTATTTATAAACTATACTGATAATGGAAAAGGCCACGAAAAAACACAAATTATAAAAAATGGTCTGCAAAATATGGAAAACCGTATTCTGGCAAATAAAGGAACTATTACTTTTGACACTGAACCAGATAAAGGTTTTAAAGTAAAAATAACGCTGCCTAAATAAAAGCCATATGTTTAAAAAAGTAATAATTGCCGAAGATCTCGACGTGATGAATTTAGGAATTCAACAAGTTTTAAAAGATTTGAATATAGTAGATTTTCAGCATTCAAAATTTTGTGACGAAGCATTTTTAAAAATACGCGCTGCAATTCATCAAAATGAACCTTATGATTTATTGATAAGCGATCTTTCATTCAAAGCTGATCATCGCAAAGCAGAAATTGTTAATGGAGATGAGCTTGTTCAAAAAGCTCGCGAACTGCAGCCTAATATTAAAATTATAGTCTATTCTGTAGAAGACAAAAGTTACCGAATCAAATCTCTTTTTGATAATGCAGGAATTGATGGTTTTGTATTAAAAGGCTTAAATAGTATCGAAGAGCTTAAAAAAGCGATCAATATTATTTCGAGTTGTGATCAAAAATTTATTTCACCTGAAATTGCTTCTGCACTTCATGAAAAAAACAATTACGAAATAGACGATTTTGATATTTTAATTCTAAAACATTTATCATCTGGAACACCACAAGATGATATTATAGTTATTCTGAAAGATTTAGGTTTAAAACCGAGCAGTAAAAGCGCCATGGAAAAAAGACTTTCTAAACTCAAAGACTTTTTTAAGGCAAACAATACTGTGCATTTGGTTTCTATTGTAAAAGATATGGGGATTATTTAGATCTCATTCTATTATAAATTTTTCAAGCTCCTTCGGGAGCTTTTTTTATTTCCTGAAGATAAAAATTACGGATTATGGATTTCCGTAAAATACTGGTTTTAAATAGGTTTAAGTTTGAATTGTTAAATCAATAAAATTTAAAATTATGAAAAAATTAGTCGTTTTGTTTAGTTTATTCTTCTTAGTTCTAGGAGGCAGTATTGAAGCCCAAAGTGGCCATTACAAAAGTGGAAAAGGTAGTTCTCATAAAGGAGGAAAGTACAAGAATTCAAGTACTAATAACCACTATAAAAAAAGAAAATAATACTCTTGACTTCGATTGACATGAAAAAAGGAAACGTCAAAAGAAGTTTCTAAACAATAAAAAAAACTTTAATTAACTCAACCTAAAAATCATGGGCTTTCGATTTCAAAAAAGAATTAGACTTGGAGGAGGACTTGGATTAAACATTAGCAAATCTGGAATTTCTCCAAGTTTAAAAACAAAAATAGGAACATTTAGCAAAAATGGATATTCAACAAGAACTGGTATTCCTGGAGTACGATATCAAAATAGCGGATGCATGTTAGTTTTTGCATTCATTGGGGCATTAACATCTTTAATTTATATTATAAAATCATGAAAAATAGAATAAAATATACCTTAATATTTTTATCCCTAATAATATTAGGAGTAGTAATCTCATGTTCGGAGTCAGCAGAACCTTTAGGTACTCTACCTAGCTCAAATTGCCCAACAAAAACATGTGGCGATTTTACCTCTCAGGCTCAAGCACAAGCTACTTATAACAGTAATAGATCATGTTACAAAAATCTAGATGGTGACAGTGACGGAATTGCATGTGAAAACTTATCTAAATAAACATCTTAAACCATGATAACAATAGAACTAAAAAGCCATTTTTTGCGATTATATCAAATGGCATTATCTGACGATCAATTTGATGTATTAGAACTGCAAATGATGTATCATTTTGCTGATGAAAGAGGAATTCCGCGTGAAGAACTGGATAAACTTTTTTTAAATCCGATTAATACGGAACTTCTTATTCCTGAAGAATTAAATACAAGAATAGAGTATTTATATGACTTTACGCGTATCATTTGGGCAGATGGAAAAATTACAGATGACGAATTAAATATGCTTAAAAAATACTGCAGAAAATTTAATTTTCTCGACGAAAACATCAACGATTTATCTAATTATCTCATTGACTGTGTTCAGAAAAACATTCAAAAAGAAGAAATTATCAATCAGCTAAACTCTTAAAAATGAAGTCGCTTACACAATTATTTAGCTTGAAAAAAGTAGAAGATGCGCCAGCAAATACTTTTGGAGAAGATGAAAATGACAGAGAACAAATAAGAATAACCTATTATCAAAGTGGTTTTGCTGCATCAGTAAAGGCAACGGGAAAACCTATTGTTCTAAAAGCATGCCTTCAAAATTTATATATGAGTTTTGAAGATCAATGCCGAAAACAAAAACTAGAACAAGACAGATTAAAACAGCCTTACAGAGAAGAACAGGAAAAAAGCAGAACTGAACTTAAAAAATCTGAAGCTGCAATTGGTATTTACGAAAAGAAAGAACAAGATATAAACGATGAAATCGATCAAATAAAAAGTGACATTATTGAAGTCAAACGCAATCCTGATAAATTCGGAATTGAGGATGGGAAAGGATTAAAAGCGCAATTTTATATCGGATTATTTTTGCTACTGCCGATAACGCTTTATTTATTAGTATTTTATATCTCAGCATCATATTCAGCTTTTTTCAAAGAATTTTCAAATGATAGTTTAACAGCGGCCATTTTTGACGCAGATGCGCTGACAAATTCTTTTAAGGCAAGCTGGCTCGAAGGTGTTTTAGTAATCACGATTCCGTTTGTTTTTATGGGTCTGGGCTATATCATTCATATGGTACAAAAGAGCAAAGGAATTAAAAATGTCTTCAGAATGATTGCTTTGTTTGCAACAACATTTTTGTTTGATGCATTACTGGCTTACATAATAGAAAAGAAAATATATGAATTCAACAAAACAACAGAATCTTCTCCATATGATTTAAATATCGCGCTTGGCGAATCTGAATTCTGGATGATCATATTTGCTGGATTTGTAGTGTATATTATTTGGGGACTTGTGTTCGATTTTGTTATGAAAGAATTTGAAAACATTGATAAAATCAGGGCTTTTATTAGAGGTAAAAAAGAAAATTTATTAAACCTAGAAAAATTTAAAACAGAGTACATTAATAAAATCAATGATTTTAAAGAGCAAATTGTTACTATAAATGGGAAGATTTCAGAACTTCAATTAAAAATCGATGGTTTTGTGTTTCCTGTAAAAGAATATCTTCATTATCATCATCAATACAAAGAAGGATGGTTTCAAGCCATTAATACTGAAATCGCTTTACCTCATAAAGAAAAAGTAGAATTGCTCGAAGGATGCGAAAATCTATCCGAAGAACATCTTGGAAGACTGAATTTAATCGATCCTGATTTTCAACATTTAGTATATTTTAAAAACTAATATTATGAAAAACACTTTACTAAAAATGGCAATGTCGTTGTTATTGATTTTATTTTTTTCATGCAAGAAAGATTCTGATAAAGAAGAAAAAGAAATTCCAGTTAAAAATTCTGTGGCAGAACATTATAACATCAGTATACTTCTTGATTTATCAGATCGAATAAGTTTAGAAAAAAATGCTAACCCAACGATGGAATATTATCAAAGGGATTTGGGATATATAAAGTCAGTTTCCGAAGCTTTTACAGAGCATTTAAAATCAAAAAGGATAAGACAAATGAATGATAAAATGCAATTATTTTTTAATCCTGAACCAAAAGATCCAGAGATAAATTCAATTGCTGAAAATTTAAAAATTACTATTGATAAGAATAATGCCTCAAAAGAATTTTTGAATTCAATTACCAAAAATTATGCGTCTAGTACATCAAAAATTTACCAGTCGGCTATAAAAGACAACAATTATATTGGTTCAGACATTTGGAGTTTTTTTGACAATAAGATACAAGATCAATGTATCGACAAAAAATACAGAAACATACTTATTATATTAACTGATGGATACATGTTTTACGATAATACTGTCATAAAAGAAGGAAATCGCACATCATACATCACTCCAGAGTTAATTAGAAAAAATGGATTAAATACTGTAGACTGGGAGAAAAAATTACACGACCAGGATTTTGGTTTTATCAAAACGAATGATAACTTATCTAATCTTGAAGTTTTAGTTGTCGGAATAAATCCGAGCAAAAATAATCCTTATGAAGAAAAAGTGATTCGCACATATTGGAGCAAATGGTTTACTGAAATGAAAATAAAACATTTTGAAATCAAAAATGCTGATCTGCCATCTAATATGGATAAAATAATTAAGGATTTTATTTTAGAGAAATAATAAAGTCAAAACGTAGGTGTAAAAAGAGGAAATATAATGTCCTCTTTTTTTTTGTTTTAAATTCATATAATAAAACTTCATTATAAAATATCTCAATTACGGATTTCCATAAAATACTGATTTTGATTGGTTTTACATTTGAATAATTAATTTAAACTAAAAACCAATGGAAATTAATATTCAACTTAAATCATTAGCAGATAAAATTAATCAGCTTAAAAGTAAAATTGAAACTGAAGAATCTACAAAGCATGCTTTTGTACTGCCATTTATACATGTATTGGGATATGATGCTTTTAATCCACTTGAAGTTGTTCCTGAGTTTACTGCTGATCTGGGACTGAAAAAAGGCGAAAAGGTAGATTATGCCATCTTTCAGAATGGAGAACCAATTATAATTGTAGAATGCAAAAGCTGGAAAGAAAAACTGACCATACATAATTCGCAATTATTTAGATATTTTCATGTTACTAAAACTCGTTTTGCTCTTTTAACAAATGGTATTCATTATCAGTTTTTCACTGATTTAGATGATCAAAACAAAATGGATCAAAAACCATTTCTGGAATTTGATATTACAAATCTCAAAGAAAATACTATCAATGAAATTGCTAAATTTCATAAAGCAAACTTTAATGTTGATAATATCATAAGCAATGCAAGTTCATTAAAATATATTAAAGAAATTAAAAAACTAATAAGCGCAGAGTTAGAAAATCCTTCAAACGATTTTACAAAACTATTTGCTAATAAAGTATACGCAGGCAGACTTACTGAAAAAGTGGTTGATGAATTTAAAGACTTAGTTCAAAAATCAGTAAATCAATTTATTAATGATAAAATTAATGATCGATTGAATGCCGCTCTTACTAAAGAAACAATTAAACAGCAGGACGAAGAAGTTACAGCAGTTGAGGATGACAATAAAATTAATACAACTGAAGAAGAATTAGATGCTTATCGTATAGTAGTCGCCATCTTGAGACGAAAATTACCAACAAACAGAATTGTACATCGCGATACACAATCTTATTTCGGAATTTTGTTGGATGATAATAATCGTAAACCTTTATGCCGACTTCATTTAAATGGAGGCAAAAAATACATCAGTCTTTTTAACGATAATAAAAACGAGACAAAGTTAGCTATTTCGACTATCGATGATATTTATCAATTTGAAAAAGAATTGCTAGAAACTGCAGCGCTTTATGAAACAGAATAAAACACATTAATCACGTATAAATACGCTTTCAAAGAATACTAGTTCCAACTACTTTTATCGAATACGTAACCCTTATACAACGCCTATGCTAAAAAACTACCTGATTTCACTTATTTTATTAGTTACAATTTCCTGCCAAAAAACAGATGGGCCGCCTCCATCTCAAATTAATACATTTTATAAGGAGGTAATTACTGCTGACGACCGCAAAGTGATTACTGCAGAAGAAGCAAAAACCTATCATGTTGATAAAAAATGCAAGTATGAATACAGAACCGGAAAATGTGGCCATTATGAATATAATTATGATGTAGTAGGCATTAATGTAAAAGGAGATTCAGTTTCTGGAAACATTAATATCGAAGGAAATTATGGTGCCGGAATTTTGATTTCTGATTCGATAAAAGATCTCGAAATTAAAGCAGAGTGGATTGGATACGGAAAACTCAAAGCAACGGATCAAAAAGGAAATGAATATTATTTAATCGTACATCAATGATCACCAAATCTTATCAAATGAAAAAACTGACAATCGTGTTTTTTATTTTGCTGACATCTTTTAATTCTGTTGAAACTAAAGTATATATCTGCGGTCCAACGGGAGCAAAAAAGTATCATTACAGCGAAAACTGCCGAGGTTTAACAGCCTGCCGGCATCAAATAACAAAAGTTTCTGTGGCTCAAGCCCAAGGCTACGGACTCACACTTTGCGGATGGGAAGATTAGTCGTGTTGTTTAAAATTGATATTTAATCATTTGATAATAATCACTTTACAATAAATTCACATTAGTTTTATTAATTTGAGTAAAACTAAATGTCATGAAATTCTTCAATCTAAATTTTTTGGTTTCATTCAAAGAATGGCTTTTTTTAAGAGCTATGCATTCTACTTTCCTTCATTAATAATTACAAGTTTAAAAGGAAAGTACATTTGAATGAATAAAGTTGAAAACTCATTTTTGCATAAAGACCAATTTGGAGACGATTTCTTGTGGGGTGTCTCAACTGCTGCTTTCCAAATTGAAGGAGCGCATGATGCTGACGGAAAAGGCGCTTCAATCTGGGATGTTTTTACATCTCAAAAAGGAAAGATTAAAAATGGTCATCATGCCATAACCGCTTGTGATTTTTACAATTTGTATCAAAGCGACATCGATTTAATAAATCAATTAAATATTCCGAATTTTAGGTTTTCCATCAGCTGGACTCGAATCATGCCAACCGGAATTCATCCTGTAAATCAAGCGGGAATTGATTACTACAATAAAATCATCGATTCTTTACTTGCACAAGGCATAGAACCTTGGGTAACGCTTTATCATTGGGATTTGCCTAACGCGCTCGAAGTAAAAGGCGGATGGACCAATCGCGAATCGGTTTCTTGGTTTTCAGAATATGTCGAAGTTTGTGCAAAACATTTTGGAGATCGCGTAAAAAATTGGATGGTGATTAACGAGCCATCTGTTTTTACAGGAGCCGGTTATTTTTTAGGCATTCACGCACCCGGAAAAAAAGGAATTACAAATTATCTAAAAGCCATGCACCACGTTACTTTAGCTACTGTTGCCGGCGCAAAAATACTTCGCGAAAAAGTAACTGATGCGAATATCGGAACTACTTTTTCCTGCACTCACATTGAGCCTTTCTCTCAAAACCAAAAAGATATTGAAGCCGCAAAACGTGTCGATACTTTACTCAACAGAACTTTTATAGAACCGCTTTTAGGTCTTGGTTATCCGCAGAAAGATTTGCCTGTTCTTAAAAAACTCAATAATTATATTTTAAAAGATGATCTAAATAATCTCGCGTTCGATTTTGATTTTATTGGTCTGCAATGTTATACACGAGAAGTCGTAAAATCTTCATTATTGATTCCGTACATCGGTGCCGAGTTAATCAGCGCTGAAAAAAGAAACGTCATAGCGACAGATATGGGTTGGGAAGTATATCCTCCTGCCCTATACAATATCTTAAAAAGATTTAACGAATATCAAGGCATCAGAAAAATTATAATTACTGAAAATGGCGCTGCTTTTCCAGACACCGTTACAAACGGAAAAGTATACGATATTAAGCGAACACATTACATTCAGGATCATTTAGAACAAATTCTAAAAGCCAAACAAGACGGTTATAGTGTTGATGGTTATTTTGTATGGAGTTTGACTGATAATTTTGAATGGGCAGAAGGCTACAGCGCCAGATTCGGATTAATTCATGTTGACTTTGAAACGCAAAAAAGAACTATAAAACAATCTGGATTTTGGTTCAAAGATTTTTTAGCTTAAAACTGATATGAATATCAATTAAATCTAAATGGATATTGCTGTTTTAAAATTCCGATATGAATCTTGCCATTTTGTTTTAAATGAGCTGTTACAAGAACAAATTTTTCTTGGGGGTAATTTAAATCATAACTAAAGGTTGTATCTTTTACTTTAACCTGAAGAAGATGTTTTCCCTCATCTGATATTGAAAGTTCTGCTGTTTCATAACCTGGCATTTCATTAGTTGCCTTTAAGTTAATTTCTTGAATTTTCTTTTTATCCAGAAATACTTCCAGTTTTAATTTATCCAGTTTCATATCTGTTGGCTGTTCAAACGAGACAACATATTTTTTACAGCCAAAAGTGCATAAAACAATTAATAGTAGGAGAAGCTTTTTCATAAAATATGTTTTTTGAACTGATAGTTACGATCAAAATCTTTTATAATTTTTTATAAATATAAATAATTTTATGATAATTAATGACCTAGAAAAAGGTATGTTTTTTTGTCATTAAAATTAGCAATTGCCAACCAATAAATTCAAGAAAAAAATCTGTTTTTAAAGCAAAACAAACGCTTATTTCATTGATTTTATTAGGTTTATAAATTATTTTTTCTTATCTTTATAGTATAAATAACAGTTAATATATGCCAAAAAACAAACTTTTTAAATGCCTGAATTACTTCTTAAAAAATTATTCTTTTTACCTTCCAAAGCATTCTATATTTCAAAATGCTACCGACTTTCATTTAGAAAGTATTCTGTCTAATCTTTTTTCTGCACAAAGTATAAACACGCAGAAGTCACGAGAGCAATTGCTCCAATTCCAATCGTAATTATTTTTTGCGGATACATTTTCTGAGCCATTATTTTAGAAAATTTAGTCGCAAAATCAAAGAAAAGATTTCCTTTTTCAGGATGTTCTTTCGATTCTTCATTTTTATTTTCCACCAAAACAACTTTTTCTATGCCTTCATTCTCTCTTTCAACAATTACATCTTTGCCTATTTTTTCAATTCGTTTCGGCTCTTCAATTCTATACTTTTCATTAAACTTTTTAAAAGGACGCGGTTGAAAATCGACCATAATTGCGGCAAGGTTTATTGCATCAATATTTGATGGATCTGTTTCACCTTTAAAAAAGGTTTCAATAGGTCTAAACTTATCTTTTTGTTCTTTAAACTTATTCTTTTTGGTGTGATCAAAATCTAAACAAAATAAATTTTTAAAAACATTTAAATCATCCTGTGTTGGGTTATTCTCGAAAATAAGCCAGCACAAATCGCGGAGTTTTCCGCGCGAAGGACTGAACAAATAATCAAAATGTACTCCTTCTTTTTCTGTCTCGTATTTAATCTTAATCTCTTTTTTATATTCTTCTAATATCGTATGCATGGTATTTTTTTTAGGAATTTTTGGGAATTCATGGGAATCTCAGGAAAACGTGGGAATTCTGGGAATCCCTTATCTACCATGGTTTAAAAGCGCCTTTACTTTGCCATAGAAATTAGTTCAAGTTTTGTCTGCAGACTAAAACAAAAATATAAAACTAGTTCTAATTAACAGTGTGGAAAACCGTAAGATTGAGTTTATTCGGGAAGTATAAATAACATCTTACAGTCCTACACGCTCTACTTCCCAAAATCAATTTGGTATTGTCTCAATAGACTCTGGATCATTCCGGACAGCAATACCTATGTCTAATTTCTAAATTAAATTAAAATGAAAAAACTATTACTTTTAAGCGCTTTTGCGTTGTTATTTACTATATTTTCTTGTACCGCTGACGAGTATGAAACGCAGCCAAAAAAGAAAACAGAAAAAATTGATCACTTAAAATCAACTCAGGCTGATGATGGTCCTGGTGATGCAGGTCCGAAGACACCGCCACCGCCACCGCCAACTGATGAATAATATATATTTTAGTATCAAATTAATTACTATTTTCGGGGAAAGTAAATTTATATGTTACGGTCCCCTTTTTTTTGTTTTATCATGCTGCTTTTTCTTTTTTCCTGTCAAGAAAAAAAGACCGTTAATACTAACACAAAACCCATTCGAAAAGAAGCATTTAGCTTAAGAAATAAGGCGATTTCAAATTATGAAAAACAGAATTTTAACACTGCTTTTTATGAATTTAATAAATCGAAAATACTTTATGAAACTTTAAAAGACAGTGCTAATATTGGTTATATTCTTGTTCAAATGGCAGAAATTCAACAAGTAAATGGAGACTACTATGGCAGCAAGGAAACAGTAACGGAGGCATTACCTTATGTAAAAAAAGACAGAGAATACTTAGGTGTTATAAATAATAGATTAGGTATAGCTGATAAAGAACTTTCTCTTTATAATGACGCTATTCTTTATTATAAGAAATCATCAAATCAAATAACAGATCCCATAGAAAAACAAATTCCATTAAGTAATATTGCGCCAATTTATATCCAACAAAAAAAATACAACAAGGCGATTATACTTCTAGAATTAATTTTAAACAAGAATTCTTTTGAAGATAAAGCGAGAGCGTCTATCAAAGCTAGCATAAAAGACAATTTAGGTTACGCATATTTTAAAAACGGAATGGATGAAAAAGGATTCAATTTAATGAAGGAAGCTCTTAAAATAAAAAATAAAATTAAGGACACCTACGGAAGTATTGAAAGCTATCTGCACTTGGCCGATTACTATGCTAAAAAAGACATTCAAAAATCAGATGAAAATGCTTTCGCTGCTTACAATATTGCTACAAAACTAAATAGTGTTGATGAAAGATTAGAATCGCTTCAAATTATAATTTCAAATAATCACAGCGATAATCACAGCAAATATGTACAAAAGTATTTTACTTTAAACGACAGTATTATTAAGATTAGAAATAACTTTAAAAATAAGTTTGCGAAGATTAAATACGATGCTAAAATAGAAAAAGATGAAAACGCAAAACTTCGTCTAGAAAAAGCAGAAAACCTATTATCGCTTCAAAGAGCCAAATACATGCGGATTGTATTTGTAATTGTTTTTGTTTTTTTAGTCATTTTAATAGCAATTTTGATCCGTTATTATAAAAATAAAAACAAAGTCATTGAATTTAAGACTTCTTATAATACTGAAACCCGAATTGCTAAAAAAATCCATGATGAGTTGGCAAACGATGTATTTCAAGTGATTGCTTTTGCAGAATCTCAGCCCTTATCTAAGGAAAGCACTAAAGAGAATCTACTCCAAAAATTAGACGACATTTACGGACGTGTAAGAGGAATTTCGAGAGAAAATAATAGAATTGAAACTGGTATAGATTTCACCAACAGCATAAAAGAAATGCTTTTGGCTTATAATACAAGCGAAAGAAATATCATTGCTACTAATTTAGAAAATATAAACTGGGAAGTTATTGATGATACAAAAAAGATTACCATTAGTCGAATTTTACAGGAATTAATGGTAAATATGAAGAAACACAGTACAGCAAGTTTAGTTCTTATAAAATTTGAAGGTGATCAAAAATCAATTTTAATAAACTATACTGATAATGGTAAAGGAGCCGAAAAAAGTAAGATGATAAAAAATGGTCTCCAAAACATGGAAAGCCGTATTCAGGCTGTTAAAGGAACCATTGATTTTGATACAGAACCTGGAAAAGGATTTAAAGCAAAAATAGCCATACCTAAGTAAAGATAATTCAAGTTTAATCTTCTCTAAGAACTACTTATTTCCAAAAAAAACCTCCCAGAATTTTACTTCTGAGAGGTATCCTACTAATAACTATTAAAATGGTATTCTACTTCCAACCGCCGCCTAGGGACCTGTAAACATGAACCGCAGCATTAAGTTGTTCTTTTTTAGTATCGATCAATTCTAATTTCGATTCTAATGCATCACGCTGTGTCATTAAAACTTCAAAATAATCTACTCTAGCCGATTTAAATAAATCATTAGAGACATCAATTGAGGTGTTTAATGCATCAACCTGCTGTGATTTTAGATCATAGCTTTTTTGCAGATTATCGATCTTAGAAAGCTGATTAGATACTTCTAAATAAGCGTTTAAAATAGTTTTATCATAATTATATAAAGCTTGAAGCTGTCTTGCATTTGCACTAGAAAACTCAGCTTTGATTGCATTTCTGTTGATAAGCGGCGCCGCTAAATCTCCAGCTAAAGAATATAAAATCGATTCTGGAAACGTAAACAAGTAAGATGGCTTAAAGGCTTGTACTCCAAAAGCTGCAGAAATATCCAGTGAAGGGTAAAATTCAGCTTTAGCTACTTTTACATCTAGTTTTGCAGCGATCAATTCTAATTCGGCCTGTTTTACATCAGGACGATTCATTAATAATTGAGATGGAATTCCAGCGCTCACTGAAGCTGGCAGCAACGTTAAGAAGTTGGTGTTTGTTCTCTTAATTTCCTGCGGATAACGGCCTAACAAGAAATTGATTTTATTCTCCGTTTCTTTTATCTGCTGTAAAATATCAAACTCTAAACTTTTTGACGTCAGAACTTCTGCTTCAAACTTTTTAACACCTAATTCTGTTGCTCTTGCAGCCTGCTTTTGAATTTTCACGATTTCTAAAGCGTTTGACTGCAAAGTAATTGTTTGTTTTACAATATCTAATTGGCTGTCTAAAGCTAATAATTCATAATAATTATCAGCGATCTCAGAGATAAGATTTGTAACCACAAAGTTTTTACCTTCAACTGATGCTAAATATCTGCTTACCGCTGCTTTTTTAGAATTTCGCAGTTTTCTCCAAATATCTACTTCCCAGTTTGCATATGCTGCAATTGTAAAATCGCCAAGCGGATCCGGAGTTTCTATACCTGGTTTAATTTCAGTAGTGGCATCACCAGCACCTTGGCTGGTATACCTTCCTACTTTTTCAACTCCAGCTCCGGCACGAATACCAGCAGATGGCAATAAAAGTCCTTTACGAACTCTAACATCATTCTTTGCTATTTCTATTTCCTGCAGCGTCATGTTTAATTCCTGATTGTTTTTCAGGGCTACATCAATCAAATCAACAAGGTTTTGATCTTTGAAAAATTCATTCCACTTTACAGCTGCTGTAGTAATTGTATCCTGAGCTTTAGCAGTACCAAATGCTTCAGGAACTGGTGTACTGGTCGTTGCAGTTTCTGCTACAGGAGCTTTACAGCTCGCGACAGCAAGGCAAAGACCTAATGCTACACTATATTGATATATTTTTAATTTAGACATGATTGTTATCAATTTCTTCAGTTAATGGATTCTCTTCTTCATGTTTCACCAGTTTGTGTTTCTCTGCAATTTTGGCAAAAATGTAATACAATCCTGGAATTACAAATACTCCACAAATAGTTCCGATAAGCATACCTCCGGCAGCTGCAGTACCAATTGTTCTGTTACCAATTTTACCAGGACCGGTAGCAAATGCAAGCGGTAATAATCCTGCAATAAAGGCAAATGAAGTCATCAAAATAGGACGGAACCTCGCTTTAGCTCCTTCCATTGCTGACTCAAGTACAGATTTTCCTGCTGCATGTCTCTGTATGGCAAACTCTACAATCAGAACGGCATTTTTACCCAATAAACCAATAAGCATTACCATGGCAACCTGAGCGTAAATATTATTTTCTAGTCCAGCAACCTTCAATAAAAGGAAAGCTCCAAAAATACCCGCTGGCAATGATAAGATAACTGATAATGGCAGGATAAAACTTTCGTATTGAGCTGCTAAAACCAAGTACACAAATCCCAAACAAATCAAAAATACCCAAATTGCCTGATTACCTTGTGCAACCTCATCGGCAGAAATACCTGCCCAGTCAATGTCATATCCTCTAGGTAATTTTTTTGCCGCAACTTCCTGAATTACTTTAATTGCTGTTCCTGAACTATATCCTGGAGCTGCACCACCACTAATCTCAGTAGAAGTATACATATTGTGTCTTGTAATTTCAGAAAGACCATATACTTTTTCTAATCTCATAAAAGCTGAAAAAGGAACCATTTCATCACGATCATTTTTCACATAAAGCTTTAAGATATCATCTGGCTGTGCACGGTATTCTGGTGCTGCCTGAACGATTACTTTATAGTTAATTCCGTATTTGATAAAACTAATTTCATAGTTACTACCCACAAGAGTTGACAAAGTGTTCATCGCATTTTCGATAGAAACCCCTTTTTGCTGTGCCAAATCATTATCAACTTTCATCATGTACTGAGGGAAACTCGCACTGAAGAAACTAAATACATTTGAAAGCTCTGGACGTTTGTTCAATTCTTCAACAAACTCTTTATTTACAGCTTCCAATTTTTTGAAATCACTAGTTCCTGTTTTATCTAACAGACGAAGCTCAAATCCTCCAGCTGCTCCATATCCTGGTACCGCCGGCGGTTGAAAAAATTCAATATTAGCTCCTGGAATATCTTTTGATTTTTCTTCCAGTTCTGTCATAATCTCCTGTACAGATTGTTTACGATCGTTCCAATCTTTTAAGTTGATCAAACAAGTACCTGCGTTAGATCCAGTACCTTCGGTCAAAATTTCATAACCTGCTAATGAAGAAACTGATTTTACTCCTTCTACACCTTCAGCAATTTTTTGCAGTTTCTCAGCAATATTATTTGTTCTTTCTAATGATGAACCTGGAGGTGTTTGAATAATAGCGTAAAACATACCCTGATCCTCATTCGGAATAAAACCTGATGGAACTGTGCTGCTGATCAACCATGTTCCGGCGCAAAAACCTAAAAGCGCAATAATGGTAACAGCTCTTCTGTTTACAATTTTACCTAATAAATTTTGGTATTTGCCTTGTGCAAGGTTAAACTTGTTATTGAAACCATCTATAAATCTATTTACTGGTGTTTTCTTTTTAGGCTGATCATGATTGTTTTTTAACATCATCGCACAAAGTGCCGGTGTTAGAGTTAAAGCCACAATACCTGAAAGTATAATTGCCGTTGCCATTGTGATAGAAAACTGTCTGTAGAATACTCCAACAGGTCCTGACATAAATGCAACCGGTACAAACACCGCAGCCATCAAGAAAGTAATCGCAATAATTGCCCCTGCAATTTCGTGCATCGCTTTTTTAGTCGCTTTAAATGGCGAGAGATGTTCTTCCTCCATCTTGGCGTGAACGGCCTCGATAACTACGATCGCATCATCGACGACGACCCCAATTGCTAAAACCAAAGCAAATAATGTAATTAAGTTTAATGAAATATCAAAAAACGTCATGAACACAAAAGTTCCTACTAATGAAACGGGAACAGCAATTGCTGGAATAACCGTAGAACGCCAGTCTCCTAAGAAAAGGAAAACTACTAATCCTACCAATATAAACGCTTCAATCAAAGTGTGAATTACTTTTTCGATAGAGGCATCTAAGAATTTAGAAACGTCATATGAAATTTCATAATCCATTCCTTTTGGAAATTTCTGCTTAATTTTTTCCAGTTTAGCTTTTACGTCTTCAATAACCTGGTTTGCATTACTTCCAAAAGATTGTTTCAATACAATCGCTGCAGAAGGTCTTCCATTTAAGTTCGAATAAATGTCATACATCGAACTTCCAAACTCTACTTTAGCAATATCTTTCAAACGTAAAAGTTCACCATTGCTGGTTGATCTTACAACGATATTCTCATATTGTTCTTTGGTTGTAAAACGGCCAGAATATTTCAATACATATTCAAATGCTTGAGAACGTTTACCAGAACTCTCACCAGTTTTACCAGGCGAAGCTTCTAAACTCTGGCTTGATAATGCTTCCATTACCTCATCAGCAGATATTTTATAAGCCAGCATACGATCTGGTTTTAACCAAATACGCATTGCATATTCACGTGTTCCTAAGATATCTCCAGATCCAACTCCATTTACCCTTTTCAATTCTGACAATACATTAATATCGGCATAGTTGTATAAGAACTTCATGTCGGTATTTTTATCAGTACTGTAAAGATTCACGTACATTAACATACTTGGTACCTCGCGCGTAATCTTAACCCCTTCTCTTACTACTAATGGAGGTAATTTATTTGTAACCGAAGCCACACGATTCTGAACGTTAATTGCAGCCTGATTCGGATCTGTACCTAAGTTAAAAACGATCTGAATACTTGCTTCACCATCATTTCCTGCATCAGAAGTCATATATTTCATTCCAGGAACTCCGTTTAAGGCTCTTTCTAGAGGAATAACTACAGATTTGATCATCAGCTCACCATTAGATCCAGGATAATCCGCCGTAACGTTTACCATTGGAGGAGAAATGGACGGAAACTGGGTAATCGGCAAACTCATAACCGATAATACCCCTAAAAAGACAATTATAAGCGATATTACTATCGACAGAACTGGTCTTTGTATAAATTTATTAAACATCTATTTATTTTTTAATGATTAAACTAATTGGAATTTGCAATTGTCTTAAGTTTAAGATTTTAAGTTTTAAGTTTGAGATTCAGCGCGAAACTTGAAACCTGAAACACCTAAAACAAAACTTTACTCCGCTTTTAATCGTAAATTATTGATAACCTTTGAAGGAGCGATGTAAGTGAAGTTGATCTTATCATTCTCTTTTACTTTCTGAACTCCTTCCAGCAAGATTTTATCATTTTCAGTAAGACCGCTGCTTACAACGTATAAATCTGGAATTTCGCCTGTAATAGTAATTTCTTTAGAACTTACTTTATTGTTTTTGTCAACGATAAAAACATATTTTTTATCCTGAATTTCGTAAGTCGCTTTTTGCGGAATTACAATAGCGTTTTTCAACGGAACAAGCATTTGTACTTTTCCAGTTTCACCGTTTCTTAATAGTTTATTTGAATTAGGGAATCTTGCTCTAAAAGCAATATTTCCTGTTTCATTATTAAATTCACTTTCGATAACTTCTACATTTCCTTTTTCTTTAAAAATGTCGCCATTCGCTAAAAGTAAACTCACATTATTACCAGCGCGGTCTTTTACATCAGTTTGATATTGAAGATATTCTGGCTCAGAAACGTTGAAGTATGCAAACATTTGACTGTTGTCTGAAAGGCTTGTCAATAATTCACCTTCATCGATAAGACTTCCTAATTTTAATGGAATTCTATCAATAGTTCCGTCAAACGGTGCTCTGATTTCAGTAAATGATAAATGAAGTTTTGCCAAAGCAACTTCAGCTTTTGCTGATTGCAATTTTGCTTGAGCCACACTCAATTCGTTTTTAGAAACGATGTTTTTATCGGCAAGCAATTTAGAGTTTTGCAATTCAATTTCTACTGATTTTTGTTCAGCCTGAGCTTTAAGTAATTCAGCCTGATACATGTTTGGCATAATTTTGAACAACAGCTGGCCTTTTTTTACAAACTGTCCTTCATCGACAAAAATGTTTTGTAAAAACCCTTTTTCCTGGGCACGGAGTTCGATATTTCGAACAGATTTTATCTGCGAAACATATTCTTTTGTAAACGAAGTATCAATTCTTACCGGATTTGTAACGGTAAATTTTTCAGCTTCTTCTTTTTCTTCTTTTTTAGTTGTACAACTAGTAAGGCACACAAGGGCAAATAAGCCTGTGAACAAGATAATTCTTTTCATGATTTTATTGGAAATTAAGCGATTGAATGCTTGGAATACAGTGATTCCTTTAGATGAAAAAATGCATCAGGCAACCTTTGTTATAACTTAACTTTCATACAAGAAGAAGTAGAAAAAATATACATCAACAAGATATGCAGGATTACAACTTAAGTAACCGATGTATATTGGTAAATCAAATTCTTAAAACGCGTTGCGTAATATATATAGGATTTGATTGGCCACAAAATGGCACGAAAATTTTAAAACGATTGTAATCATTTGCTGCATTCTGACTTGAGAACGTCAGATACCAGCTGTCAAGCAGGCTGTAATTTGCTGCGTAAAACTTATTCGTAAGTCCATCATTAAGATCACCTCCAAGATATTCTTCCTCAAGATCGATATCTGCAGCATCTTCAATAACGGAACTGCCTTGATCTTGATTGGTGAATTTCACTCGGTGCTTTTTCTCAAAAGTATGAAGATGAGAATTATGTAAAGTACCGGCATTAAGATATTGACCTCCGCCAAACAGAAGCAAATTCATGAATACTAAAAATACTATTAACTTTCTCATTTGGGTGCGAAAGTAATAAAAGATTGCAACAAAAAAAATAAAATAAGAAAGTCTTAACATGAAGAAATTAGCGAAAACGTTTTCTTTTTTTTAGCATCCTATATTTCATAATTAAATTGATGTTTTTATGTTAAAATCGCATAAAAATATAATTTGAAAGTCAAATTTCATCCGTGCTTTAAATTAGTCATAAAGAAATGAAGCAAAATCATAAATATCTAAGGCTGTATATTTTATTATGTAATTTTCAGCCTATTTTCTAGAGCAAAATTTCCATTATAGTAAATTCTTGTCCTTTTTTAATAAACGTTCTAGAGGTATCAACCATTCCAAATTTCTCATAAAATGATTTTTTATTGGTTCGAGCGTTGCACCAAACTTTTTTCATTTTTCTTTCTTTAGCATACTCAAAAATAAATTTTAGCAATTCTGCTGCGATTCCTTTTCCTTGAAATTTTTCTAGTGTAGCTAATTTTCTAAACTGCATTTCTTCATCAGTAAAAAAACAAGAAACTATAGAAACTAGTTTTTCATGATCAAATACTCCAAAGTGAAATCCTACATTGTCTTCTTCCAGCTGAACAAAATTAAAAGGCTGATCAGGCCACATTACTTCGTGCCGTATTTGCCAAGTTTGTGAAGCTTCAATTTTTCTAATTTCCATTAAATACTTTTTTTAAAAACAAATTTAATCATTTTACAGTTTTGAAAATTTTCAACACTCAACATCACAGTTGTCTAATTATCAAAAACATATACTAAATAACTAAGATAAATCTTTCGAATCTAATTTTTAATATTTAATTTTATGAAATCAACTGCCAATAAATTCATTATGAAAAAATTCATTTTAGCCCTTTTATTAGGTATTAGTGTAAATGGTTTTGCACAATTAATACAGTTTGGACCACAAGTTTCATACAATATAACCTCGCCAATTACAGATGATTTTAACTCAAAAAGTTCAGGAACAGGAATGGGAGTTGCCGGATTTGCAAGAGTGAATTTATTGCTGTTTTATGGTCAAGGTGAATTTGGTTATGCCAAATCTAAATTTAGTGTTTCGCAAACCGGAATTGGCGAAACTGAATATGAAGTTTCTGGAACCGATGCGACTTTAATTGTAGGTTTTAAAGTGGTTCCTTTAGGAAAGCTGGGCAATATTCGCATTTTTGCAGGATACAATTGGAAAAATTACTCGGATATAAATGCAAATAACATCCTTAATTATATTGCGCTAGAACGCAATAACAGCAGTATTCTAGGCGGTATTGGGGTTGACTTATGGAAACTCACTATCGATTACAGATACCTGGCCGGAATTACTGATCTTGATCCGTCAGGGAGAGATGTTAAAACCGGAATCTCAAATATTTCATTGGGATTTAAGTTTTTATAAATAAAAAAGGGAATCACCATTGATTCCCTTTTAATTATTTTACTCTAGTATAAAAGTGTTCCAGATTGTCACTGGTTATTTTTTGAACTCCAGTTTCATCTTTTTTGGCAATATTAATTACATGCAATGTATTTGAATCTTCACTCAGCAAACAACTCCAAATAGTTCCGTCAGAAAGAATGACATCTGAAAAAACAGCATCTGAAGCATCCTTATTGTAATAAACTAACGCTTCTGAATGTAGTAACTTTTTCGTTTTTGTCTCTTTATCCACTTCATAAAATGAAATCTGATTTTGAGTAATTTCGACAAATTCATCAATTTCTTTAGTCGAATTATCAGTCGCTGTAGAAGACCAAACGGGTTTATCTCCAGCCATTTTCCAAGTTCCGATGGCTTTATCCAAAATGTTTTTCCTTAAAATAATTTTTAAGGAATCTACTTTTTTGATGGACTCTCTGCCTACTTCGTTTTCGGGTTTAATTCTAGATGCTACAGAGAACAAATCAAGTGCTTTTTTAAAGTCTGCTTTTTTATAACAGGATAAAGCAAGATCATATCTGCTTTTCTGAAATGCGATTTTGGGATCGTTTTGAGCAAAACTTTTAAAACAAAGCAATAAAATAATGAGAATTAGGGGCTTTTTCATTAATTGCGAGTTTTTAAATTTCTGCAAACATAACTTTTAATTTCCATACTATTTTACGGAATCCCATATTTTCTTACTAAAATAAAAACTATAAAAAAAACCATCTTATTCTATTGAAAAAGACGGTTTTATATATATTAAATAAAAAAAATTACTTTACTGACCAAGAATTATTTGCTGGAGTTGCATCCATAAAAATACCTCCGTCAACTGTAATTTGTTTGATTTGTTTTTTGCTTTTTACATCAATTGTTGCCAACTTTTGATTGGCTTGCCAAACAGCCGGTGTCTGGTGAATTGTTTCTGTTGAATTATCTGCGTAAACGATATTTACGTCAAATGGAATGGCAAAACCACCAACATTTTCAATTGAAACTGTATTTTTTGCAACACTTTTTACTGAAACATCAATATAGTTGTTTGTAAAAAACCAGTTATTGAAAAACCAATTCAGATTTTTTCCTGATGCTGAATTAATAGAATTAAAATAATCCCACGGAATTGGGTGCTTCCCATTCCAATTTTCCATGTATGCGTGTAATGCTTTTTTGAATAAATCGTCTCCTAGCAAATCTTTTAAAGCGATATACGAAAGAGATGCCTTACCATATGAATTATTTCCATAACCTGCATCTGAAACTTGAGATGACATTGAGATTATCGGCTGATCTTCTTCTGTTGAAGCATCGTTGATGTATTGTTTAACACGAAATTCTTTGTAGAATTTATCTGCTGCTTCTTTACCGTGTTCAGCAATTCCAATTAAATATTCAAAAGTAGTAGCCCATCCTTCATCCATAAAAGCATAACGCGATTCGTTAATTCCCATATAAAAAGGAAAATACGTATGCGCTACTTCATGATCCTGAACCAATTGTGCAAAAACAGGATCTCCCATTTGAGAGTCGTTACACATCATTGGATATTCCATATCAGCAAAACCTTGAAACGCTGTCATTTTAGAAAAAGGATACGGAACTCCCGGCCAATTGTTCGAAAACCAATCTAATGCATATTGATTGTTTTTTACTGAATTTACAAAATCAGTTCCTTTTACATCATATGCAGCCTGAACACTTGCGCGACGATTTGCTTTTTTGTCTACTATAACACTGCTTGCATCCCATAAATAATGATCGCTAAGTCCGAAACAAACGTCTGAAATATTTTTAGCTTCAAATTTCCAAACATTCCAATCGTTTTGTTTGGTTACTGCACCGCTTTTCATTTCCTGCTCGTTGGCAATATGCAAAACTTCATCAGTTGTGTATGATTTTTTTAAACGCGCTGCAAACTCTGGATTTAAAACCTCATCTGGATTTAATAAATCTCCCGTTGCGTACACCACATAATTTTTAGGTGCTTTTACAGAGTAGCTATAATCATTAAAATCATTATAAAACTCCTGGCGATCTGTATGAGGCAATCTGTCCCATTTGTTGTAATCATCAAAAACAGAAACACGCGGATAACTGTACGCTACAAAAAATGTAGTTTCATCAATTTGTCCTTCTCTCCCGCTCTCTTTTGATAAAGGATAATTCCAATCGATATTTATAGTTACTTTAGAATGTGGAGGAACCGGTTTTTTCATTTTTATATTCCCTACTGTTGCCCATTTTCTTCCGTCTTCTTTATAAACTTCATCTGCAATTTTAAGTGAAGTAATAGTTAATCCGTCACTTAAAAAATCTGGATTTACATTCCCGCTTCTTGGTGAGGAGGGTTTATGAAGATTATTTACAAAACGAATAGGCAGATTTTTTAAGGTATCACTGCTGTTGTTTTCATAAACAATAGTTTCTGTTCCGCTTACAATTTTTGTTTTGGCATCTACGGTAATTTCCATAGTGTATTTTCCATGATTCTGCCAATAATTTTTCCCTGGTTTTCCGTCCATAGAACGGGTTCCTTTTTCGTAAGCATTTTTTATATTTCTAGGCATATATAGCTCTTGAGCAAAGCTATTTTGTGCTAAAAACAAAAATGCAATTAACAATAATTGAACTGTTTTTTTTCTCATAACTGGTTTTAAGATTTTGATGATTTAATAGTGATTACGATATTAGAAGAGTTTTTTAACTTTTTGTTACATCCGTTTAAAAAATAAATTCCAAATTTAAAATTCCAAAGTATAATTTGAACGAAATCTTAGAACCTTATTATCTCAGTGACTCACAACTTTAAAAAGAAAAACCGTCTTACTCTAAAAAGAAAAGACGGCTTCTACAATTAATATATAACCTTGATAACTACAAAATATAATCGGTATTAATGAAATTAGATTCTTTGCTGTTTAGCAATTCCTGCAAAATTTCATTATTGTAAGCGATATCTTTTGAGGCTACGAACGTACGAATTGAGAAAGAGCGCAATGCATCAGGAATACTTAAAGTTCCTACTGCAGAATCTTTACGCCCTGTAAATGGGAAAGCATCTGGACCTCTCTGGCAAGAACTGTTGAGGTTTACTCTGCAAACTAAATTTACTAATGAATCGATAAGCGGTGCCAAAGTTTTAATGTCTTTTCCGAATAAACTCACTTGCTGACCATAGTTTGACTCGGCCATATCTTCTAGAGGTTCATCAATATCTTTAAAAGAAATAATGGGTACTACTGGACCAAATTGTTCTTCATGATACACTCTCATTTGCTTATTTACTGGATATAAAACCGCCGGAAAAATATAATTATCGGTATGTTTTCCTCCTTTTTCGTTTAATATTTTTGCTCCTTTTGAAGTTGCGTCGTCAATTAAACCTTGAATATAGGCTGGTTTATCAGTCTCTGGAAGCGGTGTTAATGAAACGCCGTTTTCCCACGGATTTCCAAATAATAATCCGTCTACTTTTTCAGAAAAACGTCTGTTGAATTCTTCTATAATTGATTCGTGAACATATAACACTTTTAAAGCTGTACAGCGCTGTCCGTTGAAAGACAAACTTCCTGCAATACATTCCTGAATCGCCAAATCTAAATCGGCGTCTGGCAAAATAATCGCCGGATTTTTAGCTTCTAAACCTAAAATCAAACGCAGCCTGTTTTTATTTGGATGCTGATCCTGCAAAGCAATCGCCGATTTACTGTTACCGATTAATGCCAAAACATCAATTTTTCCAGATTTCATAATCGGAGAAGCCACTTCACGGCCACGTCCGTAAACGATATTAATAACTCCTTTAGGAAAACTGCTTCTAAAAGCTTCTAATAAAGGCGAAATACATAAAACGCCATGTTTTGCTGGCTTAAAAATAACCGCATTCCCCATAATTAAAGCAGGAATCAGCAGAGAGAAAGTTTCATTAAGCGGATAATTATATGGCCCGAGACACAAAACAACGCCAAGCGGTCCGCGGCGAATCATTGCATTTACACCCTGGACTTTTTCAAAATGCGAACTGCGTCCGTTTAATTCCTTATAGCTGGCAATAGTATCATAAATATATTCAACCGTTCTGTCAAATTCTTTTTGAGAATCGCCGAGGTTTTTTCCAATTTCCCACATCAAAAGTTTTACCACTTCTTCGCGGGTTTCTTTCATTTGCTTAACGAAATTTTCCATGCATTTAATGCGGTCAGCTACTTTCATAGTAGGCCATAAACCTTGGCCTTTATTGTAAGCAGTGTTTGCGGCATCAACCACTTCAGCGGCTTCTTTTTCTGCCATGAACGGAATCGATCCTAATAAAGTCGGCGTGTATTTTTCTGTAGAAGAAATAGTCGAAAAAACAGGTGTGGTTTGCCCTGTCCATTTTTTTAATTCTCCATTTACAAGATAAGTATCTTGATTTATAAGCGTATTAATTTGAAATTCTTCGGGTATTAAACTCATAATCTGGTAATTTATGTTTGGTTATTAATAGCATATTAAACGAAAAAAGAGGCTTTTTTATGCCTCTTTTTCTTTTTATGGATTCACGGTTTCCCCTTCCCAGTCCAGAATTCCACCAAGCAGATTATAGGCATTGTTAATCCCTAATTCATTCATAATCTGACATGCTTTAGCACTTCTAGCTCCAGAACGGCAATACACATAGTAATTTTTATTTTTATCTAATTCTTCGATTTCATAAATAAAACCTTGACCTTTATTGATATCAATGTTTAAAGCATTTTCAATATAGCCGTCATTAAATTCGTCTTCAGTTCTTACGTCAAGTATAACTGCATTTTCGTCAGCGTTTAACTGAGCAACCCAATCTTCTTGTGATAAATTCATAATATGTGTTTTTTGTAAAATTACGACGTTTCTATTAATTAAAAACTTGCCAAATGCGATTTCGATTATTATTCTCAGAAAACGTTTTAGAGAAAGGATTATAATCAGTGAAATACAAATTTACTTACTATTTTTAAAAATATAGTCTATAAACTCGATCGAAAATAGGATTTTTTCATTTCATAAAAAGGATCTTAAAATAGTTTTCTGATAATTAATGCCAATTCAATCTGCTATCTTTGTAATAAATTATAAGCTTTAATATTATTTTGATAAAAGTGCTGCAACTAATTAATTTGCAAAAATTAATTTAAATGGTGACAAAATAAAAATCTGCGATAATCTGTTCAATACGTAAATCTGTGGTTCATAATCCTATCAATCAATGCAAAATTTATTAAAAAACATATTCCCTACTTTCTCTACAGAACTTATTTCGACTATCGAAGAAAACGGAAGTGCGCAAGATTTTGAAGCCGGAACGATTTTAATGCGCACGGGACAATACATCAAAAACACGGTTTTGATTACCAAAGGAAAAATCAAAATTTATCGCGAAGGCGAAGATGGCGGCGAATTTTTAATGTATTATTTACAACCTGGTCAAGCCTGTGCAATTTCGATGATTTGTACTGCCAAAAGCGAAAAAAGCCAAATCATGGCAAAGGTCGTAGAAGATGTCTCCGTCATGATGATTCCCTTGCAAATGATGGACAAATGGATGATGGAACACAGATCTTGGTACGAATTTGTTATAGAAACTTACAGAAGCCGTTTTGAAGAAGTACTGGAAGTTGTCGATAATATTGCTTTCCGCTCTATGGATGAACGTTTAGAATTTTATTTAAAAAGACATTCTGATGCCTGTGGCTGTTCTGAAGTAAAACTTTCGCACCAAGAAATCGCAACCGAATTAAACACTTCACGGGAAGTCGTGTCAAGATTACTCAAAAAAATGGAACAGCGAGGTTTGGTCAAATTAAACCGAAACCAAATTGAGTTATTAAACACGAATTACACTGATTAACACTAAGTTTTTTTGATTAAACCATTAAGATATTAAGATAATTAAGCTTACTTTTTTACCTCTTAATTTACTCAGGAAAAATTAAGCGCTGCATCTTAATTAACTTAATATCTTAATGGTAAAATTATTTTTCATCAATATTCTCTTCTGTGATAAATGTTACTGTAGATTCATAATTTCCGAATCACCTTTGTAAAAAATAAATACAATGGAATATTTAGGATATTTTGCTTCAATCATTATCGGAATCTCGCTTGGCTTAATTGGTGGTGGCGGTTCTATATTGACGATTCCTATTTTAGTGTATTTATTTAAAGTAAATCCGGAGCAGGCAACGTCTTATTCTTTATTTATTGTGGGTTTAACCGCTTTGTTTGGCAGTTACAGTCATTATAAAATGGGAAATCTTAAATTAAAATCGGCATTGTATTTTGCGATTCCATCTGTAATTTCAATTTTAATTATACGTGAAGTTATTTTTCCACAAATTGCTTCGACCTTATTTTCAATAGCTTCTTATTCTGTTTCAAAAGATTTTTTGATCATGATTATCTTTTCTGTTTTGATGATTACAGCAGCAATTTCGATGATTAGAAAAAGCCAGCCCAAAATTAAAGCAGAAACCAATTATATTCAATTAAGCATAATAGGTTTTGTTGTCGGAATCATAACAGGATTTCTTGGCGCCGGAGGTGGATTTTTAATTATTCCTGCTCTTTTATTTTTCGCTAATTTACCTATGAAACAAGCAGTAGGAACTTCACTTTTAATCATCACAATCAATTCTTCTATAGGTTTTGGGGGTGATTTATACATCGGAACTCCAATAAATTATCCTTTTTTATTAGGTATTTCCGCCATGGCACTGCTCGGAATGATTATCGGAAGCCAGCTTTCTAAAAAAATTGACGGAACTAAATTGAAGCCCATCTTTGGCTGGTTTGTTTTGGTTATGGGATTTTATATTATTACAAAAGAAGTTTTGTTTTAAGATTATTTCTCTCGCAGATCTGGCAGATTCAGAAGATTTTTTTTCATTACAAATAGAATCTTAATATTTTGGGCGTTTCCTCCGGCCGGGCTATCCGCTATATCTTTTATTCCAGAAAATATCATTTTTAATCAAGAACAAAAATTTGTCACAAAAGGATACCGCTCCTATCCCTAACGCAAATTCGGGTAAAATTATGTTTTTGGTTTTAAGATTTTTTATGAAATGCCTCAGCTTTAGCTGGAGATAAACAAAATTATAAACATAGGTTTCAGCCAAATTTCTTTATTTGGCTGAAGGCTACCCATCTCAATAAAAAACTTCCAGTTAAAACTGGAGGGAGCTATTTTTTTTTAAAATTAAACCTCTTCGATAAGAGTTTTTGTTGACTGAAAGTAATCTATAATTTCTTTTAAATTATCTTCCCTTTTCTGATGAACATCTTCAATTTGGCCAGGATAAAAATCAATCCATCTATTGAGATTATTATACAATTCCTGTCCTTCCTTCAAATCAGCATTTCTCCTTTTTTCTGACCTAATAAAAACGGTGTGAATCTGTAAATTTTCTTTAGTAAGCAAAGAGTTAATTATATTAAAATCACCAACATTATAACCTGCGTTTGCAACTAAAATATTACCTTCTGAATATTTAATTTCTTTTATTAAACATTCAAATTTTTTTATTCGTTCATCTGTATAAATATCAAATCCATATTTTTTGGCAATATCATTAATACTAATTTTATAAAAATCTTCCAAACCCGCAAACTCGTTTTCATCTAAAGACAAATTAATAGTAAAACTAATTTTCTTTTTATTACTGACTTGATTTGCACGATGCCATATAAAATCTAATATATCCATTCAAAAAAATTATTGATTTATAAAAAATTAATGCTCCCCATACCCAACCTCATCCATTTTACCGCTAAAAACGCGATACTGAATAATGAAATAAATAATCACCAGAAACAAGGCGATAAAAAACCAGCTCAATCCGGCATTTAAACCGTATTCTCCGGCGGCAGTGTTGTAAATCGTTAAGGACGGATTTACTTTATTCGTCGATGGCAAAACATTCGGGAAAATAGAAACTGCTGTTGAAGCAAAACCTCCCACTAAAAATAAGGTTGAAAATAAAAATCCGTGACCGTCTTTTTGAAACGAACGCACTTTGAATAAACCTGCAATTCCAACAAAAGTCATAATTGGGAAAAACCATAGAATAGGGTTTTCGACAAAATTATGAAACGGTTCCGGTTCGATAAAGTGCCAAATTCCCAAGGAAATAAAAACCAAAAGCAGTAAAACAATATTCAGTTTAAACACCACATTTTTAAGTTGTGTATTTAAAGACGAATTGGTTTTAAAAATAATCCAGTTTGCACCGTGAATCGTTAAGGCAACGACACTTACGATTCCGAGGAAAAGCGTAAACCAATCTATAATTCCCAATTCATTCGCCTGCGGACTAAAAGTTGGATTCCATAAAGGCAAAAAGAAAAAATGCGGTTCTTGTGTAGAAACACCATTTTGCACCATTCCGAGATTTACACCGCGAACAATATTCCCTAAAGCAATTCCGAAGAAAAGCGCTAAAAGCAAACTTGCAATTCCAAAAGCTTTATCCCAGATACTTTCCCACATCGGGTGATGTACTTGACCGCGCATTTCAAGTCCGATCGCACGGAAAATCAAAAGCCATAAAATCATAATCAAAGGCAGATAAAAGCCACTGAAAGAAGAAGCGTATAAAGTTGGGAACGCAAAAAACAAAACACCCCCGGCAGCGATAATCCAAACTTCGTTGGCATCCCAAAACGGACCGATAGCGCTGGTAATCGCTTTTTTATCTTTTTCTGTATCAGCAAAAAATAAATGAATAATTCCTGCTCCAAAATCGTAACCGTCTAAAACAATATAAACAGCTAAAATTCCCATTAAAACTACGTACCAAAAAAATTCCATACTTATATTTTTTCTGTTGAAAGTTCCACATGATGAGGTCCTTTATTGATAATTTTTCCAATTAAAAGCAAAAACAGCATTCCGAGTAAAAGGTACAATCCTATAAAACCAAGCAAAGTAAACAAGGTGTTTCCGGATGAAACCGTTGGCGATGCTCCAGCTGCAGTTCGCATTAAATTGTAGACCAGCCAAGGCTGTCTTCCTAACTCAGCCGTGTACCAGCCTGTTGTATTAGCGATATACGGAAATGGCATCATGAACATTAGTGACCATAAAATCCATTTAGTTTCGTATAATTTTCTTCTTATTAGTTGAAAAAGTGCCAAAATCATTAATCCGATAAATACCGTTCCGAGTCCGACCATAATGTGATACGCATAATACAATCCAGAAATATTAGTAGGATGAAGATCTTCTTCAAACTGATCTAAACCTTTAATTTCCTGATCCCAATTTCCGTAAGTCAGAAAACTCAAAATATTAGGAACGGCAATTTTATTGTCCAATTTTTTGTCTTTTACATCGGGCTGTCCAATTAAGACAATCTCAGAGCCTTTTTTCTCGGTATGAAAAATTCCTTCCATTCCGGCAAAAGTTACAGGTTGATATTTAACCACATTTTTTGCCAGTAAATCTCCTGTAGGAACGGCTACAACAATGCTAGAAATCAATCCGAAAATAACACCCGTTTTTAAGAACAATCTTCCGAAAGAAACATTCTTTTGGCTCAAAATATAAAAGGCTCCGATTCCCGCCACAACAAAAGAACTTGTAACTAAAGAAGCGGCTTGATTATGCAAATAAGAAGGCCAAAGCCAAGGATTTAAAAATAACGCCTGAAAATTATTCAAAACAAATTTTCCGTTCTCGAGAATTTCATAACCTACTGGATTTTGCATCCACGAATGTGTAGCAATAATTAAAAAACCGCTGGCCCAAGAACCAATCATAATTAATAATCCCGTTACAAAATGCCATTTATGTCCGAGGATTTTTTCTCCAAATAAAAATATTCCCAGAAATGACGATTCGAGAAAGAAAGAAAACATTCCCTCCATTGCCAAAGTCTGACCAATAATGCCGCCTGTTAACTCAGAGAATTTTGCCCAGTTTGTTCCAAACTGAAACTCCATCGGAATTCCGGTTACAACGCCCATCGCAAAATTGAGTGCGAAAATTTTCATCCAGAAATGAGTGGCGTGATTGTATTGTTCGTCTTTAGTTTTTAAGTATTTCCATTTGAAGTACACAATAATGAGCGAAAGACCCATTGTAAGCTGCGGAAAAAGATAGTGAAAGGTAATTGTGAAGGCGAATTGCATTCGGTCATAAAAAAGCATTTCTTCCATAGTGGTAATTTGTTTATGAAGTCTCACAAATTTACCCATTAAAACCCGAATTCACGTCCTTAAAAAAAAGTTTATCGTCTTATATTTGTTAAACTTTTCAACAATTTAAAAGAGTAGGTTACAATTTTATTTGGCTGTACTCCTCCAAGTTTGTCATTTCGACCGAAGGGAGAAATCGCACTAGAAGATCCGCAAGCAAAGTCTGCCATCTTTGTCGAATACCGCGTGTGATTTCTCCCTTCGGTCGAAATGACAAATTACGCCGTATATTCTTTGCGTTCCAATGGTTGAAACAATTGACTATGTTCTGACATCTCTATGTTTAAAATAGCCTAAGGTTCAAACTTGGGGACAATCGTCAATTTAATCTTTTTTCAAGATCCCTTTTTCGACACTTTCATTAATCAAACCTTCAGCGTAATTCCACAACGATTTTGAACCATTTTTTATAACACTCTTTTTTTCGTAAACCTTATCGTAAGCCACTCCAAACTCTCTCCAAGTGCCTCCGTTGTTAGAAGTGTTTTGCAGTAAAGGTTCTAATCGGTCTATCGATTTTGCAAATTTAGCTTCGTTGGTTTCTCCGGCTTCAAATTCTTCCCAAATCGAAATAAAATCTTCAGCTTGTTTTTTTGGAAGCAAACCAAAAATTCGATTCGCCGCCAAACGTTCTTCATCGGTATTTGAATGATTTTTTACTTCATCATAAATAAAAATATCTTCAGCGTCGATTTCTACAATATCGTGTATCAAAACCATTTTTACGACTTTTAATATATCAATCGGTTCATCTGAATGTTCTGCCAAAACAATTGCCATTAAAGCCAAATGCCAGCTGTGTTCTGCATCATTTTCAGTACGGTCACTGTTAAACAATTTTGTTTTTCGCTCAATATATTTTACTTTATCAATTTCTTTTATAAAAGCAATTTGATTCAATAAATCTTCTGTCTTCATATCAATAATTTTGGTCAGTTGTAAAATTACATAGATTTTTTTTTGCACCATATAAGTGCTATAAGTAATCTAAAACAATCTGCAATCTGCGTGAAGCTAAAATAAAGGTATATCATTTATATGGTGAAATTGTTTTTTAATTAAAAATCAAATTTCTGTAACATTAGTCACTTATTTTCTAGAAAAACAAAGTTATCTTTGTAACCCATCATTCTTCAATTCATATCATGAAAATAGAACAAATTTACACCGGATGCCTGGCACAAGGTGCTTATTATATAACTTCAAACGGAGAAGCTGCGATTATTGATCCTTTACGAGAAATCCAGCCTTACTTAGATCGTTTAGAACGCGATAACGTTACATTAAAATATATTTTCGAAACGCATTTTCACGCTGATTTTGTTTCTGGACATATTGATTTAAGCAAAGAAACTAAGGCTCCAATTGTTTACGGACCAAATGCGGCTTGTGAGTTTGACTGCATTTCTGCAAAAGACGGACAAGAATTTAAAATCGGAAAAATTACTATAAAAGCATTGCATACTCCAGGTCATACAATGGAAAGCACAACGTATTTATTGATTGACGAAAATGGAAAAGACCATGCTATTTTTTCTGGTGATACTTTGTTCATTGGAGATGTTGGCCGACCAGATTTAGCTCAAAAAGCTGCTGGAATGACACAAGATGAATTGGCTGGGATTTTATTTCACTCCTTAAGAAATAAAATTATGACTTTGGCCGATGATGTAATCGTTTATCCAGCGCACGGTGCGGGAAGCGCATGCGGAAAAAATATGAGCAAAGAAACTGTTTCGACAATTGGGAATCAAAAAGCGACGAATTATGCTTTGCGTGCGAATATGACAGAAGCTGAGTTTATTGAAGAAGTAACCGACGGCCTATTGCCTCCTCCAGCCTATTTCAGCATGAATGTGGCAATGAACAAGCAAGGTTACGAAAGTTTCGAATCGGTTTTGCATAATGGAATGAAAACTATTAAAGCAACAGAGTTTGAGGCTGTCGCCGAGGAAACTGGAGCTTTAGTTTTAGATACTCGCAAAAGCGGTGATTTTGCAAAAGGATTTATTCCGCAGTCAATTAATATCGGGATCAATGGTGATTTTGCACCGTGGGTTGGAACTTTGATTGCGAATGTAAAACAGCCTATTATATTAGTTACTGAAAATGGCTTAGAAGAAGAAACCGTAACACGTTTAAGCCGTGTAGGTTTTGATTCGATTATCGGACATTTAGAAGGCGGATTTGAAGCTTGGCAAAAAGCTGGTTTTGAAGTTGATACGGTTAATCGAATTACCGCAGAACAATTCGCAAGCGAATTTAAGATTGAAGACGATAAAGTAATCGATATTCGAAAAGAAACAGAATATGAATCGGAACATATTGATAATGCTTACAGCAAACCTCTTGCCTATATAAATGACTGGGTAAAAGATATTAACCCAAACGAGCATTTTTATCTGCATTGTGCGGGCGGATATCGAAGTATGATTGCAGCTTCTATTTTGCAGGCACGCGGTTTTAGAAACTTCAGCGAAGTTGACGGCGGTTTTGGAGCGATTGCAAAAACCGAAATACCAAAATCAGATTTTGTTTGTCAGAGTAAAGTATTAAAATAAATTTTTAAGGTACAGAGAGACAAAGCTGCAAAGCTGCAAAGTTTTTCCCTTTGAACCTCTGTTCCTTTGAACCTTTGAACCTAAAAAAATGTTAGAAATTATAAAAGAACCTTGGCCTTGGTATGTTGCGGGTCCGTTGATCGGGTTGACTGTGCCTGTATTGTTGATTATCGGAAATAAATCTTTTGGGATCAGCTCTTCATTGCGCCATATTTGCGCCATGTGTATTCCGGCGAATATTTCGTTTTTTAAATACGATTGGAAAAAAGAAAGCTGGAATTTATTTTTTGTTTTCGGAATTTTCCTTGGCGGAATCATTGCTGCTTATTTGTTAGCAAATCCAAATCCAGTTGAAATTACGCCACAGCTTTCTGAACAATTAGCTTCTTATGGAATTACAGATCATTCTGGATTATTGCCAAAAGAACTTTTTTCGTGGGAAAGTTTATTGACACTTCGTGGTTTTATCATGATTGTGGTTGGTGGCTTTTTAGTTGGTTTTGGAACACGTTACGCAGGCGGATGCACAAGCGGACATGCTATTATGGGAATTTCAAATTTGCAATGGCCTTCATTAGTGGCCACAATCTGTTTTATGATTGGCGGTTTTGTTATGGCTAATTTGATCCTGCCTTATATTCTTTCACTTTAAAATTTCAAAAATGAATAATTTAGAAAATAAAAATACAGATACAGAAGGAATCAACGGAAGTCAATTGAAAGATTCCGGATTAGGAAATTTAAAATATCTTCTGGTTGGAATCTTTTTTGGAATTGTATTCGTAAAAGCCGAAATAATCAGCTGGTTTCGTATTCAAGAAATGTTTCAATTGCAATCGTTCTTTATGTACGGCGTAATTGGAAGCGCTGTTGTGGTTGGAATCATTTCAGTACAACTGATTAAAAAATTCAACATTAAAACCATTCATGGAGAAAAAATAGAAATTCAGCCTAAAGTTTTCAGCAAAGGACAAATCTATGGCGGATTACTGTTTGGTTTTGGATGGGCCATTACTGGCGCTTGTCCTGGACCGCTATTTGCACAAATTGGGACTGGAGTTACTGTAATTGTCGTTACTTTATTAAGTGCAATTGCCGGAACTTGGTTTTACGGGTTGATAAAAGATAAATTGCCTCATTAAGATTCCTAATTATTATTTATATACCATACCAAACCTAACAGGTTTTAAAAACTTGTTAGGTTTATGCTTATCAAACCCGGCATCTTTTCTAAACATGCCGGGTTTTTCATGTCGTGTGCTCGCGTGAGGGATAGAAGCTAACTGCCGAAGCAGTGCGGATAGCCCGACAGCATCGCGATAAAAGGGCGTATATGCGCATAGTTATTTTGCCCTTTTATCGGGATGGTGGCACGCCCCAATTTGTAAAATTTAAATTAATTTCTTTACTATTAGAACTTTAAGATTTAGTTAAATATCAAAAAATCAATATTTTACATCTTTAAATTAATTATTTTTATTCTCATTTTTAGTTAGTTTTCATATGTGTTATGGCCTATGAAATTTGAATTAACAAAAAATTAACATCACATTTGTATATACAACTATTAAAACCTGTACATTTGTATATACAAATTATACACTTACGACTATGACAATTGAAGAGGTTATAAAAAGTACAGTTAAGATGGATAATGCGAAAAAAGTTATTCTGAATATCATGTACACGCAAAATGTGATTCAGGATCATTTCAACGAGTTGATAAAACCGTATGATTTATCTGGAGAACAATATAATGTGTTGCGTATATTAAGAGGACAAAAAGGAAAACCTGCTAATATGTGTGTCATTCAGGAACGTATGCTTGCAAAAACAAGCAATACAACCCGATTAGTAGACAAACTGTTATTGAAGGATTTTGTGACACGAAATGTTTGCCCTGGCAATCGACGCAAAATTGAAGTTTCGATAACCCAAAAAGGTTTGGATGTATTAAAGGAATTAGACCCCAAAGTAGATGAGCACGAACGCATATTTGCTGAGAACATAAGCCAGGAGGAATTAGAATTATTAAATCAATTATTAGAAAAATACCGAACCCAACAAAATTAATATTTATGAGCACATTATTAGAAAATCTAAATTGGAGATATGCAACTAAAAAGTATGATGCAACTAAAAAAATCTCTGCTGCTGATTTAAATACAATTAAAGAAGCTGTTAGACTAAGCGCCTCTTCTTATGGATTGCAATTATACAAAGTAATAATTGTTGAAAATCCAGAAATTAGAGCAAAATTAAAAGAAGCTGCCTATGGTCAGACTCAAATTACAGATGCTTCTCAAATATTTGTTTTTGCAAGTCAAACTGCAGTAGATGATTCACATATTAATGGATATATTCAAAACATTTCTAAAACAAGAAATATTCCTGAAGAAGCATTAGCTGGATTTAGCGACTATATGAAAGGTGCTATTAGTCCAATGTCTGATGATCTTAAAAAAATCTGGACAGCTAAACAAACTTATATCGCTTTAGGAAACTTATTAAGTGCTGCAGCAGAATTAAAAATTGACGCAACACCAATGGAAGGTTTTAATCCGACAGCTTTCAATGAAATCTTAGGTTTAGACAAACTAGGCTTAAACGCTTCTGTAATTGCCGCTGTAGGTTACAGACATGAAGAAGATGACACACAGCATTACAAAAAAGTTAGAAAATCTCAAGAAGAATTATTTATCACTATATAATTAATATTAATCCAAAATCAATTTTAAACAACATGAAAAATTTAAAAACAATTGCAATAGCATTATTCGTAGCAGCGGCTAGTATTTCAGTAAATGCTCAAACTAAAAAAATCGACGTAAAAGCATCTACTATTAAATGGGTAGGAAAAAAAGTAACTGGAGAGCACTCTGGAACTGTAAACTTTAAAGATGGAGCTTTAGTTTTCAAAGGAAAAAAATTAACTGGAGGAAGCTTTACTGTTGATATGACTTCATTAACTTCTACAGATTTAACTGGAGAATACCAAGGGAAATTGAACGGTCACTTAAAAGCTGACGATTTCTTCGGAACTGATAAATATCCAACTGCAAAATTAGTTTTCAAAACTATTGGAGCTAAATCTACTGATGTTTACACTGTTACTGCTGATTTAACTATCAAAGGTATTACTAAACCTGTAACTTTTGACATCACTGTGGCTGGAAACACTGCTACAACTGCTTTCAAAGTTGACAGAACTAAATACGATATCAAATACAACTCTGGTAACTTCTTCGAAAACTTAGGAGACAAAACTATCAATGACGATTTCGAATTAGCTGTAACTTTAAAATTCTAATATTTTAAACGAAGTAATTCTTACATAAACAAACCCCAATAGCCCAGTGTTATTGGGGTTTGTTATTTTATTTACTTTTCAAAAAGATAACGTTCTTAATACTCCACTAACACTTTCATAACAACAGACCGTGTTTTGATTAACATTCGGCCTCTAATTTTGGGCTAACAAAAAAAAATCAAAAACTAGAAATCAAAATCATAGTTATGAAAACAAAAATGCAATTTGCAATTCTTACTCTTTTAAGCTCTTTTTTTCTTCAAGCCCAGCAACAGCCCAAAGGAATTATAGGCAATAACAACTGGATGAGCAACTGGACCAATTTTAAACCTGCCAATACCGAATATAACGAAGCAACCAATATTATCGCCGGAACTATAGATAAAGACACTAAATTATTAAAACGCAATACCTACCAGCTTGTTGGCGTAGTATACGTAACCAATAATGCCGTTTTAACCATAGAACCTGGAACAGTAATTCGTGGCGACGATAAAACTTGCGGTACTCTTGTTATTGCAAACGGATCTAAAATTATGGCCGAAGGTTTAGAAACTGATCCCATTGTTTTTACTTCAAATAAAGAAAAAGCAGATAGAAAACCTGGTGATTGGGGCGGTATTATTGTTCTTGGAAAAGCACCCATAAATACCCTTGGCGGATTACACACATTGCCTTTTGACTTGGAGCCTGGACTAAATCATTACGGAGGACAGGATGCTGAAGACAATTCTGGAATTTTAAAATATGTTCGTATTGAGTACTCTGGAAGAAAATTAAGTGCTTTAAAAGAACTTAATGGGCTTTCTTTAGCAGGAGTTGGAAGAAAAACAGTTTTAAGCAACATACAAATCAGCTATTCTAATGATGATTCTTTTGAATGTTATGGAGGCGATCTGAACCTGAATAATTTAATTTCTTACCGAACTACAGATGATGATTTTGATTTTACACAAGGCGCTCAAATCAATATAAATAACAGTATTGCTATTCGTCATCCGTTTTCATCTGATGTCTCAGGTTCAAGATGTTTTGAAGTCGATTCCTACGATAAAATTGGAAATACAGATATGACCAAAAAAATGACTAAAATTAATGCCAGCAATATCACTTTAGTCAATCTAGAAGAAAACAACCAAGGACTAGTAAGAGAGTCGGTTTATGTTAGAGAAGACACTTTCTTTAATTTATCCAACAGCATTATTTCTGGTTTTACGCCTTTTGTTTTATTAGAAGGAAACATTGGAAATGGTGAAGTGAATTTAGCTAAACTTACTTTTAAAAACCTAGTTGTTAACAATTGTAATGGCGGTATTACAAGTGAAGCCGGAAGCGGAAACAAAGAAATTGAAAGCTTTTATAACAAGCCAGAAGCAGATATACAATACACAAATATTAAAAATAGTGAGTTGTTTACTATGCCAAGCATCAAAGGAAATCCGGATTTTAGGATGAATGTAAACAACACGCTGGCAATTGGAAATTAAGGTCCTGACTAATCTTTAAATTTTAAAATTTAACAAAATTCAAAAATTAGAAAAGATTTTTTTGAAATTTTATGTATTCTAATCCAAATTACATTTATATCTTTGTGAAATCAAAATAAGATATGAGAACAATAATGAACAATACTTGGTGGTGGAACAATTTACGTCAAACGTCGTGAACTAAGCTTCCTATGGTATTTTCAAAACTATAAATATAAAAGGCTTGTCATCACGACAAGCCTTTTTTTTTGGTCATAACTCAAACGAAAAAATAAATAGAAATTAAAAACAACATACTTTTGAAACCTTTTATACTCAACACACATTACAAACAAATTCTGGCAGACACGATTACGCCGGTAAGTATTTATTTTAAAATTAGAGATAAATTCCCAAATAGTTTATTGCTGGAAAGTAGTGATTATCATGGAAATGACAATAGTTTTTCTTACATCTGCTGCAACCCGATCGCAACAATTAAAATTGAAAACGAAACTATTTCAAAGACTTTTCCTGATGGAACTTCAGAAAAAATTTCAATTGATGCTTCGACCAATATTCCAGAAGTAATTCAGGAATTTTCAAGTCAGTTTAAGTCTGAGAAAAACGATTTTAAATTCATCAACAATGGTTTATTTGGATACATTTCTTATGATGCTGTTCGTTATTTCGAAAAAGTTTCTATTGCCAAAAAAGACAATGCTACTTCAATTCCTGATGTTTTTTATGCGGTTTATCAAAACATTATCGCCATCAATCACTTTAAAAACGAAGCCTACATTTTTTGCCACAGTGTAGATGGAAGAAACAACATATCTGAAATTGAACAATTATTGCAATCACGAAATATTGCATCCTATAAATTCACAAAAGAAGGCGAAGGATTTTCAAATTTAACCGATGATGAATTCAAACATAATGTAGCTTTGGCTAAGAAACATTGTTTTAGAGGAGACGTATTTCAATTGGTTTTATCCCGTCGTTTTACGCAAGGTTTTAAAGGTGACGAATTCAATGTTTACAGAGCTTTACGAAGCATTAATCCATCTCCTTATTTATTCTTTTTTGACTATGGAGATTTCAAAATATTTGGGTCTTCGCCCGAAGCACAAATTATCGTAAAAAACAGAAAAGCAGAAATTCACCCCATCGCAGGAACTTTTAAAAGAACCGGAAATGACGAACGCGATGCACTTTTGGCCAAAGAACTTTCTGAAGATAAAAAAGAAAACAGCGAACACGTTATGTTGGTTGACTTGGCCAGAAATGATTTAAGCCGAAATGGTCATGATGTAAACGTTGAAAAATACAGAGAAGTTCAGTTTTTCTCTCACGTTATTCACTTAGTTTCTAAAGTTACAGGACATTTACATGAAAAAGCAACGACGATGCAAGTCGTTGCAGATACTTTCCCAGCTGGAACATTAAGCGGTGCTCCAAAACACAGAGCAATGCAATTAATTGAAGATTATGAAAAAACAAATCGTAATTTTTACGGCGGAGCAATTGGTTTCATGGATTTTGAAGGCAACTTTAATCACGCCATTATGATTCGAACTTTCCTGAGTAAAAATCACCAACTACATTGTCAGGCCGGAGCGGGAATTGTTGCCAGTTCTGACGAAGAAAGTGAAATGCAGGAAGTGTATAATAAATTGAGAGCTCTGAATACAGCGCTGGAAATGGCAGAGAAAATTTAATTTTTGTTTCAAGTTTCAGGTTTCAAGTTATTGGAACGTGAAACTTGAAACCTGAAACCTGAAACAAAAAAACAAAAAAAACAAAAACCACAAATCATGAAAAAAGCAATTTCAATTTTAATTTTAATTATCATCATTACAGCTTGTAATACGGAAAAAAAAGAAAATCCAATTGAAGGAACCTGGCGTCTCATATCAGCCGAAACCACCGAAAAAGATTCTACGTTCTCAACTTTTAATCCCAAAACAAAAATGATTAAAATTATAAATGATACGCATTTTGCTTTTTTAAATCATGATTTAAATAATGGTAAAGATTCAACCAATGCAGTCTATTTTGCCGGAGGCGGAAAATATAGTTTAAAAGACAGCATTTACACTGAAAATCTGGAATTTTTCAATAACCGTCAATGGGAAAACGGCAAATTTGAGTTTGTAGTAAAAATTAAAAACGACACCTTAATTCAAAAAGGAATCGAAAAAGTAGAAAAATTAGGAATCAACCGTATTATCACTGAAAAGTACGTTCGAGAGTAAAAAATATTTTCAGGTTTAAAGTTTCAGGTTTCACGTTGTTGGAACTTGAAACCAAAAAAACCTGAAACCTGAAACAAAAAACAAGATGAAAAAAATATTAGTTATAGACAATTACGATAGTTTCACTTATAATTTAGTACACTATTTAGAAGATTTAAACTGCGAAGTAACGGTTTACAGAAATGACGAATTCGAAATTGACGAAATCGCTTCTTTCGATAAAATATTACTTTCTCCAGGACCTGGAATTCCGGATGAAGCAGGTTTACTAAAAGCTGTAATCCAGAAATACGGGCCAACAAAAAGCATTTTAGGCGTTTGTTTAGGACAACAAGCGATTGGAGAAGTTTTTGGCGGAACACTTTCAAATCTTGATAAAGTATACCACGGCGTTGCTACAAATGTAAAAACGGTAGTTTCTGATGAAATTTTGTTTGAAGGTTTAGGAAACGAATTCGAAGTGGGACGATATCATTCATGGGTTGTTGATGCTAATTTGCCAGATGTTTTAGAAGCAACTTCAATCGACGAAAATGGACAAATTATGTCGCTAAGACACAAAACTTTTGATGTAAGAGGTGTTCAGTTTCATCCGGAAAGTGTGCTTACCCCAAAAGGAAAAAGAATTTTAGAGAATTGGATTAGAAGTTAGTCAAAAGTTTTAAAGTCGAAAGTCATAAAGTCACCTACATTAAAACTTAGTCTTTCAGCATTTTAAAACTCAAAATACTAATTAATCCTAAAAATAAATATCAAGAGCCAGAAGACTTTAAGACCTTCGCCTTTAGACTTTAAGACTTAAAAAAATGAAAACTATATTAAACAAACTAATCAATCACGAAGTGCTTTCTAAAGAAGAGGCAAAAAATGTGTTGATTAATATTTCAAGCGGTCAGTACAATCCAAGTCAGATTTCGGCATTTTTGACCGTATTTATGATGCGAAGCATTACGATCGATGAGCTTTCGGGTTTCCGTGAAGCTTTATTAGAATTGTGTGTTCGCGTTGATTTATCAGCTTACAACACAATCGATTTATGCGGAACCGGTGGTGACGGAAAGGATACTTTCAATATTTCGACTTTAGCTTCTTTCATTTCAGCCGGAGCGGGAATAAAAGTAGCAAAACACGGAAATTACGGTGTTTCATCTATTTCAGGTTCAAGCAACGTGATGGAAAAAATGGGAATCAAATTTAGTAATGATCCTTCATTTTTAGAAAAATGTATTGATAAAGCCGGAATCTGCGTTTTGCACGCTCCCCTATTTCACCCTGCAATGAAAAATGTTGGACCCATCCGTAAAGAATTGGCAGTAAAAACGTTCTTTAACATGTTGGGACCAATGGTAAATCCGTCATTTCCACAAAATCAATTGGTTGGTGTTTTCAACTTAGAATTGGCAAGAATGTATGCCTATTTATATCAAAATACGGATATCAATTTCACCATTTTACATTCGCTTGACGGTTATGACGAAATCTCGTTAACAGGTCCAACCAAAACGATCACATCACACATGGAAGGAATGTTGAAACCAGAAGATTTTGGAGTTCGTCTTTTATCACAAACAGAAATTGAAGGCGGAAAAACTATCGAAGAATCGGCAGAAATGTTCACCAACATCATTTCAGGAAAAGGAACCGAAGCGCAAAACAATGTGGTTTTAGCTAATGCCTCAATGGCAATTGCAACGGTTACAAAATGCTCTCCGTTAGAAGGTTTCGAATTAGCAAAAGAAAGTTTGTTTTCAGGAAAAGCACTAGAAGCATTAAATAAATTGAAAAATTTAATGATTTAAATATTAAAAAATTATGACAAAATCTTTTGAAGAATTTCAAGTATATAAAAAAGGAATTCTTTTAGCTAAATTAATTTTTGAATTAATAAATAGTAAACCTTTTGAAAGAGAATTTGGATTCAAAGATCAAATAAAAAGAGCTGTTGTTTCAATTACAAATAATATAGCTGAAGGATCAGAATATAATAATAACAAACAATTAATACGATATCTAAAAATTTCAAAAGGAAGTTGTGCAGAAGTCAGAAGCATGTTAATATTATGCAGAGAATTGAATTTTTGCAGTCAACTCGAAATTCAAAAAAGTTATGATTTAAGTATTGAAATTTCTCAAAACTTATCAAACTTCATAAAATATTTAAAAACTAAAATAGATGCTTAATTTATTGACCTAGTTCAATTTTTCAATCTTTAAATTTTTGAATCTTTAAATTATAAACAACAATGAACATACTCGATAAAATAATATTTGACAAACAAAGAGAAGTCGTTCTTAAAAAATCGATTATTCCGGTTTCGCAATTGGAAGCTTCGGTATTTTTTGGAAGAGAAACAATTTCATTAAGTCAGAAACTAAAAACAAGTTCAACCGGAATTATCGCCGAACACAAACGCCGTTCTCCTTCAAAATCAGTAATCAATCATAGTTTTACGGTTGAAGAAGTAGTAAAAGGTTATGAAAATGCAGGTGCTTGCGGTATTTCTGTTTTGACCGACGGGAAATATTTTGGTGGTTCTCTTGACGATTTACTTTTAGCCAGAGCGAGTGTAAATATTCCGCTTTTGCGAAAAGAATTTATAGTCGATGAATACCAAATTTTAGAAGCCAAAGCTTTTGGAGCCGATTTAATTTTGTTAATCGCAGCGGTTTTAACCCGCGAAGAAATAAAATCTTTATCTGAATTTGCGAAGAAATTAGGCTTAGAAGTGCTATTAGAAGTTCATAATCAGGAAGAACTGGAAAAATCGATTATGCCAACTTTAGACATGATTGGCGTGAACAACAGAAACTTAAAAACATTCGAAGTAAGTTTAGATTTCAGTAAAGAATTAGCATCGCAAATTCCAAATGATTTTGTAAAAGTTTCAGAAAGCGGTATTTCATCAATCGAAGCCATTCAGGAACTAAAACCTTACGGATACAAAGGTTTCTTAATTGGAGAAAACTTCATGAAAACTGACAATGCCGGACAAGCCGCAACAGAATTTATAAATAATCTAAAGGCGTAAAAGTTTACCACGAATTTAATAATGAAATTCGTGAAATTCGTGGCAAAAAAATAAAAAAACTTAGTGTCTTAGCGCCTTCGTGGCAAAAACAAAAATAAAATGAAACTCAAAATATGCGGCATGAAATATCCCGAAAACATTCTCGAAGTAGGCGCACTCCTACCCGATTATATGGGATTTATTTTCTGGGAGAAATCCGCGCGATACTTTAACGGAGAAATTCCGGAACTTATACAAACAATCAAAAAAGTGGGTGTTTTTGTCAATCAGAGTCAGGAAGAAATTCTCGAAAAAGTTGCAAAATACAATCTGCAAGCCGTTCAGCTTCATGGAAATGAATCTGTAGCATTTTTATCAGAACTAAAAAAACAATTACCAAAGAAAACCGAAATCATAAAAGTATTTTCGGCCGATGAAAATTTCGATTTTGAAGTTATAAAACCTTTTGAAGATGTCTGCAATTATTTTATGTTTGACACCAAAGGAAAATTACCCGGCGGAAACGGAACCACTTTTGACTGGACGATATTAAAAAAATACAAGTCTGATAAACCCTTCTTTTTAAGCGGTGGCATCGGAATAAACGAATTAAAAGCGATCGAAGAAATTTCAAAAACCAATCTTCCTATTTATGCAGTCGATATAAATAGTAAATTTGAAATAGAACCGGGACTTAAAAACAGAAACTTATTTAGCAATTTCAAACGAAAATTTGATGTTGCCAACTTTTAAAATTGGAATAAAATGAATTTTAACGTTAACGAAAAAGGATATTACGGTGAATTTGGAGGAGCATATATTCCTGAAATGCTGTATCCGAATGTAGAAGAATTACGCCAGAATTATTTAAAAATAACCAGCGAACCTGATTTTAAGGCCGAGTTTGATCAATTGCTGAAAGATTACGTTGGGCGCCCAAGTCCATTGTATTTTGCTAAGCGTTTGTCTGAAAAATACAATACGAAAGTTTACTTAAAAAGAGAAGACTTAAATCATACCGGAGCACATAAAGTAAACAATACGATCGGCCAGATATTAGTTGCCAGACGTTTAGGCAAAAAAAGAATTATTGCCGAAACCGGAGCTGGTCAGCACGGAGTTGCAACTGCAACAGTTTGTGCCTTAATGGGTATGGAGTGCATCGTGTACATGGGAGAAATAGACATTGCGCGTCAGGCTCCAAACGTTGCCCGTATGAAAATGTTAGGCGCAGAAGTTCGTCCGGCACTTTCGGGTTCAAGAACGTTGAAAGATGCTACAAATGAAGCAATTCGAGATTGGATTAATAATCCGGTTGACACACATTATATTATTGGATCTGCTATTGGCCCGCATCCTTATCCGGATATGGTTACGCGTTTTCAAAGTGTAATTTCCGAAGAAATTAAATGGCAGTTAAAGGAAAAAGAAGGACGTGAAAACCCTGATTATGTTGTAGCTTGCATTGGCGGAGGAAGTAACGCTGCCGGAACTTATTATCACTTTTTGCACGAGCCAGAAGTTGGAATTATTGCGGTTGAAGCTGCCGGAAAAGGTGTTGACAGCGGTCACAGCGCAGCAACGAGCAAATTAGGAAAAGTGGGCGTTATTCACGGCTGTAAAACGCTTTTGATGCAAACTTCAGACGGACAAATTACAGAACCGTATTCTATTTCTGCAGGTTTAGATTATCCTGGTGTTGGCCCAATGCATGCACATTTGGCACAAACGGGCCGTGGTGAATTTTTCTCTGTAACAGATGATGATGCTATGAACGCAGGGTTGCAATTAACTAAACTAGAAGGAATTATTCCGGCTATTGAAAGTGCGCACGCTTTTGCAGTTTTAGATCAGAAAAAATTTAAACCGACAGATATTGTGGTTATTAGTCTTTCCGGAAGAGGTGATAAAGATTTAGACAATTATATTGATTATTTTAAATTATAACAGAATAGTAATTTGGGCGTTACCTTCGGCCGGGCTATCCGCTATATCTTTTTTATGGCAGAAAAAGCCATAAAAAAGGATACCGCTCCTATCCCTAACGCAAAAACAAATAACGAGGAAAATAACAAATAGCAATTATGGAAAAATTATTCTCTTACGGAACATTAAGATCAAAAGAAATTCAAAGGCGGGTTTTTAATAAATTATTAACTGGAACTCCAGATCAGCTTCTTGGCTATAAACTAAAAAGCCTGCAGATCGAAGAAGAATTTGGAATGGCAGACTATGTTGTGGTAGTACCAAGTGAAAATCCATCAGAAATTATACATGGTGTTGCTTTCTCTATTTCTAAAGCTGATTTAGCTAAAGCAGATCAATTTGAATCTAATTCTTATAAAAGAGTTCAGGTTACCTTAAATTCGGGAACAACTGCTTGGGTATATATCGAAAATTAATAATTGTAAACAGAAAATGATTCTAGCTGCCGCACAGACAAAACCAACTCGAGGAAATATTGAGGCTAATTTATTAGATCATTATCGCCTTATCGAATTGGCTGTAAAAAATGGAGCACAATTAATTGCATTTTCTGAATTATCAATTTCAGGTTATGAAAGAGAAAATGCACAGAAATTAGCCTTCAAAAAAGACGATGCACGTTTGGATCATCTGAAAAAGTTAGCTGTCAAAAATAATATTGTAATTATTGCCGGGGCGCCAATTCAAATTGAACATCAATTGTTTATTGGCGAATTTGTAATTTCTCCCAATAATTCGGTTGCAATTTACACGAAACAATTTCTGCATGAAGGCGAAGATGATTTTTTTCAATCTTCATTTGATTACAATCCGATGCTGGAAATTGAAAATCAAAAGATCTCCTTTGCCATTTGTGCCGATATTGATAATCCGCTGCATCCAGAAAATGCGTGCAAAAGAGAAACTGATATTTACATTGCGAGTATTTTCTTTTCCCCAAACGGAATTCCGAATGCATATCGAGATTTGCAAAGTTATGCTCAAAAACACAAAATGAATGTTTTGATGTCCAACTTTAGCGGTGAATCTTGGGGTTATCCGTCGGGCGGAAAAAGTGCTTTTTGGAATAATAAGGGTGAATTAATTGCACAAATGAATGATTCGGATTCAGGATTATTATTGGTAGAAAAGAACAATGATAATTGGATAAGCAGGATAGTGAAAATTTAAAAATTAATGCCAAAGATTAAAAGATTAAAAAAAATTGGTTTCATGCAGATTAAGCAGATTAGAGCAGATTTAAATTAATTAAAGATCTGCGCAAATTGGCTTAAATAGATTTAAATCTGCTTAAAATAAAGTCGCAGTTAATCTGTAAAATCCTTTATCCCGATAGCTTCGGGAGTGGCAAAAATAAAAACTAATACCTAACAGGTTTTGGAAACCTGCTAGGAGAAAAAATAAAAAAAACGAAATGAACAGAATAACTCAAAAATTACAAGAAGATAAAAAGATCCTTTCTATTTATTTTTCTGCGGGATATCCTAACTTAAATGATACAGTTCAGATTATTCAGGATTTAGAAAAAAACGGTGTTGATTTAATCGAAATTGGTTTGCCATTTAGCGATCCTTTGGCAGACGGACCAACGATTCAGGCCAGTTCTACAGCGGCACTTCATAACGGAATGACAACCCAAGTTCTTTTCGATCAGCTGAAAGACATCCGCGAAAGCGTAAAAATTCCGTTGATTATTATGGGATATTTCAATCCGATGTTACAATATGGAATTGAGGCTTTTTGTAAAAAATGTGCAGAGATTGGCATCGACGGACTTATTATTCCTGATTTACCAGTTGATGTTTATGCAGATGAATACAAAGCGATTTTCGAAAAATACGGATTAATAAATGTGTTTTTGATTACGCCACAAACTTCAGACGAACGTATTCGTTTTATTGACAGCGTTTCAAACGGATTTATTTATATGGTAAGTTCTGCAAGTGTTACGGGATCTCAATCTGGTTTTGGAAATGTTCAGGAAGATTATTTCGAAAGAATATCAAATATGAATTTGAAAAATCCACAAATTATTGGTTTCGGAATTTCAAATAAAGAAACTTTTACTCAGGCAACTAAATTTGCAAAGGGTGCGATTATCGGAAGTGCTTTTATTAAGCATTTGAGTGAAAGCGGTTCTGGAAAAATCAAAGAGTTTGTTGGGGAGATTCGTTAATTATCGAAGCTAAACATCCTGTTTGTCATTCCGACAAAGGAGGAATCTCACTAGAAATTCCGCTTGCAAAGCCGCCAATCTTTGCCAAATTATAAGTGTGATTCAAATAAAACTAATACAGCTGAAATACTAAGTGTTTCAGCTTTTTTTTGCTCTAAATCATCGAAACCGTTTTATGTTAATATTTTGTTAAATAAAAATTAAACAGCTGTTTAAATTAAACGCTTGTTTAATTTTGTACTTGATTAGAAAAAATACCATGTTAAACATCGAATTAAACGATAAAAAAATCCAGATTCTAGATGTTGCTGAAAAGCTATTTTCAGAAAAAGGATTTGAAGGTACATCGATACGGGATATTTCCAAAGAGGCAAAAATTAACATTGCCATGGTTTCGTATTATTTTGGTTCAAAAGAAAGACTTCTTGAAGCTTTAATTCTTTACAAAACTTCTGATTTAAAATTACAATTAGAAAATTTATTGCAGGAAAATCTAGAACCTTTAGATAAAGTCAATAAATTAATCGAAATTTACATTAACAGAATAAATTGTAACAGAGGAATTTTCAGAATCTTACACTTTGAATTTACCTCAAAAAAAAGAGAACAGAATTTAATGGCGTTTACAGAACTGAAAAAAGGAAATTTAAAATCGCTGGAAAGCATTATCAGAGAAGGTCAGACAAAAGGCGTTTTCAGAAAAGATATTATTATCCCGCTGATTACCCCAACTATAATGGGGACATTTTTTCATTTTCACATGAACAAATTATTCTTTCAGGATTTGCTTCATTTAAATACCGAAGCATTGTACAATGATTATATTAATACCAGTCTTACAAAGCACATTCAACAAACTATAAAAGCTCTACTTGTTTATGAAAATTAATCAATTAATGCTCTTTGGGATTTTCTTTATCGGAATATCATCAATAGAAGCACAAGAAAAAACAAGTTTAACCTTAGATGAAGCCGTGAAAATGGCTTGGGAAAAAAGTAACGAAGTTACGCTTGCCAATACTAAGGTAAACACAAAAAAATACGAATTACAAGAGGTTAAAAACAATCAATATCCTGATCTAAAAATTTCAGGACAATACCAAAGATTGACAAAAGCTTCTATTGATCTTCATAATAATGGTGGTGATCAAGCAAGTGCTGAACCTATGGCATCTCCAGATCAGGCGATGCTTGGAATGGCTAATCTTAGCTTGCCTATATTTTCAGGTTTTAAAATTAAAAACAGCATCATCGCTTCTGATAATTTATACGAAGCGGAAAGTTCTTATGCTGCAAAAACCAAAGAAGATGTTGCATTACGCGTAATTACCTATTATACTGCATTATACAAAGCACAAAAAACATTAGATCTTTTAAACGAAAATCAAAAACAAGCAAAACAGCGTGTAACTGATTTTACGGAATTGGAGAAAAACGGAATCATTCCGAGAAATGATTTATTGAAATCACAGTTATTAGTTTCAAAAACGCAATTATCAATTGATGAAGCAAATAACAACATCAATAACATCAACTTTTACCTGACAACGCTATTAAAATTAGATCCGAGTGTAAAACTTCAGATTAATGAAGCTGACTTCTTTAATTTAAAAACAAGCAATGCGCCAACATCTGATGCATTGGCACTTGAGAACAGAAAAGATTTAGAAGCAATTCGTTTCCAGCAAAAAGCCAGCGAAGCCAGCATTAAGATTGCAAAATCAGGATATTATCCTTCGCTTGCATTATTAGGCGGTTATACAGCTTTGGATCTTAAAGATTTTATCACCGTAAAATATGCAATGAATTTTGGAATTGGTTTATCTTATGATCTATCAGGAATTCTAAAAAACAGCGCCAATGTAAAAGCTGCTGAAAGCAGAGCTTTAGAAGTAAAAAGCACAGAAGCTGTAATGACAGATCGTATTAAAGTTGAAGTTCAGAAATCTATAGAAGATTATGACTTGGCTATTAATCAAAGTGTTGTTTATGATGAAGCACTTCTTCAAGCTGCAGAAAACTACAGACTTGTAAAAGATAAATTTGACAATGGTTTATCAGATACAAATGACTTAGTTGAAGCGGATGTAGAACATCTGAATGCCAAAATAAATACAGCTTTGTCTAAAGCAACTATTATTCAAAAATATTACGAATTACTTTCAGTATCAGGACAATTATCTCAATCATTCAATCTTTCTAAAATATAATCGATAGCTCTCATGGAAAAGAAAAAAACAAATACTAAATTCATCATTATACTAACCGTATTGATTTTGGTGGGCGGAACTTACGGAATAACAAAATACATGCACTCGTTAGCACACGAAGAAACTGATGATGCTCAAATTGAGAAAAAAATGAATCCAATTATTCCTAGAGTATCTGGATACATCAGCAAAGTGTATGTAAAAGATAATGATTTTGTAAAAAAAGGAGATACTTTATTTACTATCGACAAGAGAGATTATCAATTGAAAATTGATGAAGCTAATGCTGCATTACTAGGTGCTGAAGGTCAATACGAAGCTGCAAAAGCTGATATTGGAAGTGCTTATGCAAGCATCTCCGTTTCTGATGCGAATATGAAATCTGCTGGTGGTTCTATCGAAAGTGCAAAAATTAGATTGAGACAGCTTACGAATGATTTCAACCGTTACAATAATTTGTATAAAACTCATACAATTACAAAACAACAATTTGAACAAGCTCAGACTGCAAAAGACGAAGCAGAAAACCAAGTACGTGTTTTAGAACAACAGCAAAGAGCAAGTTCTTACCAAAAATCTGTAATTCAGTCAAAATCTAAAGTTTCTGACAAACAAACTGAGGTTGCTGCAGCAAACATCAAAAGAGCTAAAACGATGTTGGATGTTGCAAAATTAAACCTTACTTATACTGTTGTAACTGCTGCAATTGACGGACAGGTTTCTAAAGTTGACATTCAGCCAGGACAATTGGTACAGCCAGGACAATCTTTATTTTATATCATTAATAATAATGAAGCTTGGGTTGTAGCTAACTTCAAAGAAACACAATTAAACAAAATGATTGTGGGACAAAAAGTTAGTTTAAAAGTTGATGCTTATCCTAATTATGAGTTTAAAGGAATTGTAACTTCATTCTCACCTGCTACAGGATCTCGTTTTTCTTTATTGCCTCCTGATAATGCAACAGGTAACTTCGTAAAAACAATTCAAAGATTGCCAGTAAAAATTAGTTTAGACCCAACAAATGATCCTGAGAAAGTAAAATTATTGAGACCAGGAATGAATGTTGATGTAGACGTACATTTAAAATAAAATGACAGCAGTACAAGGAGAAGACGATTTAGTAGAATACGGTTACAGACGTGTCATTATTACGATTACCGCAGTACTTTGTGCACTGCTGGAAATCGTTGATACCACGATCGTAAACGTAGCGCTAACAGACATGCGAGGAAGCCTTGGTGCTACCTTGACTGATGTGGCTTGGGTAATTACAGCATACGCAATTGCGAATGTTATCGTAATTCCGATGACGAGCTGGCTGTCACAGCAATTTGGGAGACGTAATTATTTTGTGGCTTCTATCATAATTTTTACCGTCTGTTCTTTTTTGTGTGGAAATGCGAGTAATATATGGGAACTAGTAGCTTTTAGGTTCGTACAAGGTATGGGAGGGGGAGCTTTGCTGGTTACTGCTCAGACTATTATTACCGAAAGTTATCCTGTAGCAAAACGTGGTATGGCGCAAGCTATTTACGGTATGGGAGTAATTGTTGGTCCTACACTTGGTCCGCCTTTGGGAGGATATTTAGTAGATCATTACTCTTGGCCTTATATATTTTATATTAATATTCCATTAGGAATTATCGCTACTATTTTGGCAATCACTTTCGTTAGAAGTCCAAAATATGGAGAAAAATTAAAAGCAAATCAGGTTGACTGGTGGGGAATTATTTTATTGGCCTCATTTATTGGATCTTTGCAATTCGTATTAGAACACGGTCAGCAAGACGATTGGTTTAATGACACAACCATCATAACTTTGAGTGTTGTTACTATACTTGGATTGATATTGTTTATCTGGCGAGAGCTCACTTATAAACATCCAATTGTAAATTTAAGTGTTTTAAAAGATGGAAACTTAAGAATCGGAACTGTCATGTGTTTTATACTTGGTTTCGGTTTATACGGATCAACATTAATTATCCCGATTTATACGCAGTCTATTTTAGGATGGACAGCAACTGACGCAGGTTTACTATTGATTCCAGGTTCGATTACAACAGCTTTTATGATGCCAATTGTTGGTAATATGATTCAAAAAGGTGTGCCTCAAGCTTATATGGTAGGAATTGGATTTTTAATTTTCTTCTTCTTTACTTTCATGATGCACAACAGGCTTACACCTGACACTGGAGTTGAACATTTATTCTGGCCTTTAATTTTAAGAGGGATTGGTTTAGGATTACTTTTTGTACCTATTACAACTCTTTCTCTTTCAACATTAAAAGGAAAACATATTGGTGAAGGAGCTGCGTTTACAGGTATGATGAGACAATTAGGAGGATCATTTGGTATTGCGATCATTACCACTTTTATCACTCGTTTAAGTCAAGAACACCGAGTAAATTTATTAACGAATTTAGATCCTGCAAAATATGATGTTCAACAACGTCTTGCAGGAATGCAACGCGCTTTTATGGCAAAAGGATACAGCGCCGATGTTGCGCTTAAAAAAGCCTATCAAGCTATAGATTATGCCGTTCTAAAACAAAGTACCGTAATGTCATACATGGATATTTTCATGTATTTAGGAATAATGTTCTTATGTTGTATTCCAATTATCCTTTTTATTAAAAGAGGCAAAAACAAGATTAATCCTGCTGATGCAATGCATTAATAATAATTGATTTATAATACGAAAAAGCCGAGTTAAATTATTAACTCGGCTTTTTTATTTATATGATATCTTCAAATTGGAAAAGATTAAACCCTCTCTAAAATATTTCCCGAGTCTAGCTCGTAAACATTTGTAACTTTGAACCTTTGCAGTTCTAACGTGTAAAAACCAAATGATTTCCCTTAGAAAGATTCGCATCAAACTGATAACCTTCATAATTAAAACCTTTTAAGTCTTCAACTGTTTCGGCATTTGTATCGATAATATAACGCACCATCATACCTCTCGCCTTCTTGGCAAAAAAACTGATCATTTTTAGTTTTCCGTCTTTATAGTCTTTAAAATCTGGAGTAATAATCGGAACTTTTAATGCTTTTACATCAACAGCTGAAAAATATTCGTTACTAGCCAAATTCACAAATAATTCTCCTTTTTTCAATTCTTTATTTAGAGCTTTTGTCACAATAGGTTTCCAAAACTCATGCAGATTTTTGTATTCTCCAACGGGCAATTTCGTTCCCATTTCTAAACGGTAGGCCTGCATTAAATCTAATGGTTTTAAAACTCCGTAAAGTCCAGATAAAATTCTGAGTTTGCTTTGTAGCGCATCTAATTTTTCTAACGGAATTGAATACGCATCTAATCCTGTATAAACATCTCCATCAAAAGTATAAACTGCCGGACGTGCATTTTCTGCTGAAAAAGGAGTTTTCCATTTTTGATTTCGATCCCAATTTAAATCAGCTAATTTGTCTGAAATTGACATTAATTCAGACAATTCACCCGGTTTCTTAGGTTTTAAAACTTTATGAACAAGACGCGCTTCTTTTAAAAAAGAAGGTTCAGTATATTGAGTTGTTGGTAATTCTTTTTCAAAATTTAAAGACTTCGCGGGAGATATAACAATTTTCATTTGTGCGTTTTTATAGAATTCAAAAATACAAATTGAATTTCTAAAAATATATCATTGCAATTGATTTGTTTTATAGATGTATAAATGTTTTTTTTGCCACAAATTATACTAATTTTTACTCTGTAATATAAATTTCAATTCGTGTTAATTCGTGAAATTAATAGCAACCTTTTCTCATTTTATAAAATTTGACCGCTTAAACTATGAATTTAGTCAAAAAAGTGAACGATACATTATAAAAGGCATTTTCTATGTTGTAAATTTGCACACGTTTTATTCTCTTCAAGAATAGAACTGTCATTTAAAAATTAGTAAATTCGTGGCTATACAAACAAACTACAAAACAGCTTTACAACATAAAATCTTCGGAGTAATTTCGAAAGCATCTCAAGAACTAAACGTTGACAGTTACGTTATTGGCGGATTTGTTCGTGATTTGCTTTTAAATCGAGGTTCTAAAAAAGACATTGATGTTGTTGCAGTTGGAAGCGGAATTGAATTAGCACTTAAAGTATCAGAATTACTTCCAAAAAAGCCAAAAGTACAGGTTTTTAAAACGTACGGAACAGCAATGCTGCGCTTTGAAGATACTGATATTGAATTTGTTGGAGCTCGAAAAGAATCGTATCATTTTGACAGCCGAAATCCAGTTGTGGAGAACGGAACTTTAGAAGATGACCAAAATCGTCGTGATTTTACCATTAATGCATTGGCTTTATCATTAAATGAAAAAACTTTTGGAGATCTTTCTGATCCTTTTAATGGGTTGACAGATTTAGAAAATAAAACAATAAAAACGCCTTTGGATCCGGATATTACTTATTCTGATGATCCATTGCGAATGCTTCGTGCAATTCGTTTTGCTAATCAATTGGGTTTTGAAATCGAAAAAAAATCCCTTGATGCGATTACTAAGAACGCGGAGAGAATCAAAATTATTTCTGGAGAGCGTATTGTCGATGAATTAAATAAAATTCTTTCGACAGCTAAACCCTCTATCGGATTTTTGCTTTTATATCAAACTGGACTTTTAGATATTATTCTTCCTGAATTAACTGCCTTAAATCAGGTTGAAGAAATTGAAGGCCATACCCATAAAAATAACTTTTATCACACTTTAGAAGTTGTCGATAATATTTGTCCAAATACAGATGATGTTTGGCTGCGATGGTCTGCTTTATTGCACGATATTGGGAAAGCACCAACAAAACGTTTCAACAAAAAACAAGGCTGGACTTTTCACGGACATGAATTTTTAGGCGGTAAAATGGCTAAAAAAATATTCGAGCGTCTGCATATGCCGTTGAATCACAAAATGAAATTTGTGCAAAAGATGGTAATTATGAGTTCACGCCCAATTGTTTTGGCACAAGATATCGTAACAGACAGCGCGGTTCGCCGTTTGGTTTTTGATGCTGGTGAAGATGTAGAAGATTTAATGACGTTGTGCGAAGCTGATATTACGACCAAAAATCCATCAAAATTTAAAAAATACCATAAAAACTTTGAAATCGTTCGCAAGAAAATTGTTGAAGTTGAAGAAAGAGATCATGTTCGTAATTTTCAACCGCCAATATCTGGAGAAGAAATTATGGAAATGTTTGATTTAAAACCTTCGCGAGAGATTGGAGTTTTAAAAGAAGCGGTAAAAGAAGCTATTTTAGAAGGCGATATTCCTAACGAATATCAAGCGGCTTACGATTTTATTCTAAAAAGAGCAGAAAAATTAGGTTTAAAAAAAGTTTCAAAGTAATAAACTCATAAAACAGCAAAGATTTTTTTATTATTAAAATATTAATGTTTCAAATCAAGTTCAAAACTCTGAACCTCTGCAACTTTGAAACTTTGCAACTAAAAAAAAGAATGAAAAAGCACTTCCCTACAATCGCAAAAACAGCATTGGTTTTAGTTTATTTAGTAATTGTTGCCGGAGCGTTAGTCCGTATGACCGGCTCTGGAATGGGTTGTCCGGATTGGCCAAAATGTTTTGGCTATTATATTCCGCCAACTGATTTACAAGAATTAACCTGGACGCCAAATCGCGCTTTTGAAAAAGGTCAGGTAATTATTAAAGATGAAACTTTATTAGTTGCAAAAGATAATTTTACAACACAAACTGCTTTTGACGCTTCACACTGGGAAAAATATACCAAACACGACTACGCACTTTTTAATCCGATTCATACTTGGATTGAATACATCAACAGATTGTTTGGAGCCTTAGCCGGAATAGCGTGCTTTTTTATGGCAGTTGCTTCCTTTAGATTTTGGAAACAAAACAAAAAAATTACCTTACTGTCTTGGCTGGTTGTTTTTATGATGGGATTTCAGGCTTGGCTAGGAGCAAAAGTGGTTTATTCTGTGTTAAATCCAATTAAAATAACGGTTCACATGGTTATGGCTTTGGTAATTGTTGCAGTAATTCTGTATATCATTCAATTGGCTCGACCAAAATTAGCTGTGGTAAAATATAATTCTAACTTCAGAAATGTACTTTTATTTGCCTTGATATTAACGTTAATTCAAGTAGCAATAGGAACGCAAGTGCGTCAGTTTGTAGATGAGCAAGTAAAAAATGGATTAACAGCAAGCATACTTTGGCTGCAAAACCCTTCTATTACATTTTATGTTCATCGCTCTTTCTCCATCTTAATCTTATTTGTGAATTTGTATTTGTATGTAAGAAATACAAAATTAGGCTTGGGTTTCTCTAAACAAAAATGGGTACTCTCTATAATCGCGATTGAAATTGCAACCGGAATAGCGATGGCTTATTTTGATTTTCCAATAGGAAGTCAGGCTATACATTTAGTTTTGGCTTCAATCCTATTCGGAATTCAGTTTTATATGATTTTGGAGGCTAGAAAAACTAGCCCAGCCAACTCTTAAAATCCTGTACTTTTTCGCGGCTTACAATTACCTCATCTTCTTTATAAGTAGGTAAAATTACTTTAAGGCGAGAATTGGTGTATACCTGAATTTCTTTTATGGCCGGAAGCGGTACAATAAATTTTCTGCTTACGCGAAAGAAATTTTTCATATCTAATTCTTGCTCTAAAATCTCCAAAGTCGAATCGATCAAGTAATTTCGATTATCGAAAGTATGAATATACGTTCCTTTGTTTTCACTAAAAAAACATTCGATTTCGTCAGTAGTAATTACTTTTAAATGCTGCCCGATTTTAACCGTGAATCGCTTTTTGTAATTCTTCTCAAAAGGATTAGACAACATTCTGCGTATCTGTTCAAAATCAAGCTGCAGGTTTTGCGTTTCTGATTCTGCTTTTGGCAAACGTGTTTTGAATTTAGCGACAGCAATTTCTAAATCATCTTCGTCAATTGGTTTTAGGAGATAATCTATACTATTCAATTTAAAAGCTTTTAACGCATATTCATCATATGCAGTTGTAAAAATGATTGCGCTTTTAATATCTATTTTTTCAAAAATTTCAAACGACAAACCGTCAGACAGCTGAATATCTAAAAAAATCAAATCTGGATGTTGGTTGTTGGTAAACCATTCTACAGATTCTTCTACAGAATGCAGCATGGTTTCTACGGCAATATCTAACTTCTCGAGCTTTCGCTGTAATAATCTTGCTGCCGGTTTTTCGTCTTCTATAATTAATGTGGTCATTGATTTGGCTGAAAAATTTAAAAATTTAATTTAAAATTACTCCCATTTATTGTTATTTGATGACTGTTTGTTCATGTATTCCTGAATTTTCTTTTGCTCCCAATCTCTATTAAAAAAGATATCAGGTCCAAACACTGAAAAAGCATGAATAAGCAATGCAATCCCCCAATAAAAAGCAGTAGAATAGGTGTTCCAATCAAATAATCCATTATCATTAAATTTTATCACAGAAAAATCTCTGCTTAAATTTGACACAATAATGATCAAATTAACGATAATATATACTTTTAAATGCGAGTAAAAACCTTTTATTTTTTTTACTTTTCTGTAAGCTATATTAAAGCTTTCGTCGTTGGTAAATTCTTGTCCGTACTCTTCGTACATGCGTCTTCTATAACGTCCCATTTTTTATGATTTAAATTATTGCCATTTGTTTTTTTTCTCTTCTTCTTTCTCCATCAGCTCTTTGATTTTTCTTTCCTCCCAGCCTTTTCCAAGAACCGGAAATATTTCAAAAACCTTCAATCCGTGAAAAACTACTCCTACTCCCCACCACATTAATGGCCAATAAAACCATAAATGATTAGGTGTTGTGTATAAATTGATAAAAATCAATAGGATATTTACGCAAATAAATGATGTTAAATTTCCGTAAAATCCTTTTATATTCTCGACTTTCTTTTTTGCCAAGTAATATCTATCTTCTTCGTTATAATTTATTTCCATTATTACTCCCATTTTTGTGTTTTTGTTTTTTTATTTAAAAGACTTTTCATTTTTCGTTCTTCCCATTCTTCGTCGAAGATTTTATAAGAAGCAAATAAATCAATTGCGGACACTAAAAATACACTTGTCCAAATTACCATTACTACAGAATTTATATATCGTATTGGAAAAAAATTAAACGGAACTCCGTAATAGTCTTTCAGTACATAAATTAGTAATCCTATGATGTAAATAAATGCATGTACATAAAAGGATTTAAGCTTAAACATCTTTTTGCTAAAAATCTCTTGAAACTCAAATTTTTCTCGATCATTATTACAATTTGTTTCCATGATTATTTCCAAGTTTTCTTATTCTTTTCTTTTTCTATAATCTCTCTGATTTTACGTTCTTCCCATTCTTTGCTAAAAGATGGTGAAATTCTAAAAGCTTTCAATCCGTGAAAAACCACCCCAATTCCCCAACCCAGCAAGCACCAAACAAACCAAAAATATTCTGGCGAAGTGATAAGATTTATGCCAATTAGAATAATACTTACAAGAATAAAAACCATTAAATGTTCATAAAATCCCTTAATTTCTTTTACTCTTTTCTGGGCCTGATAATAACGTTCTCTTTCAGTATAATCGGGTTCCATGATTATTTCCAAGTTTGCTTGTTATTTTCTTTTTCGAGAATCTCTCTGATTTTTCGTTCTTCCCAATCTGAGCTGTAACCAAAAACTTTAAAAGCATGCATTACTACTCCAAATCCCCATCCTAAAGCTGAAAACCAAAACCATTGAAATCCAGGAGAATATCTCAAATTTATAAAAATTAGAAACGGAATCACACAACAATATGAAATTACATTTCCGTAAAATCCTTTTAGTTCTTCTACTCTTTTTTTAGCTCTGAAATAGGCTTTATTCTCATCGCTGTAATCTGCATTTGTTTCCATAACTGTAATTTGTTTTGTTAAAATCGGAATCTTAACCGTAAAATTTTCTTCGTTTTGTTCGATTATCACCTTCCTGTTGGTTATAATTCCGTATCGGTTTATGATATTTTGAAGGCCAACTCCTTGCCTGTCCTGCAATACTTCTTTCTTTTGAAAATCGTTTTGAATTGCTAAATAATCTCCATCAATAAAAATCCGAATATGCAATGGTTTCTGCTCGCTTACCACATTATGCTTTACTGTGTTTTCGAGCAAAAGCTGTAATGACAACGGAACTACTTTTGCGTCTGGATTTATATCTGCTGTAGGCAATTCGTAAAACAAACTGTTTTCAAATCGCATTTTCAGCAAATTCATATAAGTTTTTGCAAATGACAATTCATCTTCAACAGAAACCAATTCTTTGTCTTTTTGCTCTAAAACGTAACGATAAATTTTAGATAAAGAAGTTGTAAATCGCTGCGCATTATCTGGATTTTCTTCGATTAGAGAACTTAAAACATTTAAGCTGTTAAAAAGAAAATGCGGATCGATCTGATTTTTTAAACTTTCGAATTTTGCACTCGCTGTTCCTGCGATAATCTTTTGCTGTGTTATTTCAAATTTTGATGCCTGTTTCCATTTAATCATGAAACTTCTGGCTTGCATAAAAATCGAAACTCCTAATGAGAGAATAATATAAAAAAGATGTACCCAAAGCATTCTTTCTCCAAAAAACTCCTTTAAAGTCATGTCTTGCAGAACCATAAAAATATAGTAGTTTATTCCTAAAACTACCGGAACTGTGTACAAAATAGTTACCAGAATTCCGTAATATACCCTGAGGTTTGTCTGCTCAAGCCAATCCCATTTTCGATCTAAAAGAAGGTTTAAAAAACCATTACCAAAACCTAATCCGAAAGAATAAAGACAACTTATAAAGAAAGTAATAAGAACGTTTCGAACATTTAAATCTTCTCCCAAAAAAGTTATAAATATTACTGTAAAGACCATAGAAATCTTTAATGAAACAATTGTTCCGCTTTTTAAATTTCTATAAGATGTTCTATGATCCTTCATACTATTGATATACTTATTAATTAATTTTTACAATTTTTTTGAGTTTCCAAGGCTCTGTCTAATCCCCATTTTGGAGAAAAAGGTGTTGCCGGTTTAAAAGTAGCAAAAAGTTCAACAGCTTTATCAACTTGTACACATAATGGTTTTGTGTCAACACCTGACCATTTTGCTCCTCCAATCTGATAATCAGCTTCGCCAAAAACGATTCTTGGATTATTTGGATCTATTGCTTTTCCTTTTGCGTAAGCTTCCATCACTTTAGCCGAATATTTCATTCCGTTTGTCATTGGATCAGCTACCACCCAAGCTGTGTAAATTAAGGCTTGAATAGCATAAAGTTCAGCATTGTTTTGGTCCTTTATAAATTCGATATCCAATGCGTCTTGTGCTTTTGTCAGCAATAAATCGATTTTTGTTTTATCTTTTTCACTAAACGCAGATGTCGTATTAATTAAAGCTACATAATAATTTGGCAAATAACTTGTTTTTTCTGCCGCTGCAATTCTTTCGAACATTGCAGATGCTTCAGCATTTTTTCCTTCTTTCCAAAGCCCAAAAGCTTTTCCCATTCCTTGTTCAAATTGTGTTTGTGCAGATAATAAACTGCAGATAAATAACGTGATTACTGTAATAATTTTGGTCATGATTTCTTGTTTTTTAAGTTATTAAGGTTTTAAGATTCTAAGTTTTTTTTTGATGATTAAAACTCTTTGTTATTGTTATTGTTATTGTTATTTCTAATTATACTTCAAAAGTATGTTGGATTTTACTGTTTTAAAATTAAATGATACTGAGTTGTCGAATTTGGTTACTGAATTGTTTTTTCTGAGGTTCAAAGATTCACAGTGGCAAAGAGGCAAAGGTTTTTTGTAATATTAATTTTTGATTTTCTTTATTAAAACATAAAATCTTAGAACTTTCTAGAAGATGCAATTCAGTGCACCCCTACAGAAAACCTTTGACCCTTTGCCACTCTGAACCTTTGCACCTTTTTTAAAGATTTTTCAACTGATTATCATTCTTATTCTTGCTGATCGTCCAGAAGAAACCTACGAAGAAGAATCGGTCTGCTGTTGGGGTCACGGCTTGTCTTTGATAAACTCCGTTTGGATCTGGTAATTTTGCGTAATCATATCCAAAAACGTTTTGGCTTCCTAATACATTTGAAACTGAGAAATACAAGATTTTTTGTGTTGTGAGTAAATATGCCCAGTTAAAACTCAAACTGTTGTACGATTTTGTTTTTCCGTTCATGAATTGTGTCTGGTTCGGATCATTGTATGGACGGCCTGAACTGTAACTGTTCGTGAAGCCAATTTGCGATTTCCAATCTGTGATGAAATATTTAGTTACAATTGACAAACTGTGATTGGCAATAAAACTTGGTGTTGCCATGTTTGGAAAATTCTTGTATTGTCTTTCAGAATCGATATAAGAATATGAAATCCAATATTCTAAGTTTTTATACAAATTGCTGTCTCTCCAAAATAAATCTAAACCTTTTGCATATCCCGAACCGTTATTATTGAAAACCGAGTTATACCCAATATCTTTTGTGTTATACTGCACTAAATTGCTGTAATCTTTGTAATAAGCTTCGGCTCTAAAAGTTTGTCCTGGTTTTGAAAATTGATAGTTTAAAATATAATGCTGTGCTTTTTCGCTTTCAAATTGATGGTATTTTGAATATTTAATATAATCAACAACAGGCGTTTGTGTAAAATCTCCATAAGCAAATGAAAATTGACTGCTTTTTGAAACTTTGTAAGCAATTGAAGCTCTTGGCGCAATATTAGTTTCATCTAACAAACTATTATTAGAAAGTCGCAAACCTACTTTTAACGCTAGATTTTTCGAAAATAAAATATCTCCTTCTGTATAGAATGCAGCAATATTAGAGTTGTAGCCATTTGAAACTTGAATTGAGGCATTATCATCAAAATTTTCATTGAATTTGGTAATGAAATAGTCCCCTCCAAAAGATAATTTAAAATGGTTTGAGAAGCTTTTTCTCAACTTCAATTTTAACTGTGCAGCATTTTCATTGCTGTCAACATCGTTTATATCGTATGTGATTTTGTTTTTGCTGTAACCATAACTTATTCCTGATGTTAGCTGCCATCCAGTTCCAAAATCTCCTTTGTAAGAGGCATTCAAATAAAAGTTATTATTGTTTAAGTCCGTTCTTACCGGATCAGCAAAATTTATATTTTTTTGATTTAAATCAAATTTCTCAGAATCAAATGCCGCGTACAATTTAAAAATTCCTCTTTCAAAATGATAACGGTAAACCGCTTCACCACCTAAAGATTGATAAGGATTATTCCAATCTACATTTTGTGGAATAACTGCCTGATAAGGGGCAAGATTAATATAATTCGTATTAATACTGAAAGAGCTTTTTTCCCATTTTTGAGTATTTCCAACTCCTAAACCAACCGTCATTAAGGCAATATCTGTTTTATTTTGATCTGGCTCATCTTGCGTATTCAACAACAAAACACTAGATAAAGCTTCGCCATATTCTGCTGAATATCCTCCAGTAGAAAAGGCAATGCCGCTAAATAAGAAAGGTGAAAATCTGCTTCGGGTTGGCAAATTATTAGTTGTCGCTCCGTAAGGCTGTGCAACGCGAAGTCCGTCAACAAAAGTTTGCGTTTCGCTGGCTTCTCCTCCACGAACAAACAAACGCCCATCTTCTCCAACAGTTTGAGTTCCCGGTAAAGTCTGCAATGCGGCAATAATATTTCCTGCAGAACCAGCTGTTGTTACAATATCTAATGGTTTTAAAACTGAAACACGTGCTTTGTCTCCAGATTCTAATGTTCCGGCAGTAATGACAACGGCATCAAGCGCATTTACATTTTCTCTCAGTTTAACGGTTTGATCTTTAAAATTAGTAACATCAATTTCTTTTTTGAATGTTTCATAAAGTAAAAAACTCACTATTATAAACTGATTTCCAGTCGCAGTTGTTTCAAATGAAAAATCTCCTGTTTCAGAACTTGTTGCTCCGTCGTAAGTTCCATCAATATAAATATTTGCTCCAGGAACTGGTTTACCCTTTTCGTCAAGCACTTTTCCTGAAATAGTGTTTTGAGCGAAAAAAAATGTTGTTATAAATAAAAAGGCGATTGTAAAAAATAATTTGGTTTTCATGGTTTGTTATTTTGATGAAGCAAATGTATTTTAAGAGACTAAGTTAAAAAATATTAAATAACCCAATTGTAGAAATTCAAGGATGAGTTGTAAAATACTTATTTGTATCTTAGCTTTTAAGTTTCTAAAACTATTAATTATGTCAGAAAGCAAAAGAATTTCGAATTTATATCAATCCATTTATAATGGGAATCCGTGGCTGGAAGTTACTTTGGCCCACACTTTAGAAAATGTAACTGCGGCGCAAGCTTACAGAAAAGTAAATCCTAACTTAAATACGATTTGGGAAATTGTCAACCATTTAATACAATGGAGAAGGAATATTTTGAGGCGTGTTCAAGGAGAAACAGTCCTAACTCCTGACCATAATTATTTTGTACCTGTTTTAGATTCTTCTGAAGCTGCATGGGAGCAATCGATTCAAAATCTGGCAAAGTCGCAAGAATTATGGAATGCCTTTTTTGAGGATTTTGATGACGCCGATTTAGACAAAATATATGTTAATAATGGCCACACGTTCTACGAACATATCCACGGAATTATTCAGCATGATGTTTATCATTTAGGTCAAATTGTAATTTTGAAAAAATTCATTTAAAAAAACATTTCAAATTTATGAAAACTGAAAAGGAGAAAATGATTTCGGGTGAATATTACAATGCATTAGATCATATTCTGGCAAAAGAACGCCGAAAAGCGAAAAACCTGCTTCATAGATTAAACGTAACCGAATATCGTTTAACAAAAAAAGCCAAAGAAATTTTAGCCGAATTAATTCCGAATACTGGCGCGGGTTTCTATATTGAACCGCCTTTTCACTGTGATTATGGTTACAATATTACTTGTGGTGACAATGTTTATTTTAATGTCAATTGCGTAGTTTTAGACTGCGCTCCGGTAAATATTGGATCGAATGTGTTTTTTGCCCCAAATGTTCAAATCTATACGGCAACTCATCCGCTTAACGCTGAATTGAGAAAATCTCTCGAAAATGCATTGCCAATTTCTATTGGAGACGATTGCTGGATTGGCGGAAATTCTGTAATTTGCCCAGGCATAACTATCGGAAAAGGCTGTGTTATTGGTGCCGGATCTGTAGTTACAAAAGATATTCCAGACAATTCATTAGCCGTTGGAAATCCGGCCAAAATAATTAGAAAATTAAATCAAGAATCTGATCCAAATACATAATGCTTACCTTAAATAAAGTTCACCATATTGCCATTTTATGCTCTGATTATCAAAAATCTAAAACATTTTATACAGAAGTTTTAGGATTAACTGTTATTAGAGAAATTTATCGTGAAGAACGCCAATCCTATAAATTAGATTTGGCTTTAAACGGCACATATGTTGTTGAATTATTCTCATTCCCAAATCCGCCAAAACGACCTTCTCGACCAGAAGCGGTTGGCTTAAGACATCTGGCTTTTGAAGTAATTAATTTAGAAGAAACTATCGCTTTTTTAAATACAAAAAACATAGAATCAGAACCAATTCGAATTGATGAAACGACTGAAAAACGTTTTACATTTATTGCTGATCCGGATGAGCTGCCAATTGAGTTTTATGAGAGGTAAATAATGAGAGGTTCAAAGGCTCAAAGCTACAAAGGTTCATAGGTTTCATTTTTTCATTTTTTCATTTATGAATAACACGTTCAATTTGTCATTTCGACGAGGGAGAAATCACCTGCGAAATTCCGCAAGGTATATTACCAATCTTTTTCGATTAACTAGTGTGATTTCTCCTTCGTCGCAATGACAGAAATGAGAAAACTTTACCACTTTGCAGCTTTGAACTTCTAAACCTAATTAAAAGCTATTCAAATCAAACTTACTGAACGAATTTTCTTATTTACATCGGTTTTAACACACTAAACGAATTATTTACTACATAAAATCAATTTTGATGCTTAATTTTGTAATCCGCATAAAAAATGCGAATTCAAATTTACTTCTGATGAACAAAACGGCGCAAATCAAAAAAAAACACCAATTTATTAAGTTCAGAAAATTAGTTATTGTTTCCATTTTAATTGGCTTTTTATCTGCTTTTTTAGGAATTTCACTTAAAAAAATAACCGAATATTATGAAGAAATCTTCTATAATGAAGTGACAATTCACCCGCTTTATTATGTTATTTTTCCAGTTTTTGGATTATCTGTAATTTACTTTCTGAGACAATATCTCTTTAAGAAAAAAGAAAACAAAGGAATCAAAGAAGTATTTGAAAGCACACAATCAAAAACGAAAAATCTTCCATCTTATAAGATTCCATCTCACTTTATAAACGGATTATTAACCGTTATTTTTGGAGGATCAACAGGAATAGAAGTCTCTACGGTTGTTGCTACAGCTACAATTGGATCAGTTGCACAGCAAAAAGAAAATGTATTTCGTCAGTACAAAACAGAACTAATCTGTGCAGGAGTTGCGGCGGGCGTTACAGCACTTTTCAGCAGCCCAATTGCCGGAATTTTGTTTGCTCTCGAAGTTATTTCACGAAAAGTGACTCGAGCTTTTATTATATCTAATATCATTGCAGTTTCAATTGCTTTTGGATTGCTTTCTATTTTAAAAGAAGAACCCCTATTCGTAGTTTCGATTACCACTTGGCATTTAAAAGCGATTCCCTATTTTATTCTTTTAGGAATTTTGGCAGGAATGAATTCAGTTTACTTAACGAGATGTGTATTGTTTTTTAAATCTCAATTCGGAAAAATAAATACGCATTATTATAAAATCATAATAGGATCTGCAGTTTTAAGTATTTCACTTTTTATTTTTCCGCAACTTTACGGAGAAGGTTATCACGCTATAAAAGGGATTTTTGAAAATGCGGCTGAAATTCCATTAACGATAACTTTAGCATTCACTTTTATTGGAATTTTGATTTTAAAACCAATTGTAACTTCAATAACTTTAGCTTCTGGAGGTGATGGCGGTGTTTTTGCTCCCAGTCTTTTTATCGGTGCTTTTTTAGGATTGTTATTGGCTTCATTTTTAAATTCGGTTTTTCATGTAAATGTAATTCCGGTTAACTTTATGATCATCGGAATGGCGGCTGTTTTGAGTGCCAGTATCCATGCACCATTTACAGCTATATTTTTAGTTTGTGGCTTAACAAATGATTATACTCTGTTTTTACCTATACTTGTGGTTTGCTTAATTTCTAAATATACTGCAAAAACAATTTATCCTTATACTGTATATAGTTACGCTCCAAGCTTGACAAAATAAATTATACAGCCACAAATTCAGCTATTCACACAGATTTCCAATTATTTTTTAATCTGTAAAATCTCTGGCAAAAAAAATTCATATTACTATTATGCCTACTCAAAAAATCAGACGAAGCTATCGAAAAACACGTTACATTCTTTACAAGGAAACTTTAATCGATTTTAAAGAACATTTTTGGTCTTTTATTGGCTCATTTGTGGGAATCGGAATATTGGCCTATCTTGAATCTATACATTTCTCAGGAAATGATATGGTTTATTTAATTGGATCATTTGGAGCATCAAGTGTATTAATTTATGGCATCATTCAAAGTCCATTTTCACAGCCACGAAATTTAATTGGCGGTCATTTGATCTCCGCATTTATTGGTGTAAGCGTAAATAAATTGGTTCCTGATTTTGTTTGGATAGCCGCTCCATTGGCAGTTTCTCTTTCTATTGTATTCATGCAAATCACCAAAACACTTCATCCGCCTGGAGGTGCTACTGCCCTTATTGCTGTTACCGCTTCAAGTCAAATAAAAAATTTGGGTTATATGTATGTTATATCGCCCGTTTTAGTTGGCGTCTTGATTTTATTTATAACTGCTTTAATCTTTAATAATATAACTTCAAGCAGGAGTTATCCTAGTCATAGTACTTATCACAAGCATTATCATAAAATTCGAAAAAGATTGACTGGAAGGTAAAGTTTGTCATTTCGAGGAACGAGAAATCACACTAGAAACTCCAAGTAGTAACGTCGACAATCTTTGTGGATCAGCATGTGTGATTTCTCGTTCCTCGAAATGACAAGCTACTCAAAGCTTAAACCAAAAAAATCTTTTCAACAAATCGCAATTCCTAATTCGTATTTCGTTTTTTATATTTTACCTTTGACCTTTCAATAAAAACAAAGATTATGGTTTATAAATTTAGAGTAATTCTAGACGCCGAAGAAGATATTTTTAGAGACATTGCAATTCTTGAAGACGATACTCTTGAAGATTTACACAATGCGATCTTCAACGCTTTTGGTTTTGACGGGATGGAAGTAGCTTCGTTTTATACCTGCGATGAAACTTGGAATCAAGAAGATGAAATTCCGCTTTTTGATACTGGAGACGTTCCTGGCGAGCAAAAAACTATGGCTGATTATCCGTTATCTTCTATCTTAGATGAGCAAAATACTAAAATAATCTATGTCTACGATTTCATCAATATGTGGACTTTCTTAGTTGAATTGGCTGCTATTGAAGATCAAATTGCTGGAGCGCCTTATCCTGAAACTCTATTTTCTCATGGAGAAATGCCAGACGAAGCCATTGAAAAAAACTTTGAAGCCGATATGCATGATGATATTTACGGCGAATTTGAAGATGACTTAGACGAAGAAGATCTTGACATGTTCGAAGGCGACGACAGCTTCGAAGATTACGGATTTGAGGAGAATTGGAATTAAGCTAAGTTACTAAGTTTCTGAGACGCTAAGTTTCTAAGTTTTTTCTAATTGAAAGATTTTTCTTATTTTTTAAGTTAATTTAAAAATAAATAATGAGTCATTTTAGAAAAATCTTAGTTTGGCAGAAATCCATTACCTTAGTTACCAAAATTTACAAAGCAACAAGCACTTTTCCAAAAGAAGAAATGTTTGGATTAACTTCTCAAATACGCAGGAGTTCAGTTTCTATTCCAAGTAATATTGCAGAAGGATCTGGTAGAGAAAGTAATAAAGATTTTTTGCGGTTTTTATATATTTCTCTAGGTTCTATATTTGAAATGCAGACTCAGCTTGAAATTGCAAAAAACATTATATACATAAAAGAAGAAGAATTTAACCTTTTATATGAGGACAGTCGAGAGATCGAAAGAATGTTAGCGTCATTAATAAGAAAATTAAAAGACCCTATTTAAAAAACTTAGAATCTTAGAAACTTAGAATCTCAGCAACTCAAAAAAATGATCAACTTATTTAACACCCACATCGAGACGCTTGCGATACACCGCGTAGGGAACAAAAGCAGAAACGAAGCGATTTTTTTATCGGAACAGCCTTTTAACTTAAATGACGAAATTGTGCCTCTGATAAAAGAGTACTTTTTTAAACCTTTTAGAGAGAAAGAAGAAAACTATTATCAGTTTGCGCACGAAGTCGATTTGGATTATAATGACATGTTTAAATATGCTACAGAGATTTTTGATAATCCGAGCAGATTACAAGAAGTTTCTAAAAATATTACTACACATTTATTCGAGCAATCAAACCATCCGCATATTAAAAACGGAGAAGTCTATGTAACGTATTTAACAAATTTGAGCATTGACAATAATGTTGTTGACGCTATTGGAATTTTTAAAAGCGAATTGCAAGCAGACTTTTTACAGTTTGAAGAAAAAGACAGCAATCTTGAAATGATTTTGCAACAGGGAATTAACCTTAGCAAATTAGATAAAGGATGTTTGATTTTTAATTATAAAAAAGACGAAGGATATAAAATTTTAACTGTAGACAGTAACCGTTACGATGCGCGTTACTGGTTAGAGCACTTTTTATCTGTAGATGCCTTTGAAGATGAAAACTTCATCACCAAAAAATACTTGAAATTTTGTCAAAACTTCGCAAAAGATGTTGTTTTGCCAGCAGAAGACAAAAAAGAAGAAGTTATGTTTATGAACCGATCTGTGAACTATTTCGCTAAAAATGATCAGTTTGAAGAACAAAATTTCTTGAACGAAGTATTAGATAATCCAGACTTGATTCCCGAATTCAAAAATTATAAAGTTGATAAAGGAGAAAAATACAGCATCGAAGATGTAACCTCATTTCCAATTGCAAACGCAGCAGTTTCTGACGCTAGAAAATCGATTAAAAACGTAATTAATCTGGATACTCACATTCAGATTAAAATGGATTTTATCAATCCTGAAAGTGCAGAAAAATTTGTTGAAAAAGGCTGGGATGAAGAAAAACAAATGTATTATTATTTAGTTTATTTCAATAAGGAAGAAAAAAGCTAATCATTATTCATTTTCTATTACTTACTTAAACACAAAAAACGGCAACTACATTATTGTAATTGCCGTTTTTTATTTTACATGTTTTCTAATCTTAAAATAAGGAAAACATTGCTTTTAAAATATCATCGTAAACCTGTTTGTCTTTTTCTCCGGCACGAGCCAAAACTCTAATTCCAGAATAGGTATTGAAAATAAATCTAGCAAGTACACGGGCATCGTTTTTGGTTGAAATTTGTCCTCCCTCCTGCCCTTTTTTAACAGCAGTGTAAAACACATCTTCCATAATTTTCTTATTACTGCTAACTATTTTCGCAATTTCTTCATCGTGCATGGCAAGTTCTACTGCAGAATTAACCATAAAGCATCCTTTCGTAAGGCGATCTTCCAGACTTTCAACAACTGCCAATTTAAAAATAACAGTCAGTGTTTCTTTAATGTTTGTCGATGTGTCAAGCATTTCTTTAACCTTGACATAATTATCGTTTTGATACTTATTTAAAGCTTTTACAAAAAGTTTTTGCTTATCACCAAAAGTATCATATAAACTAGAACGGCTCAAACCTAAATGCGTTACCAAATCCTGAGCCGAAGTGCCATTATAACCTTTGTGCCAAAAAATTTCGACAGCCTTGTCTAAAGCTTGTTCTTCGTTAAATTCTTTTGTTCTAGCCATAACCTTAAATTAAATTCCTTTACAAAAGTATAAAAAATACGGAACAATCGTTCCTAAATTTATGCAAAAAATTAAACCACAGCGTTTACAGTAAGTCCGCCATCGACAACAATTTCAGAACCTGTAATAAATGATGCATCGTCTGAAGCAAGAAATCCAACAGTTTTAGCAATTTCTGAAGATTGAGCAAAACGTTTCAATAAAATTTTCTCTCCTAAAAGTGCTCCAAAACCTTCTACTTCTGCTTTTTCTAAACCTAATTTGCCATAAAGCGGTGTTTCAACTGGGCCAGGAGAAACGGCATTTACTCTAATTTTTCTTGGCGCTAATTCTGTAGCAAAAACTTTGTTTAAAGATAAAACTGCCGCCTTGCTTGCTGCATAAACACTTGAATTTGGCATACCTAAATGCGCATTAACAGAAGTATTAAAAATAATAGAAGCTCCATCATTTAAAATTGGCAATAATTTTTGAACTGTAAAATAAACTCCTTTTACATTGACATTCATAATACTGTCATAATGCTCTTCTGAAGCTGAATCTACTGGAGCGAAAGATGCGATTCCGGCATTTAAAAATACAATATCAATTTTTCCATATTGAGCTGCAACTTTTTCTACTAAGGCATCAATAGATTTTAAATCAGATTGATCTGCAACAATTCCAGTTACATTTAATTCTGCTTCAGCTTTTGCCAACGCTTCTTTATTTCTTCCTGTTACAATTACGTTTGCGCCTTTTGCTTTTAATTCAGCTGCAGCTGCGTACCCGATTCCGCTATTTCCTCCAGTTACGATAGCTATTTTGTTTTCTAAATTTTTCATTTTATTTGTTTTTAAGTTATTGATTATTCAATTATTATGGTACAAAGATATAATAACGGAACGATCGTTCCGTTATTATTGATGTTAATATTTAGTTAAAATAATTAATGCCTCTCAAAAGCCCTTATTTTTCTAAGAAAAAATCTATCCTGCTATAAGCGAAACAAATAACAAAATGTGAAAGATTCTTAATTTATGCTTAATTTTGTAGCCTAAAAACAAAAATCTGATGGATATTCAATTACACAACGAAAGTCCTTTCCAAACCATCATCTCCTTTCATAAGCTGATTGAATCTTTTGAGGAAATTGCTTCATCAAACGTTGACTACCGTGCAAATTATGCCAAAGCCCTATTAAAAGAAATAGAACATTTACCAGAATTTAGAACAGGCATTCTGGATTATTCTGTCATTAAAAACAATGAGGCTTTAATTAAAAATCTTTTAGCCGATTTATTTCCAACCGCCTTAAGTCAGAATGAGATAAAAGCAGTTACGATTCCTTTTCAAAATATATCTTTTAATTATACAGACCGTTTCAAAAAAATTCTGCGCAACGCCGGAGATGAATTCTATATGGAAATTCGTGATTTTGATGATCACCAATTTTATGTAAATAACTGCTGCTTGATTTTAAGCAGTTATTACAAACAGCATATCGATTTTAACAAACCTTTTTTCTATGACATTCCAGACGAAAGCGGTATAGAAAAGCATTATCGTATTTTGTACAATGCTGATTTTATGGAAATTATCCCAACAGAAAATGCAGTTCATTTGACTCAAGATGAGATTGATTTACTGCTTGATAATTATAGTGACATTGAACTATGGAAATCTAAATTTCCTAAAGGAAGCTGGATTTTAAAAGGTTTTGGAATTGTTTCATTATTTGATGCCACTACAGAAAGCGCAATTTCGATACTAAAAAGTAACTTATTAAAGCCTAATACAAAAACAGTTGCAAAAGATGAAGTTGTTGCAAATATCTTTAGATCAATATTTAAAATACCAAATTTAAAAGTTGGTTTTATTATCTATAATCCTGAAGAAGAGAAATTTATCAGGCCTGTTAAATTTGATAATCAATTACAAAGTTTTTTGCTTTCAAAAGAACAGGAAGTAGACTGTAAAAATGCCTTTTTTGGATGTTCATTTGAAAACTTATTAGACAAAAACGAACCTTTTGTTATTTCGAATGTCAAAAAATTCATTGAAGAATCGCCAAACAAAAGAATGGGCGAACACTTATTACGACAAGGAATTCAAAGCTGTGTTTTTGCACCTGTTGTAAAAGACGGCCATTTACTAGGCGTAGTCGAATTGGTTTCAGAAAATCCTAGAGAATTGAACAGCGTAAATGCAACAAAACTAGAATTGGTTTTGCCGTATTTGACAGACACAATCGACCGCTATAATACTGATATGCAACACCAGATTGAGGCAATTATTCAGCGAGAATATACCACAATTCACCCAAGTGTATATTGGAAATTCAGAAAAGAATCTCAAAACTATTTTCAAAATATCAATCATACAAAAGATTATATTTTTAAAGAAATTGTTTTTAAAAATGTATATCCGTTATACGGTCAAATTGATATTAAAGGCTCTTCTGAGCATAGAAATGAAACCGTTAAAAGAGATTTGAAAAATCAGCTTACAACGCTTTTAGAAATTTTTGACAATCAAAAACCAAATGCAAATCTGGTACTTTTAGAACAACGAAAGTTTGAACTAGAATCGCTTAGAAATGAATTAGAATTTCCATTAAAAGCAGATACAGAACAACATATTCAGCGTTATATAGAAGAAGAAATTCATCCGATTTTAAAAAACACTAAAGGTTCTGCAAAAAACGAAAAATTAGAAGAATTGTATTTTGAAAGCCTTGATGAAAAAACAGGTTTATTTTATCAGGAAAGAAAGAAATTTGATAATGCAATGTCGATTATCAACAAGAAATTAGCTTCGGTTTTAGACAGAAAACAACTGGAAGCGCAGCAAATTTATCCGCATTATTACGAGCGTTTTAAAACGGATGGTGTTGAGCATAACTTGTATATTGGAGCTTCAATTTCGCCATCAAAACCTTTTGATATAATGTACCTGCATAACTTACGCTTGTGGCAATTGCAGACTTTATGCGAAATGGAGCTAGAACATCATCAGCTTAAAGAATCGCTTCCTTACGAACTAGACGTGACTTCATTGATTTTAGTTTTCAGTGCACCGCTTTCAATTCGTTTTAGAATGGATGAAAAACGTTTTGATGTTGACGGAACTTACAATGCGAGATACGAAGTCGTAAAAAAACGTATTGACAAATCGAACATTAAAGGAACTAAAGAGCGAATTACAGAAAAAGAAAAAATTACGATCGTATACTCGCAAAATAATGAAGAAACTGAATATTTGAAATACATCAAATATCTGCAGCATAAAAAAATATTAGAACCTGCAATTGAACAATTTGAAGTTGAAGATCTTCAAGGCGTTTCTGGTTTGCGAGCGATTCGCGTAAAAGTGATTAACAATACCGCTAATCCGGCAGCAAAAAAAATTACTTATCAGGATTTATTAGATGAGCTCAATTAATTGAGCTCATTTTTTTATTTTTTTAAATGGATTTAAATGCAATTACAAACGCAATAACGGTAACAATAATTCCGACCATGAAAAAATTGTAAGCAATACGAAGCAAATTGTATTTTCGCTGCAGGACTAATCCAAGAAAATATAAATCTTTGATCATATTTGAATATAAATAATCGCGGTCTTTCATCATTTCGTTCATTGCCCAATCGTATTCTTCTAGAGGCATTTTATAGAAATTTCCAAAAAACAGTAAGTTTATCTTTTTATTCTCGATGTCTTCTCTCGTAAAAACACCAGAAGTAACTTTTGGACGTGTCGAAAGAATCGCAAAAATAATCGTAATAACGCTAGACATCAGCATAATAAATGTTGGAATAACCAAATGCGCATTTTTCGGGCTGTCTAATTTTGGAATAATCGAAGAAAGTGCAATTGAAATAATAATCGCATTAACAGACAGCAAGATATTAGCTTTACTATCAGCAATACCGCTTAATCGGGTATGATTTCCTAGAGTAACACGGAACAAAGTATCTACGCCACGATCTGGTTTTTCAACTTTATCTTTCTTTTTATTTTCAGCTTCAATTACGGCTGCAGCTTTCTTTTCTTGCTTGTTTATTTTCTTCTGTATCAAAAGCAAGTTTTTTTCTTTTAGAGGCTGCCATTTTTTTTGAGCATAATCAGTATAAAAACGGTGTTTGTTCAGCAAAAATCCCATGTTTTCTTTCGCCCACTCGGCATTAGAAAAATTGAGATTCCAAGTATTTTTTAATTCAATACGCAACAGTTCACAAGTAGTTTCATATTCCGTACCCATCAAATGAGCAAAATCTGCATCTTTAATTATCTTTTCTAAATGTGTTTTCGGAACGTATTCCTTGATTGTAGCCAAAATCAAACTCGATACTTTTTCTATATATTCATCTGATTGTCCCTTCTCTTTCAAGAAATTGGATGCAATTTTTACACTTTCTTTTTCATGGTTTTCATAACCTACAATATATCCTGTGTCATGAAACCAAGCTGCGACTAGAAGCATTTCTTTTTCATCTCCCCCTACATCTTCTTTCTTACAAAGCTCTTTTACTGCATTTACTACGGTTAAAGTATGGTTAAAATTATGGTAAGAATATAAATTAGAAAGTTTATCTTTGAGTAAAATACTGACGAAATCTTCGGATTGTTCTATTAGATTCATAAAGAATATTTTTATACCACTAAATTATGAAATTGTTTTTGGATAACCATTTTATTGCAAAGATTAAAAAATATTCTTTGGCAATTGTTGTCATAATACTTGTTAATTCGTGTGCAACGCATAAAGCGCAGTACGGAAAAAATGTAAGTGCCAACGAAACAGAAAACGCGACTGACACTATAAAAATTGCACATACTTTTTATTTAGTTGGAGATGCAGGAAATGCCGATGAAGAACAAGCGAAGCAAACGTTGGAACTTCTTCATAAAAAACTTAAGAAGTCTAATAAAAAGGCTACTTTATTATTTCTGGGAGATAACATATATCCGAAAGGATTTCCTAGTGACGGCAATGCTGCAGAAAAAGCTGCTGCAGAAACAAAGCTTAAAAACCAATTGGATTTGGCTAAAGGATTTAGAGGAAAAACAATTGTGATTCCCGGAAATCACGATTGGTATAACGGCATCAAAGGCTTAGAACTTCAGGCTGACTTTGTTACCAAATATCTAAATGATAAAAAGGCCTTTATGCCAAGAAAATCATGCCCTATCGAAGATGTAAAAATTGATAGCACTACTACATTGGTTACTGTTGACAGCGAATGGTTTCTAGAAGACTGGGACAATCACCCAACAATCAACGATAATTGCGACATTAAAACCAGAGAAGATTTTTTTAAGGAATTAGAAAATATCCTAAATAAAAATCAAGAAAAAACAGTTGTTCTTGCTATCCATCATCCTCTGATGAGCAACGGATCGCATGGCGGACAATATTCTTGGGAAAAACAATTGTTCCCTTTAGAGAAAAAAATTCCGCTTCCGGTAATTGGTTCTTTTATCAATTTACTGCGAAAAACATCTGGCGTAAATCCACAAGACCTTCAAAATAAACAATATACTATTTATGCCAAGAGGATTAAAACACTATTGCAGGGCCAGAAAAATGTAATTGTTGTTTCCGGACATGATCATAATCTTCAATATGTCAACAAAGAAAATATAAACCAGATCATTAGTGGTGCAGGCTCAAAATCTGAAGCTGCGAGAGCAATAAATTCAACTGAATTTTCATACGGAGGAAATGGCTATGCAACCCTTACTTTATTTAAAAGCGGTGACGCAAAAGTTTCTTTCTTTGGAAATGAAAACAATAATGAAAAGCTTCTTTTTGAACATGAAATTATAAAAGCGAAAGAAATTAATTGGGCTTCAAAAGTTGACAATAAATTTCCTGCAACCATTATGACTTCGATCTATACGCCAGAAATGACAAAAAAGAGCTTAGTACATAGGTTCTTGTTTGGAAATCATTATCGAAAATATTACAGCGTGCCAATTGAAGCTAAGATAGCAACTTTAGACACTTTAAAGGGCGGTCTAAAACCAATTCGCGAAGGCGGAGGACATCAATCTATTTCGCTTCGAATGTCAGATCCAAAAGGGCGCGAATATGTCATGCGTGCGATGAAAAAAAGCGCGACAGTATTTTTGCAGTCTGTTGCTTTTAAAGACCAATATATTGTAAACGATTTTCAAAAAACATATACAGAAAATTTCCTTTTAGATTTTTATACTACTTCTCACCCTTATGCTTCCTATGTAACATCCAGTATGTCTGACAAATTGGGAATTTTGCATACTAATCCGATTTTATATTATATTCCAAAACAAGATGGTTTAGAAGAGTTTAACTCGAATTTTGGAGATGAATTATACATGATTGAGGAAAGACCAGCTGATAATCATTTAGATGGTAAAAACTTTGGAAACCCAACTAATATTATCAGTACTGATGATATGATGCAAAATCTGCACAAAGACGAAAAATACTCGGTAGACGAAAAAGAATATATAAAGGCACGTTTGTTTGACATGCTGATTGGCGACTGGGACAGACACAGCGACCAATGGCGCTGGGGAGAACATAAAAAAGGAGACAAAGTAGTTTACACGCCAATTCCTCGTGATCGCGACCAAGCTTTTGCCAAATACGACGGAACATTGCTTTCGATTTTAATGAATATTCCTGCGCTTCGTCATATGCGCACTTTTAAAAGCAAAATTGACAATGTAAAATGGCTTAATAGAGAACCCTATCCGATGGATTTAGCTTTCTTGCGAACTGCTGAAGAAAAAGACTGGATTGCGCAAGCAAAATTTATTCAGCAAAATTTAACAGACAAAGATATCGATGAGGCTTTTAAAAATATGCCAAAAGAAGTTCAAGATCAAACTGTTGAAGAAATAAAACAAAAATTAAAAATTAGAAAAAAAGATCTTCAAAAATACGCTTCTGAATATTTTGATATTTTGAGCCATACTGTAATGATTGCAGGAACTGACAAAAAAGACAAATTTGTTATCAATCATAATGCTAAAAAAAGCATTGAAATTAAAGTTTATAGAGTTAAAAAAGAAGGTGATGATTTAGTTTATACTAAAACAGTAACAGATTCAAAAACTTCAAATTTGTGGATTTATGGTTTAGATGACAGTGATGAATTCCAAGTAATTGGAGATCAAAAATCGAGTATAAAAATTCGTTTGATCGGTGGTCAAAACAATGACACTTACAACATTGAAAACGGAAAAAAAGTTATTGTATATGATTTTAAATCAAAAGAAAACACTTATAACCTTGACTCAAAAACAAAAACACAGCTTACAGATGACTATGATGTCAATTTATATAATTTTCAAAAACCAAAGTATAATGTAATTTCTGGACTTCCAAATATTGGCTACAATCCAGATGATGGGGTAAAAGTGGGTATTAATTTAAATTATACAGTCAACAATTTTAAGCAAAATCCATACACACAAAGGCATGTTTTTAATGCTTTCTACTATTTTGCAACTGGAGGTTTAGAATTTAATTATGCTGCACATTTTCCTGGATTATTAGGTAAATGGGTTATTGACGTTGAATCGCAATACACTACTCCAAATTTTGCGATGAATTATTTTGGATACGGAAATGAAACACAAAATAACGATGATGATTATGGAATGGATTATAACAGGGTTCGTATCCGAAAATTTAATGCATCTGGAGCTATCAGACATGTTGGAAGATATGGAAGTGAGTTTAGCGTTCAGCCAATTTTTGAGAGAATGACAGTTGAAGAAACTGAAAACAGATATATTGATATACCTAATATTGTAAACCCTACTGTTTTTGACAGTCAGAATTATGGCGGTTTGAAGGTAAAATATCAATTCAAAAATGCTGATTTTGTCTCAAAACCAACATTAGGAATTGGTTTTATGGTAGCCGCAACTTGGACAACAAATTTGAATGAAACCAAACAAAATTTTCCAACTATTGAAAGTTTATTAGGTTTCACCCACAAAATTGATCACAACGGAAAATTAGTTTTAGCCACAATAATAAAAGGAAAAGTGATCTTAAACAACAACTACGAATTCTATCAAGGTGCTGCTTTAGGAGGCGATAAAGATCTGCGCGGTTATAGAAACGAACGCTTTTTAGGTAGTTCGTATTTTTCTCAGAGTAGTGATTTGCGTTTTAGTCTTGGAAAAATTCATCGTACAGTTGCGCCATTAACCTACGGTATTTTAGGCGGATTTGACTATGGAAGAATTTGGCTTGATGGAGAAAATTCTAAAAAATGGCATCAAGATTATGGCGGTGGACTTTGGTTAAATGCAATTAATGTTTTAACGGCCAGAATCTCTTATTTTAAATCTCCGGATGAAGTGGGAAGAGTTATTTTTGGAGCAGCGTATAGTTTTTAAGATTCTAAGCCACTAAGTTGCTAAGATTCTAAGTTTTTTAGCCACAAATTCACGAATTACTTTAATACATTCTTGAATTTGTGGCTTTTTTTAGTCTTATTTTACCTCACGCCAGCTTATGATTTGTAGTTTACTGCTTTTTTAAACTTAGTGCTTAGAAACTTAGTGGCTTAGAATCTTAAATTCATAAACATTCCCTCCTACTTTATTTGTTTTTTCATCGGCGATAAGCAAAGTGTTATTGTCTTTAAAAACTATAGCTTCTTTTTGAGAAAAGTGGTTTAGTTTTATTTCGGTTTGAGAACCTTTGTGAAATAAGTCGCCTTTAAAACCTTGAAATAAAACAATTTTATCATGGCTTAATAAAACTACTTTTTTACCATCTGGACTAATAGTTGCACTGGTCAAAACACAATGGTTGTAATTATTGCAAGTTTTAAATTCGCCAATTTTTACTGCTTTTTGAGTTCCTGCTGCATTTAATATTTTGTATATAAAAGCTGTTCCGTCAAAACCTTTGCTTCTGTTTTTTGTAAATAAGTAAAAATAATTTCCATGTTCGAAGAAACCTTCAACATCATAAAATAGTTCTTTTTTCTTTGGAGGAAATTCAGTTTGTTCCGGATACGAGAATGAAACTTTATATTCGGCGGAAGCCTGATCTCTATTCAGCTGATTTTTATTTACTTTATAAATACAAAGATCTTTGCGTTCGTTGTCGTTGTTGCCAAAATCTCCTATATAAATATTTCCCTTCTTATCTTTTGTAATATCTTCCCAATCAACATTTTTAGCATTCGCAATGGTAATCGTTTTGGTTAATTTTCCATCCGAATTTATCGCATAAATTGCATTTTTATTCCCGCTGTCTTCTAAAGTATAAATTAATTTATTTTCTGGAAAATAAGTAATTCCAGATACTTCTTTTAGTTTTTTAGGAAGAGAATAAAGCGTTTTTAAATCATTATCTGATTGCTGCTGACAAGCTAGTAAAGCAATTGTAATTGCCAGTAAAAAAAACTTTTTCATAAGATTGTTTTTTAAAATGTAAAGTCAATTTTAAACCATATAAGTTTCAAAAAAACTCTAAATTAAATTTGTATTTTTAAAGTTCCGCGTTATAAACTCAAATGCTGCAAACATTACGTGTCCCATCGATTTTGCATTTTTGAATTTCATATCATTAGTATAACGGTACAATTCCATTTTTAGCTGATTTAGATGTTCCTCTGTCGAAATGGTATCATGACACATAATGTTCAATAATTTTTTAATTCTGTTTTCTGCAGAATGAATACGCTTAGCCAGAATCGCCCTTTCTTCATCTTTATATTGAATAATAGAACGTTCTTCTAATTTATCTTTAATAAGTTTTATCATCGGATAATTTTCTTTGAAAAACTGCGGACGATAAACCTTAAAATTTCCTTCGTAACATTGCTGATCAAAATCGATTGGACGAATTTTATAGACAACTTGATCAAAATCATGAATTGGGACAATCACATAATTGTAAGCGCGCATATCGCCCAAAAGCCTGATCATGCAGCGTTCGTTAAACTTCACAAACTCTTTTGCAATTTGTGATTTTTCCATTTCCGTACAATTATCCAATAAGGTTTCCATAAAAACATCACCCGGAATTCCGATAATATGTTCCTCAATTAAAGTGTCTTTATAAACCAAAAAGTTGATTTTATCTGGCGAAAGAATATCTTCTAATTCTAAACCATAAATTCTTGAAGCATCTGCTTTTTTAATGTAAAAATGAACATAGTTATCATTGAGAATATTTCTGACTTTAATCCGGAAAGGTTTCGAATTTCCGAAAGTACAATAATCAATCGCGTCGATATTTAGAAACTGAATAATTTCACTATTTCCATCAGAATGCAGCAGTGAATAAATTTTTTTTAGATTCAAATCGATTTCGTTTCTTTCGAATTCACTGTAATAAACGCGAATCCATAAAGTATCTGTTTCATTTTTATCGTAGACATTTACAGAGCCAGAAAATCGCAATAAGTCATCATAGAACACAGATACTTTCGAAATGCGTTCGTATCTGTCTAAATAACTTAATAGAGATTGTGTTAAAGGGTAAGTAGGTTTTTTTAACACCATTAAAGGTTCGCTCATTTTGAATATCTTTAATGCAAATTTACATTAAATTACATTTAGCCGTAACAATTAACAAGTTGATTCGTCATACTTAAAACTAAAACCGAAATAAATTTGGAAACCATTCTTACCATTGAAAATCTACACAAAAGATACGGCCGTATTCAGGCGCTAAAAAATGTATCTTTTGAAATACAAAAAGGCCGTGTTTACGGCATTTTAGGTCCTAACGGAAGCGGCAAATCGACCACTTTAGGAATCGTATTAAATGTTGTTAACCGTACATCAGGCAGTTACAGCTGGTTTGACGGAAAAATAGAAACGCATGAAGCGCTAAAAAAAGTAGGCGCAATTATCGAAAGACCAAACTTTTATCCGTACATGACGGCCGAAGAAAATTTAAAATTGGTTTGTAAAATAAAAAACATCAACTATTCTAAAGTAAATGAAAAACTGGATTTAGTAGGTTTATCTGAAAGAAAAGACAGCAAATTCAGCACTTTTTCGTTAGGAATGAAACAGCGTTTAGCAATTGCTTCGGCACTTTTAAACGATCCTGAAATTTTGATTTTAGACGAACCAACGAATGGTTTAGATCCGCAGGGAATTCACCAGATTCGAGATATTATTAAAAAAATTGCATCGCAGGGAACAACTATTTTATTGGCTTCGCATTTATTAGATGAAGTCGAAAAAGTTTGTACGCATGTGGTAGTTTTAAGAAAAGGCGAAATTTTATATTCAGGGTCTGTTGACGGAATGTCTGCAAACGAAGGCTTTTTTGAAATTTCTTCGAATGATAATACGGAATTAAAATCAATTTTGAATGAGCATCAGGCAGTTAATCAGATTAAAGAGGAAGACGGAAAAGTTTTAGTCTATTTAAAATCTGAATTATCTGCTTCAGAATTAAATCAGTATTTATTCTCAAAAAATATTGTTTTGAGTCATTTGGTAAAACGAAAAAATAGTCTGGAAGCACAATTTTTAGAATTAACAAAAAATACAAATCCAAAAATCTAATTAAGCCATGAACAGACTTATCTCTATAGAATTACAAAAAATCTGGATGAATAAAGCCAGCCGTATTCTCACTTTAACTTATTTTATTCTGCTTTCCTTTATAGCTTTAATTGCCTCTATTAAATTTGATATTGGTCCTTTTAAATTCCATTTGGCAGAAATGGGAATTTTTAATTTTCCATTTATATGGCACTTCAATACTTATGTCGCTGCTATTTTAAAATTATTTCTTGCTATTGTAATTGTTTCCATGATGGCTAATGAATACAGCTACGGAACACTGAAACAAAATTTAATTGACGGCTTGAGTAAAAAAGAATTTATTCTGTCAAAGTTCCTTACAGTTGTTTTATTCTCATTTGTTTCAACTGTCTTCATTTTTGTTATGAGTTTGATTTTAGGTTTGATTTTTTCTTCTTACACTGAGATTGATATCATCTTTAGCGACTTAGATTATCTACTTGCCTTTTTCGTAAAATTAACCGGATTCTTTTCATTCTGTTTATTTCTTGGAATTTTGGTAAAAAGATCTGCCTTTGCATTAGGTTTTCTTTTAGTTTGGAATATAATCGAAGGAATAATCAGAGGTTTATTAGCCTTTAAAATTTTCCCTGACAGCAATATCGATGAGAAAATCACACAGTTTCTGCCTTTAGAATCAATGTCTAATTTAATTGCTAATCCTGGCCCAAGATTGTCTGTAGTAAAGAGTATTGGCTCACAAATAGGAATTGACACAGATATGGATTATAGCGTAAGTTATTTTGCAATTTTAATTGTTTTAATCTGGACATTTTTATTTATATACTTTTCTTACAAATTATTAAAAAATAGAGATTTATAGTATATTTGTTTTACTATGAATTATTTTAAAAGTTTTATTGTCATTTTATCCATTTGCCTTCTCTCTTCAAAGATGAATGCGCAGTTTATAAATATTGATGATCAGAAAACACCACAGCAGCTTATACAAGATATTTTAGTAAATAGTTCTTGTGCTTCTGCAACAAATACAACAGGAAAAGGAGATACGTTTACACCCGGAAAAAATAGCTTTGCCTATTTCAACGCCGGCACAAGCGGATTTCCTTTTTCTGAAGGTATTGTTTTAACCACTTCTACAAGCACAGAAGGAGTTGGTCCTTATGTTAGTAATGACGGCGGGGGAAGTCCAAATTGGCTCGGAGATTCAGATTTGAATCAGATATTAGGAATCAACTCGATAAATGCAACCGTGCTTGAATTTGATTTTGTTCCTTTATCAGATTTAATAAGTTTTAATTATATTTTTGCTTCTAACGAATATCAATATTCTTATCCTTGTGAATATTCAGATGGTTTTGCCTTCCTAATTAAAGAAGCAGGATCAGCAGATCCTTATAAAAATCTAGCTGTAATACCCAATACTGCTATACCTGTTTCATCAGTAAATGTACGTCCGCAAATTGGACCCGGCACGCGTCCAAACGGAAGCCCATATACTGGATGTCCTGCATCTAATGAAAATTATTTTAATGGATTAAATAACAATACAAGTCCAATTAATTATGCTGGTCAAACCGTTGTATTAAATGCACAAACTTCTGTAACTAAAGGAAAAACCTATCATATCAAACTTGTAATTGCTGATGCCTCACAGCGCTATTATGATTCAGCAGTATTTTTACAAGCAGGCAGTTTTGCTTCAAAAATTGACTTTGGTCCTAATAGAACTTCTACAAGCAATAATCCTTTATGCTATGGAGAAACTTTTTTATTAGATCCAAAATTATCAACAGCATACTCTTATAAATGGTTTAAAAATAATGTGCAAGTAGCAACAACACCAACATATAATGTCACTGATGCGGGCGATTATAGAGTTGAAGTTGTACTGAGTCCTTCTACTTGCAGCTTAGTCGGACAAATTAAAATTGATTATGCGCAAGAAGTTTTATCGAGCAATACAGCTTTATTGCAATGTGATGATAATACAGATGGAATTGCAATTTTTAATTTGACTAAAGCAGATAAAATCGTAAAAAATAATGTTTCAGAAATTTTAAACAAAGGATATTATGAATCATTAGCAGATGCTCAAACTAAAATAAATCCTATTTTAAATCCTGAAAAATATACTAATAAAAGTGCCAATCAAGTTATTTTTGCGAGACTCGAAAACACTTATGGCTGTTATAAAATTGCCGAGGTAACACTTCAAATTTCAAACAACCAGATTGTTAATCAAAATCCAATATCAACTTGTGATGGAGATGACAAGCAAGATGGCTTATATCAATTTGATCTTAATGCACAAGTTACGCCTCAAATTGTTTCAGGATTACCTAACGGATTAAACGTTACTTATTATTTGAATTCAAATGATGCTTTGACAGAAACAAATTCTTTACCAAATATCTTTAAAAACACAACTGCTTTTTCACAAACCATTTTTGCAAGAGTAGTAAACGGACCTGATTGTTATGATATTACACCAATAACACTTGTTGTAAATACTTTTTCTCCGCCTAATTTTGAAGATGAAACCAAAGTAGTATGCAAGGGAGGAGAAACTACATTAAGTGTCGCTACAGGCTTTTCAAGCTATTTATGGAATACCGGAAGCACAACTAATTTTATCACCGTAAATTCACCAGGAGACTATTCAGTTGTAGTTCAAGATGCGAACGGCTGTGAGAAAACTAAAAAATTCAAAGTAAATTTATCTGAAACTGCCGTAATAAAGGATGCTGTTGTAAAAGATTTTTCTGGAGTCGATAATTCAGTATTATTGCAATATACTGGAGCCGGTAATTACGAATTTTCATTAGACGGAATTGTTTATCAAGATAATCCGTTATTTACAGGAATAAATCCTGGAATTTATTATGCCGTTGCACGAGATAAAAACGGCTGTGGAATATCAAATACTTTTTTAGTGTATGTTTTAGATTATCCAAAATTCTTTACACCAAACGGTGATGGTTACAATGATTTATGGACAATTAATTCTTTTGACCAGCTACCTGATTATAATATTTTCATTTACGATCGTTATGGGAAATTTTTGAAACAGATGAATCAAAACAGTGTGGGCTGGAACGGACAATTTAATGGTCAGCAATTAGCAGCAGATGATTATTGGTTTAATTTAATATTTGACAACGGTAAAAATGTAAAAGGTCATTTTAGTTTGAAAAGATAAAAATGATTTCTATTTAAAATATAAGTTCCATAAATCTTAATTTCAAATATTTAGAAAGAAAAACACTATATTTTTCAAAGAAATTAAAATAAAACTTATTTTTGGTTTGGGAGAATCAATTCATGATATCTCCATTACTAAAGCTAATGAAAAAAACATTACATTTCTTGCTATTCCTGTTTTGCACAATAAACTGTTTTTCACAATTTAGCAAGACACATTACATACCACCATTAATTTCTACTAAAGGAGGCGCGGAAGATCAATATTTATACATTTCTACTCCAAGTCTTTCCAATGTAAATTTTAAAATCATAGCCAATGGAGGGAATGTAATTAACGGAACCGTAAACAGTACTACTCCCTATCAATATTTTATCGGAAAAGGAACTGACACTCAATTATTTACTCCTTTAGAAAATATTGGAATTGTAGCGAACCGAGGCTATATTATTGAAGCTGAAGATCTTATTTATGTAAGTGCAAGAGTCAATGCGGTTGCTAATCAGCAGGGAGGCTATAATCATGCAGGAGGTTTAGTTTCTAAAGGAAACAGTGCCCTGGGTACAACTTTTAGATTAGGCGCAATGTTAAATCCGCTTTATGATGAAACATTATTGAACTTTGCTTCTATAATGGCTACTGAAAACGGAACTAAAGTTAGCATTTCAAATATTCAAAATGGCACTCAGCTTTTGGACGGAACAATTATTTCGGGACCAATAAATGTTACCCTAAACAAAAACGAAAGCTATGTACTTGCACTAAAAAATTATAATGCTGTTAATACTGCATCAAATAGTTCTAAAATAATTGGTGCATTGGTTACTTCAGATAAACCAGTGGCAGTAAATTCAGGTTCATTTGGAGGAAGCAACAGCACAGTATTAGTACCAAATGAAAGTGGCAATTTTGTTCCGTGGGGAAGAGATGTTGGTTTCGATCAAATTGTTTCATTAGAAAAAACAGGAAATGAATATATATTTATTAAAGGTCTAGGGTCAGATGAATTAGAACGCGTTTTATTAGTAGCACATTACGATAATACAGAAATATTTCTTAATGGCTCTCCTGTTTCTTATAAGACACTTAATAGTGGAGAATACATAGCAATTGATGGAAGCCAATTTAATAACGGAAGTTTGTATGTAAAAACATCTGCTAAAGTATTTGCTTATCAAAGCATTGGAGGAACAACAAATCCTGCCAATCAAAACTTATTTTTTGTCCCTCCCATAAATTGTGCGACGCCTAATACGGTTGATAATATTCCTCAAATACAATCAATTGGAAATAATACTTTTAACGGATTTCTAAATATTGTCACAGAAACGGGTGCCACAGTTTTGTTAAACAATAATCCTATTTCAGCTCTTCCGCTTGCAATTGAAGGAACACCGGCATTTGTGCGTTACAATGTGCCCAATTTATCTGGAAATATAGTTGTCAAATCCTCTAAGCAAGTATATGTTTCTTATTTTGGAACAAATGGAGCTGCTACCTATGGGGGTTACTATTCCGGTTTTGATTTGAAACCTGAAATTGTCAGCAGCAAAATTGCATTAACAAGTTCATCTTGTATTCCAAATGTATCTTTAAAAATCAATTCGTTGTCGTCTTACGATACTTTTCAATGGTACAAAGATGATGTCGTTATTCCGGGTGAAATTAAAAATAACTTCAGTCCAAGTCAGCCTGGCTTTTACCAAGTAAGAGGAAGTATCTCAGGTTGCGTAAGCAATGTTTTTTCAGATAAAATTCCAGTAAGTGAATGCCCCATTAATCTAGATAATGATTTAGCAAATGACAATATCGACATTGATTATGACAATGACGGATTAACAAACTGTACTGAATCTTATGGAGATCTAAGTTTGAATATTTCAAATTCCAATTCAGGTTTGGTAACAACAGGAACGTATTCTAATTCATTTTCAGGTACAGTTACCAATTCAACGCCTTCTGCAGCAGTTCCTTTTACCGGAAATACAGATGGAAGTTTTGTTACCGAAGTGATGGCTGGAAAAGGTTTTTCTGTAAGTTATAATATGAATTTTGCAAAACCAATAAATCTTAGTTTAGAATATGTCACCACTGGAGATACGGCTGATTTACTAAATTCGGATTCCGAATACATTATTAATGTAGACATTGATAAAACTGTTACCGTCCTAAATCCGACCGATCAATTATTAATCGACACAAATTATGACGGAATTTACGAAAGTGGTGTTACACAATTTTCATCTTTCGAAATTCGCTTCCGATTAAATGGTAATATTCCCTTACAGCCTGGAACTGGAACATTTAAATTCCAATCTTTTCAAAATAAATCATTTAAAATCACACACAAAAATCTGCTTGACAGCGCTGGCAATAAATCAACATTCAGGTTAATTGCTACTTGTGTTCCAAAAGATTCTGATGGTGACGGAATTCCCGATCAATTAGATTTAGATTCTGATAATGATGGCATTCCAGATGTTATTGAATCACAAACAAAACCAGTAGCTTTATCTAACATTGACTCTAACTTAAATGGATTAGATGAAATTTTTGAATTCTCACAAACACCAATAGATTCCGACAATGATGGCATTCCAAATTATCTTGATTTGGATAGTGACAATGACGGGATTTATGATTTGGTTGAATCAGGAAGCAACGCGCCAGATCTTAACAAAGATGGAATCATTGATACTTTGACTTTTGGAACCAATGGATTATCAGATTCTTTAGAAACAGATCCTGATAATGGCATCTTAAAATATACAGTTTCAGATTCTGATAATGATGGGATAAAAAACTATACAGAAATTGACAGCGACAACGATGGCTGCAATGATGTTACTGAAGCTAGCTTTACAGATCAAGATTTTGACGGACAACTGGGCAACGCACCTGTAAGTATAAACGCTAAAGGAATTGTAATCAGCAAAATTGATGGTTACACATTACCTAATGGCAATTATATTATTGCAACTCCTATTTTAATTAGCAAACAACCTGAAAACCAAACTGTTTGCGAATTACAAAAAGCAACTTTCAGTATTGAGTCTAATGCTGATAGCTTTCAATGGCAGCTTTCCATTGATAATGGTAATACATGGAATAATTTGAATGACAATACAACATATTCCGGAACTAAAACTGCGTCTGTAACGATCCAAAAAGCAAATTCGCAAATGAATGAATACTATTATCGTGTTTTATTAAATAGAAACAACAATGCCTGTGGATTAACTTCGGCTAACTCGGTAAAGCTAATTCTTTTTGCTTTGCCTATTTTAAACTCTCCAATCACTCTAGTTCAGTGTGATGATGATACCGACGGAATTTCGAACTTTAATATAACCGAGAAAAACAGTTTTATTTCATCTAATTTCGCCAATGAAACATTTTCTTATTATACTACTTTGGCAGGAGCAAATACAAAAGATCCTGTTACATTAATTTCAAATTCACTTGCGTTTTCGAGCAGTAATAATACTATTTGGGCACGCGTTGAGAATTCAAACGGATGCTTTTCAATTGCTCAATTAAATCTAGTGGTTTCAACAACACAAATTAATTCTGATTTTAAAAGATCATTTAACATCTGTGATGATTTTATCGACGATGCCAATAATGACAAAGATGGGATTGCATCTTTTGATTTCAGCAGTGTAACAAATGATATTCAGGCAATGCTTCCTTCAAACACAAATTATTCCATAAAATATTACGCGAATGAAGCTGATGCCTTAGCAGAAATGAATACAATTGCAGACCCTTCTAATTACAGAAATACAATACCAAACCAGCAAGAAATTTGGGTACGTGTAGACAGCAATCTAGACAATGCCTGTTTTGGATTAGGATCCTACATTACGCTTAAAGTAAATCCTAAACCTGAAATTGACAGTAATAGCAACCTGAGTGGCGACCAATTGGTTTGCTCTAATTTACCATCTTTTTTTGTCAAACTCGATGCAGGAATTATTGGCAATATACCTGCTAGCAGTTACACGTATGTCTGGTCAAAGGATGGAAGCGTAATTCCTGAAGAAACTAATGAAACTTTAGATGTAAATGAAGAAGGAAAATATACTGTTGAAGTTTTCACTAAAAGCGAAAATAGATGCAGCAGAATGCGAACTATTAACGTAACTGCCTCTGACATTGCGCATCTTGATTCTGTTTCAATCTCAGACTTATCTGATTTAAATACTGTTCAAGCAAATGTTTCGGGGTCTGGAAATTATGAGTATAGTATTGATGATCCTAACGGTTCTTTTCAGGAATCTAATTTCTTTGAAGATGTTCCTTCAGGAATACATGAACTATATATTAAGGATAAAAATGGTTGCGGAACAATTTCTAAAACTATAGCAGTTCTTGGAGTTCCTAAATTTTTTACACCGAATAATGATGGTTATAATGACTATTGGAATATAAAAGGAGCAAATGACGCTTTTAATTCAAATACAAAAATTCTTATTTTCGATCGATACGGTAAGCTAATCAAGCAAATTACACCGTCATCAGTCAACGGTTGGGACGGAACCTATTCAGGCAGCCCTTTGCCAGCAGATGATTATTGGTATACCATTAAACTTGAGGATGGACGGGAAACAAAAGGACATTTCAGTTTAAAAAGATAAAAGAAATTTTAAAATTCCTCCACGAAGCTTGGGAGACTGAAATCTGAAACTTCGTATAAAATAAAAACCCAAACTCCTATCCGATTTCGGGAGGAATTTGGGTTTTTTATATTAAAAATTTAAATGTATTAGATTTTAAATCTTTTTCTATCAGTTTCTGTCAAATAGATTTTTCTCAAACGAATAGATTTTGGAGTTACCTCTACATATTCATCTTTTTGAATGTACTCCAAAGCTTCTTCAAGAGAGAAAATAATTGGAGGAATGATTCTTGCTTTTTCATCATTTCCAGATGAACGAACGTTAGATTGTTTTTTCTCTTTAGTTACGTTTACGCACATATCATCACCACGAGAGTTTTCTCCAATTACCTGACCTTCGTAAATTTCAGCATTTGGTTCAACAAAAAACTTACCACGATCTTGCAATTTATCAATAGAATAAGGAATAGCTTTTCCTTTTTCCATAGAAATTAATGACCCTTTATTACGTCCGGCAATTTCTCCTTTGTAAGGCTCGTATCCTATAAAACGGTGTGCCATAATAGCCTCACCAGCTGTTGCAGTAAGTAATTGGTTACGCAATCCAATAATTCCACGTGATGGAATATTAAATTTTACAATCATACGCTCCCCTTTAGTTTCCATACTTAGCATTTCACCTTTACGCATAGTAACGAACTCAACTGCTCTACCTGAAAGATTTTCTGGTAAGTCGATAGTTAATTCCTCAATTGGCTCACATTTTTTACCATCAATTTCTTTGATGATAACTTGTGGCTGACCAATTTGCAACTCATACCCTTCTCTTCTCATTGTTTCAATAAGAACAGATAAGTGAAGTACTCCACGACCAAAAACCATGAATTTATCAGCAGAATCAGTTTCACCCAATTTCATTGCTAAGTTTTTCTCTAACTCTTTTGTAAGTCTTTCTCTAATATGGCGAGAAGTTACAAATTTACCTTCTTTACCAAAGAAAGGTGAGTCGTTGATAGTAAACAACATACTCATAGTAGGCTCGTCAATATCAATTGTTTTTAGACCTTCCGGATTTTCAAAATCAGCAATAGTATCACCAATTTCAAAACCTTCAACTCCAATGATTGCACAAATATCTCCAGCAATAACCTCTTGTACTTTTTTACGACCAAGTCCTTCAAAAGTATGAAGTTCTTTGATACGAGATTTAGATACAGTACCATCTCTTTTTACTAATGAGATTGGCATACCTTCTTTAAGAACCCCTCTTTCAAGACGACCAATAGCGATACGACCTGTAAATGCAGAGAAATCTAAAGAAGTAATCAACATTTGTGGTGTTCCTTCAGAAACTTTAGGAGCAGGTACATTTTCAACAACCATATCTAATAATGCTTCAACATTATCAGTTACGTTTTCCCAATGATCAGACATCCAGTTATTTTTAGCAGAACCATAAACTGTTGGAAAATCCAACTGCCATTCTTCAGCACCTAATTCAAACATTAAGTCAAAAACTTTTTCATGAACTTCTTCAGGAGTACAGTTTTCTTTATCAACTTTATTGATAACAACACAAGGCTTAAGACCTAAGTCAATAGCTTTTTGTAATACAAAACGAGTTTGTGGCATTGGACCCTCAAAAGCATCCACTAGCAAACATACACCATCGGCCATGTTCAATACACGTTCTACTTCACCTCCAAAATCCGCGTGGCCAGGAGTGTCAATAATATTGATTTTTGTTCCTTTATATTGAACTGATACGTTCTTAGAAGTAATAGTAATACCTCTCTCACGCTCTAAATCGTTATTATCAAGAATTAAATCACCTGTGTTTTCGTTGTCACGAAATAATTGACAGTGATACATAATTTTATCAACCAAAGTGGTTTTACCGTGATCGACGTGGGCAATAATTGCAATGTTTCTAATAGATTCCATCTGTGATTTTTAATGGGTGCAAAGGTACACTTTATTTTGATATAAAAAACGTTTCTGCGATAGTTTGCGTATTAACAAGTAATTAGTTCATCTAAATGAGCATTAATTTAAGTGTAAAATGAACTTTTCTTATTGTTTATTTATACTTAATTTAACTATATTTGAAGTAATGAAAAGTAAAACTCTCCAAATTACTCTAGTTTATATTATCATATCGTTATTTATGGCAATCGTCTGTCATAAAATACTTATTACTTACTTTTCTGACACTAAATACTTTTATGTTTTTTTCTTAAAGGATATTTTTTTTATTCTAACCACTGCTCTCTTTTTCAAGTATATAGTTTCTAAAAATGAAAAAAGGAACATTACTGTTTTTAAAAAATTAAAAGAAACTAACGAAGAAATTAAGGAATCTAACGAAAAATATGACATAGTAGCAAAAGCAACAAGCGACACGATTTGGGATTGGAAAATACAAGAAGACAGCATTAATTGGAACAAAGGCATAGAAAGTGTATTTGGTTATAATCAGACCGAAGTTGGAAAAACTTCAAAATGGTGGTTTGACAAAATTCATCCCGAAGACAGCATCAGAATGTCTATTAAATTATATTCTTTTATTGAGCAAAAAACCGAAAAATGGCAGGATCAATATCGTTTTAGATGTGCCGACGGAACTTATAAATATGTTTTAGACAGAGGTTTTTTATTGAAAGATGAAAACGGAAGAGCCATCAGGATGATTGGGGCGATTCAAGATATTACCAAGCAAAAAGAGGAAGAACAGCGATTAAAACTTTTAGAAACTGTAATTACGCAATCTAAAGATTCTATTTTAATTACAGAAGCAAATTCAGCAGATCGAAAAATTCCTAAAATCGTATACGTCAATCCAGCATTCTCGCAGATGTCAGGTTATTTATCAAATGAAATAATTGGTAAATCCCCAACAATTTTTAAAGGAACAAATTCAGATTCAGAAGCTCTTAAAAAACTATTAAGAGCAATAAAAAATGAAGAAGAATGTTTAATAGAAACAATCAGCTACACCAAACAAAATGAAGAATATTGGGTGCGCTTTTCCATGATTCCAATTTTCAATAATGAAGGAGTAATTTCACACTGGATTTCAATACAAAGAGACATAACAGATGAAAAGAAATTAGAAACAGAAAAAGAGCATCTTATTCGAGAATTAACCCAGAACAATAAGGATTTAAAGCAATTTTCATACATTACATCTCATAATTTAAGAGCACCATTATCTAATTTAATTGGACTTTTAAATCTAATTGAAGATATTCCAATAGAAAATCCAGAGCTTGAAGAAATCTTAACCGGTTTTACCAAATCAACACATCTATTAAATGAAACGATAAATGATCTAGTAAAAGTTATTATTATTAAAGACAACCCTTCGATGCAAAAAGAAGAGGTTTCTTTAGAAGAAGTTTTCGAAAATGTCTTTAGCCAGCTCTCCTTTCAAATTGAATTGCACAAACCAATTATTAAATTAAAATTTGACCGCGTACCAATATTAAACACAAACAAAGCCTATATCGAAAGCATTTTACTCAATTTACTGACGAATTCAATAAAATACAAATCTGAAAATCGAAAATTAAAAATATCAATTATCGCTGAACAAATAGATCACAAAGCGATATTAACCTTTAAAGACAACGGAATTGGTATTGATTTAGAAAGAAATCGTGACAAAGTTTTTGGTCTTTATCAAAGATTTCATAATTACCCAGATAGCAAAGGTTTAGGTTTATATCTTGTAAAATCTCAAGTTGAAACGATGGGAGGAACAATCAGTATAGACAGCGAAGTAAACAAAGGCACAACATTTACAATAACATTTAAAAATTAATACCTATGCTAGAGCAAATTCTATGCATTGACGACGATCCAATCACGTTAATGTTATGTAAAAAAGTAATTTCAAAATCCGAATTTTCGAATGAAATTATTACGGCTCAAAATGGCGAAGAAGCACTGCATCATTTCAATACCTTAAAATATACCAATAACAAAAATAAAGTAAACAAAAAACCAGAGCTGATTTTTCTCGACCTAAACATGCCCGTTATGGGAGGCTGGGAGTTTTTAGATCATTTTACTTCTCCAGATTACGCTGAATTCAACACTGTAAATGTTATTGTACTATCCTCAACAATTGATCCCGAAGATTTAGCAAAAGCAAAAAAATACCCAATAATAATTGACTTCCTTTCAAAGCCAATTACACAGCCTATGCTGGAATATCTTAAAAAGAAAATCAACCAATAAATTACAATAATAAAATTCCAAATTCCATCTCTGCTTGATATTAAACAACATACATTAGAATTAGGAATTTTTCTGGAGTTTTTTCTAAAACAAAAAAATCCTCTAAAAGAGGATTTTTTATATATTTAGGAAATTGTAATTAATTACAATTTAGCAACATGTTTCGTTAATTTAGACTTCAAGTTAGAAGCTTTGTTATTGTGAATGATGTTCTTTTTAGCTAATTTATCAATCATAGATATTACAGTTGATAATTTAGATGATGCATCAGATTTATCAGTAGCTAATCTTAATGCTTTAATAGCGTTACGAGTAGTTTTATGTTGATATCTGTTAAGAACTCTTCTTTTTTCGTTACTTCTGATTCTTTTTAATGCTGACTTATGATTTGCCATTTTGTTTTAATTTTAGATGTAATAATTATTATAGAATACTAGTTAAAAAAGAAAAACCTCCCACAATTGCAAAACAATCACTTTGGTTTTAACTAATAAAACAAAAATCGAGACACCAATTTTTATTTTATAAAACTTATTCACAACTAATTTTAGTAGTCTGTAAGGGAATCGAACCCCTGTTACCAGGACGAAAGCCTGGAGTCCTAACCCCTAGACGAACAGACCATTATCGTTCTAAGTTTTTCTATATTAAATATAGAGGTATTATTGTAGCCCGTAGCGGAATCGAACCGCTCTTACATGGATGAAAACCATGCGTCCTAACCGATAGACGAACGGGCCATTTTAATTCTCAGTATTTCAAGAACAATTCGCAGTAAAAGTAGTAGCCCGTAGCGGAATCGAACCGCTCTTACATGGATGAAAACCATGCGTCCTAACCGATAGACGAACGGGCCTGCTTCTCTAATGCGGATGCAAAAATACAACTATTTTTAAGATGTACAATACCTGATGCAAAAAAAATTAAAATTTTTTAATATGCCTTAGCAAACAGCACTCTTTTTGAAGAAGGATTCCCAGTAAATACACAGGTTCCCGCCTCTTCTTTAGCATCTAAAGGAATACAACGAATTGTTGCTTTTGTCAAGTCTTTTATTTTCTCTTCAGTAGCAGCAGTGCCATCCCAATGAGCTGAAACAAAACCAGTTTTTCCTTCCAAAACTTCCTTAAACTCCTCAAAATTATTTACTTCCGTAATATGAGTATTACGATAGTCTAATGCCTTATTAAATAAATCCGTTTGAATCTGTTCTAACAAGTCATTTATATAAGTTACGATTCCTTCTCCAGAAACTACTTCTTTTGTCAACGTATCGCGTCTTGCAACTTCAAAAGTTCCGTTTTCTAAATCTTTTGGACCAACAGCGATTCTGACCGGCACACCTTTCAATTCCCATTCAGCAAATTTGAATCCTGGTTTTTGAGTTGTTCTGTCATCATACTTAACTGAAATCTTCAGCTTTTTAAGTTTAGCCGTTAAATCATTTGCAGCTGCAGTAATGTCAGCCAATTGTTCATCTGTTTTATATATAGGAACTATAACAACTTGTATAGGCGCTAAATTTGGAGGCAACACTAATCCTTGATCATCTGAATGCGTCATTACCAGAGCACCCATTAAACGAGTAGAAACTCCCCAAGAAGTTCCCCAAACATGCTCTTGTTTTCCTTCAGCATTAGCAAACTTCACATCAAATGCTTTTGCAAAATTTTGTCCTAAAAAGTGCGACGTTCCTGCCTGTAATGCTTTTCCGTCCTGCATTAGAGCTTCAATACAATAAGTCTCATCTGCTCCAGCAAAACGCTCTGTTTCAGTTTTAATACCTTTTACAACAGGAATTGCCATAAAATTCTCTGCAAAATCAGCATAAACGTTCATCATTTTTACAGATTCCTCTAAAGCTTCAGTCTTTGTAGCATGAGCCGTATGTCCTTCCTGCCATAAAAACTCAGCAGTTCTTAAAAACAAACGCGTACGCATTTCCCATCGTACAACATTTGCCCATTGATTAATCAATAATGGCAAATCTCTATAAGATTGTACCCATCCTTTATATGTAGACCAAATAATTGCCTCACTAGTAGGACGAACAATTAGTTCCTCTTCTAATTTAGCATTCGGATCAACCATTAGCTTTCCGGGCTTATCTGGATCATTTTTTAATCTATAATGCGTTACAATAGCACATTCTTTTGCAAATCCTTCTGCATTTTTCTCTTCTGCCTCAAACATGCTTTTAGGCACAAATAAAGGAAAATAAGCATTTTGATGTCCTGTTTCTTTAAACATTCTATCTAACTCCGCCTGCATTTTTTCCCAAATGGCATATCCGTAAGGTTTAATAACCATACATCCTCTAACTCCCGAGTTTTCAGCTAAATCTGCCTTAACAACCAGCTCGTTATACCATTTCGAATAATCTTCTGATCTTGTAGTGAGGTTCTTACTCATATTGAATAGTTTGGCACAAATTTTGTTTTAATAATTTTAACTAAATAGTTTGACAAAACTAACTATTTTTGTAATGTGCAACAATAAAAAACACCACAGATATGAAAACTTCTACATCTCTTCGCCAAAACTCAAGTCATTTTTACTTAATTGGAATACTGAGTTTTCTATTAGCATCGTGTGGTTCTTATCAAAACTCGTCTTATCATGATAATGATGGAGTGTATGGTAATTCATCAAACACGTATGTACAAACAAATACCACAAGCGCAAACAATCAATATAAGGATTACTTTAAATCACTGCAGGATGACGGTCAGCCAACTGAAATTTTCACAGATGTAGACAGCTATGGAAATTATTCAGACACCGACAGCACACAGACTGCACAAGCAACAGCTTACCCAGCTTGGGGAAGCGCTAATTCTGAAGTAGCCGTAAACGTTTACTCTAACCCATCTTGGTCATGGGGAGTTGGATTCGGATTCGGATACCCATATTATGGATATGGTTACGGATACGGATGGGGATACCCATATTATGGATGGGGATATCCTGGTTATTGGGGTCCTGGATATGGATATCCTGGATATTGGGGACCTGGATACTACAACAACTACTCTTATAGTTATGGAAGAAGAGGCTCTGCTGCTTATTATGGATCGAGAGGCTATGCTTCAAGAAACTCATACTACTCAGGCAGAAACTATGCTGGCAGAAACAGCTATTCTACAAACAGAAACAGCTATTACAACAATACCAATAGAAGAAGCGCAAGCTACTCAGATTACAGAAGAAGCTCTAATGTAAACGGAAGAAGCTATTCTAGCCCAACTTTTAGCAACAGAAGAAGTACAGCTCAAGGACAAAACAGCTATGATTATTCTAACAGAAGATCAAGCGGTACTACAACAACAAATAGAAGTTACAACAATACCAACAGCAATTCTTCTAGAACATACTCTCCTAGCCCTTCTCGCTCAATGAACAGTGGCGGTGGCGGCGGAAGCATGAGAAGCTCTGGCGGTGGCGGCGGAGGTGGAAGATCTGGTGGCGGAGGCGGCGGAAGAAGATAATATCTCTTTCACACATCGTTAAATCACATTAAAAAATTAACCAAATGAAAAAAATATTTTTCCTACTTATAACAGGACTGTCTTTTAGCGTCTCACATTCTCAAGAAGTATCAGATGCTGTTCGATATTCGCAAGACAATTTAACTGGAACTGCAAGATTCAGAGCCTTAAGCGGTGCATTTGGAGCCGTTGGTGGAGATTTATCTGCCATAACTGTCAATCCAGCCGGATCTGCCATTTTCAACAACAATCAGGTTGGAATTACTTTTAGCAATGAGTCGATTAAAAATAATTCTAATTATTTTGGAACTCAAACCAGCGATAAAGAAAATTCTTTTATCCTGAATCAAGCTGGCGGTGTATTTGTTTTTCACGATCATAACCCAAACAATAAATGGAAAAAAATTGTTTTAGGGGCCAGCTATGAAAACACTAATAATTTCAATAATGACGTTTTTTCAGCAGGAACAAATCCGACAAACTCTGTTGACAAATACTTTTTAGCCTATGCTAATGGAATTCCTTTAGCAGATATCACAGGTATCCCTTATAGAGATCAGTTTTATAATGAGCAACAAGCTTATTTTGGCTACAAAGGATACGTAATAAATCCTGTTTCAGATACAGGAAATAATACTCAGTATATAACAAATGTACCTGCTGGCGGAAATTATTATCATGAAAATGAAATTTATTCTAGAGGATATAATAGCAAATTGAGTTTTAACATCGCTACTTCTTATGATGACAGAATTTATTTCGGAGCAAACCTAAATGCACATATTACTGATTATAGAAGATCTACAAGTTTCTACGAAGATAACAGCAATCCGTTACAGCCAGAAGAAACAATTTCAAGTTTGCGTTTTAATAATGATTTATACACTTACGGAAATGGGTTTTCTTTTCAGTTAGGAGCAATTGCTAAAGTTACAGAAGCTTTCAGACTTGGTATTGCTTATGAATCTAATACTTGGTACGAACTTTATGATGAAGTTTCACAAAGTTTAGCGACAACAAGACAAGCGGACGGCGGACAGCCAATCAATGAATTTATAAATCCAGATGTTGTAAATGTTTACGAATCTTACACTTTACAAACTCCAGGAAAATTCACTTTTAGCGGCGCTTACGTTTTTGGAAAATCAGGATTAATCAGTGTTGATTATTCTATTAAAGATTATGCAAACACAAAATACAAACCAACCAGTGATCTTGGTTTTAATGGATTAAACAATGACATCAGTAATCAATTAACATCAAACGGTGAATTGAGAATTGGAGCTGAATACAAAATTCAGCAATTAAGCTTGCGCGGTGGATACCGTTTTGAAGGAAGCCCATACAAAAACGGAACTACAATTGGAGATTTAAACAGTTATTCTGCAGGTTTAGGATATAGCTTTGGAGCTACAAAAATAGATTTAGCCTATTCATATTTAGAAAGAAAATCAAATCAAGGATTTTTTACCACTGGATTTACTGACGGAGCTAATATTTCATCCAAATTAAACAATGTTACGTTGTCTTTATTATTTGAATTGTAATTAGAAATAAAATAGAAGAATGAAAATTTCCGTCAGGTCAATACTTGACGGATTTTTTTTTAGCTCTTTTCACCAGAAGACGCAACACATTATCTTCATAAAAAACAGCTAAAAGAATGACAAACAGGCGGTGTTTGAATAAAAAAGTGTAATTTTGCACTCCAATTTATAAAAGTATGAGAACCAAGTCTTTAAAAAAGAACAAAATTAACGTAATCACTCTTGGGTGTTCGAAAAATGTATATGACAGTGAAGTGTTGATGGGCCAGCTTCGTGCAAACGGAAAAGAAGTTGAACATGAAGCACCAGCAGAAAGAGAAGGAAACATTATCGTAATAAACACTTGTGGTTTTATTGATAACGCGAAAGCAGAATCAGTAAACATGATTTTGGAATATGCAGATAAAAAAGACAGAGGATTAGTTGATAAGGTTTTCGTTACCGGATGTTTGTCTGAACGTTACAGACCTGATTTAGAAAAAGAGATCCCAAATGTTGATCAATATTTTGGTACAACTGAGTTACCTCAACTATTGAAAGCGTTAGGGGCTGATTATAAACATGAATTATTAGGAGAACGTTTAACTACAACTCCAAAAAATTATGCCTATTTAAAAATTGCCGAAGGTTGCGACAGACCTTGCAGTTTTTGTGCTATTCCGCTTATGCGCGGCAAACACGTTTCTCAGCCTATTGAGAAACTGGTTAAAGAAGCACAAGGTCTTGCCAAAAACGGCGTAAAAGAATTAATCTTAATTGCCCAAGACTTAACTTATTATGGTCTTGATATTTATAAAAAAAGAAACCTTGCTGAACTTTTAGAAGAATTAGCAAAAGTAGAAGGCATCGAATGGATTCGTTTGCACTATGCATACCCTACAGGTTTCCCTATGGACGTTTTAGAATTAATGAAACGCGAACCTAAGATTTGTAATTATATTGATATTCCTCTACAGCATATTTCAGATTCTATTTTAAAATCGATGCGTCGTGGAACAACTCAAGCTAAGACTACTCAATTATTAAAAGATTTTCGTGCAGCAGTTCCAGGAATGGCAATTAGAACAACTTTAATTGTTGGATATCCTGGTGAAACACAAGAAGATTTTGAAATTTTGAAAGATTTTGTTCAAGAAATGAAATTTGACAGAATGGGATGTTTCGCTTATTCTCATGAAGAAAACACTCACGCTTATTTATTAGAAGACGATGTTCCAGACGATGTTAAGCAAGCAAGAGCAAATGAAATAATGGAATTGCAATCTCAAATTTCTTGGGATATGAATCAAGAAAAAATCGGGCAAGTTTACAAATGTATCATCGACAGAAAAGAAGGTGCTCATTTTGTGGGAAGAACTGAATTTGACAGTCCAGATGTCGACAATGAAGTTTTAATTGACGCATCTAAACATTATGTAAAAACAGGTGAATTTGTTAATATCCGAATAATAGAGGCAACAGAATTTGATTTATACGGAGAACCTGCTTAAATTTACACTAAACAATTATCAATTTAGATAAATACTATTATGAAACCTACACACGCACTTTTTCTATTGGTTTTCACTTTATTCTGTTTTAATTCAGCTTCAGCACAATATGGAGGCGGATACAATAATGGCTACGGAGGAGGAGGCTACGGAAGAGGCGGCGGAATGGGTATGGATAGAAGTATGATGGCTGGACAACAAGGTACTCCAAGCAAACCTAAAGAAATACCTGCTGAAGAAACTGCTGCAAAAATTGTAGAACAAATGAAACCAGAGGTAAATCTTGATGAACTTCAAGCAATTGCGATTGCAAATGTTTTGGCAGACAGCATGAAAGAACAAGGAATTCTTTTGAAAAACGAAGGCAGTTCTCAAGATCAAAAATTAGAGCAAATAAATGCATTAAGAGAAAGTACAAATAAAAAGATCATTGCTTTTTTGAACAAGGATCAAGTAGAAAAATTCAACACTTTTATGGCGAATTTTAAAGAAATGAAAAAGCCTAAATCAAAAAAGAAAAAAGATTCTAAAGACCAAAAAGAAGTTAAAGAAGAAGAACAAACAATAAAAACTGAAGAATAGTGTTTTAAACTTCATCTTAAAATGTAAATGACCATGGTAAAAAAACACCTTTGTTATGTGATTTTGGCAATCATTATAACTTCTTGCTCTACAAATCCATATAAAGCTACTGAAAAAGCTTACGATCAACAGCTTAAAACTTTAGAAAACCAAATTACAAGCAAAGATCCACAGCCAATTCCTGCTGTTAGTCCGGTAGTTATTGACACTACGTATGCCCAACAGCTGGGTATCGTAAAAGATACTTTATCAAAAACAGGATCTACACTTTTATTAAATGGAATAAATACAGAATGGATTGGAACTGTAAATTTCAATTTAAGAAAACCTAGTTTCATTATTATTCATCATACTGCTCAGGATTCTCTAAAACAAACAATCAACACGTTTACTAAAGTCAAAACTCAGGTAAGCGCTCATTATGTGATTTCTGAAAATGGAAAAGTAGTTCAAATGCTGAACGACTATTTAAGAGCTTGGCATGCAGGTGCATCAACGTGGGGTAAAAATACAGATATTAATTCAAGCTCTATTGGCATCGAATTAGACAATAACGGTTTTAAACCTTTTACAGAAACACAAATCAGCAGTTTAGTAGCACTTTTGACTAAATTAAAAAAAGATTATAATATTCCTACTCAAAATATATTAGGCCATTCAGATATCGCTCCAGGCAGAAAACAAGACCCAAGCTCTTTATTTCCATGGAAAACATTAGCAGAAAAAGGATTTGGAATCTGGCCAGATGAAGTTTTAGAAGAAGCTCCATTTGATTTTAAAATTGAACCCGCTTTAAGAATTATTGGCTACAATACAAAAAATCTTTCGGCTGCAATTATGGCTTTTAAATTACATTATATTCAAACTGACTTAACAGCTACTTTAGACAGAAAAACAATAGATACTATTTATTCTATTTATAAAAAACAAATTCAATAGTATTTCATAAATATAAAAAAGCGCGTTTCTGATTCTTTAGAAACGCGCTTTTTTATTGACTAATTTGATTATTTGGAACTGTAAAGACCGAAATAATTATTAAGACAGTATTTAATTAACTGCAAAGTTTTGCCACACATTGAACGATTATATTATCTAAACTATTTTCAGAAATTTTAGCCATCTTGCTCTTTCACTCTTAAAAAAAATAAAAAAGCTGCCAAAACATTAGTATGTTTCGACAGCTCCAAAAAAAAAAAAAAAATATCAATCTTTATCTCTAGAAAGAGTATGTTGTAGCAATTAATCCGTAGAATGATCCTCCTGTTGGAAGCGCGTCACTATCTAAAAAGATATCTTCAGAAGCAGCGTCGTATCTTAACTCTGGTATAATTGTTAGTTTTCCAACTTTATAATTTAACGAAACAGTGTTAGCAAAAACACTAGATCCAGTTAATGTCCCTAAACTAGGAGCTGCATCTTTAGCATCAAAATACTCCACTCTGTATGCTAAAAGCAATGATGGGCTAAATGAATAATTAGCATAACCTACTAATGAAAACCACTCACCGTCTAAAGTGCTGTCAAAATCATTTTTAGTTTTAGCATAAGTAGCATTCAATCCAAGTCCGAAACTATCACTAATTGTTTTTGAAGCAACTAAATCTATTTGAGATTTATTTTCATCAGATGCTGGATTACTGCTTCCTGATGTAAAATTCAAATATGCACTTCCTGTTTCACCAATGTATCCAACTTGTCCTATATACGTTTTTTGTGTTGATCCAGCATCCATAGCCGATTTAAAATCAGTAGGATTTGTTATACCAAACATCGCCGTAAACTTTCCAGACGTGTATTGCGCTTTTACCCCAGTGTTAAAAAATGGCCCGTATGAAAACGCATATGACATACTGTAGTTTTTATTATCTACAGCATCTAACACTTCATATCCTATATGTGTACCAAAACTACCTGCAACAACTTTAAATTCATCTGTAATCTGGTAGGTAAAAAATAATTGTTTAATTAAAAATTTTGCTGTTATATCCTTATCTGTTGTTTCATTATATGAAAATTCTCCCGCTCTTTTTCCAAATCCTAAGTCTACAAAAACTGAGGCTTTTCCGAATGTATGACCTGCTTCTATCGAAGCCATTCCTAGTTCAAATGAATCTTGAGAGTTGGTAAAGCTCGTTAATCCATTCATTTGTTTTGAAAAATCATATTTATAGTACGCATCTGCTGATCCTCCCCAAGTAGTTGCTGGTACAACTGCAGTAGTTTCAGTATCATCTTGAGCAAAAGCAAAAGAACTTGTTAACATAGCGGCTACAACGTGTAATACTTTTTTCATGTGTAAATTGGTTTTTAGTTATTAATTGATTCTGGTTAGTTAATCTTTATATATCTGTAGTTACCTAGTATATGACACTTCTAAAACCTAATAATCTCCCCCTAAAACCTCTTCATTTTCATTAGCGAATTTATTAACTTTTGTATGAGTAAAAGAATTGAAAAGTACTTTTTTGATGTTTTTCGGAAAGAATTATGGATTACAAAAATTAAATTAACAATAATCAGGATTTGACATTAATACCGATTTATTTTTGAAAATTCAACAACCCAATTTTACCAATTACCAATAAAATAGAAGGGTTTTAACTAAATTTTTTTACTAAAATGGATAAAAAATAATTATAAAACGTCTAAAAAAATAAACACCCCTATAAAAATTAGGGGTGTTTTAAAATTTAAAAATAAAATACAAATTTAAAGATATTATATTCATTATAAAATACTCAATAACTCAAACAATCAAAATTCTTACAAAAACAAATCAATACTTATGCATAAAGAGCAGATGAATAAGTCAAAAATTAGCTTAAAAAAAAATCCTATTCAAAATTGAATAGGATTTTATAACTATTAATATATATAAATTATTTTTGAGTATTATATCTTCTTAAGTACTCACGAACCTTTAATCCCGCTTCCTTTAAATCTTCATCTTTCCATTTTCCTTCTGATTTTGCTGATTTTTTCAGAATAGAACAAGTTTCATCTTTATCAGAAACAGACCAAGTAATCCAGCTTAATTTTCTAGCTTCCATCCAATCGATATATTCTTGCCATGCTTTACTATTTAAAGGTCCATCTCCAGAAGCTTCCATTCCAGCAGATTCAGAAATAAAAACAGGCAAACCGCTTTTGATTGCTGCATCTGTTCTATCCCTCAGTTCTTTGCCGTGTGTTGCCGCATAAAAATGCATTGTATACATTATATTAGAATAGCCCATAATAGGATCAGCTGCTGGAAGATTAATATCTTGATCCCAATGAGGGCAACCTACTAAAATTACATTATTAGGATCGTTATCCCGAATTACTTTGATTATTTCTTCGGAGTAAGCTTTTACTTCTTGCCAACTTTCTTGATCAGGCTCATTAAATACCTCATATATAATGTTCGGATGTTTGGCATATTTTTTAGACATCTCTGCAAAAAATTCCTTTGCTTCTTTTAGATTTATGTTATGACTGTGCCAATCAACAATAACATATATATCTGATTTTATGGCTCCGTCTATAACAGCTTCAATTTTTTCTTTTGAAAACTTCGGTTCTTTCTTATAAGACATTGTTCCGAGTTCGATGCCCATTGCCGCACGAACAACATTACAATTAAAATCTTTCTTTAACCAGTCCACGGCTTTTTCATTATAAAATCTCGGCCACATACTATGCCATCCAAAACTCATACCGCGCAATACAATCGGTTCATTATTTTGATCTGTTAACTGCGTTCCTTTAACACTAAGCTGTCCGTGGTGTTTTACAAATTGAGCTTTTGAATAAGCAAACACAAGTAACAATATAAGAGTAAAAAACAGTGCTTTTGATTTCATAAATTCAGGTTTAAGGAATTAATCGTAACGTAATCACATCATGAGAAGCCAGATCTGAAACAAAATTCTTTTTAGTATTTCCGATTTCTTTATTTCTCCAAAGATCTTTTATTTTATAAGTCATCTTATTAAAATCCGCTTCGTAACCAAAATCAGCATCTTTAATAGTATTCTTTTTAAAGTCAAAATTGATTTTCTTTGTCACATCGCTTCTATTCAAAAAAGTAATCGCCCAGTTTCCATCAGATAAGGGTTTCGCCCAAACTTCTATTCCATCTTCTGTCAAATATTTAAACCCTTGAATTCCTAATTTATCTTGATTAACTGCAATTAACTCTTTATTGGTTAAAATGGCTAATGTTTCTTTTGACATTTTTCTAAAATCATTTCCCGCAATTAATGGAGATGCCATCATCGACCACATTGTAAAGTGTGCTTTATCTTCGGTATTTGTCATTCCGTCCCCAACTTCCATCATATCAAAATCGTTCCAATGATCCGGACCAGAATATTTACGGATATCTTTTCTCATTTCGATAATTTTCATAAATCCCCAAGAAGACCAATTTCCTTCTTCATGTTTAAATTCACAATCAAAACAAGGATAAATATCTCCAGAAATTCGCCAAAGATTTCCAACTGGTTTTCCCCATTCCCAAGGCTGGTTATCACCCCATTCACAAAGACTGAATACAATTGGTTTTCCAGCCGTTTTAAGTGCGTTGCTCATTGTCGTATAGGCTTCTTTAGCTGTAATTCCCTGCGTATTACACCAATCGTATTTTAAGAAATCGATTCCTAGTTTAGCATAAAAACGAGCATCTTGATATTCGTAACCACGTGTTCCAGGATAACCGGCACAAGTTTGCGTTCCTGCACAATTGTACAAACCAAATTTCAAACCTTTGCTGTGGACATAATCAATTAACGCTTTCATGCCAGTTGGAAATTTTGCAGGATCTGGAACTAAATCTCCATTAGCATCACGTTCCTTTGTCATCCAGCCGTCATCTAAAACTATATAATTGTATCCCGCAGCTGCCATTCCAGATGAAACCATAATATCTGCGGTTTCTTTTACTAATTTCTCATCTATATTTGTTTCGAAAGTATTCCACGAATTCCATCCCATTGGTGGTGTCATCGCTAAACCTTCAAATTTTCCTGCTTTCTGAGTATGTGTATTTCCTTGGCTAAAGCCGAAACCAGAAATACTCAATACAAGTGCTAAAATGATTTTTTTCATTATTAAAAATTCAATAATTAATTATATTAAAAAAGTATTCCCTAATGGATAGATTAGGGAATACTTGAACAAAACTCAAAATAAATAGATACTTTCTATTTTAATACAAAGCCTATGTCATCAAACAATACGGTATTACCGCCATCATTATTAGATTCTTGAAACGTAAGCATAGTAACGCTAGAAGGATTTCCTAGCTTGCTCAATGGGATTTCCATATAAACCCAAGTCGTAGTAACCGGAATTACATAATTTGCGCCGCCATTTACACTAAAGTTAACCTGACCGTTTTTAGCACCTTTGACAGCGATTCTCATGGCTTTATAACGTGTCATATCAACGTTAAAGCCCCAGTTTCCGCCATCCCAGCCACCAAAAACCCATTGCCAAGATTTACCGCCTTGATATGAATCTCCGTCAAAATCGAAATTAACTCCTTTTCCTGACCAAGGACCGCCCCATTCCATTCCGTATAACTTATCATCATATAAAGCTGTTCCTATAGCTTCAAGTGAAGTTGCAGTTCCAGAAATATTAGTAACAGCAAGATTTCGATAATTTGCATTAGCAGGTATTTTAACCACAATCTCTTCAAGAGTTGATGATATTACAGTAACCGGAACTTCTGGCTCTGTGGCTGTTTTTGCAAGCGTAACAATAGGATTTAAGAAATATTTACCTTTAATAGTTACCTGATCACCTTCTGTACAATTTATATAATTAAAGCTTGTAAATGTTGGTACTGGAGGCGCTACTTTAAAATCAAAAACTGCAGTTCCGCTATTTGTGACAACTTTTAATTGATTGGAAGCATTTGCATATGGTGTATTTTCATCAATCAATACAATGATATCGGTATCTGTTACAAAAGTTGGCCTGAAATAAGTGTCAAAATCATTAAAATAGATTTTTTGTGTTGACAACAATCCTTTTCCGTGAATGACATAATAGTTTTTTGGATCGCCAATAGTAACCGGTGTTAATGGTTTCAGGCTTCCATCTACATTATAACCTGAAGGCGATACTGATTCTATAACCGGCGCGCCAGTATAAACTGATGCGCTGCTATCATCATTTGAGCATGAAGTAAAAACCAGCAAGGTTAATACCCATGCTATACATGCTGTAAACGAAACAATTTTTATATTTTTCATCTTTTTATTTTTAAAAATTATTTAAAAGTATACGGTGCTACTTCTGTTAATTTTGGATTTTTAATCAAATCATCAGCTGGATAAGGCAATAAAAGGTTTGTTGCAGAAATCGAAATGTGTTTCTCTGTTTCTTTATCACCTCTATTTTGAGCCTCTAATATCGCTTTCGCTTTTGCAAATGGCAAACGCCCTAAGTCAAAATAATAATCGCCTTCACAAGCTAATTCAGCACGTCTTTCTTTAAAAATATCATCGAAAGTAATAGATGCTTTTATAGGAAGACCAGCTCTTTTTCGAACTGCATTGAAAGATTTTAGTGCCATTGCATCTGAAGTACTTCCTGATTGTCCGCCTAAAATAGCTTCTGCATGAATTAATAATAATTCGGCATAACGCATCATATAACTATTCATACTGCTTTCTCCATTAAATGGAGCATTGAAAGGTCCTGTAATTGGCAGGTTTTCTTTTCCGATTACATATTTTTTCAATCCGGCACCTGAGTTTTGAGCTTCGTTTTCTAATGCAAATGTGTATCCTAAAATAAGTGGCGAATCAACATCAAGTGTTTTGGCATACGTCAGATTTGGATAAAAATCTCCAGGAAGCATAAAAGTTTCAATTCTTCTTTTATCTCCATTTTCAAAAACATTATGGATTAAATCTTGCGATGGCGCTATTTGTCCTGAATAAGTAGTTTCAACCAATCTGTTTTCTGGAGCAAATAATGTATTCGAGAAATTCCCTTCAAAGTAAGTTCCAGAACCTGTCCATTGCCATGAAAAAATCGACTCTTCATTGTTATTATTTTTTTGCAAAAATAAATCAGCAAAAGATTTTGTTGGCAACTCATCGCCGCCTAACAATTTAAACTCGCCGCTGTTTATTACTTCTTGCGCCATAGCTCTTGCTAAATCATATTTTTTCTCATATAAATACACTTTTGCTAAAAAAGCTTTCGCTGATCCGCTTGACACGTGTGCGTTTGCAGCATAATCGCCACCTCTGTTTTTAACCCTTAAATTAGCAATAGCAAATTTTAAGTCATTTTCTATAAACTTATAAACATCTTCAGTAGGATTACTTGGAATAACAAAGTTTTTAGAATAATCAGCATTGTTTTCGATGATTGGCACATTTCCCCATAATCTTACCAAAAAGAAATATGAAAAAGCTCTAATGAAATGCGATTCTCCCAAAGCATTATTCAAAGCTTCCTTGCTAACATTTGGACCAACACTTTGCGGCAAATTATTAATATAAGCATTAGAATTTGCAATAGCTCCAAAACAAGATCTCCAAGCGTCAGAAATAAAAGCTTGTGAATTAGTAAAACTTAAATCGGTAAATTTCCCGAAATCATTGTATTGACTGGCATACATATTACCAGAAATTACATCTGTAATACCATAAAAAGCCGATTTATTCATATTAAACCATACAATACCGTATAATCCGTTACTGGCGTTATCCAATTTTGTATCTGAATCGTAATAATTACCAATGGTAGGCGCTCCTTCCGCAGGCACTTCGATAAAATCCTGAGAACAAGATGATGAGATTAACAGCAGCATTGCCATAGCAACAACACCGTTTATTTTTAGTATATTTTTCATATTAATTCGTATTAAAATTCAACATTAAAACCAAACGTTATTTGTCTAGGCGTTGGGTAACGTCCGTTATCGACACCAGACAGTAATGCGTCTTGGTTAAAAGAACCTACTTCAGGATCATAACCTGTGTATTTTGTAAACGTAAATAGGTTTTGTCCAGAAGCATAAAGTCTCAATCTTGATAATTTTAGTTTTGAAATCATATCAGATGGCAATGAATACCCTAAAGTGACATTTTGAATTCTCAAATAAGATCCGTCCTCAATATTGCGTGTTGATATCGCATTGTTGATATTATCATAAGTTGATGGTCTTGGCAAAGATGCATCTAGATTTGAAGGCGAATAAAAATCTGCTGCTTCTGTCAGATAGTTTGTTCCCAAGTTGCTGTTCATTGTTCCAGACAAACGAGTTAAATTCATTAACTTATTTCCAGCTGTTCCTTGAATAAAAATAGACAAATCGACATTTTTATATTTGAAATTATTTGTAAATCCATAAGTAAATTTAGGGTTTGGATTTCCAATGGCAACTAAATCTTTTAAGTCGATAATACCATCATTATTTTGATCTTTATAAATAACATCTCCTTTTTGAAAGCTTGGCAATAATGAATTGGTTCCGTTTTTCAAAACTACTTTAGTGCCTGTAGCATCTGAATGCCCGTAAGTTAACAAATCATCATCTGTTCTATAAATTCCTAAAGCTTGATAACCTATAAAAGAACCAATTGGCAAACCTTCTTGGGTTCTTGAAACTGTTACTGTATTATAAGCAAGTGTATTCATTGTTTTTACAATGTTTAATCCTGCCATATTAGTAACTTCATTTTCGTATTTCGTAAAGTTTAAATTAGCATTCCAAGAAAAATTTTCCGTGAATTTCTCTGTGTATCCAAGTGTAATCTCGATACCTTTATTTTGCATGCTTCCAAGGTTAAAGTACGGCGGATTTACTCCTCCCTCGTAATCGCCACCACCAGAAAGGTAGTTTGGCAATGGCACTTGGTACAAGAAATTTTTTGAAACTTTTTTATACAAATCTACAGAAGCAGAAAGTTTAGATTTAAATAATGTAAAATCCAATCCAATGTTGGTTTGATCCTGAGTTTCCCATTTCAAATCTTTATTTGGCGTGTTCGATGGCAAATAAGAAGTTCCCATTGTACTGTTAACCAAATGCAGATTAGAATCATATAAATTATTACCAATTTGATTGTTTCCTGTTTGTCCCCAGCCAAATCTAAGTTTAATACCATCAACATATTTTTTAGTGTCTTCCATAAAACTCTCATTCGAAAGTTTCCAAGAACCGCCAACTGAACTAAAAACGCCCCATTTATTTCCAACAAAGAATTTTGAAGATCCATCTGTTCTTACGGCAGCTGAAACGGAATATTTATCAGCATAATCGTAAACAACCCTTCCTAAATAAGAAGCTAAGGTTTGAGTTCCAGAATATACACCGCTGGTAACTGCTTTAGACAAATCTGAAGCGGCAAGTGATTTATCATTATTATCTTTATATCCGTAACCAGTTATAGAATAACCTTCCCAATGTGCTCTGTTAGATTCTTGCACAGCCAAAACTGTAAAATTATGTTTACCGATAGTATTTCTATAGGTAAGCATGTTTTTTAAGTTCCAAGAGTTACCGCTAGATGGTCTGTAATATAAATTCGCATAACTTTTTACCGCATTTCCTAAAGAATACATAGGATCAAATTGCTGTCCTAAATTGTCATATATATAACCGCCAGCCTCAAAACGATAATCTAAACCTTTAAATAAATCAATTTGAGTATAGAAATTTCCAGAATAGTTTTTTCTGACTAATGTATTTGAACCTAGTAAAGAAGTAGCAACCGGATTTACAAATGAAGTCGCACCACCAGCAGGAGGCCCTGCGAAAGCACCTGATAATTCTCTAACTGCAACATCTGGTGTCGCTAATAATGAAGTAGCAACAACTCCGTTAAACTGACCGTTTAATGTTAATTTTTCATCTGTAATAGCGCCACTGATATTAACACCTACTTTGATGAAGTTATTAACCTTTGCATCAATATTTGTTCTAAAATTATATCTCTTAAAACCAGATTCTATCACAATACCTTCTTGATTTAAGACACCGCCAGATACGTAATAATTTACACCTTCTTTACCTCCAGAAAAAGACAATTGGTTTGAAGTCATAATTCCTGTTTCATAAATAGCATCTTGCCAGTCTGTTCCCTCTCCTAAAAGTTCAGGATGAGCAAATTCAGGGCGTTTAGATGTAGGATCATAAACATCTGATAAAGCATTTTGATGTATTGCATATTGTTGCAAGTTCATAGAATGCAATTTTTTAGGCAGATTACTTATTGAGTAAGAATTTTCGAAAGATAATTTCCCTGTACCTTTTTTACCAGATTTTGTAGTTACAATTACAACACCATTTGCACCGCGAGAACCATAAATTGCTGTTGCAGAGGCATCTTTTAAAATGTCAATCGATTCAATATCACTTGGGTTAATTAGTGATAAAGGACTTTGTGTAATATTACCAGCATTAGAAAAATTAGAATTTCCTGATGCATTTCGTCCAGATGTAGATGAATTTCTTGCATCACCAGAAATTGGCACACCATCAATTACATACAAAGGTTCATTTGTTCCCGTTAAAGAAGAAACACCTCTAATTTTTACAGAAACGTTACTTCCTGGCTCACCAGAATTACTGCTTACGACAACTCCGGCAGCTTTACCCTGCATCATTTGGTCAAAAGAAACTACTTTTAAATTTTCAATATCTTTTGAGCTGATACTAGAAATCGCGCTGTTTACATCTTTTCTTTTTTGAGTTCCGTAACCAATTACAACTACATCTTTTAAGTCTTCAGCATTTGTTTTTAAAACTACATTTATAGTTTTTTTTCCTCCCACAGGTACTTTCTCTGTAATAAATCCAATAAATGTGAACACTAGAGTAGCATTTGCAGGAGCGTCAATTGTATATTTTCCATCAAAATCAGTCGAAACTGTTGTTTTTGAACCTTCAATCGAAATATTCGCACCCGGAATAGAGAGTCCTCTTTCATCAGAGACTACTCCTGATACTTTTACTTGAGCAGTAATAAAATTACTAGTCAGCAACAAGAATAAGATCAAAGGAATTGCTCTGTGGTTAGCATTCCAATGAATAAAGTTAGTCATTAGTTTTTTCATAATAAATGTTTGGTTGGTTTAAATTTGTTTACTTATAATCAAGTAATAAAGGGTATTATTTATTTTCTAAATTATTTAACAAATCTATAACAGAACAAAACATTAAATCGATAGTATTATATCATTTAATGATAATATTTTTACTATATCATCTTAAAAAAACACATATGAAAATAAAATACATGAAAAATTACACATTTCGCAATAGTACTCCCCTAAATCATCAAGAATTATAAATAAAAATTAATGAATTTACTAAAAATCAAACGATTTCGTTAAAAATAATATTTGTTTATGCAAAAAAAGTATCACTATAAGATTCTCTTTAATCCAGAAAAATCTTCTCTATATTGACTCGGAGTACAATTTTTAATAGCTTTAAAACTACGATTGAAGTTTGCAATATTATTAAAGCCTGATTTAAATGCAACTTCAGAAACACTCATATCTTTTTCTACAAGCCAGCGCGCCGCATATCCAATTCGGATGTCATTTATATAATTGACAAAAGTTTTACCGGTTCGTTTTTTAATAAATCTGTTAAATGAAATTATCGACATACTCGCCACATTCGCGACATCTTCTAAAGTGATTTTTTCTGCAAAATGTTTTTGCACATATTCATATACTAATTTCATTTTATCATAATCATCAAACGTATCATAATCTACTGTATAAGTCGAAAGCAATCGCTGATTTCTCGAATTTGCAAGATCATACAATAAGGAAGTGATTTCTAAAAAATAATCCATACCGTCTAATTTAGAAAGCCTTACAAGTCTTGGAGTTAATTCTTCGGCTACTTTTTTAGAAAATAAAATTCCGTGAATAGAGCGATTAAACATATCTCGAATTGGGTTCATAATTCGTCTCGAAAGAAGAGATTCATGAAATAAATCATTATGAAACTGAATGGTAATCTCATGAATTTTTTTGCTTGTACATTTATTCAATTCCCAGCCATGGTATAAATTTGGTCCAATTAAAACCAATTCAACATTATCGATTTCTTCAATATTATCTCCAACAACACGCTTTACTCCTTTTCCATTTAAAATAAAATTAATTTCAAATTCTGGATGATAATGAACCGGAAAATCAAAACTATCTTTAACCCTGTCGAAAACCAAAAAACTGTCTCCAGCTGCAAGCGGTGCGATTTCTCTATAAAAATTTTTAGAACTGCTCATCTTAAAAAGTGTATTATGAAGTGATATTTAGATTTTTATTTGCAATAATATGATATATAATTGATAAAATAATATTAAATAGACGATAAACATCCGATTATCTTTGAAAAATAGAATTATCATTTTTACAAAAAGAATATTAATAATAAACATTAATCATTTTTAATACAATATCTTTTTAGCGTTTTAATAATTTTAGCGTAAAAACAGTACTGAATTACAGATCGGAAATTTTACAAAACACTGGCTTCTAACTTTGTGAATTTGCAGTTATGTGACTGAAAAACAATAAAAATCCTAATGAAAAAAAACATACTATCCCTCTTCATAACAGTATTTATAGGAACTTCATGTTCCTCTCAAGGTATTGTTGCTAATACTAATTTGTCATTATCAGATAAAAAAGCAACAGCTGAAACCGTTTCTCTTTATAAAAAACTAAACCAATTAACACAAAAAGGATATTTATTTGGTCATCAGGATGATCTGGCATACGGCGTAAACTGGAAATATGAAAACGGCCGAAGCGATATAAAAGATGTTGTTGGCGATTATCCTGCAGTTTATGGCTGGGATATCGCAGGTTTAGAAAAAGATGACAAGAAAAATATCGATGGGATTCCGTTTGACAAAATGAAACAATACATCGAAGAAGCCAATGAGAGAGGCGGAATATGCACAATAAGCTGGCATTTTGATAATCCTGCAACCGGAAAAAATGCATGGGACAACACGCCAAATGCCATAAAAACGGTTTTGCCAGGCGGTCAAAATCACGCAAAATTCATTTCTTGGCTCGATAAAGCCTCAAATTATCTTCTTTCTTTAAAAGATAAAAAAGGAAAAAACATTCCGATTCTTTTCAGACCATATCACGAACTTACCGGAGGCTGGTTTTGGTGGGGAAAAGGAAATGCGACGCCAGAAGACTTTAAAGCTTTATGGAAATTTACTTTTGAATACCTTCAGAAAAAAGGTGTCCATAATTTAATTTACATTTACAACACCAGCAGTTTCAACTCAAAAGAAGATTTTTTAGCCAATTATCCGGGTGATAATTTTGCCGATATTTTAAGTTTTGATTCGTATCAGAACAATGACGACAAAGAAGGCAAAAAATTTATTAATGAAGTGCAGAATCAACTTAAAATTTTAAACGAAATTGCCATAGAAAAACACAAATTATTTGCTGTTGCAGAAGCAGGTTATGAGGCTGTTCCCGACCCAAAATGGTGGACAGGAACTTTGACCCAAGCAATTGGTGATTATAAAATATCTTATGTTCTGCTATGGAGAAACCATGGATGGCAGGAAAAAGAACAAAAAATGCATTATTACGCTCCGTTTTCAGGCCAAGTGAGTGAAAAAGATTTTGTTGATTTTTATAATCTCGACAGAACATTATTTGAAAAAGACATTAAAAAAGTATTAAAATAATAACCAAACTAAATTAAAACCTTAAAAAAAACCCAATGCAAGACAAAATTAGTTTAAAAGAAAAAATAGGTTATGGTCTTGGAGATGCTGCATCTTCGATGTTCTGGAAGATTTTCAGCATGTACCTTTTATTTTTCTATACCGATGTTTTCGGATTGGCACCTGCTGTTGTAGGAACCATGTTTTTAATTACTAGAATCTGGGATTCCTGCTTTGATCCGATCGTTGGAATTATTGCTGACCGAACAAAAAGCAAATGGGGAAAATTTAGGCCTTATTTACTTTGGGTTGCCGTGCCTTTTGCCGTAATTGGAGTTTTAACTTTCTATACACCTGACTTTGACGAAAAAGGAAAAATAATTTATGCGTATGTAACCTATTCCGCCATGATGATGATTTATTCCTTAATCAATGTGCCGTATGCATCGCTTTTGGGCGTCATGTCATCTGACAGAAAAGAAAGAAATACGTTGTCATCATACCGAATGGTTTTCGCCTTCGGAGGAAGTTTATTGGCACTTTGGCTTATTGAACCTTTGGTAAATTACTTCGGCGGAAGCCTAAATTCTAAATCGGGCTGGTTAACCACAATTACGGTTTTTGGAGTTATTACTACTGCTTTTTTCTGGGGCTGTTTTTTCTTTACGAAAGAAAGAGTAAAACCAATCTCTGATGAACAGTCAAATTTAAAAGAAGATTTAAGAGACTTATTAAAAAATAAACCTTGGTGGATTTTACTGGGTGCTGGAATTGGCGCTTTGGTATTTAACTCGATCCGTGATGGTGCTGCAGTTTATTATTTTAAATATTTTGTAAGCAGCAGTATAAACTTTGATTTTTCGCTTTTCGGAACTGATTTTCACATGACGCCAACTTCAATTTATTTGGTTTTAGGCCAGGCTGCAAACATCATCGGGGTTATTATTGCCACGCCAATTGCAAATAAAATTGGCAAAAAGAAAACCTTTTTTGGTGCGATGGCATTAGCCGCAATTTTGAGCTTAATTTTCTATTTTTTCGGGAAAGAAGATATTTTCTTAATTCTGAGTTTTCAGGTTTTAATCAGCATTTGTGCGGGTTGTATTTTTCCTTTAATCTGGTCGATGTACGCTGACAGCGCGGATTATTCAGAATGGAAACAAGGAAGAAGAGCTACTGGATTAGTTTTCTCCGCTTCTTCTATGTCACAAAAATTTGGATGGACTATCGGAGGAGCTGGAGCCGGATGGCTTTTAGGATATTATGGTTTTCAAGCCAATGTCGAACAGACTGCTGTTGCGCAAAACGGAATTCAATTAATGCTAAGTATTCTCCCGGCTGCAGCCGCTTTAATATCAGTAATTTTTATCCTATTTTATCCCTTATCTGAAGAAAAACTTCAAATAATTGAACAGGATTTAAATGAAAAAAGAGACCAGACAAATTAAAAAATATACAGATACAGAAATCGATGAATATGACAACAATAGCCACTTCAACTACATTTCAGGATAGAAAAGTAGCATTAGAGAAAGAACATAAAACACTGATAGAGCAAAAAAATGCTCCAGAAGAAAATGCTGGAAACGGTATCTATCAACGCTATAAAAACCCCGTAGTTACAGCATCTCATATCCCCTTAAACTGGCGTTTTGATTTGAACGAAAAAACAAATCCGTTTTTGCAGGAAAGAATTGGCATGAACGCTGCATTTAACGCTGGCGCAATGAAATGGAACGGAAAATACCTTCTTGCTGTACGTGTTGAAGGAATTGACAGAAAGTCTTTTTTCGCTATTGCGGAAAGTCCAAACGGAGTTGACAACTTTAAGTTTTGGGAAAAGCCATGCGTAATTCCTCAAACCGAAGAACCGGACACAAACGTGTACGACATGCGTTTAATTAACCACGAAGATGGCTGGGTTTACGGAATTTTTTGTACAGAAAGAAAAGATCCAAAAGCTCCAAAAGGAGATACAAGTTCTGCCGTAGCCAATGCAGGAATTGTACGTTCTAAAGATTTAGTAAACTGGGAAAGACTTCCTGATTTAATTTCGAATACCGGACAACAGCGAAATGTCGTTTTGCATCCAGAATTTGTAAATGGCAAATATGCATTATACACACGTCCGCAAGATGGCTTTATCGATGTTGGTGCGGGCGGTGGTATTGGTTTAGGTTATGTTGAAGATATGACAAACCCAGTTGTAAAAGAGGAGAAAATCATTTTTGGCAAACAATATCATACGATTTACGAATTGAAAAATGGTCTTGGCCCTGCTCCTATTAAAACAGAGAAAGGCTGGCTGCACTTGGCACACGGAGTTCGTAATACTGCAGCAGGCTTACGCTATACTTTATATATGTTTATGACCGATTTGCATGACATTACAAAAGTAACTCACGTTCCTGCCGGACATTTTATGGGTCCAGAAGGCATTGAAAGAGTTGGCGATGTATCAAACGTTTTATTTTCTAACGGATGGATTGAAGATACTGACGGAACAGTTTACGTATACTACGCATCATCAGATACTCGAATGCATGTTGCCGTTTCATCTGTAGAAAAACTAATTGATTATGTTACAAATGCTCCTTCAGATACTTTTATTTCTGCAGGTTCTGTAAAAACAATCATCAGCCAGATTGAAAAAAATAACGCAATATAAATATCGTGTCAAAACTAAAGCAACTTAAATCTGAACTGTCAGCAGAACTTGATTCTATTTTAAAATATTGGTCAAAACATACTATTGACAATCAAAATGGAGGATTTATTGGCCAAATCGATTTCAATGAACATCTTATTGCAAATGCCGAAAAAGGTTCTGTTTTAAATGCACGAATTCTATGGTCTTTTTCAGCCAGTTATCAGATTACCAAAAATGAGGAACATAAAAAATTAGCAGAAAGAGCTTTTGACTTTCTTTCAAAATATTTTTATGATCCTGAATTGGGCGGTTTATTTTGGAGTATTAATGTTGACAAAACACCAAAAGACACTAAAAATCAAATTTATGCTTTAGCTTTTGCTATTTATGGATTATCTGAATATTATGCCATTTCTAAAGAGGAAAAAGCTTTAGACATAGCTATAAATTTGTATTTACAAATACAAAGACACAGTTACGATCCAGCAAATAAAGGATATCTCGAAGCTTTTTCTCGTGATTGGAAACTAATTAAAGATTTGCGCTTAAGCGATAAAGACGCCAACGAAAAAAAAACCATGAACACGCATTTGCATATTGTAGAAGCATATGCAAATTTGTTTAAGGTTTGGAGAGATAACAAACTGCAAAGTGATATTATTGAGCTGCTTGAAACAATTGAAGAGCATTTCATTAATACTGAAAACGGACATTTACGTTTGTTTTTTGATGAAGAATGGAACGAAAAACCAGACGTTATTTCATACGGACATGATATTGAAGCAGCTTGGCTTTTATTGCAATGCGCCGAAATTTCTGAAGATGAAAAACTGATTGCCAATTATAAAAAACACGCCATTCAAATGGCAGAAGCTACACGAGAAGGTTTGGACAAAGACGGGGGTTTATGGTACGAATTAGATCCTAAAAACAATGAATTAATTGCCGAAAAACATTGGTGGGTTCAGGCCGAAGCTTTAATTGGTTTTTACAATGCGTATCAATTAACGAATGATGAAAAATTTTTAGACATTGTTTACAAAAATTGGAAGTTTATAAAAAAACACATTCTCGACAAACAAAACGGAGAATGGTTTTGGGGAATTTACAGTGATAATTCAATCATAAAAAAAGACAAAGCCGGTTTTTGGAAATGCCCATATCATAACAGCCGCGCTTGTTTAGAGCTTATTCAGAGAATTGAAATAGAGAGTAAATAGCTCCTAAAAAAATAAACCATGACAAAATATTTTCTAAAAACACTCTCATTAGCTTTAATTTTCACTGCGATTTCTTGTCAAGCGCAGGAAAGAATTACAGTAAAAGGAACACAATTTTACAAAGGCGCCACACCCTATTCGTACATTGGAACCAATTACTGGTACGGAAGTTTGCTGGCTTCTAAAAAAGTGGGCGACAGAAAAAGACTTTTGCGTGAACTAGATTTGATGCAGAAAAACGGAATCGATAATTTACGAATTTTAGTTGGCGGTGATGGCGGAAAATATGATTTTACGGTGCGCCCTGCACTGCAGTACGAACAAGGAAAATACGATGAAGATTTACTCGACGGATTGGATTTCCTGATCAATGAAATGCGCAAACGAAAAATGTACGCTGTTTTGTACCTGACAAACAATTGGGAATGGTCTGGCGGGATGTCACAATATTTAGAATGGAATGGCAAAGGCGCAATTCCGGTTCCGAATATTGCTCCCAATACTTGGCCACAATTTATGTCGTACACAGCACAATTTCATAGCTGTGATCCTTGTATGAAAGCTTTAGAAAATCATGTAAAGTTTATTATGACCCGTACAAATGCTTATTCTAAAAAGAAATATACCGAAGACAATACGATTATGGCGTGGCAAGTTGGGAACGAGCCGAGAACATTTACACCAGAAAACGAAGCTAAATTTACAGCTTGGCTAAATAATATTGTAAATTTAATGAACAGTTTAGACAAAAATCATTTGATTTCGACAGGTTCTGAAGGAAAAAACAGTTCAAACGACAGCATGGAAATCTTTGAAAGAACGCATCTGAATCCGAATATCGATTATCTTACGATGCATATCTGGCCAAAAAACTGGAATTGGTTCAAAGCAGATAATGCCGAAAAAATGTTACCTACAACCTTAGAAAACGCCGGAAAATATATTGATGATCATATTAAAGTGGCAAACAATTTAAAAAGACCAATTATTATTGAAGAATTTGGTCTTCCGAGGGAAAATGAAAACTTAAATGCAGGAGCTTCTTCAATCTACAGAGATAAATTTTACAGTTATATTTTTGGACGAGTTCTCGAAAGTCATAAAAATGGAGGTCCATTACAGGCAGCGAATTTTTGGGGATATGGCGGTGAAGGAAAAGCCGTTAATGAAACGGGAAAATGGAATCCGGGCGAACCACTTACAACAGATCCTCCGCAAGAACCACAAGGTTTGAATTCTGTTTTTAACGGCGACAAGTCTACTCTTGAAATCGTTAAGAAATACAATCTAGAATTGAAGAATTAAAAAATTATTCAACCCTATTTTCTGTAGAGACGCACAGTTGTGCGTCTTATGTGCAACGAATATACACAACGTAAACTGGGCGTAGACGCACAGCTGTGCGTCTCTAAAAAAACCAAAAATTGATGAAAAAATCTCTAACAATATTGCTGTTTTTATTTTTCTTAAACATTTCTTTTTCCCAGAAGAAGAAGGATTTCACTGTAAAATCCCCAAACGGAAAAATTGAAGTAAAAATTAATGTTGATGATAAAATCAGCTGGACAATTTTGCATGAAAAAGATGTGATTTTGGCTCCATCAGAAATGTCTATGACTTTGGACGAAAACATTGTTTTAGGAAAAAATGCTGTTGTTTTAAATTCAAAAAAGGAAACTGTAAATACATCTTTTGAAACACCTTTGTACAAAAAGAAATCAGTTCAAAACAATTACAATCAATTGACTTTAAACTTCAAAAATGATTTCAGCATTGAGTATCGCGTTTTTGATGATGGCGCTGCGTATCGTTTTATAACTAAAAAGAAAAAGGATATTACCGTTAAATCTGAAGAAGTGGTTTTAAACTTTGATCAGGATTACAATACTTTAATGCCTTATGTCCGCGATTTACGAAATCCGAAAGATCAGTTTATTTCTTCATTTGAATCGCATTATGAAAACAAGAAAATAAGTGAATTCAAAAAAGACACTTTAGCTTTTTTACCTTTTCTAATTGATTATAAAAACCATAAAAAAGCCGTTTTTCTAGAAGCAAACCTGGAAAATTACGCTGGATTGTTTGTAACCAATAATAAAAACAATTCTGGTTTTGAATCTCGATTTTCTAAATATCCGTTAAAGGAAACCAACGGCGGATTCAATTACCTCAACAAATTAATTACAGAAAGAGCAGATTATTTGGTTAAAACCAAAGGAACTAGAAGTTTTCCGTGGAGAGCAATTGTCATTTCTGAAAATGATACGGATTTAGCGAATAATGATATGGTTCAAAAATTAGCTGAACCATCCAAAATAAAAGATGTTTCATGGATAAAACCTGGAAAAGTAGCCTGGGATTGGTGGAACGACTGGAATATTTATAACATTGATTTTAAAGCTGGAATTAATACACAGACTTATAAATATTATATTGACTTTGCATCTAAAAACCAGGTTGAATATGTGGTTTTAGACGAAGGCTGGAGCGTAGAAACCGATATTATGAAACACAATCCAAATGTCGATCTCGAAGCTTTAATCGCCTACGCGAAAGAAAAAAAAGTCGGCATTATTTTGTGGAGTTCTTGGATGGCTTTAAACAACAATATTGACTGCGTTTTTGAAAATTACGCAAAACTCGGCATAAAAGGTTTTAAAGTTGATTTTATTGATCGTGATGATGCTAAAATGGTCAATTCGGTTTATGATATTGCACAAAAAGCAGCGAATCATAAATTGCTTTTGGATTTCCACGGCATGTACAAACCAACTGGAATTCAGCGAACTTACCCAAACATTCTAAATTTTGAAGGCGTTAAAGGTTTAGAAAATAATAAATGGACACCAAATGATGATGTTCCGTTATACGATTGTACCATTCCGTTTATCAGAATGATGGCTGGTCCAATGGATTATACGCCCGGAGCAATGCGAAATGCTACAAAAAGCGAATTCAAACCAAGTCATTCTACTCCAATGAGTCAAGGAACAAGATGTCATCAATTGGCACTTTACACCATTTTTGAAGCGCCTCTTCAAATGATGGCCGACAGTCCAACGGCTTACATGAAAGAGCAGGAAAGCACTGATTTTATTGCTAAAGTTCCCACCACTTTTGATGAAACCGCTTCATTAGATGGTGAAGTTGGTAAGTACATTTCCATTGCCAGAAGAAAAGGCAGTACTTGGTATTTAGGCGCCATCACAAATTGGGATTCCAGAGATATTACTATCGATTTTTCTTTCCTTGAAAAAGGCAAAAAATTCCAAGCTGAGATTTTCTCTGATGGTTTAAATGCTGATAAAGCTGCAACTGATTATAAAAGAGAAATCATTACAGTTGATTCGACAACGAAATTGATGTATCGATTAGCAAGCGGTGGAGGTTTAGCGATGATTATTCAATAAAAAAAAATAGAAACCTAACAGGTTTTTAAAACCTGTTAGGTTTGATATAGTCAAGATAAAATCTTCTCAATCGCATTTAACTCATCATTCGAAAACTCCGTATTCTGCAAACAATCAATATTATTACACAATTGCTTTACAGAACTAGCTCCAATTAAAACAGATGTAATTCGTTTGTCTTTTTGCAGCCAAGCCAAAGCCATTTGCGCCAGAGATTGATTTCTGTTCTGAGCAATTTCATTCAGCTGCATTAATTTCTGAATGCGTTCTGCTGTAACCTCATCTTCTTTCAAATGTCCGTTTGGGTTATGGGCTCTGGAATTTTCAGGGATTCCGTTTAAATATTTATCTGTTAAAAGTCCTTGTGCCAAAGGCGAAAATGCGATACAGCCTACTCCTTTTTCTTCTAAAACATCCAATAAACCATTTTCAACCCAACGCTCTAACATTGAATACTTCGCCTGATGAATCAAACATGGCGTTCCCAATTGTTTTAAAACATCAACCGCAACTCGAGTCTGCTCTGCTGAATAATTACTGATTCCAACATACAAAGCTTTTCCGCTTCTCACAGCATAATCCAAAGCCATCATCGTTTCTTCAATCGGCGTTTCTGGATCTGGACGGTGCGAATAGAAAATATCAACATAATCAACTTTCATTCTCTTTAAACTCTGATCTAAACTTGAAAGTAAATACTTACGAGAGCCCCAATCGCCATAAGGTCCGTCCCACATGGTGTAGCCTGCTTTTGTAGAAATAATGATTTCATCACGCAAATTCCCCTGAAAATTATGCCATAGAATTTTACCAAAATTAGTTTCAGCAGAACCTGGAACCGGTCCGTAATTATTTGCTAAGTCGAAATGAGTAATTCCCTTGTCAAAAGCCTCTACAGCAATACTTTCCGCATTATCAAAATTATCTACTGAACCGAAGTTGTGCCATAATCCTAAAGAAATCTCAGGTAATAATAACCCGCTTTTTCCGCATCTGTTATATTTCATTATTTTAATTTAATGGTTGGAGTTTTTATAGGTTTTAAAGGTAGAAAAAAATACTAAGTTTTGCCACAAAGACACTAAGACACAAAGATTTTTATCCAAAAATGAATTCGTGGCGAAAAAAACCTTTGCTTCTTTGAACCTGTGCTACTTTGCACCTCACAAAAACCTATTCTTTTATCTCAAAACCACCTTGCAAACCTTTATCAGAGCTTCCTCCAACCATAATTTTAAAAGTTCCCGGTTCAACTAAATAATTTCCTTCGTTATCATAAAAACCAAGTTCTTTATCCGTTAAAGTAAAATTTACCGTTTTAGTTTCACCCTTTTTAAGATTCACCAATTCAAAGCCTTTTAATTCTTTTATTGGGCGAACGATACTTGCAAATTCATCGTGAATATACAACTGCACTACTTCTTTGCCATCATAATTTCCTGAATTCGTTACTTCAAGACTTACCTCAACTTTTTCTCCTTTTGCAAAAGCGGTTTTGCTCAATTTCAAGTTTTTATAATCGAATTTCGTGTAACTCAATCCAAAACCGAAAGGAAATTGAGGCGTTTTCTCCACATCCATATAATGCGACCAGAAAACGTTTTTATCACTGTCTATTGGTCTTCCTGTACTGTATTTGTTATAATAAATTGGCACTTGCCCTACATTTCTAGGAAACGACATTGGCAGTTTTCCACTTGGGTTATAATCTCCGTATAAAACCTGAGCAACTGCATTTCCTGTCTGAGTTCCCAAATGCCAGGCTTCTAAAATTGCGGGAACATTTTCTGCTGCCCAAGGAATACTCAATGGACGACCATTATTCAGAACCAAAACCACATTTGGATTTACTTTGTAGATTTCTTCTAACAATTCCTGCTGTAAACCTGGTAAGTTAAGATCCGTTCTACTTCTTCCCTCCCCGCTTTGGAAACCGTATTCACCTAAAACCATCACGACAACATCGGCATTTTTTGCTGCAGTTTTAGCTGCTTCAAATCCGCTTTTATCTGTGGTGTTGAAAACTGTTTCTGTCAAGAAAGTCACTTTTTGTTTTAATAAATCAACTCCTTTTTCAAAAGTCAGCTGATTGTCTTTATATTGCTGCATTCCTTCTAAAACCGAAACTGCAGTATTATCATCAGCTGCAATTCTCCAGCTTCCTAGCGGACTGTTTTTATCATTTGCCAAAGCGCCAATCAAAGCGATTTTCTGCCCTGCTTTTTTTAGCGGAAGTAAGTTTTTATCATTCTTCAATAAAACAATCGATTTCTTCGCCATATCCAAAACGCCTTCGTTGTTGGCTTTACTTCCCACAACTTCTTTTTCGCGTTTTTCATCACAATATCTGTACGGATCATCAAATAATCCTAATTCAAATTTTACTCGTAGAATTCTGCGAACAGCATCATCAACCAAAGCTTCTTTCACTTTTCCAGATTTCACCAAATCAACCAATTTTGCTACATATAAATACGATTCCATATCCATATCAGAACCCGCAATTACAGCTTTTGCAGTTGCATCTGCTTCGTCTTTTGCGTATCCATGCGCGATCATTTCCCGAATCGAAGCATAATCAGAAATTACAAATCCGTCAAACTTCCATTTTCCTTTTAAAATATCTCTTTGCAGAAAAGCATTTCCAGTTGCTGGAACACCATTCAGGGTATTAAACGAGTTCATAAACGTACGAACTCCCGCTTGAACCGTAGCTTCAAAAGGAGGCAAAACCGAGTTGTACAATTTAGAATTGCTGATATCCACAATATTATATTCCAATCCAGCTTCAACATAACCGTAGGCTGCAAAATGTTTCGCACAAGCCGCAATTGTATTTACTTTTTGAAGATCTGCAACAGTTTCTCCCTGAAAACCTTTTACTCTTGCATAACCTACTTTACTGCCCAAATACGGATCTTCTCCTGCACCTTCCATCACACGTCCCCAGCGGGCATCATTTGCAACATCTACGTTTGGTCCAAAAGTCCAATTAATTCCAGATGCCGAAGCTTCATCTGCCGCAATTGCTGCCGATTTTTTTATCGCTTCCAAATCCCAGCTCGCCGCTTCTGCCAACGGAATCGGGCTTAACGTTTTATAACCATGTATAACATCAAATCCAATTATTAACGGAATTCCCAATCTCGTTTCTTCTACCGCAATTTTCTGTACGGCACGAACTTCTTTCACGCCACGAACCGTCAGCATCGATCCGACTAATCCTTTTCGTAAATGTTCGTATTTTAATTCGGCCGTTCCGCCTTTTGGTGCTGGTCCCGTTACATCCCAAAAACCGTTGTATTGGTTCATTTGCCCCACTTTTTCTTCCAAAGTCATCAACGGCAAAAGCAAATCAATTCTTTCCTCAATAGTTTTATTTTTATCCAGATACGGCTTCTTTTGTGCATTCATATTTCCAACAGTAAAAAGGGCAAAAACCCCAATAGTTATTATTTTTTTATTTTTCATATGTGTGGTTTAGTTAGTTTTTTTTTAAAAGATGCTATCCCGTCCCGAAGTTTCGGGATCGGTACTGAGATGCTGAGATTCTAAGGTTTCTTTGGGCGTGTCCCGCCGAAAAAGGCGGGTCGGGCTATTCGTTTCAAGTCCTCGCACTTCCTTCGTCAGGCTGTGGGCTTTCCACTGCTATCCCTCACGCGAACGTTTTCAAAGACACAATCTTGTCATTTGGACTGAAAGGAGAAATCGCACTATCCCGACGCTTCGGGACACACAGAATATCCCCAATCTTTGGCGAATCCCGAGTGTGATCCTTCGTTCCTCAGGATGACAAACTTTGCGCAAAAAATCTAAAATCTATCCCGTCCCGAGGTTTCGGGATCGGAACTAAAATCTAAAATTCTGACGTAAAACAAGAAGCCGGTAAATTCGCTTTATTAAACAAATCAGGCTGTATTGTATTTCCCCATGCAAATCTCACTTTTGCCGGACTTGTAACTTTTTTACTTGTCACAATCACTTCATTATTTTTGATTGAAGCTTCGGCTGGATAAAAAACTCCATCTGCTCCCGCGAGTTCAAATTGATTTGAAATTTTATTTTTAAAATACAATCCATCAGCATAATCAAAAGAAACTATCACTTTGTTTTTTTCAATTTTGACTTCTTTAAAAAGAGGGCCATTTACTAAATTTGAATTGACTTTATATGTTTCCGCCAAAGCCAGATTTGCCAAACGAATTCCGACTGATTTTTTATTTTTTGGATGAATATCAATTGTATCCGAAATATCAGAAGTCAGAACCATTCCAGTTTTTGATACTTCTTTTAAAATTTTTCTTTGAGAATTTCTTACAGCAACATTAGAGAAATTATTACTGCCTGTTTTATAAGGCGCAATTTGAACGAAGTAAAAAGGAAATTCATCATTCCAAACTTTTCTCCACGAAGTAATTAAAGCCGACAATGTTTTATCATAAACCAAAGATCCAACGTTCGACTCTCCCTGATACCATAAAGTTCCCGCAATTTTAAATCCGACAATTGGATAAATCATAGCGTTGTAGGCACGTCCAGGTTGGCGCGGTCCGTATTCCTGTTCGTTTAGTTTTTTAGCATTTTCCAATAAAACAGGATCATTATTTACCACTTCTTCCGGCATCCAGATTTCGGCAGGAGTTCCGCCCCAGTTTGAAGATATTAATCCGATTGGAACATTTTTTAAATCTTCACGCAAACGCTTGGCAAAGAAATAGCCAATAGCGCTAAAGTATTTCATAGTTTCTGGAGTCGATTCTGTCCAGTTTCCTAAAAGATTATTTTGTGGTGTTGTTGCAGTTAATTTCGGAACTGTAAAAAAACGAATATTAGAATCCGTTGCCTTTTTCATTTCTTCTTCACCATTATCAATTCCCCAGCTTGCCGACATTTCCATGTTCGATTGTCCGGCGCAGACCCAGACTTCGCCAATTAAAATATTTTTAAGAATGATTTCGTTATATCCTTTTATTGAAATAGTAAAAGGTCCACCCGCTTCTGGAGTTTTTATATTTAGTTCCCATTGCGCCTGATTATTCGCGACAATCTTATATTCTTGATTGTTCCAGCTTGAAACCAATTTGATTTCTTCTTTTGGATTTGCCCAACCCCAAATTTTCACTTCGGAATTGCGTTGTAAAACCATATTATCGCCAAAAATATTAGGAAGAGAAACGTTTGCCATCATAGTAGTGGAAATCATCAGAAAGAAAACAAACTTAAATATATTATTTTTCATTTAGCAGCTTTTTTAAAAACGGAGCATATTGATCAGCCATAACCTTTTGATCTTCCACATCAGGATGTCCCAAACAGCCTTTTGGTGTCATAGGCTTAAATTTGAAAATCTGAATTTCTTTGTGTGATTTATCAGAAGAAAATGCTGCTTTTACCTTGTTCAGACAATCTTCAAAAACAATTGCTCTTTCTCCATTTACCATCGGGCTGTTTGTGATAACAATCTGTGCTTTTGGATTATGCGTGTACAACATTTTAATAAAGTTGATGTAATTTGAGACATACTTTTCTGAATTAAAAGGCAAGCGTTCTTTTTTGCCGTCTCCGCCCGAAAAATCATTAGTTCCTAAAGCTATACTGATAATATTTGGCTGAAAAGCAAAATCATATTTAGGTTTTGATGCGTCTTTTGTCAAGTACAAATTCTCATAAACTTGCGGCATTATGGCTTCGTCTTTGTTCTCATCATTCCAATTTCTGTACATTCCGATTCCAGACACAGAACTGGTCAAATAATCTGCGCCAATTGCTCTCGAAAGCGTTGGCCCGTATGCATAATAACCATTATGATGGTCGTAATATTCGCCTTTGTCACAAGGAACTTCTGAGGGATCGCTTGCAGCACCGCACGTAATAGAATCTCCAATAAATTCGATTTTCTTTTTCTTTTTTGATGAAATTGAAGTCAGTTTTGCGGTTGTTCCAGCAAATAAAACACCTCCCGTGTGTGCTTCTGTATCCTTATAAATTTGGAGATTATGAACTTTTTTAGCTGCAGTTGATTTTATTGGAAACGATTGTACTTCACCTTTTTCAATTCTTATTTTTCCAATATATTTTCCGTCTAAAACTAAAGAAACATAATTATGATGTGCATAAGAATCAACACTTTGAAGAAAAATATCACATTGATTTCCGGTAAAATTAAATGAAACCGAAGAAGCTGTTCCGATGAGCATAACTTTATTATTCTCAAGTTTCTCAACTCGGCCGGCATATAAAAAAGTATTGCTTTTGTTTTGAGAAACAGAAAATGCTGAAATCATCAAAAACAAAATTAAAATGGCTATTTTTTTGATAAACATAATTTATTTGTTAAAATATAAATGTGATTCACAAATATATCCGAAATAAACTATTCAAAAAGATACTAAAACATCAAAAAGTAATAAAAAAACACCACATAAATACATCAATTTTTAGGTTTTTATTCCTAATTCTTACAAAACACAAGAAACCATTCCTTTGATATTCAAAAACAACGGCCTATCTTTATAAAATTAAACCCCTTTATTACTTACAAAAAATGAAATCAACCCTTTACATATTATTTTTCTCAGCTATCTTATGTTCTTCTTTCACTTGCAAAAAAGAAACCAAAACAGAGGTCTACACCATTAACACAACGAAAGGGCAAATTGAAAGAGATTCAATTGCTGCATATGCTAAAAACTTTTTAGGAACACCTTATGTATATGCTGGAAGCGATCCTGAAAAAGGATTTGACTGTTCTGGATTTGTCAGCTATGTTTTTCATCATTTTGATGTAAACTTGCCTAGAAGTTCAGGCGAATATAAAAATATTGGCAAAAAATTAAATCCAGAAGATTTTAAAGTTGGAGATATTTTAGTTTTTTACGGATACAAAGACAAAACAATTATTGGCCATCTCGGCATTATTTGCGAGGCCAACGGCATGCAGTCTAAATTTATTCATGCTTCTTCTGGAAAAGCAAATAGCGTAACGATTACCTCACTTGATACAGAACATTATACTAATCGTTTTTATAAATGTATTGATGTTTTGAGTAAATAGTTTTTTTACGCAGATTTAAAAAGATTTAAGCAGAAAGTACGCAGATTTATTTATTGTGATAAACTTGATAAAATCTAATTAAATCTGCTTTAATCTGTCAAATCTGCGTGAAAATTACTGTAAGTTTTTTTACTCTTCCGTCAATAATTTTATCAGGCTTTCATCTCTTTTATAAATGTCATTGTAGAAATTTATTTGTCCTTTTCTGTCTACCCAAGCCGTAAAATATCCAATATACACTGGAACTTTCTTTTTTAGTGTGTACCAGCTTTCTTTGCCGGCGTGCATCGCTTTATCAATTCGCGCTGGTGTCCAATTAGAATCTTGTTTTAATAATTCGATAGCCAATTCTCTTGGTTTTTCGACACGTACACAACCGTGGCTAAAAGCTCTGCTTTCTCTTCCAAATAAACTTTTCGCTGGCGTATCGTGCAGATAAATGTTATTCGAATTCGGAAATAAAAACTTCACCAAACCAAGCGAGTTGTTTTTTCCCGGTAATTGTCGCACGGCGCCATTATTCCATTCAAGATTTTTTTGAGCCAGATAGTTTTTATTTTTTGCCATTCCGGGTTTTATCTCTTTATTGATAATGCTTGTAGGAACATTCCAATATGGACTAAAGACAATATTATTCATCATACCACTGAAAATAACCGTTTTAGTCATTGCTTTTCCAACAACAACTGGCGAAACAAAGGCGATTTCTCGATTTCGAATCAAGTATAATTTAAATTCCGGAATATTTACTTCAATAAATTCTTTTCCTTTTTCAAGTTCAGGATCAATCCATCGGCATCGTTCCATGTTTGCAATAATAGTTTTAATTCTGTCTGAAACCGGAATATTCATTTCAGCAATATGTTCTGGCAGGATTTTTTCGTTTACAAGATTCCCGTTGTGCAATTTAAAATCCTTAACAGCATCAATCAAAGCATCATCATAAATAGAACTTTTATTGTTTTCCTTAATTTCGCCTGTTAAAAAAAGTCTTTCTCTGATTTGTGCAATTGCAGCAGCAGAATCTCCTTTTTTAAAGCTTTTAAAATCTTCTGCTGTTTCAATATTTTTCCAGCCTCCTTTTTTCTCGATTTGTCTGTATTCATGAAGTGCATCGCGAAGTTTGTAATACTGGCTGAACATTTTGCTTTTTTTATCATCACTGATCGTCGATTTTTTATGAATCGAATCTGAAAAAACCTGATAATTTACTTTTTTTCGAGGTAAAAGCCATTCTAATGATTTAGTTGTTTTTTCATCCACTCCAGAAACTTTCTGAACATAGTAAAAGTATAAATTGGTAATCATCAAATCAGTATCCTTTTGAGATAATTTGTTTTCGGCAATTTGCTCAAAGACAGGACTAATTTTTTCATTGTAAGGAAAATTAGCTTTCAGACCTTCTTCTTCTAAATTTTTATATTTATTAAATAATGTATTGGCAAATTCGACTACGCCTTTATTGTCCAGCCATAATTGAGTCGAATTATTTTTCTTGTATAAAGCTAAAACCTCGTTTTGAAATTTATTCAGTTTTGGATAAGTAGCATAAAAATTAGAAACCTGAGTACTATCAATAAAGATTTTAATTTCCGGCACTATTTTCTCTGCAGTTTGCTTTGCATCTTCTTTTTTTTCTGATTTAGAATTACATGAAAAAGCCAAAAAAAGAACAATAAAAGCTACGAGCGAATAGAAAATTTTCATAATAATATTTTTAATAAAAATAGAAAAGTTTTACTGAAAACAAATCTTTTACATGAAAATTAATACTGCCTTTACAATACCATTTTTAAACTGAATTTACTTTCAGTTTAAGTATAAAAAAAACTCCAAATACATTACATATTTGGAGTTTTTCGCTTTATAACCAACCTTTTATTTTTAGATTACAGTTCCTTTTAAAGTAAGGATTTTTGGAGCAGTTTCAGCGCTTGTTGTAACTGTTACTGTTTTTGTAAAAGCTCCTTTATTTGCCGCATTATATGTTGCTGTTACTTTAGCAGTTTTGCCAGGCAAAATTGGCTCCTTAGTATAATCTGTTGCAGTACAACCACAAGATCCTTGAACGTTTGTAATGACAACAGCTGTTTTACCATTATTTTTAAATTCATAAACAATTGCTTTTGGAGTTCCTTGTGGAATTTCTCCAACATCAACAGTTTCTACTTTCCAAACAATTGTTGAAGCTGTTGCTTCAATTTTAGAAACTAGTGTTTTTACAGGAACAATTGCTGAAAAAGACATTAAGCCAAGAGCTAAAGCTAACATCGAGATTTTAATAATTTTCATAGTTATATGTATTAATGGTTTATAGTTCGAAATTTGTATTTCAAAAGTACCTTAGATAAAATCGAATCGCTGTTAACCGCTATCAAATCTTTGTTAACGACTTGTTAATAGCTGTTTTTAAGTCTAAATTTGATTAATATTACATTTTAAAAAAGACATTTTTCTTGAAAATAAACAAACTCAACAGCATTATCCTTTTAGGATTAATCGCCATTATCAGCATATTGGTGGCGCAATTGCTGTGGACAAAAGAGGCGTTTACTTTGGAGCAAAAAAAATTGAGCCAAAAGGCGCATATTGCACTGCTTGAAGTTGCTAAAAAATTATACGAGGGAACCAATCACGAATTGCCGGCTCAAAATCCTATTCAGAAAATTGCCAACGATTATTATATCGTAAACATTGACAATGATTTTGAACCGGATATTTTAGAATTCTATTTGAAAACAGAATTCAAAAAAATGAATATTACGACCGATTTTGAGTACGCCATGTACAATTGCCAAAGCGACGAAATGGTTTATGGAAATTACATTTCTTTATCTGAAAAAGGAAAAGCAAAAAAGACAGTTTATTTTCCAAAACATAAAAACCTGGTTTATTACTTTGCCGTTCGTTTTCCTAACGAAACTACATATTTATTCAGTTCGATGCGCTTTTGGTTCGTACTTTCGATCGCTTTAATTTTGATTTTACTGATTTACGTTTATTCCATTTTCACACTTTTACAGCAAAAGAAATATTCTGAATTACAGCGCGATTTTATTAATAATATGACCCATGAATTTAAAACACCTCTGTCTTCTATTTTGATTGCATCAAAATATTTAAGCGAACAAAACCCGATTAAGGAAGACAAAAAACTACATACATATACCAATATTATTATCAATCAAAGTCACAAATTGAACAATCATATTGAGAAGATTCTAAATATTGCCAAATCAGATTATGCTCCTTTAGAACTAAAAAAAGAAACAGTTTTAATCGTCCCTATTATTGGAGAAACGATTGAAAATATTCAATTGAAATATCCTGAAGCCATTATTAATATTGAAACTTTATCAGCTGATTATCAAATCGAAACAGATGTTTTTCACTTTAATAATCTAGTCTATAATTTATTAGATAACGCTGTAAAATATTGTAATGAAAAACCTGAAATTCTAATTCGCATAACAGTAGAAAATCAAATTTTAAAATTAGCTTTTGTGGATAACGGAATTGGTATTTCTCCTAAAAATATTTCTTTTATATTTGATAAATTTTACCGTGCGCAAAACGAAAAAAGCAACGAAGTAAACGGTTTTGGACTCGGCTTATATTATGTAAAAGAAATTTGCAACCTTCAGAATTGGAAAATAAAAGCCGAAAATAACCCAGAAAACGGCATCACTATAACTTTGTCAATTCCTTATAAAAAATGAAACACTTCAAAATACTTTATACCGAAGACGATGAAACTTTAGCATTTTTAACCAAAGATAATTTGGAGCAAAACCATTATGAAGTTGTGCATTGCTGTGATGGAAAACTGGGTTTAGAAACTTTTAAAAAAGACAATTTTGACATTTGTATTTTCGATATCATGATGCCAAAAATGGATGGATTTGAATTGGCTACTGAAATCAGAAAAGTGAATACTGATATCCCTATAATTTTTCTTTCTGCCAAAACTTTAAAAGAAGATAGAATTAAAGGTTTGCGATTGGGTGCCGATGATTATTTGGTAAAGCCTTTCAGTATTGAAGAATTGCTGCTGAAAATTGAAATTTTCTTAAAACGTTCGCAGAAAAATATTCCGATCGAGAAATCAGTTTACGAAATTGGAAAGTATCAATTTGATACCAACAATTTTATTCTTTTTAATGAAAACGAAAAAATAAGCCTTACGCAGCGTGAGGCCGAATTGCTGAAATTGTTTCTTGATAATAAAAATTCTGTTTTAAAAAGAGAACAAATTTTAACTTCGCTTTGGGGTACCGACGATTATTTTATGGGAAGAAGCTTAGACGTTTTTATTTCGCGTTTGCGTAAAATTTTAGCCAATGAAAAAGGAATTTCTATAGAAAATCTGCACGGAATCGGGTTTCGGTTCTCGATTGAATAAACAGCTTAAAGTTTCATATCACAATCAACGTCGATTCTGTTAAAAATAAAGAAAAAACTGTAAATTAAATTTGAAAAATCTTCGTATTTTTAAGTTCTAATTTTCCCCGATATGAAATTACATCATTTACGTAACGCGACTTTAGTTATTGAAACGGAGCAACATGTGATTTTAGTTGATCCGATGTTAGGAAAAAGAAAAACGATTCCGCCCTTTACCATTTTTAGATATAATCCTCACAGAAATCCATTGGTTTCTTTGCCAAAAAACAGCAGAGAAATATTGAGCAGAGTGACGCATTGCATTATAACTCATCTGCACCCGGATCATATTGACAAAGCCGGTGAAGTTTTTTTAAGACGAAAAAGCATTCCGGTAATCTGCAGTGTACAAATTGAAAAAGAATTAACAAAAAGAGGATTAAATATTACTCAAACTCTAAATTATTGGGAACCTGAGTCTTTTCTAGACGGGAAAATAACAGGAATTCCTGCCATTCATGGTTACGGTTTTATAGCAAAATTAATGGGAAATGTTATGGGATTTTTTATTGAGCTAGCCAACGAAAAATCTATTTATATAAGTTCAGATACCGTTTTCACGGAACATGTACAAAAAGTTTTGGTTGAATTTGAACCCGATATTGCAACTGTCGCCTGCGGAACTGCGAGATTAGATATTGGCCAGCCTTTATTAATGCGAATGAATGATATTTTAAAATTTACTGCACTTGCGCCGGGAAAAGTCTTCGCAAATCATTTAGAAGCTTTAAACCATTGCCCCACAACAAGAGAGCAATTAAAAAATGCATTAGCAGAAAATAATCTTTTATCAAAAACTGCGATTCCAGCTGATGGGACATTTGTGGAATATTGATTTTTCTATTTTTTAATTAATTATTATGGCTTATTTGTTATTTCACTAATAATATTATATTTGGTCTTCAAATCAATAAAAAGACATGAATAATTTTTTAAGAAAAATACATCTAATCAAAGATCTTACTATACAGTTGCCTGTTTCAAAAACAGATTTCATTCAAAAATTCAGAATGCATGTAGATGAATCTAATTTAGGGTATGTGCCTTTTGAAGTTTTTCAATCTAGTACAAATGAATACAAAGGCAATATTGAAAACAATTTTTTTGAATTAAAAAAGAGGAAAAAATTGTTTGACACTAATTATTCGTTTGCAAAAGTAACCGGCCATTTTGCTGAAGATAATAGCCAGTTAAATATAAATGCTGAAATTAATGGCTTTAAGAAAAGAATGATTCTATTTTTAGGAATAATGATCATTTTCTATTCACTTTTTATTTTTGGTTCTCTTTTTTTTGTTGACAACAATCCTAGTCCTGCACCTTTTTTCTTCTTTCCTTTTATTTTAATTCACATGTCAGTAATGTTAGGAATTCCTTATTTTATTATTAGAAGAAGTGTAAAAAGAATGGCTTATGATTTAGAAAGAGATTTTCATTATTGGGTAACTAAAAATTAGAAAGTCTTAAAAACCTACAATACCAATAACCCAAACTCACGCAAAGTATTAATTGGTTTTGAATACCAAAACAATTCAAAATCATTTAATTCCGTTTCGAAATCTGCTTTTACTTCTTGAAAAGTATAGTTTTTTGTATTTGAAATTGTGATTTTCTTTAAAATATCGACCAGCCATTCGCCTTCATTTTTATTGGTCTGGATGTTGAAACTTTGCTTTTTATCATGAAAAGTAAAAGTCATCATTTCCCAAGTTTGGCCTTTTTTAGATTTTGTAAAATGCTCTACCGAAGGTTTTCCTCCAAGCCAAACTACTTTTGCATTTGGTTTGGTAGTAAAATCATTTTCTTCTTCGAGTGCATTAAAAATAAAATCGGGGTCAATTTTAGTCTTTGGAATCTTAAAATCGAACCAATCTTGAAGGTCATAATCGAAACAAATTCCGTGCATGAAATTAAAGAGCGATTTCTTTAATCCAAAACTAAATTTATCATGATTGATTCCGGTCGAATCTGTATAATCGATGTCGTTATTGGCGAAAGTTCCTATTGTTTCTGTTGTTTTTGTTACTCCAAATTTCTCTGGATACAAACCAACCGGACTGTGAGCCGTCATCGCAAATTGATGCCAAAAACCAGATTGCAGAATTCCGGCCTCAAACAATTGACGAACCATTTCGAGACTGTCAACCGTTTCCTGAATGGTCTGCGTTGGATATCCGTACATTAAATAGGCGTGCACCATGATTCCGGCTTCGGTAAAATTTCGGGTAACTTTTGCTACTTGTTCAACGGTTACACCTTTGTCTATTAATTTTAATAATCGGTCAGAAGCTACTTCTAAACCGCCAGAAACGGCAATGCATCCAGAGGCTTTTAAAAGCAGGCATAAATCTTTAGAAAAACTCTTTTCAAATCGAATGTTAGTCCACCATGTTACCGCTAATTTTCGGCGTAAAATTTCTAAAGCTAAAGCACGCATCAGTGCCGGCGGTGCTGCTTCATCAACAAAATGAAAACCATTCTGCCCAGTTTGCAGCATCATTTCTTCCATTCGGTCGCAAAGTAAGTTCGCCGCAACTGGTTCGTAAACCTTTATGTAGTCTAATGAAATATCGCAGAAAGTACATTTTCCCCAATAACAGCCGTGCGCCATTGTCAGTTTGTTCCAACGTCCATCGCTCCACATTCTGTGCATAGGATTTACGATTTCGATAACCGAAATATATTTATCCAAAGGCAAATCAGAATAATCTGGTGTTCCGACATAAGCTTGTTTGTAATCGTGTTTTATGGAATTATTTTTATAGACAACTTCTCCGTTTTGTAATAAAAAAGTTCTTTTATAAGAATTGTAATTTGGATTTTCTAAATTGAAAATTAATTCTTCTATTGGAACTTCGCCGTCATCTAAAGTAATAAAATCAAAGAATTCAAAAACACGCTTATCAGAAAGAGAACGCAATTCGGTATTCGGGAAACCGCCACCCATCGAAATTTTAATTTCAGGATGATTTTGTTTTAACCATTGTGCACATCTAAAAGCGCTGTACAAATTTCCTGGAAAGGGAACAGAGATTAAAAAGAATGTAGGTTTTATAGCCTCAATTTTTTCTTTTAAAATCGAAATTAAAATCAAATCGATATAAGTTGGTTTTTGCTGTAAAGCATCATATAATTCATCAAAAGAATTTGCACTTCGGCCAAGACGCTCTGCATATCTGCTGAAGCCAAAATTATCATCGACACATTCTACTATAAAATCTGAAATATCTTCAAGATATAAAGTGGCCAAATGCTTGGCTTTGTCTTGCGTTCCCATTGTTCCAAAAGCCCAATCCAATTCTTCTAATTGAGCAAAACGAGATGCTTCTGGCAGAAAATCTTCCTGACAAATCTGCAATGCCAATGTTGGATTTTTTCCCTGCAAAAACTGAATTACAGCATCAATAGTTTTGATATATTCGTCTTGTAAAGCAAAAATACGTTTAGAATTATGAGAAACTTCAGCGTTTGCAACTTCAAACCTGACACTTGAAACTTGAAACAAATCAACTAATCCTTTTTTTGAAAACAATTCCAAAATAACATCAATACCTAAATCAGCCTGAGATGATTCGATATTTTTAGTATTTAAAAATCCCTTTATATAAGCTGTCGCCGGATAAGGCGTATTGAGCTGTGTAAAAGGAGGCGTGACTATGAATAGTTTAGTTTTCAAGGATGCATTATTTTTTGCAAAAATACGGGATATTTAGCGACTTTTTATGAAAAGATTTTATTGGCTGGTTTTTGGTTTTAATTAAAAATAAAGGCTGACCAAATAATTTTGGCCAGCCTTTATTTAAGCTATAAATTTCATTGGGTTTGTTTTTTTATCTTCAATAAAAGTCAGTTTTAAAAAAAAAGCAGTAATTTTTCAATTACTGCTTTTTATATATCTGTAAAATATTTAAAATTTATGTTCTTTTTTGCTAATTACCAATAAAGAAAACAAGGAAATGCAAGCTGCGATCGTCAAATAAAAACCTACATAAGTTAAACCATACGTGCTTGCTAGCCAAATTGCAATCATTGGCGCAAAAGCCGCACCTAGAATTCCTGCCAAGTTAAAAGTTAAAGATGCACCTGAATAACGAATGGTTGTTGGAAACAATTCTGATAAAAAAGTACCTAGAGGCCCATAAGTAAATCCCATTAAAGCCATTCCTAAACACAAAAAGAAAGTTACCATGACAGAATTACCAGAATTTAAAAAATAGGAAAAGAAAAATCCAAACACAGCGATAACAGTTGTTGTAATAATTAACACTTTGCGTCTTCCAATTCTATCCGCCACAACAGCCGAAATTGGAATAAACAAGGCGAAAAACAATACTGAAAACAATTGAATCAATAAGAAATCTCTTTTCGCATAACCTAAATCTGAAGTAGCCCAGCTTAACGTAAAGACAGTCATTAAATAAAATACCAAAAATGTTGTAATAGCAGCGAACGTACCGAAAATTAATTGATTTTTATAAGATTTAACCAAAGTTAAAAACGGAACTTTTACTTCTTCGTGTGCATTTTTAGAATTTTCAAATGACGGTGTTTCTGTAATTTTAGTTCGGATGTAAAAACCCACAACAACTAAAAGTGAACTTGCAATAAAAGGAATTCTCCAGCCGTAATTCATAAAATCTTCATTATTCATTGAATCAGTCAGGAATAAAAAAGTACCTCCTGAAAGTAAAAGTCCAATTGGAGCACCCAATTGCGGAAACATACCATACCATGCACGTTTGTTTGGAGGTGCATTTTCTATAGCCAATAAAACTGCTCCGCCCCACTCGCCTCCTAAACCAACGCCTTGCCCAAATCGGCATAACATCAATAATAATGGAGCCGCAATGCCAATACTGGCATAACTTGGCAAAAATCCAATGGCCACTGTCGAAATACCCATTGTCAATAAAGCTGCAACTAAGGTAAATTTACGTCCAATTTTATCTCCATAATGTCCAAAAAAAGCAGAACCCAAAGGACGGGACAGAAAAGCGATAGAAAAAGTAGCTAAAGATTCTAAAGTTGCCATAGTGGAATCAGCACTAGGAAAAAATAATTGCGGAAAAACTAAAACGGCCGCATTAGCATAAATATAAAAATCAAAAAATTCAATTGTGGTTCCAATCAAAGAACCAAAAAGAACATGTCGTAGGGAATTCTTCTGGTTTGGGTTATTTTTCATGTAAAATGGATATATCTTTTTTTTGGTTACAAAAATATAATTTCGTTATTAATAATTCACATTTCAACCAATTACTTTCAGAACTGACATGTATTTTTAACAAATTTAATGTGTTTTGTATTTCAAAAAACACTCTTCCAATTCAATATTAAAAACTTGATTATATGAACTTTAAAATAAAAATAAAAAATCAGGTAATAAGCAATTGTTAAAACCGCTTTTAACTGTATATTTTCATTAAATTTACTGCTGTCAAAAATAAATTTAAAATTATGCCTACCGACTGTATCAGCTATCAAACTTCTGGATATTTTTCTAAATTGATAAACGATTATTTAGATCAAAAATCAGAATTAAAACCGCTGTACAATCATTTTCCTACTTTGGAGAACTTTGAAAAACAAATCATTGAAAAGCAATCTAATTTTGATAACGCAAACCGAATTCCTTTGGTTGAAACTTTAAAGAAGCAATATCAAAACATTGAAATTTCAGATGCTACAAAACAAAACATCGAGCTTTTATCACACGAATGTACTTTTACAATTACAACTGGGCATCAATTAAATTTGTTCAGTGGTCCTTTATATTTTCTTTATAAAATAATTTCGACAATAAATTTGACGAAGGAATTAAAATCGAAGTATCCGACATATAATTTTGTGCCAATTTATTGGATGGCAACGGAAGATCATGATTTTGAAGAGATTAATTATTTTAATTTTAAAGGAAAAAAATTCAGATGGAATAAAGAAAGTACCGGTCCGGTTGGAAGACTTTCTACAGAAGGTTTAGCGGAATTTTTCGAAATATATTCAAAAGAACTCGGTTCAAGCACAAATGCTAATGTTCTTAAAAAACTGTTTGAAGAAGCGTATCTAAAGCATGAAAATCTTGCCGACGCTACGCGATTTTTAGCAAACAGTTTATTCGCTAATTATGGTTTAGTCATTTTAGATGCAGATGATGCCGATTTAAAACGTGCTTTTATTCCTTTTGTTAAAGAAGAATTAGAACAGCAAACTTCTTTTAAAACCGTTCAGCAAACCATTGAACACTTAAAAGACTACACAATTCAAGTAAATCCGCGCGAAATTAATTTATTTTATATTGAAGATGATTTGCGTGAACGAATTATTTTCGAAAACAATAAATACTTCGTAAATAATACTAAAATCTCGTTTTCTAAAGAAGAAATTTTAAAATTATTAGAAAGCAATCCAGAGAAATTTAGCCCAAATGTAATTATGCGTCCGCTTTATCAGGAAATCATTTTGCCTAATTTGTGCTACATTGGCGGAGGTGGAGAAATTGCATATTGGTTAGAATTAAAATCATTTTTTGATGCTGTAAATATTACTTTTCCAATGCTTTTGGTTCGTAATTCTGTGCTTTTAAATACTGAAAAACAAACTCATAAAGCAGACAAATTAGGTTTAAACTGGAAAGATCTGTTTACAAAATCAGCTGATTTAGTAAATACAATTACCCATAAATTATCTCCGTTTCCGATTGACTTAACGCCTCAGAAAGAAACTCTCGAAAAACAATTTGAATATCTTTACGAGCTTGCACAGCAAACCGACAAATCATTTAGTGGAGCAGTAAAAGCGCAGGAAACCAAACAGAAAAAAGGCTTAGAAAATCTTGAAAAAAGATTATTAAAAGCACAAAAACGCAAATTAGAAAATGAATTACAGCGTGTAATTAATTTGCAGTTAGAATTATTCCCTAACAGAAGCTTACAGGAACGCCAAACTAATTTTTCTGAATTTTATTTAGAAAAAGGCGAGCAGTTAATTCCGATTTTGATTCAAAAATTAAAACCATTAGAAACTAATTTTAATATAATTACAATATAAAAAGATAGCCACGAATTTGCGAATTATTCAAATAAAAATTCGTGAATTCGTGGCTAAAAACAATTAATAATTCTTGAGAAACAAATAACCAAATATCTCTCAAATTTATTATTCTCCAAACCAAATAGCGATTTTTTAAATTATTAACTAACCAATTTACCCAAAACCAATGGTAAAAGAACGCTTAATTTCGCTAGATGTCTTTCGTGGACTGACTATTTTATTGATGACTATTGTAAACAACCCTGGAGACTGGGGAAATGTTTATCCTCCCTTATTACATGCTGAATGGCACGGATGTACATTAACCGACTTAGTTTTTCCATTTTTTATCTTTATTATGGGAGTTGCTGTTCCGCTTGCAATGCCTGAAAAATTTTACGACAGTACGACTTTTAATAAAATTTTAGTGCGTTCACTGCGAATGCTTTGTCTGGGGATTTTCTTTAACTTTTTTGGCAAAATTCAATTGTTTGGTCTTGACGGAATTCTACTTCTTGTTGGCCGATTAGTGATAACAATAGCTGTTGGTTATGCCTTAATGGGAAATTTCAGTTCGAAAATTAAAAATATTTTGGCTTTTTCTATTTTAGTTATTTATCTATTTCTTGCTTACAGTGGTTTAGAAGCCTATCATGATGTTCGCCTTCCGGGAGTTTTACAGCGAATTGCAATAGTATATTTTGTAGTTTCTCTATTGTATCTAAAAACCTCCCAAAAAACTCAAATTATAACTGGAGTAATTTTATTATTAGGATATTGGGCAATAATGACTTTAATTCCAGTTCCGGGAATTGGAGCTGCAAATCTGGAGAAAGGAACTAATTTAGCATCATGGCTTGACAGCATTTTATTGAAAGACCACATGTATCGCGAAACTATAACTTGGGATCCAGAAGGAATTTTAAGTACCGTTCCATCAATCGTAAATGGAATTATTGGTTTGCTGATTGGACAGTTATTACAGCGTGAAATTCCTAAAACTCAAAAAGTGCAAAAAATGATTATTGCCGGTGTGGCGCTTATTATTGCCGGTTTGCTTTGGAGTATTGTTTTTCCACTAAATAAATCGATTTGGACTAGTAGTTATGTTTTATATACTACTGGATTAGCAACAACTTTTCTGGCTATACTATATTATGTGATTGATATAGAAGATTACAAAAAAGGTTTTAAACCATTGTTAATTTGGGGAGTAAATCCAATGATTGTGTTTTTTACTTCGCAGATTATTCCACAAGCTTTGGTAATGATTGAGTTTCAAAACCCACATAATCCTGAAGAACAAATTAATCTTTTAAGCTACTTATACAGTTTTTGTATTGCGCCATTTTTTAATAATCCAATGACAGCTTCTTTGGCTGGAGCGTTAATTTATGTCGCAATCTGGACTTTCATTTTATGGATTTTCTATAGAAATAGATTAATATTCAAAGTTTAAAAAATATTTTCCAATATTAGTAATATAAGTTTATTTTAGGATGTTTCATAATTCTGGAATATGTTCTACAAACAATTAAATGAACTTATATTACTGATATGGTTTTAATAAAAAGCTTTTCTTATCCAAAACGCCATTCTATCGTGTTTTAATTATGAATTTATTAAAATCAATTCATAAAAAAAGTCTACTTTTGCACAAAATTTAATAAAATATAAAATGGCAACAAATAGAACTTTTACAATGATTAAACCAGATGCTGTTGCAAACGGACACATCGGGAATATCTTAGCAATGATCACTAATGGTGGTTTCAAAATCGTTTCATTAAAATTAACTCAATTAACTGTAGCTGATGCTCAAGCATTTTATGCTGTTCACGCTGCAAGACCTTTTTACGGAGAATTAGTTGAATTCATGTCTCGCGGACCAATTGTTGCTGCAATTTTAGAAAAAGACAACGCGGTAGAAGATTTCAGAACTTTAATTGGAGCTACAAATCCAGCTGAAGCTGCTGAAGGAACTATTCGTAAAGCATACGCAACTTCTATCGGAGAAAATGCAGTACACGGTTCAGACAGCGACGAAAATGCTGCAATCGAAGGTGCATTTCACTTTGCTGGAAGAGAGCAGTTTTAAATTTTAGACTTCTTAGATTTCTTAAAATAGTATAAAAGAAAAACCCGTTTCAAATGAAGCGGGTTTTTCTTTTATAAGTTAGATGCTATTGTATACGAATGTAAGCTAGTCTAAAATTATAAGAAGTAGTCTATCTTAAAATAACATCCTTCACAACCTCACGGCCTAATTCTTCATTTATCATTTTTACGATTTTAGACTTTCCGTGGCTTAATTCTTCTCGTAAAACCGCAGATCCAAGTTCAACATACAGTGTACTTCCTTTCAACACAACATTTTTGGTGTAAGTATTAACTCCATTTCCCATTAATTGTCTCCACGCTTCTTTCACATCAATCTGATCCATTCCAGGCTGTAATTTATTTACCTGAATAATCTGTTGCAAAACATCCCCAATACTACTTTGATTATTTAGTCTTTTTGCCATCGTTTAATATATTTACTGGTCCAGCTTTTTTATAATGATATTCTTTTTTCTGTTCATTTCTCACAACAAATTCCTTGTCCGAAATCGAAATTAATTCTTCACTCCATTTTGCGTAATCTGTTTTGTAATCCAAAAAAGTTCCTTTATCTGTAAATCTAATCGAAACATTTTCAAAAGTATTCGTCGTTAAAAACGTTCCGTCAAGCTGCGCCATAACTTTCGTTCGTGTCCCTTTATTTCCTTTAATTTGAAAAAAATCAAAATTCTCATTCATTGCATATGCCTTCTCTTCCCCCTTATCAAAAACCACTTTTTCGATTTCCCAGTAACCATTTAATTTTGCAACATCTGCCGGTTTTATTTCTTGCTTGCAGCTTACTAACAAAAGGGATAAAACCAAAATCATAAAAGTTTTTTTCATAAGTATAAAAATAATTAAAAGGAATAATTTCCTGTTGTTCGCTATATTTTATGCCTCCGCAAGTTTCGAGACTGCCATAAAAAAATTCGTTTCCATCAGGGCTAGACTTCCGTTTTCAAAAGAATATTTTAGTAAAGTACAAAGTTAACTTTATATCATTCAAAAGAAATATTTTTATAATAATATTAAAATCTAAATTTAATAAAATCCCTCAACTGTACTTTTATGTCTTATTAAGGCAACTATTTAAATTTCAATTAAACAATTTTGCAAATTAACTCTTCATTATATTATAATTCAAAAATAAATAATCAAAAATGAGAAGAATATTAATTTCGTTTATAATATTGACTATCAATGGCTGTGACAAAACAAATAAAAAAGAACCGCAAAATAATGCAGAAATAATACCTAAAACAGAAACAAGTGTTGAAACAGAAACGACAGATAGTTTAAATTTAAAAGAGAAGTTTTTAGACACAACCAACATTAAAACCTCACCTGTTAAAATTCTTTCATCTAAACTTCTTAAAAATGAATATTCTGATCATAAAGATATACAGCTGATTTACAAAAATGTCAGCAAAACAGATATTAAAGCTATAAAATTTGAATGGTATTGCGAAAATTCCTTTGACAAACCTGCATCTGGAAGATCCTTTTTTATCAAAGGAGAATACACAGGCGAAACAACTTTTTTATTAAAAAAGCAAAATACAGCATTTAAAATCTGGGAAGATTTCTCTACGGATGCCAATACAATTATTGCTGCCAGAGCTTATGAAGTAATATTTACTAACGGAACTAAATGGAAACTAAGACAATAAAACATTAATACTAAAATCTTTTTTATAAACTCATTAAACTATTTTGCATATTTTTGGTCAAACCCCAAACCAAAACCAAAAAACCATGTTTAAAAATATTTGTAAAATCTTGATTGTTTTATTGTGCATTAGCTGCATTAAAGAAGACAATAATACCCCAACTCCAACAGAAAGTATGTATTTCCCGCCATTAACTGGAAATACTTGGGAAACAAAATCGATAGCCGATCTAAAATGGAATCAAAATGCTGTACAGCCTCTTTTAGATTACTTAGAATTAAAACACTCCAAATCTTTTATTATTTTAGTAAATGGCCGAATTGTTTTAGAAAACTATTTTAACGGGCACAATGCCGCTACAAATTGGTATTGGGCAAGTGCGGGAAAAACATTAACCTCAACCACAACAGGGATCGCACAACAGGAAAATCTATTAAATATTAATAATAAAGTTTCTCAATATTTAGGAACAGGATGGACCAGCGAAACTCTCACACAGGAAAACTTAATTACCTGCAAACATTTACTAACCATGACATCTGGATTAGATGATTCAACAGATGATGTAGAACCGTCAAATTTACTTTACAAAGCAGATGCAGGAACTCGCTGGGCCTATCATAATGTATATGTAAAACTGCAAGATGTTGTTGCTAAAGCCAGCGGAAAAACGTGGGAAAACTATTTTAATGCCAAATTAAGGGACAAAATTGGTATGGATGGAAATTGGGTACAGCTTGGCGTAAATAGTGTTTACACCAGCACATCAAGAAGTATGGCTCGTTTTGGACTCTTAATGCTGAATAAAGGAAAATGGGAAAACAACATTATTCTTAATGAAGCATATTTCAACGAAGCAACAGCTACTTCACAAAACATCAATTTAGGATATGGATATTTATGGTGGTTAAATGGTAAAACTTCTTATCATCTACCTCAATCACAATTAACTTTTCAAGGAAGCATCATTCCAACTGGGCCTAGAGATATGTTTATGGCTTTAGGAAAAAATGATCAAAAGATATATGTAGTTCCCAGCAAAAACATGGTCATTATCAGAATGGGCGACGCAGCCGACGATGTCAACTTAGCTTTATCAGATTTTGATAAAACTTTATGGCAAAAGATTAGTGCTTTGTATCAATAAATTAAATAGTTGCCAGCTTTTAGTTTTTAAAAAGCTTACAGCTATTAAAAGTTCTAGTGGGTTTCGTACTTCATCATCTCGTATTAAATCTGTTTTGACAGCAATGTGCAAAACCCGCTGAATTAATATCTAACTTCTGAACCAACTGATAACATGCTGTTTTTAGCATAAATGCATTAGTATAGCTATCTCTTAGTTCTAGTTCTTTTTGCCATGCCAGCAAAAAATAAACCAAGACCCAAAATCAATAAAACATAATAGAAAGGTAAACTTTTATCTTTTATTACACTTGCAGCAACAAAAGATACCACACTTGCAAAATAAAATGCAATTGGTGAAATGTTTTTAAAGGAAGAAAAACTCATTGTAATTTATTTAAAGAAACTATCTACGAATTCATATTTATTAAAGACTTGCAAATCTTCAATTCCTTCACCAACTCCAATATATTTAACCGGAATTTGAAACTGGTCTGAAATACCTATTACAACGCCCCCTTTTGCAGTTCCGTCTAATTTTGTTACCGCTAATGAAGTTACTTCAGTTGCTGCAGTAAATTGTTTAGCCTGCTCAAAAGCATTTTGTCCTGTAGAACCATCTAAAACCAAAAGTACATCATGAGGCGCATCGGCAACAACCTTTTGCATTACACGTTTTACTTTTGTAAGTTCGTTCATTAAGTTGATTTTATTATGAAGACGTCCAGCAGTATCAATAATGACAACATCTGCATTTTGAGCGACAGCTGATTGTAAAGTATCGAAAGCTACTGAAGCAGGATCACTTCCCATATTTTGTCTTACGATTGGCACATCAACGCGATCTGCCCAAACTTGCAATTGATCGATCGCTGCGGCGCGAAAAGTATCTGCGGCACCTAAAACAACTTTGTAACCTGCTTTTTTAAACTGATAAGCCAGTTTACCAATTGTAGTTGTTTTTCCAACTCCGTTTACTCCAACGACCATTAAAACGTATGGCTTTTTGTCTTTTGGAATTTCAAATTCAGTTGCTTCACCTGTATTGGTCTCAGACAATAAAGAACCTATTTCTTCGCGAAGGATTTGGTTTAATTCTTCTGTGCCTAAATATTTATCTTCTGCAACACGTTTTTCGATTCTTGAAATTATTTTCAGGGTTGTATTTACACCAACATCTGAAGCTACAAGGATTTCTTCCAGATCATCTAAAACATCATCATCGACTTTAGATTTTCCGGCAACGGCTTTACTTAACTTTGAAAAAAAAGTAGTTTTTGATTTTTCAAGACTTTTGTCTAAAGTCTCTTTTTTATCAGTAGAGAATAATTTTTTAAAAAAACTCATTTTTATAGGTTGTTAGTTTTTAGATTATACGATTTTTTGACAATCTAAATAATCCCAATGTTTAAAGAAGGCCAATTGCTTTTATCTAGCCCCGACAGAAGCGATATCCTTTGCTTTCCTTCTTTAGGAAAGTAAAGATATAGTGCATGGTGGGAACTATTGCTTAAAAAAAAGCCAATTGTTATGCTTCTATAAAATTTTAGACAAATATAAAAAATAAAAAAGCTACTTCCGAATGAAAGTAGCTTTTCTATATACTGTAATTTGTAATTATTTCTTTTTCAAGAAATTATCAACTTCTTCAGGAGCCATAATAGATTCTACGAATGTATATGCACCAGTTTTAGGAGATTTTACCATTTTGATGGCTTTTGATAATCTCTTAGAAGATGTTTGTAACGATGCTACGGTTTTCTTTGCCATGATTCAAATGTTATTTGAAGCTTTTATAAAACTCTAATGGCAAAACCATTGAGATTTACAAAAATCTCTAATTATTACTTAATTTCTTTGTGAACAGTTACACGTTTCAAGATTGGATTAAATTTTTTAATCTCTAATCTATCTGGTGTATTTTTTTTGTTCTTAGTTGTAATGTATCTAGAAGTTCCTGGAACACCAGAAGTCTTGTGCTCAGTACATTCTAAAATTACTTGGATTCTATTACCTTTCTTTGCCATCTTGCTATATATTTATTTAGGAAAAGATTATTTGATAAATCCTTCTGACTGTGCTTTTTTCAAAACAGCAGTGATTCCATTTTTATTAATTGTTTTTATCGTAGATGCTGCTACTCTAAGAGTAATCCATCTATCTTCTTCTGGAAGATAAAAACGCTTTTTAACTAAGTTTACAGAAAACTTTCTCTTAGTTTTGTTCATAGCGTGAGAAACGTTATTTCCTACCATCGCTCTTTTACCTGTAAGGTCACAAACTCTTGACATTATACTTATCTTTTATCGTTATTCAAAATCAGGGTGCAAAGAAAAGAAAAATAAACGATTGAAACAAAAAATTATAGCACATTTTTTAAAATTTCTTTCTGTAATATTTCTAAACTCTTAATCGTGGCTCTATCTATCACTTTTTCACGTGGTTGACCAAAATTAAATTCTTCAACAATTATATCATTTGGAGTTGCTAAAGCGATAAAAACAGTACCAATTTCAGCATCTGAATCTCCTTTAGACGGTCCGGCGTTCCCAGTTGTTGCAATTGCATAGTCTGTTTTGAGTATCTCTTTCACATTCAAAGCCATAGCCGATGCAACTTCTCCACTAACCACTGAATATTGATCTATTAAATCTTGCGAGACGCCGAGAACATTCACCTTCACCGCTGTTGCGTACGAAACTACACTGCCCCTAAAGTAGTTAGATGCTCCTGGAATGGCAGACAAAATTGAAGCAATTTTTCCACCTGTAAAACTTTCAGCAGTTGAAATGGTTTTATTTTGCTTTGTCAATATCTTCCCTACTACAGATTCGATTGTTTCATTTTCTTCGTAACCTACAATAATATCATGAATTATAGCATCGAGAGATTTTACATTTTCTTCGATTGCTGTTTCTAGCTCTTCTTTATTTGTCCCTCTTGCAGTTAAGCGCAAACGCACTCTTCCCGGATTTGGCAAATAAGCTAATTTTATAAAATCTGGAAGATTATTTTCCCAATCCTCAATGCGTTCTGCTACTAAACTTTCTCCTTGACCATATGTCAAAATAGTTTTATGAATAATATAAGGACGTTTATATTCGCGAACAATCTTTGGAATTATTTCGTTTTCTACCAAATATTTCATTTCGTAAGGAACTCCTGGAAGCGAAATAAAAACTGTGTTTTCTTTTTTCATCCACATTCCTGGTGCTGTGCCTACTTGATTGTGAAGCACAGTACATTTTGACGGCACTAGGGCTTGATCTTTATTTAACTGTGAAATGGGTCTTTTATAAAAACCTTCAATCAATTCAGTTACATGCGCTAAGACTTCTTGATTTACAACCAGCTCATCGTCAAAATATTCGCAGAACGTTTTTTTGGTTACGTCATCTTTTGTCGGTCCTAAACCGCCCGTTACAATTACAACATCAACCTTGTTTTGTAATTGTGCAAAAGTATCTAAAATATGTTTTTTATCGTCGCTTATCGAGATCATTTCTGTGATTTCGACTCCAATTCGATCAAGCGATTTGGCAATAAAACCAGAGTTTGTGTCAACGATTTGACCTATTAAAATTTCATCTCCAATTGTAATGATTGTTGCTTTCATGCAAATGTTAGTTTTTACTTACTGTTAATTTAAGTCATTATTAGAAAGTAGTTTGTTGCAGTTTCGTGCTAAGAGGCAATACCATTTATTACAAGCACATAAACGGAATTTCAGATTAAAAACCATTCTTGCTGTAAAAAAAACAACCCAATTCAAGCTTTAGATTATAAAGAACAAGAATTGGGTATTTTTAAATTTTATAAATCAAAATCTTTTTTGATTTCCTTGATCGCATCTTTTACCTGTATTTTTATACTTTTAAAAGTTTCGACAATTTCTTTTTTCTTGCCTTCAGCTTTTGTCCAGGCTTCGACCTGCAGAATTTCTTCAAAAGCCACATTTAAACCCATTAAATCTAATGTCGGCTTTATTTTGTGCGCATATGAATAAGCGTATTTATGATCCTTTTTTTTGATTCCTTCTTTGATTTGTTTTAAATCTTCAGGAACTTCGGTAACAAATAATTTTAGAATTTCGTTTACAAATTCAGGATCATTATCTGAAAGTGCATACACTTTCGAAAGGTTATATTTTAAAGCCATTATTTTACTTGTATTCTGAATAATTTTTTATCTTCTAAAAAGCCTTCTAAAACATCATTTGGTTTAACCGCGGCAACTCCTTCTGGCGTTCCTGTAAAGATTATATCTCCAATCTTTAATGTAAAAAACTGCGAAACATACGAAACAAGCTCATCAATCTTCCAAAGCATAAAACTTGTATTGCCTTTCTGAACCGTTTTAGAATTGTTTGTTAATTCAAAAGTAAGATTTTCCATAGAAACGAAATCACTTTTCGGCAAAAAATCTCCAATCACTGCAGAGCCGTCAAATGCTTTTGATTTTTCCCAAGGCAATCCTTTTGCTTTCAATTTATCTTGTAAATCTCTGGCAGTAAAATCGATACCTACACTAATTTCGTCATAATATTTATGCGCAAACTTAGGCTCTATATACTTTCCTACTTTATTTATTTTAACAATTATTTCTATTTCGTGATGAATTTCTTCAGAAAATTCCGGAATCACAAAAGGATGCTGCTTCAACAAAACTGCCGAATCCGGTTTCATAAAAACCACAGGTTCTGTAGGACGCTCGTTTTTTAATTCTTCAATATGATTGGTATAATTTCTACCGATACAAATAATCTTCATTACTTCTTAGTTTTCAGTCGCAGTTTTCAGTCGCAGTTTTCTAAACACAATTAGTCTCAGTTAAAAACTGAATACTGAGACTGCGACTAAAACTTACTTCGTATTTAGTTTTCTTAATTTAATTGCCGTTAAAACCTTTTTGGTATATAAAGGAAAATCAGCATTTTGAATCCAGCTGAAATATCCAGGCTCAGATTCTAGAATTTTATCGACTTTGGCACCTTTGTGTTTTCCGAAGGTAAATATTTCTTCATTATCTTTATCAAAGGCAATCATTCCGGCAAAATCAGCAATTTTTTTTCTGGTTGTAAATTCAGACAATGATTTCATATCATTTTCTAATTCCGGATAACGATCTAACTGTGCTTTTAGAATTTCATAAGTCGCCATCGTGTCTGCTTCTGCAGAATGCGCATTTTCAAGACTTTTTCCGCAATAAAATTTCAAAGCAGCACTTAAGGTACGCTCTTCCATTTTATGAAAGATAGTCTGAACATCTACTGAAACTTTATTTTTCATATCAAAATCAACTCCGGCGCGAAGCAATTCTTCTGCCAGCAACGGAATATCAAAACGATCCGAATTAAATCCGCCCAAATCACTATCCTTAATCATATTGTAGACTTGCGGAGCCAGTTCTGCAAAGGTAGGCTCATTTGCTACTTTTTCATCGGTAATACCATGAACAGCTGTTGTTTGAGGTGGAATTGGAATCGTTGGATTTACTAACCAAGTTTTACTTTCTTTATTTCCGTTTGGAAAAACTTTGAATATTGAAATTTCTACGATTCGATCTTTTCCGATGTCTATTCCTGTCGTTTCAAGATCAAAAAAGCAGATTGGTTTGTTGAGTTTGAGTTCCATTTTTAGTTTTTATAAGATTGCAAATGTAATTTTTAAAGCCGAATTTTCCCGCTTCTTACTGATTTTTTTTTAGTTAAAATGGGCATTCCTTTGCGATTATATCCTGAAAAATAATAGAATAACAAAAGACATTTGCATCAAATTGATTTTTATAGAAAATAAAAAACCCGAGAAATTAATAAAATTTTCTCGGGTTAGATTTATTTATAGTTAATTTAGAAATCTCTATCTACATCAAAAGCTTCTAAATATTCTGCTACTCTTTTTACAAAACTTCCTCCTAAAGCCCCGTCTACTACTCTATGATCGTACGAGTGGGACAAGAACATTTTTTGACGAATTCCGATAAAATCGCCTTCTGGAGTTTCAATAACTGCCGGTACTTTACGAATAGCACCAAGCGCTAAGATTCCAACCTGAGGCTGATTGATAATAGGGGTTCCAAAAACACTTCCAAAAGTTCCAACATTGGTAACTGTATAAGTTCCGCCTTGTGTGTCGTCTGGTTTTAGTTTTCCAGCTTTTGCACGGTTTCCTAAATCGTTAACCGCTTTTGCCATTCCAACTAAATTCAACTGATCTGCGTTTTTAATTACAGGCACAATTAAGTTTCCGTTTGGCAAAGCCGCTGCCATTCCTAAGTTTATATTTTTCTTTTTGATGATGTATTCTCCATCAACAGAAATGTTCATTCCAGGGAAATCTTTTAAAGCTTTTGCAACCGCTTCCATCATAATTGGTGTAAAAGTCAGCTTCTCGCCTTCTCTTTTTTCAAAAGCTGTTTTAACCTTATCTCTCCATTTTACAATGTTTGTAACATCCACTTCAATAAATGACTGTACGTGAGCCGAAGTCTGAACCGAAGCAATCATGTAACCTGAAATAAGCTTACGCATTCTATCCATTTCGATAATTTCGTCGCCTCCATTTACAGAAACCGGAACTGTCTGCTGGCTTTTTTGAACAACAGGTTCCACTGCCTTTGGAGCTTGAACAACAGCTTTTGGAGTTTCTTCAACCGCTTTTGGTGCTTGTACTACACCCGATTTACGGTCTTCGGTATATTTTAAAATATCATCTTTGGTTACTCGGCCATCTTTTCCTGAACCTTGAATATTTTCAAGTTCTGCAATAGAAATACCTTCTTCTTTGGCAATATTTTTAACTAACGGAGAAAAGAATTTATCAGATGATGTGAAATCCTGCGGAGCCGAAACATCCTCTTTTACTGATTCAATTGTTTTTTCTCCCGAAGTTTCGGGATCTGCAACTTCAGCAGGAGTAGCAGTTTCTTCAACTATTTTTACAGCTGACGCATCACCTTCAGTTTCAATAATCGCAATGGTTTGCCCTACCTGAACTAAATCATCTTTACCAAATAATTGTTCAACTAAAACACCTGATACTTCGCTTGGCACTTCACTGTCAACTTTGTCAGTTGCAATTTCAAGTACAGCTTCATCAGCTTCAATTCTGTCTCCAACTTCTTTCAACCAGTTTGTAATGGTTGCTTCAGCGACACTTTCTCCCATCTTAGGAAGTTTCAATTCAAATCTTGCCATATTGTTAACCTCAAGGGTGATTTTGATTTTCCGATTGCGAAATTACTGAATATTTTAAATATAAATTACATTTAATATAATTTTTTACTCGATTTTTACAATTTGCCCCCTGTCATTTGGAGAATCACTTCCAATAATAAAAATTGCATTTTTGGGGAAAATCTTAAAAGTAATACGCTTATCTTTAAGAGTTTCTATGATTTTGATACATTTTTTGAATGAAACATACTGATTATCCAAAATAATCTCAACTCTTCTTCCCTTAAAAATCAGGGACGAATTTACCATTTTTTCTTTTTTGAAATCTATAAATTGAACTTTATTTTTTAGAATAAAAGACAATTTTTCAGACAAAATCAAATTTAAAGAATAAAAAATATAGGTTTCAGGTAATGATTTTACTTTCGTTTTTCCTTGAAACATTTTTGCGAAAGAAAAAAACCAAATTCCGATTTGAATAAAAAAAGTAAAAAACCATGATTTCCTGAAATGTTTTTGATAAAAGAAATTCATCGCTTCCTGAAATCGTTTCATGTATTTTTCATCTTTTACAGTGCTTTCACCTTTATAGTGCAAAACCGTCGTTTCATGAAAATAATAATTCGATTTCTGTTTGAGCAGTGCGCGGTATGACAAATCGATGTCGTCTGCATACATAAAACAATTTTCATCAAAACCGTCGAGTTCAAGATATAAATCGCGTTTCATAAACATAAAAGCACCCACTAAAATAGCCACTTTTCCTGTTTCATCTTCCCTTAAATGCTGTGCGTAATATTGGTTGAAAAGATGCCAATTTGGAAAAACCTTATACAAACTAAAAATCTTGGTAAAAGCAATCCAAGGTGTCGGAATTCCGCGTTTGCTTTCTGGCAGAAAATTTCCTTTTCCATCAATTAATTTACAGCCCAAAATTCCGAGATCGGTTTGTTTTTCGGCGAAAGCCAAAACTTTTGTAAAAGTATCTTCTGCTACAACAGTATCTGGATTTAAAATGCAAATGTATTTTCCGTTTGCTTGAGAAACTCCAATATTATTGCCTTTTGGAAAACCAAAATTTTCTTTGTTTTGAATTAATTTGACTGTTGAAAATTTTTCTTGCATCATCAAGACACTTTCGTCTGACGAATTATTATCGACTACAATAATTTCGGCATCAAGTGCAGAAAGCGCTTCTTGAACGCTTAATAAACATTGTTCCAGAAAGTAACGCACATTATAATTCAGAATAATTACCGATAATTGCATGAAAATTTGTTCTGTTGATTTTTTGGAAAGTTAGAAATTTTCAGCCAAACCTAATCGCAAAGACCAATCGTTTTTGCTCACTCCAAAATCGAGCACTAAATTACTGTTGTTTTGCTTGTTCCATTTAATACGCAAACCTGTTCCAACAGCGGGATTCCATTTTTTAAATTGATAGGTATTTAATTTAGAAACCGAAGAAAGATTGGTAAAAAATACTGCTCCCCAAAATCCGTTTTTAGAAATATCTGTCCGATATTCTGTTTCAAAATAAATCAAGGCATTGCTTCTAAATCTATTTCTCGTAAAACCTCTTCCTGTTTTACCATCGCGATCCCAGCCAATACTTGGCAAATCCAGATAATGAGGTTTCCCTCCAAAAGTAGACCAATAAAAACCTCTGTAAGCTAAAACGCTGTGTTTGGTTTTATTGAATGAATGGTATTTTCGAGCATCAAAATAAACTGAATTCCATTTTTTGCCGTCTACTCCGGTGGTATTCATTCTAAAATCGGTTTCTACATATAAACCTTGTTCCGGATTTACATTATTTTCTCTTGAATCGTACAATCCCTGAATGGCAATCCCAAAAGAGGTTTCATCGGAAAAATCACCGTCCATATATTTAACATAATCCGTTTGATCGTCTATATATGATTCTTCAGAAATATTTTGATAATTATCTAACAAAACACCTAATCCCAATCTGTAATTACCAATTATTTTGCGTGTTGCAAACTGATAAAAACGCCATTGCTGATAATCTAAAGTTGACATTTTATCATCTGTATTATTGTCTCCCAAACCATAAGTAGGCTGTGGATAAATCATGTAGCGGTAATCTCCAATAAAATTCCAATTATTGTCTTTTGTATATATATAAGACTGAACTGGAAAAACATATTGTTTCGTAAAACTAAAATAAGGCGAAAAAGTAACTTGCGACATTTTTGTGGTTTTACTTTCTCCAAGATAAAATGTAGTTAAAAATGAGACAACCAGTCCAGCACTTTTATTGGCGTCGACAGGAACTGGAAGCAAAGAAAAAGCAACCTTTTTTTCAGGATTTATGCGAAGGGAATCGTTTTTATGAAAAATTTTATACAGCACATCTAAAATATCTTTCTTATTGTTCGAAATTGAATCTGTTTGCGAATAGCCAAATTGCATCAAAAAAAAGAAAAACAAAATGAATAGCAATTTTACATTTTTCATAACGTAAGATTTTCATAGACAACTTCTTACAAATTTAAAATTTTATTTAAGATAGAAATAACTTTTAGAAATAATAAAGAGTAAAAATGCTTAAAAATCCTATTATTGATGAATAAAAAACGAAACATTTATGAAAAGTAAGGAACTGGTTGTGTACATGGAGGTTCGCACCCACGAGTTGATTTGCGTGCTTCGCCAAAAAATTTTACAACTATAAGAATTCCTTGGTCAGATTTTAAACAAAACGGATTGCCGCACGCAAAATCTTTAAATATTCACAATCTCTGTAAATTCAATTTTGTGAATTACCATGCGGTTTGAGGAGATATATCTAGAAATAAAAAACTGGTATTGTTGAGATTTAGAATGATTTCAGGTTTCAAGTTTCAGGTTTCAGGTTTCAAGTTTCAGATTCTTTACAGAACTTGCAACCTGAAACTTGAAACCATTTATAAGTGCAGTTGAATTTTATATTTATTGCAGATTTTCATCACAAATAACATAATTGTTGAAAACACCAAACTCCAGATGATTCCTGGTAAACCTTCACGAAAATATGCTGGAATTATTTCAATTTTGAAAGCTAGGTTAAAATAATAAATAACACCAGGCAAAATATAAATCAATAACGGATTTGCGGCTGCAGGCATAAAAAATTCACTCCATTTTGTTTGTTTTTTAATTTCCATAAGCCAATACAGAAAATAAAATAAAACCGTACAAATTGTTGCGGAAAACATTGTCCACGATGGTGTTCCTTTTATTTTTGAGATTCCGTAATAAGGACGAAGCAAATAGCCAACAATAAAAAATAAAACAGCAAAACCAATGACCGGCCAATTAATTTTAAGCGCAATTTTTCGGTCAAAAAACAATAACGAAATAATAACGCCCGTAGTTATTAACGAAGCGTGTGTTAAATGTCCTGCAATAAAACTAGCCCAAGACGATTGCTGTATGATGCTTCCCTCTGTCAAATTAAAAGCATTCGCTGTAACACAGACAATCAAGAAAACAATCATTGCCCATAATTTTCCACAAACCAGCCAATAATAAACGACCGTAAAAAAATAAGCCCATCCAATTAAGCCTAGAATTCCCCACCATTTTGGCGTCATTCCTATTTCTCCCGTATCTTGAACATACAGAAAATACAAGGCAATCAAAACCAGCATTCCTCCGTATTGAAGTGTGTATTTTAACCAAATCGAAAAGTCTTTTGGGTACTTATTCCAAATTGGTATCGGCATTGCGTACGCTAAAAGTCCCCAAAATGCCGGAGCAATAAGCATTTTTGCAGCATCGTAACCATATTCTGCGTTAACCATAAAAACACCAATAATGATCAAGGCAAGAGCTCTTTTTAATGTATGCGCCCAAATCGTTTTTGGACTGTCGCCTTTAATTAATCTGGTATTGAAGGCAAACGGAATCGACATGCCGACGATAAATAAAAAGGCCGGAAAAACAACATCAACAAAAGTCATTGCATCAGCTTCTGCAGGCATGTGCTTCATCCATTGCGGTACATTTTTAACACTGGCAAGTTCATTTACAAAAATCATAATAAAAATAGTAATGCCACGTAAAGCATCTATAGAAACAATTCTTTGATTGTATAAATTTTCTTTAATTTTCATAAATTATTACATTATTGGTAACAACAAATATAAAATATTAGCCGAAATGGCAAATTAGATTTTACAACAAAAACTAAATATGGACAACATCAAAATCTTTTAACAAACTTTGCAAAATCTTTTATTTACTTTTACAGCATGTTTTCATTATTCAAATCAAAACCGTACTTAAAAGATCTTCTTGGCGGGAATTATATCGACATTCATTCGCACTTATTACCCGGAATTGATGATGGTGCCAAAACTTTTGCCGACACGAAAAAACTTGCTGTTTCTTTTCAGGAAATGGGTTTTTCGCAGTTTATTACAACACCGCATATCAGTCATTATATCTGGAATAATTCGCCTGAAATTATTATTGAAAACCACGCAGCAACTAAACTTTTATTACAAAAAGAAACTATTAAAATTCCGTTTCAGGCAGCTGCCGAATATTTTATAGACGACAAATTTGAAAGTTATTTTAAAGATGCCAAATTGCTGACTTTAAAAGACAATTATGTGCTGGTTGAAATGTCGTATATGAACGCGCCTGTGCAATTGTATAAAACACTTTTTGATCTGCAGGTTGCAGGATATACTCCTGTTTTAGCACATCCGGAAAGGTATTTATTTTATCACAAAAACTTTGACGAATATCGTAAATTGAAAAAAGCAGGTTGTTTATTTCAGCTTAATTTGCTTTCAGCGGTAGGATATTATGGTACAAGAATCACTAAAATTGCAGAACAGCTTTTGAAAAAAGGAATGTATGATTTTGCTGGAAGCGATGTGCATCATAAAAATCATATTGAAGCTTTTAATGAAAAAATAAAAATTGATGACAATTCGGCTTTAAAAGAAGTTATAGCGAACAACCAATTCTTTAAATTCTAAAAAACAAAATTGGTACAATGAAAAAATCAATTTTATTTTTCTTCTTAATTATAACTTCTTCGTATTCGCAGATTTCTGGCTGTACAGATCCGCTTTCTAAAAATTATAATTCAAATGCGACGATAAACGACGGAAGCTGTCTTTATAAAACCATAAAAATAAAACCTCAATATTCGAAGAAATTGTCTGACTCAATCAAGGAAACTTCAGGTTTAATTGCTTTTAATAATTTATTTTGGACGCACAATGACGATCACGATAAAACGATTTACGGCTTAGATTCTTTAGGTAATATTCGAAAAAAAATTACGCTGGACAAAGTCATTAATAATGACTGGGAAGAAATTTCACAAGACGGTTCCTTTATTTATATTGGAGATTTCGGAAATAATTATGCTGGAAACAGAAGCGATTTAAAAATTCTTAAAATCGAGAAAAACTCTTTTTTAGAAGGAAGTCCGAATATCGAAACCATTTCATTTACGTATTCAGACCAAACTGATTTTTCCAAGAAAAAAGGAAACACAACAAACTTTGATTGCGAAGCTTTTATAGTTTCAAAAGACAGTATTTATCTTTTTACAAAACAATGGAGCACGTCTAAAACTGCTATTTACGCATTGCCAAATCAACCGGGAGATCATATCGCAAAATTCAAAGAGAATCTTGATGTAAAAGGCTTGATTACGGGCGCAACTTATTTAGAATCAAAAAAACTGATTGTGCTTTGCGGTTATTCTAAAGTTGGAAAACCGTTTTTGTATCTTTTATATGATTTTAAAAACTATGCATTTTTATCTGGGAATAAGCGAAGAATCGAATTACCGCTTTCGTTTCATCAAATAGAAGGAATTGCAACAAGTAACGGACTTAATTATTATTTAACGAATGAAAATTTAGTTCGAAAACCTATTATTAATGTTCCGCAGCAAATTCATCATTTTGATTTAAGTTCGATATTGAAATCCTATCTCCATAAATAATTCGCAAATGGCAAGATAATAACTTACTTTTGCAAAAAGGTTGTGATTTGTAAAGCATTCATAACTTATAATTTAAACTTATAATTTACAAAGTGAATTACTTATCTGTAGAAAATATATCGAAGTCTTTTGGCGAAAGAACGCTTTTTGACAACATCTCTTTCGGAATCAATAAAGATCAAAAAATTGCTTTTATCGCGAAAAACGGTTCGGGAAAAACAACCATAATGAGTATTATTAATGGTTTGGATGAACCTGATACGGGTCAAGTTGTTTTAAGAAAAGGAATAAAAATGGCATTTCTATCTCAAGACAATAACCTGCAGGAAGAGCTGACTATCGAGGAAAGTATTTTCGCCTCAGATAATGAGACACTTAAAGTAATCGAAGCATACGAAAAAGCACTTGAAAATCCAGATGACGAAGAAGCGTATCAAAAAGCTTTTGACGGAATGGATCAGCACAATGCGTGGGATTTTGAAACGCAATACAAACAGATTTTATTTAAATTAAAACTGGAAGATTTTAAGCTTAAAGTTAAAAATCTTTCGGGAGGGCAAAAAAAACGTCTTTCCTTGGCTATTATATTGATTAATCGCCCTGATTTATTGATTTTGGATGAGCCAACTAATCATTTAGATCTTGAAATGATCGAATGGCTGGAAAGTTATTTTGCTAAAGAAAATATTACGTTGTTTATGGTAACGCACGACCGTTTCTTTTTAGAACGCGTCTGCAACGAAATCATCGAATTAGATAACGGAAAACTGTATCAATACAAAGGAAATTATTCCTATTATTTAGAGAAAAAAGAAGAAAGAATTGCTTCTGAAAACTCAAGTGTTGACAAAGCCAAAAACTTATTTGTAAAAGAATTAGAATGGATGCGCCGTCAGCCAAAAGCGAGAACGACTAAATCGAAATCGCGTCAGGATGATTTTTATGTAATTAAAGAAAAAGCACAAAGCCGACGCCGTGAAAATAAAGTCGAGCTAGAAATTAATATGGAACGTATGGGAAGCAAGATTATCGAGCTTCACAAAATTTCTAAAAAATTTAAAGATCATGTCATTCTGGACAACTTTAGTTTCGATTTTCAGCGTGGAGAACGTATCGGAATCATTGGTAAAAACGGAACTGGAAAATCGACTTTTTTAAATCTTTTGACAGGAACACTTCCGTTGGACAGTGGCCGTGTTGTAAAAGGTGAAACAATAAAAATTGGGTATTATACACAATCTGGAATCAATCCAAAACCAAATCAGCGTGTAATAGATATTATTAAAGAATACGGAGAATTTATTCCGCTTGCAAAAGGCAGAATGATTTCGGCTTCGCAATTATTGGAGCGTTTTCTTTTTGATGCTAAGAAACAATACGATTTTGTCGAAAAATTAAGTGGTGGAGAATTAAAACGTTTGTATTTATGTACCGTTTTAATTCAGAATCCAAACTTCTTAATTCTAGATGAGCCAACAAACGATTTAGATATTGTAACACTAAACGTACTTGAGAGTTTTCTTTTAGATTATCCCGGCTGTTTGCTTGTAGTATCGCACGACCGTTATTTCATGGATAAAATTGTAGATCATTTATTTATTTTCAGAGGAAAAGGTGAAATCGAAAATTTCCCAGGAAATTATTCTGATTTCAGAGCCTATGAAGATAGTGCCGATGTTGCTCAAAAAGAAGAAAACAAAGCTGAAAAGAAAGATTGGAAACAAAATAATCCAACAGGAAATCTAACTTTCAATGAGCAAAAAGAATATCAAAAACTAGAACGAGAAATTAAAGATCTAGAAATTGAAAAAACTAAAATCGAACAATTATTCTCTGACGGAAAAGTTGCCGATGCCGATATCGAGAAAAAAGCAAACGAACTACAAAACATCATCAATAAAATAGACCAGAAAGAAGAACGCTGGTTTGAGCTTTCTGCTAAAATTGAAGGGTAGTTTTTTTTTTAGTTTTCAGTCTCTGTTTTCAGTTTTCATTTTAGATGTAGAATTAATCTTGGCTAAAATATAAGTTTTTTCTTATTTTTTAATTATCCTTGTAAAAAAAAATAAACAATGGATTTTAAAGAATTACTCGCTTATAAAAAGTCATTTGAATTAGCAATGGAAATATTCGAAATGTCAAAATCGTTCCCGAAGGAAGAAAAATATTCATTAACTGATCAAATAAGAAGATCTTCCAGAAGCATTTCTGCAAATATTGCTGAATCATATCGAAAGAGAAGATATTTAAATCATTTTATAAGCAAATTAACTGATAGTGATGCTGAAAATTCAGAAACAAATGTTTGGCTAGAATTTTCACTTAAGTGTGAATATATCAATGAAGAAACATTTAACAAGCTAAATATAAAAAGTTTAGAAATAGGGCGACTCATAAATTATATGATAAATAACCCAATCAAATTTGGATGCAATATGTAATTACTATTAATAACTGAATACTAAAATCTAAAAAAAATTGTAAATGAGACTGAGACCGAAAACTGAGACTAAAAACTAACAGCCTTATTTTATATATTTGCATTTCAAAAAAATACCACATTTCATGAAATACTTTTTAACTTCATTACTAGCTTTAACGCTTTTTATCTCTTGCAATAGTGATAAAGAAACAAACCAAGAACCACAAAAAACAGATTACACTGTTGAAAACGAAAAAGAAATCACAGATTATATTGCTAAAAACAACTTAACAGCAAAAAGAACTGATTCTGGATTATATTATGTGATTAATGAACCTGGCACTGGAGCGCAGCCAACATCAACATCTACTGTAACTGTTGCTTATAAGGGTTATTACTCAAGCGGAAAAGTATTTGATCAAAGTACGGCCCAAGGACTTACTTTCGGATTAAACCAAGTTATTAAAGGCTGGACAGAAGGTATTCCTTATTTTAAAGTTGGCGGAAGCGGTATTTTGTTAGTTCCATCTCATTTAGGGTATGGTCCTTACGATTATAGCGGAATTCCTGGCGGCTCTGTACTTATTTTTGATGTTAAATTACTTGCTGTAAAATAGTTTATACTTTATAAAATCACTTTTATTAAAAGCCTCAACAGATAATTGTTGAGGCTTTTTTTATTGTATAATACATTAGACATAAGAGATAATCATTAAAAAATCATATTTAATTTTAAGAAAACCAAAATTCTATTATGTAATAAATAGGAAAAATTGTGTAAAAACTATTAATTAGGTTTTTACGAGCTTTGTTAAAGTGAAAATGAATTCACACTCTAAATATATATAAAATGGAAAATTTACATAATCCCGACGGAACAAAACGTGAAATGCTAACTGGAATGTTTTCAGACCGCGACAGCATCGAAAGAGCATATGACAATTTAAGTGAGAGAGGTTATACAAAAGACGAAATCAACCTTATTATGTCAGATGAAACAAGAAAAAAACATTATTCTGATAAAGATGATCATTCAGAATTAGGAACAAAAGCTGCTGAAACTGCTGGAGCAGGTTCTGCAATTGGAGGAACTATCGGTGCGATTGTTGGCGTTGTTGCTGCATTAGGAACTAGCCTTGTTATTCCTGGTTTAGGATTAATCATTGCTGGACCATTAGCTGCAGGATTGGCTGGCGCTGGTGCAGGAGGAATTACTGGTGGTATCATTGGTGCTTTAGTAGGATCTGGTATCCCAGAAGACAGAGCAAAGGTTTATGAATCAGGAATTAAAGACGGACATGTAGTTTTAGGTGTTCATACTCGTAATGACGAAGATGCAGAATACTTTGAACAACAATGGAGAGCCAATAAAGGTCAAAATATCTACAGATAAGTGATCTATTTTTCAGAAAAAAAACCACAACAGAATTAATTCTCTTGTGGTTTTTTTCTTGTATTAAAATCCGAGACTGAGTACAAAACTAAGATATTAAAACTACCAAGGAATCGGGTTATAATCTTTCAAGAATTTACCACTCCAGTGTTTTCCAGTATTTATTCCATCAAACAAAGGATCCATAACACGTGCTGCACCATCTACAATATCTAATGGAGGTTGAAAATCTTCTAATTCCTGTTTTTTCTTAGCCAGTTCAGCAGGATCTTCATCAGTTACCCAACCCGTATCGACTGCATTCATAAAAATACCATGTTTTGCTAAAGTTCCAGACGAAGTATGCGTTAACATATTCAAGGCCGCTTTTGCCATATTCGTATGCGGATGTCGATCTTCTTTAAAAAAACGATGGAATTTACCTTCCATAGCCGAAACATTTATGATGTGTTTTTTTCCTGTATTATCTTTCTTCATCACTTCTGAAAGTCTATTACATAATACAAACGGCGCAACAGAATTTACCAATTGCACTTCAATCATCTCTGTAGTTTCAATTTGTCCTAAACGCAATCGCCAGCTGTTTGTTTTTCGCAAATCGACTTGCTGTAAGTCGGCATCTAACTCTCCTTCCGGAAAAACTTCGGTCGCTATCAAAGCATTGTCAAAAGAATACGGAATTTGCGATAATTTAGCAGACGCGCGCAATCCAATTCCAGGTTCTGGTCCGTGCCACGTAACTGGCATATTTTCATTTGAAGAAACTGCACTCGTTAAAACTTTCAATTCATCCAGACAACTAATATGATCTGACAATAATTCCTGAGCTTGTTTAGGAAGCGCAGTAATTGGAAGTTCTTCATTCTCCATTAAATGGGAATAAAATCCAGCAGGCCTTCTTACAGTTTGTGCAGCATTATTTATAAGAATGTCAAGGCGTTCGTATTTTTGCTCTATAAAATTGCAAAAAATCTCAACACTTGGAATATGCCTTAAATCTAAACCATGAATTTTTAGGCGATGTCCCCATTCCATAAAATCCTCCTCTTTACCAAAACGCAAAGCTGAATCTACTGGAAAACGAGTTGTAGCAATAACAGTTGCTCCACCACGCAACAGCATTAATGTTATATGATAGCCAATTTTTAAACGAGAACCTGTAATAATTGCTATTTGTCCTTTTACATCTGCCGTCTGAAAGCGTTTGGCGTAATTAAAATCGCCACAATCAGTACACATTGTATCATAAAAGTGATGCATTTTAGTAAACTCTGTTTTACAAACATAACAATTTCTTGGTGTTTCAAGTTCTAATTGTTCTTTATGAGCAAGATCAGTATAAGCTAATAATTTAGGAGCAACAAAAATGCTTGCTTCTCGCGCGTGACGAATTCCGGTTTCTTTACGTGACGTTTTATCTTTTTTCTCTTTTTTACGTTTCGCTGCTTGTAATCCATCTTTAATCCTTCTGGAAAACTCAGTTCTATCAGGGCGTGAAAACATTCCTGCTTCTTTAATCAAAGCAATTCGCTGTTCTTTCGGAATTTCAAATATTTGATCTGTATTATTATTTAATTGTGCCAAAACAGCAATACAACGATTAATTTCTTCAGAAGATATTTTGCTTGTATCTTCTATTTCTTCCTTCAACATCATAAAAAATGTATTACTACTGTTAGCTTAAATTTAAAGTCAGCAAATATAGTCTTTTTAAGAGCCGGAAAGTATTGCTTTATCTCTTTAAAACTTTCGACTTTACGACTTTCGACTTTTTTGTATCTTTGCGTCAGATTTAACTTTTTTATGCTATTTCAAATAAGATCCTATTTAAAATTCCTTTGGAACTCCAAAAACGAACATGGAGTACATTCGCCGTTTGTTTTTAATTTGCTTACAAAATGCTTTTACGATCGCAAATCAAAACCAGAATATGCAATCCTAAAAAAATACAGAAAATCGTTCCTTGATAATAAAAACTTTATCGAAGTGACAGACTTTGGATCAGGTTCCAGAGTTTTTAAATCAAACAGAAGACAGATTTCAAAAATTGCCAAAACAGCGGGAATTTCTGAAAAACGAGCTGAATTGTTATACAGAGTTACAAAATATTTCAAGCCAGAAAGTATTTTAGAAATTGGAACTTCATTAGGTTTAGCTACTTCTGCTCTAGCGTTAGGATCACAAGGCCTCGGTATAAATGCAAAAGTAATTACGTTAGAAGGTTGTCCGCAAACGGCAAATGAATGTCAGTCGCAATTACAAAAATTCAATTTCAATAACGTAGATTCGATTGTAACAGAATTTGAAAAATATTTTCAAGATATTAAATTAAGATTGAAAACTGAGACTGAAAACTTTGATTTAATATACTTCGACGGAAATCACTCAAAAAAAGCCACTTTAGCTTATTTTGAAGTTTTACTTCCAACAATAAAAAATGATTCCGTTTGGATTTTTGATGATATTCATTGGTCTCCAGAAATGGAAGAAGCTTGGGAAGCCATCAAAAGTCATCAAAAAGTTACTGTAACAATCGACATATTTCAATGGGGATTCGTTTTTTTCAGGTATGAACAGGAAAAAGAACATTTTGTCATTCGGGCATAAAAAAAATGGCAACCATTGCTGATTGCCATTTTTTATTAATTGAATTTCTTTTATTTTTTAGCTGCAGCTGTTTCTTCAGATTTAGCTCCCATTCTATTTAAAGTATACATTGGGGCAAATTTCAATTTCAAACCTGCAATTTTTCTATTATCTTCAGATGTTAAACCTTCTTTTTCAACCGTATTTTTTCGGCTGTCAAGTGCTTCATACATCAATTTAATTTCATCCCAGTCTTCACGAGTGTAACTATCTTTATTATTCTCAACTGTATGAACAAATTGTTGGTAAACACTATGAATGTTGTTTGCATTTACCCATGCAAAACTCATATCTTCTCCAATTTTTCCTTCACCAAACAAAGCGTTTCTTAATTGTTGTTTTGGACTTGGAGCTGGTGGGGCAAGAACAGTAGTCATTTCTTTTTTAAATTCTTCGTATTTTACTTTACTAGTATTTATTTTTTCGGTCGCTGCCGAATTATCTTTAAGATCTGCCAATGCTAATTCAGCTTCTTGTGCTCTTCTGTCGTATTCAGCGTCAACATCTTTCCAATCTGCTTTCAATTCGTCAGCTTTGACATTTTTTACTGAATCAACGTAAGTTACATAAGCGTCAATTTTCTTTTGAGCTTGTTCTTGTTTTTCGTCTTTACAAGATGTAAGACATAATGCAATTAATGCAATTCCCGATAATAATTGTATGTTTTTCATAATTCTGCTTGTTTAATATTACATGACAAATATAGTTAAAAATTTGAATAATTATACATTTTTATTAATTTTTTAATTCTTTTGTTAAAAATAATTTACTAAAAATTAAATAATATGATAATTATGTAAAAAGTCTTTAAAATTATATAACAAATTTTTTATTCAAAAAAATATATTTTATTTAATTCATTATATATCCCGGATTACGATTAGTTAATATTACTTTTTGTAACAAAAATCAATTTCATGCTACTCATCGTTTATTGAAAAGTGTTTTGTACTTTTAAAACCAAAATTGTAAACAGAATGGCAAATCCATTAATTAAAATAACTGACATAAAACGAAATTTTGTACTTGGTAATGAAATCGTGTATGTCTTAAAAGGAATTAATCTAGAAATCAACAAAGGCGAATATGTAGCTTTAATGGGTCCGTCAGGATCTGGAAAATCTACTTTAATGAATTTATTAGGCTGTTTAGACACTCCCACTTCTGGGCATTATGTATTAAACGGAAAAGATGTCAGCCAAATGAAAGATGATGAATTGGCCGGAATTCGAAACAAAGAGATAGGTTTTGTTTTTCAAACCTTTAATCTTTTGCCAAGAACTACAGCATTAGATAATGTTGCGTTGCCAATGATTTACGCTGGGCATGCAAAATCAGAACGAAATGCACGTGCCGAAGAAGTTCTAAAACAAGTAAACTTAGCAGACAGAATGGATCACCAGCCAAACCAGCTTTCTGGAGGACAGCGTCAGCGTGTTGCCATTGCCCGCGCTTTGGTGAACAAACCTTCCATTATCTTGGCCGATGAGCCAACCGGAAACTTAGACAGTAAAACTTCTGTTGAAATTATGAAACTTTTTGGCGATATCCATGCACAGGGAAATACTGTAATTCTTGTAACACACGAAGAAGATATTGCTGCTTATGCGCACAGAATTATTCGATTGCGTGATGGTTTGATCGAGAGTGACACCACGAAATAATTTTAGATTTAAAATAGTAACCGTTTATTTGGTTAATTATTTAATCGCAAGAAGAAAAACTTAGTTTCTCAGCAACTTAGAAACTTAGCACCTCAAAAAAAATGAAAGTATATACAAAAACTGGCGATAAAGGAACAACGGCTCTTTTTGGAGGCACTCGTGTTCCTAAAGACCATATCAGAATTGACAGTTATGGAACTGTTGACGAATTGAACTCTTATATAGGACTTATTCGTGATCAAGAAATTGATTCTCATTATAAAAGTATTTTAATCGAAATTCAGGACCGTCTTTTTACTGTTGGCGCCATTTTGGCAACGCCACAGGAAAAAGAAGTTTTAAAAAATGGAGAACTTCGCTTAAAAAACCTCGGAATAATTGATTCTGACATTGAATTACTCGAAAACGAAATTGATAAAATGGAAGAAAGCCTTCCGCAAATGACTCATTTTGTTTTGCCAGGAGGACATCCAACCGTGTCACATTGTCATATAGCGCGTTGCATTTGCCGTCGCGCAGAGCGTTTGACAGTACATTTAAGCCACAATGAACACGTTCCCGAAATAGCTATTATGTACTTAAACCGACTTTCTGACTACCTTTTTGTCTTGGCACGGAAGTTGTCGTCAGACTTAAAAGCGGAAGAAGTGAAATGGATTCCGAGAAAGTAAAAAGTTTACAGTCGCAGTCACAGTTTTTACACTGAAACTGGTACTGAAAGCCCAATACTTCGAAAAGAAGTAAACAGTTGCAATTTTCAGTTTTCATACTGCAAACTGGCACCTAAAACTGGATACTAATAGAGACGTTCTTAAATTTTATTAAAATAAATCAAAATTTACTTGTCTTTTTCAGTAAAAAATTTATTTTTGCACAAACTAAACAGATAACAGATGTATTGGACATTAGAATTAGCATCTTATTTAAGTGATGCGCCATGGCCTGCTAACAAAGACGAACTTATTGACTACGCCATTAGAGCTGGTGCTCCATTAGAAGTAGTAGAAAACCTTCAGTCAATCGAAGATGAGGGAGAGATATATGAATCAATGGAAGAAATTTGGCCTGATTATCCAACAGACGAAGATTATCTTTGGAATGAGGATGAATATTAAAAAATAAACCAAAGGAAAAAGTCTCATCACAGAGGCTTTTTTTTTGGTTCAAAATACAACATTTACATATAATAGAAATACAATAAATCATGAGTTTCATAAACAGTATTATTAAAGTCTTTGTAGGTGATAAATCACAGAAAGATGTCAAAGCTTTACAACCTTATTTAAACAAAATTAAAACATTCGAAACCACCTTAATGAGTTTGTCACACGACGAATTAAGAGCTAGAACCGTATATTTTAAAGAAAGAATAAAAGAAGCTAGAGCTGATAAAGATGCTAAAATTACTGCGCTTAAAGCGGAAGTAGAAAACATTGAAGACATCGATAAAAGAGAAGATCTTTATGATGCTATTGATGCTCTTGAGAAAGAAGCTTACGAAATTTCAGAAAAAACGTTATTGGAAATTCTTCCAGAAGCTTTTTCTGTTGTTAAGGAAACCGCTCGTCGTTTTAAAGACAATTCGTTTATTGAGGTTACAGCAACTGCAAAAGACAGAGAATTCTCTGCTTCAAAAACATATGTTACTATTGAAGGTGACAAAGCTATATGGGCTAACAAATGGAATGCCGCTGGTAAAGAAATTACTTGGGACATGATTCATTATGATGTTCAGTTAATTGGTGGTATGGTTTTGCACGAAGGTAAAGTTGCCGAAATGCAGACAGGTGAAGGTAAAACTTTGGTAGCTACACTTCCACTTTACTTAAACGCGTTGACAGGAAATGGTGTTCACTTAGTAACGGTGAATGATTACTTGGCAAAACGTGATAGTACATGGAAAGCGCCTTTATTCGAATTTCACGGTTTAACTGTTGATTGTATTGATAATCACCAGCCAAGTACAGAACAAAGAAAAAAAGCATACGACGCAGATATCACTTACGGAACCAATAACGAATTTGGTTTTGACTATTTAAGAGATAATATGGCACATTCGCCAAGCGATTTAGTACAAAGAAAACACAACTACGCAATTGTCGATGAGGTCGATTCTGTATTAATTGATGATGCAAGAACACCGCTTATTATTTCAGGACCGGTTCCTCAGGGAGATCGTCATGAATTTAATGAGTTGAAACCAAAAATCGAAAACTTAGTTAGCCAACAACGTCAGCTAGCAAATGGTTTCTTAGCAGAAGCTAAAAAATTAATCAAAGAAGGAAATACTAAAGAAGGCGGATTTTTATTGTTAAGAGCCTACAGAAGTTTACCTAAAAATAAAGCATTAATTAAATTTTTAAGTGAAGAAGGAATCAAACAATTGCTTCAAAAAACTGAAAATCAATACATGCAAGATAACAATCGCGAAATGCATAAAGTGGATGAAGCTTTGTATTTTGTAATTGAAGAAAAAAACAATCAGGTTGAATTGACTGACAACGGTATTCAATACCTTTCAGGAGACACTGATGCTGACTTTTTTGTACTTCCAGATATCGGAACAGAAATTGCAGCTATCGAAAAACAAAAATTAGACAAAGATGCAGAAGCAGAAGCTAAAGAAAGATTATTCCAAGATTTTGGAGTAAAAAGCGAACGCATTCACACGCTTACTCAGCTTTTAAAAGCATACGCTTTATTCGAAAAAGATGTAGAATACGTTATCATGGACAACAAAATTATGATTGTCGATGAGCAAACAGGCCGTATCATGGATGGTCGTCGTTATTCTGACGGTTTGCACCAGGCGATTGAAGCTAAAGAAAATGTAAAAATCGAAGCTGCTACACAAACTTTTGCAACAGTTACATTACAGAATTATTTTAGAATGTACAGCAAATTAGGCGGTATGACAGGTACAGCGGTTACAGAAGCTGGAGAGTTATGGCAGATTTATAAATTGGATGTTGTTGAAATTCCAACAAACCGTGCAATTTCAAGACAAGACAAAGAAGATTATATCTACAAAACTACACGTGAGAAATTCAACGCTGTAATTGAAGATGTAACTGAATTATCAAATGCAGGAAGGCCAGTTTTGATTGGAACAACTTCTGTAGAGATTTCAGAATTATTAAGCCGTATGTTAAAAATGAGAGGCGTTGCTCATAACGTTTTGAATGCTAAAATGCACAAACAAGAGGCACAAATCGTAGAAGAAGCAGGTAAAGCCGGAGTTGTAACTATTGCAACAAATATGGCTGGTCGTGGTACCGATATTAAATTATCTCCAGAAGTAAAAGCTGCCGGAGGTTTGGCAATCGTAGGTACAGAACGTCATGATTCCCGTCGTGTTGACAGACAGTTGCGTGGTCGTGCAGGACGTCAGGGAGATCCGGGAAGTTCTCAATTTTATGTTTCTCTTGAAGATAACTTAATGCGTTTATTTGGTTCTGAAAGAGTAGCTAAAGTTATGGACAGAATGGGATTGCAAGAAGGTGAAGTTATTCAGCATTCTATGATGACTAAATCTATCGAACGTGCTCAGAAAAAAGTTGAAGAAAACAACTTTGGTGTTCGTAAGCGTTTATTAGAATATGATGATGTAATGAACTCACAGCGTGAAGTAGTGTACAAACGTCGTCGTCATGCATTATTTGGAGAGCGTTTGAAACTGGATATTGCAAATATGTTATATGACACTTGCGAATTAATCGTAAGCCAAACAAAACCAATTAACGATTTCAAAAATTTCGAATTTGATTTAATCCGTTATTTCTCTATCACTTCTCCAATTTCCGAAGCTGATTTCTTGAAATTATCTGATATTGAAATCACTGGAAAAATATACAAAGAGACTTTAGCATTCTATACTGAAAAAACAGAAAGAAGCGCGAGAGAAGCTTTCCCAATTATTAAAGGAGTTTATGAAGAGCCTAACAATCATTTTGAAAGAATTGTAGTTCCGTTTACTGACGGAATCAAAACTTTGAATGTTGTAACTGACTTGAAAAAAGCGTACGATAGTGAAGGTGCACAATTGATCGCTGATTTCGAGAAAAACATTACGCTTTCTATCGTTGATGAAGCTTGGAAAAAACACTTGCGTAAAATGGACGAATTGAAACAATCTGTTCAATTGGCTGTTCACGAACAAAAAGATCCTTTGCTTATCTACAAGTTAGAAGCTTTCAATTTGTTTAGAGGAATGTTAGACAACGTTAATAAAGAAGTTATTTCATTCTTATTCAAAGGTGATTTGCCAGCTCAAAACGTTACTTCTGAAATTCACGAAGCAAGAGAAGTTCGCCAAAAAGAAAACTTCAAATTAAGCAAAGACGAAATTGTAAACAGCGAAGACATCAACCGCGAAGCTGGAGAAACAAAACAACGTCAGGTTACAGAAACCATTGTGAGAGATATGCCAAAAATCAATCGCAATGATACCGTAACTGTTCAAGAAGTTGCTACAGGGAAAACTGAAACAATGAAATTTAAAAAAGCAGAAACACTGATCGCAAATGGCGAATGGGTTCTGGTTAAATAAACCACAGTTTGCAGTGACAGTATCCAGTTGTTAAAAGGAGACTGAAAACAGAGACTGGGAAAAATTCAAAAATCTCCAATTACAATCGTAGTTGGGGATTTTTTTATGTTAAATAACAAAAAAAACATAATAATTAAAAAGAATTAAATGTATTTTTGCAAGCGAAACAACGAAATCAACCCTTGAAGAAGTTTTTTATCATATTACTTTCTTGCATGCTATTAGTTCCCTCTTTTGGCAGTTTCCTTGTTTATACCTCTTTCAAATTAAATCAAGAAGAAATCTCGAGAACCATTTGTGTACAGCGAAAAATGGTGAACAATACGTGTAACGGACGCTGTGAACTTCAAAAAAGTTTAAAAAAATACTCCGATAACGAAAAGAAAATGGACAATAACCTGAAAGAAAAATCAGAGATTGTTTATATTCAAAATACAATTACAAACGAATTCAAGTTAGCAACTCCTATCGAAACAAAAGCAAAAATCTTTGCTTCTTTTGATGAAAAACCTATTTCAGTTGCTATTGCTACTTTTCACCCTCCATCCTATTTTATATAATTTTTAAATCAAATTTCAATTCGTATTGAAATGAATTTTTCATTGTCATCAAAACAATGAAAATCGTGTTTGCGCACAAAATAAATTTAAAATCAAATTATATAAAATTCATAAAATGAAAAATACTTTATACAGAGCTTTAGCTATTGTAACACTATCTATATCTATAATTTCATGTTCAAACGACGATAACCAAGAAATTTCAGGAACAGGAAAAATCATCTTAGAATTCGATAACGCATATGGTGCAAACGATCTTATTTTAAATACTCAAGGCAATACTACTTCTAATAATGAGGTGCTAAAAGTGAGCTTAGTAAAATACATAATCAGCAACGTAGTACTAACAAAAGCAGACGGAACTACATTTGTTTACCCAAAAAGCAAAAGCTATTTTATTGCTGATGAAACTGCAGCAGACGGACACGAATTTGAACTTACTGATGTTCCAGCAGGAGATTATGTAAAAGTGAAATTTGGAATTGGGGTTGATGAAGAACAATGGAAATTAGGCGCTTCAGGTCAAGGTGATTTTTTAGCAAAAGCTGATGCTGCCGGAATGATGTGGTCTTGGGCTGCAGGTTATAAATTTCTTGCTTTCGAAGGTACTTTTACGTCACCAACCGTGACAACTGCAACACCTTTTATGATTCACACTGGCAAAACAGGAACAGATTATAATTATACAGAAGTGACGCTGGACATGCCAACAAAAGCTTTGGTTCGTACTACAATTAAACCAGAGGTTCACATCATTACAGACCTTTCTAAAATTATAGACGGAACAAACAAAATCAAACTTTCAGACAACAATGCAAATGGCATGGGCGCGATGATTATGAGCGGTACTAATTTGCCGTTAATTACTCAAAATATCAACGCAATGTTTAGAGTAGATCACGTACACAACGACTAAATTTATTTTAAGGAGCACAAGAATCAAAGTTCTAAGACGTGACGTCCCGCTATCCGCTATATCTTTTTTGAGGTCCCGAAGACTCGGGACCACAAAAAAGGATGCCGCTGTTATCGGGGCTAAACAAGAACTTTTGTACTTCTAACAAACCAAAAAATCATGCTGAAAATAAAATATTTGCTATGGCTGCTTGTTCCTTTGTTGTGGAGCTGTTCAGATCAGGATGACGAATATGTAAATATTCCACTAGAGTTTAAAGTACCGTCAAACTTTCCTGATTTAGCCTATAACATAGCACTGAATCCGCCAACAGAAAAAGGATTTGAACTGGGAAAAAAATTATTCTATGACGGTCGTTTAGCATCTGACGGAGTAGTTTCCTGCGGATTTTGTCACATTCAATCTAACGCTTTTACACATCACGGTCATACGGTAAGTCATGGTGTAAACGATGCACAAGGTACACGAAATACGCCATCGATTCAAAATTTAGCTTTCCAAAATGTATTTATGTATGATGGTGCCGCAGATCATCTAGACCTGCAGCCCATTATTCCGCTAACGAGTAGTATTGAAATGAATGGCGATTTGAATGCGATTTTAAAAATGATGAAAGCCGACAAAGACTATCAGAAATTATTTGGACAAGCTTTTGACGACGGGGCTATTACAACCGAAAATATGCTGAAAGCACTTTCGCAATTTATGGTTATGGTAGTTTCATCAAATTCAAGATTTGACAAATACAGACGAAATGAAAATGGTGGAACTTTAACTGCTGATGAATTGGCAGGCTATGATTTATTCAAATCTAAATGTGCTTCATGTCATGCGACAGATTTACAAACTGATAACTCGTTTCGAAATAACGGCTTAGCAATAAACCCATTAGTAAATGATGTTGGACGTTATAAGGTAACAGAACTGGCAAGTGATTATTACAAATTTAAGGTGCCAAGTTTACGAAATGTAGAAGTCTCTGGTCCTTATATGCACGACGGAAGATTTGGATCTCTTGAAGGCGTTTTAGATCATTATACCAACGGAATTGAGGATTCTAAAACATTAGATCCAATTTTAAAACAAAATGGAAAGTTCGGAATTTCGCTTTCTGAAACAGATAAAAAACAAATTATAGCTTTCTTAAAAACGTTGACTGATACTCAATATTTAACTGACAAACGTTTCTCAGAATATTAAAAAAACAAATTTAAACACCAAAGTTTGTCATTTCGATCCCGAGGCTTCGGGATCGAAATGACAAGATGGTGTAAATATTTTTACTGCAATCAAAGGTGGCAAAAATAAAATTATAATAAAAACTGGAGCCTAGCCCCGATTGAAGTGGAAAACCTTTTTGAAAAAAGACCTGATTTTTCTTGAGTTTATAGAGCGACCAACGGAAGCTTTATAAACTTATAGAAAAATGGGATTTTGAAAAAAGTTTGAAACGGAAAGCGGGATCAGCTTCTAAAAATAATTAAAATGAAAAAAACAATAGTAATAATTGCTCTTTTGGCTGGTTTTTCGGCCTTTAGTTTTACGGAAAAAGATAGTATTTCAGCTTTTACTTTCAAACGTTTAGCAATGATGGAAGATTTTGATTGTGATGCCTGCGGTTGCTCTGCAAGTGGCGGCAGTATGGGATTTAGCTCGATGCTGAACAATAATTTTGTTGGACTCCGCTATTTCAAACAAAGCTACTCAAGCCGTGACGGTATTTTCGCCAACTCACCTTGGATTGATGAAAATTTTAATACCATTCAGGCTTGGACGAGGATTCCGGTTACAGAAAAAATTCAAATTTCGGCCTTGGTTCCATATCATTTTCATGAAAGAGAATTGACCGCCGGAACCGAAAGTATTTCTGGTTTGGGCGATATTACGGTGATGGCTTTATATACGATTTATGAAACCAAAAAAGACAGCACGATCTTTACGCATAAGCTCAATATTGGCGGGGGCTTAAAAATCCCTACCGGGAAATTTACTGAGGCAAATAATTTAGGAAGCGTAAACCAAAGTTTTCAATTAGGAACGGGAAGCTGGGACATTCCGCTGGTTTCAGAATATGTAATCAAACATAAAAATTTGGGATTAAATACAACGTTGAATTATATTTTTAAAACAGAAAACAGCAAAAGCTATCAATATGGCGATCAGTTTAACTATGCGGGAACATTCTTTTATTTATTCGATTTAAAATCGGTTCAAATTGTGCCTCAGGCTGGTTTAGCTGGTGAAGTTTATCAGACAAACAAACAGCATAATCTTGATTTGCCCAATACAGCCGGAGATATTTTGTTTGGAAAATTTGGTATCGAAGCCGGCAAAGATAAATTTTCGGTTGGTTTAAATGCGATGCTGCCAATTAATCAAAATTTATCAAGCGGCAATATGGAAGCAAATTACAGATGGAGTGTGAATTTGAATTATACTTTGTAGCCATTATTTAAAATAATATATTTATAAAAATCCCTTTTTGTTAAACATTGAGGGATTTTCTTATTTTTGGAGTCACATAATATGCAACAAGCACAATTGAAAAAGAATCTCTTTTTACCTTTTATCTGGACACTCAGTTTTAGCTACTTCTTCATATTAATGATAAAGCTGACTTGGCAATATGTTCCGTTTGGTGATGATGTTGCATTTCTTCAAATAAAACAAACTGAGGTTGAAAGAGTTCCGTTCTATGTTGATTTTTTTTATGTTCATGTGTATTCGGCAATTTTTGTTTTACTTGCTGGATTTTTTCAATTGAATTCAACACTTTTAGAAAAATTTCCTGCCATCCATAGAAATATTGGCAAGTTTTATGTCATTGTAATTCTCTTTTTAAGCGCGCCTTCTGGTTTTTTTATTGGCCTTTTTGCAAATGGAGGATTCTACTCTAAAATATCTTTTGTCAGTTTGTCGATTTTATGGTTTTATTTTACGCTTAAAGGTTTTACCGCTATTAAAAACAAAAATATTACGAGCCATAAAGCATTTATGCTCCGAAGTTTTGCTTTAACTTTTTCTGCAGTGACTTTGCGTTTTTGGAAGATTGTTCTTGTACATTTGTTTCATCCTGCACCAATGGATGTTTACCAAATAATTGCATGGCTAGGCTGGGTGCCTAACCTATTAATTGTTGAATATTATCTTTATAACCAACTAAAAAAATGAGAAACCTTTTTTATTTATTGTTACCTGTAATCCTTTTTTCCTGCAATTCTAAAGAAAAAAACACTGCTAAAGACAATGCCGATAATGTTGCCACTAAAGAAATCAGAACTGATTTATATGGTTCATGGGTTGGCGATTTTACTGTTTTAGAACGTGATACAACCAAACCTGAAAAAGAAAATTACAGCAACAAAATCAATATTATTATCAAGAAAATAACAGAATCTAAAGTTACAGCGCAAAGTGTTGTGGCTGGAAATAATAGACCGCTTTCGGGTACAATGACCATTACTGGAAATACGGTTCATTTTATACTTAAAGAACCTGGCGATGATAAAAATGATGGTGTTTTTGATTTTGAAATAAAAAATGACTCTCTTTTAATTGGAACCTGGGTTGCTAATAACGCTAAAAAAGAGGTTACCAAAAGAAAATTTGAGCTTTATAAAAAAGATTTCAAATACGACCCCAATGTGATGCTTCCTGAAGACGAATCGTATATAGATTATGAAAATCCAAAAGAACAAGAGGTAACAAGTTCAGAAGACGAGGTGGAAGATTCAGAAAGCAAGGAAGATTACACATATGTTTCAACGGTATACAGAGCTGCATCAGAAAGTATTTTGACTCTAAATTCGTCAACAAAAAAGCTAAAAGAATCAGATCTGAAAAATCTAAAGAAAATTGATCTAGAAATTTTGAGAAATACGATTTTTGCAAGACATGGATTTTCTTTTAAAACCAAAACAGTTCGACAATTTTTTGACAGTGTCGAATGGTATATTCCTGTTTCTACTAATGTTGACAATCAATTAACAGCTGTAGAAAAAGAAAATATAGCAATACTGAAGCGTTTTGAAAAATACGCTGAAGATAATTATGATTCTTTTGGAAGGTAAATTTAAATTGGTGATTTCCCTAGAAGGTTTTGAAAACCTTGCAGGGAAGGTGAAACGATAATTATATTGGATTTTCTTCGTAATAACGAGCTTCAATTCTTTTAATATCTTTTATAGAATTTCTAGCCCATGCTAAACGTTTTTCAAGAATTTCTTGTTCAGATAATTGCCAATTGATATCTGAATTTCGCAATCTGTTTGTTAGATTCTGAATGATGATTGCAGCAGAAACTGAAATATTCAAACTCTCCGTAAAACCCACCATTGGTATTTTTAGAAAACCATCCGCTTTTTCTAGAATTTCTTCTGAAAGACCGTCTCTTTCGGTGCCAAAAAACAAGGCGCTTGGTTTTGTAATATCAAAATCTTCTAATAAACAATCATTTTCATGTGGGGTCGTCGCAATAATTTGATATCCTTGATTTTTTAAAGTCGAAATACAATTCGAAACCGAATCAAACTGATTGATATCGACCCATTTTTGAGCGCCCATTGCTATTTCTTTATCGATTTTTTTTCCGTAGCGCTGCTCAATTACGTTCAATTCCTGAATTCCGAAAACCTCACAGCTGCGCATTACTGCGCTCGTATTGTGCATCTGAAAAACATCTTCAACTGCAATTGTAAAATGTTTTGTACGATTGCTGAGAACGTTTAAAAATCTTTCTTTACGATTATCGGTTAGTATATTTTCAAGAAATGCGAGGTAATCTAAATCAATCATTTTGGTTTTATTTATCGCAAAAATACATTTTTTATATTTCTTTTTAATTCAACTAAAAAGAATACGTTCCTTTTCACTTCAGAAAAACTTTAATTAAATTCGTAAAAACATTGAATTATGCAAACCGTAGAAATTAAAAAAATTGGTCTTTCAGAAATACAAGAATTACAGAGAATAGGCAGGCAAACTTTTTCTGAAACTTTTGCAGATGTGAATTCTGAAGAAAACTTAAATCAATACTTGACGGAAAAGTTTTCTATAGAAAAATTAACTTCTGAATTGACAAATTCTCACTCTCAATTTTACTTTGCCTATCTTCATAATGATATTGTTGGATTTTTAAAAGTAAATTTTGCCGAAACACAAACAGAATTAAAAGACAAAAAAGCTTTAGAAATAGAACGTATTTATGTTTTGAAGGAATTTCATGGACATAAAATTGGACAACTTTTATATGAAAAGGCTGTCCAAATAGCAAATGATTCAAACTTAAATTACATTTGGCTAGGTGTTTGGGAAGAAAATCATAGAGCTTTGAATTTTTATAAAAAGAACGGTTTTGTAGAATTTGACAAACATATTTTTAAATTAGGCGACGATGAACAAACTGATTTACTCATGAAATTAACTTTGAAATAAATGAAAAAGAAATTAGTTGTGCTAACCGGAGCCGGAATCAGTGCTGAAAGCGGTATTAAAACTTTTCGTGACAGTGACGGTTTGTGGGAAGGACATGATGTAATGGAAGTTGCAACTCCAGAAGGCTGGCGCAAAAATCAAGAATTGGTTTTAGATTTTTACAACAAACGCCGTCAGCAGTTGAAAGAAGTACAGCCGAACTTAGGTCATCAAATTTTAGCAGAATTAGAACAGGATTTCGACGTACACATTATTACGCAAAATGTAGATGATTTGCACGAACGCGCCGGAAGCACAAAAGTGTTGCATTTGCATGGAGAGTTATTAAAAGTGCGAAGTACACAAAATCGCAATTTAATTTTAGACTGGAAAGAAGATTTATACACTGGCGATTTTGATGAAAACGGACATCAGCTGCGTCCTCATATTGTGTGGTTTGGCGAAGATGTACCTGCACTCGAAGAAGCAATTGAAATTACAGAAACGGCAGATTATTTTGCTGTTATTGGCACCTCTTTGCAAGTTTATCCTGCAGCTGGATTAATTTCATATACATACAGCATTACGCCGGTTTTTTATATTGATCCAAAGCCAATTGCGATTCCGAACATTCGAAATAAAGTTGAAGTTATTGCCAAAGTTGCTTCTGAAGGTGTGGCAGATTTGAGAGAAAAATTAAAAAAAATCAAACACTAATTTCACAGATTTACACTGATTTAATTGACGAAAGCTCAGTTTGAAAATTTCTGTATTTCCATTTGATAAAGCTTCTTTGTGATAAGTTGTTAATGAGAAATAATTTCATAAAAATGAGTGAAATTAGTGTTTGCTTTTTTGTCTATTTTAATCCGCAAATTCTGTTTATATTTGTGCCTTTCGAAAAACAACATAACAATGACTACTTTAAACGAATTGAATGCTATATCACCAATCGACGGAAGATATAGAAGTAAGACCCTTTCATTAGCCCCATTTTTCTCTGAAGAAGCTTTAATAAAATACCGCGTATTAGTTGAAATTGAATACTTTATTGCATTGTGCGAAGTACCTTTGCCACAACTTAAAGATTTAGACCATAATTTATTTGAAAGACTGCGTGACATCTACAAAAATTTTTCTACAGAAGATGCACTTTGGATTAAAGAAACTGAAAAAGTAACCAACCATGACGTAAAAGCGGTTGAATATTTCATCAAAGAGGCTTTTGAAAAATTAGACTTATCTCAATACAAAGAGTTCATTCACTTCGGATTAACATCTCAAGACATTAATAACACTGCGATTCCGTTATCTACAAAAGAGGCTTTTGAGCAAGTTTATATGCCATCATTGATTTCGTTGATTTCGAAATTAAAAGAATTAAGCATAGATTGGAAAGATATTCCGATGTTGGCGCGTACACACGGACAGCCAGCCTCTCCTACTCGTTTAGGTAAAGAAATATTGGTTTTTGTAGAGCGTTTAGAAGAACAAATGCGTTTGTTGTTCAACATTCCGTTTGCAGCTAAATTTGGCGGTGCAACAGGAAATTATAATGCACACCACGTGGCGTATCCGCAAATTGACTGGAAACAATTTGGAAGCAAATTTGTAGAAAGAGATTTAGGATTACACCACTCTTTTCCAACTACTCAAATTGAACATTACGATCATTTTGCAGCATTTTTTGATGCTCTAAAAAGAATCAACAATATCATTATCGATTTAGATCGTGACATCTGGACCTATGTTTCGATGGATTATTTTAAACAAAAAATTAAAGCAGGCGAAATTGGATCATCTGCAATGCCACATAAAGTAAACCCAATTGATTTTGAAAACTCTGAAGGAAATTTAGGAATTGCAAATGCAATTTTTGAGCATTTAGCTGCTAAACTTCCAATCTCAAGATTACAGCGCGATTTGACTGACAGTACTGTTTTGCGTAATATTGGCGTTCCGATGGGACATACAATTATTGCTTTTGAAGCTTCTTTAAAAGGACTTAACAAATTGCTTTTAAACGAAGCTAAATTTGCGGAAGATTTAGAGAAAAACTGGGCAGTTGTAGCAGAAGCAATTCAGACTATTTTGCGTCGAGAAGCATATCCAAATCCGTATGAAGCTTTGAAAGGCTTAACGAGAACAAACGAAGCTATTGATAAAAAAGCAATTCATAATTTTATTGCAACTTTAGAAGTTTCTGATTCGGTTAGAGCCGAATTAATGGCAATTACACCAAGTAATTATGTTGGAATATAATTTATAATAAAATAGGGATTCCCTAAATTGAAGAATAAAAGAATGTTAAAACCTAGCAAATACGCAGGTTTTTGAAGAAAACCTAAAATATTTTGTCAAAAAAAGCTATCTTTAACGATAGCTTTTTTTATTACTTCTAACCTGATTGGGAAATAGCCCGGATTGAAATGGAAAGCCTTTTATGAAAAAAAACTATATTTTTTTGCAGGAACAGAGCGACCGGAGGAAGCTCCTGGTACTGCATTAAAAAATATGTTTTTTGAGTAAAAGCTTGAAATGGAAAGCTGGAATAGCTCCTGAACAAAATACCACCTTTCTATGATTGCCTTAAACGCCGCTGCCGAAACTACACACCATCTGCAACCTTTAATCAGCGACTTGGGATTAATTCTGATGACCGCTGGAATTGCTGTTTTGATATTTAAAAAAATGAAACAGCCTCTAGTTTTAGGTTATTTGATCGCTGGATTTTTAGCAGGAAACCATTTTGATTTTTTCCCCTCTATTACAGAGATGAAAAGTGTTGAAGTTTGGGCAGAAATTGGAGTAATCATCCTGTTGTTTAGTTTAGGACTCGAATTTAGTTTTAAGAAATTAATGAAAGTGGGCGGTACGGCCTCGATTACCGCTCTTACCCAAATTATAACTATGGTTGTAATTGGCTATTTGGTTGGCCGATGGATGAGCTGGTCGCAGATGGATAGTATTTTTCTGGGTGTAATTTTATCTATTTCCTCAACAACCATCATTTTAAAGACGTTTGATGAATTAGGCGTAAAAGCACAAAAATTCGCCGGAATTGTTATTGGGTCTTTGATTGTACAAGATATTGTTGCCATTTTAATGATGGTTTTGCTTTCGACTATTGCAGTAAGTCAGCAATTTTCTGGCAGTGAATTGCTGATGTCTGTTTTAAAACTGGTGTTTTTCTTGACGGCTTGGTTTTTGGGCGGTATCTTTTTTATTCCGACTCTTCTTAAAAAAGCAAAACATTTATTGACAGATGAAATGCTGCTGATTATTTCGCTCGCCTTGTGCTTGACTATGGTAATTTTTGCTTCAAATGTTGGTTTCTCGCCCGCTTTGGGAGCTTTTATAATGGGATCTATTATTGCAGAAACCACGCAGGCAGAACATATTGAGCATTTAGTAAAACCCGTAAAAGATTTATTTGGAGCGATATTTTTCGTTTCGGTGGGAATGCTAATTGATCCAAAGATGTTGTACGAACATGCGATTCCGGTAGCTGTATTAACGTTTGTGACTATTTTTGGACAATCTGTAAGTTCTACCATTGGCGCCTTGCTTGCAGGACAGCCTCTTAAACAATCTGTGCAGACAGGAATGAGTTTGTCACAAATAGGTGAATTCTCGTTTATTATTGCAACCTTAGGAATGACATTGAATGTTACAAGTTCATTTTTATATCCTGTTGTAGTGGCAGTTTCAGCGATAACTACTTTTACAACTCCGTTTATGGTGAAATATGCAGAACCTTTTTCTCATTTTTTAGAACAAAAACTGCCTAAAAAATGGGTAAAAAATATTAACCGATATAGTGTAAATGCACAAGCCATAAAATCGGTCAGTACTTGGCAAAAAGTATTGAATGCAAATGTCATTCAAATTGTAATACACACGATCATCATTACGGCAATTATATTATTGTCATCAGAATATGTTGCTCCTTTAGTAGCTGATACGAGATTTGGAAACACATTGGCTGCACTTATTACTTTGATTGCCATTGCACCTTTTTTGTGGGCGCTTTCATTACGTCGTATAGCTGCAGATGAAGTCGAAATATTATGGGAAGAACGTAAGTATAGAGGCGCGCTTTTAATGCTGATTTTAGTAAGAATGAGTCTTGGATTATTTTTTGTTGGATTTTTATTGAATATTTTCTTTTCTCCTTTAGTAGCTTTTGTTGCGCTCATTATTGCTATCGCTGTATATCAAATTTTCCCTAAAAAACTGAACGAACAATATCATAAAATTGAAAATCACTTTTTAAAGAATCTCAACGATCGAGAAAACAAAAAAATCGACAGACGTTATGCGAATCTAATGCCTTGGGACGGCCATATGTCATTTTTTGACATTGGAAGAGAATCAAACTTGGCGGGCAAAACATTGCAGGAATTACGCATTCGAGAAGAGCTTGGAATTAACATTGCGTATATAAAACGTGGTGATGTTACCATTCCGATTCCGACTAAAAATGAGCGTTTATTTCCAGGGGATGAAATTTGTGTTATTGGTACCGATTCTCAAGTAACTGCATTTACAAAATATCTAAATCAAAATGAAAGCGAAGCTCCAAAAACAGTAGAAGAATCTCAAATTGTTTTACGTCAGCTGGAAATTTCTCAGGAAGATTTTATTGAGAAAAACATTGGCCAATTCAGAGCAAAAACTGGCGGAATGGTGGTTGGAATTGAACGAAACGGAAACCGAATTTTAAACCCAGAATCGAATATTATTTTAGGGAAAAACGATATTATATGGGTTGTTGGAGATAAAAAACGAATGAATGAATTAACGAAGAGAGCTTAGTAAAGTTACTAAGCTACTAAGTCTCTAAGGTTTTTTAATTAGAAACTTAGTAGCTGAAAACCTTAGAAACTATTTATTAGGCTGCGGTGTCATACGTAAATATGGTTTTATTGGCGTATGTCCTTTTGGAAATTTTGCAGCAATATCACTGTCCGGAACTGCTGGTGTAATAACTACATCTTCGCCGTCTTTCCAGTTTGCTGGAGTCGCAACACTGTAATTTGCTGTTAATTGCAAACTGTCTATAACACGAAGCAATTCTTCAAAATTTCTTCCCGTAGAAGCTGGATATGTTAATGTCAGTTTTATTTTTTTATCTGGACCAATTACAAAAACAGAACGCACTGTAAATTTCTCGCTAGCATTTGGATGCAGCATATCGTATAAAGTGGCTATTTTTTTATCTTCGTCTGCAATTATCGGAAAATTAACCGTGGTATTTTGAGTTTCGTTGATGTCTTTAATCCACTCTTTGTGCGATTCTAAACCATCAACACTTAAAGCAATTACCTTAGTATTTCTTTTTTTAAATTCCGGAACATAATTAGCAACTGTTCCTAACTCTGTTGTACAAACAGGAGTAAAATCTGCAGGATGTGAAAATAAAACACCCCATGAATCTCCTAACCATTCATGAAAATTGATTGGCCCTTCGGTTGTTTCTGCTTGAAAATCTGGAGCTATATCGCCTAATCTTAATGTTGACATAATTTAAAGTTTTTAGTTCCTCTAAAATTACTTAAAAAAAATAATTAAAAAAAACTAAACTCTACTTTTTCTATCAATTTTAAGATGATATTATTTTTTCTTTTGAATATTTGGCAAGAAATAGGCTAAGACACCAATTAAAGGCAAGTAAGAACTTATTTTGTAAACGTATTCAATACTGGTCTGATCAGCAATATAACCTAAAATCGCCGATCCTAAACCTCCCATTCCGAAAGCAAAACCAAAAAACAAACCTGAAATCATCCCGACTTTTCCTGGTTTTAATTCTTGTGCAAAAACTAAAATTGCTGAAAATGCCGAAGCAATAATAACACCAATAACTACTGCTAAAACTCCTGTCCAAAATAAGTTAGCATAAGGTAAAAGCAACGTAAAAGGTGCTGCTCCTAAAATAGAAAACCAGATAATATATTTTCTTCCAAAATGATCTCCTAACGGACCTCCTATTAAAGTTCCAGCTGCAACAGAAGCTAGAAAAATAAACAAGTAGAATTGAGAATCCTGAACTGACATTGAAAATTTACTGATCAAGTAAAAAGTAAAATAACTTGACATGCTTGCCATATAAAAGAATTTTGAAAATATCAGCAACAACAAAACAATGATTGAAACTGTGATTTTTCTATCTGACAATGAAACGGTTTCTTCTTCTATGCCAGCTTTTTTAGAAGCTCTTAAACTCATGTGATTTTCGTACCAAACGGCAATTCGAGATAAAATACCGATTCCGATAAAACCTGCAATTACAAACCAAATTACATACGTTTGCCCATAAGGCGCAACTACTAAAGCTACTAATAACGGCCCAATCGCACTTCCGGCATTTCCTCCTAATTGAAAAATCGACTGAGCTAAACCTCGTTTCCCACCTGAACCTAAAAAGGCAACGCGCGAAGCTTCAGGATGAAAAATAGAAGAACCAATTCCGACTAAAGCTACGGAAATCAGCAACATTAAGAATGAACTCGAAATTGACAACAATCCTAAACCTAAAATCGTAAAAATCATCGCCGCCACAAGTGAATATGGCTTTGGTTTTTTATCCGTATAAAATCCCACAAAGGGCTGTAATAAAGATGCTGTAAGCTGAAAAACAAACGTAATTAGTCCGACTTGAGTAAAAGTGAGATTAAAATTTTCTTTTAAAATTGGATATGTAGATGGAATTACAGATTGCATTAAATCATTTAATAAATGAGCAAATGCAATTGAAAATAATACCGAATAAACTGTTTTTTGAGCTAAAGTACTGCTGTTGATTGCAGCAGTTTGAGGAGATGAATTCATATTGAAGTAGACGAATTAAGTAATCAAAATTTATATAAAACTACAGATAAAATACCAAAAAGCAAGGGTGACAAAGGAAATCGGAATTCCGAAACCAATCATCATACTGCTTAATTTTGGTTTTAAGCCATAAGTTGAAGCTAGAATTGCGCCGGTAATCATGGGCGCCATTGCGGTTTCCATCAATGTAATTTTTATAACCTCAGAATGCTGTTTTAAAATAAAAACATATAAAACCAAAATTACAAATGGAACCAAAATAAGTTTAAAAAAAAGGCCGAGACGCAAAAATTGCCAGTGCTGGCTTTTCCTGTCAAAAGTCAATTGCAATCCTACTGATAATAAAGCAAGAGGAGTTACAAAACTTCCAATTTTCAATAATGCAGATTGAATATTCGAATCTAAATCGTACTGAAAAACATTCATTAATATGGCTACAACAAAAGTTATAAAAGGAGGGAAAAATAATATTTTTTTGATAATACTAAATGTATCTGGACTGCCTTTAGAATAAAATGCCGCCACAAAAACACCTAACGTTGAAACCACAACAAAAGTTCCCGGCTGATCTACTAAAACGGCAGTTTCCAGTCCTTGTTTTCCAAACAAAGCTTCAATTATTGGATAACCGAGAAATGACGAATTGCTTAATCCTGCTGTTAAAATTAGGCAACCAATAAGTTTATTTGACCATCCTAATCTCTTTCCTAGAAAATGAAAAAAAATACAAGCCAATAAAAACGTAATCCAGCCCGCCCCTATTGGAAATAATAATTCGCTGCTCCATCTTATTTTTGGAATATGATATAAGGTAATGGCCGGCAAACAAAAATAGATTACAATTTTGTTTAGAATCTTGTAAACATTAGTCGGAAATTGTTTTACTCTTTGTAAAATCAATCCCAATGCGAGGAAAAAAAATATTAAAATAAAATTATTCATATCGAAGTTTCATCACAAAAATAGGAATTTATAAATTCTTGACATCGATTAATTTTTCGTTAAAATTCTTTTTTATTAAATAAATCACCTTATATTTGTAACATATTTTATTACAGTATGATTTCAGGTAAATTTGCCATAACGATTCACATTCTTACTTTACTCACAAAATATCCAAATGATTATTTATCATCTGAATATATTGCGGGAAGTATTAATTTGAACCCAGTTTTGGTTCGAAAAGAAATTGCTAACCTAAAAGCACATCATATTGTAGAAAGTAAAGAAGGCAAAAATGGCGGTACAAAATTGGCGGTAGATTCTTCAAAATTAACTTTAAAAGAAATTTTTGAAATGACTTTTGAAACTATAAATCTGGGTTATGCTAAAAATCAGCCGAATCCTTATTGTCCTGTCGGAAAAAAAATCAATCAAAATTTAGACGCACTTTACGCCGAAATGAATCAAAAAATCAGTTTGCAATTAGACGGAATTTCTTTAGAAGATTTTTCGAATCAATTTTAAAACTATTTTTTTACCTAAACTGTAACATTTTTTATTACTAATTAAATTATATATTATGAAAATCGCAATTATTGGAGCAACAGGATTTGTTGGTACGGCCATTTTAAACGAATTAGCAGACAGAAAACACAACATTACAGCTATTGCTAGAAACCCGAAAGAAACATCAAACGCAACTTGGATTGCATCAGATATTTTTAACGAAGAAGCTTTAGCAGAAGCTCTAAAGGGAAATGATGTTGTAATAAATGCTTACAATCCGGGTTGGACAAATCCAAATATTTATGATGATTTCATTAACGGATCAAAATCAATTCAGGAAGCGGTAAAAAAATCTGGTGTTAAACGTTTTATTACAATTGGCGGAGCCGGAAGTTTATTTGTTGCTCCAGATTTACAAGCAGTTGACACTCCAGACTTTCCAAAAGAAATATATGCAGGAGCAAGTGCCGCAAGAGATTATTTGAATATTATTAAAGAGGAAAAAGATTTAGACTGGGCCTTTTTTAGTCCAGCTTTTGAAATGCATGCAGGAACTAAAACAGGAAGAACTGGAAAATACCGTCTGGGTTTAGAAAATCCGGTTTTTAATGACGAGCAAAGAAGTATTTTGTCTGTTGAAGATCTTGCTGTTGTTATTGCGGACGAAGTTGAAACTCCAAAACATCATCAAGTTCGCTTTACTGCAGGATATTAATCAAAGACAGATTTCACGAATTTTCACGAATTCAAAAATCCAAAATATTTAATTTGTGAAAATTGGTGGAATTCGTGTAAAACATAAAAACAGTTTCAAAGAATCGTTTTTGAAACTGTTTTTGTTTTCTGTACTTTTACAATACCAAAAAGTACATTTTGCCAACTTCAAAAAAACAATCAAGCAGTTTACAAGAAAAAGCTGGAATTTCATCTCCTGAAATTACCAATGTTTCTGCAATCAATCAAATTAAAATAAATAGAAAACAACAACCTTCTTCTGACGAATTGACTGCTGGAATTCTCAACGGAAACAGAACAGCTTTAAGCCGCGCTATTACTTTAGTAGAAAGCACCAATCCAGAACATACTGATAAAGCAAATGAAGTTATTAAAGGTTGTTTGCCACATGCCAATAAATCTATTCGAATTGGAATTACAGGCGTACCCGGCGTTGGAAAAAGTACATTTATTGAAGCCTTTGGAACTTTCTTGACCAACCTAGGAAAAAAAGTAGCCGTTTTAGCAGTTGATCCCAGCAGTTCGCTTTCGCATGGCAGTATTTTAGGCGATAAAACCCGTATGGAAGAATTGGTTAAAGATGAAAATGCTTTTATCAGACCAAGTGCTTCTGGTGATACTTTAGGAGGTGTAGCAAGAAAAACACGTGAATCGATTATTTTGTGTGAAGCTGCAGGTTTTGATACTATAATAATTGAAACAGTGGGCGTTGGACAAAGTGAAACTGCTGTTCACAGCATGGTTGACTTTTTTCTTTTATTGAAAATTTCGGGCGCCGGAGATGAACTTCAAGGCATCAAACGCGGTATTATGGAAATGGCCGATGCAATTGTTATCAACAAAGCAGACGGAGATAATGTAAAAAAAGCAAATCAGGCGAAATTAGAATTTAATAGAGCACTGCATTTATTTCCTCCAAAAAAATCAAATTGGCAGCCAAAAGTTACAACTTGCAGCGCTATTACAAAGGATGGAATTCCTGAAATTTGGGAAACCATTTCTACTTATTTTGAAATGACAAATGAAACAGGTTTCTTTCGAGAAAAACGAAAAGATCAAAATCATTTTTGGATGATGGAAACCATCAACGAACAATTGAAACTGAATTTTTACAACCAGCCTGAAATTATTTCAAAACTGGAACAAAACAAAAAAGCAGTGCAAAATGATGAAATTTCACCTTTCGCAGCTGCTTCTGATTTATTAAAATTTTATTTTAATAAAGGCTCAAAGTGACAAAGGTTCAGAGTAAAACCTTTGTGCCTTTGCAACTTTGAGTCTTTGAACCTTATTTTGACCTAAGCTTATATTTATTTTCTTTGTATAAATTCCCTGCTGTAATTACATGTGCCAAAGCATCTTTTGCTAATTCTTCATTTAATTTCATCGGAATTAAAGTCGTATCATTTTTAATTTCAAACTGCAGCGGTTTCAAATTGGGCTGCATAATTACAACTTGATTTTCGACTCTAAAAGCATTTATATCATTAAACTGCATAATAGATCTTCCTTGAATTTTCGGATCTAGTTTGCTTAAATTTCTTCCTACCATTGGCGTTTCAAACGAAAGTCCCAAATAACTTAATAAAGTTGGCGGAATATCAATTTGGCTGGCTAATTTACTGTAAACTTCTCCTTTTGGAACTCCAGGCCCCATAATTAATGCTGGAATATGAAATTTATTAATTGGTACTAAATTCTTTCCGTAAGTTCTGGTGTTATGATCTGCAATAACGATGAAAATCGTGTTTTTAAAATAAGCTTCTTTCTTCGCCATTTCGAAGAATTTTCCAATGGAGAAATCAGCATATTTCATGGCGTTGTTTACCGTTGCCGGTTTCTTGTCATAAGGTTTTATTCTTCCAGCCGGATATTCAAACGGCTCATGATTTGATGTTGAAAACATTAAAGAAAAGAATGGTTTATCACCTTTAGCTTTAAAATAATTATTTGCTTTCGTTACTAAATCTTCATCAGAATAGCCCCAGGTTCCTTTAAAAGCATATTTATTTCCATCAGATTCGAAATCTTCCTGATCAACAATATCCTGAAAACCATTTCCGTTGAAAAACGAAGCCATATTATCAAAATTTGCCATTCCTCCGTAAATAAAACTGGTATCATAACCTTTTTGTTTTAAGGCGTCAGCAAGCGTAAAAAATCCTTGCTGTGAATTTCCAAGTCGAACTACACTTTCAGACGGCGAAGGCAAAAATCCAGTTACAACCGCTTCAATTCCGCGCACACTTCTTGTTCCTGTGCAATATAAATTAGTAAACAGCATTCCTTCTTTGGATAATTTATCAAATTCTGGCGTTAAAGGTTTTCCGCCTAAAATTCCAACATATTCTGCACCTAAGCTTTCTTGTAAAAAAATTACCAAGTTATATGGTTTTTTCATCACAGAGTCTGGCTGCTGCACATGCAGAAACGGAATTTCAGCATCTGTAAAATCATTTGGACCGGCGATCATGTATTTTTTTACACGCGCAATAGCTTCGGCTTCCTCCATTTTACCATACATTTTCGTGTTTCCTTCGTTTTTAATCGAATAAGCAGCAAATGCAACCGTGTAAAATGAATTCATTCCCAAACAATTCGTCAACTGATCTGTTGAAAAAACAGCATTACTAGCGTTAATTGGGCGTTTTGAAGTAAGACTTGAACGCGCACCAAAAAACAATAAAAAAGCTACTAATGGAAAAACCAATAATTTGAATATATATTCAGAACTAGTGGTATAAAAGTATTTCTTGCCTTTTTTGAAGGCAAAATACAATGCAATTCCTAAGATTAGAAAAGTAACAATAATCGAAGTCAGGTAGCTTTTTAAAAGCATTCCAACCACTTCTTTTGGATAAATAAGATAATCTAAAAAAATCTTATTTGGTCTTGTGTCATACTGTTTTATAAAATCTGGCGAAGCCAATTCTACAAAAAGAATCAGAAATAGAAATAAGAAACTGTAAATTACCAGAAAGTTATTGGTAAACTTCAGCCATTTATTTGGTAAAAATGTAATTAGAACTGCTGGTAAAAAAGACAAATAACAAAGTAAAATCAAATCCATTCGAAGACCGATTGGAAAAATGTACCAAAAATTTGGCGTTTCGACAACTCTATCTTTAAAAATAAAGAATAAAACTATTCGACTTAGCGTCGTAATAAGCAATCCGATTGCTATAAAATTAAAAATAGGTTTTAAAAAACTTAATTTTTTCATTAGAAAATTTAAATATCTTTTTGATTTAAATGTATCATAAAGACACACAGCTGTGCGTCTTTACTCTTCGTAACGGTTTATTTCTCTGTCATAAAATTCATTTGCAAGAACAATTAGGCCTTCCATTTCAGCATTTAATTCAGCTTCATCAAGATCTTCCGCTTCTTCCATAAACTCAACCTCATCATCTTTTAAGTTGATGATAAATCTTGGATAGTCAAGGTGAATGATGAAAATATCATCTGGAAAATCAGTATTATCTCCAAGTAAAAATTTAGGTAATTCCATTTTATTTATTTTTTGTTTTATTTATTTAAAATGATACAGATTACAAGAACTAAAAAGATTTTAAAATCTGTGTAAGTCGAGTTAATCTGTGGTTTTCAATTTTTTTAATCTTCCAAATTTAGCTATTTGAAACTGAATTATGGATTAATTTTTTTGTCAGGTAATGAAAACGAATGTATAAAAAGACAGCTGCTGAAGTTAAGCCTGCCAAAAGTCCGATCCAGACTCCTTCCGCCTTCCAATCTGTATATTCTCCTAAATAATACGAAATTGGAAAACCAATAACCCAATACGCTACAAAGGTAATATACATTGGAATCTTGACATCCTGCAAACCGCGCAAAGCGCCTAAAACTACTACTTGAATTCCGTCAGAAATCTGGAAAATAGCAGCAATTAATAATAATTTTGAAGCTATGCTTATTACTTCTGTGTTATCTAAAAGCTGTCCTCCGTTTTCCATATTCAAAAAGATATACGGCAAGAATTCATGAAAAGCGACAAACAAAATAGCAAAAACAGTTTCTATAATAATAGCGAGCAAAAAAATCGAACGCGCCACAACCACTAATTTTTTAAAATCCTGCAATCCTCTTTGATTACTCACTCTAATCATAGAAGTAACACTTAATCCCATGGCAAACATAAACGTCATCGAAGCGAGACTCAAAGCAATTTGATTTGCTGCCTGACTCGTTTTCCCAATATTCCCGCAAAGCCAGATCGAAGCAGTAAATAATACTACTTCAAAAAGCATTTGCATCGCCGAGGGAAACCCGATGCTTATTATTTTTTTAATTGTTTCTTTTTTAATTTCTTCAAAGCTGAAATTTTTGAAGAAACGTTTTAAATCATTTCTTCTTGACAGCATAATATGCATGAACATTACCAAGAAGATTCTCGAAATTACAGTTCCAAGTGCCGCGCCGATAATACCCATTTTGGGAAAAATCCATATACCGTAAATTAGTACATAATTAATACCAACATGCAGGACATTTGCCATAACCATTGCGTACATCGAATATTTTGTCATCGACATTCCGTCTGCAAATTGTTTATACCCCTGATACATTATAAGTGGAATCAACGAAAAAGCACCCCATCCTAAATATGGTTTTGCAAGTGCAATAACATCTGCTGGCTGATGCAGCAATTCCATAATTGGCTTTGCTAAAATAATAACGCCAAAAAGTACCAATCCTAAAATGGTACACAAAAACAAGCCATGATGAAAAGCAGAACGAATTTTGGTGTCGTTTTTTTCGGCATCGCCTTCTGCAACTATTGGCGTAATAGCTGTAGAAAAACCAATTCCTAAAGACATGGCTATAAAAATCATACTATTTCCTAAAGAAACAGCTGCAAGTTCTGTGCTTCCTAATTTCCCTACCATAATATTATCGACTATCCCTATTAAGGTATGGCCGACCATTCCTAAAATTATGGGGTATGCTAATCTTAAATTATAAGAGAACTCCTTTGTATATTGATTAAAACTCACGCTTCTTCTTTTTTAGTCGGCAAAGATAATCAGAAGCGTCGAATTCTATCCTATTATTAAAAATATAAGCCAATTTTAAGAATAACTCTATAGAAATTCAAAATTGCCACCTCAAATTCCAAATTTCAAAATTATATAACAATTTCAAAAAATTATATAACGACACCAAAACACCTCAATATTACTTTTACATTATTAATAATTCAAAAAAAATTGTCATTATGAAATCGAGAAATCTAAAATTTATCTGCCTAGCTGCTATAGCTTTATTATCTGCCAACACAACTTTTGCTCAAGACACACAATTAGAAAGCGAAGTTAAAAATTACGATCAAGGTTTCAGATTAGGGTTTGGTTTAAACGGAGGTTTGCCAACCGACAATGCTTACGATTGGTCTCTTGGTGGAGATGTTCGTTTACAATACGATTTGACTAAAAGAGCTTCACTTACATTAACAACTGGTTTTACCAATTTGTTTATGGGAAAAGATGAAAATGGAGTCGATGCAAAAGACCTTGGATTTATTCCTGCAAAAGCTGGTTTCAAAGCTTTCGTTTGGGAAGACCAATTTTATGTATTAGGTGAAGTAGGTGCTGGTTTTGCCGTTACAAACGGATACGATCAAACTACTTTTTTATGGGCGCCAGGAATTGGATACGCTAACAAATACATTGATATTAGTGTTCGTTATGAGGACTACAACAAATTCAAAACCAACCAAGTTGCTCTACGTTTAGCATATGGTTTTGATTTATAAAATACAGGTTTAATTTATTTTTTTGTTTTTGGTATGAACACCCGGCAGATCGCATAGTCTGCCGGGTTTTCGTTTTTATGACAAATTCAAAATAGAGAATTTAAGATAAAAAAAAAACTAACGGTCTCGAATCTTCGAGACTGTTAGTTTTTTTTTAAATGCAGTAAAAAGTTATCTAATTTTCTAATTGACCCATTATCTAATTATCCTATTTCTCTCCCAACTCCTTTTTATACATTTCAAAATTGGCTTTTATTTCATCATCTAATTCTGGTTCTTTGATGTCTGTGTATTTTTGCATTTCTTCCCAAATAATTTTAGCAACTATATAACGGGCCATTTCTTTATCATCTGCAGGAATAACGTACCACGGCGCATGATCGGTCGAAGTTTTGTTTATTGCTTCTTCATAATATTCTTGGTATTCATCCCAATGTTCGCGTTCTTTTAAATCGCCGGGTGAAAATTTCCAATTGTGTTTACCTTCTTCCAAACGACGCAATAAACGTTGACGCTGCTCTTCTTTGCTTAAATGCAAAAAGAATTTCATTACAATTGTTCCGTTTTCTGCAATATGACTTTCAAAATTATTGATTTGCTCAATTCTTCTTTTCCAAAATTTAGGCGTAATATCTTCAACCGAATTTATTCCAGGTAAATTCTCCGCCAAAATAAATTCCGGATGCACCCGAGTAACCAGCACATTCTCGTAATGCGTACGATTAAAAATGGCAAACTTTCCTTTTTCAGGAAGTGCCATATAATGTCGCCATAAATAATCGTGCTCTAATTCACTAGAATTTGGTGTTTTAAAACTATACACTTCTACTCCACGCGGATTAAATTCTTTAAAAACTTCTCTAATTAAACTGTCCTTCCCAGAAGTATCCATTCCTTGAAGACAAATTAAAACCGAATATCTATTGTGCGCATACATTACGTCTTGCAAATCGCTCAATTTTGCTTGAACTTTATCGAGTTTTGCTTCCTTTTCTTCATCATCGGCTTTTACTTTCAGCAAAGTCGGAATCTTGGATAATTTTATTTTATCTGTAACTTTAAAATCTTTTGGATCTATTGACTTCATATTTTCTGAATTTATATATCATAAATATACTAATTTTACGAAGCATATTCCTGCTATTAATCGCAATACTTTTTTAATAAATTGTTTTTTTTAAGCCATAACAAGAGCTTCTTCCGATCACTTTGTTCTGTCAAGAAAAAATATAATTCTTTCTTAAAGTATTTCTCCCGAAAGTTTGGGACTATCAGGGCTAGGTATTTATTTTCAAAAAAAAAGACATTTCATGGAAAAATTCACATTAGAAATATTATTTCAAATCATCGGAATCGGTTCTGCATCAGGATTATTTTATAATAATGATGCACTTTACATTATTGGCGACAATAGCGGATTCTTATACGAATATAATATGCAGAATCAGCAATTAACTCATCATCCTTTAATTGATAATCCTTCGCAAAATATTCCGAAAAATATAAAACCCGATTTCGAATCGATTACACATCATAATGATACACTTTATGTTTTTGGTTCCGGCTCGACAGAAAACCGAAATAAAATGATTGAGTTTGATCTCAAAACTAAAACCATTTTACAAAAAAATAATCTTGTCGATTTATATGCTGTAATGCAAAATTTCGGATCTATAAAACCAGAAGATTTTAATCTGGAAGGTGCTATTTTCGATGGAGAAAACTGGTATTTATTCAATCGAGGAAATGGCATTTCAAATAAAAACACGATTTTTACCATTCACGCAAAAAGTCTAGGAGAAGAATTTGCATTGGTTGCTACCAATTATAAACTGCCAAAAATAAAAGGCGTTCGTTCTAGTTTTACCGATGCTATTTTAGTCGATGACAAAATTTATTTTCTTTCTACTGCAGAAGATACAAAATCAACTTATGATGACGGCGAAATTCTAGGAAGTTTTATTGGCCGAATTGATCTTAAAACCATGAAAATAGATTTCACGCAAAAAATAACGGCAACCAATAAATTCGAAGGTTTGACTTTCTACAAAAAAGAAAATAACAAAATTGAGTTTTTGCTTTGCGAAGATAATGACACGGAATTGTTGGAAACTAAGATTTTTAAATTGAGTTTGCCAGTTAACTAGATTTCTTTATCTGTGAAGCTTTGCGTAACCTTTGTGAATCTCTGTGTAAAAATTATTTCACAGAGATTCACAAAGAATTATCAGAGGTTCGCAAAGATTAATTATAACCAAAATTAAACGTATTTGTGTCATTTACAGATATGACATATAGTTCCAAAAAATAAATTTTAAAAAATAAACGCCATTTCTAAACTTTTTTTCATCGCCTTCCCAACCTTTTTATCTTTTTATCTCTCTATATAAGAAAGACAACAATTGTGATAAACGAAACTCAAATTTCTAACTGCAAAAAAATGAACCGCGAGGCACAGCGTCAGGTTTATGAGCATATGGCTCCAAAATTGTATCGCGTTTGCAAACGGTACCTGAAAAAGGAAGAAGAAATTGAAGAAGCCATGGCTGACGCTTTCTATACTATTTTCACAAAACTGGATCAGTTGAAAGAAGCTAAGGCTTTTGAGGCTTGGGCGCGCAAAATAACCGTCAACCACTGTTTGGCGACCATCAAGAAGAACACCAATTTCAACATGTATCTTGATGATGTCAAATTGCTTTCTCAGCCTTTTACAGAAGAAATTAATTCGTTAGAAGAAGAAGATTTACTCAATTTATTAAACCACATTCCAGACGGCTGTAAAACTGTTTTTAACCTTTTTGTTATAGAAGGTTACGGACATAAAGAAATAGCCAGCATGCTTAACATTTCTGAAGGCACATCAAAATCACAATTGAACGCTTCTAAAACCAAGCTGAAGGAATTAGTAAATAAATTGTATTATCAAAAAGCAAAATAGTCATGGACAATCAAGATAAAATATTCGATAAATTTAAAGAAGCCGCGCAAAACTCAGAACAAAAAGATTTTCCAGGAATGGAAAAAGTCTGGTCGCGTGTTGAAGATAAACTCGACAAAAAAGAAGCAAAAAACAAGATTTCATTATGGAAAAAAGTCGCCATTGCAGCATCTCTTTTATTATTAATTTCTTTGGGTTCTCAGTTTTTAAAATCAAATAAAACAACGGTAATTCCAGCGGCAGAAGTTGTAGTAAATGAAAAAGAAAAAGAAGCAATTGAAAATCCAGTTTCTGAAAAAGATAATGCTCTTGTTTCAACTGATTCACCAATACTTCCGAAAGCTGAAGCAGAAAAAGTTTTAGATAAACAAATTAAAGAACAGCAAAAAGTTGCCATAAGCGAAGTGCAAGGCAGTTTTTCTGAATCAACAGGAAAAAATGGAGTAAATCCTGTAATCGTTGCCGATGAAGTTGCCACTCCAGTTTCTGTGCAATCAGGATATGCCGATAATGAAGAGCAACAAACAACACTTTCGAAAGCAAAAGAGGCAAAAAGTTTTGGTTATTCAAGACCAATTCAAAGAGAATCAGCGAAAGCTGCCTATTCTGAAGCGCCTCAAATGGCTAAAAAAAGTGCTCCGCTTATTGTTGTTGACGGGAACGCTTTAACACACAGCAATGACGAAAAGCGAGAAAGAATGCTGGAGAAAGAACTTCCGAATCTTAAACCTGAAAATGTAGATTCGCTTATTGTGCTAGATTCTCCTTTATATATTATTGATAGCATTTATTATTCTGAAAATGATTTGTTTGGTCCAAATCCAACAAGTCCATACGCACCTTTAAACAAACAAGAAATTAAAACCATTATGGTTCTTCAAGACTTAGAAGCCACATCAAAATATGGCGAAAAAGGCAAAAAAGGAGTCGTTATTATTACTACCCGAAAAGGGAAACCAGCTTCGCAAAACTAGCTGAAAAACAAACTTTAATTTAAAAACTTACTATCATGAAAAACGTAAAACTTATTTCATTAGCCCTTTCTATGCTTATATGTTTCGTAGTAAAAGCGCAGGAAAAAACAATTACAGGAATCGTTTCAGACGAAAGCCAACTACCGCTTCCGGGCGTAAATGTGATTAATATGAACACAAAAAAAAGTGCTGTAACCAATTTTGACGGACACTACAGCATTCAGGCTCAAAATGGAGATCTTTTGGTTTTTGAATATATTGGCTATAATTCTCAAAGACAAAAAGTACAAAATTCAACTACGATTAATATAAAATTGCTGCCATCAAACCAATCGTTGCAAGAAGTCGTAGTTGTTGGTTACGGTTCTAACAATGCCGAATATGAAGACAATAGTTCTGGATATATTTCTAGAAGAAAAGAAAAAAAAGTTGCTAAAGCAATTCAAGGAAAAGTTGCAGGAATTCAAGTTCAAAACAATGTTCAGTATGTTGCAAGTCCAAGTCAAAGTGTTGCAATCCGAGGAGTTGAGTCTATTTCATCAAAAAACGAGCCTTTATATATTATTGATGGAGTTCCGGTTAAAGCCAAACAATTCGCCAATATTAATCCCAATGATGTTCAAGATGTAAAAGTCTTAAAAGATGCTGATGCTACTTCTCTTTACGGAAATAAAGCAACAAACGGAGTTGTAATTATTGATACCAAAAACGGAATATACAAAAACCTTACGGAGAAAGAACTCGATGCCAAATTGAAAAACATAAATATTGCGCCTCCAGCTGTACCCAATCAGGAAGATTACGACAATTTTGTAGAAAATGCTTTTGAAAGTCCAAAAACAGCACCGCTTTCAACTTTTTCTATTGATGTTGACAATGCTTCGTATACCAATGTAAGACGTTTTATCAACAACGGACAAGCAGTTCCAAAAGATGCAGTTCGTGTGGAAGAAATGGTGAATTTCTTTAAATACAATTATCCACAGCCAAAAGATCAGAATCCATTTTCTATTAATACAGAATTGAGCGATTCGCCTTGGAATACTAAAAACCAAATTTTAAAAATTGGTTTGCAGGGAAAAAATATCGAAACAGAAAATTTGCCGGCTTCTAATCTGGTTTTCTTAATCGACGTTTCAGGTTCAATGAGTGATATTAATAAATTGCCATTGCTAAAACAATCGATGAAAATTTTGGTAAACGAATTAAGAGAAAAAGACAAAGTAGCAATTGTAGTTTACGCAGGCGCAGCAGGATTGGTTTTGCCTCCAACTTCTGGAAGAGAGAAAAAAACAATAAACGATGCTTTAGAAAATTTGAATGCTGGAGGAAGTACTGCTGGAGGAGCTGGAATTGAATTGGCGTATAAAATTGCATCTGAAAACTTCATTAAGGATGGAAACAACAGAGTAATTCTGGCAACTGACGGCGATTTTAATGTGGGAAGCACTTCTAATTCTGATATGGAAACATTAATTGAACAAAAAAGAAAAACTGGTGTTTTCTTAACTTGTCTGGGTTATGGAATGGGCAATTACAAAGACAGCAAAATGGAAACTTTAGCAGATAAAGGAAATGGAAATTATGCCTATATCGATAACATCCAGGAAGCCAACCGTTTTTTAGGAAAAGAATTTAAAGGTTCGATGTTTGCGATTGCAAAAGATGTTAAAATCCAGATTGAATTCAACCCAAAACAAGTTCAGGCGTATCGTTTGATTGGATACGAAAACAGAAAACTTCGCCCGGAAGATTTTAAAAATGATGCTATTGATGCCGGAGAATTAGGAAGCAATCATACGGTTACTGCTTTATATGAAATTATTCCTGCTGGAGTTTCGAGCAATTATTTAAACCAACAGCCTGACGATTTAAAATATACTAAAGTACAGGAAACAGGAAATAATTACAATAATGAACTTGCAACCATAAAATTCCGTTATAAAAAACCAGATGGTGACAAAAGTATCGAAATGATAAAAGTAATTGAAAACAAGGTAGTTGCGACAGAAAAAACATCAGACGATTTTAAATTCAGTACTGCCGTTGCGTGGTTCGGATTAAAATTGAGAGATTCAAAACTGATTTCAAATAAATCATCTGATGATATTCTGAAATTAGCCAAACAAGGAATAGCGAGTGATCCCGAAGGTTACAAAGCAGAATTCATTCGTTTAGTTGAGGGTGTAAAATACGATTATTAACCAAGATTTCTTTACATTTGGACTCCTATTGAAATTCATTCATTAGGAGTCCTTTTAATTTATTTACAAATCAATTCAAACCAAATTTCATGAACCCAATTTTAAATCAGAATATATTTCTTGTAAAAGAACACATTGGAATGTTTAAAGCCGCTAATAATTATGACATTTATAATCCTGAAAGCAATGAGATTATAATGAACTGCAGAGAAAACAATCTAGGCTTTTTTACCAAAATGCTTCGTTTTACAGATTATAAAAGAGCAACACCTTTTGATATTGAAATTACAACTGCTTCTGGAGAGAAACTAATTTCTGTAAAACGTGGCGTTGCAATTTTCCGTTCTACAGTTGAAGTTTTTGATGAAAAAGATCATTTGGTAGGAACCTTCAAACAAAAGTTTTTTTCTATTGGAGGCAAGTTTGATATTTTAGATAAAAATGAAAAACCTGTTGCAACACTTCAAGGAAAATGGACAGGGTGGGATTTTAAATTTTCGCATGAAAATAAACAGCTTGCGCAAGTAAGCAAAAAATGGGCAGGAATGGGCAGAGAGTTTTTTACCAGCGCAGATAATTATGTACTGAAAATTGAAGAAACTGTACCGCAGGACAGTCCGCTTAGACAATTAATTTTGGCCGCTGTTATGTGTATCGATATGGTTTTGAAAGAATAAATAAGTTGTTAAACTTAGATTAAGAAAACAACTAAAAGCATCATTTTAGGAAGCAAAAACAGTATTTTTGTGTAACTAAAATGATGCTTTTAGCATTTCTAAAAACACAATCATGTCAGAATTAAAAAATAAAAATGCACTAATTACCGGAGCCGGAAAAGGAATAGGAAAAGCAATTGCAATTGCATTAGCCAAAGAAGGCGTAAACGTAATTTTAGTTGCAAGAACCCAAGCCGATGTAGATCAAGTAGCGGATGAAACTAATAAATTGGGAGTAAAATCTTTAGCATTATCTGCTGACGTTTCGGATATCAACTCTGTAAATAGCGCTGTTGAAAAAGCTTTAGCCGAATTTAAGACGATTGACATTTTAATCAATAATGCGGGGATTGGTGCTTTTGGAAAATTTCTAGAATTGGAACCAAGCGAATGGGAGAGAATTATTCAAGTTAATTTAATGGGAACGTATTATACTACGCGCGCCGTTATTCCAAATATGATCGAAAGACAAACGGGTGACATTATCAATATTTCTTCAACAGCCGGATTAAACGGAAATGCCGTTACAAGTGCTTACAGCGCATCTAAATTTGCTGTTTTAGGCTTAACAGATTCTCTGATGCAGGAAATGAGAAAACACAATATTCGTGTTACAGCTTTAACACCCAGCACTGTTGCAACTGATTTGGCAATCGATTTAAAATTAACCGATGGAAATCCGGAGAAAGTGATGCAGTCTGAAGACGTAGCCGAATTGATTATTGCACAACTTAAATTAAACCGCAGAGTTTTTATAAAGAACAGCAGTATTTGGTCTACAAATCCTTAAAGAATAAATCTCAATCTTTAAATTCCAAATTCAAATTGAAATTTCCTAAACTTTGAAAATTTTAAACCTTGACAAAGTTCTAACAAATCCTAAAATCAAATTTAAATTTCAACCAGCATTGGAATTTAAAATTTTTTGGTTTTGGAAATTCTAAAAAAAACTAAAATAATGGAACAATATTTAAGACAATTAATTGCCATAGAATTCACTGATAAAAAAGAAATTTTTACAGGATTCCTTATTGATTATTCTGATGACTGGATTTTACTTAGAAATAATCCTGTTGATTATATTTTGGATGGTTTTGTGATTCTGAGAAACAAAAATATAGAAGCAGTTCACAGAGATCAAGATTTGGCATTTACTGAAAAAGTAATTCGATTAAAAGGATTAAAAACAAATGCCGAAGATATTATCCCGATTCGAGATCTAGCATCTATTGTAAATTTCTTAACGAATAAATATGGTATTTTTCAGATTGCGAAAAAATCTGCAAAATCTGCTTATTTAGGAAAATTGCTTGAATTGACTGATGAAGAATTGACAATCGATTTTTTAGATACAAAAGGTCAGTTTGGAGGAGAATTAAGTTTTAATCCAGAAAAAATAAGGGTGATTGAATTTGATACGGATTATATTAATTCTTTGAAATTGGTGATTCCTGAAGATGAGAAATAATTTTTAATAAAGTAAAAAGCCCTTTTATCAAGGGCTTTTTTATTTTTTCATTTCGATCAAACTCAGCCAATTAATGTTGCTTATTGTTAGTTTTCTTTTCCAAAAAGAAAAACTATATGATTTAAGCTTCTGCTAATTTGTTTATAAACTCCAGACGAACACTTCCGTCTTCATCAATTTTAGTCAAATTAATTTCTTGTAAAGTATTTATCAATTCTGGATTCCACGGTGTTTTTACTTTTACGTAATTTTCAGTAAAACCATGAATATAACCTTCTTTATTTTCACTTTCGAACAAAACGGTTCTGTTCGTTCCTAATTGACTTTCATAAAAAGCACGACGTTTCTTTACAGACAAACCGCGCAGCATTTTGCTTCGTTTTGCTCTCACATTTGCGGGAACAACGCCAGGCATATTTGCAGCTTCTGTATTATCTCTTTCAGAATAAGTAAATACGTGCAAGTATGAAATATCCATTTCATTCAAGAAGTGATAGGTTTCTAAAAAGTGCTCATCTGTTTCACCAGGAAAACCAACAATTACATCAACTCCTATACAAGCGTGCGGCATAACTTCGCGAATTTTGTTTACGCGTTCTGTATATACTTCGCGCAAATAACGGCGCTTCATTAATTTTAAAATATCATTGCTTCCGGATTGCAGCGGAATATGAAAATGTGGCACAAAAGTGCGGCTTTTAGAAACGAACTCAATAGTTTCATTTTTCAATAAATTTGGCTCGATAGATGAAATTCGCAAACGCTCGATTCCTTCAACCTCATCTAAAGCTTGAACCAGTTCTAAAAATGTATGTTCGTGTTTTTTATTTCCGAATTCTCCTTTTCCGTAATCGCCAATATTTACTCCGGTTAAAACAATCTCTTTGATGTTTTGATCTGAAATTTCTTTTGCATTCTGCAATACATTTTCTAGAGCATCACTTCTTGAAATTCCTCTTGCTAACGGAATTGTACAATACGTACATTTATAATCACAGCCGTCCTGAACTTTCAAAAAAGCACGAGTACGATCTCCAATAGAATAACTTCCTACGTAAAAATCGGCTTCGGCAATTTCGCATGAATGAACTTCGCCCATATCATTTTTGCTCAAATCATGAATATAATCGGTAATTTTAAATTTTTCGGTAGCTCCTAAAACCAAATCAACACCATCAACAGCTGCTAATTCTTCTGGCTTTAGCTGTGCGTAACAACCAACTGCTGCGACAAAAGCCTTATCATTAAGTTTCATTGCCTTTTTTACAACTTGCTTAAACTGCTTATCAGCATTCTCTGTAACAGAACAAGTATTGATGACATAAATGTCTGCAACTTCCTCAAAATCGACACGGTCAAAACCTTCATCATTAAAGTTTCGAGCGATTGTAGAGGTCTCTGAAAAATTCAGTTTGCAACCAAGCGTATAAAAAGCAACTTTTTTTCTATTTTCCATAGGAATAAACTACGTTTTAAGTAGTAAGATATTATATTTACATCTCTTTTAAAGAGTTTGCAAATTTACGTACAATATTCTTTAAAATAAAATCAATAATATACTATATATCAACATTTTGCATTAAACATATATTTCAAAAGATTAATTAAAACAATATTTTAAACAAAACAGCATAATTAATATAAATTGAGGATCAAAAAAGAAAGATGAAATTCAATAAGAATAAAATGACAAAATAATCGATTAAAAGCAAATAATATCGATTAAATACATTTTTTTAAGGATTAAATTCAAATTTTCTTACATTTACTTTTGTTTAGTAAAGTTTTTAGAAGTACATTCACTCTTCCAAAAATTGTAAATTATTTTAATAACAATTTACACATAACAATTTTGTTTTTTAATCGTTATGTTGTTGCTTTGTTGTTATAAAAAATGGGCAGGCCGAAAACCAGAAAGAGTAGGCAAAAATTATAAATTAAAACTCTATATGAAAGCATTTTTACCCACGATCTGCTTGATGTTCTTAACCGTTTTCAGTTCGCAAGCGCAAACTAGTGCTCCGGCTACGAATCCATTTCCATCGATTAGTACTTTGACAAATTGGGCGAGCTTAAATTCTCAATCTCAATTTGATATTGCTATTCGTGCTGTTGGGTTTAAGTTTGAAGTAAAAGAGCCAGGCGAAGGTTCAACTGCCTATACTTATATTCGCAAAGTAACTGTAAATGAAGTAAATTATACTGATAGAATTGTTTATAGAATTACTAGTAATAATTCTGCAAGTATTATTTCATTAGTAACTGCTTCTACTGATTTGGTAAGTTTATACACACCTCAATTAGCAACTTTTAAAAATAACAACTGCAAAACTGAAATGTCTAAAGACAAAAACACTACTTGCAGCTGTTACGAAAGCGCTAATTTTGCAATCGATCTTTGTGACGAACGTGTAAAGCTGACAATGGGTGACGGAAATAAATATTTTGTTTCTGTAGCTAAAAAATAATATAAATACTTTAAATAGTATTACTACGAGCTGTTTTCCAAATCTTTGCAAACTTATCTACTAAGTTTATTAAGATTTGGGACGCATTTCTTAGGGAGAATTATGCGTTTGGGTTTTTCATTTCATACCATACTTCTAATTCTTCTTCATATTCAAAAGAATTTACAAAATGTAATCCCAGCTTTTCTAAAATTCTTCTTGAATTCTCATTTCCTGCATCTGCGTAAGCGTAAATCGCATCTACTTTCATTTCATTAAAAGCATAATCAACAAAAGCTTTTCCAGCTTCTGTAGCATATCCTTTTCCCCAATGTTTTTCAATAAAACGATATCCTATTTCGTAGAGATTTTGGTGATTGTTTATTTTATCCTTGATAAATTTGATTCCAGACCAGCCTAAAAATTCGTTCGTTTCTTTTAGAATTACAGCCCAACGTCCTATCCCAAATTTTTTATACTGCTTTTGAATATTCTCAATTTGAAGAATACTTTCTTCAATATGTTTTATAGGTTTGTTGCCAACAAATAAATGGACATTTGGGTTAGAATCCAATTCGAACATTCCATCAGCATCAGATAGAAGTATTTCTCTTAAAATAAGACGCTCGGTTTCGATTGGATTTTTCATCGATAATTAATTAAGAATATAGCGTTGTACAACTTCTGCAACGCCATCATCATTATTAGAAGCTACAATTAAATCTGCCTTGTCTCGTAATTCAGGTGTTACGTTGTCAACCCAAACTCCTAAACCAGCATATTCGATCATTGTTAAATCGTTTCCGGCGTTTCCTACAGCGATAATTTCACTTTGATGAATTCCTAATCGATCTGCTAATTGCTTTAAACTCGCCGCTTTATCGATTCCGTTTTGCGCAGCTTCCAGAAAGAAAGGTTTAGACATTGCAATACTCAAGTGGGGCATTGCCAATTTTAAATCTTTTTCGACTTCTTTTAAATAAGAAGGTTCAGCCAATAAAATACATTTTACAGCTGGTTTCGTAACTGCTGCCTTAAAATCAGAAACTTTATTATGCGGTAATCCTGTAATTTCTTTTTCGATTTCAATATATTCAGAATCGGTTTCGCTTACAATTTCTCCATCAATATAAGTGATAATATGCGTATTCATTTTTACGCTATAATCATATAATTCATGAATTTGTTCTGTAGTTAAGCATTGCTCAAATAAAATTAAATCATCTTTGACAGTACTGATCACAGCACCGTTAAACGAAATGATATACGAATCGTTTAAGTCTAATTCTAATTCTTTAGCAAAAGCTGTCATTGCAGATGTTGGCCGGCCAGAAGCCAAAACCACATAAACACCTTTAGCCTGAGCTTCAAGAAGTACTTTTTTATTTAAATCTGAAATTTTATGATCGTCTGTCAACAAGGTATCATCCATGTCGAGCACTAACATTTTATATTGCATTCTCTTTTATAATTTTCAGTCTCAGTCATAGTTTTCAGTCCATTACTAAAAACTGTGACGGAAAACTGCGACTATTTTACTATCATTAAATACTCATTCTAAACTCTTCAATAACGGGATTTGCTTTTGCAAAATCTGTTTCTTGAATGAATACTTCTACAGCTAAATCTGTTTGTCCAAAACCACCCAAACGAGCCGATTGAATATTATCTTTTTTAGTAGTTTCAACTCCTGCTTCTTCCAATCTTTGTTTCAAAGCAATTGCTAAAACTTCACTTCCTGAAAATACCTTCATTAATCCCATGACATTATATTTATATATATTTATTATTATTCTTCCTCTTCAATTCCGTCTTCTTCTTCATCCAATTCCTCTTCTCCTTCTTCATCCATATCAAATATATAAGGCTCTAACAACATTTTATCCGCCAAAATTTCGATACGTTCTGTCAATGTTTCAGCAAAAATAATACGCTGTGTTTTTGTAATACTGTTTGAAATACGCATGATTTTAGTTTCATGGCGCAATTTTAAGATCGGATCTGCATCGTCTAAAATGAACATTTTTAAACGGTTTACATTATAACCGGCCGTTGTAAACATATCACTCAATTTATTTGGCGTTCCGATTAAAACATCAACTCCGGTTGAAATGTAGTTTTTATCATAATCCATATCGCCTTTGTCATGAACGCCATAAACTTCTAGATTAGAAAATTTGCCGTACTTCTCAAAAAGTTCGACCATTTCTAAAACTTTAGCTTTGTCTTCAACAAAAATCAATGCGCGAGGCGACTCTTCTGTATGTCCAGACAATTGCTGAATCACATTTACTACGATCGTTGTCGATTTTCCGCTTCCTGCTGGAGAAAGGATAATACAATCCGCACCACTTTTAATTGTCGAAAAAGTTTCCATCTGCAATACATTTGCTTCTGTCAAACCGTTTTCAATTAATGCATCTTGTAATTTTTCGTTTATTTTTTTTAATTTCATTTTTTTAATGCTTTATGCTGTAAGCCGTAAGCCGTAAGCAAAAATTATTTTTAATTTTATTAGCCTAAAGCCTAAAAGCTTAAAGCCTATTTCGTGAAGCATTGTCTACTTGCTTGCGAACATTTTAACATCGGTTTCAGAAATCTCTGTTCCTCCCAAAATAATTAATCTTTCGACTACATTTCTAAGTTCACGAATATTTCCTGTCCAATCGTATTCCTGCAATAATTTTATGGCTGGCTGTGAAAAAACTTTGACAACATTTCCTTGTTCAGAAGCAATTTTTTCTGCAAAGTGCCTTATCAAAGCTGGAATATCATCTCGTCTTTCATTCAATGGCGGTACTTTGATTAAAATTACAGCCAAACGATGGTATAAATCTTCACGGAAACGACCTTCGGCAATTTCTGTTTTTAAATCTTTGTTGGTTGCAGCCACAACACGAACATCAACTTTAATATCTTTTTCTGCTCCAACTCTGGTAATCATGCTTTCTTGCAATGCACGCAGAACTTTAGCTTGGGCCGAAAGACTCATATCTCCAATTTCATCTAAGAAAATAGTTCCTTTGTCAGCCGCTTCAAACTTTCCGGCACGATCTTTAACCGCCGATGTAAAAGCGCCCTTTACATGACCAAACAATTCACTTTCGATCAATTCACTCGGAATCGCCGCACAGTTTACTTCAATTAAAGGAAAATTAGCACGCTCGCTTTTTTCATGCAATTGATGTGCAACTAATTCTTTTCCGGTTCCGTTTGGACCAGTAATTAAAACTCTTGCTTCTGTTTGAGCAACCTTATCAATCATCACTTTAATATGATTAATTGCGTCGCTATCGCCTACCATTTCGTAATTTTTACTGACTTTTTTCTTCAGAATTTTATTTTCAACTACAAGTTGTTTTTTATCTAAAGCATTACGAACTGTATTCAATAAACGATTTAAATCTGGCGGCTTTGAAATGTAATCAAAAGCACCTAATCGCATCGTATGAATCGCCGTTTCCATATCGCCATGACCTGAAATCATAACCATCGGAATTTCAGGTTTTATTTTTTTTACTTCTTCTAAAACCTCAACACCGTCCATTTTTGGCATTTTGATATCGCACAAAACCAAATCGTAATCGTTGTTTTTTATCTTCTCAAGTCCCGCAACACCATCTTCCGCTTCATCAACCTGATATGCATCATTTTCTTCTGATAAAATCTTTACCAAAACTCTTCTGATCGATGCTTCGTCTTCTATAATTAGGATTTTACTCATTCTTTTTTTTAAGGTTCAAAGTTGCAAAGGTTCAGAGGTACAAAGTTTTAATCTTTGTCGCTATTAATTCCTTTCAACCTTTTATTAGTTATATCTTTTTTTCAAGCCTAGTATAATTCTTAAAATTGTTTATTTCTAAGTTACAAAAACTCCAAATTCAAAAAAACCTTTGAACCTTTGCCTCTATGAATCTTTGCAACTTTAAAAAGTTAATATTTCAGCCATCTATACAATTCTTTCCATGTTGGTTTTTTGCCGTACATTAAAATACCTACGCGGTAAATTTTTGCCGCGAACCAAACGACTAGGAAAAAGGTAGCAAACAATAATGATACCGAAATCGCAATTTGCCACCACGGCACACCAAACGGAATTCGCATTAGCATTACAATTGGAGAGGTGAGCGGAATCATCGAAAATACAACAGCAATAGTTCCGTGCGGATCATTTACTACTGTAAAAAAACCAATATAAACACTTAGAATTAAAGGCATAATAATTGGCAAAAGAAATTGCTGTGAATCAGTCTGGTTGTCAACAGCAGCTCCAATTGCAGCATAAAATGAACTGTACAAAAAGTAACCGCCTACAAAATAAACTACAAAACCAATTATAATACTGGCGATTGGCAAATTCCATAATTCGCTGATATACATTTGTGCTTTTCCTGCAACTTCATGTTGTGCTGTTTGCATTAATTCTGGCGGAATTTTAGCTGTCGGCCCTACATTTACTCCAAAAAATGCCGAAGCGGCAAACATTAGTCCCAAACCAATTATCGCCCAGATCATAAATTGTAATAACCCCGCAAGTGAAGTTCCTACGATCTTACCAATCATTAATTGAAATGGTTTTACAGATGAAATAATAATTTCTATAATTCTGTTTGTCTTTTCTTCAATGACACTTCGCATTACCATATTTCCGTAAATGATAATAAACATCATAATGAGATAACCAAACGCGCCGCCAATTCCGATTTTTATTTCATTTAAACCTTTTAAACTTTCTTCTCCAGAAGCTTTTGACAAATGAATATTAACATTAGCCTGCGCTTTTTGAATCGCCAACGTATCTAGCTTTGCTTGTTCAAGATTTAATTTTGTGATTTTCTCAGCAATAACGTCCTGTGTTTTTTCTACAAAAGAAATACTTGGACTATTATTCGAAACAAACTCGATTTTATTTTCTAAATCTTTTAAATTTTCTGTTTTTGGAATAACAATCAAGCCATTAAAATCTTCTTTGACAATGCTGTCTTTTAAGGCCTTAATATCAATTTCAGACAGATTTAAATATTTAAATTCGCCGTCTTTTTTATTCTGTTTTACAAAATCATCTGCAAACAAACCGGTTTCATCGTGAATTGCAATTCGTTTGGTTTCGGCTTTCATCGAACTCAAATATCCAATAAATCCGGCAATTGCCACAAACAAAAGCGGACTCAAAAAAGTCATAACAACAAAAGATTTATTGCGAACTTTTGCTATGAATTCTCTTTTTATAATTAATGAAATTATACTCATTTTTTAGATTAGTTAGATTTTTAGATTTCTTAGATTGTTAGATTTTTTTGATTCCAAGATTTACTCTTAAAATCTAAGAAATCTAACGATCTCAAGATCTATTCCGTTACAGTTTGAATAAAAATATCGTTTACACTCGGGATTTTTTCTACGAAATGTGTTACTTGACCTCTTTGTGTTAAAAGATGAAGCAATTCGTTTGGCGTAGCATTTCCTATCTGAATATCCAATTTCAAATCATCATTTAAGGATTTAAAATTCGCTGGCGACACAGTGAATTTTTGAGTGATGTCATACATTAGGCCTTCAACATTACTTGTCAAGATTCCAACTTCAAAACTATTGGTTTTGAATTGACGTTTTACATCGCTCACTTTCCCTTCGATTAATTTATTCGATTTATGAATCAAAGCAATATGATCGCAAAGTTCTTCAACACTTTCCATTCTGTGCGTCGAAAAAATAATTGTTGCGCCTTGTTCTTTCAATGCCAAAATTTCATCTTTAATCACATTTGCATTAACTGGATCAAAACCAGAAAAAGGCTCATCAAAAATCAGCAATTTAGGTTTATGCAATACACAAACTACAAACTGAATTTTTTGCGCCATTCCTTTAGAAAGTTCTTGAATTTTCTTGTTCCACCAGCCTTGAATTCCCAAACGGTCAAACCAGTATTCCAATTGCACTTTTGCTTCCGCTTTAGAAAGACCTTTCATTTGTGCCAAATAAAGACATTGTTCACCTACTTTCATAGAGGTATACAAACCTCTTTCTTCAGGAAGATAACCAATGGTCTGCACATGCTTTGGCTGTAATCTTTCTCCATCTAAAATTACTTCACCGCTATCGGGCAATGTAATCTGATTTATAATTCGGATAAGGGAAGTTTTTCCAGCTCCATTAGGACCTAATAGTCCATAAATACTGCCTTTTGGCACATTCAATGAAACTTCGTTAAGCGCTACATAATCACCGTATTGTTTTACGACTTTATGTACTTCGAGTAAGTTGCTCATGCGATTTTTTAGATTTTCTGCGTCAGTATTGCCTTAATGGCCTTGCGTGTGTAAAAGTAAATAATTCATAGCGAATCTTGGTATAATTACACAAAAAACCCATTCTAAATTTGCATTAGAATGGGTTTTAATTTATTTTGACATTTTAAAAAAAAGTTTTACGAAAACATATCTTTTACTTTCTCAAAAAATGATTTTTCTGATTTTTCAGGGTTTGGAATAAAATGTTCGTCGTTTAAAGCATTTTCAAAAAATTGTTTTTGCTCTTTATTCAACGTTTTTGGAGTCCAAACATTTACATGAACTAGCAAATCTCCGCTTCCATAACCGTTAATACTTGGAATTCCTTTTCCTTTTAATCTTAAGATTTTTCCAGATTGAATTCCTTCTTCAAGTTTAATACGAACTTTTCCGTTGATTGCTTCAATATCTTTAGAAACTCCTAAAACTGCTTCTGGGAAACTGATGTATAAATCAAAATGAATATTTTCGCCTTCACGTTTCAAGAATTCGTGTTCTAATTCTTCAATAGCTACAATCAAATCACCTGGAACGCTGTTTCCTGGAGCATCGTTTCCTTTGTTCGAAACTTTAAGCTGCATACCGTCAACAACACCAGCTGGAATTTTAATAGAAACTGTTTCGTCTTCTAAAACCATTCCTTGAGCATCTGCTTCAGAAGGTCTTTTATCTAAAATCTGACCAGAACCACCACAAGTAGGACAAGTAGATGCAGATTGCATTCTTCCTAAAATCGTGTTAGTTACACGCATTACCTGACCTTGACCGTTACAAGTCGAACAAGTTTTATAGGTAACACCTTTAGCCTGAACTTTACGTTTAACTTTTACTTTTTTCTCAACACCATTTGCAATTTCTTCTAAAGTCAATTTTACTTTAATTCGAAGATTGCTTCCTTTAGCGCGACGTGGACCGCCTCCGCCTCCACCGAAACCTCCAAATCCTCCACCAAAAATATCACCAAACTGGCTGAAAATGTCATCCATATTCATACCTCCATGACCTCCGCCAAATCCGCCAGAACCATCAAATGCTTGATGACCGTATTGATCGTATTTTGCTTTTTTGTTAGGATCGCTTAAAACTTCGTAAGCCTCAGCAGCAAGTTTGAAGTTTTCTTCTGCCTCTTTGTCGCCTGGATTTTTATCCGGGTGATATTTCAAAGCACTTTTTCTGTAAGCTTTTTTAATTTCGGCAGCGTCAGCATTTTTTGAAATGCCTAGTATTTCGTAAAAATCTTTTTTCATAATTTAGGTTAAATTCCAATCCCTATAGTAACGGGATAAATTCCAAAATCCAATTCTTAAAAAATTGATATTCAGAATCTAATTTTAGTTTTTAGTTTCCGATAACCACTTTAGGGAAACGAATAATTTTGTCTCCTAATTTGTATCCTTTTTCAATAACATCAACAATTTTCCCTTTTAATTTATCAGACGGCGCTGGAATTTGGGTAATTGCCTCAGCAAAATCAGCATTAAAAGCATCACCTGCTCTTACTTCAACTTGCTCTAAACCTTTAGAAACCAAAGTGCTTTTCAATTTTTCGTGAATCAACTCAACTCCTTTTTTCAAATTTTCATCCTCAGATTTGTTGATTTCTACAGCGGCTCTATCAAAATCATCCAAAACAGGAAGCATTGCTAACAAAACTTCTTGATTTGCAGTTTTAAATAAATCCATTCGCTCTTTTGAAGTTCTTTTTTTGTAATTTTCAAATTCGGCAAATAATCTCAAAAACTTATCTTTTTCTTTTGCCAAGTCTTGAGCTAATTGCTCTTCAACACTTAATTCTTCAACAATTAACTGCTCACCGTTGGCATTGTTCTCTAACGTTACATCATCTAATTCCTGATCGAACTCTGTATTTTCCGTAGTCATATTACTTTTATTTTTAAAAATATTCTTAAACTTCATTTTTTATTCTTTCTGTTGGATTGCAAAAGTACTGCCAAATTTTATAAAATGTCAAATTGTCACTTTATTAAAAGTGAGCCTTTTAAAAAGCCAAATTTACCTAAAAAAATTTAGTATAATTTTAAGACTATTACGTTTTAGTTTGTAGTATATTTGGATTCCAATTGGAAACAATATTATTACCTATCAAAATTGAATTTAAGGGTTAGCCTCGGCTTTATAAATAATTATTAATTCAAGTTTACCTTATATTAAAAAAAGCTTCGCCTATTTCAGACGAAGCTTTTTTTTATGCTTTTATAACAGCAAAAAATTTACTGCAAAGAATGCTAAGTTATTTTACTCTTAGCTTTTATGAAAAAAGTTCGCAAAGCTTATATTGATTTAGCTTTGCGAACTTTATGCTTTTTTAAAAGAATCCTAATAAAATCTTTGCGTTCTTTATGGTAAAAAAGTTGCACGGGCGGAGGGATTCGAACCCCCATCAACGGTTTTGGAGACCGCTATTCTACCCTTGAACTACGCCCGTAACTTAAGGTCGGCAAATTAAGAGTTTTTTTTCTTTTCCAGCAACTATTTCAAGCAGAGATTTAAAAAGAAAACTCTTTAAATCCGCGCGATACAAAGGAAAAACCTTTGCTTCAAACAGTTAAGGTATAATTTTTTATTTCACGAGATTTAAAAAAGATTTAGGCAGATAAAAGCAGATTTATTTTATAAAACAATCAAATTAGATCTGGTCGAATCTGCAAAATCCGCTTAAAACAAAAATCTAAACCATTCTTTTAATCTGTGGCAAAACCATTTACCACAAATTATGCCAACAAAGCATTTTTCAACCCTTCGAAATCCACAGAAACTTGTTCGCCTGAAACTAAATTTTTAAGCGAATAGGAATTTGAAGCAATTTCCTGATCACCGGCAATTACGGCAAACGGAATCAAACGTTTATCTGCATATTGAAATTGTTTACCCACTTTTACGTTATCTGGATAAAGCTCTACTTTTATATTTTCTTTTCTCAATTTCTGGATAGCTTGAGAAGCGTATAAAGCTTCCTTATCTCCGTAATTAACAAATATAGCTTTTGAAGTCGCCGCAACGGTTTCCGGAAACAACTGCAATTCTTCTAAAACCAGATAAATACGATCTAGACCAAAAGAAATCCCGACACCGCTCATATTTTTCAAACCAAAAATACCCGTCAAATCGTCGTATCTTCCACCACCTCCAATAGAACCCATTGAAACCGTTTTTGGTGCCGCTACTTCAAAAATAGCTCCTGTGTAGTAATTTAAGCCGCGCGCTAAAGTTACATCCAGATCTAAAGTTGCAGTTGACAAACCTAAAGCCGCCACATTGTCGCAAATAAATTTAAGTTCTTCAACTCCTTTCATACCCTCTTCTGATGAAGCCAATAAATTTGAAAGCTGACTAATTTTAGCTGCAAAAGTTCCATTAAAACTAAATAGTGGCTGAACTTTTACCAAAGCTTCTTCGGAAATACCTTTTTCGATCATTTCTTTTTTAACTCCGTCTTCACCAATTTTGTCTAGTTTATCTAAAGCAACCGTAAAATCGATTAATTTATCTGAAGCTCCAATAACTTCAGCAATTCCAGATAATATTTTTCTATTATTGATTTTGATGGTAACACCTTCTAAACCTAAAGAAGTAAAAACAGTGTCATATAATTGTACCAGTTCTACTTCCTGCCACAATGATTTTGATCCCACAACATCAGCATCACATTGATAAAATTCTCTGTAACGTCCTCTTTGTGGCCTGTCTGCTCTCCAAACCGGCTGAATCTGATATCTTTTAAACGGAAATTCAATTTCATTCTGGTGCTGTACCACGTATCTTGCAAACGGAACCGTTAGATCATAACGCAATGCTTTTTCTGAAATTTTTCCAGTGAACTTATTCAATTCAATTCTTTGATTCAAATCAATAGTTTCAGCAGAATTAACTTGCAGCGATTCTATAGATTCCGGCAGTTCAATTTTGTTTTTATTGAAAAAGAAATTACCTGAATTCAATATTTTAAAAATCAAACGATCGCCTTCTTCTCCATATTTCCCCATTAAAGTATCTGAATTTTCAAACGAAGGAGTTTCAATCGGCTGAAAACCAAATTTCTCAAAATTATTTTTTATGGTCTGAATAATATATTGACGTTTTGACACCTCTGCAGGCGAAAAATCTCTTGTTCCTTGTGGTATGCTTGGTTTTGAAGCCATTTTTTTTAGATTATTAGATTTTTGGATCTTTAGATTCTTAGATTGCTTTACATGAAATCTTAAATTTAAATGATCTTAAGATTATTGGAATTTTTCAAATTTTAGATTTCTCTTAAATTCTAATCGAGTGCAAATATCTTATTTTTTAAAATAAATATTGGCAGTTCGAAAACAAACTTGTAACAAAAAACGTATTTTCGTGACAAATTGGTCATGATGCTAAAATTATTTAAAGAAAATATCCGAATTGCTTTTGGTTCTATCAAAACACAATTATTGCGAACCATTCTTACCGTTTTAATTATCGCTATCGGAATTACCGCTTTGGTTGGTATTCTTACCGTTGTAACTGCGCTCGAAAATACCGTTTCGACCAATTTTGCTTCTATGGGAGCAAATACTTTCAACATAAATCAATACGAAAACAATCTTAAAAATCGCGGTGGAAATGAGCGTGAAATTATAAATCCGATCATTTCTTACCCAGAAGCTGTTGCTTTTAAAAATAAATACAAATATCCTTTTACCGAAACTTCGCTGTCTTTTACAGCAACTTCAACAGCAGAAGTAAAATATGGCGATAAAAAAACAGATCCTGAAATTACGATTGTGGGAGTCGATGAACATTTTATCTCGAACTCAGGTTTAGAAACCACTTTGGGCCGTTCGTTCAATCAATTTGATATTGATAATAATACGTATTCTTGTATTGTAGGTTCTGATTTCGAAAAAGGTTTATTGAAAGATGTGAATCCGATTGACAAAATCATTTCAATTCGCGGAGCACGTTTTAAGGTTATTGGCGTTTTAAAAGAAAAAGGTTCCACTTTTGGACACAGTCAGGATTTACGTGTTTTAATTCCGATTCAGGTAGCGCGTTCTTTATTTACTGCTCCAAATATCAATTACACAATGAGTGTCATGGTTTCTAAAAAAGAACTTTTAGATCCTGCGATTGATAACGCGACCAGCACAATGAGAAGAGTTCGTAAATTGAATCCGGTTCGTGATAATAATTTTGGAATTGGCCGAAGCGATGATTTAATTAATCGTATTCTCGGAATCACGCAATATTTAGGCTGGGCTTCCTGGATTATCAGTATCATTACAATTTTAGGATCGTCGATTGCCTTGATGAACATTATGATTGTTTCGGTTACAGAACGTACTCGAGAAATTGGCGTTAGAAAAGCATTAGGCGCAACAAAAATTACAATTTCAGTTCAGTTTTTTATCGAAACTTTATTAATTGGACAAATTGGAGGTTTGGTTGGAATTGTATTGGGAATACTTCTTGGTTTTGCAATTGCAACGGCAATGAGTTTTGCATTCGTCATTCCGTGGACCGCTATTTTTGCTGCTTTCGCTACCAGTTTTGCAGTTGCGATTGTGTCAGGATTATATCCGGCAATAAAAGCTTCGCAATTAGATCCTATTGAGGCATTGCGTTACGAATAGTTTTTTCTCTAGTTTACAGTCCTCAGTTTACATTCTCAGTAAGAATTGTAAACTGAGGACTGTAAACTCTAACTACTAAGTTCTGGAAACTTTGCAGGAAATCATGCGGTCGTTGTCGTAAATATCTTTTCGAAGATCAATATTTATAAAATCCATTTTTCCCAATAAATCAATCATTTCTTTTCCTAAATATTGATTGATTTCAAAATACAATTGTCCGTTTTCTAAAAGATTATTTTGAGCCAGCGATGCAATCTTTTTATAAAAAACCAAAGCATCATTATCTTCTACAAAAAGTGCCAAATGGGGTTCATAATCCAGCACATTCTTTTTGATTTCTTCTTTTTCTAAATTGCGGACATAAGGCGGATTTGAAACAATCACATCAAATTGACATTTTAGTTCGTCAGTTATTAAAATGTCCTGAAAAATAAAAGTTACTTCTACATTATTATTTACAGCATTTCTTTTGGCCGTTTCTATCGCTTTTTTCGAAACATCAATAGCATACACTTCTGCATTTGGCAAGTTTTTAGCCAATGAAATTGCAATACAGCCACTTCCGGTTCCGATATCAAGAATTTTTATCTTTTTAGATTCATCAATTTTTTTATTTTCATTGATAATCCATTCGACTAATTCTTCCGTTTCTGGTCTTGGAATCAAAACATGCTCATTTACTTCAAAATCTAAACCATAAAAATTGGTTTTTCCCAATAGATATTGAATCGGAACTTCCTTTTTTAATTGATTTAACAAGGAATTCCAAACCACAAAATCGCTTTCCGAAAAATTCAGCTCATGATTTAAAGCCAAATCAATTTGTCGCAGCTTGTGCTTGTCTTCTAAAATTAAATAGAAAAAACTCTCCGCTTCGTACGCATCGTAAAAAGGCGATAATTCTTTTATAAAATGAGTACGGTATTGTTTGATTCTCATTACGGGTTTTTGAGTATTATTTTTAGCAAAGCCAATTTATTTCAAATAAGTATCGCAAAACAAATTCTGTTATAATTTGTCTACAAAACTTTCAACATCCAAACAGGGCAAGAACTGTGCCCAGTACAACCTAATGGCGCATCTAAATATTCAAAACCTGATTTTTTATATAATTTTTGAGCCGCATGCATAAATGGCATCGTTTCTATATAACATTTTTCAAAACCAAAATTTCTAGCTTCTTCCAAGCATTTTTCCATCATTTTACTTCCAATTCCTAAACCGCGTGTCTCTGGCAAAAAATACATTTTTTGAAGCTCACAAATTTTAGAATCCCCATTTTCTAAAGGCGCAATACCAGCAGAGCCCACAATTTTTCCTTCATTTTCAACCACAAAATAAACAGATTGAGATTTATTGTATTCTTCAAACATCAAATCTAAATACGGATCTTCATATGCCGTGCCCACTTTAGGAATTTCCATTTCATCAAAAACAGATCTTATTAATTGTGCAACTGCCTGATTGTCTTCTTTTTTAATCTCTCTGATAATCCAATTCTCCATATTTCGCTTATTAGTGTAATCTCACACAAAAGTAAAAATACTTTTTTGAAAGTAGGCTAACTATAACATTAACTATCGTGACTAAACTCAAAAATAACTACTTTTGTATCGTGAATCTACATGAAAAATACATAAAACGCTGTATTGAACTTGCCAAAAATGGTTTTGGAACAACGTATCCAAATCCGATGGTAGGAAGCTTAATTGTTTATAACGGCCAGATTATTGGCGAAGGCTGGCACAAAAAAGCTGGAGAACCACATGCAGAAGTAAATGCCGTTCGATCTGTAAAAGACAAATCACTGTTAAAAAAAGCAACTATTTATGTGAGTTTAGAACCTTGCAGCCATTTTGGAAAAACGCCTCCTTGCTGTGATTTGATTATTGAAAACAAAATCCCAAATGTGGTTGTTGGAACAGTAGATCCTAATGAAAAAGTTGCTGGAAATGGAATCAAAAAATTACTAGAAGCTGGAATAAATGTAATGGTTGGCATTTTAGAAGATGAATGTAACGAACTCAATAAACGCTTTTTTACTTTTCATCAAAAAAAGAGACCTTATATTATATTGAAATGGGCTGAAAGTCAAGATGGTTTTTTGGCACCAGAAAAAGAACTGAATCAAGAAAGAAAACCAGTTTGGATAACCAATACGTATTCAAGACAATTGGTACATAAATGGAGAAGTGAAGAACAGGCTATTTTGGCAGGAACGCAGACTGTTATTGACGACAATCCGAAATTAAATGTTAGAGATTGGGCAGGAAATAATCCGGTACGAGTTATTTTAGATCAGAATAACCGAATTTCTCGAGACAGTTTTGTTTTTGATAACAGTGTAAAAACCATTGTATTTACAAAATCAGAAATAAGCTTTTCAGTAGAAAAGACGAGCTTTGAAGTAATCGATTTCAATCAAAATATAATACCGCAAATTTTGGCTGTTTTGCATCAAAATCAAATTCAGTCTATTATTATAGAAGGCGGTTTACAGACTTTACAATCTTTTATCGATCAAAACACTTGGGACGAAGCCCGAATTTTTATTGGAGAAACTATTTTTAATAAAGGAACAAAAGCGCCAATTCTTCAAAAGAAAACCATAACTAAAACCCATATTCAAAACGACGAATTAATATACGTTAGAAATCATGATTGATACTATAATTTTTGACTTTGGAGATATTTTTATCAATTTAGACAAACAAGCTACTATTTCAGGATTGCAACAATTAGGTATGACCGAATGGAATGCAGAATTAGATCGTTTAAATCTTTTGTTTGAAACTGGCGATATTTCGCATGATGATTTCATAGGAGGTTTTCAGAAAGAACTGCCAAATGCTTCTGTTGAAGAAATTCTCCAAGCCTGGAATGCTGTTTTAGCCGATTTTCCTTTATATAGATTAGAATTCCTTCAGATGCTTTCAAAAAAATACCGTTTGTTTTTATTGAGCAATACGGATTCTATTCATATTGAAACTTTCGAAAATAAAAGTGGTGTTTCATTTTACAGCGATTTTTACCAATGTTTTGAAAAAGTTTATTTTTCCTTTGAAATTGGAATGCGAAAACCAAATGCTGAAGTTTTTCAATATTTAATCAACAAACATGAATTATCTCCAAAACGAACTCTGTTTATAGATGACAAAAAAGAAAATACAGATTCTGCAGCATCTTTAGGTTTCCATGTATGGAATTTACAAGTTGGTCAGGAAGATGTTGTCGATTTATTTGATAAAAAAATACTTTAGCTTATTTTTATCTTTCCCGCAGATTTTGCCGATAAAGCAGATATTTAAAACTTCTTATAAAAAAAATCTGCAAAATCTGCAGGAGAAAAGGTTTAGCAACAAAATTTAATCTAGAAATTTACTTTTGGAATATAACGACACCTATAAAACCATTGCTTTTGAGTCTGAAGAAATACTTTTTAAAGAAAAAGGAAGCAAATTTTTTGGCTACGCTTTTCCTGTAGAAACTGAAGATGAAGTAAAACCCATTATAGAAAGCTTAAAAAAACAACACCCGCACGCTGTTCATTTTTGTTACGCTTATCAATTAGGTTCGGCTCCAAAAATATCATATCGCGCCAATGATGATGGAGAACCCAGCAATACGGCGGGCGCACCTATTTATGGCCAAATTCAGTCTTTTGGGGTAACGAATGTTTTAGTAGTTGTGGTTCGGATTTTTGGAGGAGTTAAATTAGGCGTAGGAGGTTTAATCACAGCTTATAAAACAACCGCACAAATGACACTTGATGTTTGCGAGATTGTCGAAAAGACAATCGATGTTCATTTTTTAATTTCTTTTGATTATAAGAACATGAATAAAGTGATGCGTGTCATAAAAGAAAAAAAACTTGAAATTACTTCTCAAGAAATGGAAATAGATGAAATTTCTGGATTGCCAATTGGAAAAATTATGACAAAAACGCGAAAAAAAAATGCCGAATCAGTATTCGACATTTTTGATTTAATGTTTGAAATTGACATCAAAACTATATAATTTGATATAAATTTGCACTTCCTTTTAACAATTATACTAGTGTTTTAAATAATTCTAAAATATAATCTGGCGGAGCCGTTGGGCGGCCTGATTTTAACGAAATAAATACTAAAATAAACACGGCAGTTGTTAATAACTCGTTCGCTTCATTATAGATTGCGCAGTCGAATTCAATCTTAACCGATGACTGACTTTTGAAAGTAGTATGAATCGTAAGAAGCTCATCATAACGCGCAGATTTTTTATAATTTATTTGCATCGAAACAATTGGAAGACCAATACCGCTTTCTTCCATACTTTTATACGAAATCCCTTTGTTTCTAAGCCATTCCACGCGTCCGATCTCGAAATACGGAATGTAATTTCCGTGATAAACAACTCCCATTTGATCCGTTTCTGAGTAACGTACACGCACTTGCGTTTGATGATTTTTCATTATTTATAGATTAAAAAATTTAAACTTCTTAAAGTTCACGTACAACATTTTTTTATAAAATTAGACCCCAAAATATTTTTTTTTACAGAAATTTGTTCACATATTTGTTATCCCGAAATACGGAATAAAATTGCTCCCTTTTTATTAGGAGAATCTTTATCAATAATAAAAAAATTTAATTGAATCTATGACTAAAACTGCTCAATCGGTATGGGAAAACTGTTTGTCCTTTATAAAAGACAATATTCAAGATCAAGCCTATAAAACTTGGTTCGAACCAATCAAATCAGTTGAGCTAACCGACAACGCGTTATATATTCAAGTTCCAAGTAAATTTTTCTACGAATGGCTAGAAGAACATTACGTTAAATTATTGAAAGTTGCGCTTACCAAAGAACTGGGAAAAAACGCAAAGTTACTTTATAAAATTAAGATGGAGAACACTTATGGCAATAAACAACCGTTTACCGAACAGTTGCCAAGCGCCAACAGAGTGCCAATGAAACCGCAAGAGGTTGATGCTCCGTTTAAAAACTTAAATCCTGAACTTAAAAACCCGTTTGTAATTCCTGGAATCAGAAATTTAAAAATTGAGTCGCAGTTAAATGCAAACTACAGTTTTGATAATTTTCTTGAAGGAGATTCTAACCGTTTGGCTCGTTCCGCTGGTATGGCTGTGGCCAACAAACCTGGAGGAACATCATTTAATCCGTTATTAATTTTTGGAGGAGTTGGTTTAGGAAAAACTCACTTAGCACACGCTATTGGTGTTGAAGTAAAAGATAAATATCCTGAAAAAACGGTTTTATATATTTCTGCCGAAATTTTCACACAACAATATATTGATTCGGTTAAAAAGAATAATCGTAATGATTTCATTCACTTTTACCAGTTAATCGACGTTTTGATTATTGATGATGTTCAGTTTTTATCAGGAAAATCAGGAACTCAGGATGTATTTTTCCATATTTTTAATTACTTGCACCAAAACGGAAAACAAGTAATTTTAACTTCGGATAAAGCTCCTGTAGACATGCAGGATATTGAGCAAAGATTATTATCTCGTTTTAAATGGGGATTATCTGCTGAATTGCACCAGCCAGATTATGAAACTCGTATTTCAATCTTAAAAAACATTCTATACCGCGACGGTGTTGATATGCCGGAAGACATTATTGAATATGTTGCCCGCAATATCAAAACTAATGTTCGTGAACTTGAAGGAGCTATTATATCATTGATCGCTCAATCTTCTTTCAACAAAAAAGAAGTTACAATTGAGTTAGCGAAAAGTGTTGTCGAAAAATTTGTTAAAAACGTAAAGAGAGAAATCTCTATCGATTATATTCAAAAAATTGTGTCTGATTATTTTCAGTTGGATATTGAAACGCTTCAATCTAAAACTAGAAAAAGGCATGTTGTTCAGGCGAGACAATTGGCCATGTTTTTTGCAAAGAAATTTACTAAAGCTTCTTTGGCAAACATTGGTTCACAAATTGGAGATCGCGATCACGCTACAGTATTACACGCTTGTAAAACAGTTGACAATTTAGTTTCTACAGACAAACAATTCAAGAAATTTGTCGAAGACATCAACAAAAAATTAACGCTATAAACGCGAATCATGCCAGTAAAAATTTTAATGGTTTGTTTGGGAAATATCTGCAGATCACCATTAGCTGAAGGTATTTTAGCATCAAAATTACCAAAAGACAAATTCATCGTTGATTCAGCCGGAACTGGATCTTGGCATGTAGGTCACTCACCTGACAAACGTTCAATAGTCGTCGCTCAAAAAAACGGTTTATGTATTGACAATCAAAAAGGAAGACAATTTAAAACTTCAGATTTTGATGAATTCGATTATATCTATGTTATGGATAATTCGAATTATCGCGATGTCATTCATTTAGCAAAAACTCCAGAACACGAAAGCAAAGTTCATCTTATTTTAAACGAATTATTTCCGGATGAAAATGTAGATGTTCCCGATCCTTACTTTGGCGCTGTAAATGGTTTTGATAATGTTTATCAAATGCTAGACGAAGTTGCTGAAATAATTGCTTCTAAACTCATCAAAAAACACTCGTAATTTAATTTGTATTTCACTTATACCTATATAAATGAAATACATTTTTTGTTTTAAACTATAAAATATCAAAAAATGAAACTTCTAGGAAAACTATATTTAATTCCAACGACAATGGGCGAAAGCGATCCGATGGATGTTTTACCTCAAACAGTAAAAAGAAGTATCGATTTTATAAATCATTATATTGTTGAAAACGAAAAAACAGCCAGAAAATCAATAAAAGCGGTTTCTCCAGAGAAAAAACAATCAGAACTTATTCTTTTTACACTAAATAAAAGAACAGAGCCAAGCGAACATTTAGACTTCATAAAACCTTTATTAGAAGGAAAAAATGTGGGACTAATGAGTGAAGCCGGTTGTCCCGGCGTTGCAGATCCCGGTGCTGTAATTGTAAAATTGGCACATGAAAAAGGAATTCAGGTTGTGCCCTTAGTTGGTCCTTCTTCTATACTATTGGCTATGATGGCTTCTGGAATGAACGGTCAAAGTTTCACTTTCAATGGCTATTTGCCAATTGATAAAGACGAGAAAAAATCAGCATTAAAACATTTTGAGAAATTATCTCAGGATAAAAACCAATCGCAGATTTTCATAGAAACTCCTTATAGAAACAATAAATTAGTTGAAGATATTTTGCAGATTGTAAATCCTTCAACACATTTATGTATTGCCACAGATATAACTTTGCCGACAGAGTTTATAAAAACAATGCGTATTGCAGATTGGAAAAAATTAAAAGTTGATTTGCATAATCGACCAACGATTTTTATTATTCATAAAATGTAATTGTAAAAATTGCCTTATATTGTACTCACAAGTTTTTCGCTAATCAAAACTTTATCATGAGTAAACTCCCAAACATAACCACAAGCATTTTTACGGTAATGTCTAAAATGGCAGCCGAATACAATGCAATTAATCTTTCGCAGGGATTTCCTAATTTTCCTGTTGATGAAAGATTGACATCCATTGTGGCGAAAATCTCGAAAGAAAACGTACACCAATATACTCCAATGGCCGGTTATCCGCCATTGATGAATCAGATTGCGAAGCTTATTCAGAGTTCTTACAAAAGAACTATTAATCCTGATTTAGAACTTTTGGTTACCGCCGGCGCAACGCAAGGCATTTTTACTTCAATTTTAGCTTTAGTAAAAACTGGTGACGAAGTAATTATTTTAGATCCTAGTTATGATTCTTATGAATCTCCGGTATTATTGTGTAATGCAAAACCAGTTCGAGTGGCTTTAAATGATGATTATACGCCAAATTGGGAAACGATCGAAAAAGCCTGTTCTGCAAATAGCAAAATGATTATCATCAATAACCCTCATAATCCGACTGGAAAAATATTAACGGAAACTGATTTCCTTCAATTAGAAAAAATACTTTCGACGTATCCTGATATTTTAGTTTTATCTGACGAGGTTTATGAATATATTACTTTTGAAGAAAAACATATTTCTGCTCATACCAAAGAATTTCTTTTGAATCGTTGTATTATGGTTTCTTCTTTTGGGAAATCATTTCATATTACCGGCTGGAAAATTGGTTATACCGTTGCTCCTGAATATCTAATGAAGGAAATTAAAAAAGTACATCAGTTTTTGGTTTTCAGTGTAAATAGTATTTCCCAAGTTGCTATTAGTCAATATTTAGATGTTGTTGATGTTAATCTTCTTGGAAAATTCTATCAAGAGAAACGAGATTATTTTCGCAAACTGCTTCAAAATAGCCGTTTTGAGTTGAAACCTTGCGAAGGAACTTATTTTCAAGTCGCTTCTTATGCAAATGTTTCTCAAGATGATGATGTTAGTTTCTGTAAAAAACTAATTACAGATCACGGTGTTGCTGCAATTCCTATTTCCACTTTTTACTCAGATCACAAAGACCAAAAATTAATACGCTTTTGTTTTGCGAAAGACAATTTCACATTAGAATCGGCTGCAAAAAAATTATGCGATATATAAATTTTATCAAAAATTTATAACATTATTATGCATGCATCCTATTTATTTAATTAATATTGTAATAAAAAGAAAAATATGAGCTATACAGATAAAATGTTGCGCGATGACGCCTTAAAAGGAAAAGTCATTGTAGTTACAGGTGGCGGAAGTGGTTTAGGTAAAGCAATGACTAAATATTTCTTAGAATTAGGAGCTCAGGTGGCGATTACTTCTAGAGATTTAGAAAAGCTTAAAACTACAGCAGCTGAACTAGAAAGTGAAACTGGCGGAAAATGTTTACCAGTTCAATGTGATGTTCGTCATTATGAAGAAGTTGAAAACATGCTTCAAGAAGTTTTAAAAGCTTTCGGAAAAGTTGATGTTCTTTTGAACAACGCTGCCGGAAATTTTATTTCTCCAACAGAACGTCTATCTGCAAATGCATTTGATACTGTTATAGATATTGTATTAAAAGGTTCTAAAAACTGTACGCTTGCTTTTGGAAAACATTGGATTGACACGAAGCAAACATCGGCAACAATTTTAAATATTGTAACAACTTATGCCTGGACAGGTTCAGCTTATGTTGTCCCTAGTGCTACTGCAAAAGCAGGAGTTTTAGCCATGACAAGAAGTTTGGCTGTAGAGTGGGCAAAATACGGAATTCGTTCGAATGCAATTGCTCCGGGACCGTTCCCTACAAAAGGCGCTTGGGACAGATTATTGCCAGGCGATCTTGCTGAAAAGTTTGATATGGCCAAAAAAGTACCATTGAAACGTGTAGGTGATCACCAAGAATTGGCCAATTTAGCAGCATATTTAGTTTCTGATTTTTCTGCTTATGTAAATGGGGATGTTATCACAATTGATGGTGGTGAATGGTTAAAAGGCGCAGGCCAATTTAATTTATTAGAAGCCATTCCAGAAGAACTTTGGGATCAGCTTGAAATGATGATTAAAGCAAAAAAGAATAAATAATTTTACGTGCTTACTAAATTCAGAATATTTTATTAAAACTATACTGATTGCACTAAATCCCGATAGCAATGCTGTCGGGATTTTTTTTATATTTTAATGATAATCATTTTAACATATAAGCAATATAATTTCAGCTAAGTACTATTTTAGTTAAACATTTTGCTGCTTATATTTACTTACATTACTTATATGGTTAAATGCATTAATATGTTTATTCAATTCACTTAAATTATTATTTTTGCCAATCAAATATCAAACAAAAAACATATGCTCATTATTGGAATTGCAGGAGGAACAGGAAGTGGAAAAACAACAGTAGTACACCAAATCATGAACGAATTGCCAGACACTGAAGTTGGGGTGATTTCTCAGGATTCATACTATAAAGAAACCCATAATTTGTCGTTTGACGAAAGAGCATTAATAAATTTTGATCATCCGCGTGCTATTGATTTTGAATTATTAGAAAGGCATTTAAAAGCACTAAAAGCAGGCGAAACTATTGATCAGCCTGTTTATTCTTTCATTCAACATAATAGGACTGATGATACTGTTTCAACACATCCAAGAAAAGTAATGATTGTTGAAGGTATTTTAATTTTGACAAATCCAGAACTTCGTGATCTTTTTGATATTAAAATTTACGTTCATGCAGACTCTGACGAAAGATTAATTCGCCGTTTAAAACGTGATATCTCAGAACGCGGACGTGATATCGATGAAGTTTTGACACGTTATCAAAACACCTTAAAACCTATGCACGAGCAGTTTATAGAGCCATCAAAGGCTTTTGCTGACATTATTATTCCAAATGATAAATACAACACTGTAGCTATTGATGTGGTTCGTGCTGTAATTAATCAGCGAATTTCATAATTTTTATTGTAAATTTATTCCATAAAAAAGAGCTATCCTGATTCTTATCTCGATAGCTCCGATTTAAATCTTAAAACGTAATTGTTAAACAAACTGAAATGAAAAATCCATATAAAGACAAAAAATGGTTCAAACTCCTAAGCAACAAATATGTTTGGGTTTTACTATTTTTTGTAGTTTGGATGCTATTTTTAGACAATTACTCTTATTTTGACCATCGCTTTTTAGATGGTCAAATCAATGAACTTCAAGACAATAAAAAATATTATCAAGAAGAAATAAAAAAAGATCAGGAACAGATCAAACAGCTTAAAAATCCTGAACAAATAGAAAAATATGCTCGCGAAAAGTACTTTATGAAAAAAGACAGCGAAGATATTTATATCATTCAATTTGAAGGAGATACGATTCAAGAAAAAGAATAATCAGAAAAAACACCAAATGGCCACTACCCTATTCGACGATTTTAATCCGATTTCATCCAAACAATGGAAACAAAAAATTCAGTTTGAATTAGATGGAGCCGAATACAACCAAACTGTTATTTGGAATTCTCCAGAAGATATTCAGGTTAAACCTTTTTACCATAGAGATGAATTTTCGACTGCCGCTCCGGTAAAAACAAATGTTTCAAACTTTAAAATCTGCCAAAACATCTTTGTTTATGATGTCGAGAAATCGATTCAAAGAGCTATTAATGCTATTGAAAGAGGAGCTGAAAGTTTACGTTTTACGATTCAAAACGAAAAACTTGACATTCAAAAATTATTAGAAAACCTTCCTTTAGAAAACAGAACTGTTTACTTTAATTTGAATTTTATTTCAATCGATTTCGTAAAACTATTAGACACGATTTCGATTCAAAAAAAAGCAACCTTTTACTGTAACATCGACCCAATTGGCTACTTTGCGAGAGAAGGGAATTGGCTTGCAACCTCCGATAAAAATAATTTTGAAACACTTGAAAAAATTTCAAAAGCCACAACAAACATTTCACTCTTAAGCATTGATTTAGGATTGTATCAAAATGCTGGAGCAAATATTACACAGCAAATTGCTTATAGTTTAGCGCATGCCAATGAATATCTAAACCGTTTACCAGCTATTACCAAACCAATTGTTTTTCAAGTTTCTGTAGGAACAAATTACTTTTTTGAAATTGCTAAACTTCGCGCATTGCGAATGCTTTTCAAATTAATTGCAACCGAATATAATGCCGAGATCGATTGTCATTTATTGGTAACTCCAACTAAACGAAACAAAACGATTTACGATTATAATGTCAATATGCTTCGAACAACAACAGAATGCATGTCGGCAATTTTGGGCGGTGCTGATGCAGTAGCTAATTTGCCTTACGATTCGCTTTATCATAAAGACAATGAATTTGGCGACCGGATTGCACGAAATCAGTTATTGGTTTTAAAACACGAAAGTTATTTTGATAAAGTTGATAATCCTGCTGATGGAAGTTATTACATTGAAAGTCTAACCATGCAATTGGCTGAAAAAAGTTTAGCTTTATTTAAAGATATTGAAGCCAATGGAGGATTTTTAAAACTTTTAAACGACGGGACAATCAAGAAGAAGATTCAAGAAAGCGCTTCTAAAGAACAAGAATTATTTGATTCTAAAAAAGAAGTCTTATTGGGTACAAATAAATACCCAAACAAAGAAGACAAAATGAAACACGATTTAGAGCTGTTTCCATTTGTAAAAATAAATCCGAGAAAAACATTAATTACACCAATTATAGAAAAAAGATTAGCTGAAAAACTGGAGCAAGAACGATTAGAACTTGAATAATCTTAAAAAAGTAATTAATAAAACCACAAAACAAAGTGTCTCAATGATAAGAAAAGACCTTAAACATATCAATCTTCAAAGTCAAAAGTCAAAAATCGAAAGTCAAAATTTTGACACTTTGACAGATAATTTTACAACTGCCGAAGGAATCGAACTTAAAAAAAAGTATTCTGAGAAAGATATCGAAGATTTAGAGTTTTTAGATTTTGGAGCTGGATTTGCGCCAAATTTACGTGGACCCTATGCAACAATGTATGTAAGAAGACCTTGGACAATTCGCCAGTATGCCGGATTTTCTACAGCAGAAGAAAGTAATGCTTTTTACAGAAGAAATCTGGCTGCAGGCCAAAAAGGCCTTTCAATAGCTTTTGATTTACCTACCCATCGCGGTTACGATTCAGATCATGAGAGAGTAGTTGGCGATGTTGGAAAAGCAGGAGTTGCTATAGATTCGGTTGAAGATATGAAAGTGCTTTTTGACCAAATTCCGTTAGATGAAATGTCAGTTTCGATGACGATGAATGGTGCTGTTTTGCCCATTATGGCATTTTATATTGTTGCAGCTGAAGAACAAGGCGTTGCAATCGAAAAATTATCTGGAACAATTCAGAATGATATTTTGAAAGAGTTTATGGTGCGTAATACATATATTTACCCGCCAACTCCGTCAATGAAAATTATCGCTGATATATTTGAATTTACAAGCAAAAAAATGCCTAAGTTCAATTCTATCTCTATTTCAGGATATCACATGCAGGAAGCAGGAGCTACAGCCGATATCGAATTGGCTTATACTTTAGCAGATGGCTTAGAATACATTAGAACTGGACTTTCAACTGGAATGACCATTGATGAATTTGCACCAAGATTGTCTTTCTTTTGGGCAATCGGAATGAATCATTTTATGGAAATTGCAAAAATGAGGGCCGGCCGAATGATTTGGGCGAAATTAATACAGCAATTTAATCCTAAAAGCGATAAATCTTTGGCTTTAAGAACACATTGCCAAACCAGTGGATGGAGTTTAACAGAACAAGATCCGTTTAATAATGTGGCCAGAACTTGTATTGAAGCAACGGCGGCTGCTTTTGGCGGAACACAATCCTTACATACCAACGCACTTGATGAAGCGATTGCTCTGCCAACCGATTTTTCAGCCAGAATTGCACGTAATACACAAATATTTTTACAAGAAGAAACGAAAATAACCAAAACTGTCGATCCTTGGGCCGGAAGCTATTATGTTGAAAGTCTGACGAATGAGATACTAGAAAATACTTGGAAACTAATTGAAGAAGTAGAAGAACTTGGCGGGATGACAAAAGCCATCGAGGCCGGAATTCCAAAACTTAGAATAGAAGAAGCTGCCGCTAGAAAACAAGCGAGAATAGACAGCGGACAAGATATTATTGTTGGTGTTAATCAATTTAGATTAGAAAAAGAAGATCCTTTGCATATTTTGGATGTAGACAATCAAATGGTTCGAAAACAGCAAATTGAGCGACTTGAAGAAATAAAAGCAAAAAGAGATACTGAAAAAGTAAATCGATCACTAGAAAAATTAATTCTTTGTGCAAAAACTGGTCAAGGTAACTTATTAGAGATTGCTACTGAAGCCGCTCGAGACAGAGCCACTTTGGGTGAAATCAGCGATGCTTTAGAAAGTGTTTTTGGCAGGTATAAAGCACAAATTAAATCCTTTAGCGGTGTGTATAGTGCAGCAATAAAAAATGACGAGAATTTTGAAAAGGCAAAACAATTAGCGAATGCTTTTGCAAAACAAGAAGGAAGACGTCCTAGAATTATGATTGCCAAAATGGGACAAGATGGGCATGACAGAGGTGCAAAAGTAGTCGCAACAGGCTATGCAGATGTAGGTTTTGATGTAGATATAGGACCTCTCTTTCAAACTCCTGCCGAAGCTGCTAAACAAGCCGTCGAAAACGATGTACATATTTTAGGTGTTTCCTCATTAGCTGCTGGGCATAAAACATTAGTTCCGCAAGTAATAGAAGAACTAAAAAAACACGGACGCGAAGACATTATGGTAATTGTCGGCGGTGTCATTCCGGCGCAAGATTACCAATTTTTATTTGATGCAGGTGCTGTTGCTGTTTTTGGGCCAGGAACTAAAATCAGTGAAGCAGCGATAAAAATTCTAGAAATTTTAATTGACTAATTGCCATAAAAAAATCCCGATAATTCGGGATTTTTTATTTTGCTTTAATTCTTAATCATTTATTGTTGCATTACTATCTGCTTCAATGTGAGAAAGATCATAACCTCCAAAGGCTTTCATATAACTTCTTAATGAAGTACCATAGGCATCTCTAAAACGTCTACTCCCCTTATTTTTAAAGAAGTTTTTTACTGAACCAGCGCCTCCAAGATGTGCTGCTGCTAAAATACCAGATTCGGTGATTTCGACACCGCTAATGATTTTTCCTTCGTACCTTTCGATTTCATTACGTAAAATCCATTTGTTTTTGGACAATAACGCAATAAAAGCTTTTTCTTGTAAAGCAGGATCTTTTAGAAAAGCTTTACCATTTCGAACACCAATAGATCGTAAGGCTTGAGAACCAAATTGGTATTTCCCCATGTAACCCAATGAATTTACCAATCGGTATTTTCCTTGAGATTCTTTGAAAGCAACGGCTTCTTTAAAACCTATAAGATGCTTTCCTGTAAATGGGATGTTTAAATTGTTTAAAATAGGATAATCATCCTCTTGTTGCGATGGAAATAAGTATTCGGCTCCATCTGTTTTTTCTGTGAGAAACCACGGTTTGGTTTCCAGATTAAAGGGTTTAAAACCCAAACTCAAAAATGTAATAATAACGATCAAACTCGCATAAAAATACCACTTCTTTATCATAAATTGTTTTTCTTCAAATCACTGTCACCTCTTTGAAATTTCTACGGTGCAAAGATAAGAAAAACAAAATAATACTGAAAATCAAATAGTTAAGCGTTTTTAGAAATAGAACGCATGTGCTTTAAGCCCTTTATTGGCGCTATATTCGAGAGTTGGAGCAGGAATTTTTAAGGTGTTAAAAACAGAAAAAATAGTTTTCAAAAAATGCGATTTTGTTTCAATTTTCGTCAAATTCACATCAAAACTAAGATAAATCTGACGAAATCTTTCTGGGTTTTGAACAGAAACTGGATTATCATTTTGTAAATTTCCTGTTAACATTCCATCAGCCCCATATCCAAAAGCAATATTTAACCACTTCGGAATTTTGCTTTCTTTTGCAAAAGAATAAAGGTTGACAGAAAGCCAATAAGTTTGTCCGTTATAATCTTTTAAAAGCTGTTCATTTAATGAACTTCCTAAAACTTCAGGACGTAGATTTGCATATTTTGTAGTGTGAAAAGAAAATTTAGGAGTAATTCGCTGTTCTTTCCAAAGTAATTCTTGAGAAACGTATAAGGCTGTTCCTGTTGCATTTGCAATTAAATCTCCAGAAGAAGCTCCCCATTCTGATGAATATCCATCTAAAACTTCAACAGCAGTTAAAAATGCAAATCCTAATCCGGCACCGTAAATAAGTTGATTTTTTTGACTTGCACCGCTCCAATTTAACATTTCAGCACCAAATCTTCCTAAATGATAAGCAGAATACATATGCCCTACTTTATCCATCTGAAGCCATTCGTTATTATCATTTATAAAATGAAAATTAGACTGCGGATAATCAGCATACCAAAGCTGATTCAAACCAATTAAGGTAACCGAAGCCAGAGCAGCCTCAGTTACTATAACGGTATTTTGTCTTTTTTTATTTAAAGTATCGGAGGGAGTTAAAAAAAATTCGAATTTGCTTTGTGCTTTCAAAGAATGAAAACTCAAAAAAAATAATGCCGATAAGAGAAGGAAATGTTTAAAATTCAAAACTATCTTGTTACGCCTTGACTAGCAATCCAGTCTGAATATTTTTTTGCATTAATTGTATGCTGCTCATAAGTTGATGCAAATTCATGATACCCAAAACGTTCTACGCTTGCGCAAAAATAAATGTAATCGTTTTTTTCAGGATTTAAAACTGCATCAAGAGCTGTAATATCTGGCATTGCAATTGGTCCCGGAGGAAGTCCGATATTTACATAAGTATTGTAAGGAGATTTCATAACCAAATCATTATAAAATACTCTTTTGATAACCTGATCAAAATTATTGTCTCTTAATTTTAGAGCATAAATTACTGTCGGATCAGCTTGCAAAGGCATTGCTAAACGCAAACGGTTTAAATAAACTCCAGCAATTCTAGGTCTTTCATCTTTTTTAACTGATTCTTTATGAACTATTGAAGCCAAAATAGTTGCCTGAACTGGTGTTAAGCCTTGTTTTTTAGCTTTTTCGATTCTTTCAGCAGTCCAAAAATTATGGTATTCTTTGATCATTTTATCACGGAATTTCTCTGCAGACGTATTCCAATAAATTTCATAAGTATTTGGAATAAACATCGCAAATACATTGTCTTCATTAAAGCCGTTTGCTGCCATAAAAGTCGAATCTTTTATTGCTTTCATTAAAGACAAACTGTCTGCTTCGATTTCAGAACCTACTCTCCCAGCAAAATTTTCTAGACGCTCTTGATTGTTAAAAGCCAACTTTACAGGAACATTAGAACGCATTGCACGCACCAAATCGATGTTATTCATATCTTTTTTAAGTAAAAAACGACCTGATTTTACATTATCTGGATAACTTCTTTTGCTTGCTACCATTTCGAAGTTTTCGAAATTTTTAATGTAAGGCTCTAATATTTTTTTTACATCTGTATAATTTGCTCCAGTCGGAACATAGACGTATAATTCTTTTTCCTCAAATTTAGTGTTGGCACTAAAAATTCTGCTGATTAAAATAAATCCATAAATCATTAAAACTGAAATTACGGCTACGGCAGTTATCGTGATAATTTTTTTTAAGCTCAAAGTTTTAAATTTAAATTTGTTTATTAATTAACTGGAACATTGCTTCGTCTTGATAGTGGTTGCGCAGCAAAATCCAATCTTTTTTAATTCCTATTTTCTCAAAACCAAATTTAGTAAAAAGAGCTATACTTGCTACATTTTCTACACTAATATTTGCATAGAGCTGATGTAAATTTAAATTATAAAAAGCATATTTAATCAAAAGCCCTAAAGCTTCAGACCCAACATTTTGTCTTTTATTTTCATCTTTTTGAATCACAATGCCAACTCCGGCTCTATTATTTTTAGGATCAAACTCAAATAAATCAATTAATCCGATAGCCGGAAAATCTTCATCTTGACAAATGGCCAGACGCAATTGCTTTGCCTCATAGATATCCTGCTGGGCATTTTCGAGATACTGACGAACCAAAAAACGGCTATAAGGTGTGTATGTATTACTAACTTCCCAAATGCTTTGATCATTTTCCATGGCATAAACAAACTCCAAATCATTAGGTTCGAGTGCCCTCAGATAAATATTGTCGCCTTTGAGTGTTATCATTTTTTAATTTTAGATTGTGATTTTAGATCTTATATTTCGATTGTTCCTTTGAAAACAAATTTAGCTGGTCCGGTTAAGAAAACATTCGTGAAATGATTTCCATCTTTATCAAAAGAAACTACCAATTTTCCGCCTTCAACATTCAAGTTAATTGAAGTTTTATCAGTCTGCCCAATAGCGTTCATAGCGATGGCAACTGCTGTTGCGCCTGTTCCGCAAGCAAGAGTTTCGTCTTCAACACCTCTTTCATAAGTACGAAGAGAAAAAGTACTGTCGTCAACCTTTTTTACAAAATTGACATTGCTTCCTTTTTCACCATATAATTCTCCATAGCGAATTGCAGCTCCGTTTTCTTTTACATTATAATGTTCTAAATCATCTACAATTTGAACATGATGTGGAGAACCTGTATTTAAAAAAGTATAAGAATCTTTTTGCTGTACTTCATCAACATCAATCATTTGCAAAGAGATAATAGCATCTTCACCTACTGAAGCATGATGTAAGCCATCTGTTGCAATAAAAATTGTATTGTTTTTAATGACGCCTAATTGATTGGCAAAAGCTACTAAGCATCGCCCGCCGTTTCCGCACATCGAACTCTGATTTCCATCAGAATTGTAGTAGACCATTTTAAAATCAGTGTTAGGATCATTTTCAAGTAAAATAAGTCCATCAGCTCCAATACCAAATCGTCTGTCACACAAACGTTCAATTAATTGTATGTTCTCTTTTGGGAAAAAATTAGTACGATTGTCAATCATCACAAAATCGTTGCCCGTACCTTGATATTTATAAAATTCTATTTGCATTTTTCTTCTATTATATACTACAAAAGTACAAACTATTAATTAATGAAATGTTAATCATTGTTAAAGAGAGTTAAAGCATTTTTTCAAATAATTTTTTGCTTTAATTTTACGTTAAGTAAATTAAATATACATCCTAATTATGAAAAGATTTTCAACCTTATTTTTAGTATCATTGCTAAGTGGTGCTACTACACTTGGAGCTTACAAATTATTATTTGATGGCAGCAATTCTTTTTTTGGAAGACAAAATTCTGTTGTTACTCTCGCCCCAAATTCATTTGGCAGGAATGTAGCATTAAATGCAGAAACAGTTGATTTTACAGCTGCAGCAGACAAAACAATTCACACAGTTGTTCACGTAAAAAATGTTTCGCGACGAACTGTAAGTAATCCTATGATGGAGTTTTTCTATGGTTATGGAGGCCAGCAACAGCAAGAACAAGTTGGCACCGGCTCTGGAGTTATTATTTCTGAAGACGGATATATTGTAACCAATAATCATGTTATAAAAGATGCTTCTGAAATTGAAATTACGTTAAATAATAAAAAATCATATACTGCAAAACTAATTGGTACAGATTCTAAAATGGATATTGCATTATTGAAAATCAATGCTGATGAAAAATTACCTTATACCGCTTTTGCAAATTCTGATTCGGTAAAAATTGGAGAATGGGTTTTGGCAGTTGGAAACCCGTATAACTTAACTTCAACTGTAACTGCTGGAATAGTTTCGGCGAAAGCCAGAAATTTAGATACAAACGGAATTCAGTCGTTTATTCAAACTGACGCGGCAGTAAATCCAGGAAACAGTGGTGGCGCATTAGTAAACACAAGAGGCGAATTGATTGGAATTAACACCATGATTTCATCAATGACAGGTTCTTATGTTGGATATTCATTTGCGGTTCCATCTAACATTGCTCGAAAAATCATCGAAGATATTATGGAATTCGGTAATGTTCAGAGAGGAATTCTAGGAGTTGAAGGCGGCGAACTAAACAGTAATGCTTCAAAAGAATTAGGAGTTACTCAAACTCAAGGTTTTTATATTAGCAAAGTTTCTAAAAATTCAGGAGCTGAAAAAGCAGGACTTTCAAAAGGAGATATTATTGTAAAACTAGATGACCAAAATATTTCGACTTATGCTGATCTTTCTGGATACATTAATACCAAAAGACCAAATGACGTAGTAAATGTAACATATCTTAAAGACGGAAAATCTAGAACTGTTCCGGTTACATTAAGTAAAAATGAATTTTACAGCACCGAATTTAAAGGAATTGAATTAGAAAATATTGATGCTACGGATAAAAAGAAATTCAGAATTGATTATGGAGTAAAAATCAGAAGCATAACAAATGAGAATTTAATGCAATATCAAAATGAATTACAGGGCAATATTATTTTGAGTATTGATAATGTAAAAGCAACAAATGTTGAAACTGTTTCGAGACTTTTAAGTAAAAAAGATGAAGGTCAAAGTGTCCGAATTGAAATGATAAACAAAAACGGAGAAATATTTAGAATAATTATTTAAAATTAGTCGCAGTACTTGTTTGCAGTTTACAGTTTCCTAAAGAGGAAATACTGGGACTGAAGACTGAAACTGAAGACAATTAAAATTTCATTAAAAAAAAGCCAACTTAGAAAATAAGGTGGCTTTTTTATTTTCAAAAATAAATTATAAAATAGTTTACGAAATCGATTGAAATAGATACTTTTGCGGAAAATTTTAAAATAGTGAGCATTTTATTTTTCCAATTTAATCAATTATGAGTAAAAAATCTTTGTACCAAAAAGAGGTATCATTACAAGTCGACCGAAGAAGAGCTGGTGTCGAATTAATTAAAGTCATAAGCGATTTATGGTATGACAAATCCATAGAAATGGTTTTATTCAAAAATCAATTGCTGGATAAAAATGTCAGCGATATTATCAACCTCCATCAATACGCAGGTGAATTTGTAGGCAAACCAATCACCATTTTTGATTCGGTAGAAATTGCAAAAGTTGTTTTGACATTAGATCTTCCGCCTGCGAAAATAGATCTTGGAAAACTAACTTATGAATATCGTTTAGAAGATGAAAAATATCCCGATGCACGATATTTTGTAATCGATAAATTGAAAAAAGCCAAATCTTCAAAAGAAATTCAACCTAAGGATGTTGTTTTATATGGCTTTGGAAGAATTGGACGTTTATTAGCGAGAGAATTAATGTCTAAAACTGGAAAGGGAAATCAACTGCGTTTGAGAGCAATTGTAACCAGAGACAAAAATGACGCATCGACTTTAGAGAAACGAGCTTCTCTATTGCGATATGATTCCATTCACGGAAATTTTCAAGGATCTGTAACAGCTGATCCAAAAAATAATGCTTTAATCATAAACGGTACTACAGTTCATATGATTACAGCAAATTCTCCAGAAGAAATTGACTATACAGAATATGGTATTAACGATGCGTTAATTATTGATAATACTGGAGCTTTTACAGTTCAAGAATCCTTAAAGAGACATCTAACTTCGAAAGGAGCAAGTAAAGTTTTGTTAACAGCGCCCGGAAAAGGAGTTCCTAATATTGTACATGGTGTAAATCATACCGATTATAACCCAGATGAAATCGATATTTTTTCAGCTGCTTCTTGCACCACAAATGCAATTACACCTGTTTTAAAAGCTATTGAAGACACATTGGGAGTTGTAAAAGGTCACTTAGAAACCATTCATGCCTATACTAACGATCAAAATTTGGTTGATAATATGCATAAAAAATACCGTCGAGGAAGAGCTGCGGCTTTGAACATGGTTATAACAGAAACTGGTGCAGGAAGTGCTGTTGCAAAAGCACTGCCATCCTTAGAGGGGAAATTAACTTCGAATGCTATTCGGGTTCCAGTTCCAAATGGTTCTTTAGTAATTTTAAATTTAGAAGTTAAAAAAGCTACTTCAATTTTAGCGATTAATAAAATCATGAAAAAGTATGCTCTTGAAGGAGAGCTGGTAGAACAAATCAAATATTCTTTGAACAATGAATTGGTTTCGTCAGATATTGTTGGCACTACGGCACCATCAATCTATGACAGCAATGCAACAATTGTTTCAAAAGACGGCAAAAGCATTGTTCTGTACATTTGGTACGATAATGAATATGGATATAGTCATCAAGTAATTCGTTTAGCAAAATATATTGCCAAAGTAAGACGCTTTACTTATTATTAAATATAAAACCAAAAAACCACTATTTCTAAAAACCATCGAGATTTCTTGGTGGTTTTTTTATTAAATTAAATAGGCAAGACAGTTGTACTTTTAACTTCTGAGATTACAAAAACAGTATTTATTAGAGAAACCTCAGGTAAAATAGATAATTTTTTTTGGTGAAAATGATGATAGCTTTCCATATCTGGAATAATAACTTTAAGCATATAATCGAAATTTCCAGAAACATAATTGCACTCTACTACTTCAGGTAAATTTAAAATCGATTGATTAAATCCCTCAGAAGTATCATAAGTCTGTTTTGTCAATGTTACCTGACAATAAACTGTAAGATTATTTCCGAGTTTTTTCTTATTCAAAATCGAAACATACTTTTCAATAACTCCCTCTTTTTCAAGACGTTTAACACGATCGTGAACAGGTGTTAATGACAAATTTATTTTGTTTGCAATGTCCTTCAAAGTATAGTGGGCATTTTCTTGTAAAAGTCGTAAGATTTTTTTGTCAATTTCATCTAAAGCCATAGCGAAAACGTTTTCTCCAATTAATAAAATTTAGTCATTTTTTCTTTTTAAGAGAAAATATAGCCCTAGAAAAAGAATATTTTTCTGTAAAAGTATAAAATAAAATAATATTTTCTTATTTAAAAGTCGTTTATCAATAATATATTCTCTATCAGTAGCTTTGTAAAACAAATTTCAAAAAACAAAAAATATAACGATATGATAATAGGTGTTCCAAAAGAAATAAAAAACAATGAAAACCGTGTAGCTTTAACTCCTGCTGGTGTTTCAGAAATGAAAAAACACGGACATACAGTTTACGTGCAATCAACTGCAGGATTAGGAAGCGGATTTAGTGATGATGAATATGCAGAAGCTGGAGCAGTAGTTTTAGCAACTATTGAAGAAGTTTACGCAATTGCTGAAATGATTATAAAAGTAAAAGAGCCAATTGCTTCTGAATATCCGTTAATTAAAAAAGATCAATTGCTTTTCACTTATTTTCACTTTGCTTCTTCAGAGCCATTAACTCATGCAATGCTTGAAAAAGGTGCAGTTTGTTTAGCTTACGAAACAGTAGAGAAAACAGATCGCAGTTTGCCATTATTAGTTCCAATGTCAGAGGTTGCAGGTCGTATGGCGATTCAACAAGGAGCAAAATATCTTGAAAAGCCATTAAAAGGGAGAGGAATTCTTTTAGGCGGTGTTCCAGGTGTACCGCCAGCAAAAGTATTAGTTTTAGGTGGTGGAATTGTGGGAACTCAGGCTGCAAAAATGGCTGCTGGTTTAGGAGCACAAGTAACTATAATGGACTTAAGTTTGCCTCGTTTACGTTATTTAGATGACATTATGCCAGCAAATGTAAATACAGAAATGTCTAACCACTATAATATCACAAGAGCAATTAAAGATGCTGACTTGATTGTTGGAGCTGTATTAATTCCAGGAGCAAAAGCACCTCACCTAATTACTCGTGATATGCTTAAATTAATGCGTCCAGGAACTGTTGTTGTTGACGTTGCAGTTGATCAAGGTGGATGTATTGAAACTTGTACTCCAACAACTCACGAAAATCCAACTTTTATTATTGATGATATTGTTCACTACTGTGTAGCTAACATGCCAGGTGCTGTTCCTTATACATCTACTTTAGCCTTAACTAATGCTACTTTGCCTTATGCAGTGCAATTAGCAAACAAAGGATGGCAAAAGGCTTGTAATGAAAACGAAGAATTGAAAAAAGGATTAAACATCGCTAACGGAAAAATTCTTTACAAAGGAGTTGCTGAAGCTTGGAATCTTCCTTTTAACGAAGAATTAGTGTTAGCAAACGCATAGTGCTAACATTAAAATAAGTGCTTACTATACACTATTTAAAAAGGTTTTTCAATTAAGAAAAACCTTTTTTTATGACATAAAAAAAACCTGTCTCTGCAAGACAGGTTTTAAATTTTATACAGAATATTATTTTTCGTCTAACACTTCTTGTAATACTTTTGCTTCCGTTCCGTTAGGGAAAGCAACTTTAATTTTTTGAGCAATTGTTGGAGCGATTTCAGTAATTGCTTTTTTATCATATGATTCTCCTTTTTTAATGTGCCACCCATAAAAGATTGCTGGCACATGAGTGTCATAACTATATGGAGTTCCATGTGATGTTCCAGTAGGCGAATATTCCATATCTCCAGGTTTATTAATTATAACCATATCTCCATCTTGAGTTACATCATATCCTTTTGCTACAAAATTTAAGTAATAGTCGTTTCCAGAATTTGCTAAAATTTCTTCTTCCGTATATACTTTTTTAATTTGCGGCAGTGTAATCAAATATTCTTTAAATGCTTGTTTTACTCTTGTCAGTTCTAAACCTTTATCTTTTATAATTTGCTTATTGAAGAAAATATTAAAATTTGAATAATTTAAAAGTAAATCAGCTCCAAATGCTTTAGTTGAGAAATCCTGTAGGTTTTTCTTAAAATCTTTAGATGGATAATTATCAACATTATATTTACGATCTTTTAAATAGATAACGTTTTCAGCACCAGCATGATCTGCTGTTAAGAAAAGAAGGTAATTATCCTTACCAACCGTTAAATCCAAATAAGCTAAAAAATCAGCAATAGTCTGATCTAATCTTAAGTAAGTATCTTGTAGTTCAATTGAGCGTGGACCTAATAAATGTCCAACATAATCAGTAGATGAAAAACTTACTGTTAAGAAGTCCGTAATATTATCTTTTCCAAGTTCTTCTTTTTCAATAGCTTTTTTAGCAAATTCAGCTAATAAATCATTTCCATATGGAGTAGCTCTTAAGATTCCTGCATCATTTTTCTCATACATTGTTTTCAAATCATATGGAAAAACAGGAGCTGTACTGCCATACAATTTACCCTCATACGGATTATTATCAGGTAAACTTTCGTTATAAGTAGAAGCTGGCTTATATAAATCCCAACCTTTATTTATATATGGCAAATAATGTTTCTCACTATTAAATTGAGAAACCCATTCTGGTAATTTATCGCCGTAAAATGTACTTGAAATGAAAGAACCAGTTTTACTGTACCAAAAAGCCCAGTTTGCAAAGTGTCCTGCTGGCAAAATTGCACCACGATCTTTAAGACTCATTCCAATAACTTTTCCTTGAAAATTAGTAGCCATTCTTACTTCGTCTGTAATAGTAGTACTTTGCAAATTTTTAGGAGACATAGCCCCTTCTTCTACTGTTCCATCTCCAACTGTTTTTACACCAGCATCATCTGTACAATACATTTCTTTACCTAATGTTCTGCTGAACCATTCGTTACCTACGATACCGTGTGTTGCTGGAGTAGTTCCTGTATAAATTGACGCATGCCCTGGCGCTGTATAAGTTGGCATATAATTATAATGCATATTCTGAAAAGTATACCCATTATTAATTAATCTTTTAAATCCGTTTGGTGAAAAATCATCTGAGAATCGATATAAATATTCCATTTTCATCTGATCTACAACTATACCTACCACCAACTTAGGGCGTTGTTGAGCACTTAAATTTGAAAGAACAAACAATGTCAACAATACAATACTTTTTTTCATACTTAAATTATAATATTTAATACAAAAATACAGATTCACATCCAAAAAGGCTAACACAGCCTTATTTAAAACCCAAAATTGACTTTAATTTAACAGAATATAACGACTAGATATATTTTACATATAAGTGATGCATCTTATTTTCAGTAGACTTGTAATTTTTAAACCCATCCGAGTATTTTATCAGATATTATTTTTAGAAAAGGGTGCAAAACGAAAAAACCCTGTCCGGACTGGACAGGGTTTTCAAAGAAAGGCGGCGACATACTCTCCCACATAACTGCAGTACCATCTGCGCAGGCGGGCTTAACTACTCTGTTCGGGATGGGAAGAGGTGAGCCCCGCCGCAATAACCACCTTAAGAAGTTATAATTGCTTTGGGCAATTTTTCCCTAACTGACAATTGATCATTAGCAACTGATAATTAAGGACAATATCTTAACATACTGAGATAAAGAAAAAAGTATT
>NZ_JARP01000004.1 GCF_000708595.2 Flavobacterium sp. KJJ | reverse complement strand
ATGGACATTTGATGACGGAAACGGAAATATTGCAACAGCTGCTCAAAATGTAATTATTGATGATACGGTTGCGCCGGTTCCACCTGTTTTGGCAGATGTAACAGGACAATGTAATGCAACACCTACAGTACCAACAGCAACGGATGCCTGCGCAGGAACTATAACAGGAACAACCACTACAACTTTCCCAATTACAGCACAAGGAACAACAGTGGTTACATGGACATTTAATGACGGAAACGGAAATATAGCAACAGCAAATCAAAATGTTATAATTTCACCGAGAACATTAGTATCTCCAGTTCTTGCGGACATTACTGGTCAATGTAGCGTAACACCAATTGCACCTGTGATTTTAGACAGTTGTGGCGCGGCAATTACAGGAACTACAACAACCCTTTTCCCGATAACGACGCCAGGTACAACTATTATAAATTGGACTTTTAGTACCGGAAGTGGAAGTAGTGTTACGGCAGCTCAAAATGTAATTATTACAAATGTTGCTTTATCTGGAACTTCATTGGCAACATGTTTAGGCAGCGGAAATCAATATAATGTGACACTGTCTGTAACAGGTCAGGGTCCTTATACAGCAACAGGAACAGGAGCGCCGGGAACATGGTCAGGAAACACTTGGACCTCAAATACAGTTGCTGTAGGAACAAATTATAGTGTCAATATTCAAGATGCAAATGCATGTAATACAATAACAGTATCAGGAGTTTCTCCTGTATCTTGTTGTACTTTTAATGTGATTTGTCCAACTTTTCAGCCAACAACTGTATCCTGTTATGATCAATTGCCAACTGCGGTCACTTTAACAAAAGCTCAGTTTGAAACTCTAGGAAATGGAAACGGAAGAATAACTTCTTGTGGAGCAATTGAGATTACAGCCTCAAATAGTGCAGATCAAGGTTGCAATGCCAATATTACAAGAAGCTATACGGTGACGGAATACAATGATGCCAATGGAAATGGTATTCGAGATGCTGGAGAAAATACAATTCTTAATAGTACTATCTGTACGCAGACAATTACAGTACATGACACCACTGCACCAGTTTTTGTTGAAGCAATGCCACAAGCTGTCGTAAATGCAAATTGTGATACAATTCCTCCTGTGGTTACACTTACTGCCACAGATAATTGCGGAACTGCAACTGTTACTTATGAAGAAAATCGAGTTGATGGCGATTGCAGCAGCAGATATACTTTATTGAGAACTTGGACAGCAAACGATCAATGTGGCAACCAAACTTCATATACGCAGACCATAAATGTTGCCTGTCTTGAAGAAATATATAACGGAATCTCATCTAACGGTGATGGAATAAACGATAGTTTCGTGATTAAAGGAATCGATTGCTACCCTAATAACAGTGTAAAAATATACAATAGATATGGAGTTATTGTGTATGAAAAAGACGGTTATGACAATGTAACAAGTCCATTCCAAGGATATTCAGACGGACGTGCTACTGTCAAAAAAGGTGATAAACTACCAACAGGTACTTATTTCTATACAGTACAATATGACAATAACGGAAACAAAGTTGAAAAAGCAGGATATCTATATGTAAATAATCAATAATATATAAGATTTCTTTAGAATTAATTATTACTTAAAGGCAGCATTTTTTGCTGCCTTTTTATTTTCCGCAAATCTGTTAGCATTTGCTATAAATACTTTTAATAAATTAGATTTTAATATTTTTTTTGTAAGTAATGTCTTAAAGTGAAAGTGTAAAAACTTTTAGAGGTAATCATGTGGTGCATTAAAAAAGAATTTTGTGAATCCAAAATTTCAGCTAAACTAGGTATTAGTAAGATGAATTATTTGGAGTCAATAAAATTTAAAATAATTTAATAACCCATAAAGATTAAATCTTATGAAGAATAGATTACTTCCTTTATTTTTTGTCCTAGGTAGTCTAGGTGCTTATTCACAGGTTGGTATCGGAACAGTAAGCCCAAATTTATCATCGCAATTAGAAATTTTCGCAAATGATAAAGGAGTTTTAATACCTCGAGTTGCTTTAAAAAGTTCAACAGATACTAGTACTATTGCAAATGGCAATGTAAACAGTTTAATGGTTTTTAATACCAATACAATTTCTGACATTACACCAGGATATTATTATTGGTACGATAATAAATGGTTACGAGTTGCTACTTCAGATCAAGTGTCTCAAGTACCTGGTACTGTAACCTTTAATTCTACAACAAATCAGTTTACTTATACAGATGCAGGTGGAAATATTCAAATTTTGGATATTGAAAAAATTATAAAAGCCAATGAAACAGTAACTACTTTAGTAAAAGATCCAGCCAATAATGGTAAATATGTTTATACAAGTGAAGATAATACTAAAACAACAATTGATGTAGTTGGGGATGTTATTGACAACGCTTCTACTATTTTTAATAATTTAGATGTAACAAAAATTATTCAGAAGATCTCTGAAAATACAACAGGAAATGTAACATTTAATTCTACGACAAACGAGTTCAGTTATATTGATGCTTCTGGTGTAACGCATGTTATCAACATCAGCGAACTTATCCAGGCAAATGAAACAGTAACTACTCTGGTAAAAGATCCAGCCAATAATGGTAAATACATTTACACAAGTGAAGATAACACAAAAACTACGATTGATGTTGTAGGCGATGTAACAACAAACTTCAGTACAATTGTAAACAATACTGATGTAACAAATATCTTGAGACAGATTATTAAAACTTCTTCAGGAAATGTAACATTCAACGGCGACACTAATGAATTCAGTTATATTGATGCATCTGGCGTAACGCATGTTATCAACATCAGCGAACTTATCCAGGCAAATGAAACAGTAACTACTCTGGTAAAAGATCCTGCTGATAACGGGAAATATACTTATACAAATGAGAGTGCAGCTGTCACTAATATTGATGTAGTTCAAGATATTGCAGATAACTTCAATGAAATGTTAGATAGAAAATCTACAAATGAAGGTAATAGAGCTTATGATTCTCTTGCAGCTATTATTAAGGCAGAGCAGACCATGACAGAATTTACAGCTGACTTTGATGATAACGGTAAACGTGCATTGAAATATACAAATGAAGGTGGAAAGACCCAAGCTATACCTGTTTCATCTTTTGAAACCGAGACAGACATGCTTGATGATGAAACGGGAAAATTTATTTATGTTAATGAAACGGGAGTTCGCACTACAATTGATATTCCTGAACAAGTAGCAACCCATTTCACAGATATTTTAGCTAAAAAAAATGATGCGTCTGGTGATACTGTACAAGAAATATTGACTGTTCTTATAAAACAAATGCAGACATTAACAACTTTAGATGTTGATAACGACAATAATTTAGTTTATAAGGATGAATGGGGAAATCCAAACGTGATTAAGATAGCTGATTTATTAGCGGGATCAGAAAAAGCAACTACTTTAGTTCATGATGTTGCAGGGAAAAAATTAACATATACTGGTGAGCAAAATACTGTAAATATAAACCTTAAAGACATTACTACAACAACATCTGATAAAGTTTTGGCAGTAACGGGTACAGGGGCAACATTTACTGATGCTACAGTAGACATTGTTCCATCAACAGTTCAAGGAGATGTATTAACAACAACTGCAACTGGAGTGGCTTGGCAAGCTCCGGCAAAATCAAATGTTATGGACATAAAAGTAATTAATAACGATTATACTTTAACTCCTACAGATTATACAATTATTGCTAGAAATTTAACTAGTGATATTACAATTACGCTTCCGAAGGCCGAAGATAGCAAAGGTAGAATTTTGGTAATCAACCAGTTTAATGCATTTAAAGCCGGGACAACTACTCCAGTAGTAGTAAAATTTAATACTGACGTTATTTACTCGGACAGTACAAAATTACCATCTTTAACAGCAAACATTAATGGTGGCAGTGGAGGAAGTATGAAAATTACTTTACAGTCTGATGGTACAAACTGGTACGTAATCACATATACAATGTAATCATTAATTATAATAATACTGGCCTTATTCTAGGCCAGTTATTACGTATTAATTTAAAAAATCATTTTTTCCAAAAAAAAACAATAATGAAAAAAATAATTTTTGCACTAATAATTTGTGCAACAACATTTTCGTATAGTCAAATAGGAGTTAATACTCAAAATCCATTATCAACATTCGATATTGCAGCTAAAAAATCAACAGGAACAGCAGTCGAACCTGAAGGATTGTTAGTGCCAAGAGTTGATAGGGAAAGAGCTCAATCAATGATTGGAGTAAAAACTGCAACAATGATTTATGTAATGAATACTTTGACAGGAACTCAGGCAGGAACAGCAAGGTTCATAGATCAAAACGGATTTTACTCGTATGATGAGGTTGTGGCTGCCTGGATTAAGACGGCCCCTTCTGCACCTGTAGTTGCTGAACCAGTTGCTACTTCTTTTATTTTAATGAATGAAAGTGAAGATCCTGCTCAAGTTTGGGGGTATGGATGGAATGAGCCACTTAACAGTCAAAAGCCTTCAATTTATAAAGATTTCACGATACCTATTGGAACATTGATAAAGGATAGCGGTTCGATAGAATTTAGCTTGCGTGTTTACAGAAGTCAAGGAGCTGGAGTGTGGGGCACTTCCATTTTGATGTCGGAAGATAATGGCGCAACCTGGCCGGATAATTTTAGCTGGGGTGGAGCAGGAGGAGATGTAGTAGTCTCAGGACGCATATTTTTTAATGATGGAAAGCTGACTGTTTGGACTAGTAACGGAACTTCATATAGAACAACCAAAATAAGTAATGCAGCTAAGGCTGTTACTTTCCGCTTAACTGCGAGTACAAGTGATGTAATAACAAGGATGACGATAGATTATGCTAGATTTATTTTGGTGAAATAATGTTAAATAAGTACTATCTGAAGTCAAAAAATAAGAAAAGAAATGGATTTGAGATTTTTAGCTGTGCTGCTTTAAAATGTTAAGTAGCTTAAATTAATTTCATGAAGTGGGGCTATTAGTTTCCTTTTAGTTTAAACATATACACCGAAAAATTAGAATAGCTTATAACGATTAAATATTTATTATAAATTTATTTACTTCAGACTTAGTATCTAGGTAAATTCTTAAGTTCAATAGAATAATGAAAAAAAAAGTTTTTACACTTATATTGATGGCTAGTGCAGGACAATTTTTTGCACAATCAATAGATCCATTAGTGATAGGGGGTGTACAAAAAGGAGATGCTAATGCAACAGTAGAGATATTATCTCAAAATGGGACAAAAGGTTTTATGCCACCACGTTTTACAACTGCTCAAATCACAGCTTTACAATCAAAATTAACCACTGATTCAAAAGGATTAATAGTTTACTGTACAGATGATAATTGTTTGAAAACTTGGTTAGGGACATCTTGGTCTAGCTGTTCAGGATCAACAGCAACTCAAACCGCTCTTGAAACTACAAGTACCGCTATACCTGCTGTAGTGAATTCTACAGTCGCAGTACCTTCAACAAATGTGCAAGGTGCCATTGGTGATTTAGCAAAAGAATTATCTCAAAAATGGGATACGAAAGGAAATAAAGGAACGGTTGCAGGAACTAATTTTATTGGTACTACTGATAATCAAGATATAGTTTTTAAAAGGCAGGGTTTTGAAATAGGTAGATTAGGATCTTATAGTGTATCATTTGGAGAATATGCAGCGTCTGGTAACACCGGTAAATCAGTCATAGCGATTGGTAATGATGCTCTTATAAATAACAAAGCAGATTATAATATTGGGATTGGAAGAGAATCGCTTAAGACTAGTATCCTTAGTGGTGGATCAAATGTTGCAATTGGTTATAGGTCAATGTTTGCGAATGTTAGTGGTGGATCAAATGTAGCAGTCGGAGATATGGCTCTTTTATCTAATACATCAGGGGGATTTAATGTGGCATTGGGTAAACAGGCACTTTATAATAATATTGCAGGGGATTCAAATGTTGGAGTGGGTATCTCAGCTCTTTCGAGTAATTTGTCAGGGAATGATAATGTTGGTATTGGTAACGCGACGCTTTCTAGATCTAAACTTAGTAGTTTTAATGTTGGCATTGGTTCTGCCTGTTTAATTTCTTTAATTTCTGGAGGTGGAAATGTTGCTATAGGTTATAACTCTGGAATTGCTTATGGAAATATTGGAGCAACGCAAACTTTAAATAATATGGAGAATTCTGTATTAATAGGAAGCAGCACACGACCTTTAAATGACAGTGGTTATAATGAGGTTGTAATTGGATACCAAGCTATAGGTAGAGGTTCCAATACTGTGCAAATAGGAAATAGCTCAATGACCAGCATTGGTGGATCTGTCGAGTGGTCTATTGGTTCAGATTTACGTTTGAAAAAAGATATTGTTACCAGCAGTTATGGATTAAATTTTATAAATAAATTACGTCCGGTAACATACAAAATGAAAACAGGTCCCACAGATTTACAATCTGGATTTATTGCCCAAGAAGTTGAAGTTGCTGCGAATAGTATTGGATATGAGTTTAATGGTATAGTTAAACCTCAAAATGATCAAGATTTTTACAGTTTACGTTATGCGGGATTTGTAGTTCCACTTGTAAAGGCAGTACAAGAACAGCAAACTCAAATTGATGAACAACAAGCTCAAATTGAACAGCAACAAAAAGATATCCAGGAGTTAAAACAACTTGTACAAAAATTGCTGAATAAATAAAACACTAGTTGTTTTTTGTTCTAAAAACAGGCAAAATAAAGCAGCCCAACTGTAAGTTTCAGTTGGGCTGCTTTATTTTTATTTTACTTGAGGAAGATGTCTTAATCTATAATTTTTAAAACTTTTAGAAGTAAAGAAGCTTTGATAACTAAAAGATATTTGCAATATCATAAAAGCAATTGATCGCTTATTAATCAGGATAGCTAAATCTTATTTAAAAGATTTTATAGCTTTTTAACTGTATAAAATATTTCATGAAAAATAAATTTTTACCATTACTTTTAGTCTTAAGTGGATACGTAGGGTATTCCCAAGTTGGTATAGGGACACTTAAGCCAGATAAATCAGCACAATTAGAAGTCATCGCTTCAGATAAAGGAATATTAATTCCGAGACTTCCTTTAACGAGCTCAACAGACGCAACTACAATCAAAAACGGAAATGTAAACAGTTTACTGGTATTTAATACTGCGACTGTTTCAGACATTCAACCAGGGTATTATTACTGGTATATTGATAAATGGCATCGAATTGCAGTTTCTGATGAAGCGGCAAAATGCTGTGGAGCAACTGGTGGAGATGGGCCTCCGGTTGATAAAGGAGAACCAGGTTATCCAGGAGAAGGTATTCTTATATATTCAGATAATTCATCAGGAGATGTATATGTTCAAAACTCAGATGGGACATGGACTAAAATCAATGGAAAAGACGGTAAGGACGGAAAAGATGGAAAAGATGGTGCAGTTGGCGTAGCTGGAGGTAATGGTGCTCCTGGAAATAAAGGTGAAGACGGTTACCCAGGTGAGAATATTAATATCTATACCGATAAGGAAACTAATACAGTTTATATACAAAACTCTGATGGAACTTTCACGCAAATAAGTGGAAAGGACGGAAAAGATGGAAAAGATGGTGCAGTTGGAGTAGTAGGTGGTAACGGTGCTCCTGGAAATAAAGGTGAAGATGGTTACCCAGGTGAGAATATTAATATTTACACCGATAAGGAAACTAATACAGTTTACATTCAAAATTCTGATGGGACTTTCACTTCAATAAATGGAAAGGATGGTACTAATGGAACCAACGGGATTGATGGAAAAAATTTCAAATATGAAGATTTTACACTTGAACAACTAGATGGTTTGAGAGGTGCAAAAGGTAACGATGGAACTAACGGAGTTGATGGAAAAAGTTTCAAATATGAAGATTTCACAAAGGAACAATTAGAAGGTTTGAGAGGTCCAAAAGGTAATGATGGTGCTGATGGAGTTGATGGAAAAAGTTTCATATATGAAGATTTCACGAAGGAACAATTAGAAGGTTTAAGGGGACCAAAAGGTAATGATGGAACTAATGGAGTTGATGGATTAGGTGGTAAAACAATTGAAGGTACAAATGTAACTGTAAAAGGTAAAGGAACTGAAGAGGAACCTTATGTAGTTTCTTCACCTATTGAAACTGCATCTCAAACACCAAGTAATTCAATTGATGCGATGCCAAATGTAACTGTAGCAGTGCCTTCGAAAAATGTACAAGGTGCAATTGAAGATTTAGCAAAAGAAGTGGTTAAAAAATGGGATGTAAGAGGAAATGCAGGAACAACAGCTGGGACTAACTTTATAGGTACTACAGACGATATGGATCTGGTTTTCAAAAGGAATAATATTTTAAGTGGTAGAATAGGAACATTAGGAGGTAATACATCGTTTGGAGAAAATGCATTAGGAAGTTCCGCTAATGGAGATAATACAGCTTTTGGCTATGGTGCTTTAAATAGTAACAATTCAGGAAGGTTTAATGTAGCAGTTGGATTTAATGCTCTTCCTCAGCTAACTACAGGTATTCAGAATGTCGCTATTGGTTATTATGCACTTAAAAATATTACCAGTGAAGATTTTTGTACAGCTGTTGGAGATCAAGCTCTAAGCCGGATTTCAGGTGATAATAATGTGGGAATAGGTCACTTAAGTGGAGGCGGTACTTATTATACTAGTAAGCAATCTATTTTTATTGGATCATTTACTAGACCTAAAGCTGATAATCAGATAAATCAAATAGTTATAGGATTTAATGCTATTGGTAGAGGTTCTAACACAGTGCAAATTGGAGACGCATCAATGACAAGTATTGGTGGGGCTGTAGAGTGGTCAATAAGTTCAGATTTACGTTTGAAAAAAGATATTGTTACCAGTAATTATGGCTTAAACTTTATCAATAAGCTACGTCCGGTAACTTATAAAATGAAAACAGGTCCTACAGAATTACAATCAGGTTTTATTGCTCAGGAAGTAGAAGCTGCTGCAAATAGTATAGGATATGAATTTAATGGTATTGTTAAACCGCAAAGCGATACTGATTTTTATAGTCTGCGATATGCAGGATTTGTAGTGCCTTTAGTAAAAGCAGTACAAGAACAACAAGCAGAAATAGTAAGTCTTAAAGAAGAAGTTGAAAACTTGAAGTTGCTGGTTCAAAAAATAATTAATAAAAAATAAAAACAGTTTGTTGTAAAAACAAGGAATATCAAAACCCGATTGAGCTAAACAATCGGGTTTTTTTATAGATAATTATAGCAGTAACTTAGACTCTATGTTGATTTTGCCTCGTTAAAAAGATATTTTGTAACTAAACGAAAGAAAACAAAAACATTCACTGTTGATGAGCCAATCAATGTAATAATTATTTCATCAGATAAATTTAATTTTCCCATTCCTTTCCAAATCAATATAAATAATATTGCAATACACCAAAGGCAGGTAAAGCTAAAAATATATTCCGCATAATTTTTCCGTTCGACCATATTCTGATCAGAATTTTTTATTTCCTGAATATGTTTTTCATATGACATATATTCAGCAATAGATACCGGACTTGTTGGAGCTGCTGTAGCATCATCTAGTAAATTATTAAGATTAAAACCTGAAACGTTTGCTGCCATGCTTCTTATAATTGTTCTTGTTGTTCTATGAATCTCTGAAAATATTCAGCAATAGACTCGTTTGAAATATAATCGTCATTATTGTTTCTTGCATTTGCCCAAGGAGACTCAGGAAGGTGGGTCCAGTTGGATAGTTGAATGGCATTAAGATTTTGAGCCACCTGTAAAGCGAAGTTGATAGCCTCATTGGCAGTGGCATCAAATTCCTTATCCAGGTTCATAGTATATGCAATCGGAATTTTTTTAATATCAGTATTACCATATTCTTTAAATTCATGATATACTGATTTTATTACAGGTCCGTATGGCCATACTTCAATAGGTTCATTGAATAATGGCTTACCTTTTTTTGCAAGGTATAACCCATTGGCAATGAAAAGAAGCTTTTGAAGCGACATGTTAGAAATCCCTATGTTTTGCTCTTTTGCACGTTTTAGAATTTCGCCTGCTAAAAATAAAGCTGATTGTGACACATTTAGAAATTTAGGTATCAGCAAATATTTATGTTTTGCTGATTATATTTAATGATAAAATTAATCAATTTAACATGTTATTCATCATTTAAGCAAAAAAAAGTGATGTCACTCGTTTTTTTTGTGAGTATTTACTTATTAGCCATTTTTATATTTGTTATAAAAATAGTTTAACTATCTTCTCGTAAATATTTCTTAGTAAAATTTGATAGGGATACATTCTGTAATATATAAATATGTCTTAATCTATAAGTTTAAAAACTTTTATAGGCTAAAATTTGATATTGATAATCAGAACTTTGCACCGTTTAATAGTTGTGAAATCAATAAATAAATGATGTGGTAAAGCAGAATTGATTTAACCTTATTATGATATAGCAATAACTTTTAAGGGAGGGGTAAATTTTATTGATCAATTAATTTTACGGCCTAATTCAAAGTGTAATTTATATAATAAATATATGCCTATTTATGAAAAATAAAAATTTATATAATGTGAAACTGCCAGCTTTTAGAATGGCAAGTAAAAAATGTTCTTATTGTGCATTAGGTCTTTTTGCCGGTTTATTTTCTTCTTATAAAGTAAATGCTCAAATGGTTAATAATGGTGATGTGAAAGTAGATAATAATACAATATTGTCTATCTACATGGATTATGAAAATGCATCTTCAGGAAAATTTATTAATGACGGTGAGGTTTACGTTTTTCAAAATTGGAAAAATGACGGAGTAGTTGGTTATAATACTGCAGCAAACGGTAAAACCTTTTTTATAGGTGAGCAAGATCAAATTTTAGAGGGTGGACAACCATCAGGTTTTCAAAATATAATTTTTAACAATCTGAACTCTCCAATTCCATTTCATTTAGCTACAACTTTTTCTGTCAATAAAGAAGCTGATTTTAAGAAAGGAATTGTTGATGCTGATGATTATGATGGTTTGGTAGTTTTTAATGAAAACGCTGTTCATAAAAATACAGGAGACCAGAGTTTTGTTGATGGAAAAGTACAAAAAAAAGGACAGAAAATGTTTGAATTCCCAGTGGGTGATGGCCAATTTTATAGACCATCCATACATGCGGCTAATTCTTCTGTGAACAATCTGTATACAACACAATATTTTAATAAAAATTCAGGAAATCAATATCCTCATACAAGTAAAGAATCAGGAATTCAACTTATAAATGATAAAGAATATTGGGAAGTAAGACAGAATGAAGGAGATGAAAAAATTGTTTTGAGTCTTACTCTAGATACAGATACGACACCTTCTGACTTTTTCACACAAACTTCGGGAACAGAGTTAGCAATTGTACGTTGGGATGAGACAACATCAAAATGGGTTAGAGAAGGGGGTGTTTTGAGTAATGAGATAACCGGAGAAACATACTCACATTTGTTGACTGGTCCAGTAAAAGGATATGGCATTTTTACAATGGCAATTGTTACTAAAAAGAATACAGATAAAGATGATTTGATTGTGTATAATGCAATCACGCCAAATGGGGATGGAATAAATGATAGTTTCCATATAGAAGGTATAAATAAATATCCTGAAAATAAAGTTGAAATATACAACAGATGGGGTGTAAAAGTATATGAAGCTAATTCATATAATGAAACTGACGTAATGTTCAGAGGATATTCAGATGGACGCGTAACTATTAACAGAGGTGACAAACTTCCTACGGGAACTTATTTCTACATATTAAGTTATAAAAAAGAAACTAAAATGGTTGAAAAATCAGGATATCTGTACATCAACAATCAATAATCTTAGAATTTAAGAATCAAAAATTAATTTAGAACTAATGAAAAATATTTTTTGTCTGGCAGCAATATTGTTGCTAGGGATTTCTAGTGCCTCAGCGCAACAAGAATCTCAATATTCGCAATACATGTACAATACAATGACGTTCAATCCGGCTTATACTGGTTCGAGAGGTGTTATTAGTGCTATGGGATTGTATAGAACACAATGGGTTGGATTAGATGGCGCTCCAAAAACAATGAATTTTTCGATTCAAAGTCCTCTAGGATATCATGGTAATGGAATTGGTTTAAACATAGTGAGTGATCAAATCGGGCCATCAAAAACTACAGAAGTTACAGCAAGTTATGCTTATACATTGATTTTAGGTCAGAACGATTGGAAAATGTCTTTCGGTATCTCAGGGGGTATTGAAAATTTTAAAGTTGATTATGATAAGCTAAATCGTGAATCTCCTGATCAATATTTAACTGGTTCCCCATCTGAATTTTCACCAAATGTAGGTGCGGGTGTTTATGCTTATAATGATAATTGGTATGTTGGAATATCAGTTCCTAAATTATTAAAAACAAGTTATTACAGTGATGTCGCTTCATCGGTATATAGTAAGGAATCACATTTTTATGTAATGGGAGGATATGTATTCGATCTTAATCCAAATTTAAAATTTAAGCCGGCCGCATTATTAAAAGTAGTTCCTGGTGCACCAGTAGCTGTTGATTTATCAGCAAACTTTTTAATTAATGAGAAATTCACTCTTGGAGCTGGATACCGTTGGGATGCTGCAGTAAGCGCTTTAGCTGGTTTTCAAGTTACAAATGATTTAATGGTAGGTTATGGTTATGATTATGACACAACAAAACTTGGACATTATAATTCGGGATCGCATGAAATTTTCTTAAGATTTGATTTATTCAATAAATCTGACAAACGATTGATTAATCCAAGATTCTTTTAATAATGAAGATAAATATACTCATGAAAAAATACATATTACTTTTTATAATATTGTTTAGTATACATAATACGTATTCGCAAAACAAATTAATTAATCAGGCAGAAAAAGATTACGATCAATATGCATTTGTAAGTGCAAGTGAATTGTATAATAAACTTATTGAAAAAAAATATGGTTCACCGGCACTTTATTCAAAATTAGGAGAGGCTTACTTTTTAAATGGCGAATATGGTAATGCCTTAAAAGCATATGATCAGATGTATAAAACTAAAGATAATTTTGTTATTCCTAATATACAATTACTTAGATATGCACAAACGCTAAAGTCTAATGGACAGTATGATGATGCAGCAAAAATTATTAGAATATACAATGCAAGGTCAGGAAATACTTCTATTTCAGCAAGTACGGATTATTTGCAAGATTTATTGAATAATTCAAATCCTTTTACAATTAAGCCAGTAAGTATAAACTCTCAGGTTTCTGATTATGGACCTGCTTTTTATAAAGACAATAAAGTCATTTTTACTTCTGCAAGAGATACAAATGTTGTTAAAAAATATATTGACAAATGGAATGGAAAACCATTTTTTAAATTGTATGAAGCAACGATGACTGATGACGGAGATCTTACAGATGCTAAAAAAATTAGTGGAAAAATAAATTCAGTTTACCACCAGTCAACTCCTGTTATTACAAAAGATGGAAATCAAATCTATTTCACCAGAAGTAATTATTTAGGCGGTAAATTTGGAAAAGATGATACAAATACAAACCGTCTTAAAATCTACAGAGCAACTTTGCACAATGGTAATTGGACTAATATTGAAGATTTAAGTATTAATGATAAATCTTTTTCGAATGCACACCCAGCATTAAGTGCAGATGGTAAAACTTTAATCTTTGCTTCTGACAGACCAGGTACTTTAGGACAGACTGATCTATATGAGGTAGAGATAAAACAAGACGGTACTTTTGGAGAACCGAGAAACTTAGGTCCATCAATAAATACAGCTGGAAGAGAAACTTTCCCATTTGTATCTAAAACAGGAGAGTTTTATTTTGCATCTGACGGACATCCTGGATTAGGTGGACTTGATGTTTTTGAGGGAATTAAACAAAAAGATAATTCTTACAAAGTAGTAAATGTTGGCCAGCCAATTAATACTACAGAAGATGATTTTGGTTATATTGTTAACCCATATACTCATAAAGGTTTTTTTGCTTCAAACAGAACTTCAAAAGATCAGATATATAGTTTTACTGAGCTTCGTAATACTATAAAGTATGAAATACTTGTATACGGAAAAGTATATGACAAAAAACATAGTGAATTACTTCCAAAAGTTAAGATTACTGTTTATGATAAAAATCAGAATAAGTTAGATGATTTTTATACTGATAATGCAGGAGAGTATTTATTGAAAGTTCCAGTAGGGGACTATTATTTGACTTATGATAAAACGGGATATTATCAAGAGAAACAAGATCTTCATATAGCTGAAGAGCAGAGGAATCAGACAATTGAAATAAATAAATATTTGATTAGTGATCCGAATGCGAATTCCCTTATTTCAGAAGACAACAAAACTATAACAGATAATGGCGATCTAACAAAACAGCTTGACTTAAAGCCAATTTATTTTGATTTTGATGGTGATAAAATTAAACCTATTTCTGAGATCGAACTAAATAAAGTACTTCAGGTATTAAAAGATTATCCAAATATTTCTGTTGACATTAGATCTCACACTGATAGCCGTGGTAATGCTGATTATAATCTAAAATTATCTGACAGAAGAGCAAAATCAACAGTTAAATATCTCTTGAGCAAAGGCGTAAGAGCAGATAGAATTACTGGCAAAGGATATGGAGAAAGTCAATTAATTAATAAATGTGCTGACGGTGTTAAATGTTCTGAAGAAGAACATCAGCTTAACAGACGTTCTGAATTTATTATTAATTTCAATAAATAATTTCGTGAATATCATGAAAGTATAAATAAAATAAAAGGGTATCAGAAATGATACCCTTTTATTTTATAATAATTACTCATGCATTTAGTATTAATTTTTTGATAATTAAGAGTTTAATAAATATTTTACCTTAACTTTTAAGTTAAATAAATATGCTTATGATAATTTTTTTACGAAATCTTCTGAAGGCTTTCTTTTAAAAAGGGCATAATACTTTGCGCTAAAATAAGTTAGCTTATTATAATTTAATTCATAGATTATCTCTGTTAATGTATTAAATTTTCCACTTTGTAATAGATTCTTTGCAAGCCTCATTTTTTCTATAATAAATAAGTTATTTGGTGTATCCTTGAAGTATTTCTTAAATAACATTTTATATTTTGAATCAGACATACCCGCTAAAGCTGATAAAAATGCTATCGAAGGAAATGGACCATATAAGTTATCAAGAAGATAGTTTTTTGTTTTGGTTATTGCTTCAATTTCAATATCAGTGATTTCATTTTGAGCGTTATCAATATTATAAAATTTATTAAAAAAATTCCCTAATAATTTTAATGAAACCCCTTTTAAAAATGAATCAAATGATAAATCATAAATAGATTTGCTTTTAATGGCTTGAATGAGCAAAAGACTATTACTATCAATATTGCCATAATGATAAAGTGTGTTTTGTGTTGACTTGCCTTTATTTTTTGCTATTTCTTTACTAGGATATTTTTCTGTAAAATCGTTTAATAAATTTTTATCGACTAAAATCCGTAAGGCAACTGTTCTTTCATTAACAGCTGGTTTAAATGAACTTTCCAGTTTATTATCGATGATAGCAAGATCTAATTTGTCAAAAGAACCAATCTCATAGTCTTTATTATTGATTTTGATTAAATTGACATGTTCACTTAAATCATAGTGAAAAATATATAAATAGTGATCAGATTTTAGCCTGGTTATTTTAACAGGAGTATTAAATTCAATGTCAAAAAACAATGCAGAAATACCAGATGTAATTTGAGTAAAATAAGTATGTCCTCGGCCTATATTTTCGGGCACAACAATTATTTTATCATCTACTACTTTCGTTCCCATTTCTTCAGCAAGTTGATTTTGCCACTCGGGACCTAAACTATAAAAATGTGTAATTTTTTTCATAAAGGAGATTAGTTATTATTACTACATTCTGATGTTTGGCATTAATTACAATTGTTTAATAAAAGTTTTTGGAGATAATCCGAAATGCTGTTTAAACTTTGAAGCAAAATAGGAGTTATTAGTAAAATGGAGCTTATATGATATCTCCGAAATAGACAATTGTTTTTTTTCCAAAAGATTTTTGGCTAATAGCAATTTATTATCCATAAAAAAGACGTTTGGTGTGATACCGGTAATTTTTCTAAATAAGTTTTTAAATTTTGATTCAGACATATTTGCCATACTCGCCATCATTTTAATACTTGGAAAATGACCTTCAACATTATCAATTAAATACATTTGTATATTAATAATATTAGCAAGATCAGTTTCGTTGACAGTTTGAATAATTATACGGTTGCTGGCTATTTTTTTTAAATAATTTGAGATTAGCAAGTGTACAGTTCCAACTAAATTTAAATTAAATACAGGTCCTCCAGTTTTTAGTTTTCTTAAGTCGTCTAAAAGATGAAAGCTTTCGTTACTCATTCTGTCGAATCGTACAATGGTATTTTTTGATGGATCAACCATCTTATTCATATTATGAAATTGAATGTTGTTTTTCTTTGCATATTCTTCGATATTGCTCCTTTTTATAAAGATACATAGTGCAAATGTTTTGCTTCCATTTTTAACTTTATAACTAGATTCTAAATTTCCATCAATGACTGCCAAATTATATTGCCATCTTCCAAAATTATAAGTGAAATCAGTACTGGAAACACTAGCTTCTCCATCGGTAAGATTATAGTATATTCCTACGAAATCTTTGTTTTCGTTTCTCTGTATTAAATGAAAGTTCTTTTTATATTCTACATTAATATAATAGGCAATAATACCGTCTCCACAATCATAAAAATATCTTGTTCCGGACTGTAAATCTTCTGGAATAATTATGAAATTGCCTTCAACTTTTCCTCCGAACTGTTTAGCAAAGGGCTCTACCCAATTTAAATCTGCGCTGTAAGAATGATGAATTGTTTTCAATGGCATAATGAATTTAATATATAAAGTTAATAATTTTTAAGTTAATTTATTGATTATATGTTTGTTAGTGTTTTTCTTTGCTAAGAATAACCTTTTAGTAATTAAATGGAATTACAAAAAACAATCTAAAAAGAAAATATTTTAGGCAATTGAGATTTAATTTTACCTTAAAAAACACACTTAAAAAAGTAAGAAATTATTTATATTTATTTTAAATTAAATTCAAAAGTAACTAAATATTTTAGTTAAGATTGTAAAATAATAAGTTTATTTAACTATTTGAAAACAAAATAAATAGTATTGTTTTTTAAGCCTTTTTCTGATATTTTTTTGTCTTATTAAGGGATTTTTATAATTTTTTTTGATACACAAAAAAGATGAAAAGTTTGAAGGAATATTTCTTATTTATTGTTTTCAAAAACAGCCATGTGTTTTTTACATCCATTCTTATAAAAAGTCTTATTCTGATATTTAATTGACGTATCTGCTAGAAAGATAAACTGTGGTTGTATTAATTTTGAACTGTTGGAAGATTAATCTATCTAATTTTTCAGAAGGTTCAAATAAATAAATATCACATACAAAATGGACAGTATAAATAACTTTTCCTTGGAGTTTGAATTGAATGTTGTTGAAATAAGGAAATTAAATAAAATGTATTTTAAAAATTTATACAAAGAAAGAGTTAGCATATTTTTTAGTCTTCTTTTATTTTTTTCTATTGTCTATGATTTTTTCAACTTAACTACTGGTAATGATTTTACAATATGGATTATAAGAAATTTATTTGTTATAATATTCTTTCTAATATTTCAATATTCACTTGTAAATACAATTTGTAGGCTTATTTTCAGGTTGTTAAAAAAAATATCCAAGTTTGAAAGCATTATTGGCAAATACAAACTTAATTTTAATAACACTGTAATAAATGTACATTCACCGCTAGGTGAAATAACTCATAAATGGATTAAAATTGAAAAGGCGATTTTGACTAAAGATTTTTTCTTTCTGTATGTAAAAGAAAGAAATGGATATATAATTTCAATTTCTAACAAATATAATGATGAAAGAAATATGGAAAAACTGCTAACTTTTGTAGAAAGTAACGTAACTCCTATTATAAAAGTTTGATCAAATAATTCACTATACTGCTAAAATTTATTAAATATAATATTGAAAGATAGGTATTAAAAGGATTTTAAATTATTGATATACATTGTTTTGCGTATCATAAAAACCTTATTTTAACTGTTTCATGTCTTATCAAGTTACTCAAAGCAAAAATTGTAAAATACCTTTGCGCGGTTTTTAAGCGCTAAGTTTTTAAATAAACTAAGTGCTTTGATTTTAAAGTATATTAACAAGAACAATTTTAATTGAATAATGGAAAAGGAAAAGGTTTTAGTGCGGGATAATAAAGGGTTTTTCTTAAAAATGTTTAAAAAAAAGTTTAAAGATGAATTTGATTTCTTTGAAAGCTCTTTTTTATTGGAAAATGAAAATAATTCTAAAGATTATGATCGTTCTATATTTGTTGTTTATGATAAATTTGAAATGATTGAATATCTAAAATTAGATAAAAAAGAAGCAAATGTTTTAGTTTGTCTTTTTAACAAGCAGTTGTATAATAGTTTAAGTTTTTTAGAGGAAGTTAAAAACTTAATTTTATTAGATAGCTCAAAAACACGATCACAAATTATTAGTGATTTAAAGCAACATTTTAAAATGACTTTAAATTTGAATAAGATAACATTGGAATCAAGACTTCAAAATACGCCAATTCTCCCAACACAATTTGATAATTTTTGTAAAGCTTTATTTTTTTTAATGTAGTTTGATTTATAGTAATCTACTTCTTAACAGAAGTTATTACGTTAGTTTATTTTTTTTTAAGTAGGTTATCGGTTGCTCAATAACCTACTTTTTTATTATAGTAAAATACGAATTACTTATTGTTTATTCTTTTTTTAATATATTGATTTCATCTGCCGAAACTTTTATAACAGTTCCGTGACGTGTTCCGCTTGGAAAGCTTACTTGATCTGAAATATCTTCCCAGCCTTTTGAAGTTTGTTTTACAGCTCCATATTTTTTAAGTGTATATTTATCAAAATAAACCACCCAATTATTATCTATTTTGATTGCTGTAGGCCCTTCTGCCCAATAATTACCGGTTATTGGCTCGCTAGCTTTACTGTAAGGTCCAGTTAAATTTTTACTTATTGCAATTTTTAAATTTTTCTGTACAGGATTACGTGTCTCATCTTTTAAATACATTACAAATTCCTGATCTTGCTTTACAATTGTTGCATCAATGACGTTAAAACCTGGCTCGTAAAGCAGTTTCGTTTTAGCAAATTTTTTAAAATCTTTTGTTATTGTGTAATAAATCCTATGATTATATCCTTTCTCTTCATCTGATTTTGTTTCTGGAAATTTGTCCTCAATAGTAGAAGCCCAATAAATCATATACGTTTTTGATTTTTCATCGTAAGTAATTTCGGGAGCCCAAGTATTGCGAGCCTTTTCTTCATGTGCCATTACTGGAATAAATTCCTGTTTTGACCAATGAATCAAATCTTTTGAAGAGGCATAACCAATTCCTTTATCTGTCCAGCTTACTGTCCAAACCATATGATATTGGCCATCTCCGCCTTTTATCACACAAGGATCTCTCATTAATTTATCTTTTCCTACTTCTGGAGTTAAAAATGAAGTATCATTTTTTAAGGCATTCCATTTTAAACCGTCTTCACTGTAGGCCAAATGCAAACCGTCTTCACCATTTCCTTTAAAATAAGTAAATACATAACCATCTGGACTTAAGGTATAATTATTTGCATTAAGCCATTTTTCGCATGTTTTTGGCCAAGAAGCATTAGTTCCTTTTACACCTAAACCAAAACCGTGACCGCCACTTTCATACAAATGCATTTCTGCAGAAACTTTTTCTTTTTTTAAAGCTAAATAATAATTAATACTATTTTCAACGGGAACAGCTTTATCATCTGTTGCATGAACCAAAAAGGCTTTTGGTGTTGCAGCAGTTATTTGTTTCTCATTTGAATATTTATCATTTATCTCGCTATTGGCATTTTTTCCTAATAAATTATCTTTAGAGCCTTGGTGCGTAATGCCTTCCTGCATTGAAATAACAGGATAAATCAATATCGAAAAATTGGGTTTAGCACTTGTCGTATCAGAAGGAGTATAGACTTTATCGCTGTAATGCGTAGACAAAGTTGCGGCTAAATGTCCTCCAGCAGAAAATCCCATAATACCAATTTTAGTTGGATTTAATTTCCACTTAACAGCATTTCTCCGTACTAATCGCACTGCTTCCTGTGCATCTTGCAACGGTCCTATAGTTTTGTTTTTCATGATTAAATCACTTGGGAGCCTGTATTTTAGAACAAATGCATTTATTCCTAAAGTGTTAAGCCATTCTGCAACTTTATAACCTTCTTTGTTAATAGCCAGCATTCCATAACCGCCGCCCGGGCAAATAATAACGGAAGTTCCATTCGATTTTTCAGCATCCGCAAAATAAGCTGTAAGAGTAGGTAATGTTACTTTTCTAACTCCTTCAGCAATTTCGTTTTTGTGATCGACTTCTTCAGAATATCCTTTTGTTTGAATTTCATCAGGAATTTTATCCCATAATGGAATTTCCTTTTTTTGAGAAAAAGCAGGAATTGATATCCATAACATTAAAAATATTATTGCTTTTGCCTGTTTTAAACTATTTGATTTTTTCATAAAATTCTATTTCAACAATGCGTAATTGTCCAGTTGCATCAACTGATGTTTTATCTTTATATAAATCTAATTCTTTTGTTGGATCTACTTCAACAATTTTAGAAAAACTGTCTTTTTCAGTGTTAGCTCCAATCAATTCAATTGTAATTTTTTCAGCTAAAATTGGTTCCAGCGAAAGTGTAATATAACCTAAACTTTGGGTTGTATTTCCTTTAAAGACTTCTTTTCCATCGACTAAAATTCTGATTGGATAAACTTTAGTTCTCCAGCCTGTCAGCTTAACCGTTACCTCATTTACAACTGATGGTTTTGCAAGGGTATAAGTTATCGATCCTGTGTTGATGTTTCCATCGTTTCTCCATTCTGTTAATTCATTGTCATCATAGCTTTTATAAGCATCATTATTGTTTGATGGAGACGTTGCATTTAAGATATTGACAGGAATTCTTTTTTGTGTGTAAGAAACCTTTTTAGGCGTTGATCCACGTTCTAAGTTTGAAGGTAAGCTGTTTCCAGGGAGTTGTTTCGAAAGTCCATTTGTGACTTCAGCAGCTTTTGAGTTAATAGTTAATTCAGTCGGCTTTAATCCTTTTGCCTGAGCAGAAATTTTGATTTTTCCGGCTTTTGCCAAAGACTGGATCATTACTCTGTTAATACCATTTTCAACCGGAATTTCTTTTGATAAAATATAATTTTTTGGACCTTTAGCAATTCCCCCAAGCCAAGTTGCCGGACCGTCCATAGAAAACGAGATTAAATCATTGCTTATTGGGCAGCGATTTCCGTTTTTATCAACTACCTCAACCTCTATTAAAGCAACATCAGCTCCGTCTGCTGATAAACCTTGCGGATGTGTGTTTAGTTTTAGTCTGATTTCCGAAGGATCTCCTGCAGTCGATTTAATATCTTTACTTAAAATTATTCCTTCATCATCATAACCAATTGCTTTTATAGTTCCTGATTTCCAAGTGATATTTTCGAAAGTAAATAAGAATTCACTGCTTCGTTTTCCAAAACCCTGTGAAATTCCATTCACGAATAATTCTACTTTTGAAGCTGTTGAAACCACATAAATGTTTTTTACCACTGCGTCATTATAATTCCAATGTCCCATAATATGTGTGCGATATTTTTCAACATCTACCCAGCCATCCCACATAACTTGATGTGCCCAAAAACCGTCTTTAGGGATACGCATCGCATCGACTTCTCCGCTTGTTCTATAGTTCTCTTCACCCCGATGATGTGTATTCGAGTCAGAAAATATAATATTGACACCGCCAGAATTTACTCTTTTTCCGGTACCGGGTCTTTCTTTGTAATAATCATACCAGCGAACAACATTTTCAATGGCATGGCGATCTTGATTGTGGTTGTAATCAGTTGCTGGATTTCCTCGGTATAAAGGGCCATCACCTTCTTTATGAAACGGTGGTGAAAATTCATCCCAATATTTGCGAAGACCTTCATCTCTAGAATATTCTGTTGCCCATAATGGTTTTTTGGCGCTTTTATTAATGTATAACATTTCTCCGCCATATTCAGCTTCCTGGCTGTCAAGCATTTCTCGAGAACCAATCGCACGGCCTCCAAAAGGGTCATATGTATCTCTCAAACTTTTCATTTCATGCATATGAGCTTCGCTTATAACTTCATTTCCACTTTCGTAAAAGATAATACTCGGATTATTACGGTTGTAAATAATGGCATCTCGCATAAGATTTACGCGCTGTTTCCAAGTATCTCCCTGCGCATCTTTTTCGGCATCACCAGCTGGCATTGCTTGAAGTAAGCCAACTCTGTCACAGGATTCGATATCTTGTTTCCAAGGTGTAACGTGCATCCATCGAACTAAATTTCCGTTGCCTTCTACAATTAATTTATTACTGAAATCACTCAGCCAAGAAGGAACCGACATTCCAATAGCCGGCCATTCATTACTGGTTCGCTGTGCATATCCTTTAATTTGCAATACTCTGTCATTCAGCCAAAATTGACCTTCTTTAAAATCAGTTTTTCTAAAGCCTGTTTTGGTAGAAACTTCATCAATAATTTTTCCATCTACTTTTAAAATGGTTTTTACAGTATATAAATAACCGTAACCCCAGCTCCAAAAATGTAAATTATCAATTAGGCTATCTGCTTTTATGATTTTAGTTTCATTGGGCAAAATTGTAGTTTTTTCGCCTGAAAATGAAGCAATTGTTTTCCCTTCAAGATCTACAATACTAACATTATATTCAATTGTTTTTGAAGTTTCAAATTCGTTGCGCACTTCAGTTTCTGCGTTTATAATAGCGCTTTCTGCCTGAATATTAATTTTTGTGGGATAAATATAAACTCCAGTAGTTTTTAAATTAGAATAGAGTGGAAGCGTTTGATATAATTTACTTGTAATATGCAGAAAAACATTTTTTGGAATGCCTCCGTAATTCGCATTAAAGTTAATATTGTTCCACTGAAAAGGTGTTCCAGTGGCTTGTTCTTTGTATTTCCAATCGTTATCAATTCGCAGCGCGACTAGATTTTCTTGTGGAAACGGCTTTACCAAATTTGAAATATCAAATCCAAAGGCCATGACGCCATTTTCATGAAGTCCAACCTTTTGTCCGTTTACATAAATAACGCCGGCTTGCCGAATACCTTCAAATTCCAAGAAAATTTTATGGTCTTTGATTCCTTTTGGAAGTTTGAATTTTTTTCGATACCAAACAATTCCTGTAGTCAGATGTTCGATATCTTTTTCAAAAGCCTCTTCTTGATTATAAGCATGCGGAAGCGTAACCTTTTTCCATGAATTATCATTAAAAGAAGGAGACTCAGCATTTTTTGAGTCTCCAGTTTTTAGTTTCCAATCGGAATTAAAATTGTATTTTTCTCTCTTAAATTCTTGAGAAAATAAAGCTGTATTATAAATAAATAGAGCAAAAAATAAGAGAGTCTTTTTCATTATTTCATTTTATAAATTTCTGAACCTGCCAATAAAAAACAGCCTAAACCGTAATCTTCAAAATCCGGAAATTTATCATATGATAATGGCTGTCCGTCTTTCGGTTCTTTACCCGTTGACTGTAAAAAGCCTAAAGCTCCGTTGGTATGAAGACTTTCAGTTACAAGTGCATTCCATGCTTTTTGAATCACGGGTAAATAGGTTTCTTTTTTCAAAATCCCGCTGTTTACTCCGTATGCCATTCCGTAAACAAATAGAGCCGTTCCAGATGCTTCTTTTTCACCAAAATTTGTAGGATCATGCAAGCTAACATTCCAGAATCCATCTGCTCTCTGAACAGGAACTAATGCGGTTGCCATAGCTTTTAAATCTTTTACATATTGGTCTCTGTGAGGTGCATTTTCAGGAATAATGGTAAGCACTTTTGCCAAAGCTCCAATTACCCAGCCATTACCGCGGCTCCAATAGCAGTCTTCACCATTTGGTTCTTTGTACGGCGGATCAAAATCTGCATCGCGCCACCACAATCCATCTTTAGGATTAAACAGACCGTTGTCGCCATGTTTGTTTCGTGAATACATATACATTTGATACATTTTTTCGAAATAACGGTTGTCTTTCTCTAAAACTCCCATTTTTGCAAAAACCGGCATTCCCATCTGAATGGCATCAATCCAAGACCAATCATCCAATTGAGGCGTATTTAAAAGCATGCTGATATTTGCTTTTGTATTTTTTAATTTTTTTGCATCTGGCTCTAAATTGTATAAATCAATATAAGTTTGAGCAGCACAATAATTATCGGCATTTCGGGTTACGTTGCCTCCGTTGAAACCCCATTTATGAAATTCTGACCAAGAATATGCATAATCATAATAGGCTTCTTTTGGGAAAATTTCGTGCAATGCCATTAATCCTTCATAATAAACGCCACGTGTCCAGATATTGCTTGGTCGTTCTTTATTAGTGACGATTGTTTTTCCGGTTTCTGGCCATTTTTGCATAAAATAATCATTAGCTAAAATCATTTGTTTTAAAACTAATTTCTTATCAAATGGCTGTTGTGCGCTTGCTGTACTTGTATATAAAAAGCATATAGCGAAGATTAAAAGTAATTTTCTCATTTTTAATATCGGTTATTTTATAGTTAGTTTTGTTTTAATGGAGTGAGCGTGATAGGCCCTAGCAATCCAGATGGCATTGGGCTCCACTTTGTAGCGTCGAATTTTTTATAATCTTTATCGACCATATTTATTTCGTAGAAAATCTTCCATTCTTCGCCTTTTAATTCTTTATCGCGAATTCGGTTTGCTGATAGATTCGTAACCTGAATTTTTAAAATATTTTTTCCAGGTTTTAATTTTCCGATGTTCAATTTATAAGGAACAGACCAGGCAGTCCCAATAAATTCATCGTTTATCCAGACTTTTGCGCTTTCGCGGACATCTCCTAAATTTAAACTCCAGTTATTTATTTTAGCATTCGGATTATCAAATTGAAGCGTATATGTTGCAGATCCTGAAAAAGCTTCGGCTTCTGGTCCTAATTTTGTCCATGATTCTAAATTAGAAACAGTGGCACCAGGAGGCAATTGCGGTCCGCCTTTATCGAAATTAATTTTCCAATTTCCCTTAAGAGCGATTGATTCTGATGTTGGTTCATAATAATTCCATTTTTTTTGAGAAGCTGTGTTTTCTGTTTTTAGAAAGTAAGATTGTCCCGGTTCTATTTTAATCTTAACCAATGTAATATTATCTGATTTTTTTACAACAGCATTTCCAAAATCTCTATTTAATGGATCAAAAATCACGACCTCTTTATTACCCACTTGAAGCGGAATGAAATCATCTATAGTTTTTGTAGTGTGATTTACTAAATAATATATTTTTTCTCCGTCAACAGTTCTTCGAGTGTATTTTAAACCTGTTTCTACAAGTGTTTCAGGGTATATTTTAGCAGCATCTAAAGCACTAAAAATATCCGAATCCGGTTTTACTAATTCGCTGTTTGCTGTTAAAACATTTTGCAGTTCTTTTTCCTGATTTTTATAATCGTTAAAACCCGGAACCGATTCTGGAAGTCCTTCAAAAATGATATTTGCTCCGGCTTTTTTCAGTTCAATTAATTTCTGCAAAGTTGCAAGAGGCATTTTTTTAGTTTGAGGAATAACAAGTGCTTTAAAAGTTGTACCAGAAAGGCTGATTTTTCCATCTACTACTTTAGCTTCTGCAATAAAATTATCTGAGATGTAATCTACTCCATATCCTTTTTTCATCAAGTTTTTAGTAGTGTCATAAAAAGCAGTTTTATGAAGCCATTCTTGCAAAGAGTGTATTTTAAATTCGAAAAATAATGTTCCTTTTTGGTATTTGTCCCAAGTATCGAAAATAGGCCAGTAAATCAAAATTTCGTTGTCTGATTTTCCCTGTTGAAGCATTGACTGACAGTTCGCTATATAAGAGAATAGAGAAGGAGCATCTTCCCAAATACTATTATTGGAATTAAAATTTACAGAAGCGTAAAACTGCCAACCCGGCCACGTAGCTCTTGTTGGAGAATAAGTAGAACCGTGTAGAAAAATATGATTGATTCCGTTAAGCATTAAATCTTCTGCTTCGGGCTTGCATTGCGATAAAGCAGTTTTGAAATGCTCTCTCAGCCAGGTAAATGTTTCTGACGAAACTAAGTTTTTACCAGAAATATGTGCGGCAGAAGATGAAAATTTCAGCATTGCAGGATCAGCATCGCCTTCGCGGATATCTTCTTTCTCGCGTCTAAAACCTGGAATATCAAATGGCATAGAGCCAAAAGTTTCGCATTCTGGAATATCTGCAGCAGCGTACAAATCGATTAAATTTCCGGGAGAGCCATGCGCCTGAAGTTTGGTTTTAAAGTTTTTAGTGTGTGCCCATTGTGTCCAATTTTTATCAAATTTATTCAAAAGCAAATCACCTATAGTCTGTCTGTAGTCACTTCGTATGCGATTTCCGATTTCATTGTCAGTCTCATTGAGTAATAATGGGAGCTGTTTTTTTAAATCATAACCTCGTAGTTTTTGGAATTCTTCGAAAAAAGTTGGCGTAAAATCAGTTCCATATACTTCGTAACTGTCATTAAATATAGCTCTTATTTTTCCTTCACGGCCTTTAAAAGCAGTATTGAAGGGTACTACATAGGCATTAAAAGCTTCTTCTGAATAATGATCTAATGTATACCCTTTTCCGCCTGGAGCAGCTCTTTTTACCTGTTGTCCGGTTTTACCGCTAAAAACAGCATATAAAGTATAATATGTTTTTTTTGCTTTCCATTTTAATTTATTTAGCTCAAGCTCATTTGGAATAGCCACTGAAGTTCCGTCAACACCTTTATCTTTTGAATTTGTCTGATTTTTTTTCAATTGATCCGTTAAATTGACAAAAGATCCGTCGCTTCCATATCCTACAACATATAAAAGTTCTGCTGGAATTTTTTCTTTACTGCTGTCTAGTGTTATATTTCTGTCGAAGGTTTCATTTTTTTTCAATTGGTATTTTTCTACAATTAATTTTGTAGCAGCATGAGGCAAGGTTACATGTGATCCTCCATACGGCCACCCAGTTCCCAAAACCATGTCTACCTGCATATGAAGACTATCAGATACATGAATGGTATAGTCTAGCATTTCCATCCATTTTGGAGAAAGATAATCGATGAAATTATTTTCTTCTCCTTTAACTCCATATATAGGAGTAATTTCCACACCTCCAATTCCAGCATTATGAAAATCTAAAAGACTCTTTTTTAAGTTGGGTTTGTCAACAGCGCTCCCCATCCACCACCAGCGCGCCCATGGCTGATTTATATTAGAAGATTTTGGCCAAGGTGAATTAGTTTCCTGTGCTGCTAAATTAAAAATGCAGAAAAGAGATAATAATATAAAGTAATTTGATTTGGTCAGTCTCATTATTTATTGTTGAAGGGTGGTTAATAGTAGCTACTAATATAATGACTTCAATTAATTTTAAAATTATAGTAGAGCAATTATATTCTTAGTCTTAAACGTAAAATTATAAGTACTCTATTAAATTGCCATCCTGTAGCGTCCTGTTTAAAATTATTTTCTTAAAAATCAAATGAATAAAAAATTGTCATATTTTTTTCTCAATTCGTATTTTTCATGTAGAATAAATAGGAATTACAAAAAAATATTTTAATAAAATTTTAGATATTATATTTGTAGTTTTTACATTTATTTAGCCTTGTAAATCAAGGAGTTGAGGCTTTTTATAGTTAATAAAAACATAAAAAAAAGCATAAGAACCTGAAAGTTAACAGGATACTACAGGATGCCACGCACCCCTCTTCTAAATAAATTTGGATAAACTAATTAATTAACCAAATTTAACTTTTTATGAAAAACAAATTTAGTCTTTTGCTGATTTTGGCCATGTTTGCGCTTCTGCAGACAGCAGGTTATGCGCAGAACAAAGTGGTTAAAGGAACAATCACAGATGCGGCCGGACTGCCAATACCTGGAGCAAATGTACTTCTTAAGGGAACAAAGCAGGGAACAAGTACTGATTTTGATGGAAAATACTCTATCAGTGCAAGTACCGGACAAGTATTGGTTTTTTCATCTACTGGATCTAAATCAGTAGAAATAACAGTTGGTCAGTCTTCAGAAGTTAACGTAAAACTTGTAGATGATGTGTCTCAGCTTAATGAGGTTGTTGTTGTAGGTTACGGAACTCAAAAGAAATCTGATGTAACAGGAGCTTTGGTAAGTGTAACTGCAGAACAGTTAATGACAAGACCTGTTACGAATGCGCTTGAAGCATTGCAAGGTAAAGCAGCCGGAGTAGATGTTACAAGCAATGAGCGCCCTGGACAGCTTGGTACTGTTCGTATTCGTGGTACGCGTTCGCTTGCAGCTAGTAATGATCCGCTTTATGTGGTTGATGGTGTGCCTTTAATGTCTGCATCTGCTATTGAAACACTTAACCCGAGGGATATTGCTTCTATGGATATTCTTAAGGATGCTTCTGCAACGGCTATATATGGTTCTCGTGGTGCTAACGGTGTTATTATCGTTACAACTAAACAAGGAAAATCAGGACAGTTTTCGTTAAATTATGCAGGAACGCTTACGACTTCTGAAATTGTGGATAGATCTCCTTCTATGAACGCAGCAGATTTTATTCAGTTCAGACGTTGGGCAGCATACAATTTAAATCCAACAACCTACGCAAATCCTAATAGTCCAACCTTAGCAAATGACAGACTGATTTTTGACAGTGCATTAGACGGTCAGACTTCTAGAGATAATGTTTTAAAAGGATGGGTAAACGGAACGTATGATGCTTCTAGAGTAACGAATACAAATTGGACTGACCTTGTAACGCAAGGTGGACTAACAAAAGAGCACGTTTTGAGTGCAAGCGGTGGATCTGATAAAGTAAATACTTATGGATCTATTGGATATTTAGATCAAGACGGTACTCAAAAAGGACAGTGGTACAAACGTTATACTGGAAAAATTACATCTAATATTACGCCGGTTAGCTGGTTTAAAATGAATGCTTCATTAAATGTTTCGTGGAGTGAGCAGGATTTTGGTATGTCGACTTTAGGCGCAAGAAGCGGAACAGCTCCGAATGCAATTTATGGTGCAGCGAAATCTTTATATAATATTGCAGTGCCTTATGATGCAAATGGAAAGATGGTGATTAATCCAGGCGGAGAATCAGGAGTTTATACAATTATAGATGAATGGGAAAAAAGTACGCAACAGTCACAAACGATGCGTGTTTTAGGTAATTTCTCTGCAACTTTTGACTTCGGTAAATTAGCAGACGCGGTTGAAGGACTTAGTTATAAAATAAATTTTGGACCAGATTTTCGTCATTGGAGAGAAGGATCTTATATAGACGGGACTTCATCTCTTAAAATAAACTCAGATGGAAGTTCAGGTACTAATTATGCTCGTCTTCAAAATCGCCGTGATCTTTCATGGACATTGGATAATATAATTTCGTATGATCGTACTTTTGCAGCTAGACATAAAGTTGGAGCAACATTGCTTCAGACTGCATCTTCATGGAATATTGAAAACTCTTCAATGAATGCGAATAATATTCCAAAACCATCTTATTTATGGAATGCAATGGGATCTGTAGATGTTACAAATCCTGCAAACAGTGCTCGTATGAGTTCAGATATTACGGAACGCCAGTTGAGTTCTTACATGGTTCGTGTAAATTACGGTTTCGATAATCGTTATTTATTGACTATGTCAGGTCGTTGGGACGGAGCGTCTCAATTATCAGAAGGAAACAAATGGGAATTTTTCCCTTCAGCAGCATTGGCTTGGCGTATCAAAAATGAAGAATTTTTGAAGAATGTAAACTGGCTTGAAAATTTAAAACTTCGTTTAGGTTTTGGTACAACAGGAAATTCTTCTGTAGATCCTTATGAAACAAAAGGAGATATTACTTCAATTTATCTTCCTTTCAACGGAATGAGCAACCAAATTGGTTATACTACAAATGAACCATATTATACTGCTACTCAATTAACAATGGCTAATCCAGCTCTTACTTGGGAAAAAACTACACAATATAACCTTGGTCTTGATTTTAGTTTTTTCAAAAATAGAGTAAGCGGTACTATTGATGTTTACAAATCATATACAAACGATTTATTATTAGAGGTAAAAATCCCTACACTTACAGGTTTCCCTTCTATTACTTCTAATATTGGTGAAACAAGCAATAAAGGTGTGGAGGTAACGCTTAACTTGATTCCGATTCAGACTGGTGGAGGTTTTACATGGGAAACTAATTTAAATGCAGCTTGGCAGAAAGATCAAATTGATGCATTGGCTAACGGTAAAAATGATATGGTTGACAATTCATGGTTTATTGGTAAATCTATTGCTGTTCGTTATGGTTATGATAATCAAGGAATTTGGCAAAATACGCCGGAAGATCTTGCTGAAATGGCAAAATGGAATGCAAATGGGAACGCATTTAGCCCAGGTAACGTGCGTCCTAAAGATCAAAATGGAGATTATAAAATGGATGCAGCCGATCGTGTAGTTTTAGGAAACAGCAATCCAAACTGGACTATGGGATGGAATAACAATTTTACTTATGGAGGTTTTGATTTAGGAATTAATTTATACGGACGTGCAGGTTATACAGCATCTTTAGGCGGAGAAGCATTAACTGCTCACGCTAACCAACGTGAAGTAGATTACTGGACGCCAGATAATACAGATGCTGAGTTTCAAAAACCAATTCTTGGACAAGCATCATCAGGTTCAGCTGATAAATTTGCAGGACTGCTAGGCTTTCAAAAAGCATCATTTGTAAAAATTCGTAATATTTCTTTAGGTTATAATTTTGATAAAGATTATGTAAACAAAATTGGAATGGCGAATCTAAAACTTTATATACAAGCGGTAAACCCAGGAAGCATTTATCAATCTTTAAGCTGGTATGATTTTGATACAAATAATACCTATTTCAACCGCAGTTTCGTTATGGGTGTTGAAGTTGGATTCTAATAAGCTGTTGCGAACTAAAGTATAATAATAAAAGTAAAAAAATGAATAATATAAAAAATATCGGAATCGGTCTTTTGATAATGATAGGGGTATCTTTTGCCTCTTGTTCGAAAGATTTTCTAGACGAAGAATTGACGAATCAATATTCAACAGACTATTTTGAAACGTCTGAAGGTCTTCAGGCCTTGACGGTTTCTCTTTATGGTAATATTCGCTGGCATTTTGGTTTTGAGTGGTCGTATGCAAATACACTTTACGGAACTGATGAGTTTACGAATGCAAATGATCTTACCAATGAAATGTGGAATACGTATGATAACCGTTTTGGACCAGCAGGTGCAACAACGGCTACTGGAGCAGCAAACGGGAATGCTACAAACCCAGCAGCGCTTTGGGATGAAATGTATTACGGAATTGCATCTTGTAACACTATCATTGCAAATGCAGAAAAAATTACAGATCTAAAAATCCGTAATCGCTGTTTAGCTCATGCTTATTTTTTACGTGGCTATAATTATTACCGTCTTACAGCACAATATGGAGGAGTTGTTCTTCAAACTAAACCTGCTGTAGGAGTTGTTCGTAACTTTACTCGCTCTACAGACGAACAATGTTGGGAGCAGGTGGTTTCTGATTTAAGAAATTCATATAATCTTTTTGAAGGGGAAGTATTTACTTATGGAAAAGGAGTTACATGGACAAAAGCAACTGCTGCCCATTTCTTGGCAAAAGCGTTGTTATTCCGTTCTTCAGAGCGTAATGATTCATGGAATGGTAAATATAAAGATACAGACCTTAAAGAAGCAATTGATGCATGTTCATATGCAATTACGGCGCGTGGACCATTGACAGCTAACTATAGTGATCTTTATGCTAACTGGACAGGAATTGATTGTCCAAACGAGCAATTGAATGAAATATTAATGGCCGCTGGTCATAATGGAGATGCTGCAACTGTAGGCCGTTTTGGAAACCGTACTTATAACTATTTTGCTCCTCAATTTTCAAGTTTTTCTGGAGGATGGGTAAAACGCGGCGTATGGATTGGAAGTATGGATTTTCAACGCTGTCGTCCTACCGAATATTCGTATGCAGTTTACGATCACGTAAACGATGCTCGTATGTGGAAAACCTTCAGGACAGTTTACGGAGCTAATACTGTTGTAACTGCTAATTCAGGTGTAAAAATTGGAGATCCTGGAATTGTTATGATCTTGAATACTAAAAACGATAATACTTATAATACAGCTAAATTTGGTGCGAGTGTTCAGGCTCCTACTTGGACAGATGCTGCAGGACGTTTGCCAGAATGGAATACTGGGGCAAGACAAACTCCTACTGCTGGAACTTTGGCTGTTAAAAAAGGACAATTTGTGCCTAACTCTTCAGTGTTGTATCAAAACGGAAATTATGTTGCGCCTACATTTAAAAATCAGCCAATTTGTAATTTCTTCGCAGGTATCAATAAAACAGATGATGGTTCACGTACTGCTGAAAGAGGAGATGCACACCGTGATGTAATTATGGCTCGTTTAGGAGAAACTTATCTTGTGCGTGCAGAATGTTATGCTCGTTTACAGCAATACGGAAATGCAATGCAAGACATAAATACAGTTAGAGCAAGAGCACAATGGAAAGCTGGAGAAAACAGATCTTACTATAATGACGGATCTCAGGCATTTAAAACAAACGCTCTAAATACAGGAACTGCTGCAACAAACTTTACGGCTTCAAATTTAGATATGAATACGTATTATTTATCTAATCCAACAGTACCGGTTACAACTGCTGCATCTGACTTAAGATTAACATCATTCCCTAATAATCTGCCAAGTGAAGATGAGGCAATTATTGCTAAGGTTGGAGCTTCGAGTGATTATGAGCGTGCATTAAACTTTATTTTAGATGAATATACTCGTGAATTGCTAGGAGAATGGCAACGTTGGGAAACGCTTTCGCGTACAGGACAGTTAATCAAAAGAGCAAAAGCATTTAATGCTGAAGCAGCTCCAGGTATTACTGCAAATAAACATGAGCTTCGTCCAATTCCACAATCGTTTATTGACGGATTGTTGAACGACGATGGTTCAAATCTTTCTGCTTCACAAAAAGCAGAATGGCAGAATCCAGGTTATAAGTAAAATTTTTTAATTTTTGTTTTTTGAAAGCCGTCTCATTTTTGAGACGGTTTTTTTTATGCTTTTATCTAAAATGTAAACGATTTTCAGAGAGTAATCACGGTATTTAGTATTAATTTTTGAATACTTTTTGTTGATAAATTTTTAATAATGCTGAATCAGTAGTATTTTTAGTAATATTTTTTGTATTCAATAAAAAATTTTGAACAAAATTACGGTATATGGAAAAAAATTACAGATTTATTTTGGTATCAATATTTTTGAATCTAAATCTAATTTTCTCTTGAAAATCAAGGGTTTGAAGGTTTTTATGGTTAAAAAAAACTTAATTATTTTTTGTAAAACACTGTAAGTTAGATTTGTACTAAATAATTTTACAGGATACTACAGGACAGTACGGAATGAACTTCTAAATAAATTTGAGATAACTAACTAATTAATTAACCAAATTTAACTTTTATGAAAAACAAATTTAGTGCTCTGCTTGTGATAGCGCTGATGACAGTATTGCATGCATCAGGCTATGCGCAGAACAAAGTAGTTAAAGGGACCATTAGAGATGCTTCTGGATTACCAGTTCCGGGCGTCAACGTACTCATCAAAGGAAGTCAGACTGGTGTCAGCACTGATTTGGATGGAACTTATTCCATAAGTGTTGCTACAGGAAGTACACTTACCTTTAGTTTTATTGGCTTTCAAAAACAAGAAGTTACAGTCGGAAATGCAACTGTTTACAACATTGTACTTAAAGAAGACGATAATTCTCTTGATGAAGTTGTAGTAGTCGGATATGGAGTAAAAAAGAAAAAGGATCTTACCGGATCTATTGTCAGCGTTGGTGCTGAAGAAATTGCTTCAAGACCAGTTGTAAATGCAGTTCAAGCCATGCAGGGTAAAGCTGCAGGTGTAGATGTTTCTTCAACAGAGCGTCCAGGAACTGTGGGAAGTATCACCATTCGTGGAGCCCGCTCTATTTCGGCTTCGAATGCACCGCTTTATGTGGTTGATGGTATTCCGCTAAATTCAAGATTGGTTACTGATGCCTCTACAGGAAAAATTAGTGTAGATCCAAACTCAGGTGGGATAGATTTCTTGAATCCAACAGATATTGAATCAATAGACGTATTAAAAGATGCATCTGCAACTGCTATTTACGGATCTCGCGGTGCAAATGGGGTTATTATCGTAACAACAAAAAAAGGTAAAAACGGAAAATTTACTTTAAACTACGATACTTCTGTTGTCTTAGAAACTATTCATGAAAATGCTCCGATGATGAACGCAGCAGAATATATCGAATTTCGTCGTTGGGGAAGATATTACTCAAATCCAACTGCTTTCCCAAAAGGAGATACGCCAAACATAGATAATGACAAATTAATTTTCTTGGCTTCCGCCGATCCATCAGCATGGGCAAATATCGAAAAAGGATGGAGAGATGCCAGCGGAAACTTAACAACAACTTGGGATGGTTCTAAAGTAGCAACTACAGACTGGACTAAATTTGTAACCCGTACTGGAATCACACAACAGCATACAGTTAGCGTAAGTGGTGGTACAGAGAAAATGAAAGGTTACGGATCTTTTGGATATTTAAATAATACAGGAACATTATTTGGTCAAAGCTACCTGCGTTACAGTGGTACGGCAAATGTAGATGTTACGCCAACAAAATGGTTTTCTATGGGTGTAAGCCTTAATACAAGTTATGGCGTAAATGAATACGGACAATCAAACGTAGGAAGAACTGCCGTTACAAGTTCTGGCGGGATCTATGCAACTGCCCGCACGAATCTTCCATATGCAGTTCCTTACGACAGCAACGGAAACAGAATTGATAATCCAGGGGGAGATTCTACAATCAGAACTCCTGTTGATGAATACAAATTATCGCAAGATCAGCGTGTAACATTGCGTGCTTTTGGTAGTTTGTACGCACAATTCGATTTAGGTGGTCTTTCATCTTCGCTTGACGGCTTAAAATACCGAATTAATTTTGGTCCGGACCTTACTTCTTATCGTGATGGGGTTTATTTAGATGGAAAATCAGCCATTCGTTCTGGAACAAGTTTCGCTTCTTTAACAAATGAAAAATCAATTTCATATACTTTAGATAACTTGATTTTTTACAACAAAACATTCGGTAATCATAGTTTTGGCGGAACATTATTAATGAGCCAGACAGAATATCATAATGAGAACAGTTCACTGTCTGCCAATGATATCAAAAATCCTGAAAACAAATGGAATGCTTTAAATCCTGCCAATGTAACACTTGCGGGATATTCTTCAGGATTGACAGACACTGGCTTATTATCTTACATGGGAAGGGTAAATTATAGTTATGCTGATAAATATCTGCTTACTGCATCAGGACGTTTTGATGGAGCTTCGCAATTAGCAGCAGAAAACAGATGGGCATTTTTTCCTAGTGCATCTGTAGCTTGGTTACTAAATAAAGAAAAATTCTTAGAAGATGTAACTTGGATCAACCAGTTAAAAATGAGAGTAGGTTACGGTGTTACTGGAAATGCAGCAGTACCAGCTTATGCAACACAGCCGCCGCTGATCGGAATCGTATATCCAAACGGATCTGGTGTGATAGACAATACTTCATTAGGAAACATAGAATTAGGCTGGGAGCAGACTGCACAGTTTAACTATGGTATTGATTTTTCTATGTTCAATAATAGAATATCTGGTGCTTTAGATTATTACACAAGCAAAACTACTGATTTGTTATTAAAAAGCAGTGTTCCAACCGTTATTGGTGTGAGAGATACTTACCAAAATGTTGGAGAAACGGAAGGAAGCGGAGTTGAGCTTACCTTAAATACAGTAAACATAACTGGAAAAGATTTTGAATGGACTTCAAACTTTAGCGGATCGTACCAACAGAGTAAAATTGTAGCGCTTCAAAATGGAAAATTTGACGACATCAACAACAATTTATTTATTGGAGATTCTCAAAATGTAATTTATGGTTTTGAGTCAAACGGAATCTGGAAACCTGAAGATGCAGTTGAAATGGCAAAATTCAATGCCGCTGCCGGATCTAATATTTTCTCTTTTGGTAATGCAAGACCTGTAGATCAAAATGGTGATTATAAAATTGATGCCAACAACGACCGTGTAATTATTGGAAGCAAAGATCCAAAATATATCGTTGGATTAACAAATACTTTCATTTACAAAAGTGTCGAATTGTCATTTTTTGTTTACGGACGTATGGGCTATTTATATGATACTTTAGGAGAAAATGAAGGAGCAAAAGGAAGTCAGAGATCGATAAATTATTACACCGATAATAATATCAATGCAGAATATCAAAAACCAATTTATTCAGCAGGTACTGGAGATCCTTATTATCCTACTTTAGGATATCGCAATGGTTCGTTCTTAAAAATACGAAACATTTCCTTAGGATACCATTTCGATAAGGAATTAGTACAGAAATTGGGACTTTCTAAATTGAGATTATACTGCCAGGCAAGTAATCCAGGTATGATTTTCACCAAGCTTAAATGGACTGATTTGGATACGCAGACGACAGCTTCTAACAGAGGTATGACTTTAGGGTTAAATGTAGAATTCTAAATTAAACTTAAAAAAAATCATTATGAAAAATTATAAAAACCGATATATAAATTTGATGCTGATTGCTGCGCTTGTTTTAGGAAGCAGTTCATGCAACAAAGATTTTCTTGACGAAGAACTGACCACAGCTTACAGTAAAGATTATTATAAAACAGAAGCAGGAATTCAGGCTTTGGCAAATGGTACTTACTATCAAGTATTTGCTGCAGAATTCTCAAGCGAAGTACCGCTTACAGCAACCGAATCTGGAACAGATGAATTTCATGCAGGAGGAGATCCTTCAAACTGGATTTGGAATTCTTATTCTTCAGGTTTTAAAGCTTTTGTGACAGTTTCGAATGCAAATACAGTTGCAGCAAACACCAACTGGGACAATTTGTACATCGGAATTGGAAATGCAAATCAATTGATTGAGTCTGCCACAGATATTGTTTCGACAAATGATGCAATCAAAAAAACAGCTTTAGGCGAAGGTTATTTTTTAAGAGCTTTTAATTATCTAAAATTAGTTAGCCAATATGGAGCTGTTCCGTTAAAAACAAAAACAAGTTCTACAGTTGAATTAGAATTTACAAGAGCAGAACCGCAAAAAGTGCTAGAACAAATAATTGCTGATTTTACACAAGCATACACTTTGTTGACGAACGCCGGCGCTCCAGCTAAAATTACAAAAGATGCCGCAGCCCACTATTTGGCCAAAGCTTATTTAGCACGTGCAAGTGAAATTAACGACAGCTGGAACTCAGCTACAAAAGCAGCCGATTTACAGCAAGTTGTAACTTTATCTGATGAAGTAATTTCACATCATCCTTTGGCAGCAAATTTTGGTGAGCTATGGAATTATACTGTAGCCGATGGCGTAAACGAAAAACTTCCAGAAATAATCTTATCTGCTCAGTTCAATGCCAGTACATTAACTACTGGAGGAAATCAGCAGCACCTACATTTTCTTTCTACTTACGATCAATTGCCTCAAATGAGAAGAAACCTTGCAGGAGGAAGACCATTTAGCCGTTTGGCACCAACTTACTTTATTTATGATGTTTTTGATCATGTAAATGATTCTCGTTTTTGGAAAAGTTTTCAAACTAAAAGCATTATCAATAATAAATCAGGAAACTATTATGTAAATGGAGATTTAGGTATTATGTACATTGTCAACAGTGCTTCTGATACGCGTTTTGCTAAAACTAAAAATGCAGATGCTATTGTTTATGCAAAAACAGGAAAAACAATTCCGAGTGTATATGTAGCTTATGCAGCAGATAAAATTGGCTTAATGGCCGACGTAAGATTTCCTTCATTAAGCAAACATTTAGATGGAAATAGAATAGATGTCAGCAACACAAAAGGATCTCGTGATATTATATTGGCACGTTCAGCAGAAACATACTTGATGGCAGCTGAAGCAAAAATACGTCTCGCAAAATTAGGATCTGCAACATTTGCCGATGCACTGACCTATATCAACACAGTTCGTACTCGTGCAGCTTATAAAACCGGAGAAAACCGCTCTGCTTATACGGATGGCTTAGCAGCTTGGACAGTTTCAGGTCAGGCTGGAATTCCTATTTCTTTTATTCCAGAAAACTCGTATTACGAATCAAATAATATTCCCGTTTCGACTACAGCAACAAGTTTAGCGATCTCTAGTATTGGAGCTTTGCCAGCTGAAGATTTAGCTGTAATTGCAAAACTAGGATATGGTACTGATTATGACAGAATGCTTTGTTTGGTATTAAATGAAAAATCTAGAGAACTTGTTGGTGAATTCCATCGATGGGAAGATTTAAGCCGAACTAAAACTTTAGTCGCCAGAGCAAAAGCTTATAATATTGAAGCAGCTCTAAACATTCAGGATTTTCATAATCTGCGTCCAATTCCGCAGACTTTCTTAGATGGTGTTTACGCAAGCGGAAAACCATTAACGCCAGAAGAAAAAGCAGCAATGCAGAATCCAGGTTACTAAATTTTGCCCCCAACTATATTGTTTAAAGCCGTCTCAATTTTGAGACGGTTTTTTTATGAAATATAGCAGGGTACAACAGGATAGTTATCAGTTATTTAATAACTAGATTTGAGTATCATTTTAAGAATATTGGTTTTTCGTTTAATGGTAATGGTAAAATTAAGTGGTTTTGATTTTACAAAAGGCAGTAACTTGGTTACTGCCTTTTTTTGTTCATAATTCTACAAATAAACAGGGAAGCACAGGATACCGATATCGATTTAGTACTATATCTTTAAAGTTTTAGTATTAAAATTAAATTCCGAATGATATATTTAAAAAAACTTCTTCTATTATTCATTATTTTAGGATTAAAAATAACTGCCATTGCTCAGGTAAAACTGCCTGCTTTGGTGGGGGATAATATGGTTTTACAGCAAAATTCAAAAGTTAATTTATGGGGATGGGCTTCTCCAAACGAAAAAATAAAAATTCAATTGGGCTGGCAAAATAATCCTGTAGAAATCACGGCAAATCCTGACGGAACTTGGAAAACAGCTGTAAATACTCCACAAGGAAGTGAAAAGCCTTTTGACGTTTCAATAGAAGCTTCAAATAAAATCATTCTAAAAAATATTTTGATAGGCGAAGTCTGGATCTGTTCCGGGCAGTCAAATATGTATTTCCCTGTTGGAAAGGAAGATGGAACTTGGAAAACAGGGGTTAAAAATTACGAACAAGAAATTCAAAATGCCAATTTTCCATCCATCAGATTGTTTACGGTTTTAACCAAAGCTTCTCAGAAACCTCTAGACGACGTAACCGGAAGCTGGAAGCAATGTTCTCCATCTTCAATAAAAACATTCTCGGCCGTTGCTTACTTTTTTGGAAGAGATTTATACCAAAATTTAAAAGTTCCCATTGGCTTAATTTCGTCTTCTTGGGGCGGAACAAAAGCGGAAGCTTGGACGTCTCAAACCGTTTTAGAGGAGAATCCAGATTTCCTTCCGATTTTGGAACAGGATGCAAAAAACGAAAAATTATTTCAGGAGAAATTAGAAATTTATTATGCTGATTTGCAAAAAGAAAGAATTGCAAACAACAATGATATTTCGAAATCACAACTGAAAAAACCTAAGAAAGAAGAGAATAAAACTTCATATGTTCTCTATAATGCGATGCTTCATCCGCTAATCAATTATACGATGAAAGGCGTAATTTGGTATCAAGGAGAAAGCAATGCCGAAAGCGCCTTTTTGTACAGAACTTTATTTCCAGCAATGATTAAAAACTGGAGAAGCGACTGGAATCAAGGGGATTTTCCATTTTATTTTGTTCAGATTGCGCCACACAAAGGACAAAATCCAGATATTCGAGAAGCGCAGTTAATGGCTTCTAAAAGTGTTTCAAATACTGGAATGGCCGTTACTACAGATGTTGGAAATGCAACAAATATTCATCCAATCGACAAACAAACTGTTGGGTATCGTCTGGCTTTAATTGCAAGATCGAAAACGTACAATGAAAGTAATTTGGCTTATTCTGGACCGCTTTACAATCATATGAAAATAAAAAAAGGTAAAATTCAATTGTTTTTTGATGATGTAGAAAATGGTTTCAAAAAAAGTAATCAAGATTTAAAAGAATTTGAAATTTCCGGAAACGATCAAATTTTTTATCCTGCTCAAGCAAAAATTGATGGCAAGACTATTGTAGTTTCTTCATCAAAAGTAAAAAATCCAGCTGCAGTTCGTTTTGCCTGGAAAGCAGTGCCGGAACCAAATTTATTCAACGCCGAAAATTTGCCTGCATCACCTTTTAGAACAGATGATTGGCCAACAGAAAATCAAAAGAAATAACTGCTGTATCTGCCACTGCGAGAAAATAAATAAAATCCAATGTCAAAAATAAATCTAAAATATTTCTTTACAAATCTCGCAGCAGTATTGTTCTGCCTGACCATTTCAGCGCAGACTAAAATCAAAAAAGAAAATATTCATATTGCAGACAAACCTTTATACCGAGATCCTATTTTTGACGGAGCTGCAGATCCTACGATTATTTGGAATAAAAAAGAAAAAAAATGGTTCATGTTTTATACCAATCGCCGAGCAAAAGATTCAACTGCAAAAGGAATTACTTGGGTACACGGAACCAAAATTGGTATTGCAACATCACCAGACGCAGCAAAATGGACATATAAAGACACTTGCAATATTGATTATAAAATAAAAGATGCAACGCATTGGGCGCCAGATGTTATTGAGTATAAAGGCCAATATCATATGTATTTAACGATTGTACCTGGAATTTTTAATGATTGGTATCATCCGCGATCGATTATTCATTTAACCAGCAAAAATTTGATGGACTGGAAGTTTGAATCAGCATTAAAATTAGCTTCAGAAAGATGTATTGACGCATCGGTTTTTAGATTGCCAAACGGAACTTGGAGAATGTTTTATAACAACGAAAATGATGGAAAATCAATTTATTATGCTGACAGCAAAGATTTGTATAATTGGATTGACAGCGGAAAAAAGATTGTAAAAGATAGAGGAGAAGGCCCGAAAGTATTTACATGGAAAGGCAAAAAGTGGATGATTTCTGATTCATGGCGAGGCTTAAATGTTTATTCTTCTGAAGATTTCCTGAATTGGAATCGACAAGAAAAAAACATTCTTCAAACTCCGGGAACTGGAGAAGATGATAAAGTAATTGGCGGGCATCCCGATGTTATAGTAAATGATGGAAAAGCCTATATTTTTTACTTCACTCATCCCGGGAGAATTCCTGAAAATAAAGGTGTAGACAGTTACGAAACCAAAAGAAGTTCTATACAGGTTGCCGAACTGGAATATTTAAATGGAGAAATTGTCTGCAACAGAGATAAACAAGTTGAAATTAATTTAAAACATTAAAAATGGCAAATAATAATACGATTCGAAATGCTTTCAAAATGAAGTTAAAACCGGGTTTTGAAGCAGAATATAAAAAACGACATGATGAAATTTGGCCAGAACTTGAAAGTTTGCTTTCAGAAACAGGTATTCAGGATTACAGTATTTTTTTAGATGAAGAAACATTGATCCTTTTTGCTGTTCAAAAAATCAGCTCAGATTTTGATGAAAGTTTTTTGCCAAATCATCCAATCGTAAAAAAATGGTGGGCTTATATGAGAGATATCATGGACACAAATCCAGATAATTCACCAATTTCAATTCCGTTAAAAGAAGTTTTTCACTTAGATTAAATGATTAAATTGTCTCAACTTGATCAATGAAAACATTAAACAAAAAACAAAGCATAAAATGAGAACAAAAATCTATCTGTCAATTGCCCTTGCAGCCACATTTTTGATGAGCTGCAAAGCACAGCAAAAAGTATCTGGAACTAAAATTACATTAAAAAACACCGCTGCTTTAGCAGTACCTCAAAAGGCAATTACAATAAAAAGAAGTCAGCTTTCGGTAAAAGATGCAACGAATTTTTATCCAATTTTAATCAACAAAAACGATACTATTCCGGCTCAATTAAATGATTTAGATGGAGATGGAAAATGGGATGAGCTTTTTCTTGTAACTGATTTTGCTCCAAAAGAAAAGAAAACGGTACAATTGAAATGGTCTTCGGTAAATCCGAAATTCCCAATAAAGACTAGTGTTCGTTTCGGAAAAAGAGAAGCAAAGGATTTACCTGTTCAGCCCGCAACCGAAGAAGTTTTATTAGCCAATCAAGTGCATAAAAAATTAGGTTTTCAAAAATACCAAACCGATGGCCCAACTTGGGAAAATGATAAAGTAGGTTTCAGACATTATTTGGATGGAAGAAATTCTAAAGATGTTTTCGGAAAAAAACTGCCTGAAATTACGCCAGAAAATGTCGGAATAAACAGCAAAGGCGCCGTTGAAGATAATTATCATGTAATGTACGATTGGGGAAGAGATATTTTTCCTGTTGGAAATTCTGCTGGTTTGGGCGGCTACGCTTTATTGATTGAAGACAAAATCAACAGACTTGGAATCTTGACGAATGATACTTTAAATAATGTTGAAAAAACAACTTTTAAAATTGTCAGCGAAGGTCCAGTAAATTCTGTTTTAAGTTATAAATACGAAAACTGGAAAGCTTCAGGAAATCAATATCAAGTTCAGGAAACTACCTCAATCTGGCCCGGAATGTACGGTTATGAAAATACGGTTTCAATAAACGGACTTAAAGGAAAAGAAACTTTTTTAGTGGCAATTTCAAACTTGAACAATAAAAATCCGTTGAAAATTGTCGATGCCGGAGATTGGGTTTGCTTAATCCAGCATGATTATTTAACCTATGACCGTACATGGATTTTGGGAACGGCAATTCTGGTTCCAAAAAAACTGTATAAAGGCTATATCGAAGCACCTAAAACCGGTCAGTTAACAGATTCATATTTGGCAAAATTGACGATCGAAAACAATAAAAAAATCAGCTACTATGCCATTGCCGGCTGGGAGTTGAGTGCTGATAAAAACTTTAAAGATTCGACTTATTTCAGCAATTATGTAACCACTTTGGCAAAACAGCTTTCTGCCAAAATAGAGGTTGAAATAAGTAAATAAAAACATTTTCACTTTAACTAACACACTAACCAAATGAACTATAAATTAACCATTATAACATTGTTCGCTTTTGGAGTATTTTCTGTTGCAAATGCTCAAAAAACAGATGCTACTGCACCATTGCATTTGATGCAGCCGGATTATCCAACACCATATGTTATTCCGCAAAAAGAAAATATAAAAGCTGTACTGGACCGAGTTTATAATTTTTTAGACAAAAACTCGGCTTCAAAAATTGTAGATGCAAATACCAAAGCTGAAATTACAGATTATAAAAAGGCCAATCAGGATATTGTTTTTGAACCTGGTGCTTTTAGATTAACGAGCTACGAATGGGGCGTTACGTATGCTGGAATGCTGTTGGCATCTAAAGCCACAGGCGAAAAATATTTTGCAGATTATTCAAACAAAAGAATACAGTTAATTGCGGATATCGCTGCAAATTATAACGAAAAAAATATCAAAGACAAAGACATGCTAAAAACGCTTCATCCCGAAGCATTAGATTTTGCAGGTGCTCTTTGTGCAGCATTTATTAAAGCCAAAAAAGAAGGTTTAAAAGCCAATATTGATCCTTTGGTGAACAATTATATCGACTTCATCAGCAATAAACAATTTAGATTAAAAGACGGAACATTAGCACGAAACAGACCGCAGGACAATACTCTTTGGCTGGATGATATGTTTATGAGCGTTCCCGCGCTTGCACAAATGGGAAATTATACGGGCAATGCAAAATATTACGACGACGCTGTAAAACAGGTAAATCAGTTTTCTGAAAGAATGTTTAACACTCAAAAAGGAATTTACATGCACGGCTGGGTCGAATCTATGCAGGTTCATCCTCAGTTTCATTGGGCTAGAGCCAATGGCTGGGCAGTAATGACGATGGTAGAATTGTTAGAAGTTTTGCCTAAAAATCATCCTGGATATCCTCAGGTTTTGGCGCAATTGCAAAAACACATTGCGGGATTGGTACAATATCAAGACGGAACAGGTTTTTGGCATCAATTATTAGACAGGAATGATTCATATTTAGAAACTTCGGCAACCGCTATTTATGCTTATTCTATTGCCAGAGCAATTAATAGAGGTTATGTTGATAAAATGACGTACGCTCCAGCGGTTTTATTGGCGTGGAATGCTGTGGCTTCAAAAGTTAACGATAAAGGTCAGGTAGAAGGAACCTGCGTTGGAACCGGAATGGGTTTTGATCCTGCATTTTATTACTATCGTCCTGTGAGTGTTTTCGCAGCACACGGTTACGGCCCCGTTTTATTGGCTGGATCCGAAGTGATTATGTTGCTAAAGGATAGTGAATTTGTAATAAATGACAGTTCAATTCAATTGAAAATTCCAGGTAAAAACAATCTGCTGAAATAAGTTATGAATTATGAGTTATGAGTTTTTAATTATTAAAATGAAGTAGTAATAATCAGCTTTAACCAATAATATTTAAAAAAACTTAGCGTCTTTGTGCCTTTGCGACAAAAAAACACAATCTATGAAATCCACTATAAATATACTTTTCCTATTATTTAGCTTAACAGTTTTTTGCCAGATAGGAAAACGATTTCCATCAGAAAAAAAGATAATCAAAGATCCGGTTACAGGTATCGATTTAATCTTTTTAACCACTAAGTCGGCTGGAGATTCTAAAACCTATCCCACGCATCCGCAATGGTCTTCAGATGGAGAATGGCTCATCTTTAGAACTAAAAGAGCAAATGGCGAAGCAATGGCTGTTAACGAAAAATCAGGTATCATGGTTCAAGTTACAGAAGGAGGTTATACCGGAACTTTATGTATCGCGCAAAAATCGATGAAGTTGTATTTTATGAGAAAAGCCGACGGCGATAAAATGCAGATTATTGAGGTTAATCTAGAAGCTGTTTTTACTGACAGTCAAGCTGGAAAAATGAAACCTGTTTCGGCTTACGAGCGCGTTTGCGGTACAACGAATCCAGAAATGGGCGCTTCTGGCGATATGGCTTTAGATGCAGATGAAGAGCGCGTTTATTTTAGAATTGGAAAAGAAGAGGCAGCACGACATTTAGATCCGAATATTAAAATAGAAAAAAGTTTTGGACCAAGAAATATGGGCGCTGGTCCGGGCGGGATTAGCAGTATGAATATAAAAACAGGAGAACTGAAACATGTAATTTCTGTTCCCTTTCAGGTCGGACACATTCAGTCAAATATTTGGAATCCAAGAGAACTTGTTTTTTGCTGGGAAACTGGAGGAAAATCACCTCAAAGAACTTGGACAGTAATGGCAGATGGATCTGGTCTAAGACCTTTATATCCAGAATCTGATTTTGAATGGGTTACACATGAAGTAGTTATTTCTAAGGACGAGGTTGCGATGGCAATTATGGGACATCGAAAAATTGATATTCAAAAAGAAGCTCCAGCTGAAGTAACAGACAGCAAAGAAGTTCAAAATCCGCAGAATCCAGGTCAGGAAAGCAATTGGGGAAATTCTGGAACACGCGAAAAACCAACAGGTTTAGCAATTGTAAATTTAAGAACCAGAGAAATGATTATTGCCGGACAAACCAAAAGCGGAAGTGGTTTATGGCACGTACACGGCTCTTCTGACGGAAGATGGGCAGTTGGAGACGATTTCTCAAGAAGCTTATATTTAATCGATAGAAAAACAAACGAAATGATGATGCTGACCACTGGACATAAAGAAACTGCTGCAGATCACGTTCATCCTACGTTTAACAGAGACGGAACAAAAATAGAAATTCAATCGGCAATGCTTTCTGAGGATAATAGGACACTGAATATTTGTATTGTAAACGTTCCAAAAGATTGGCTGAAGCGTAAATAAGGACGAAAATTAACTTCTGAAAAGCTAAAATAATTAGCAAAAAGTAATTAGTAAAATGTTTAAAAATAATTATTTCGTTTTGAGGTATTTCATCATTTGTATTGTTTTTGCAAGCAATACAGCGGTTTCTTTTGCGCAAGACACAGCCAAAATGGATGCCATTTATTCTGGAGTTCCTTGGTTTGACCAAAACGGAAATATTGTAAGCGCACACGGCGCAAATATTATAAAAGAATTAGATACTTTTTATCTTTTTGGTGAATCACATACGGACACCAGCAACGCATTTGCTGGATTCAACTGTTATTCTTCTAAAGATCTCTATAATTGGAAATTTGAAAGTGTTGCACTTCCTGCACAAGAATCTGGAAAACTGGGTCCAAATCGAGTGGGAGAAAGAGTAAAAGTTATGAAATGCCCTAAAACGGGAGAATTCATTATGTACATGCACGCTGATAGTTTAACGTATAAAGATCAGTTTGTGGGTTATGCAGTTTCAAAAGAAATAAAAGGTCCTTATGTATTTAAAGGTCCGCTTTTGTTTCAGGGAAAACCAATTAAAAAATGGGACATGGGAACTTTTCAAGATGATGATGGTTCTGGATATGTCTTAGTTCACGGCGGTGAAATTTATAAATTAAGTGATGATTTTACATCGATTACAGAGAGAGTAAACGAAAATATAACGTCTGGATTTGAGTCGCCAACGCTGTTTCAAAAAGATGATATTTATTATTTTATAGGATCGCATTTGACAAGCTGGGAAAAAAATGACAATTATTATTATACTTCAAATTCTCTAAAAGGGCCGTGGATTTCTCAAGGATTAGTTGCTCCAGAAAATACGTTAACATGGAATTCTCAATCCACATTTGTATTGCCCATACAAGGTTTAAAGGAAACAACTTATATGTTTATGGGTGATCGCTGGTCTTTTCCTAAGCAAGTCTCGTCAGCAACTTACGTTTGGCAGCCGCTTTCAATTGCAGGAACTTCTGTATCAATGTCAAAATTTCAAGAAGCTTGGAGAATAAATACTTCAACAGGAGTTGTAACTATTGTGGAGAATAGAGATAAAATTATCAAAAACACTAATAAAGAAATTCAATATTTAGGGAAGTGGATTCATACTGATAATGGAAATATGCTTTTAGAAAGCAAATCTGATGACAAAAATGCTTCATTTTCAATAAAATTTAAAGGACAGCAAATTGGTTTAACAAGTTTTGTTGGTCCTGAAAATGGTTATGCAAAAGTGGTTTTAACAGATAAAAAAGGAAATACAATGTATACAGCAATTATCGATATGTACAGTAAGTCTTCAGATTTAGTACAAGTATTTAAATCTCCTATTTTGAAAAAAAACAATTATGAATTAATCGTTTCGGTTACAGGAGAAAGGCCAAACTGGTCTGATAAAAAGAAGACCAATTACGGAAGTACAGGAAATAATATTTCGCTGCATCAGATTAAAATTAAAAAATAAATATCAAAAAAAAGCATACAATGAAAAGATTAATAACACTAGTCATTTGTATTTTGGGGATTTCTCAATTTGCATTTTCTCAAAAATATCAAAACGACAGCTTTCCAGACGGAACAGCAATTTCAGCTTGGTTTAAAGATTATACCAAACTTCAATTGAAGGATTTAGGAAAAAAATACACAATTACAGATTTTGGTATTAGCAAAGACAGTACAAAAGTGCAGACAGTTGCCATTCAAAAAGTGATTGATAAAGCGTCTGCAAATGGCGGAGGCGTTATTGTAATTCCTAAAGGTGTTTTCTTGAGCGGTGCTTTGTTTTTTAAACCAAAAACGTCTTTATATGTTAGTGAAGGCGGAGTTTTGAAAGGCTCTGATAATATTGCTGATTTTCCAATTATGCCATCAAGAATGGAAGGACAAAATCTGGACTATTTTCCAGCTTTGGTAAACGCTTACGGAGTTGATAATTTTTCGATTTCAGGGAAAGGAACTATCAATGGAAATGGAAAAAAATATTGGGATGCTTTTTGGGCACGCCGAAAAGAGAATCCGAAATGTACCAATCTAGAAGTTTCAAGACCAAGATTGGTTTTTGTGTGGAATTCAAACAACGTACAATTTCAGGATGTAAAATTGATTAATTCAGGTTTTTGGACAAATCATTTCTACAAATGCAATAATGTAAAAATATTAGATACTTATATTTTCTCTCCGCACAAAAAGGGAGATGCTCCAAGTACGGATGCCATAGATCTTGACATTTGTACCAATGTACTTATAAAAGGGAGTTATATGTCTGTTAATGATGATGCTGTAGCATTAAAAGGCGGAAAGGGTCCGTATGCAGATCAAGATAAAAATAATGGGCCAAATACCAATATCATCATTGAGGATTGTAAATTTGGATATTGCCATTCAGCATTGACAAACGGAAGCGAGGCGATTCATAACCGAAACATAATTATGCGTAATTGCGAGGTTGACGGACCTTCAATTTTATTGCATCTTAAAATGAGGCCTGATACACCACAGCTTTACGAGTTTATTAGGCTTGAAGACATTAAAGGACAAACTAAAAATGGTTTGGCTATTTTAGGATGGAAACAGTTTTTTGATTTAAAAGGCCGTCCTGATATTCCACTTTCTTATGGCAATAATGTTACTCTGAAGAATATTGAACTTAAATGCGAAATGTTTTATAAAGTAGAAAACGATCCAAATGTGCGTTTATCAAACTTCACTTTCGAGAATTTAAAAATAGAATCAGTAAAAACAGATATCGATAAAAGCCTGATTAACGGAGTAACTTTTAAAAATGTTTATGTTAACAAAGTGCTTGTGGATTAAAATTAAGAGGTTCAGAGGTTCAAAGGCTTTCTGTAGAGGCGCACAGCAGTGCGTCTAACACAAAGTAACCAAACTTTGTCATTGCCTATAATCGCAAAACTGGAGAAAATAACAGCGTAAACCTGCTAAGTCAGTAAAATCTGTGCGCTATTACAATTCAAACATTATCATAAAATGAATAAAATACTCTTATATATTTTTGCTTTAGTAACTTTAAACTCCTACAGCCAGAATAAAAGCTTCGTTGACTTTTCCGTTGCCGACTCAAATAAAACAACGTCTATTTATATTGACAAAAATACGGATCCATTAATTGTTTGGGCAGTAAATGAATTGGCAGATGATGTTAAAGAAATAACCGGAAAACGTCTAGAAATTATTCAGACAAATTCAATTTCTAAAAGTGGCATTTATATAGGACAAGCTTCTTCAAGTCTTTTAAAATCAAAAATAAATCAAAAAGAATTCTCAAATCAATGGGAAAAATTTTCGATCAAAAAAGAAAAAGAAAACCTACTAGTTACAGGAAGTGATGTTAGAGGAACTGTTTATGCTGTTTTTGAGATTGCAGAACAGCTAGGAATTTCTCCGTGGAAATGGTGGGCAGATGTTCGTTCGATTAAAAAAGAAAATCTTTCGTTGCAATTGCCTCAAAACGGAATAATTTCTTCACCCTCAATTCAATATCGAGGTATTTTTTTAAATGATGAAGATTGGGCATTACAGCCTTGGGCCGCCAAAACATTTGAACCGGAAACAGGAGATATTGGACCAAAAACGTATGAAAAGATATTTCAGTTATTATTGCGATTAAAAGCAAATACGATTTGGCCAGCAATGCATCCGTCAACAAAAGGCTTTTTTACCCTTCCGGCGAATAAGGAAATGGCGCAAAAATACCATATTGTCATCGGATCTTCGCACGCAGAACCAATGCTCCGCAATAATGTTGACGAGTGGAAACCTAAAATTAATGGAGACTATAATTATTTTACCAATAAAACTCAAGTTGATAAATATTGGCAAGATCGTTTAGATGAATTAAAAAACGCGCAAAACGAAACCATTATGACTTTAGGTATGCGTGGCGTTCACGACAGCAAAATGGAAGGTGCCAAAGATTTAGCAGCATCGATTGAAATGGTCGAGAAAATTATTGTCAATCAGCGTGAAATGCTTTCAAAAACCTTCAAAAAACCATTGTCAGCTATTCCGCAAGCTTTTGTTCCGTATAAAGAAGTTTTAGAATTGTATGATAACGGGCTAAAAGTTCCAGACGATATAACCTTGGTTTGGCCTGATGATAATTACGGTTATATTCGACGTTTGAGCAATGAAAACGAACAAAAGAGAGCAGGAGGGAGCGGGGTCTATTATCATATCAGTTATTGGGGAAGACCTCACGATTATCTTTGGCTGAGCACCATGGAGCCGGGATTAATTTGGTATGAAATGAATAAAGCTTATGAAAATGGCGCAAAGAAAATGTGGATTGTAAATGTGGGCGATATAAAGCCAGCAGAATATGATATAGAACTTTTTCTAGATATGGCTTGGAACATCAACAGCATAAAATCAGATGGACTTCATCAATATTTAAAAAATTGGGCTTCAAGAGAATTTACAGAAAAAGTAAGTGCGGATTTGAGTTTAGTTTTTGAAGAATATTACCGTTTGGCTTTTCTAAGAAAACCTGAATATATGGGCTGGAGCCAAACTGAACCAACAACTCCTGTAAAGCTTTCTGATTTTTCGACAGCAGAAATTTGGAGCCGAATCAAAGCCTATGATCAACTTATGGAAAAAGTAGACAGCCTATCTGTTTTGATTCCGTCAGAGCGAAAGGACGCTTGGTTTCAACTAGTAGTTTATCCCATAAAAGGAGCTTCTTATATGAATCATAAATTTTTATATTGGAATTTAGCTACAACGACTTCAGATGCAAATCAAAAACAAAAATTCGAGGTTTTAAGTGCGAAAGCCTATCAGGAAATAAAAGAACTCACTGATTTCTACAATACAAAATTAAGCAACGGAAAATGGAACAATATGATGTCAATGCATCCGAGAAATTTGCCTGTTTTTGATTCGCTTAAAAACAATATATTTTCAAAAGAAGACAAGAAAATATCAGGAAACAGAATTGCCATTCAAGCCAATCAATTTGTTTCCCAAAAAGGATTTAAAAACTTTCAGTGGCAAACAATCAACGGTTTAGGATACAGCAATAATGCAGTTACTTTATTTCCGCTGAAACAGCAGTATTTTAAAACTGAAAAACCTTTTTTGACTTATGAATTTGTAATTGAAAATGCTGGAGAATATGAAATTGAAGTTCGATTACTGCCAACCCATGCTAATAATTTTGATCATGAAATCGGAATACAAGTAGATAAAAACACGACTCAGTTTTTTAAAACCAATACAAAAGACCGCGACAACACCTGGAAAGAAAATGTGTTGAGAAACAGCACAATTGTAAAACTACCAGCCACTAAAATAGAAAAAGGAAAGCATACGATTAAAATAGAAGTCAATCAAACCGGAATTGTTCTGGATCAGCTTGCATTGTATTTTGCCTCTGAAGGAAGTTCTTATGAAATACCTTTTAATTAAGTTGTGTGTTATTATTTATGAGATGTAAATTGCCTTAAGAATGTAATAATCGACTAAAAGTGAGTTGTATGGAAAATATTTTTTCTTTTTATAATTTTGTAATGATCTGATTGTGAAGTATCAATGGCCTTTGTAAAATTAATATTAACGCAATAGTCTAAAATAGGTATAATTTTAACACTAAACGTGCGTTATCTTTCCAGCAAACATTTATTTTTGCGCCTTAATTTAACAAGTATAAGCATGAAAGATCTATTAGTAAAAATCAACGCCGAAATTGACGCATTTAAAGCAGAAGCTGAATCTTTAACTGAAAAAGGTATTAAAGCTGCTGGACCAAGAGCTCGTAAAGCTACTTTGGAAATTGAAAAACTTTTAAAAGAATTCAGAAAAGTTTCTATCGAAGAATCAAAAAAATAATACTTTGTATTCAAAAGATAAAACCTCGTTTAAGTAATTAAACGAGGTTTTTTTTTAATTGTTAATTATGAATTGTTAATTATGAATTGTGAAATTACTTAGAAACATCTCAAACTGCATTTTACAATTCACCATTAACAACTAACAATTATTTAGGTATTTCAATATAATCTTTCAAATTGCAATCTTTTAATTTTTTAAGGCTCTCTGCAACAGTTAGTGCATTTAGAGTTGCACCTTCTAAACCCGTATGTGTATGATCTTTTGGGAAAAAGGATTTTACTTTTTCTTTACCCAAAACTTCATATTTTAAGGCAACAATTTCATTTAAATCAATATAATATGCACCTTCTTTATCGGCTGCAATTTTCGACCAGTTTCCGTAAGTATCCGTTCGGCGTTCTACTTTATCGTTTGGCCATTCATTTCTTGGTGTCTGGCTTAAAACAATAGGAATAGCACCTTTTTCTTTCGCTTCACGAATAAATTTTGCCATATACCACCCAAAAGTATTTACAATTTCTTTTGAGCCGTCAGGGCGTATTACTTCTTGAGTTTCGTCGCCATTACCTTTTAAGGATCCTCTTAATTTTTCTTTGTCGACTGCTCCGGCATCATTATGTCCAAATTGAATTATAATAAAATTTCCAGGTTCAAGCTGTTTTTTTACTTCGTCCCAAAGCCCTTCATTAACAAATGTTCTAGTGCTTCTGCCACCGCGAGCTTTATTGGTGACTTCAATTCGTGTCGTATCGCAATATTTAGGAAAAGCAACTCCCCAGCCAACAGCATCTGCATTGCCGTCGTTGCTTGCCATTGTAGAATCGCCAATTAAAAATACTTTTTTCTTAGCTGGAAGTACGATTTTTGGATTTCCTAAAACATAATTTTTTAAAGAATTTTTGCTCTCTTTTAATTCATTGATTATTACTGAAGCCGAAAGTACAGCGCCTTTTGCAGAAGTATGTGTGTGATCTTTTTTGTAAAAATAAGTTCCAGTTACTTTTTGCTCGCCGAATTTCTCCATTTCAAGCGCCATTTTTTCATTCAAATTGATGAAAGTAACCTTTTCTTTCTCAGCTATTTGTTTGGCCCATAAACCGTACGATTTGTTATTTCTTGGTACTTTTCCGTCTTTCCAGTCGTTTCTAGGAATCGGCGAACAAATAATCGGAATTGCTCCTTTGGATTTTGCCTCTTGCACCACTTTCTGAATATACCAGCCGTAACTGTGAACGGTTTCGTGTTTTTTGGTAAGCAAATTGTCTATTTCCTGCGTTTCTTTTCCAATGCCTTTAATTGTGCCGCGAGCACGAATAGTATCATTAACAGGTCCGTCATCGTTATGTCCAAATTGAATCAGTACATAATCTCCTTTTTTGAGTTTGTTCAGGACTTCAATCCACAAACCTTTATCTTGAAATGTTCGGCTGCTGGTACCGCCCAAAGCGTGATTTTCAACATTAACTTTTGTAGTGTCTAAAAATTGCCCAATATAATCTCCCCAGCCCCAAAGCCCGCCAGATCCGTCGCCTTTTCCGTTTTTTACGGTCGAATCACCAACCAGATATACTGTAGGTTTATCGTTTTGTTTTGGTGTAAAATTGAAAAATAATACTGCTAAAATTAAAGCAGAAAGTATTTTAATTGATTTCATATTTTGAATTGTAAATTATGAATATTGGGTGTTTTTTACCGCAAAGGCCGCAAGGTTTTTTATCTAATATTATGTTTATAAGCACAAAGTTCGCAAAGCTAAGTCTATACAAAGCTTTGCGAACTTTGTGCTTTCTATACACACTAAGCGTAAAAATCTTTGCGTACTTTGCGGTTAAATGCCTTAGTTTTCAAACTGAAACTAAATCTTATCTCTAAAATCAAACCACAAATTCATTTTAATTCCGTCATCTCCGCTTTTAATGCGAATATTTGTCGGCTGACTTTGAGGTCCTTGCTGTTCTAAAGGTTTAAAATCTCGCATTGCTGGAATTTCATACATAAATGAAATATCTCCTTCCGGAAAAGCCGGTTGTGGGTTGCTTCCTGCAAAGCCATTTTTCGGCAAATCAGGCGTAAATAATCTCAAAAATAAATTATCATTTTCACTGAAAACTTTAAATGAAGATGCTCCTGCTTTTAAATTTGCTCCCAATAAATTGGCATGATATCCTTTAAATTCAGGATAAATTAGATTCTCAAAACTTTCACCTGTAATGGTATTGTTATATTCTTTTTCCCAAATACCGTAAGTTGTTCCTTTAATTCTGTTTTTCCAAACATGATACGGACCTCTTCCAAACCATTTGATGCCAGTAACCTCTTTTTCAGGAAAACTAAACGTAATTCCAAAAGCACTGATTTTATCTTCAAAAAAAGCACCGTCAAAACCTTCTCCTCCAGATGCATTTTTAAGGGCAATTAATTCCATTTTAAATCTTCCGTCCGGTTCCATAATCCATTTTATAGAAGATAATCCGCCAGCATACGAAACACTGCAAACAGCTTTATCTCCTTCTTGCGAAAGCTGAATATCTTTTAATTTTGCTTTCATACCAATTGGGCGAGGTCCATTTGTAAGCGGAATAGTTGATGTTCCGTTTTTAATAGACTTGATTTCTCCAGTTGCAGCATCAAACGTAACGGTAACATCGCTTCCTTTTAATGTGATTTCATTTCCGGATTTTACGCCAGTTGCTTTTGCTTTTGTATTTTGAACGGCTAAAAATTTAGCAGCATAAAATTTAGCTTTATGAATAGGCCAAGTCCAAGTATAAATTTCTTTATTGAATTGATCATAAGCTGAGATCGATAAAATGTCGCCTTCCGCAAAATTGCTCGGAACCGCAAATTGAATTTTGCGTGTTTCACCTGGATCAATACTCGGAATTTCAATTTTTCCTTCATTTATTTCTTTAGAAGTTCCATTTGTGTAAAGTACATTATTATCTGCTTTTAATACTTTAAATTCCATTTTGCAAGAATTCAAATTACTAAAAAGATATTCATTTTTAATGAGGAACGATCCGTCAAAATCTTCTGAAACCTGTTTCGGCTGAAACTGAATTGGCGCCCAAACTTCTTTAACTGTATAATAACTTCCTTCTCTTTCACGGTGAGGTCCAAGAATTCCATCCGCGGCAAGCGAACCTTTTGAGTCAAATTTTACATCTCCTGTCCAATCTGAGCGTTTTACAGCCTCGTCGAGCATTGCCCACATAAAGCCTCCAGCAAAAAGCGGACTTTCCTTATAGCGGTTCCAGAAATCTTCCAGGGCTGCGCCGTGTCCGTTATCGTATGTTCCGTGCATGAATTCAGTTGGAAAAAATACATTTTCACCTGCGTTAAAACGATGCATTCCAGTTAAATAAGTAGGGTAATGATGTGTGTCCCAGCCATTAAAATCAGCCCAAGGATGAATTACAATTCTCTTTTGTGGATCTTTTTCTGCAAAAACCTTATCAGTATCATAATTCCAACCGCCTTCATTTCCGTTATCCCAAATAATTACAGAGGCGTGATTCACATCGCGTGTAATCATTTCATTCGCTAATTTGGCTCCAGTCTCAGTATCGTACGAGTTTTGCCAGCCAGCTAATTCATTCAAAACAAAAAGACCTAGCGAATCACAAACTTCTAAAAAGTGCGTGTCCGGCGGATAATGCCCGCGAACCGCATTCATATTCATGTCTTTGATTAATTTGACATCCAATTCGCTGATGCGTTTGCTGGTGCTTCGTCCGCCTTCAGGCCAAAAAGAATGGCGGTTGATTCCCTTCATCAGAATTTTAGTACCGTTGACATAAATTCCGTCTTGTTTTTTAAATTCTAAAGTTCTAAAACCAATGCGTTTATTGTATTGATGAATTGCAGTTCCGTTTTGTTTTAAAACCAACTGCAAATCATATAAATTAGGATTTTCGGGATTCCAAGGTTTAATATTTTTCCATTGCGCTGCAATCGATTCTTTTATGCTTTTTGCTTTAATCGGAAAAGTAAAAGTTTGAAAATTTTCTCCATTTAAACCTTTAAGAGTGGCTTCTAAAGTTGTGTTTTTAGAAATATTTTTAAGATCCAAATCAACAGTCACAGAACCATCCATTTTTGGATTCACGGCAATATTTTCAATGTGAGTTTTAGGAGAAACTTCCAGCCAAACCGGACGATAAATACCTCCAAAAAGCCACCAATCTGCTCTTCTTTCTGCTGCATTTACTGATTTATTGGCAGAATGTTTCCAGACATGAACTTCTAAAGTATTTTTAACACCATATTTTAGTAAAGTTGAAATCTCATATTTAAATTCATAAAAACCGCCTTGATGAATTGCTCCCGCCAGTTTTCCATTTACTTTAACTTCTGTATCCGTCATAGCCCCTCCAAAAGCAATCAGAACATCTTTGCCTTTATACTCAGCAGGAACCTCAAATTCGTATTTGTATAAGCCTTCTTCTTTGCTTGGTTCTTTTTGGTTCAATTCTTTGTACCATCTTCCATATGTATATTCCCCAAAACCTTCTAGTTCCCATTGCGACGGAACATTTATTTTAGACCAGGTTTTACTGTTATTTCCTTCCGTACAATAAAAATCCCATTGTACAGGATGTTCAAAATCTTTTCCGGAAAGATAAATTTTATCTGTTTGCTGTGCGTTGCTGTTTTGGGTCAGAAAAAGCGTAAACGCAATAATAGAGAGGTTTTTGATAGTGTTTTTTAGCAGCATAGTAATTGAATTCTTTGATGGTTAATTGCCATCTGGTTTTGAAATTTCAAAGCGAGCACTGATTGGTAGAGTCCAGTTCGAAATAGAATTTGGTTTTTTCGGATTGTAATTTGGTATTTCTTTTTTAATCTGTTTTTTTAATGGAATATCAAGCTCACGAATGCCGCTTAGTACACAAAGTGCGATCTCATTTGCTCCAAAACTATTAAAATGAGTATTGTCATCCAAAGCTTTTTCTTGTCCTGGAAAAGTATTGGCAGGATATTGCACAAAAGCTTTTCTAGAAGGTTCGTCGCCCCAAGCTTCGTATAATTCTGTTGTTATTTTGGTAATGTCAATAAGCGCAATCTTATTTTTTTGTGCAACTGCGCGCATCGCATCAGGAAATTCGCCGTGTGTTTCTTTTAAAGTTCCGTTTTCATTAAAAAACCGGCGCTGTGTTGGCGTTACTAAAACCGGAATTGCACCCTTATCTTTGGCTGACTGAACAAATTCGGCTAATAAGATGGAGTACGACCCCCATGCGCTATTTCCTTCGCCTTTTATTTTTTCGTCGTTATGCCCAAATTCGACAAATAAATAATCTCCTTTTTTAATTTTAGTAAGAATCTTTTTTAAGCGGTTTCCAGCTTTAAAAGAACTCAGTGCTGAACCAGAATAAGCATAATTTGATACCACAACAGAATCATCAAAATAGTTTGTGATAAATTGTCCCCAAGAGGCCCAAGGCTCAACATCTTGATCTGTAACTGTTGAATCTCCCGCTAAATAAACAACGGTAAGATTATCTTTTGGCGTAATTTTTATACTTTGGATAGATGCTTCTCCCAAAAATTCTAGTGTCAGTTTATCATCCCAATCTAAAATATCTTTTTCTCTATCTTTTAGAGTAACATTCAGATTGTCATCTATTTTTGGATTTCTCACATTTACATTGAAAATTTTGGTAACTGTTTTTCCCTTTTTAATAAAAAGCTGATCAAGCATTAATCGTCGCGATTCTGCTTTTATAGTAACATTTGATTCTTTTTCAGAACTTCCGAGCAGAACTTCAATTTTATAATTTCCTTCAGGAAGTTTTACTGAAAAATAGGTTGGTTTTTCAACAGAAAAAGAATTAGAATTGATTCTTACATTCGAAACTGAGTTAAAATCAAAGCCATATCCTAAAGTTGAATTATAAACCAAAGCATTATTTATGATTTTTGCTTTTGAAGTTTTTAAAACAGTTCCAAATTGAAATAATAGAGGTTTAGTATTTTTAGTACTATCGGCCGAAATTTCTTTTGATAAAATTAAATTTCCATTTGAATGCATAGCAAAGAAAACAGCTGGCATGCAAAGACAAAAAGAGACGAGTAATATTCTAATTTTTATCAATTTTTTTGAGATTTTAATTTATTTGATTTTCAAATCTAGCGGTTCATTTTTGATATACTATCCTGTACTATGATGTTAAAAACAATTTGAAATCGCTAAAATTTAATATAGTTTTTATATTTAATGAATCAGGTAGGTACAGGATACTATACCACAAAAAAACAAAGAAATTGCATCATAATTATTGAATCAATAAAATAAATACATAATAATTTTATTTTATGTTTATTTATAATTAGTCATTTTTACCATTTTATGAAAACAAAACGGCATTCTATTCAAATTCTAATTGGGTTGTTCCTTTTATGTTCAGTTATAACATTTGGGCAGGAAAAAGCAGTTCGCAAAATTCATTATGAGCCTGATGGAAATAGTTTTGTACTAAAAAATGGTACCCGAAAATTCAATCGTGCTCTATACGGTTCTAATACCGGATTTAGAGTCGAAACGGGCGATTTGCCTGAATTTGCAATGTACATGCCAGGAATGGGAGGAAATCTTAAATTAGGTTTGATAAATGGAAAAGTAAGCAAATGGATTACCGAAGCATCAAAAATTGATACTCGTTATGTTTTGGGAACCATGCGTTACGAAATTCAAGATCCGATTTTAGGAAACGGAAAGCTCTTTATTGAAGTTGTCGCTTTAAAAGAAAAAGAAGGTTTTATTGTAAAAGCTTATGGTAAAAATATTGATAAAAAAATTAATTTACTTTGGACTTTTGGCGGTGCAACCGGAAAGAAGTTCAGTCGTGACGGCGATATCGGTGCAGATCCAGAATCGGTCTTTTATTTACAGCCTGAATATTGCATCAATAATAAATACACTTTAAATAAGGAATCTTTTTTACTGGAATACGGTTCAGAAAGCAACAAACAAAAAACAGGAAACAATAAAAGTCTGTTTGGCTTTTTTCCCGACTCAGAAACACATTTAGCCAATGCAAATCAGCAAAATTCGCCTTTAGAACTTTATAATGCTAAGCCAGAATCTTTGCCAGTAATTACTGGAAAAACAAAAAATGTTCAAAAAGATATTTATTGGCTATTTTCTACAGAAGATTTAAAACTTAATGTTTCGCAAAAAGGTTTAGCAGAGCTTTTTGATAAATCAGTTCAAGAAACAGCGCTTTTAGCAAACAGAGTTAAAGTAGTAACGCCGGATCCTTATATTAATACTTTAGGTTCAGCTCTTTCAATAGCGGCTGACGGAATTTGGGAAAGTCCAGCTTATCTCCACGGCGCAATTGCATGGAGAATGTACCTGAACGCGTGGCGCGGCGCATATACTGCAGATCCTTTAGGATGGCACGACCGTGCAAAATCACATTTCTCGAGTTACAGCAATTCGCAGGTTACAACGCCAGCAAACGGCCCAGTTGTTTTTGATACTGAAAAAAATTTAGCACGCCAGAAAGAAGAAATGGGAACATCTATGTTCAGCAGCGGTTACATCAGCCGTAGCCCGAATAAAAATACGATTCCGCATCATTACGATATGAATTTGGTTTTTATAGACGAAATGTTGCGTCATTTTAAATGGACAGGTGATACCACTTTTATAAAAGAAATGTGGCCAACCATTCAGAGACATTTAGATTGGGAAAAAAGAAATTTTGATGCAGATGGCGACGGACTTTATGATGCTTATGCGTCGATTTGGGCTAGCGATGCTTTACAATATAGCGGAGGAGGCGTGATTCATTCCTCAGCTTATAATTATTACGCGAATAAGACAGTTGCAGAAATTGCTAAAAATATAAACGAAGATGCCAATCCATTTTCTGCGGAAGCGGATAAAATTATAAAAGCCACAAATAATCAGCTTTGGCTAAAAAATAAAGGAATTTTTGCCGAATATAAAGATGCTCTAGGAAACAGATTATTACATGAAACGCCAGGAATCTGGAGTATTTACCATACAATCGATTCTGAATTGTCAACGCCTTTTGAGAGTTATCAAATGTTGAGTTATATTGATAATCAGATTCCGCATATACCCATTTCGGCCGAAGGATTAGATAAAAAAGACCTTTATGTAATTAGTACAACAAATTGGCAGCCGTATACTTGGTCGATCAATAATGTGGCTTTGGCTGAACAATTGCATACTTCTTTGGCTTTCTGGCAAGGAGGAGAAGCCGATAAAGCTTACACAATGTGGGAAAGTGCATTGATAGAAAGTATGTATCTCAGTCCTTCGCCAGGAGGTTTTGAACAGCTGATGTATCAAGATGCAATGCGAGGTGAATTGTACCGAGATTTTGCAGACCCAATTGGTATGGCGTCGAGAACTTTGGTTGAAGGTTTGTACGGAATTCAGCCTGACGCAATCGCTGGAGTTTTGACTATTCAGCCCGGTTTTCCTTCAAAATGGGATAATGCTTCTTTAGAAATTCCGGATGTTTCTTTTTCTTTTAAAAGAGAAAATAAGACAGACATTTATCATATTGAAAATCATTTTACTTCAAAAATGAATTTAAAATTGGTTCTTAGCGCCCCTTATGACGGAATCGAAAGCATTACCGTAAACGGAAAAGCTCAGAGTTGGAAAGTGATTCCGGAAAGTATCGGAGCACCAAAAATTAGTATCGAAGCGCCTTATAATTCAGTTTATGACATTAAAATAAATTGGAAAGGCGGTACTCTAGAAAAAATGTTTTCGAAATTAAATTATGCTTCAGGCGACGCACTGCATTTAATAACGGCTAAAGCTGAAATTGTTTCGGTTTATGATCCGCAATCTTTTTTAGGAGAAATTTCGAAGACAGAGAAAACTTTTCATTCTACTGTAAATGGAGATGGAAATAAGATGTTTTTTTTGCAGCTGAAACAAGGTGATTTTGCATGGTGGCATCCTTTAGAAATTATACTAAAATCTAAAATTGAATCGCAGGTAAAACTTTCTAATAGTATTTTAGAAATTTCGCTTAAAAACAATACAAACCAAAAGATTGAAGGAAATGTGGTTTTTGATGCTTCCGTTAAAGAAAATCAGGATAAAATTATTTTAGATTTAAAAGAGCAGCAATCAATTCAAATTCCCGTTCAGGATTTAATGCCGGGAACAAATAGCTTTTCAATAAAGAACGATTCAAAAGTTATTCAAAAAATAACTTTTACGAATTGGGATATCCCTCTAAATTCTAAAAATAAATTTGAAACAGTTTCGCTTTCAGCTTTTTTTAATGCAAAAGTTACCCATATTTTTAATAACGAATATGTATCACCAAGACCCAAAACCACGTCAATCCAACTTCCAAAACAAGGAATTGGGAATTGGTGTTATCCAAATTTAGCTGTAAAAATTGATGATTCTGGCTTGCGCCAAAAAGCAAAAGCAAACGGACAGATTAGAACTCCAGAAGGGATTTCGTTTCAAACACCATCTGATGAAAATCAGAAAAATATTGTTTTCACTTCTATGTGGGATAATTATCCTGAAAGCATTAATATACCGCTTGACGGAAAAGCTTCACACGCTTATTTTATGGTTGCCGGAACAACAAACCCAATGCAAAGCCGTATGATAAATGGCGAAATAAAATTCGAATATACAGACGGAACTTTTGAGATTTTACAGTTAAAAAATCCAGAAAACTGGTGGCCAATCGAACAGGATTATTTTACAGACGGATTGGCGTTTACCACAAATGCTCCAAAACCGCCAAGAGTTTATCTGAAATCAGGTGAAGTTTCAAGGAATTTTAACCATTTCAGCATCATAAAAGGATTTACAAATTATGGCGTTGACGGTGGTGCTGCAACAATTTTAGATTTGCCACTAAACAAAAATAAAACATTAAAAAGCCTGACTCTTAAAACAATTGCCAATGATGTGGTGATTGGTTTGATGAGTTTGACTTTAGTTAGATAATTAGTTTAATTAGAGAATGTGTCAATTTGAAAAGTAGATAATGTGGAATGAGAAAAACGAAATATGAAGGACTATTTTATTTTCTTATAACACAATATTGTCATCCCGAGGAACGAGGGATCACACTAGAAATTCTTCACAGAATGTCGCCAATCTTTGTCTAGCTACTAGTGTGATTTCTCCTTCGTCGAAATGACAAAACTGTGAGAACTGTAACTGTTAAAAAAATAACCAAAATGAAAAAACAACTTTTAATTACTTTATTTCTAATTGCGATTTCGTTATCGGCACAGCAGAAAATTGACCGAAAAGCATTAGTAAATCGCCATAATGTTCAAATTTCTGCTATAGATACTTTGGCTTCTTTAACTGTCGGAAACGGTGCTTTTGCTTTTACTGTTGATGCTACTGGACTGCAGACTTTTCCAAAAACCTATCAGCACGGAATTCCGCTTGGAACACAGTCGGAATGGGGCTGGGACAGTTATAAGAACACAAATGGTTATAAATTTTCAGAAACTTTAAAAGATTACAAACAGTATGGAAGGGATATTTCATACACCGTTCAGATAAAAGAGCCCGCTCGAAAAGTTGAAGCGGTAAATTGGTTTCGCCAAAATCCTCATTTATTGCAATTGGGAAATTTAGGTTTTGAAATTATCAAAAAAGACGGAAGTGCAGTAATCCCATCAGACATAAAATCGATTTCTCAAAAGTTGAATTTATGGACTGGAGAAATAGAAAGTTATTTTGAAGTTGAAGGAATTCCAGTCACCGTTTTAACGGTTTCACATCAGCAAAAAGACGCAATTGGCGTAAAAGTAAAATCAGATTTATTACAGCAAAAACGCTTAAAAATAAGTTTGAGAATTCCGTTTCCAACTGGAGATTGGGCCGATATGGGAACAAAATGGGAGGGAAAGGAAGATTATAAAAGTACGCTTGTCGAAAAGTCAAAAACAGAAGCTGTTATAACGCATGTTATGGACAGCATTTCGTATAACGTCAGTTTGAATTGGAAAGGAAATGCGCAGATAAAAAAGACTTCGGATCATTATTTTGTTATTGAAGCATCAAATACGAATACTTTAGAATTGAGTTGTCTTTTTGCTTTAGCAGATAAAAAAGTTTCAAATTCATCTTTCGAAGAAATCGAAAACAGCAGTATAAAAAGATGGGAACAATTCTGGGAAAGTGGTGCTGCGGTAGATTTTTCAGGAAGCACAGATCCGCGTGCAAAAGAACTGGAAAGAAGAGTTATACTTTCTCAATATTTGACAAAAGTACAATGTACTGGAAAAGTACCTCCGCAGGAAACGGGATTAACTTATAACAGCTGGTATGGCAAACCGCATTTAGAAATGCATTGGTGGCATGGTGTTCATTTTGCACTTTGGGGCAGACCAGAATTATTAGAAAAAAGTCTTCCGTGGTATCAAAAGGTTTTTGACAAAGCAAAAAATATAGCAAAAAGACAAGGTTTTGAAGGCGCGAGATGGCAAAAAATGACCGACCCCGATGGTAATGAAAGTCCGTCATCAGTGGGATCATTTTTACTTTGGCAGCAGCCGCATTTTATTACGTATGCCGAATTAATGTACCGCGACAAACCAACAAATGCAACATTAAATTTATACAGCGAACGTGTTTTTGCAACAGCAGATTTCATGGCTTCGTTTGCAAATTATGACAGTAAAACCGATCGTTATGTTTTGGGACCCGGTGTAATTCCGGCACAAGAACGCTTTAAGGCGATGGAAACTTTTAACCCAACTTATGAATTGGCTTATTGGAATTGGGCCTTAAAAACAGCAATCGTGTGGAAGAAAAAATTAAACCAAAAAGTACCTGAAAAATGGGAAAATGTGTTGGCTAAGTTATCTCCATTACCCGTTGCAAATCAAGTTTATCTGGCAACAGAAAGCGCAACTGATTCGTACACAAACCCAGAATTCAAAACCGATCACCCATCTGTTTTGGGAACTTTTGGCATGTTGCCTGAAACTTCTCTTTTGGATAAAAAAATCATGAAAAATACTTTTGATCTGGTTTGGAATACTTGGTCCTGGGATAAAACTTGGGGTTGGGATTTTCCGATGACAGCAATGACAGCAGCGCGTTTGCAAATGCCTGAAAAAGCAATTGATGCCTTGTTTATGAACGTGACAACAAATACGTATTTAAAAAACGGACATAATTATCAAGCAGAAAGATTGACGTTATATCTTCCCGGAAACGGAGGTTTATTAACAGCAGTTGCCATGATGTGCGGTGGCTGGGATGGAAATACGGAAGAAAATCCAGGTTTTCCAAAAGACGGAACATGGAAAGTAAAAAGCGAAGGATTTAAGAAGATGTTTTGATTTTTTTAGAGATGCTAAGATACTAAGTTGCTAAGGTTCTGAGTTGCTAAGGTTTTTGAGTTTAGTTTGTCATTCCGAGGAACGAGGAATCACACACGAAACTCGACAAAGATTTTTAATTCTCGTTGCGGAGCTACTCGCGTAGATTCCTCGTTCCTCGGAATGACAAGAAGACTAAAAAAATCTGCGCAAATTTGCTAAAATCATTAATCTGCGTGAAAATTTACAATTAAAATAATTAAGCCAATTATGAAAAAAATAATTCCACTACTATTATTGCTTTTATCAGCTTCCCTTTTTGCGCAAAGGCAAATGGAAAACCTAGATCGAGGCATAATTGCTATAAAAGACAAAGGCCAATTTTTTATTGGATGGCGCGTTTTAGGCACAGACTCTGATGCTTTAGCTTTCAATTTATATCGAAAAAGCGGTTCAAAAAAAGCAATCAAATTAAACGATAAACCTATAACTGGCGCAACTAATTTTCTTGATACAAAGGCAAATGCTCAGGAAGAAAATACTTGGTTTGTAAAAACGGTTTTAAAAGGAAAAGAAACGGATACAAAAGGAAGTTTTACGATTCCGGCTTCTAGTCCAGATAAAGATTATTTGTCAATTGTTATAAAACCGGTTGAAGGTTATATTCCGAATGATCTCTCGACAGGCGATTTAGATGGAGACGGAAAATATGATTTGATCGTCCATATGACGGGAAAAGCACATGACAATTCGCATACCGGAATTACGGATCCTCCTATTTTTCAGGCGTATACTTTAGAAGGCAAGTTTTTATGGCAGATTAATTTAGGAAAAAACATCCGCGAAGGCGCACATTATACACAGTTTATGGTGTATGATTTGGATGGCGACGGAATTTCAGAATTTGTCTGTAAAACGGCCGACGGAACAACGGACAGCCAAAATAACGTAGTAGGAGATGCCTCAAAAGATTGGGTCGATAGGGATCCTGCTTCAGGTACTTTTGGAAAAATTTTAAAAGGACCTGAATTTCTTTCTGTTTTTGATGGAAGAACCGGAAAACTAATTACAACAGTAGATTATATTGCTGAAAGAGGTGATCTTGCTGGCTGGGGCGGACATGGAGGCAGTGGCGGAAATGATACAAAAGGAAATAGAATTGATCGTTTTACGGCTTGTATTGCATATTTAGACGGCATACATCCGAGTGTTGTAATGTGCCGAGGGTATTACGGAAGAACCGTTTTAGTCGCTTGGGATTTTAAAAACGGCAAATTAACTTCGAGATGGGTTTTTGACAGTAAAGATGCCGAAAATCCGTATTCTGGAATGGGAAATCACGGACTTACAGTTGCTGATGTAGATAACGATGGAAAAGATGAAATAATTTACGGCTCGATGTGTGTTGACGATAATGGAAAAGGATTGTATACCACAGGTTTTAGACACGGTGATGCTTTGCATGTCTCTGATCTTGATCTGGATGTTCCAGGTTTAGAGGTTTTTGGAATACACGAAATAGAAAACGGAACAACTGGACCTGGAGTAACTTTGTTTTCAGCAGCCGATGGAAAGGTTTTGTTTACGGATTCAATCAATGAAGATGTCGGCAGAGGTGTAGCAGATAATATTGACCCGACTAGAAAAGGTGCACAATGCTGGTGGTCAGGCTCTCCCAATTTATATGACATGAAAGGAAAAGTGATAGGAAAAGCACCAAGCTCTATTAATTTTTTAATTTACTGGGATGGTGACACTTCAAGAGAATTACTGAATTCAAATTATATTGATAAATACGATAAAGGAAGATTGTTTACAGCAACAGGAGCAGTTTCTAATAATGGAACAAAATCTACACCAGCACTTTCTGCAGATCTTTTTGGAGACTGGAGAGAAGAGCTGATTCTGAGATCTGAAGACAATACAGAATTACGAATTTATTCTACGACAATTCCAACCGAAATTAGGCAATACACTTTGATGCATGATCCTCAATACAGATTGAGTATCGCTTGGCAAAATGTAGGTTACAATCAGCCTCCTCATACAAGTTTTTACATGGGAAAGGACATGATACCGGCGCCTAAGCCAAATATTTTTTTGGTGGTTAAGAAATAGCTTTTATTTTAGGTGCTAAGATTCTAAGATACTAAGGTTCTAAGGTTTTTTTACAAGAGGTTTTGTTGCAGACACGCACAGCAGTGCGTCTATCGCATTTTATGAACACAACATTATCATTTCGAGGAACGAGAAATCATACTAGAAACACTACAAAGAATGGCGAAAAGCTGTGTAGATAAACAAGTGTGATTTCTCGTTCCTCGAAATGACAAACGATGCGGAAAAGCCTTAGAACCTTAGCCCCTTAGATAGAATTCCGATCAATAAAATTAAAAGGCACTTTAACCTGACCTTTTTCTTTGTTCAAAATCATTCTCGCAGCGGTTTCTCCCATTACATTGAAATCGGTCGACATTACGGTGATTCCTAAAAGCTCTTTAAGTGGTGTGTCGTTATAGGAGATCACGCCAATATCTTTGCCTAAAACATATTCTTCATCGCGAATCTGTTTCATTAAATTCACTAGGTCAGATTCTTCAATAGTAATAAACAAATCACCTTTTTTAAGAATCATATCATCGTAAACTTCGCTCAGAATCTCAAAATTGATTTCATGTTCTACACAAAATTTTCTGAAACCATGCAGGATTCGGCGCGGATAAGGATAAACTGCTTTTTCAGGATATACAAGAATTAGTCTTTTATATTTTGATATTTTCGAAAGCCCTTCTTTTAAAGCGTTATAGATGTCATTTTCAAAATCCTGATAAATCTTGATAATTTCGCCTTCCATTCCAAGTTTTATATTATCCATTAAAACGAGCTTTTCGTCAGGAATTTTCTGGATTGCTTTGGCTACTTCATCGGTAAAACTTAAATGCTTTAACTCATCCGTTTTAAAATGGGTTGTAATAACATAGTAATCGTAAGCGCCTTCAAATTTGTCTAACAAATTCAAAAACAGCGTTTCGTCGCAATGATAAATGTGCAGGTCTGTATGGGCATTGGCTCCCAGAGTATTAATAAAAGAGCTGTAGGTTTTCATCTTATATGCGCTCACTTTATTAATTAAAAACAAAATATTTACTTTCGATTCTAATTTAGTTCGCGTGATGTAATATCCTTTTCCTCTAATTGAAGAGATAATTTTTCGCTCTTTTAAGATATTATAAGCCTTTTCGACAGTATCCCGCGACATATAAAACTCTTCGCTGAAACTGTTTATGGATGGTATTTTTTGATTTATTTTCAGATTTCCATTGGCAATATTCTGCAGGATTGAATCTACAATCTGCTTGTACTTAGGAACCCTGGAGTCTTCATCTATTTTTATTAGTTTAATCATTTTGTAGGTTCTTGCAAATTATGCTGAAATTTTCGGGACATAATTCTGAATTATAATTTGTATTCAAAAGGTTTATATAAAACCTGAAAAATAAGCGGTTTTGGTACTTTTCTCACAAAAGCATCAAAATTAAATAAGGCTTATTTTATGTTTTTGCTGATTTGTTTATTTATGGCTTATTGAGGATATAATAATTACGAAATCGATTGCTAAAATAGAAATTTTAAATTTATATTTCGACTTTAAATGCATTCTTCTTTGCAATAATCTTCGCTTTTAACATAATTGCAAAATCATAAAGGATAGTACAGGACAGTTTTCTTTTTTACATTCTCTTATTTTACAAAACCAGATTAACTATCAAATAACCACAAACTAAAATTATTAAATGGAATCATTACTCGGTATTATTTTTCACTCCATAGGAGGTTTTTCTTCCGGCAGTTTTTATATGCCTTTCAAAAAAGTTAAAAATTGGGCTTGGGAAAGTTACTGGCTCGTAGGAGGTTTTTTCTCTTGGCTGATTGTACCGCCAATTGCTGCATATTTAACTATTCCAAATTTTACCGAGATTATTGTTCATGCTGCTCCGTCTGTTAAAGCGTTAGCATTCATAATGGGATTGATTTGGGGAGTAGGTGGACTTACATATGGTCTTGGCGTTCGCTATTTAGGAATGTCATTAGGAAACTCAATTACTTTAGGATTCTGCTCTGCTTTTGGAGCTTTAATTCCACCCATTTATTATCATTTCAATACAGTCGAAGGCAAAGAATCAATTAGTGATATGTTTTCGAATTCAGGTGGACAAATGGTTTTGGCTGGAGTGTTAATATGTATTATAGGTATTGCTATTTTAGGAAAAGCAGGAATGCTGAAAGAAAAGGATTTTGCAACGGGTCATGAAGATAAAGACAAAGATTTTAATCTGGTTAAGGGGTTGATTATTGCTATTATATCAGGTGTTTTAAGTTCATTCTTTAACTTCGGAATCGAAGCGGCTAAACCAATGGCTGCTGTTGCAAATGAGGCTTGGAAATTAGCAAATCCAAATCAGGGGGAATTTTTATTCCAAAATAATGTAAGTTATATTGTTATACTATGGGGAGGATTAACAACCAACTTTATCTGGTGTTTATACCTTAATTTCAAAAACAAAACTTTCTCAGATTATGTAAATACACAAACGCCAATTGCTAAAAATGTTATGTTTTCAGCCATTGCGGGAACAATGTGGTTTTTGCAGTTTTTCTTCTACGGAATGGGTGAAAGCAAACTAGGAAACGGAGCCAGTTCATGGATTCTCCATATGTCTACAATTATCTTGACCGCTAATTTCTGGGGATTCTATCTGAAAGAATGGAAGGGCGTTTCTAAAAAAACATTCCGAACTTTTTTATGGGGAATTGGATTGATTATGCTTTCGATCGTAATCGTTGGAATCGGAAATTCATTGTAATACAGTAATTAAAAAATAAACAACCAAATGTCGAATATAAATACAAATAATATGAATTTTAAGCATGTAAGCTATCTTTGGGATGAGGCTAAGGCGGCAGCATTGGCAGGAGATGAAGTAGGGCTTTTTATTTATCGCTCTAATTTATTAGGAGCCGATTTAAGATTGACAAACTATGGAGGCGGAAACACTTCTGTGAAAATAACAGATAAAGACCCATTAACCGGAGCAAGCTCTGAAGTTATGTGGATAAAAGGTTCTGGTGGAGACATCGGAACATTAACAAAATCAGGCTGTGCGGCACTTTATTTAGATAGGCTTCGCAATCTTGAAAATGTGTACAGAGGAATTGAATTTGAAGATGAAATGGTAGAATTATTCAACCACTGTATTTTCGATTTAGCTTCAAAAGCACCTTCTATTGATACGCCTTTGCACGGATTTTTGCCTTTCAAACATATTGATCACCTTCATCCTGATGCAGCAATTGCTATCGCTGCAGCAAAAGATGGAGCAAAAATTACCGAAGAATTATTCGACGGAGAAATTGGATGGGTAGGATGGCAGCGCCCTGGTTTTGACCTTGGACTTCAATTAAGAAGCTGTTTGGAAGAAGCTGAAAAGAAAGGAAAAAAACTTCGCGGTATAATGTTAGGTTCTCACGGTTTATTTACTTGGGGAGATACGGCTTATGAAAGTTATATTAATACGCTTGAAGTAATCGAGAAATGTGCTGATTACTTAGAAAGCAATTACGGAAAAAAACGTCCCGTTTTTGGAGGCAAGAAAATCGAAAGTCTTCCAGAAGCTGACCGTAAATTAAAAGCAGCAAAAGTAGCACCAATTTTAAGAGGTTTCTGTTCTTCAGAACGTCAAATGATTGGACATTATACTGATGATGCAAGAGTTTTAGAATTCATTAATTCAAATGATCTGTCAAAATTAGCACCGCTTGGAACTTCTTGCCCGGATCACTTTTTAAGAACTAAAATCAGTCCGCTTGTTTTGGCATTAGATCCAAACGAAGATTTATCAGATGTTGATGCTGTAAAAGCAAAATTAACACCTGCTTTTGAGGCGTACCGTGCTATGTACAAAGACTATTATAATGCATGCAAAAAATCGAATTCGCCTGCAATGCGTGACCCAAATCCGGTGGTGATTTTATATCCTGGAGTTGGTATGTTCACTTTTGCAAAAGATAAAACAATGGCACGTTTGGCCTCAGAATATTATGTAAACGCTGTTAATGTAATGAAAGGTGCTGAAGCAGTTTCAGAATATACTTCGTTGCCACATCAAGAAGCATTTGATATTGAGTATTGGTTATTGGAAGAAGCTAAATTACAGCGTATGCCTAAACCAAAAGCCTTATCAGGAAGAGTAGCTGTAATTACAGGTTCTGCAGGCGGTATTGGTAAAGCGATTGCTAAAAAATTCGCTCAGGAAGGTGCTTGTGTAGTAATCAACGATATTAACGAAGAGCGTTTAGAATCGGCTACAGCTGAATTTATTACGCTTTTTGGAAAAGATGCTGTTGCCAGTACATTATTAAATGTTACCGATGAAGTAAGTACAGAAAAAGCATTAGATCAGGCATCTTTAGCTTTTGGAGGTGCTGATATTATTGTAAACAATGCTGGAATCAGTATTTCTAAATCAATAGCAGAACATACTCTTGAAGAGTGGGACAGATTATATGATATTTTGGTAAAAGGACAATTTATTGTTTCTAAGGCCGGAATCGAAGTAATGCGCAAACAAGGATTTGGCGGTGACATTGTAAACATAGTTTCTAAAAATGCTGTTGTGGCTGGACCTAACAATCCTGGATACGGTTCTGCAAAAGCGGCTCAAGCACATTTAACACGCTTAATGGCGGCCGAATTGGGCGCTGATAAAATTCGTGTAAACACCGTAAATCCTGATGCAGTAATCTCAGACTCTAATATTTGGTCTGGAGGATGGGCAGAAGGGCGCGCAAAAGCATACGGCGTTACTGTTGCTGAATTGCCGGCTTACTATGCAAAACGTACGTTATTAAATGAAATTATATTGCCAGATGATATCGCAAACGCTTGTTTTGCTTTCGTTGGAGGTTTACTTGGTAAATCAACAGGAAATGCCTTAAACGTAGACGGCGGTGTATCAATGGGCTTTTATAGATAAAATTGTTTAGTTTTTTTAAGTTTGTTTAAGCAAAAGTGGTTTTTTGTAATATCTAACGTTCGATAAGTGTTCGAACGTTAGATTTTTTAAAATATAGAAACTGCTCTTAAGCAAAAAATAGAATAAATAATAAAATAAAACACGGGCACAATTATAGAATGTTATACATTGTATGCTCTATTAAAATTTACTACTATGCTAATCCAATCAACCACTATAGCATCTCATAATGATGATTTGCTAAAAAAACATCAAAATAAATTAGTTTTCACAGCATCAGAAATAGCAAATACAGAATCAATAATTCAAAAATTAATTGATTTTCAAATTGCAATTCCGTCTTGGGCTTTAGGAACTGGAGGAACAAGATTCGGACGTTTTCCGGGAGGCGGAGAACCGCGCTCATTAGAAGAAAAAATCGAAGATGTTGGTTTGCTTCATGCGTTAAACAATGCTTCTGGCGCTATTTCGCTTCATATTCCTTGGGATATTCCTACAGATTATAAAGCAATCAAAAACCTTGCTGCACAACACGGATTAAAGTTTGACGCCATGAATTCGAACACTTTTCAGGATCAGGCTTCTCAGACAAATTCGTATAAATTTGGTTCACTTCAAAATGTAAATAAAGCGGTTCGTAAAGAAGCGATCGCTCATAATATTGAAGTTATTCAGCACGGAATTGAGTTGGGATCTGAATCATTAACCGTATGGCTAGCTGATGGATCTTCTTTTCCAGGACAGTTAAACTTCCGTAAAGCATATCAAAATACTTTAGAAAGTCTTGAGGAAATCTATGATGCTTTGCCTTCAAACTGGAAATTATTTTTAGAATACAAATGTGCTGAACCTAACTTTTATTCTACAACTGTTGCAGATTGGGGACAATCTTATTCGTATGTTCAAAAATTAGGAGATAAAGCACAGACTTTAGTCGATTTAGGACATCATTTGCCAAATGCTAATATTGAGCAAATCGTTTCATTATTATTAATGGACGGAAAATTAGGCGGTTTTCACTTTAACGATTCAAAATACGGAGACGATGATTTAACTGCTGGAGCTTTAAAACCCTATCAATTATTTTTGATATTTAATGAGTTAGTTGAAGGAATGGATGCAAGAGGAATGAATCACGCCAAAGATTTAGGCTGGATGATCGATGCATCTCACAATATAAAAGATCCTTTAGAAGATTTACTTCAATCTGTTGAAGCAATTATGATTGCCTATGCTCAGGCACTTTCTGTAGACAGAAAAGCGTTAGAAATTGCACAGCAAGAAAATGATGTTGTTAAAGCACAGGAAATTCTTCAAAATGCTTTTCGTACAGACGTTCGCGCACTAGTTGCTGAAGCTCGTTTGCGTTCTGGAGCAGCTTTAAATCCGGTTGAATTATATCGTTCTCTTGCGGTTAGAAATAATTTAATTGGCGAAAGAGGATTAAAAACAATGGCGACAGGATTATAATTATTAATTGTAAATTATGAATTGAGAATTATGAGTTATGAATTATGTTGGTGTTAGCCATAATAAATTTGTAACTCATAATTCTCAATTCATAATAATCCGCATTCAAAATTCACAACTCACAACTCACAATTCACAATTAATTAAATGAATGTAGTAGCAATTTTTGATATTGGTAAAACAAACAAAAAGGTATTTTTATTCGATGAGAATTATAAAATTGTTTGGGAAAAATCAGTAAATCTAGATGAAACTGTTGATGAAGATGGTTTTGCCTGCGAGGATATTGAAGTGCTCAAAAATTGGATATTAGATCGACTTTCGGAAATTAAAGAAAGGACAGATTATGTTCTTAAAGCAATAAATTTCAGTACTTATGGCGCTAGTTTTGTTTATATAGACGGGCACGGAAAAGTATTGACACCGCTTTATAATTATTTAAAAGATTATCCGGCAGATTTAAAAACTGGTTTTTATAATAAATATAAAGGCGAAGAAGTTTTTGCTGTAAAAACGGCTTCTCCTGTTTTAGGAAGTTTGAATTCTGGAATGCAGATTTACAGACTGAAAGAAGAAAAACCCGAATTATTTGAAAAAGTAAAATATTGCCTGCATTTGCCGCAATATTTGAGTTTTCTTTTAACGAATGAAGCATACGCCGATATTACAAGCATTGGATGCCATACTAATCTTTGGAATTTCAAAAAGATGAAATATCATAAATGGCTTAAAAATGAAGGCATTTCAGATAAGATTCCGCCGCTTCATTACGGGAAAGATATCATTAAAAAAGAAGACGGATTAGCAGTTGGAGTAGGGCTTCACGACAGTTCTTCGGCTATTATTCCATATACAATCAATTTTACAGAACCTTTTGTTTTATTGTCGACAGGAACTTGGAGTATTTCCTTGAATCCTTTTAATACAAAACCTTTGACTTTTGAAGAGTTACAGCAAGATTGCTTGTGTTATATGCAGTATACAGAAAAGCCCGTAAAAGCGGCGCGACTGTTTTCTGGCAATGAACACGAAATTCAAGCGAAAAGATTGGCAACACATTTTGATGTTCCGTTTGATACTTTTAAAGACATTTATTTTGATAAAAAAATAGTTTCGAATTTAAGAGCGCTCAATTACCAGATTGTGTATCCAAAGAAATATGATTTTGATATTTTGAAGGAATGTCCTTTTCAAAAAAGAGATTTATCGTCTTTTAAAAGTTACGATATCGCTTATCATCAATTGATGCTTGATCTCGTTGAACAACAGGTTTTTTCGACTAATTTAGTGATTCATAATAGCCCTGTAAAGAAAATTTTTGTAGATGGCGGTTTCAGTAAAAATTCAATTTTTATGAATTTGCTTGCAGAGGCTTTTCCAGATGTTGAAGTTTACGCAGCGTCAATGGCACAGGCGAGTGCATTAGGTGCGGCGTTGGCCATTCATCAAAACTGGAATCCAAAACCAATCCAGAATGATTTAATTGATTTGAAATTTTATAAGCATTAATTAACAATTAAAAATTACGATTTAAAAATTAAAATCTGCTCAATCTGCAAGATCTGCGTGAAAAAATTAAAATAATTACCTTGTCATGAAAATCGGACTTTTTATACCATGTTATGTTGATCAATTTTATCCAAAAGTTGGAATTGCAACCTATGAACTTTTACAGAAATTAGGCTGCGATGTTCACTTTCCGATGGGACAGACTTGTTGTGGCCAGCCTATGGCAAACAGCGGTTATCAGCATTTAACGAAAGGCTGTGATGCGAATTTCATTTCTAATTTTGCTGGATTTGATTATATTGTTTGTCCGTCAGGAAGTTGTGTTTTGCATGTTAAAGAACATTTACACGACGAAAAAATGGAAGTTGTTGCGGCTGAAATGCGAAAACGAGTATTCGAATTAACTGAATTTATAACGGATATTCTCAAAATAGATCATATCGACGCAAGCTTTCCGTACAATGTAGGAATGCATGTCAGCTGTCACGGTCAACGCGGATTAAAGCTTTCGCAGATGACCGAATTAAACGCGCCATTTTTCTCTAAACCTGAACAATTATTGCATAACATAAAAGGTTTGAATTTGGTTTCTCTATCTAGAAAAGACGAATGCTGTGGCTTTGGCGGCACTTTTTGTGTAACTGAAGAAGCAATTTCTGTTAAAATGGGTCAAGACCGAATTAAAGATCATGAAAATCACCATGTTGATTATATAACCGGCGGCGATATGTCGTGCTTAATGCATTTGGAAGGAATTCTAAAAAGACAGAAAAGCAGCATTAAAACGATTCATATTGCGGAGATATTAAATTCAATGGCAAGCGAGAAATGATTTAAAAACATAAAAAACATAGGTTTTCTTGTGTTTAAAAAGTTTGAATTAATGAAACATCATTTACACATAGCTATGTTTATTAAAAAAGTGAACATTTTTTTTAAGTTATAAAAACTAAGCTTCTATGTGTTTAAATAAAACAGCATGAAAAAAATAGCACTTTGTTTTACTCTTTTGCTCTCAATCATCTTTTTATCGTTTAAAAAGAATCAATCTGTAACTTTAGATGAAGTTGCGGTGAAAGCGCCTTTTGCAATGCCTGCCATAAAAATTCCGAATTTCAGCAATTGCAAAGAATTTTCAATTGTAGATTTTGGGGCTGTAAAAGGCGATAAAAATAAAACTTCAGATGCGATAAATACAGCAATTGCAAAAGCCAATAAATCGGGTGGAGGTACAGTTGTAATTCCAGAAGGTGAATGGCTTACAAAGAAAATACACTTTAAAAGCAATGTAAATTTGCATTTGAATAAAGGCGCAGTTTTGCTTTTTTCAGAAGATCCAAAAGATTATTTACCGGCTGTTCGTTCTACTTGGGAAGGTTATGAATGTTACAACTACTCGCCGTTGATTTATGCGTATCAATGTAAAAATATTGCGATTACAGGCGAAGGCGAATTAAAAGCGAAAATGGATGTCTGGACAAAATGGTTCGCGCGGCCAAAAGCACATATGGAAAGTCTAAAAAGATTATATTATTTAGCTTCTTACAACAAACCGATGGAAGAAAGACAAATGGTAAATGATACGGCTAATTTTCGTCCGCAGTTTATTCAGTTTAACCGCTGTGAAAATATTTTAATGGATGGCGTAACAATTACCAACAGCCCGTTTTGGACTATTCATCCTTTTCTTTCTAAAGATGTTGTACTTAGAAATCTTAAAGTTTATGCACACGGACATAATAATGACGGCGTTGATCCAGAAATGAGCCAGAACGTATTAATTGAAAATTGTGTTTTTGATCAAGGAGATGATGCAATTGCCATAAAATCAGGAAGCAATCAAGATGCTTGGCGGCTAAACACACCTTCAAAAAATATTGTCATGCGCAATTGTACCGTTAAAAACGGACATCAATTGGTCGCCATAGGAAGTGAACTTTCGGGCGGAATCGAAAATGTTTTTATAGATAATTGCACTGTCGTGGATGGCGCAAAACTGAATCATCTTCTTTTCATAAAAACAAATGAACGTCGAGGCGGATACGTCAAAAATATTTACATGACCAATATTACTTCGGGTAAAATTGACGAAGGAATCCTTGGAATTGAGACAGATGTTTTATACCAGTGGAGAGATTTAGTGCCAACAATTGAACGTCGATTGACGCCAATTAAGGATGTATATTTAGAAAATATAAAAGCCACAAATGTCAAATTTATCTCGAGAATATTAGCACAAAAAGAACTTCCGGTTGAAAATGTATTTTTGAAGAATGTAACGGCTGATACTGTTAAGGGAGAAAAATCCATTCGTGAAAATGTAATAAATTTTGACAGCAAATAAAGATTTAATTACCAAACTCGTTTTTATATTAAACTATTAAAAGATGTCTTCAGAGAAAATAATAGAACATAGTGAAGCTGCTGCGCGTTTTAACAAAGATGTAAAACGGGTAGACTGGCATGATGAAACGCTTTGGTTTGTCCGTGAGAAGCGTGATAAGGCAGCACATCAGATTGAGGATTGGGAATTGCTTCGAGAAACGGCTTCGAAAATTAAAAATAATGTGCTTTCTAATATTCACGATTATTTAGTTGAATTTGAAGCAAATGCGCAGAAAAACGGAATCATAGTACATTGGGCCGCCGATGCAAAAGAACATAATGAAATTGTGCAATCGATATTAGAAAAGCACGATGTAAAGCAAATGGTAAAATCAAAATCAATGCTTACAGAAGAATGTCACTTAAATGAATATTTGACTGAAAAAGGCATTGATGTAATCGATTCAGATTTGGGAGAACGCATTGTTCAGTTAAGAAAAGAACCGCCAAGCCATATTGTTTTGCCTGCCATTCATCTTAAAAAAGAAGATGTAAGCGAAACTTTTCATGAATATCTGGGAACAGAAAAAGGAAATATCAATCCGCAATATTTAACCGAAGCTGCTAGAATACATCTTAGGGATACTTTTTTAACCCGAAAAGCATCTTTGACCGGAGTTAACTTCGCTATTGCCGAAACGGGTGAATTTGTGGTTTGTACAAACGAAGGAAACGCAGATATGGGCGCACATCTAGCAGATGTTCATATCGCCTGTATGGGATTTGAAAAATTGATTCCACAACGAAAACATTTAGGTGTTTTCTTGCGATTATTAGCCAGAAGTGCCACTGGTCAGCCTATTACGACTTTTTCAAGTCATTTTAAAAAACCAAGAGAAGGCAAGGAAATTCATATTGTAATTGTTGATAACGGAAGAAGTACGCAGTTAGGAAGAGAAGATTTTAGAAATTCATTAAAATGCATTCGTTGCGGTGCCTGTATGAACACTTGTCCTGTGTACAGAAGAAGCGGTGGACACAGTTATCATAATGCGGTTGCGGGACCAATTGGAGCCATTCTCGCACCAAATCTAGACATGAGCAAAAATGCCGATTTGCCTTTTGCAAGCACACTTTGCGGTTCTTGTACAAATGTTTGCCCAGTAAAAATCGACATTCACGATCAATTGTATAAATGGCGTCAGGTTTTGGTAAAAGAAGGCCATACACCAACATCTAAAACTATTGCGATGAAAACAATGGCAACAGTTTTAGCGAATCCGACTATTTTTAATTTAGCAGGAAAATCGGGAAGATTTGTAATGAAAAATGTACCGGGATTAGTAAATAACAAGATGAATAAATGGTACGATCAGCGCGAAATGCCAGAAGTTCCAGAAGAATCTTTTAGAGAATGGTACAAGAAAAATTCAAGAGAAGCAAAAGCAAAAGACAATGAGCAGTAAAGCCGAAATATTAAAAAAGATAAAACAGAATCAGCCTGATTTTGTGACTGATTTGCCAAATTTAAATGCATTAGGTTCTGAACAGTTTGATGTTTTGCAAACGTATAAAACGGTACTAAAAAACATTGGAGGAGATTTTGTTGAAGTGGCCAGTTACACCGAAATAATTGATTTTATTAAAAACAATTATTCACTCGAAAAGAGAATCATAAGCATGATTCCGGAACTATCTGAAATTGCAAATTTAGATTGGACGAATGACGATGCGCATTCTCTTGAAAATGTAGAGTTAACGATTATAAAAGCACATTTTGGCGTGGCAGAAAACAGTGCCCTTTGGGTAACTGATGATCTTTTAGGACAGCGTGTTTCGCCTTTTATTGCTCAATATTTAGCCATTATTGTCGATAAAAACAATATTTTACCAACCATGCATCAAGCTTACGAACACATAGCAAATCAGGAATATGGTTTCGGAACTTTTATTGCCGGACCTTCAAAAACTGCAGATATTGAACAGTCTTTGGTGCTGGGGGCACATGGTGCAAGGGGATTAGTTGTTTTTTTGTTGGGGTAAGATATTATTGTAGATCATAATAAGAAGCTTCCATAGTTATAATTGACTTTGGAAGCTTTTTTAATTCTTTCTGCTAAGATTTGTCAATATGAAATTGTAGGAAAAAAATAAATATATTTGAGAAGAAAATGAAAAAGCCTAAATCTTCTTTTAGATAAATATTTACTTAAAATATTATGCAGACAATAAAACAACGTAGGTTCTTTACCAAAAGAGAATATAATATTCTAGACAATAAATTGCACTATAAAACATTCCATATTGGCGGAGAAACTGAAGGAATGGTTGCGTTTGAAGATCTATCAAAAGAAAAGACTACGTATAAATCATCAAATTCTGCACTCTTAATAATTTCGATATTTATTTTTGGACTTGCAGGACTATTGTTTTTAATTCGAAATGATAAAGATTATGAATCAGGCACTTGGGAAGCAGTTTTGTTTATGGGAGTTGTTTTATTCATTATTTATTTTATAATGAACGAGAATTCTTGGAAAATTAGAACTAATAATAAAGGTTATATTTTTTTATTCAAAAAGAGACCAAATGAAAAATCTGTTGATGAATTTATATCGACATTATTTTTAGAAAGAGATAATTATTTAAAAGAAACATACTTGAATTTAGATCCAAATTTAAGTTATGAAACTCAAGTAAATGATTTAAAATGGCTATTGAACGTTGAAGCAATTAACAAAAAAGAATTTGACAAATCATATGAGGATTTAAAACTGTTATATGCACCTAAAAAAGGCATAATTGGCTTTGATAGGTAAAGTGACTACTAAGCAAAGTCAGAGACTTTTTCGCGTTTTCGTTTTTATATTTGATTTTGTAAATGTAGTGCAAAGTCAGAGACATTTGCGCAGCGCTGGCGATGAAGACTTTGCGGAGCGGGGATTTTTATCCTGGAGGATCTTTTCAATTTGTTACGCAATCAAAGAAAGTTAATAGTCAAATCACTACAATAATTAGAAGATAATATGGCAGATTTAGATACTCCTATGGATTTTCAAATAGAAAAACATTTTGGAAGTCATAAATTAAAATATATAAATTTAACAGAGATAACTCAAGGAGGACCAGAGGTTGGAAATATAATTATTGACAATAAAGATATACGTCCGTTCTTTTTTGGTGGACCGGCAATTAATTTTAATAATTTCTTATATCTTCCTTTATTTGATAAATCATTTTTCAATAGGGGTTTTAAAATAGGTCAAATAGATTTAGAAACTTTAGAAGTAACTGCGTTTGGTAAAAATAAAAATTTCATTTTCCTTGATAAAATTGAGAATGATGTTATTTATTATTTTGAGGACTTAAATAAAACTAAAAAAGCATGTTACATTCTTCCAAAATAAATCCCCGCTCCGCAAAGAGTTCCTTTTTGAAAAGCTGCGCAAATGTCTCTGACTTTGCGCAATTTTTTTCGCCTGTTAGAAATTGTAAATGTTATAAAAGTCTCCTGACTTTTTACTTACTCTTCTAATAAAAAGTTTTAAATGAGTTCTGTTTTTTATTATAGAATGAACAAACTGTATATTTTATAATTTGTATTAAATTTGGATTTAAAGTCAGAGACTTTTTCGCGTTTTCGTTTTTATATTTGATTTTGTAAATGTGGCGCAAAGTCAGAGACATTTGCGCAGCGCTGACAATGAAGACTTTGCGGAGCGGGGAAAACAGTGGGAATTTATCGTCTATGATAAATTAGACAGGCCAGTAGCGACTGGACCTGCATTATCACCTTTTAAAGATAATTCTGCAATAGGATGGATAATTACAAAATATGATGCTTTCAGCCGTCCGATATACACAGGCTGGAGCAGTCAGACTTCAAATTCGGTGACAAGAAAATCACTTCAGGATGCTCAAAACACCGCGACCGTATTGTATGAATACAAAACTCCTATGTCCATTGACGGTATCTCTACGAGTTACAACAACAGTATCGAACCTACCAGTTTTAAGCTTTTAACGGTTAATTATTATGATGATTATTCTTTTCCTGATGCTCAGCCTGTACCGTCTTCTGTTATAGGACAGACCGTTTTGACAAATGTAAAAGGACTGCCTACAGGAAGTTGGACAAGAGTTTTGACAATGGCTTCATCTATTGAAGGAGAAACAGCTACTGTTTTTTACGATCAGAAGGGAAGAGTTATAAGCAATTACCAAAAAAATCATCTTGGCGGTGTAAACCACACAGACAATGAACTTGATTTTACAGGAAAAACATTGACAGCCAAAACAGAGCATCAGCGTTCTGGAGGTGCTCCTAAAATTACTATAGAAGAGAAATTTACCTATTCTGCGCAAGATCGCCTGCTGACACACACACATAAAATAGGAGAGGGAACGCCACAGTTTTTAGCAGACAATACCTACGATGAAATGGGACAGCTCATGACTAAAAAAGTAGGCAACAGCACAGGAAACCCTTTGCAGAAAGTAGATTTTAATTACAATATCAGAGGGTGGCTTACGGCAATAAATGAAACGGGAAATTTAGATGTAGACGCAAGTTTGCCCGATTTATTTGCCTTTAAAATTAATTATGATAAACCCAGCAGTACAATCGTAAAAGATTTATATAACGGAAATATTTCTGAAACTATTTGGGAGACCTCTGATCATACATTACGTTCTTACAGATACGAATACGATAAACTCAACAGGTTAACCGCTGCAGTTTACGCAAAACCAGCATCAACAATTCCAGTATCAGGAGCTTACAATGAGAGTATCAGTTATGATAAAAACGGAAATATAAAGTTTCTTACTAGATTTGGGGGTAGCGATATGCCTTCAGTAGCGATGCAGATTGATGATCTAACTTACGATTATCTGAATGAAAATTCAAACCTGCTTGTAAAAGTTACAGATGGGCTTTTAGGAAATGACAATGAGGGATTTAAAGACGGCAATAAAGGAAGTGATGACTTTGCCTATGATGCTAACGGAAATATGATCAGTGATAAAAATAAAAATATTACTGAGATTACTTATAATCATTTAAATCTTCCTAAAAAAATAGTATTTGCAACAGAAAATTCGATTGAGTATATTTACACTGCAAGTGGTCAAAAGCTAGAAAAAATTGTAAAAGAAGGTCTAGTAACCACAACGACCAATTATTTGGGAGGTTTTCAGTACAAAGATAATAATTTAGAGTTTTTTCCAACAGCTGAAGGATATGTTAAAAATAATGGAGGTACACTTGCCTACGTGTTTCAGTATAAAGATCACTTAGGAAACATACGGTTGAGTTACACAAAAGGTGCAAAGGGTGAAATTGAAATTATCGATGAAGCACATTATTATCCTTTTGGGCTGAAACATGAGGGATATGTAACTTTACAGGAGAGCAGTAATAAGTATAAGTATAATGGCAAAGAATTGCAGGACGAGCTGGGGCTTAATATGTACGACTATGGAGCAAGAAATTATGATCCAGCGCTTGGTCGCTGGATGAATATTGACCCGTTGGCGGAATTAAGTAGACGTTTTTCACCATATACTTATGCCGTTAATAATCCTATTTATTTTATTGATCCTGATGGAATGGCTGCTGTATTTAATTTCAATGGCCCTAATAAAGGGAAATATACTGACAATGGTACAGTAGTTAGCTTTGGTGATGCTATGGCTAGTTATGGAATGAACGAAGATGGAAGTGAAAAAACTGATGAGAATAATGGTCCTGGAGATAAATTAGCTAATGGAGATAGAGATCAGTTAACTGGGTCAGAAAGAAAAAATACTAACTATCTAAAAGCTATTCAATTGCAAGCTCAGAGAAAAGAAATTTGGTCTTTGCTTAGAGATAATCCAAAAGTAAATACTGATTATGAACGTATGTTTTTTGATAGATATTGGTTTGGAGAAGGAAATTACACTCTTACACAAAAAGAATTCGATGAATTGGCAAAATATGCAAAAAATAGAGTTGGAAATAATTTTAAAAAAGAGGATAATGAATTTATATTAAATAAGCAAAAATATTATTCAGTTGTTGTTAATTTTTATAATAATGAAAAATTCGATTATGTTTGGGGAAGGGCTACTGTAACATTTGATTCATCAGGACAACCGGTAGGTTTTCATGATACATACAACTTTGACGCTAAACCTATAGGTAAACGAAGTTATTTAGCGGAGATAGCTACTAGGTTCACTTTAAGTAATTCTCCACCATTTGCAAAAAATTATGAAGTTAATTACGGAATAACAAACAAAAAATAGTATCATGAAAAATAAAATTTTAATATTTATAATTGTAGCCATAGTATTTGTTTTAGGTTTATACAAAATTAGCAACTATACGGAACCTTATAAATTTGCCAATGAAATATCAAAATTAAATATTTCTTACAGTAATAAAGTAATATCATTTTCACGCTTAGTAGGAGATTTTGATGGTAGTGTGGATATGCAAATTGAATTTAGCATTAGCGAAAACGAATTACAGAATTTAGAGGATCAATGTAAGAATTTAAACTTCAAACATCCTTCTTTATCACTAACAAAAAAGAATCCAAAATATTCCGGAGATATAAACTCAATTTATTTTTTTAGTAAAAATAATGAAAATGGATCTGAATTTGTGATTTTTAATAGAACAAAGAAAATAATATTGATTAAACAAAATACTATAAATTAGATAGTGTTTCGTTACGGAAATGGGTAATGTATGAGATGTGTTGGTGGTTAATCATTGCATCTAAAATTTACAGAAAATCAGATATTTATATTAATATAGCATAAAAATTAAAACAGCCTTTGGGCTGTTTTTTTATTTTATAATGCCTTAAATCGAAAAAAATGGAGTCAAATCAGACTAGGTGTTACAGATGTGTTGGTGATATTCGAAAGATGATAAAGTATGGAAAGACAAAGTCTGGTAATCAAAGATATATTTGCAGAGCATGTGGGAAAACTAGAGTTGAAAATTATGCATATCTGGCTTATAAAGCAGATATAAACCCCGCTCCGCGAAGAGTTCCCTTTTGAAAAAGCTGCGCAAATGTCTCTGACTTTGCGCAATTTTTTTTGCCTGTTAGAAATTGTAAACGTTATAAAAGTCTTCTGACTTTTTACTAATTCCTCAAATAAAAGTTTTAGATAAGTTCTGTTTTTTATTATAGAATGAACAAACGTTATTTTTTATGATTTATATTAAATTTGATTTAAAGTCAGAGACTTTTTCGCGTTTTCGTTTTTATATTTGATTTTGTAAATGTGGCGCAAAGTCAGAGACATTTGCGCAGCGTTGGCGATGAAAGACTTTGCGGAGCGGGGGAAAATCTTTCTCGAAATTTTGCTAAAGGTGCATCAGGAGAAGTAAATTTTTTCACAACTGTAGCAGGACCAAGAGCAACAAGTATATGGATTACTACTGAACGACCTATTCTAGAAACCAATGGAGTGAATATTATAACTAACATTATAAATTAAAAACCTATGGGGATTTTCAATTTTTTTAAATCAAAAAAAACTTTAGAAATAAAAGTTATCAAAATTAAAAAAGACATTGAAGCTATTGTTTCTGAAGTTTGCAGTGAAAACTTTTCAGTTCTTAAATATGGAGCTTATGAAATTAATCCAAAATATTTAGTATACTGGATATGTGTAAATACCGACGAAGTTAGAAATAAGCTATCAAATGATAAAATTTTAAAAGAAACATTAAGAAATGTAATTATAAATGCAGAATATCCCATCGAAGCAGTTAATGATGTCTTTGTAGGCTTTGAATCTCAAGAAACTGTTGATAGAGAATCCAATGGTGATTGGTATCTGCATTTTAAATAGGCGGGGGTAATGTATCAGATATGTGGTAATGTATCACTTTAGCAACGAAAAGCTATAAACAGAAAGTGATTACTGCTCAGGAAAAAGGCTATAAAGTGGTACTTTTGTTTTTCTGGCTGAATAATGTTGACCTAGCTATTGAGAGGGTTAAGCTCCGAGTTCAGGAAGGCGGGCATAATATTGAAACCGATGTTATTAAACGCAGGTATAAAAACGGAATAACTAATTTATTTGATATATATTTGCCTATAGTTAATGAGGCTTTGATTTTTGACAATACAGCTGTAAAAGCTGAATTAATAGCACAAAAAACTTTGGTAGTGTTTCAAAGTTAGTGATATAAGATTTTAGATTTCTAACCTTTTGAAATTGAACAAATTTTAGAAATAAATAATTTTAAGATGGGCAGTGATGCTCATCTTTTTTGTTTTATTATTGCCTTAAATGAGCTAAAATGAATAAAAATTCAACATGGTGTTACAAAGTTAGTGATGATGTAAATTGTCCAAAATGTAACGAGAAAAAGGCTATTAAAAATGGGAGGACTAAAAATATAAACAGCAGTACTACTGTAAAATGTGCTGTCACCCCCGCTCCGCGAAGAGTTCCTTTTTAAAAGCTGTGCAAATGTCTCTGACTTTGCGCAATTTTTTTTGCCTGTTAGAAATTGTAAACGTTATAAAAGTCTCCTGACTTTTTACTAATTCCTCAAATAAAAGGTTTAGATAAGTTCTGTTTTTTATTATAGAATGAACAAACTGTATTTTTTATAATTTATATTAGATTTCATTTAAAGTCAGATACTTTTTCGCGTTTTCGTTTCTATATTTGATTTTGTAAATGTGGCGCAAAGTCAGAGACATTTGCGCAGCGCTGGCGAAGAAGACTTTGCGGAGCGGTGACATTTGCGCAGCGCTGACGATGAAGACTTTGCGGAGCGGGGACTCGAATGTTGGAAAAGGGAAGATTTGGTCCGCAGTTAAGGGTTACACTTGAAGGAGTTACGTTGGTTATTGCAAAAGAAGGTAGAAATGCTGGAAAGATTGTGACTGTGATGATTCCGAAATAATAAATTAAACAAATGAAAAATAAATTAAAAGCTATAAATAAGGTCTTTATTGAATGGAATCCAATTGAAGTTGATAATTCTTCAGTTATTGATGAGTATGAAACATATTCTAATAAAATTTTACAAAATGGGAATGATATTATAGGTTTAGTTATGTGCTTGGAGGATATTTTAATTAATGACGTTGGATTAAATTACAATCCCTTAATTCTTGAACAAAAAAAAGAAGTTGTATATTATGCCTACAAAATGTATTTAGTTATTATTAGTAGTGTTACAGATTAGGTGTTTTTATAATTAAACCACGTAACTACCCAGCGGACGTGAGCGTCCCGCTCGTGAACGCAATAAAAATAAAAAAGTTCACTTTATAATGGAGTGACTTTTGCTTTTGTAATACTTTAAAGTGTACCTAAAAGTGAAAATAGAATTCAAGTTCGCCTGCAACTGCTAGGTAATCCCAGCTCCGCGAAGAGTTCCTTTTTAAAAGCTTTTGAAAATAAGCACAATGGGAAATTAGATATAAAGATAATAAAAATGAATTATTCAATTAACAGTATAAAACTATTTTTTAAATGCATAATAGCGATATTATTTTTATGCAGCTGTAATGGACAAAATGCAAATAAAGAGGATTGTAAAACAAATTTTATAAAGGCAAGAACTAAACTCAATAAATTTTATACTGAAAACAATCCTGTTTTAATTTCTGATGCAGTAAAAGATGTTGAAAAATCTCTTGATTGTCCAGAAACTAGAAGTGCATCAATTGATTTGAAGATTTCTGCTCTTTCGCTTTTAAAAAAATATGATGTAGCATATAAATTTATAGATTCTCTTGAAGAAAAAGATTTTTCAAAACCTTATAAAAAGAAAATGCAGTACAATTTTTTTAAAGCTTTGGATTGTGAATCTAAATTGCAAAATGATGATAAAAAGAAATATTTTGATATAGCTATTACAGAAATACAGACTTTTATAAACCATCAAAAAACGATAGACCAAGAATCATATTATGAGTTATTTCTAGTAAAGTCAAAAATTTTGAGCGCAGAACAAGTTAGCGATGAAATTAATATCTTAAAAATAAAATATCCTGCTGAAAAGAACTTTTTTGAATCGCTGAAAGAATCATTTGACGAAAATCCAAAACAAGTTAATGCTTCTATAAATAATAATTAAAGGTTTCTTCCCCCGCTCCGCGAAGAGTTCCCTTTTGAAAAAGCTGCGCAAATGTCTCTGACTTTGCGCAATTTTTTTTGCCTGTTAGAAATTGTAAAGGTTATAAAAGTCTCCTGACTTTTTACTAATTCCTCAAATAAAAGTTTTAGATAAGTTCTGTTTTTTATTATAGAATGAACAAACGGTATTTTGTATAATTTATATTAAATTTGGTTTACAGTCAGAGATTTTTTCGCGTTTTCGTTTTTATATTTGATTTTGTAAATGTGGCACAAAGTCAGAGACATCTGCGCAGCGCTGGCGATGAAGACTTTGCGGAGCGGGGAAAAAAGAAGGAATAAAATTCGACTATGTAAGTCCGATCAACGAACCGCAGTGGGAGTGGATGCCAAAACACGGCGACACAAATAGCCAGGAAGGAACGCCGGCGACGAATCAGGAAATTTATGATTTGACCAAATCGCTTTCGGAAAAACTAAAAGCTCAAAAAATGAGCACAGAAATTGTAATTGCTGAAGCGGGACAAATCAATTTTTTATATGAAAATGTAAATTCAGAAAATCGCGATAACCAGATTGATTATTTCTTTGGAAAAACAAAAACGAATATTTCGAAATTTTCAAATGTAAAAAGTGTTATTTTTAGGTCACAGCTATTTTACAACGTGGCCAATTGACAAAGAGGTTTTAAGCCGAAAATTAATCGCTGCAAATGTGAAACAGAATTCAGGATTAAAGTACTGGCAGTCCGAATATTGTATTTTAGAAAATCCGGGAGAAAATGAAATTCCAGGCGGTTCAGGCGGTGGAAGAGATTTAGGAATGAAGACGGCTTTATTCGTAGCGCGCTTGATACACAATGATATTGCGCTTGCCAATGCAGCTTCATAGTAATGGTGGACATCGCTAACGCGAGTTGATTATAAAGATGGTTTGATTTACCTAGATGATGGCAAAAGCAACGGCGGAACGGCTCCAGATTATGTTAGAAATGACGGAGAATTTCACGATTCTAAACTGCTTTGGCTTTAGGAAATTACTCTTTACTTGTACGCCCTGGAATGGAGCGTGTTGATGTTCCAAACCAAAATGAAGCAGATGCAGCAAACGATGTAATGTTAACGGCTTACAAAGATAAAGCAAACAAAAAACTGATTGTAGTTGCTGTAAACTGCGGAAAATCAGATCAAAAGTACAAGTTTGACCTTTCAAAAGGAATAATAAAAAACAACGATTTTATGCCATATGTAACTTCTGAAAAGTCAAATTTAAAAAGAACCGAAATTCAAAAAATAGATAATTTAGAAATCCCTGCAAGGTCAGTAATGACGTTTGTTGGTGAATTAGAATATTGAGAAAGTTTCAATTTTCAGGTTTCAAGTTTCAAGAACCTGAAACCTGAAACTTGAAACAAAAAAAATAACAAATAAAAAATAGCTATAGTGTTTACAAAAAAAATCTTATTACCTGTTTTTCTCTTCTCGTGTTTGTCTGCTTTTAGCCAGATATCGTTTGGAGATTCTAAAAAAATTAATGACAACTGGAAATTTAATCTTCAAGATGTTTCAGATGCAAAAAACGAAACTTTTGACGACAGCAAATGGCAGTCTGTAAATGTGCCGCATGACTGGAGCGTAAAAGGACAGCTGAGTCCCACTTTAGCAAGTTGTACTGGTTTTTTGCCGGGCGGTATTGCATGGTACAGAAAATCAATCAATGTATCTCAAAACAAAGCGGGCGAAAAAGTATATTTATATTTTGAAGGAGTTTACAACAGAAGTGAAGTTTTCATCAACGGACATTCTTTAGGAAAACGACCAAACGGCTATATTTCTTTTGCTTACGACGCAACTCCGTTTGTAAAATATGGAGGAGAAAATACAATTTCAGTTCGTGTAGATCACAGTCAAAGTGCTGATTCAAGATGGTATACAGGTTCTGGAATTTACAGAAATGTTTGGTTGGTTTATGCAAATCCGGTTCATATTGCGCAGTGGGGTGTCTACGCTTATCCAGAAGTAAATAAAGGAACTGGGACTTTAAATGTTGAGGTTGATGTAGAAAACGGATCTACGGCAAAGACAAGTCTTACTGTTATTAATGAATTGATTTCTAAAGACGGAAAATCAATCGCAAAAGCTTCTTCTAAAGTTGAGGTTCCAGCGAATCAAAGCGGTAAAATCTCGGCTAAAATAAATGTGAAAAATCCTCAGTTATGGGATTTAGAAAACACAAATTTATATCAGCTAAAAACAACGGTTTTAAAAGACGGAAAACAGATCGACCAGACCATTACAAAAACTGGTTTCAGAACTTTTACTTTCGATCCAAACAACGGTTTTGCCTTGAACGGACAATGGATGAAAATGAAAGGCGTTTGCCTGCATCACGATGCGGGAGTTTTAGGTTCTGCAGTGCCTCGCGAAGTTTGGCTGACAAGACTAAAAACACTTAAAGAAATTGGCGTAAATGCAATTCGTACCAGTCATAATCCACAAGCACCAGATTTTTATGAGATTTGTGACGAGCTAGGATTATTGGTTTTAAATGAAGCCTATGACGAATGGGAATTTCCTAAGCGAAAATGGCTGGAAGGATGGAATTACGGAACTCCAGGATTTCAAGGTTCGTTTGATATTTTTGCAGAATATGCAGAAAAAGACCTAGAAGATTTTGTTCGTCGCGACAGAAACCATCTTTCAGTTTTTGGGTGGAGTATTGGAAACGAAGTAGATTATCCAAATGACCCGTATTCACACCCTGTTTTAGATAAAGGAAAAGAAGGTTTTGGACAAGCAGCTTATGGTGGTTACAAAAAAGATGCGCCCGATGCCATGCGTCTAGGGGCAATTGCAAAACGTTTGGTTGCCGCAGTAAAAAAGTACGATAAGTCACGACCAACAACTGCTGGTTTAGCGGGTGTAGCCATGTCGAATGAAACAGAATATCCAGGTGCATTAGATATTACAGGATATAATTATACAGAAAGCAAATATCAGTCGGATCATGAAAAATATCCAAACCGTGTTATTTTCGGAAGTGAAAATGTCCACGATATGGAACCTTGGCTTGCGGTAAAAAATAACAAACATATTTTTGGGCAATTTTTATGGACAGGAATTGATTATTTAGGAGAATCAGGAAGATGGCCTTCAAGAGGATTTTACTCTGGATTAGTTGATTTTGCTGGTGTTATAAAACCTAGAGGATATTTCCGTCAATCATTATGGTCAGATAAACCAATGGCATATGTTGGAACTTATCCTTTAAAAAATCAAAAAGAAATTTCTAAAGATGCTTGGGCAATTTGGAATTACACTCAAGGTGAAATGATTCGCGTAGTGTGCTATACGAATGCAGCAAAAGCACGTCTAGAATTAAACGGAAAAGTTGTTGGGGAAGCAAAACCATACGACGAAAAAACTGGAATTATCTATTGGGATATTCCTTTTGCTTCAGGAAAACTAGAAGCAATCGGGCTAAATAAAGACAATAAAGAAGTAAGCAGCTATGCAATCAACTCTACACAGCGGCCAGTTGAGTTAACTATTGCAGATACTAATATTACCATTAATAAAGAAAAAGGTGTTGCTAAAATTATGGTTCAGGTTAAAGATCAAAACGGCCTGCCAGTAATGCTTTCAGATAATGAAGTTACCTGTACTATCAGCGGTCCTGGAGTTTTATTAGGACTTGAAGCTGGAAACAACAGTGACATGACGGATTATACAGATAATGTACAGCGTGTATTTCACGGACATATAGCAGCTTATATTCAAGCAACTGGAGAGGCACAGCCAATCAAAGTTACTTTCAACAGTCAATGGTTAAAGCCAGTTGAAGTTACTGTTAATGTAAAATAAATTATTTTCTAAAAAGAAAATTATTAGTTAGTTATTTTAAATGGTCAATTGACCTGTTTGCTTTTTGATTCAGCAGACAGGTTAATTGTATATTAAGGAGAAAAGTTTATTATATTTGAAGTGTATATTTTACATTTATTACTATTTATCCCAATTAAGATGAAAATAAAAAATAGAATTGTTCTGGCTTTAGGTGTCGCTTTTGTTACATTTTCTGCAGGCGCAGAGATGCCGGAGGATTTCATCGTGAAGTGTGTATCGATAAATTAGAATTTAATGCTGATGGAAGCATCAAACAAGTAACGCCAACACACGCAGGAGTAAATGCTATAAAGTAATTTTTATTAGAATTAATTTTAATCAAAAAAGGCTGTTTCTTTAATTAGAAACAGCCTTTTTTATATATTATTTAAATGAATTTTAAACCGTTTGATCGTCTACAGCAGCGTCTGGTGCATTTGATTTTACAGATGCAATTCCGTTATCTCTTGCAGAAGTACTTTCATACATTTCGCTTGTACCAATTATTTGGCCGTTCCCAGCTTTTAAAGTAAAATACGGTTTACCGCTCTTTGATTCTTCTTTGCTGTAACGAGAATCGTCTTGCGAGTTTGTTTTTACAGATTCGATTCCATTTACGGCTGATGCTTTGCTCGCATAACCTTCGCTTGTTAGAATGGTTTGTCCATTTCCAGCTTTTAAATTAAATTGAAATTCCCCATTGGCTCTTTTGGTGATAACAAATTTTCCCATATAGTTTTTTATTTAAGTTAAGTATTCCAAAATTTTGCTATTGATAAAAATACGAAACTTAGTTATATAAATCGTATTGGCTAAAAAATAATTGATTATTAGAATGTTAAAAAATTTGTTTCAAAATATATTACAGAATAAAATTTTAATAAAATATAAATGTAAAAGCCTTAAAACACTTATTTTTGTTAGTGATAGCAATTAGGAAATATGAAGGAAATCCGCGAAATTTTAAAAGCATATTCAGAGGCTAAAACGGGAGGAAAAAAGACTGCGCTGGCAACAGTTGTCAAAGTGGAAGGTTCTTCGTACCGACAGCCTGGCGCTCGTATGCTTGTTACCGAAGACGGGTCTCTGACAGGCGCTATCAGCGGTGGCTGTTTGGAAGGCGATGCGCTCCGCAAAGCCTTGCTTGCAATTCATCAAAAGCAAAATAAACTCATTATTTACAACACTAATAATGAGGATGATATTGAATTAGGATTACAGCTTGGATGCAACGGTATTGTTCATATTCTGTTTGAATATATTGATGATGCGGTTTCTAATAATCCAATGCAACTTTTACAGCAATTAGAAATTGACCGCAAAGAAGCAGTGGTTGTGACATTATTTTCATTAAAAAAACAGGCGCCTCAAATCGGAACGGTCTTAATTTATAAGGAAGATACAGCACTTTTGCAAAACCATAAAATTGCTCAAGAATTGCTTTCAGATGTGAAGCAAGTGTTAGAGAATAAAATCACAATTGTAAAAAATATTCAAGAAGAAACGCAAACCGAAGCATTAATAGAATATATAAATCCGCCTATTTCTCTTGTAATTGCTGGAGCTGGAAATGATGTACAGCCTCTTTCTAAAATGGCTTTTTTATTAGGCTGGGAAGTTAACATAGGCGACGGACGCGCAACGCATGCAACTCCAAAACGTTTTCCAGAAGCAAAACGAGTGTTTGTTGCAAAGCCGGAACAATTAATACAAAACACAAAAATTGATGCTCAGACGTATTTTGTTCTCATGACGCACAATTACAAATATGATTTAGCGCTTTTAAAATTACTTTTAGAAACCAATTGCCAGTATATTGGTATTCTAGGTCCAAAAACAAAACTGAACCGCATGTTCGATGATCTTTATAATGAAAGCATAATTATAAAAGAAGAACAATTAAAATGCATTTATGGACCAATTGGACTCGATATTGGAGCCGAAACTTCTGAAGAAATTGCCTTGTCAATCATTGCTGAAATAAAGGCGGTTATAAGCGGAAAGGAAGGATCGCCATTGAAATATAAATTAGGAAAAATACACGAGAACGCGCCCTATGTCAAGTAAACAAAATAATATTGGAATCGTCATTTTGGCGGCAGGAAATTCTTCTAGGCTTGGCAGACCCAAACAATTATTAGAATATAAAGATTCTACATTATTAAAAAATACAATTAAAGAAATTTCTCTAGTCCAAAATTCGAACATTATTGTAGTTACAGGTGCCAATAACGAATTAATAGAAAAAGAACTACTTGAATTTCCTAAAATAAAAACAACGTTCAATCCTGATTGGCAATCTGGAATGTCATCTTCAATCGTAAAAGGTCTTTCAGAATTATTGGTTTTATATTCAGATTCTCAAAGCTGTATTTTTGCAGTTTGCGATCAACCTTATGTAACAGCAGCCGTTTTTGAAAATTTAATAAATGAAGCTGTAAAAACTAGAAAAGGAATCGCAGCTTCTGCTTATGCTGAAACTTTAGGAACACCTGTTTTATTTGATAAAAAATATTTTAATGCACTTTTAGAGTTAAAAGGCCAGGAAGGAGCAAAAAAAGTCATCAATACATTTTTGAATGATACAGTTGCAGTTCCTTTCGAAAAAGGCGATATCGACATAGATACGGAAGAAGATTATAATGAGCTTATTTCTTGAATGAAGCTTCAAAGGTTCATAGGTACAAAGGCATAAATTACTATGTAATAAAAGCTTTGCGATTTTACGTATTCGCTATATTATTTCTAAAAGCTTAAAAAAAACTTTGTGCCTTAGTGTCTTCGTGGCAAAAAAACTACGACAATTGGCGAAGCAAACTTAAAACACGCTCAATCGTTTCTTCAATCTCTTCAGCTGTTGTATATTGGCTTAAGCTAAATCGTATTGAACTCAAAGCATTTTCATCTGATAAGCCCATCGCTTTTAAAATATGCGAAGGTTTGGAAGTTACAGCGGAACAAGATGAACCATTAGACACTGCAATATTTTGTAAGCCAAGAATTAGCTGTTCAGAATTTACTCCCGGAAAACAGATATTGGTTGTATTATAAATTCTGTTTTCAGTATCTCCATTAACAAATGAACCTTCAAATTGAAGTAATCCATTTTCAAGTTGATTTCTTAATTTAAATATTGTTTCTTTATTTATTAGTATTTCATTTTCAGCTATTTCACATGCTTTACCTAAACCAATAATTCCAGTAGAATTTAAAGTGCCGCTTCGCAGATTTCGCTGTTGTTCGCCTCCATGCAATTGTGCGGTAATTTTTATTTTGGCTTTAGCCGAAATATACAAAGCACCAACTCCTTTTGGCCCATAAAATTTATGTGCAGAAAGAGGCAAAAGATCAATTTCGAGTGTTTTAACATCTAATGGAATCTTTCCTACAGCCTGAGTTGCGTCACACATTAAAAAGGCATTTTTGGCGTGAACAAGTTTAGAAATTTCTGCCATATTATGCATGACACCAGTTTCATTATTAACTATCATTATAATGACTAACAGTGTTTTATCCGTTATTGCTTCATTTAATACATTAATATCTAAAATTCCATTTGAGTTGACAGGCAAATACGTTACATCAAAACCAATTGTTTCCATATATTGGCAAGTATTCAACACAGCTTTATGTTCTGTCGAGGCAGTAACAATATGTTTTCGATCTTGATTAGACAAACCTTTTATAGCAAGATTGATAGCTTCAGTTGCTCCAGAAGTAAAAACAATTTCTTCTTCATCTGCTCCAATCAAATTGGCGGTTTGCCATGCAGCGTTTTCTACTGCTTCTTTTACAGATAATCCAGCAATATGCGCACTTCCTGCATTTGCATAATCGCTGGTAAAATAAGGAAGCATTGCCTCTAAAACCCTGTCATCAAGACGAGTCGTTGCATTGTTGTCTAAGTAAATGAGTTTTTGTGGAGACATAAATTTGGCTTAATATCGTAAAAATACAATTTTGAATTTTATTGCGCGATGATTTTTATCAATTGAAATTATTCTAAATAGTGTGTTTGTGTGAATTTTATAACTATTTCTCAGGGAAGATTGTTAAATTTGTTAGGATGACAAAAGTGATTTTGCTAATTAAAAAATAGAATGAATGGCTGCTAAAAAATCAATTAAGAATAAAGTAACCGAGGATGATGCGAACTCCCGTCGTGACTTTATAAAAAAATCAGGACTTTTTACCGCTCTCGCCTTGACACCGCCTTCATTGGTAATGGCTTCAGAGAATAAATGGGATGAAAAAATAGCTGAATATTTAGAGACTGTGCCACTTTCTATTGAAGTAAATGGCAAAAAACACAACTTAAACGTTGAGCCAAGAACTACCTTGCTCGATTTATTAAGAGAAAATCTGCAGTTAACAGGTACTAAAAAGGGCTGTGACCATGGACAATGCGGTGCCTGTACAGTTCACGTAAACGGAACGCGGATTTTATCTTGCTTGTCATTGGCTTCAATGCAGCAAAACGCTCAAGTAACCACTATTGAAGGACTTTCAAAAGGAAAAAAACTCCACCCAATGCAGGAAGCTTTCATTAAAAATGATGGTTTTCAATGCGGTTATTGTACTCCAGGCCAAATTATGTCTGGGATAGCCTGCATCAAAGAGGGTCACGCAAACAGCAGAGAAGAAATTCGAGAATATATGAGCGGTAATATTTGCCGCTGCGGTGCTTACCATAATATTGTCGATGCCATTACAGAAGTTAAGGAAGGAGGGATGCTGTCATGAAAAACTTTCAATTAATTAAAGCACTATCAGCTGGTTCTGCGGTAACCAGTATCAGCAAAGAAAGTTCAGCCATGTTTATCGCCGGCGGAACGAATTTGGTCGATTTAATGAAAAAAAATGTTGTAGCTCCAGATAAATTGGTAGACATAACTGCTTTAGATTTAAAGAAAATAGAATTCTTAACAGGCAAGACCTCAATAGGCGCTTTGGCAAAAAACAGTCAAGTTGCTGAAGATAAAGAAATAATACAAAAACATCCATTGCTTGCTTTAGCTTTAGCAGCAGGAGCATCACAGCAAATCAGACATATGGCAACTGTGGGCGGTAATATGCTGCAACGCACAAGATGTCCTTATTTTTACAATACCGATATGCCCTGCAACAAACGCGTTCCTAAAAGCGGCTGTGGTGCAATTGGCGGATCAAATCGCATGCATGCTATCTTTGGTGCATCAGATAGCTGTATTGCAGTTCACCCAAGTGATATGTGTGTAGCTTTGGCAGCACTTGATGCAACAGTTTTAGTAGAAGGCCCAAAAGGCAAGAGAGAAATAAAATTTACAGATTTTCATCGCCTTCCTGGAAATACGCCAGAAAAAGACAATACACTTCAGAATAAGGAATTGATTACTTCAATTGAAATTCCAAATAATAATTTCACTAAAAATGTACATTATCTAAAAGTTCGAGACCGCAGCAGTTATGCATTTGCTTTAGTTTCTGTTGCAGTGGCTTTAGAAATCAGCAATAATACAATTACAAATGCACGTCTGGCAATGGGCGGTGTAGCACACAAGCCTTGGCGATTAAATGAATCTGAAGAATTTTTGAAGGGAAAAACGGTTTCTGAAACTGTTTTCAAACAGGCAGCCGATCTGGCGATGAAAGGAGCAAGAGGTTATGGAGATAATAATTTTAAATTGACACTAGGACCTAACGCCATTACCGAAGCATTAACAATAGCATCATCTAAATAATTCGAATTATGAGCAAGACAAGTAATATTAATAGAGTTGATGGATTTGCTAAAGTAACAGGTGCTGCAACATATTCTGCCGAATATAAGATGCAGGGCGTGGTTTACGCCTGTTTAGTTGGAAGTACAATTGCAAAAGGACGAATCAAATCAATAGATACAAAAAAAGCCGAATGGGCTCCAGGAGTTTTAGCTGTAATTACACATCTAAATGTTGATAAGCCATCCGGATACGAAAAGGCAAAAGACAAGCATAATTTTGGTCAGCCACTTCAAATTTTTAAAGATGATACTATCCTTTACTACGATCAGCCAATTGCAATGGTTGTTGCAGACACTTTTGAGCGTATGCAATACGCAGCGAGTTTAATTAAAGCAGAATACCTGAAGGAAGAACATATAACAGATCTTCAAAAAGCAAAAGAAAAAGAGAAAAAAATTGAAACAGATAAAGGCGATGATTATCATCGAGGAACTCACGACGGATATAAAAATGCAGAAGTTGTATTAGAAGCAGAATATACGATTCCGACAGAAGTTCATAACCCCATGGAATTGGCCAATATTATTGCAAAATGGGAAGGAAATAAACCCTCTCTTTATACCAAAAGTCAAGGAGTTGAAGGAACCAGAAAAAGTGTAGCTGGAGTGTTTGGAGTTCCTGTAGAAGATGTTACCGTGAATTCTGAATATCTTGGTGGTGCTTTTGGTATGGGGCTGCATACTTGGCCTTACGAAATTGCAGCTTTGATTGGAGCAAAGAAATTAAATCGTCCGGTAAAATTAGTTTTGCATCGCGAGCAAATGTTTACTAATGTTGGGTTTCGCCCTTACACAATTCAGAAAATGGGTTTAGGCGCTACAAAAGATGGAAAACTAACTGGTTTAACGCACGAAGCTGTCGCAATGACTTCGAGCTATGAAGATTTTATGGAAGGAACCGTAAATATGTCCCGATTTATTTATGATTGCGCCAATGTTTCAACGCGCTATCGAATTGCACCTCTGGACACCTGCACACCAATTTGGATGCGTGGTCCCGGCGAGGCAACAGGATCATTTGCGTTAGAATCGGCAATGGATGAATTGGCACATAAACTAGATATGGATCCAATTGAATTTCGCAAGAAAAATTATGCGGAAAAAGATTTGGAACAAAATAAACCATGGAGCAGTAAATACCTTTTAGAATGTTACGAAGGCGGTATGGAACGTATTGGCTGGAAAAACCGTAAAAATAAACCAGGTTCAGTTCGTGAAGGCGAGTGGCTTGTTGGTTACGGAATGGGAACAGGAACTTTTGGGTGTTATAGAAGTGCAACTTCTGTAAAAGCAAAATTTTTACCCGATGGCAATTTAGTGCTGCAATGCAGCGTAAATGATATGGGACCCGGAACCGCGACTATGATGACCGCAATAGGTGCTGAAATAACAGGATTGCCAGCTGAAAATGTTATTATAGAAATGGGTAAAAGCGGTTTGCCAAAAGGCCCTACGCAAGGAGGATCTGCTACAACTTCGTCTGTAGGTTCTGCGGTTCATGATGCCTGCAATTTATTGGTCAGTAAAATACTTGGATTAGCGACTGAAAATCCAACATTAAAAGGAACTCCAATTACAGAATTGTCTTTTTCTAATGGTTTGATTTCTTCTAAAAAAGACAATTCCAAATCAGTTTCTCTAGCTGCATTGCTTACTGCAAATAAATTAGAAGGAATTGAAGTTGAAAATCAATCAAAAGCAACGGAAGAAGCAAAAAAATATTCGATTTATTCGTTTTCAGTTCACTTCGTAAAAGTATTAGTGAATCCGAATTTGGGAAAAATAAGATTAGCTCACGTCGTTTCCTGTGCTGATATTGGAACCGTTATCAATCAAAAAACATCAGCAGGACAAATGTATGGAGGTGCAGTAGGAGGAATCGGAATGGGATTAATGGAAGCTCTCGAAATCGATCACCGTTTCGGCCGTCCAATAAACAACAATTTCGCAGATTATCATGTTCCGGTAAATGCTGATATTGAAAAACAAGAAGTATTTTTCGTCAATAAAAAAGATCCTATAAGCAACCCCATGGGAACTAAAGGTTTGGGAGAAACTGCTTTGGTTGGAATGGCGCCTGCAATTGCAAATGCTGTTTTTAACGCAACCGGAAAACGTGTTCGAGATTTGCCAATTACGTTGGATAAAATTATAGAACCTTCTGTGGCAACTGCTTAAAACAATTCTAAAACATAAAAAATCCCTTTAAGATTATTTCTTAAAGGGATTTTTAGTTTGAATGGGGGAATGTGAAAAAATGATGCAGAATGTCATAAATCAATTTCGTAAATCACTGTCTTAATTTATTGAGGCACAAATTAAAAGAATGCTATGTAATTACTTCGTCGATTATAAAAAGATAGTTCTTTTAATTACTGTCTTTATTTCATTTTAAACCTTAATGTTACGTTTATGACAAATGCACCATTTTTTGCTTTGGTTCTGCTTAGTATAGATTTCTGATTGAATAATATTTAAGTTTTTTTTAAAGATGTGGAACAATTTTCTTAATAATTATGTATCTATACCTCTCAAAAATAACCGTACACTAAATATCATTTTTATATAATTTTGTAAAAATGTTATATAATTACCATATTTGGTAATTCAGTTTATCTTGTAATTGCAAAGCCCTTATCGATGTATTTTTTAATTACCTAAATAAAAAAAAGCCGTCTCATAGGAGACAGCTTTTTGCTTTTAAATACTCGAAAGTATTATTTAATCGTAATAGGCAATTCAACAGTTGTTTTGTCCCATCCAATAACTAAATTGGTTACTGTACCTTGAGTTGTAAAAGCAATTGACAAAGCTTCAATAGCAGTAGAAACTGGTTTTACAGGAACTGATACTCTAACTAGGTCTTTGCTTTCGTCATAAGCGTAAGCTCCCCACATATCAAGTTCTTTGTTGATAATGATCGTCCATTTGTCTTTTTCTGGAATAGCAAATAGGCTGTAAGTTCCTACAGGAATTGCTACACCATTAATCGTTGCAGGTTTGTAAAATTTGATTTCTGTATTTTCATTTGCACCAACTCTCCAAACTTCACCAAACTTCAGCAGTTCTCCAAAAACAACACGTCCTTTTGCTGAAGGTCTTGCATAAGTAACTTTAATTGAAGGAGAAGGAGTGTCCGTTTTTTTGAATTTAACCGATCTGCTTGGGAAATAAGAAATATCAACTGGACTTGCATCTAACGGAGCAAATTTTACTACGTCTTGTGCTTTAACCGAAATGGCAACTAAAAAAATAACTGCCAGTAAACTAAATTTTTTCATAGGATAATTTATTTGGAATACACAAAGTAAGAGAATAACAAAGAGAAATCATACAATTATTATTCTTTTTTCTTCTTTGCGTACCAATCCTGCATAATATAAAAAGCTTTCTTTTTATTTCCGTCATTAGAGATTAATCCTTTACGGTTATATTCGTCCTGAATTCCCGGAAGCAAACGTCGCGGTGATCTGAAATCAACTAAAATCCAAGGACTTAATCCACTCAAGTGCGGAATTTTTTCAATCATCTTCAAATTTTGAATGTATAAATATTCTTGAAATTCTTCGGTCCAGCGTTCATTTTTTTCTCCGTGCAAGCCTTGTTTGGCATCGCCTCCAAATTCAGAAACTATAACGGGTTTGTTGTACTTGGTTTTCCAGAAGATTTTTTCAGCATCTTCAAGATTTCCGCCGTACCAGCCTAAATACTGATTAAACGAAATAATATCTAAATATTCGCCAATTGCATCATTAATAGTTCCAAATCCGTCAGCACCGCTTTGTGTTAATAAAGCTGCACTAATTAATCGGGTATTGTCTAAAGATTTTGTATGATCTACTAAATTTTTAATGAATAAATTTCGAGCATCAGAAATTGGCGTTTCATTTGCCATTGACCAAATAATAATACAAGCTCTGTTTTTGTCTCTCGTGACTGCGGCAGTCAATTGATCTTGAGCATTTTGATAGGTATCTTTATTAGTAAATTCTACTGTCCAATATACCGGAATTTCCTCCCAAACCATTAATCCCATTTTATCAGCTGTTCTGATAATGTTTTCGTTATGTGGATAATGTGCCAGACGAACATAATTACAGCCCAATTCTTTTGCCCAGTTTAACAAGCGTAATGCATCTTCTTCAGAATTAGCGCGTCCGCCTTTTGCATTTTCTTCGTGAATCGAAATTCCTCTTAAAAAAATTGGTTTTCCGTTTAATAGTATTTTGTCTTCTTTAGTTTCAATTGTTCTAAAACCAATATTATCTTTTAATTTTTGTCCGTTATAATCAATTGTTACATCATATAATTTGGGATTTTCTGGCGACCAATATGAGATTTTCTTAGCTGGAATTTCGAAGTTTAAAATTCCGTCAGCACCAACTTTTCCTTTATAATTAATTTTTAATTCGGGAATAGAAATTGACACCTGATTTTGATTTGGATCTGGAGTATTGATTTTGATAAATCCAGAAATCAAACTTGGATTGTTCTTTTTAAGTTGAATGTTATAATCTTCAATAAACGAAGCTTCTTCTTCAATCAAAGTCACATCGCGCGTAATTCCGCCATAATTCCACCAATCGGTATTAATTGTCGGAACATCTTCCTTGTGGCGCGTATTATCCACTTTAATAACTAGATAATTATCTTTTGGCTTTACAATCGAAGTAACTTCATAATTAAATGGCGTAAAACCTCCAACGTGAGTTCCTAATTTTTTTCCATTCAAATAAATATCAGCTTTATAATTGATTGCTCCCAAATAGACAAAAAGGCGTTTTTCTGCCTTTAAATTATAATCGAATGATTTTTTGAACCAAACATTTCCTTCGTAATATTTGAGTTCCGGAATCTGTGAAGTGAAATCGCCAGGAATGTTAATTTTTGGAGATTTATCAAAATCATATTCAACCAATTCCTGTTTATTTACTGCGTGATAATTATTAAAATATGCAGCATTTGACGGTTTTGCCTGTTTGTCGTATACATCATGATGAAAGCTGTAATAGCCCGTTTCATAAGGGTCAACAATGTAATTCCAAACACCATTTAGTGAAGTTGTATTTCTATTGGGAACATTTGAAATCAGGTTTTGATTTTGCGCAAATCCGAAAAGGGAAAAGGTTAGAAGTAATGTGGTTATTAGGTTTTTCATTGTTATGTAGTTATTGTTTGTTTTTTGCCACAAAGGCTCTAAGACACAAAGTTTTTTTGCCACAGATTAAAAGATTATATTTTTTTCATGCAGATTTAAGCATACTTTATTACAACTAATTTTGATTAAAAAAATCTGCTTAAATCTGCAAAATCTGCGTGAAAAAAATAATCTTCGTAACACAAAAAAACTTTGCGGCTTAGCGACTTTGTGGCAATATTTTTAAATATTCCCCTTTAAAACTCTGATTCAAAGCTGTCATTTCAATGGGTGTATTTGATCCATCTGGAACAACTTCAATCGAGGCTTTTCCATTTGCCATTTTAATCGATTCACTTCCTGTCGGAGTTCCTTGATTTTTCATGGTTTTCCCGCCTTTAAGACATTGAAAATAGACACTTTCTTCATAATCCAAGCAACGTAAATTATTATTGTCAATCGCAATTGCGGTAACCACATAATGGCCGTTTTTTAATTTTTCAGAAGATAATTGCAGTGAAGTTGCCGCTTCATTTTTAGTAAAGCGATAGTTCACTTTTATAGTGTCTGAAACTGTTTTTCCGTCTTTAGATTCTCCAATCGCAATTAAAATATTCTCACCTTTAGAAAAATTAACATCCCAAGTTAAGCCATTTGCTGGATATAATGAAAGATTTTTCTTTTTTTCTCCAAGTGTTTTTCCTTGATGATATAATGTAACTCGCTCACAATTACTGAAAACACTAATAGTTCTGGGAGTATTTTCTGGGCCTTGGCGTTCTGTCCAAGTATGCGATTCGATATAAGTGAAAGGTTCATCGCTCCAATAACTTTTAAAAACATAGTATGCATCTTTCGGATTTCCGTTTCGGTCTACAAGTCCTTTTTGATTCATGTACGGAATATCATCTTCTGGTCGCAAAGGCGTTGCAAAATCCTTAAATGCCCATTGTACATTGCCCACAAACGTTGGGTCATTCTCGGATATATGCAAATGCCAATCGAATAAATCAACGATATAATTTTCGCTCCAATCGCCAATTTGAGCAATATTTGCAACTTTTGTCTGAACAATTGCTTCTTCCCAGCCTTCTGCCTTTATAATGTTTTCGCCCGTTACCGGATTTTCACTGTGACGCCCAACATGACTGTCGCCGCCATATTCGGCATGAATAAAATGTTTGTATTCTTTTTTGTATACGTCGATTGCTTTTTGATAGCTTTTGTAACTTCCAGAGTACCAGCCCGACCAGATAGAAGGAGAGAAGACATCGACAATCTGCGAACCTTCGTAATATTTTCGAATCGCTGTTTTTCGCGTTGGATCAAGTTTATGAGCAATATCGTTTAATTCGGTCAAAAACACATTGGTTTTATCTGTATTATCTCCGTCAGGAAAATCTGGAAGCCAGTTCATTTCATTACCCAAAGACCAAATAATAATGCTCGGATGATTGAAATTTTGATTGATGATTTCGCGCAGCATATTTTTTGTGTTTGTCTGCCAAAGTTCATCTCCAATACCGCCTCTGCACCAAGGCAATTCATCCCAAACCAATAAACCCAATTCATCACAAGCTTTGTAAATTTCAGGATCTTGCGGGTAATGTGCCAAACGAACAAAGTTAGCACCCATATTTTTTATAGATTTCATATCAGCCCAATGTTGCGCATTGCTCATTGCAGCGCCAACTCCGGCTTGTTCTTCATGACGATGAGTGCCGCGAAGCAATAATCGTTTTCCGTTCAAATAAAACGGACCGTGATCTTTAAACTCAAACCATCTAAAACCAACTTTTTCAGATACGCTGTCTTTGATTTGGCTGTTCTCTGATAAAAAAGCAGATACACTATATAAATTTGGTTTTTGAGTATCCCATAATTCTGGATTTTTAATGTTTTCGAAAGTTATTTTTGAAATTTTATTCGAAACAAAAACGGTTTTGCTTGCTACTTTTTTTCCTTTCGGATTTTTGAGAATTACAGTCAGCGATAAATCTTTTGAATTTTCAGGATTTGCTGTTTCTGCCATTATATTTAAAGAAGCTTTTTTAGCCGAGACTTCCGGTGTTGTAATTTTTAAATTCTCGATATGACTTTTATATTTCGAAATAAGCCAGACATCACGCGTGATGCCGCCATAAATAAAGAAATCACTTTTTTGAGATGGAATAATTTCGATATCATAACTGTTATCAACCCGAACAAAAATTTCGTTGTTTCCTTCTTTAATAAAGTTTGTAATATCAATCGTAAAACCAATATATCCACCAATATGTCCACCGGCATCCTTATCATTAACATACACTTTTGTAGTTACGTTAGAACCTTCAAAATATAAATAATAACGTTGATTTTGATCTATTTTCGAAATATTAAGTTTCTTTTGATACCAGCTTGCGTCGCGTCTGTAACCCGGATTTAAATCGGTTGCATCTTCTGCATTCCAAGTGTGTGGCAGATTTAATTCAGTCCAGTTTTTTGCTTTTTTTGCTTGATCAAGGTTTGGTGTATTATTTTCTAAATACAGCCAGTTTTCATTAATGTTTGTTTTCGTCTGAGCAAAACTGCTGTTCAGACAAAACAGAAAGAAAATTAGAGTTACTATTTTAGAAAATGGATTATAGCTGTAAAGTTGTTTTTTCATAAATTATAAAGCTTTTTTTAGGTTCTCAGGTACAGAGGCTGAAAACCTTTGTTGCTTTGTACCTCTGTGCCTTTGTTACTTTTTTCTTAGCAATGCTTCCAAAAAATAATAATCAGCATAGATAATTGGTTCGTCAATTTCGTCGTGTTTTGGCCAGTTTCCGGTACTGTGATCCAGAATAAATGGTGCATTAATTTTAGCGTCTAAAATGTATTTATCCGAATTTAAAGTCGCAATTATTTTATCGGCGAAAGCCAAATAACTTTTATTCTTTGTATAACTATAAAGTTCGTATAATGCCGAAGCCATAACCGTTGCAGCAGAAACATCGCGCGGTGCATTTGGAATGCTGGGATCTTTAAAATCCCAATACGGAACTCCGTCTTCAGGCAAATTTTTATTGGTCATAAAAAACTTCGCAGTAGCTTCGGCTTGTTTTATGTAAGCTTCATCTTTGGTATATCGGTACGACATGGTAAAACCATAAACTGCCCAAGCCTGTCCGCGTGCCCAAACTGAATCGTCATTAAAACCCTGAAGTGTAGTTTTCTTTCTCACAGCTCCAGAAACAGGATCGTAATCAACAACATGATAACAGCTGTTGTCATCCCTAAATTGATTTTTTAAAGTGGTATTGGCATGTTTAATGGCGATATCTCTAAACTTTTTATTTCCAGATAATTTAGAAGCTTCAAAAAGCAATTCTAAGTTCATCATATTGTCAATAATAACAGGATAATCCCAAATTTCCCTGTTGAAATCCCAAGAACGAATTGCACTCACTTTTGGATCAAATCTTGTACATAAAGTTTCTGCGCCTTTAATAATCACATCTTTGTATTCTTGCTTGTTTTCCACTTTCAGCGCTTCTCCAAAACTGCAAAACACTTTAAAACCAACATCGTGCGAATTATTGTTAACGCTTTCTTTTTTGCTGAAAGCTGTCCATTTTGCTGCTTGTTCTTTGTATTGAGGATTTCCAGTCAAACGATATAATTGCCAAAGATTTCCAGCAAAAAAACCGCTTGTCCAGTCTTTTGAAGGAACTTTTTTAATTGAATTTGTTTTGGTAGTCATACTTCTAGGCATTGACAAAGAATCTACAGGATATTCCAATAGCATTTTATAGCGGTTTTCCAGAAGTTTTGATGCAGAAATATTTTGGGAATTAATTCCGGATTTGCACGCTGTCGCCAGCAGTGCAAACCCAAGAATTAAAGTAAAAAAACTAACTTTATTCATACTAATTAATCTAATGTTTAGTAACCAGGATTATTTGGTTTTAAATTTGGATTGATTGCCAATTCAGTTCCTGGCAATGGAAAAAGATAATCTTTTGCCGGATCAAAATTGGCGTGCGGTTCTAATCCGTTTGGACCAAAAACTTCCGGGCCGTTTTTCAATCTTTTGATATCATACCACCTGATATATTCAAAAGCAAATTCTAATCGTCTTTCTTCAATAACCATTTTTTTAAAATCGGCTTTTGATAAACCTGGCGTTACGTTTGCAGGAAACGAAACTAATTTTCCAGCTTTGTTTCTGGCTCTAGCACGAACTCGATTTACATAACCATCGGCTTCTGTAGTTCCGGGCGTAATTTCGTTTAATGCTTCTGCTGCTGTCAATAAAACTTCGGCATAACGCATTGTAATATAATTGTGCTGTGAAGTTCTTCCGTTTGCACCAGCTTTACCCGGAAAACGATAATATTTCGCAATATGCGGACGAGGCGCTTTTTCGTTATCGCTTGAAGGATAAACTTGCAATGCACCGCCTGGACCCGTTTTCTTTCTAATAATTGTATCAAAACTTACGGCTCTTCTGTAATCTCTCTGATCCCAAGTGTTAAAAACTTTTAAGGACGGAACCGCAACAGAAAAACCTTGTCCATAACTGTAACTGTCATCTTTAAGTGATCCAGTAAAAAAAGCGGTATAGTCTTGACCGTAATTTCCTGAAACTAAGTTGTTGAAATCGATTGTAAACAAAGGTTCTTTTAAAGCTGCTGTTTTTGTAGCGTTAAATAAATCCTGAAAATCAGCATCTAAACCTAGACCAAATTTTGCTTCGTTTGTAATTACATATTTTGCTTCATCATATGCTTTTTGATAATTTCCTAAAGTTAAATAAACAGAAGCCAAATAACCTGCCGCTGTACCTTTTCCAGGAACCGCCTTTACTTTTGGTTTGTCTTCAAGCCATTGCTTTGCAAATTCTAAATCGGCTATAATTTTTGGATAAACATCTGCTTCTTTAGTCCTGCTTAAAGCATTTACCTGCGAAACATCGTTTACAACAAAATCAATGTATGGAATATCTCCAAAAAGGCGTACCAAATGATAGTACGTAAAAGCTCTTGCAAAATAAGCCTGAGCTACAATTGCGTTTACTTTTGCGGGATCTCCTGGCGTTTTTTTTGCGCCTTCGATTGCCTGATTTGCTGCTGTAATGATAACATAAGATTGAGGCCAAAAGTTAGCAACAAGCGCGTTTGTATCGTTCATACTCATGTCGTTCACATCGATACGTGCGGCTTGAGTTGTCCTGTCGCCAATGTCAGACATGTCATCACGAAGCATTAAGGCAATTGTAAATTCTCGTCCCCAATAATTATTGTGTGCGATGTTGGCAAAAGCTCCGTTTACCGCAGCTTGCAAATCATCTGTATTATTAAAGAAATTGTCAGGACGAATAATTCCTACCGGATGTTCTTCTAAATCTGAACATCCTAAAGCGAACATTCCTAAGAAAAGAAAAGCTATATATTTTTTCATGTGTAGATAATATTTGATTTTTTAAACTAAAATTTTAAGTTAAAACCCATTGTAAATGTTCTCACATTCGGGTAACTTCCATAATCTAAACCTAAGTTGGTGTTGCTTCTGGCGTTTGTATCGTTCAGATAATTGGTTTCTGGGTCAGAACCTGGATAATCTGTAATGGTCCATAAGTTTTGTGCACTGATGTAAAAACGAACTTTGCTTAATCCCATTTTCGAAACAAATTTTTCATCTAAACTATAACCAATAGAGATGTTTTTTAGACGGATATAACTAGCATCGTACACAAACCTTGATGTAATTCTTTTTGTTCTTGCAGCATTTGCCGGAACATTTGTATCTGTATTTGTTGGTGTCCAAGCGTCTAGAACTTCTGTTGTAGCATTGTTGTTCCCAGAAGCCAATTCCATCAAAGTATAGTTCAAGATTTGATTTCCTTCTGAACCTTGAAAGAAGATATTTAAGTCTAAATTTTTATAAGTGAAATCATTATTCAAGCCAAATATGAAATCCGGATTTGGATTTCCGATAATTGTTTTATCATTAGAATCTAGTTTTCCGTCGCCATTTACATCTTTAAATTTTTCACCGCCTGGAGCAGTTTCAAAATTACCCGGAAGAACTGTTTCTCCTTGTTGAATTACGCCATCATAAATAAATCCGAAAAATGATCCCACTGGCTGTCCAACTCTTAAAATTTGAGATTCTGTTGCAAGGAAATGCCCTGGTGCAGAGTTAATCAACAAGTCTTTATTATCAGCTAATTTCAATACTTTATTTTTGTTAGAGGAGATATTGAAATTTGTTGACCAAGTAAAATCAGGTCCAGTAAAGTTTTTAGTATTAATGCCCAATTCCCATCCTTTGTTTTCTAATTGTCCAACGTTTTGAAGCTGAGAAGCAATTCCAGAAACTCCTGGCAATGGTCTGTTAAACAATAAATCTTTGGTAATTGTTTTGTAATAATCTGCAGTAAGGCTGATTCTGTTATCAAATAAACCCAAATCAATTCCGTAATCCTGCTGATATGAAGTTTCCCATTTTAAATTCGGATTATCCAAAGAGGTCAACTGCACCGCATTTACAATAACGTCGCCGCTCACATCATAAATTTCAGAGAATCTTGATAAAGTAGAGTAGGCGCCAATTGACGGATTTCCGGTTGCCCCATAACTTGCTCTCAATTTAAGATTTGAAACTGTTTTGCTGTCTTTCAAGAAGTTTTCTTTCGCGATATTCCAGCCAATTGCTCCCGAAGGAAAAGTTCCGTATTTGTAATTTTTACTAAAACTTGAAGAGCCATCGCGTCTGGCAGTAAAAGTCAATAAATATTTATCGTCGTAATCAAAGTTCAATCTTCCGAAAGCAGAAATTAATTCGGTTTCAGATAAAGAAGAATCGGGTTTTAAATACACTGTTCCGGCTCCTAAATTGTGATACGAATTGGTATTCGTCAAAAATCCTCTTGAAGCTGCAGAAGATGATTCGCTTTTATTTTTTTGATACGAATAACCTCCAAGAACTGTCAAAATTCCTTTTTCGATAATTTCTTTTTTATAAGTCAAATAATTCTCTGTCAAGAAAGAAGAAAATCTATTGTTGCTTACAGAAGCCTCTCCTTTAATTGTTTTTCCAGCAATTAAAGTAGATGGAATATATCTACCGGTTTGAGAATTTGTTTCGTTTAATCCTAAAGTTGTTTTAAAATCAAGATCATTTGTGATTTTATATTGTGCAAAGAAATTAGATCTGTTTACGATAGAAACCGTTTCTAAAATATTTTCCATTGCCGTTGCGTACGGATTATCGATATCATCTCCAATTGGAGCTGTAGAGGTGTAACTTCCGTCTGCATTGTAAATTCCTTTATCTGGCATAAATCGGTACGCCGCCGCAATTACGCCCGCTGCGCCAGTTCCTCCAGCTCCAGTCTGGCTTATGATTCCATCTTTGTTTTGTTTGCTTTGAAATAAATTCAAACCCACTTTAAACTTATCAGATAAATCAGCTTCCAAATTGCTTACAATCGAATATTTATCAATTCCTGAATTTATTACAACTCCATTTTGATTAAAATAATTTCCAGAAACATAATACCTCACTTTTTCTGATCCTCCCGAAAATGATAATTGACTGTTCGAAATCATTCCGTCACGGTAAATTACATCTTGCCAATCTGTATTAGCTCCTGCCGCTGTATGCGTGGTAAAGCTTTTTCTATATGCCACAAACTGATCTGCGTTTAATAAATGTAATTTATTGTTTACAGATTGTACCGAAGTTGAATTGCTGAATTCGATTACTGGTTTTCCTGCTTTACCTTTTTTAGTTGTAACCATGATAACGCCATTCGAACCTCTCGATCCATAAATTGCCGTTGCAGAAGCATCTTTTAAAACTTCAATAGAAGCAATATCTTGTGGCGCGGGCATCGAAACCCCTGCAAAACCATCAACAACAATAAGGGCATCTCCGCTGGCATTAATTGAGGTTCCTCCACGAACTCTGATTTTTACCGGAGCACCAGGCTCGCCGCCATTATTAGTTTGTACTGAAACCCCTGCAGCACGGCCTTGCAAAGCCTGTTCTGCATTTAATAAAGGATAAGCCGTTAACTCTTTTGCAGTTACAGATGAAACTGAACCCGTAATGTCACTTTTTTTACGCGTACCGTAACCCACAACAATTACTTCGTCAAGATTTTTGGTGTCTGGCTTTAAACTGACATTTACGGTGGTTTTATTTCCAACCGGAATTTCTACCGTTTGATATCCCACAAAGTTGAAAACCAATACTGCGTTTTTCTCAGAAACTATAACAGTATAATTCCCGTCCATGTCTGCAGATGCTCCAACTGAAGATCCTTTAATATAAACATTGGCACCAGGAAGCCCGAGCAAATCTTCACTAGAAGTTACTTTTCCTGTAACTTTTCGTTCCTGTGCATTCATCACAATATTTGCCAGTAAAAAGGCCGCCAGCAAACACCATTTAAGCGATTTGATTTTTTGGTTTGTAAACATTCATTTTTTGGTTTAAGGTTAATGTTAGATAAAATAAAAAAGCAATAAACTCATTCCTATTATGACTATCACAAATAGAATTTGCAGTAGTATGAATTTTGTTTTTTTGATTTTCATACCACAAATGTATCAGGCAGAACCGATATAGAAATACAAAAAAGGGTATCTAAAAATACAGATACCCTTTTTTAAAGCGTTTAAAAATGCAGATTATTTAAAAAACTTCTGAAGATTTGAAAAATTTGTCAGCAAATTGTGACGGCGTTTCTCCGTACTTTTTCTGAAAGCATTTGCTGAAGTATTTTGGATTGTTGAAACCCACTTTATAACTGATTTCAGAAACATTTAATTTATTTTGTTCTAATAATTGAGCAGCACGTTTTAATCGTATTTCATGAATAAATTCGTTTGGTGTATAATTCGTCCAAGCTTTGATTTTTAGAAATAACATCGTACGGCTTACACCTAATTCTGAACAGAAAAACGGAATATCAAATTGCTCGTTTGAAATATTTTCTTCGACAATTTTAAATGCTTTTTTCAGCAAATCTTCGTCTAAAGAAGAAACCGTGATTTCTGACGGAATAAAATTATCCTCGCTTGTAAATTTGTTTTTGAGTCTTTCGGTTGAATTCAAAAGATTTTTTACGCGAAGTTTAAATTCAATTAAATTGAAAGGTTTGCTGATGTAATCATCGGCACCGCTTTCGAGTCCTTCAAATTTATAAACCAAAGATGATCTCGAAGTCAATAATATAACCGGAATATGACTTGTTTTGAGATTTTCTTTAATTTTAGAACAAAGCTCTGTTCCCACCATTTCTGGCATAATAACGTCGCTGATAATTAAATTTGGAATATGTTTTATTGCTTTGTCGTAGGCAATTTTCCCGTTTTCGGCTTCAATAATATTGTATTCTTTTTTGAGAAGATTTTTCATAAATGAACGAAGTACTTTATGATCTTCAACAATCAAAATAGTCTGTTTTTCTTCATTAACTACAAAATCATCAATGTCTTCAGGTTCTGCAATTTCCGAAGTTTCTAATTGAGAAGTGTATTGAACAATATCATCACTGATTTTAAAATCTTGAATAATTTCACTGTCTAAAAGATGTTCTCTGCCCAGCGGAAGTGTCACTTTGAAAACAACCCCTGCCTTTTCTTTATTGGTTACTTCAATGTTTCCCTTATGGAGTTTCACAATGTTTTTTACAATTGACAAACCAATTCCAGTTCCTTTATTATAGTTTTTCTGAACATTGTTGTGCATCGGAACTTCAAAAAACAAATCAAAAATTTTATCTATATGCTCTGCAGCAATTCCAACTCCCGAATCCTCAATAGCAATAAAAATATTTTCGCTGTCGTGCGATATTTTAAGATGGATTTTGCCGCCTTTTGGCGTATATCTAAATGCATTTGAAATCAGATTGTAAAAAACACGCTCTAATTTGTATCGATCAAAATAAACCAGAATTTCTTCTTCAGATGATTCAAAAGTATAAGTGTAACCGCCGTCTTTTGCATATTCAATAAAAGACAAAAAGATTTCTTTTGTAAATTTTACAATATTTCCCTTTGCTGATTCGAGTTTCACTTGATGATTTTCTAATTTTCTAAAATCCATTAAACGGTTAATGAGACTTAAAAGATGATTGGCGCTTCCTTCAATAACCAAAAGCTTTTTATACATTTCATTGGTTCCGTTATAATCAGCTAAAATCTGTTGTAATGGACCTAAAATCAGTGTTAAAGGTGTTCTGAATTCATGCGAGATATTGGTAAAGAAATCAAGTTTTGCTAAATTGTTTTCTTCAATTCGTTTGGTTTCTAAATACTCTAATTCCAATTTTTGTTTAAGCCTGGCTTTTGATTTCATAATCCAAATTAAACCGTACAATCCTAGCCCAATTAAAATTCCATACAATAAAAAAGCCCAAATACTGCGCCAAGGAGCTGGATTTACAATCACTGTTAAAGTTGTTGGCACCTTATTCCAAACACCGTCATTATTGGCTCCTCGAACTTCAAAAACATAAGTTCCCGGATTTTGAATGGCAAAAATAGCTTCCGTATTTTTAGTAATGGTCCAATTGTTTTCCAATCCCGTCAAGCGGTAACTGTATTGATTGTTTTTTGATCGAATGTAATTTGGAATCACAAAATCTATTGAAAAATTGGCTTTATCGTAATCAAGCGTAATGGTTTTGGTGTAGCCAATGCTTTTTTCTAAAATCTCAGCTGCATCATTTGCGTTGATGGTTTCATTTTTGATTTTCAGATTAGTGATTAAAACCTGCGGTGCATATTGATTTATGGAAATTTTCTTGGCATCAAAATAAGTTGCGCCAGACGGGCTTCCAAAATAAAACTTATTTGAATCTAGTTTTAACGCCGAATTATCATTGAATTCATTACTCGCCAAACCATCTTTCTGGTCATAAATAACAACGGTTTTTTGAGCGGTACTGTATTTTATAATTCCCTGATTTGTACTGATCCATAGGTTTTTATCGTCATCTTCGAGTATCGAATGTATAGATGTAATAACCGTATTTCCAACTCTTAAATTAATTTTATTAAATTTTTTTCCATCATAATAATGAAGCCCTTTCGCTTTGGTGCCAACCCAAATTTTCTTGTGGCTGTCTTGAAACAAAGTTAAAATATCATCACCAGATAAAGAAGAACTATCAAAAAAGTAATGTTTAATAGAATATTTATTTGGACTAAAATTATTACTCGGAATAAAATTAAGACCGTTTTGAGTTCCAACCCAGATACCATTTTTTTGATCGACTAAAATGGTTCGGATAATATTATTGGTTAAGAAATTAGGTTTAGCAGTATCATTGCCAATAACTTGAAAAGTTTTAGCAATGGTATCGTAACGAATTAATCCTTTGCCAAAAGTACCAATCCAGAGAATGCCATTTTTTTCTGATTTAATAGAATAAACACCGGATTCCTTTAATAAAGCATTTAAATCAGAACCAATTCTGTTGTCTTCAATTCTTTTAGAAATAGTATTGTAAGCAGACAAACCTTTCGAAAAAGTTCCAATCCATAAAATGTCGTCTGCAAGACACATTGATTTAATATCATTTTTTGTAGTCTGACCGCTTTTGCTGTTGATGTAACTTGTAGTTTCACTATTCTTATTATAAACAGTGATGCCGCCGCCTTCTGTTCCAAAATAAATGTTCTGATTTTTATCAGCAATAATCGAACTTACGACATCAAAACTCATCGGAATTTTTTTCGAATTCTGATTATAATTAGAAAAATTGACATTCGAAATATCCCAAATATTAACCCCTTTATAATAGCATCCAATCCAAACCGAACCTTTTTGATCAATAAAAACAGATTTTACTTTGTCGATTCCGTTACTGTTGTTGCTGTTGTTTATTTTTTGCAGGCTTTTGTCTTTGCCTAAAATGTAGATTCCGTCATAAGCACCAATCCATAAAGAACCCTGACTGTCAATTGCCAATGAACGAATATCAGTATTGATTTCGCGATATTTTTCATCGGATAAAAAAGAGACGAATTGATTAGAAGTTTTATCGAATTTTAAAAGGCCTTTATTTTTTGTCCCGATCCATAAATTCCCTGAAGTATCTTCGGCAATTGCCTGAACATTTAGCTGATCAACAGGATTTAAAAGGTAGTTTTTGAAGATAAATTTTCCATTTTTTCTGCTGAGAAGCTTACATAATCCTTTTGTAGTTCCAATCCAGATTTCGTCTTTTTTTGTTTTTAAGATTGTAATGATATTATTGCTAGGCAGAGTAGAAGCGTCTGTATCCGAATGAAAAATAGAAGTGAATTTGCTGTTTTTTTTGTTGTAAATTGTTAATCCTTTTGAAGTTCCAAACCACATTTCATCGCCAATTTCCTTTATAGACCAAATAGCGTTACTGCTTATGGTATGATTGGTTTTGGTATGAAGATATCTTGTAAATGTATTCTGAACAGGATCGTAACAGTTTAGCCCATTGTAAGTTCCAACCCAAATTTTTCCTGAATTATCTTCCTCAATCGATAAAATATCGTTGTTGCTGATCGAATGTTTATTTGTCACATCATTTCTAAAAATGGTGAATTTGCTTCCGTCATATTTATTTAGACCGTCACGCGTACCAAACCACATCTGGCCAAATTTATCCTGATGTATAGCAATAACAGAACTCTGCGAAAGTCCGTCAGCAGTAGAAATATTTTTAAGCCGATATTTATTTTGGGAAAATATATTTCCGAAAACAGATACGATTAATAGAAAAGCTATTTTGTATTTCATGGCATGAGGTTTTGGCCACAAAGCCACAAAGACACAAATAATTTTATACTAAACTTTGCGACTCTGCTGCTTTGCGCGATTAAATCTAATCTTGAAAAAAAACTTTGCTCCTTTGTGACTTCTTGGCATAAATCACTTCAAGCGTTTTAGCAGTTGATAATCATACAGTGAAGGAATTTTATCCATTGGCGTATTTAAAAATTCAATATAAGCGTCGGGTTCATATTTTATTTCGAATTTAGCATTTCCGTTAACGCCTATAATTCTGGCAAATGGTCCATCTTTCATTCCGTATAATAAAACTGCTTTAGAATCTGGATTTGCGACGTCTATATTTAAATTCCAAAACGTACTGAACGGTCCGTGTGAGGGTTTCCAATAATCAGCACCGCCACCGCCAAATAACAGGTAACTGTTGTTTTTATCTGGAGTTATGTGTACGGTTATATTATCGAATAAATTTTGATGATTGGCTCCAGAATGCTGATCTAAAAGTGGATCAGCAAAAATTTCACAATTCTGATATACATTTTTCGTCGCAAAAGTATTGAAGCTCAGCGGATGAACTGTTTTATTATAAATTTTAAGATTTTTGACCAAAACATTATGCACACCGCCTAAAGTCACAGTATAATGAGCCATATGATCACCATTTGTAATGATATCTTGAACCGTAACATTTGAAATTTCTTCAGCTAAAATACCGCTGTCGGCATTTGTAATGGTAACATCTTTGACCCAGCCGTTAAAAAGACGCGTTAAAAATATCGCATTATTTCCCGGCTCGACATGATGCGCAACTCTTGGAATATCAGGAAAAGTAAAACGCAGATGCTCAATTCCAACTTCATTTAAATGTTTCCATTCTACCAATTGTGCCTGATAACTCTGTTTTATGGCAATGGTTAAAGGTGTTTTTATAGTTATTTTAGAACCTGAAATCTTAGTAATTTCTACTTGTTGTCTAACGATTGGAAGTTTCGGAAATTTCCAATGATGCGAACCTGGTTTTACATTGGCACCGTTATATAAATCTTTGATGATTTCACCTCTTTCTCCATCTTTATTGAATAACTGAAGTTCGACAATATCTCCGACTTTTAAATTTTTGACATCAGAAACTGTAATGCTATGTTCGCCCATATTGCCAGAGCTGACTTTCGCTAAAACATTTGGAGTTGGCTCGTATTTATCTAAATATGATTTTACACGTTCATTCGGGATTTGTGTCCAAATAAAACCTCCAGACCAGGCATATTGCGAAAAAGGCAAATCAATATTGTTTTCTGGTTCGCGCTGTCTTTTGTCGAAAGTGGTTAAATATTCTCTTAATTCTGCAAGTGATTCAGGATCTTTAAGATACATAAGCGGTCGAGGACAATAAATTTCTGTACCATTTTCTCCAGAACCTGCACCTCGAAGGACAAAATTGCTTCTTTCGATGTATACTACATCACTTAGGATAATTCGTCCGGCGGGTAATTGCAAAATTACATTTCCCTGTGTTTCATTCGCAATTTTTAAAGCCTTCAAAAGTGCTTTCGAATCATCTAAATTATCATTTGCCTTTACGCCAAAATCTGTGGCATTAATAACTTTTCCTTCGTTTTGTAGAATTTGGCTTTCGCCGAAATGATATCCGGCATAGCTGAAATCAGGGAGATAATTGGTTTTTGAAGTAATAATTTTGGGTATTTCCTGTGCCATTAAAGTGTTCATAAAAAGAACACAGGAGATAAGAATGGCTTGGCGAATCATGGTTTGTGGTTTTTTGTGGTTAGTTAGTTTTTTTGAGCTTTTGCCGCTACGCTAAGACACTAAGTTTTTATTTCTCTCGCAGATCTCGCCAGATTTAGCAGATTACATTTAAAAGTGTAGTTTGTCATTTTGAGGAACGAGAAATCACACTAGTAGCACTGTAAAGATTATCTGTTTTCTTTTAGAATTTCTAGTGCGATCCTTCCTTCGTTAGGATGACAAAAAATCCGCTAAACCTGCGAGATAAAAAAAATCTCTACCTTCTTCGCAACAAACTTTTATAAAGATCTCTTGATCCCCATTTCAAGACCGCGCAATTCTGCAAGACCTCTTAAACGGCCAATTGCAGAATAACCCGGATTTGTTTTTTTATTCAAATCGTCCAGCATTTGATGCCCGTGGTCAGGGCGCATCGGCAAGCTGCTTCCGTTTCTTTTTTCTACTTCGATAATTGCTTTTACAACTTCGTACATATCTACATCACCCTCAAGATGATTGGCTTCATAAAAACTTCCTTCTTCGTCTCTTTCGGTACTTCTTAAATGAATAAAATTCATTTTATCGCCATGACGTTTTACAATTCCTGGCAAATCGTTGTCTTCTCTTACGCCGTATGAACCTGTACACATCGTAAAACCGTTTGATTTAGAAGGCGCAGCATTCATTAATTCAGTTAAGTCTTCTTCGGTGCTCACAACTCTCGGCAAGCCTAAAATCGGGTAAGGCGGATCGTCAGGATGAATCGCCATCAAAACGCCTTTACTTTCGGCTACTGGAATAATTTCTTTTAAAAAGAAAAAAAGATTTTCCTTTAATGCTTTTCTATCAATATGATTATAACCACTCAAAGTCACTAGAAAATCTTCTACAGAATAAGCTTCTTCAGCACCTGGAAGCCCAGCTAGAATATTTTGCTGCAATCTTACTTTATCATCATCGCTCATGGCGTTAAAGTATTTAGAAGCCTTTTCAATTTGTATTGAAGTATATTCTCTTTCTGCTCCAGGTCTTTTTAAAATAAACAATTCAAAAGCAGCAAAAGCATTAATGTCAAAACGCAAAGCCTTTGATCCGTCTGCTGTTACATAAGCCAAATCAGTTCTTGACCAATCTAAAACCGGCATGAAATTGTAACAGATGCATTTTATCCCGCATAAAGCTAAGTTTCGAATGCTTTCTTTATAGTTTTCAATGTATTGAAGGTAATTTCCAGTTTGTTTTTTAATGTCTTCATGAACCGGAACACTTTCTACAACCGACCAAGTCAGGCCAGAAGCACCTTTTTTAGGATCTCCATCCTGATGTTCAATTTCGACTTTACGTTTTATAATTTCGTCGATACTCCAGACTTCTCCATTCGGAATATGATGGAGTGCGGTAACAATTCCGGTTGCTCCGGTTTGTGCGATATCTTGTAAAGAAACAGGATCATTTGGTCCGAACCATCGTAATGTTTGTTCCATTCTAATTTGCTTTTTGATAATTATTTAAATACTAGAAGCCGAAAATCCTCCGTCTACTTTTATAATGGTTCCTGTCACAAATTTTGACATGTCGCTACATAAAAATAAAAGCGCACCATCAATATCTTGCGGCGTCCCAAATCTTCCCATTGGAGTATGATCGATAATTTTTTCACCTCTTGGAGTTAATTTTCCTTCTGGAGTAAGCAATAAAGCTCGATTTTGTTCTCCGATGAAAAATCCAGGCGAAATAGCGTTTACACGAATTCCTTCGCCATATTTTGTTGCCAGTTCAACCGACATCCATTGTGTGAAATTGTCAATCGCGGCTTTCGATGCTGAATACCCAACAACTCTCGTCAGAGGTCTTTGTGCTGAAGCTGATGAAATATTGATGATAATTCCTTGTTTTTGTTTGGCAAAAAGCTCAGCAAATACTTGGGAAGGAAGCATTGTTCCAATAATATTCAGATCTACTACTTTTTGTAAATCATCAACCTGCATGTCATAAATAGCTTGATCTGGACTAATAGTTGCTCCGGGCATATTTCCTCCAGCAGCATTGATCAGAATGTCAAGTCGGCCGTATTTTTCAATAATTAAATTTTTTGCTTTTTCTAGTTCTTCTTTATTCAAAACATTTGCCTGAATTGCAAAAGCTTTTCCGCCATTGCTTTCGATTGCTTCTACCGTTTTATTGGCTTTTTCAATCGATTGAGAAACGATTCCGACAATAACGCCCTGATTAGCCAAAACGTTTGCAAAGTTGCTTCCTAATACACCCGCGCCGCCCGTTATAAGTGCTATTTTTCCTCTTAGGTTAAATATTGAATCCATATGTATATTTATTTTCTAATCGTCTGAACTATTTCAAGAACTTTCCTTGTTTCATTGGCAATTACATCATAATCAGCTTCGTCCATACGTTTTTTACTGATTAGTTTGCTTCCCAATCCAACAGAAGAAGCTCCTGCCAAAAACCAGTTGTGAATGTTATCGTGTGTAGTATCGACACCGCCTGTTACCATAAAAATTAGGTTTGGAAATATATCTTTAATACTGCTCAAAAAATCTGGACCTAAAATATTTCCAGGAAAAAGTTTTACGAATTTTATTCCAGCATTTTCAGCGGCAATTATTTCTGTTGGTGTCATACAGCCAGGAGCGTACAAAACGTTTTTGCTTTTTAAATAAACAGCAACCTCAGGCACAAAACCAGGACTTATAAAAAAGTCAGCTCCAGCAGCATAAAATTCTTCTGCCTGTGATACATTTTTTATAGTTCCGATGCCCAACAGCATTCCAGGCATTTCTGCATTTCGCACTTCAACCATTTTTTTGAAATTGAATATTGCTTCTGAACCTCTGTTGGTATACTCAACAGCTCTGATTCCTGCATTGTACAATGTTCTAAGAACATCAATACTGATCGTTTGATCGGTATTGAAATACAGCGGAAGAATTCCTTGGGCTGCGACAATGTCTATTGAATTTTGGATAGTACTCATGCGTCTATTTTTACTTTAATAACGATTTTTTTTAGCGTGCCTTCGCCAATCATTGCAGCGTGAACATCTTCTGGGAATAATATAGCAAACTGTTTTTCCTGTAATTGAAAAAACATATCTGGCTTGTCATGAAAAAAGCGAACGTCTTTCTCATCGCTGTAATCTCCATTTGGACTGATGCATTTTTCTCTCGGTTTCCAAGCAAAAGTTTCTGGACCTTTTATTGAAATTTGTATGTCGATATTTTTATCATGACATTCAAAACCTTTAATGCTTTCTTCTTTAGTCGTTCCTTCGCCAACTATTACAATTACTTTTAGTCCTTCGGCAATTTCAATAACGCCTTCTTCAAGTTTGCTTATGTCATTTTGGTTTACATAATCAAATGCTTTTTTGAAATTAGGATGCAGGCTATGATATTTGGCTGCATTTTGTAATGAATCTACTATCATTTTTATGTTTTATATATTTTAATTATTAAATTTGCGTGTACGCACACGGATTATTACAAATGTATATAAAAAGTTAAGTAAAACAACTTATATTTACTGAAAATAATAATAATTTTAGGTCTTTAACAACTTCATTTTAACTTAAAAAGAAAGAATATCATAACTATTAAAAAAATTGCAGCACTTGCAAACGTTTCGCCGGGAACGGTTGACCGCATTATCCATAATCGTGGGCAGGTAGCTCAGGAGAATGTAGATAAGGTAAATGCTATTATAGAAGAATACGGCTACAAACGAAATATTCTGGCTAGTAATCTGGCATTAAATAAGAAGTTCCGATTTGCTGTTTTTCTTCCAAAATATGAAAATTTAGAATACTGGAAAAGTCAGATTATCGGAATTGAAAAAGCCGCTGTCGAATTTGGAAAATTTGGAGTTATTTTAGATTATTTCTTTTATGATTTTAATGAAGTTTCTTTTAAGGAAATGATCAAAAAAGTACTCGATTTTGAGTGTGACGGATTATTATTCGCACCTATTTTTTACGAAGAATCGGTACGTTTTTTAAATGAATATGAAGCTAAGAATATTCCAGTTGTCATGATCGATTCTAATATTTCAACTGACGAAGAGCATGCTTATGTAGGTCAAGATGCTTTTCAAAGCGGTTATCTTGCAGGAAGGCTGATTAGTTTTGCTGTGAAAAATGAAAGGCAGATTTTGATTTTTAAGATTACGCGCGAAATTGAAAGTACATCTGTTTATTTGCAGCGTATCGACGGATTTTATTCTTTTTTTAGAGATAACCATGAACTTACAAATTTCAAATTTTCAGAAGTTACCATTAAAGATTCTGGTATTGATCAACTGAATTTAGAAATGTTTTCTGGGATAAACAGTGTTTTTGTTCCAAATTCCAGAGCTTATATTGTAGCCCGATTTTTATATGAAAATAATATCAAAGGCGTCCGAATTATAGGTTACGATTTATTAAAAGAAAATATCGAATACTTAAATAAAGGTGTAATTGATTTTTTGATTAACCAAAGACCAGAAGAACAAGGTTATATGGCTGTAAATCATTTGTATAAAAAATTAGTGCTTCAGGAAACAGTTGAAAAAACGCATTATATTCCGTTAGAGATTATTTTGAAGGAGAATTATTTTCCTGTGGCGAGAAAAAAATAGCCCGCGGGTTTTCGAAGATTTATTATTAAAAAAATGAAAATAACATACAATCTTGTCATTTCGAGGAACGAGAAATCACACAAGAAATGCAGCAAAATTATCACTAATCTTTGTAGAGTCGCATGTGTGATTTCTCGTTCCTCGAAATGACAAAAATGAGAATAAAAAATAAACCAGCGAAAACCCTCTTAAATCCGCTAAACCTGAGGCCTCAATAATTTACTTCTTTACCTTAACACTAAGCGGATTATTTATTTTTTCAGCAAAAGAACTCAAATACTTTTCCCATTCTTGTTGGGTTTGAAACGGACTTCCTTTTTTCCATCCAAAACCGGTGTAATAGATTGCCTTCTTTTTCTTTATGCTGATATTTGCGTATAAATTACTTAAGTCTTTGTCGTTAGTTACATAATTATCAAAACTAAGCAAGGTGTTGTTTGGAGCTACAATTCCAGTTCCGATTTCCGAATCATCGATAGGTTCCCAATGACTTATCCAGCCTTCTTTTACATTCGTACCAATAGTTCCTTTTTTGTCATGTAGCGTTAATCCGGTAGCAATTGTTTTGCTTCCTTTGATATTGATTTCGAAGCGAGAAAGATAACTTCCATAATCTAAACTGATTAATTTCGATTCAGTTATTTTATGTCCTTTTGCATCCCAATTCGCATAAGTCAAAATAAAACTTGTTCTGATTGGTCCTGTTGTAATAGTTTTCCAGCTGATGAAATTCTTAGAAAAATAATATTTTCCGTCTACGTTTACAGCAATTCCGCCAACGCCTCGGCTGTCTCCAACATGAAAATTATCCAAACCTTCGCCTGTATCTTTATGGTACGTTCCGGTTCCTAAAGTTGCTTTTTCATACCATTTATTAATAATGGGATAATCGACTCTTTTTAACCAAGCGTCAATTCCGCTTGTCAAAGTTCCTCCGGCAACATTGTCTTCAACCATTTTTTGTGCAACTGGACCATAGGTTCTAAAAGCAACTTTATTATTTTCCCAAGCATAATCGTCTGTCCTTTCTGGAACAAATCTGGAATAGCAATTAATGTTTTTTGATGGTTCAGAATTAGAAGCGACAATTTCGAAATCTTTGCTTGACGAAGCGCCTATTTTTGGCTGAAACAATAATACATCCATATTTCCGTCGCCATCGTTATCAACGCTCTGCGTTTCTAAATATAAATTGGTGCTTGCTTCTTTAATACTAAAATTTTCGAGCTTTGCTGATTTTGGCAAACCAAGTGATTTTTTTGTCAGTTCTACGGTTTCAAATTCACGATTTACTGGAAGTGAATTTATTACGGTAATTGTTTTATTTTGAGATTGAATAGCAAAATTAGCTGCTAAAATTGCGATGAATAAAAGTGGTTTTTTCAAAATAGGATATATTAATTTCTTTAAGAAATGATTTTTTGATTTCATAAAAATACAAATCAAATAGCATATATAAATACATAAAAGGTATAAATAAGTACAGAATCTTGATAATGAGATTAATTCGAAAAAATCTTGCAATTAAATAGTATCTTTAGTTATAAAATCAGGATAACATGAAACAAAGCGCCGGCATATTAGCATACAAATTTATAGGTAAAACAATTTTTTTCTTGTTGGTTCACCCAGGCGGGCCATTCTGGAAAAACAAAGATTTAGAAAGCTGGTCGATTCCGAAAGGAGAATTTACAGAGGAAGAAGACCCTCTTGATGCTGCGGTACGCGAATTTAAGGAAGAAACGGGTTTTGAAGTCGAAGGGGATTTCATTAAACTAGAATATATAAAATTAAAATCGGGTAAAATAGTCCACGCTTGGGCAGTTGAATTTGATCTTGATGAAACTATGATAAAAAGCAACGATTTCGAAATGGAATGGCCCCCAAAATCTGGAAAACTTCAAAATTTTCCCGAAATAGATAAAGGCGATTGGTTTCAGACAGACGAAGCTTTGAAAAAAATAAATCCCGCACAGGCTGATTTTATTATTCAAATAATTTCTAAAATTTCATCTTCACTTTAGATTGTGGGCATTAGGCTGTAAGCTTCAAACAGATTTTAAAAAAGCTTCTGCTTAAAGCCTACAGCTTATAAATTGTAAAAAAAAACAAAGTATGGAAGTTAAATGTATAATTTTTGATTGTGATGGCGTTCTCGTAGATACTGAAAAAATAGGCAACGGCATCTTGCTTTCAATGGCTGCCGAATATGGCTTTCAAATGAAAATAGAAGATGCTTACCGAAATTTTAACGGACGCAGTTTAAAAGAATGTTTTCTTCAAATCGAGAATTCTATCGCTAAAAAACTTCCAGATAACTTTGAAGCAGATTACCGCCAAAAAAGTTTCGAAGCTTTCAAAACGCAAGTGACGCCTATGGAAGGTATCTTCGAATTCATAGAAAAATTAAAAATTCCGTATTGTGTGGCTTCAAGCGGTCCCGTTGACAAAATCAGACTGAATCTGGAAGTAGCCGGTTTGTTAGATAAATTCGAAAATAAAATATTTAGTTCGTATGAAATTAACAGCTGGAAACCAGATCCTGGAATCTTTTTACATGCCGCCAAAGAAATGGGTTTCGGTGTAAAACACTGTATAGTTATCGAAGACAGCAAAGCCGGAGTAATTTCTGGAATTGGTGGAGGTTTTAAAGTGTACGGTTTTGCAAACGGTTACAATAATGAAGATTTAGAGAAAGAAGGTGCGATTCTTTTTCATTCGTATGAAGAGTTAAGCGATATTTTGGGATTTTAAAGTTTCAAATTTCAAGTTTCAAGTTTCAGGTTTCAAGTTTCAGGTTTCAGGTTTCAAGTTCAGAGACTTTGTCAAAGTTTGCAAATTATCTAATTATCCAATTATCCAATTATCTAATTATCTAATTATCCAATTATCTAATTATCCAATTATCTAATAATCTAATAATCGAATTGACAAATTATCTAATTGCAAGATTATCAAAATCGAATGTAATTTGTTACATTAAAATAAATTTTTATATATTTGAATTTCGACATTCTCTTTTTTGATTGATAATTAATGTTAAATTATTAAGCTTTGATTGAAAAATTGGATGGTTTTTATCTGACGAAAAGTTTTTCCCAAAGAGCTTTTTTCAGAAGTGATTTCCCAAAAGTCACTACATAACCTACATACAGAAACAAAATGACGAAATTTATAATTAGAATTTTAGTTCTATTAATATCGCTTATTTCTCCAATTCTTAATTCCCAAATTAAAAAAATTGGCGTTCCTTTTATAACAAACTACAGTCCGAAAACTTACAAAGCAGCTTCAGAAAATTGGGATGTTCTCCAAGATTCTAAAGGGATGATGTTTTTTGCCAATCATTTCGGGATCATGCAGTTCGATGGTGTACGATGGAGTATAATTACCCAGCCTGAAAACAAAAGTATGGTGCGTTCTCTTGCCATTGACAAACACGACAAAATCTACGTTGGCGCGCAAGGCGATTTTGGTTATGCATTTCAGTTGCCAAACGGACAGTATAAATATACTTCTCTAGCAAAATTACTCCCTGCTGCAGCGAGAAATTTTGGTGATGTTTTGCACACAGTTTTATTTAATAATGAAGTAATCTTTTTTTCAAGCGAAAAAATATTCATTTATAAGAATAATAAAATCAAGGTTATACAGTCAAATTCTAATTTTGATGAATTTTTTAAGGTCAATTCGGATATCTATGTTTTAGATAATGCAAAAGGTCTAATGAAACTTAAAGATGGCGTTTTGCAACCCACAACCGATGGGCAACAATTCTCTGGAATGAAAATTAGAAAGGCATTCGGCACAAAAGAGGGATTATTATTGCTGACCCAAAAAAATGGGCTTTTTATTTATAAAAACAATCAAATAAAGCCTTTCGCTACTGAAGCTGATGATTTGCTCAAACAAAATCAAATCTCTACCGCAATACTACTTTCTGATGGATATTACGGAATCGGAACACGACAATCTGGGTTGATAGTTATAGATAGTGCAGGACATTTGATCCAGCACATCAACAAACAAATGGGGTTGCAGAACGAGTATGTAACGAATCTCAAGGTTGATAAAGAAGATAATTTGTGGGTGACGCTTAAAGAAGGTATTTCATTGATTCAGATTGCTTCGCCTTTGTCAAAAATTCGCGATACCTCAAATTCAGAAACCAAAATATATTGCAGTCAGATTTATCAAAGCAAACTTTATATTGCTACAGACAATGGTGTATTTTGGCTTGATTGGGATGCCTATAAAAACGGCCAGCATGAAAATGTACATTTTCAGCATATTTCTGGTATGTCAGAAAATGTATGGAATGTTGGAGTTTTTGGAAATTCGCTGTTGGCTTTTGAGAAGAATGGAATTTTCGAAATAAAAAATAATACAGCCAAATTATTAGCAAAGACAGATGGCGCTTGGCAAGGTATAATTGTACCCAATCATCCTGATCTTTTGCTCGTTGGCGGTTACACAGGATTGTATTTATTAAAAAATATAAACGGATCGTGGGCTTACCAAAATAAAATTAAAGGCTTTGAAGAAAGCAGCAGAATCATCGTAACGGATAAAGAGGGAAATATTTGGATTGCTCACGGCTATAAAGGCATTTATAAACTCAACTTTAATAAAACATTCGATGCTGTTTCAAATGTTCAGTTTTACAATCAGGCGGATGGTTTTCCGTCGAGCTTGTTTCTCAATACTTTTAAAATAAATAACGAGATGTTGTTTGGAACAACAAAAGGCGTTTATAAACAAAATACGGTTTCAAAAAAAATGATTCCAGATCCAGTTTTTAAGAAATACTTGGGCTTAGAAAGTCATATTCGTTTGCTTAAAGCTGATAATCAAAATAATATCTGGTATATCTCAGGAGAAAATACAGGCAAAATGAGCCAGAAATCAAAAGGAAATTTTGAGATAGAAGAATTGCCTTTTCGAAAACTTCGATATTTATATGTTCCAGGTTTTGAGAATATTCAGACGACTTCAAGCGGTGATGTTTTTTTTGGAACTCAAGACGGTTTGATTCATTATAATGCAACTAAAAATAAAAGATATCAATCTAAATATAAGGCAGTTATTTCTGAAGTGAAATCTATTTTTCCGAAAGACAGTTTATTATATTCCAGCAGGTACGATGTACTGCCACCGAATACGGAAACAGCAAATAATGTACTTTGTCCTGTTTTATCTTATTCAAATAACGCTTTGCATTTTTCATTTGCTTCACTTTGTTATGATGAAGCCGATGCAACAAAATACGAATATTGGCTTGAAGGTTTTGAACCAAAATGGTCAGAATACAGTCTTCAAACCGAAAAAGAATATACAAATTTGCCTGAAAATGAATATATCTTTCATGTGAGAGCAAAGAACATTTACGATGTGTTAAGTGAAGAAGCTGTTTTTAAATTTGAAATTCTACCGCCTTGGTACAGAACCGGTTGGGCTTATATTTTGTATTTGGCACTTTTTGGAGTTTTAATTTATGCGATTATCCGTTATCAAAAAAATCTTGCTGAACGTGATCGTGAACAGTTAATATTGAATCAGGAAAAAGAACTTTTACGAAACCGCGCCGAATTAAACGAGCAAAAACTCGCTTTAGAACAAGAGAACATGGCGATAATCCGTGATAATCTTGAAAACACAATTAATCTCCAAAATGCAAAAGTAGCTTCAAACACGGTGAACCTTATTCATTTGAATGAAATTCTTCTCTCTATAAAAGAACTGATTGGACAAATTGATAAGAAAAATGAACCAAATGTAAACTTCAGTTTATTAGCTAAAATAAACAAGTTAATCGATCATGAACTTCAAGGTGATAAACATTGGAATGAATTTGAAGAAATTTTCAATCAGCTGCACGATAATTTTATGCAGCGCCTTAAAACAAGCTATCCGGAATTAACGCCTCGCGACATGCGTTTGTGCGCTTACCTGAGAATGAATTTCAATACTAAAGAAATTGCACCGCTTTTAGGAATTTCGGTTCGAGGTGTTGAAGACACACGATATCGTATTCGAAAAAAATTACAGCTTTCTTCTGATGCAAACATAACCGAATTCATTCTAAATTTTTAGTTTTTTATTATTAAGTAAAATCTCAAGTAGTTTTACGCTTTTTGACGGCTATTTATTACATTTTTTTATAAACACCGTAGTCAAACCGTACCCCAAAATATAAGTCTTGCCTGATTTATTTGTTAATATTGTCGGATTATTACCAAAATAACAATCTATTTTCTACAAAACAGATTTTATCAGCGTAATAAACTGTACTAACAAAAAACTAAAAAAAATGAAACAAAAAGACTCTTTTTTCGGCCGACCACCGAGAAATAATTATTATTTTTTGAAAAGGTATGTAATGCTTTTGCTCTTATTTTTATCGCCCTTTTTCAAAATTTATTCGCAATGCAACACGCTTATTTGGTCAGATGAATTTAACGGCACAACCGTCGATTTAACCAAATGGCAAAGTATTTCTGGAAACGGCTGTCCTTCGCTTTGCGGATTCGGAAATGCAGAGGCCCAGCGTTATGATCCTAATCAGGCGACAATTGTTAAAGAAGGAGCAGACAGTTATTTAAACATTCAGGCGAAATACGAGCCAAATGCTTCCTTTCCGCAACAGCCTTATGCTTCAGCAAAATTGACGACGGAAGGAAAGTATTCTATTAAATATGGAAGAATCGAAGCCCGTATGAAATTATCAAGTGGAATGGGAGCTTGGCCAGCATTTTGGATGCTTCCTGCGGGAACTTCAAATTGGCCATACACAGGTGAAATTGACATCATGGAAGCCAAGCACAGAAACCCAAAATCGATTGATGGAACAATTCACTACGATGGCGGTGGTTATCATTATACAGGAAGAAGTTATAGTTCTCCCACTGATTTGTCTACAGAATTTCACGTTTATGCGGTAGAATGGGGACCAAATATCATTAAATGGTTTATTGATGGAAATTTATTTCATACCGCTACTCCAAATACAACTGTAAATGGCGGTTGGCCTTTTAATGACCAACAGTTTTACATCATTTTGAATCTTGCTGTAGGAAGTTTAGGAACACCTTACACAAGTGTAAACGGTGCGGGCGTAGAACCCATTCCAGCTGATTTTCCAGCAAAATTGCAAGTTGATTATGTTCGCGTTTACAGTGGCAGTTTTACTTATGGCGTACTAGGTGATGCAAAAGTATACAACAATGAAACGGGTAAGACGTATTCTATAAATGCAATTGCAGGTGCCGCCTACAATTGGACAATTCCTGCAGGCGCAACTATTACATCAGGACAAGGTACAAACACGATTACTGTAAACTGGGGAACATCTGGAGGAGATGTTTCTGTAGCGACGACAGTTTTAGGATGTGCCGCTAATACTTATAAATTGGCGGTAACGACAGAAGTGCCTTTACCAGTAGAAAGAATTTACGAAGATTTTCAATCGAACAGAAATGTTGTGTACGGAAATAAAACAGGAGTCTTGACAGAAGCAGTTGCAAATCCTTCAGCTACTGGAATTAATACTTCGGCTTTGGTTGGTAAGTACGTTCGCAATTCCTCTGAATTATATGATGTCTTAAATATTAAAAATGTAGTGATCAGTAATGCAAACGATTATGTTTACGGCAGAAAAAAGATCTCTTTTGATATTTATACCTCGGCGCCTGTTGGAACTAAAATTTCGATGCAGTTAGAAAATAGTTTGGTTACAACTGCAACAAATTTTCCTTCAGGAAGACACAGCGGTTATAAAGCGACAACAACAGTTCAAAACAAATGGGAAACAATTGAGTTTGAATTCGAAAAAGTAATCGACCCCAATACAAGTGCACTGACAATTAACAACGTAGTTTTCCTTTTTGAATCCAATTCTAATTCAGGATCGACATATTATATTGATAATCTGCTTACAAAGGCAGCTCCAGAAAAACCAATTATTGCGACCGATGTTTTACAAAATTACGACGGCATCAATAAAATTATAAAAGGCACTACAACCGGAACATATTCTGTTGTGGCAAATCCTGGAACTAATTCCGTTAATTCTTCTCCAAATGTGGCGAAGTACGTTCGAAATGTAACGGAGCAGTATGATGTTCTTTTCTTTAATACCCAAAGCACCATTGAAGATGCTGGTTTGTTAAAAAATCAGACCAATAAAATTATGATTGATGTCTATACTTCTGCACCAATTGGAACAGTTGTAAGTCTTAATTTAGAGAATAGTGCGACATCGCTTCCAGCTAATTTTCCAACAGGAAGAAATAGTAATTATGTAGCGATCACGACCAAACAAAATCAATGGGAAACGCTGACTTTCTATTATAATTCAAGTCCAGACGCAGGAACTTCAAATCTGGCAATCAACCAAATGGTAATATTAGCAAATTCAGGTTCTTATACAAGCGATACGTATTATTTTGATAATATCAGAATAGGTTCTACAAAACTTCCGGATACTTACACAGCTGGAGTTGTTTATGAAGATTATCAAACGGTTCACAATATTTCTTTCAGAGATGCTATCGGAACTTATACGCCAAACACTGCAAACCCGAATGCAAGCGGAATTAATACTTCATCAAATGTTGGAAAATATGTTAGAAAATCAACTGAATTGTATGATAATTTTTCATTCAATACCAGTTTAACCAATATTGGGGATTTCAAAAACGGAACTAAAAAATTCGCTATGGATGTGTATACTTCAGCTCCGGTTGGATCTATAATTTCGTGGCAGGCAGAAAGCAGTGCTTCTGTTCCATCTAATTATCCTGTAGGGCGACACAGTATTTATCAAGCAGTCGTAAAACAAACAAATACTTGGCACACACTTATATTTACGTATGCAAGCTCGCCAGATGCATCGACATTAGACAGCGAAGTAAATCGTTTTGTTTTCTTGTTAGAACCCGGTACAAGTTCTGGAAATACCTACTATTTTGATAACATCAGAGCAGTAAATTTAGTTTCTACAGAAAATCCTCCAGCTGGATTGCCATCACCTTGGATCAGTACCGATTTAGGAGCTGTAACTCCTGCGGGAGAAGCAACTCACGCTAACGGAACTTTTACCATAAAAGGTTCAGGAAATGATATTTGGGAAACAAGCGATCAATTTCAATTTGTAAACCAATCCATTACTGGTGATGCGGAAATTATTGCCAAAGTAAATTCTCTAACCAACACAAATACATACGCTAAAGCGGGAGTGATGTTCCGTGAAACGCTTACGCCAACATCTAAACACGCTTTGACCGATGTAAGTGCCGCTGCGGGTATAGAATTTTTAACACGAGATGCTGTTTCAGGAATTACGACGGCTCAGGTTGTTGCAGGAACAGCTCCAAAATGGGTTCGTGTCGTACGATCAGGAAATGTGTTCACATCTTATTCATCTGATAATGGAACAACTTGGACACAAATTGGAACGCCAAAAACTATTGCAATGGCAAACACAATTTATGTAGGAATGGCAGTTACCTCTCACGTAAATGGAACATTAGGAACGGGAGTTTTCAGCGATGTTATTGTGCGAAACATTACGCCAAATCCTAATGTGAACTTAGCTTTAGCTAAAACGGCGACAGCCTCTACAGAAGAAAATGCTACTTACTCATCGGCGAAAGCCACAGATGGAGATGCAGCAACACGTTGGGCAAGCAGTTTTGCGAACGCAAGCGAGTGGATTTACGTTGATTTGGGAAGCAATTACAATATTAATCGTGTAGTTCTAAAATGGGAAGCCGCTTTTGCAACTCAATACAAAATTCAAATTTCGACAGATAATGTTTTTACCGAAAACGAAACCATAAACACACAGACAGCCAGCGATGGAGGAACTGATGACTTGGCAGTAAGCGGATCAGGAAGATATCTCCGAATATTATGTACGTCCAAAGCTTTAGCGCCTTACGGATATTCTTTGTTTGAAATCGAAGCTTACGGATCTGCATCAACAGCCAAAAAAGCTGTTGTTGTTATTGATGATGCTCCAGCAGAAATTACAGTTTTTGCAATGTATCCGAATCCGGCAAACAATTATGTACAGCTTTCAGTACCTGAAAAATTAGATAATAAAGTGATAACAATTTATGATAATTCAGGAACACTGATATTGCAGAAAGAATTGAATTCTGAGACTACTGAAAATGGTATAGACATCAGTAAACTCAGTAAAGGAATTTATATACTGAATTTCAAATCAGACCAAAAAAGCTGGACTAAAAAATTAATTAAACAATAACAAAACCCGTTGGGTGTGATGATCCTAAATAATTGCACCCAACTTTTTACGCCTAATTATTTTCTCATTCTTACTATTAATTAAAACCAATTTATTAACCCAAATAAAAAAATCAATGAGGAATTTTAAATTACTAAAAAGTGTTTTTGCGACAGTATTATTTGTATTGCTGTCTAACTTTATGTATGGGCAGGGTCCTATACCGTTTACAATCAGTAATACTTCTACATTTAATGACAGCGAATTATATGTGGCTATTGTGGGTATTGATTACACCACTGGAAATCACGTGTGGGTAAATGCCAAAACGAGTCAGGTTTTGCCAATGAGTTCATCTTATAATACTGTAACCGGACCGACAATCGGCGGAAATACCGGACCGGGACAAAACTCAAAATATGCGGCTTGTTTTACTAAATTGAGCGAAATTCCGAATAAGACTTTTACACTGCCACAAATTGCAGGCTGCAGGGTTTTTATTTCGAAAGGGCAGCAATTGTATTTTTACTTTTTTGGAGCAAGTGGAGCGCCATCGGGATATACTTCACCAAATCCGCTGAATGCTACAGATCCGAATCAGGGAATTTTATATGAAATCATTGAATTGACTAACAATCAATATGGTTTCTTCGGAAATCCTTCTCGAGTGGATTCGTATAAATACCCAATGGGATTAGAATTATTTGGAGCCAATGGATATCAGAAAAAAGTAGGTGAATTAAAAAAACACGAGGATATTGTTGCCGCCTTCAAAGCCAATGTTCCATCAGAATTTCAAGGTTGTGTTAATGATGCAACGGGAGAAATTACAGCACCGTCTAAAACGCCTGCTTTTGCAGACGGAACAGGAGGAACCAGTGTTGGACCACAAGCTAATTATTTGAAATCTTATATTGATGCAATTTGGAACAAATACAAAAATGAAGATTTGATCTTTTACGCCGGAGATGCCGGAGTTTTTAAAGGAAGAGTTATTGGCGAACAGCTTGAAATGGTTGGGCAGTCTGGAGGTTTTGTCGGTCGTACAGGAAGGGTTCAAAACAGGCCTTCGACTCAAGAAGCACTAGAAGGGAAAGGTGTTCTGGACAGAAGATTGGTCGATGGAGATTTAGATCTTGTTATTCAGGCACAATTAACTGCAGCTATAAACAGGCATGTTGTAAATACTACAACTGCAAATCCGGGACAGCAAAATTGGTACGATGCTTCGAAATTTTATCAGGTAAATCCAACGAATCATTATTCTAAATTTTGGCACTTGCCTGGAATAAGCGTTGATAATCTTGCTTACGGATTTGCTTATGATGATGTTGCTGATCAATCGCCATCACTTCATTCGCCACAGCCTACTAAAGTTATCGCAAGTTTTGGAGGATACGCAGGAATTGTTCCCGCTGTTCCTGCAACAACAGATGTAATCACGGTTTATAAAGATTGTAATTACACTGGATTTTCTGGCGGATTGACAATTGGAGATTATAATCTGGCACGTTTAAATACTTTAGGCGTTTTAAATGATGATATTTCTTCGCTTAAAATTACTCCTGGTTTTCAGGCAATTTTATATCAAGATGATAATTTTACTGGAGCCTCAACTGTAATTAATTCTGATAATGCTTGTTTAAACACAACGTGGAATGACAAAGTAACTTCTATCAGAATTTTTGCAAACGGAACAACAACTTTAGGAAATCAGACTTTCTTTTTGCAAAATAGAAATAGCGGTTTGTATATGGATGTTTGGAATTCAAGTTTATCTAATGGCGCAGGAATCAATCAAGGCGCTCTTAATTCTGGAAATAATCAGAAATTTACTTTTACACATCTAGGAGACGGATTGTATAAAATTATTGCCAATCACAGCGGACAGTCTTTAGATGTAAACAATTTTAATAAAGCCAATGGTGCGCGTGTAGAACAATATCCATACAATGCCACAACGAATCAGCAGTTTGTACTAGTTTCTACAGGCGATGGATTTTATAAAATTGTAGCCAGACATAGTGGTAGAATTGTAGAAGTTGCAGGAGCAAGTACAGCTTCTGGCGCTATTGTACAGCAATGGGACAATAACAATCAGACTTGTGGACAATGGAAATTAGTTCCAGCTACAACGTCACAGACTTCAGTTTTAATTCAAGCCGAGGATTATTCTGCAATGAGCGGTATTCAGGTTGAAGCTACTACAGATGCAGGCGGAGGCTCAAATGTAGGTTACACAGAAACTGGCGACTGGTTAGCATATAACAGTATTAATTTTCCAACAACAGGCTCTTATTTAGTAGAATACAGAGTAGCAAGTGCTGTAACAGGCGGCAGGTTATCATCTGATTTAAACGGAGGAACAATTGTTTTAGGAAATGTGGATATTCCAAATACCGGTGGATGGCAGAACTGGCAAACTGTTTCGCAGACTGTAAATGTGAATGCTGGAACGTACAATTTCGGAATCTATATTCAAAATACGGGAATGAATATCAACTGGATAAAAATTACTAAAGTTGGTGCTGGTTTAGCTGCAAAAACGGCTTCTGCACCAGTTGCCGAAGAAGTTCCAGTTGAAACAGCTTTAAATGTTTACCCGAGTCCGGCAGACAGTGCAATTTTCTTTACGACTGATGTTTCTGGAGAAAATGTAAAAATTGTTGATTCTCAAACGGGAACAACGGTTTTATCTCAAAAAATCAATAATAACAGTATCGATGTATCTCATTTAAAAAAAGGAATCTATTTTGTTGTTTTTGAAAAAGAGGGCAAGCAGACGATCAAACGTTTTATTAAAAAATAGTTTTAAAAACTGATTTTTGGCTTTAAATTTTAGATAATGATTAAGTAGTGTTAGTTCTACGAAATTAGATTTCCAAATTAATCTAAAATTTAAAGTCTTAAATCTATCCCGTCCCGAAGCTTCGGGATTGGGATTAAAAAATACAACTCAAAAACCTCCCCATAATTTACGAGTTTATTAATCTATTAAAACAATTATTATGAAAAACAATTACAGAAGAATGCTGCAGAAATGCATACTTATTTTAGTTTTGGGTGTTTTTAACTTAGCAGTAGCCCAAAAAAAAGTTATCGCTTATATTCCAAACTGGATTGATTTAAATGCTTTTTCGAGCACGATTCAATACAGTAAACTAACGCACATCAATATTGCGTTCGAAAACCCTGATGCAAATGGATATCTGACTTTCAATTCAGGAAGCAATACTATTATCAATGCGGCGCACGGACAAAATGTAAAAGTTTTTGTTTCGCTTGGCGGAGGTTCCGTTTCAGAAGGCGGTGCAATTCGCGATAATTATTTTAACCTCATTACACCGGCAAACAGAACTGCTTTTATCCAAAAAATCTACGATTATGTTGTAGCTCATAATTTTGACGGAGTCGATGTCGATCTTGAAGGCCCAGCAATTAACGGCGATTACGGCGGATTTGTAATAGCTCTGGCGAATAAATTACATGCTAATGGCAAGCTGATTTCAGCAGCGCTTTCAGAAGGTTATGGCGGTGCAAATGTACCTTCATCAACTTTTGCAACATACGACTGGATTAATATTATGGCTTATGACGCAACAGGTCCTTGGGCGCCAGGAAGTCCAGGACAGCATTCTCCTTACAGTATGGCAGTAAATCAGTTTAATTACTGGACAGGAAGAGGATTACCAGCAAGCAAAGCTATAATAGGATTGCCATTTTATGGTTATGGTTTTGGAGCTGCAGCTAATCAAGGAATTTCATATGCAAATATCGTAGCTCAATATCCTGGAGCTGAAAATTTAGATCAGGTAGGAAATACAATTTATTATAACGGAATTCCAACAATAAAAGCAAAAACAACTTTCGCGATTCAAAATGCGGGCGGTGTTATGATCTGGGAATTATCACAGGATGCTGTTGGTTCTAAATCATTATTAACAGCTGTTAACCAAGTTATTACAGGAAGTCAGCCACCAGCAACAGGAACTTTGATTCAGGCTGAAAGTTATAATGCTATGAGCGGGATTCAAACAGAAGCAACAACAGATACCGGAGGCGGTTTAAATGTTGGTTATGCAGATACAGGAGACTGGCTGGCGTATTACAATATCAATTTCCCAACTTCAGGTTCTTATGTAATTGAATATAGAGTTGCAAGTGCTGTTTCAGGCGGAAGATTATCTTCTGATTTAACTGCAGGAACCATTCAGCTTGGTGCTGTGGATGTACCAAATACAGGTGGATGGCAAAATTGGCAGACGATTACGCAAACTGTAAATGTAAATGCCGGAACATATAACTTCGGAATATATGTTCAAAATACAGGCTTTAATCTAAATTGGTTCAGAATCACAAAATCAGGTTCAGCTTTAGCGGCAAAATCGGCTTCTACAGATAAAATTGAAAGTCTGACTGTTTATCCAAGTCCTACAGAAAATACACTTTTCTTTTCTGCAGAAGTTTCTGGAGCAGATGTAAGTGTAATAAATTCTCAAGACGGCGGTACAGTTTCTACACAAAAAGCAAATAACAACAGTATTGACGTTTCTGGTTTAAAAAGCGGTATCTACTTGATTTTAGTTGAAAAAGACGGAATCAAAACAGTACGCCGTTTTATTAAAAAATAAGCTTTTGCTTTATTGTAAAATTATTTAAACACATAGAAACATAGTTTTATTTTTTTAATAGAGTTGATTTTAAAACGCCTCTATGACGAATTATAAACCATGTATCTATGTGTTAAAACTCATAATTTAAAATTGTAATCCCCTTTAACCCCCAAATTAATATGAAAAACAATTACAGATTTCGATTAAGTTTACTTTTATTTCTGGCTTTTGGCTATTTTGCAATGGCTCAGACTTCTTTAGGTTCCAGTAAAACTTTTATGAACAATTTAAAGAAAGAATTGGTAAAATCAACTGCTTCAAAAAGTACAGATAAAACAGTTTTGCTTGAAGCAGCAAATTCAAAAACCTTTACTGGAAAAATCAATTACAAAGAATCAAATGAATCAAGCGAATTTTTAATTGGAGAGATTAAAAATGTTGCAGAATCTTCTTTTTACATTAAAGTAAAAGATAAATCACTTGAAGGTCATATCATTTTTAAGAAAACAAGAGAAGCCTATAAATATTATTCTGATGCTCAAGGAAATGCCTACGTTTCTAAAGTTGATATTAATACACTAGTCTGCATCGATTATAAAAATGTTCCTTCAAATACAGCTAACACAACCAGTAAAACTGCCGTAGCACAAATTGCTCCTGCATTATTAAATTTGCAAAGTTTGCCAGGCGCAGCCGGATGTGTAATGTTAGATTTTGACGGTTATAATATGCCGGCAGGAAATCTTTGGAACAACGGAAATGCCATAAACGCAGCTCCATCAGGAATGAGCGATGCTGATGTACAGCAACATTGGGAAGTAGTTTCAGAAGATTATAGACCTTTTAATCTAAATGTAACGACAAGCGAGGCGGTTTTCAATTCGTATCCAAGAAACAGAAGAATGCGCGTGGTGGTAACTCCAACCAATACTGCAGCTCCGGGAGCAGGAGGTGTAGCTTATATTGGTTCCTTCAATTGGGACAATGATGTACCTTGCTGGGTATTTATCACTTCAGGTAAATCTGGTGGAGATGCCTCAGCGCATGAAGTTGGTCATACTTTTGATCTTGGTCATGACGGACGTACGAATCCAACGGAGGATTATTTTCTTGGAATTGACGGAACTTCGTGGGCGCCGATTATGGGTGCAGGTTATTACAGACCTGTGGTACAATGGAGTAAAGGTGAATACAATTATGCCAATAATCTGCAGGATGATGTAGCCACAATTGCTGGCTCTAAATTTGGAGTTGGCTATCGTGGAGATGATTATGGAAATACTACGGCTTCTGCAGCAAATTTAGATTATAACGGAAGCGGAGCCATCAATCAGAAAAACGGTATTATTTCGAGTGAAGCTGATTATGATTTCTTCACTTTTACAACTGGCGGAGGAAATGTTTCAATAAATGCTAATACGGTTTCCAGAGATGGAAATCTGCATCTTTTGCTTCGATTGTATAATTCGGCTGGAGCTGAAATGGGAACGTATTGGAATTCAGATCCATTTGCTTTGAATGCTTCTATGAATGTTAATCTTCCGGCTGGTAAATACTTTATTGGAGTTGATGGAAACGGAGCAGGAAATACAGGTTATGGAGGATATTCTGCCTACGGTTCTATCGGAAGTTATTCTATTACAGGAACAATTCCGCCGGGAGGAACTATAGCACCTTCTACAGATGTAATCACAGCTTATAAAGATTGTAATTACACAGGATTTTCTGGAGGATTGACAATTGGAGATTATAATTTAGCGCGTTTAAATTCTTTAGGAATTTTAAATGATGATATTTCGTCTCTTAGAATAACGCAGGGATTTCAGGCAATTTTGTACCAAGATGATAATTTTACCGGAGCTTCAACTGTAATCAATTCTGATAATTCGTGTTTAAATGCAACTTGGAATGACAAAGTTAGTTCTATCAGAATTTTGGCAAACGGTGTTACTACTTTGGGGAATCAGACTTTCTTTCTTCAAAACAGAAACAGCGGTCTTAATATGGATGTTTGGAATGCCAGTTTAGATAATGGAGCTAATGTTGCCCAAGGAACAGCAAACACAGGAAACAACCAAAAGTATACATTCACACATTTAGGTGATGGCTTATATAAAATTATTGCCAATCACAGCGGACAGTCTTTAGATGTAAACAATTTCAACAAAGCAAACGGTGCCAATGTAGAGCAATATCCGTATAACGGAACTACCAATCAACAGTTTATTTTAGTTGATACTGGAGATGGTTTTTATAAAATTGTAGCCAGACACAGCGGCAGAATTGTTGAGGTTGCCGGAGCAAGTACGGCAAATGGTGCCAATGTACAGCAATGGGATAACAACAACCAGACTTGTGGACAATGGAAATTGATTTCTACAACTGCGTCGCAGACTTCCACTTTAATTCAAGCCGAAGACTATTCGTCAATGAGCGGTATTCAAGTTGAAGCTACTACAGATACTGGCGGAGGTTCAAATGTTGGCTATACTGAAACCGGCGATTGGATGGCTTATAACAATATTAATTTTCCATCAACGGGTTCTTATTTAATAGAATACAGAGTAGCAAGTGCTGTAACCGGAGGAAAATTATCATCTGATTTAAACGGAGGAACTATTGTTTTAGGAAATGTTGATATTCCAAATACGGGAGGATGGCAAAACTGGCAGACCGTTACGCAGACTGTAAGCGTAAATGGTGGAACGTATAATTTTGGAATCTACATTCAAAATACCGGAATGAACATCAATTGGATTCGTATTACAAAAGTAGGAGCAGGAGCGCCAATTGCGTCAGCGAATATTAAAGAAGAGGGAGAAATCAAAGAAGTTGCATTTAATGTATATCCAAATCCAGTTTCTGAGACGCTTTTCTTTACAAAAGACGTTTCTGGAGGAAGCATGAATGTGGTTGATTCTCAAACTGGAAATGTAGTTTTATCTCAAAAAATAAATGACAATAGTTTGAATGTTTCGAATTTGAAACAAGGAATTTATTTAGTTATTTTTGAGAAGGATGGAGAAAAGACAATTAAGCGTTTTATTAAAAAATAATCTTAACCCATTTGCCATAATGGTTTTTGATACATTAAATTTAAGGTTTTAATGTAGTGGAAGGCTGTCAGAAATGACAGCCTTTTTTTGTTTTTAATGTGATATATATAGTTTTCTCTACAGGACAATTTTGGAGCGTTGACATTTTTAGTATACCAACAATAAACTCCTAGCGGATTTACCTCATTAGAGGTAAACGATTGACAGAATATAAATGGCTATCACCACAGAAAATTATCCTAGAGTGACAACTGATTTTTTTTATCGATTAAAAATCTCATAAACATTATCATTCGATAACAATACGATAAACGTAATTTGGGTTTAAATCGATAAAATTGCAAATTAAAATCCCCATTTGTAAAAGTTAAAACCTATGAATTTTAAAATCATTTCTAGATATAAAAATTGTGCTTTATTTTTAATAATTCTTTTTTTTAGTCATAACATTTCAGCCCAAAAACCAGCAAATTTAGACGGAGTACAAGTCGCATTTTTATCAGATGTTCACTTACAGGATTTGTTCGGAACATTTTCTGATAATGATTTTAAGGGAGTTATAAATACCAAAACCGGAAAATATACGTTAATAAGAACAATGGCATCGCAGTTGCATTCGACGAGAATTTTCAATGAAAATTATTTTGCTTTCATTGCAGCCTTAGAAGATATCGCAAAGCGAAAGATAAAATACGTTGCGCTTCCGGGAGATTATACAGATGACGGACAGCCGATACACGTAAGAGGATTAGAAAAAATTTTAGAACAATACAGAAAAAAATATAATATTGAGTTTTTTATCACAACAGGAAACCACGATCCTGTTGGACCATTTGCACAGGAATCTGGCAAAGAAGATTTTCTAGGTAAAGACGGAAAGAGTCAGCCCATTTTTAGCAAAGACGGCATGTATAAGCCGAATTTAACTACTGAACAGCCCGTTGTCATAACAGCCGATATTGCTAAAATGGGTTATCTAGGAATCACAGACGGATTAAAAAACTTTGGTTTTTATCCGAATAAAAAATATAAATTCTGGGCAACTCCCTTTTCAACTTATACGAGCGAAAATTACAGTTATGCAAAAGCAGCTGAAAGTGCTTTATTATCTAATCGAGTGTATAATGTTGCCCTCGGTTATGAAGTTCCGGATGTAAGTTATGTGGTTGAACCAGTTGATGGACTTTGGCTGATGGCGATCGACGGAAACGTTTATATTCCGAAGAAAAATGATGGTGATCCTAAAGATTCTAAAAGTTATTCTGAAGCAAGCACGGGTTATAATAATGTACTTTCAAACAAAAAACATTTAATTAAATGGGTCGAAAAAATTTCGGCGGAAGCCAAACTTCGAGGTAAAACTCTAGTTGCTTTCAGCCATTTTCCAATGATTGATTTTAATGATGACGCTTCTGCAGAAATAAAAGAATTATTGGGTCCAAATAAATGGCAGTTAAATCGCGTTCCGGTTGAAGAAGTAGCGCAGGTTTTTGCAGATGCAGGATTGCAGCTTCATTTTGGCGGACACATGCACATTAATGATACTGGAATCCGCAGGACGGAAAAAGGCAATACTTTGGTTAATATTCAAACGCCGTCTTTGGCGGCTTATATTCCAGCATACAAACTTTTGACAATCAAAAAAGACAATTTGATCGATATTCAAACCATTACAATTGATACAGTTTCGAGATTCGACGAGCTTTTTGATTTGTATAAAATGGAATATCAGTTTTTGCAAAGTCAAAACGCAAAATATATTTGGAATGTCGATATTTTAAAAACCAAAAATTACCACGATTTTACCGATTTTCATTTGAAAGAATTAGTTCGTCTCCGATTTTTAGCCGATGATTGGCCTTCTTCTTTTAAGGATTTCATTCTAAATATTTCTGCAAAGGATTTATTGGTGTTAGCGAATATAAAATCGGATCAGGATTTTGATTTTATACTAAAAAACAAAGAAAAATTTCAAAAAGAATGGAATGAAGCAGAAATAAAGTCGGAACAAATTTTAACTCAAAATCAGCTTAAAAAAGAAAATTTCAATTGGACAGGAAATGATCTTTTAATTGACTTTTACCGTTTTAGAAGTGCCGATGAATTGGCTCTTGTAGATGTTGGAGAACAAAGAGTTAAAGAATATAAAATATTGTCAAAGTTGTTTTTAGAAAACTTAAATGAAAAACCATTGCAAAAGCAAATGAAGTTGTTTTTTATCATTTTCAATAAATTCATGCACGAAGTTCCCGCTGATCATTTTACTGTTGATTTGAAGACAGGTAAAGTTAACCGCAAAGAGCGCTAAGATTTACGCAAAGTTCGCAACGATTTTTATTTTTGTCATTTCGACTGAAAGGAGAAATCGCACTAGTATATCGACAAAGATTGAAGACTTTCTTTGCGGATTAACGAGTGCGATTTCTCCTTTCAGTCGAAATGACATGCTGTATGTTTTAGGTTTCAGGTTTCAGCCTGAACTTGACAACTGAAAAATAAAACTTGAAACTAATTATTAACCGGATCCAATCTCACATAAGTCCCATCATCATATTTAATTTGATAAGGAGAATTGAAGAAGGTACTCGGTAAATAATAATCGGTTGTAATGATTTGTGCGCCAGAATTTTTAGCGGCATTAAAATGCGAATAATCATTTGCGCGTGCTTCTTTTGTATCAGCATCAGCTCTCGTTCTTATGATGTAGCCTTTTTTTACTAAATCAGCAATTGCGGGATCTTCTGGATTATTGCGGAATAAAGTTGCCGCTTCTGGTTTTCCAGGTTCTGCATTAATAAAAACAGCACGTCCTTTTAATGAAGGATGATTTAAAGCATACAAATCTCTTTTGGCTCCATTGTTATCCAAAATAAATAAAAATTTCCCCTTCGCTTCTTTTAGCATTGGCCAGTTATTATTTAAAACGGCTTCTTCTAAAGTTTTATATTTTCCACGAACCATATCTGGTGTGATCAATTTGTTTCCTAGACCTTTTCGAAGTTCTTTGTCTAAAGCATCAAATAATTCAGGTGTAAATTTCTCAGCTTTTGTACCTAAGAAGCTATCGTCATCTTTTGGCTCCAAAGTAATAAAAACAGGAACGTGATCGGGATTTGCATCAGACCATTTTTTAAGTTCTGCAAGACAATTTTGAAGTGTATAGCAAGATGTTCTAAAATCAATATCGATCATATGAAAAACTTTAAAACCTGGTTTTTTCATTTCTCCTTTTGGATCGTATGCAGTTTCAGATTTTGCAATATCCAAACCTTTTGGGTGCGCATATTTTCCACCTTTAGTATCACCTTGAACATCAATTTCAAGATTTCTTAAACCTTTATTTAATTGTTCTGTAATGCTTATGTGTGTGTATTGCAGGCCTTTCAGCGAACGCGTTGTGTCTTTTGCCTGAATGGTATTATATAAATCAGTTTCGATCGCTTGGCGGTAACTGTTATGCGACCCAATAACTTGCAGCTGATTAATTTTTAGATTGTCATTTTGTGCCTGAGCATTGCAATTTAGAGCGCTGGCAAGAAATAATGTAAACAGAATTTGTTTCATGATTTGAAAGTGTAAATTTTATTAATACTGAGGACGCAGCAATAAAGAAAATTACCTTTTTTTGAAAACACTAAGTTAAAATCAGTATTTGAATTTTATGTTAGTTAAAGAAAAAGAAATCGCAAACAGATTGTCATTTTTGTGAAAAAATAGTAGTATTAATACATCAAAAAAAATTATTATTTAATTTAAAGATAACCTTCAGGAAAAAAACATTGGCATAACATTTTATTATTTTACATTACCAAACACTACCAAAATAAGCTATGAAGAATCCTGAAGTTTTTGAAAAAACGTATACTGATTACTGGAAAAAGCTAAATGCTTTCTCGTATACGATGACTCAGGATAAAGATTTGGCACAGAATATAGTTCAAGACGTTTTTATCGATTTATGGGAACGAAAAGACGACCTTAATATAAATGCTATCGAGCCGTATTTATTTAGAGCGGTCAAAAATCAGGTCTTTAAACATTATCAAAATAACCGTTTCGACAAGACCATTCTTGAAGATAAATTTGAAGATTATATTATTGATAATTTCGCTTCAATTGATCCAGAATTAATGGATTTGCTTTATTCTTTATTAGACAAACTTCCTGAGAAAAGAAAAGAAGTTTTGCTGATGTATAAATTTCAAGATATGTCAATTGATCAAATTGCAGATGAACTCGGAATTTCGAAACAAACTGTTAAAAATCAAATATCTTCTGCTTTAAAACAATTGCGCGAAGGCCTGAAAGACTTGGCTTGGCTTGCTCCATTTATCATTTTTCGCCAAAATTTTTAAGATAACTTTGTGTTAATGGTTTCATAATATTTCTCAATAGTACGATTTAAAGTTTCTGGTACTTACTGGTAATAATAAGTATTATGATAAAAAGAATCAAACATAGTTTAGAACATCTTGTAGACAAAAGTTCACGAAATAAAACTTCAGCAGCAGAAGAAAATCTATTGAACGATTTTGCTTTTGACCAATATCAGAATTCAAAATATAACGAAGCTTCGATGGGAAATTCAGATGAAGCTTCAAAAAATATATATGACGGAATTCAGCTTCGAATAGTGAAGAAGAAAACCATCAATCCTTATTTAAAATATATGGCAGCTGCCAGTATTCTTTTTCTTGTTGGTTTAGGATTTTTATTCAAACCAAGCGTTTCATCAGAAAAGCAATTATCATTTAAAACTTCGTCGATCCCCAAATCTATCAAACTAAGTGATGGTTCGAAAATTTATCTGGCAGCAAATTCATTATTTCAATATCCTGAAAAATTTGAGGGAGAAGAAAGAAAAGTTTCGCTTATAAAAGGAAATGCATTTTTTGAAATTGCCAAAGACAAAAGACATCCTTTTATTATTGCTTCTGGCGAACTAAAAACCAAAGTGGTAGGAACCTCATTTCACATTCAATTATCAAAATCAAAGTGCGAAGTTATTGTCGTAACCGGAAAAGTAAATGTTACATCAAAAGGACAAAGTGTCGATTTAGTTCCAAATGAAGAAGCCTTATTTGAGTCTCAAAAGTTAACCAAACAATTGGCAGATAAAGCTTATTTGGTGAATTGGTACTCGACAGATGTAACGCTTAATCAAACCACTCTTAAACAAGTAATTACCATTTTACAATATAAATACGGCGTTTCATTTCAATTTAAAAATGAGCAAGTATTAGCAACGCCGTTAACGGTATTCATAAAGAAGGACGCAACATTAGAGAATGTTTTAGAACAAATAAATTATATCACAAACCTAAAATTTAAAGTTTATGGCGAAATAGTAAAAGTGAACTAAAAAACAAAAAAGCAGTTGCTGAGAACAACTGCGATTAATAATTAAGTATCGTAAAAAAACCAATAACTTAAATCATGTATTTTAAACTTTCCTATTTAAATCTAAAGAGAATTGTCTTTTTAGTACTGGCGTTACTGGCCATTCAAAATGGTTACAGTAAAACTAATTTTCTTAAAAAATCAAAAGTAAAAAATAAAATAGAAAAAGCAACTTTAGTTTCTATTTTTTCAAAATTGAGTCAGCAGACTGATTATAAATTTAGTTACGGACAGGCTATTATTGCTGATAATACTGTTTATACGGTAAATTATACAAACGAATCGATTGCTTTAATTTTAAGTGACCTCTCTAAAAAAGCTAATTTCAATTATAATATTAATGGCAAATTAGTTTTGATTCAAAAAACAGAAGCGCCAAAAACGATAACTCGCAAAGCAGCTGACAAAATTAAGATAAAAGGAAAAGTAGTTGACGAAAATAAAGTGCCAATTCCGGGTGCAACAATCATGGAAACAAGCTCTTCAAACTCGACAGTTACTAATTTTGATGGGGAATTCGAAATTACTGTTGGCGATGGCAAAACAATCGAAATCTCTTATTTAGGCTATAAAAGCAAAACAGTTGCGGCTCAAAGTGGTTTTATGACCATTCAGCTAGAGCCAAATACTTCTGAGTTAAATGAAGTATTGGTTGTAGGTTACGGAAAACAATCTAAAAAAGATGTTACCGGAGCAGTTACACAGCTTGAAGCAGCAAATTTCAAACAAGGCCCTGTTATTTCTCCAGACAATTTATTGCAAGGGAAAGTAGCCGGTGTTCGTGTAGTTAGCACAAGCGGTGAGCCGGGAGCTGGAGTAAATGTTACCATTCGTGGAGTTGGATCTATCAGAAGCGGGAGTACACCTTTATTTGTTGTAGATGGTGTGCCATTATCAAATGATGATGTAAGTCCTGCAGCAACTAACGTAGGTTTTGGAAGTTCGCAGGCAAAAAATCCATTAAACTTTTTGAACAGCAGTGATATCGAATCGATTACGGTTTTAAAAGATGCTTCTGCGGCAGCAATTTATGGAGCAAGAGGTTCTAACGGAGTTGTTTTGGTTACAACAAAAAAAGGATCTAAAGGCGAAGGAACTTTAACTTTTGATTCGTATACAGGAATTTCGAATGTTGCTAACAAATTAGATGTTTTAAGCGCAGATCAATACAGAAAAGCGATTAAAGACCCAGCATTCGATCACGGAGGAAATACAGATTGGCAGGATGTAATTTACAGAACTGCAATCACGACAAATAATTCACTTTCGTTCTCTAAACAAACAGAAACTGGAAATTACTACGCTTCTGCAGCTCAGATGAATCAGGAAGGTATTATCAGAAATAGTAATTTTAAACGTATGTCGGGTAGAATTAATGCTGCTGAATCGTTTTTAGACAACAAACGTTTGAAAGTAAAAATGAATCTTACTGCAAGTGAAACTAAAGATGACGGAGTTCCCACAAGTGATGACGGTGGTTCTAACGGACAATTGATCGTGCATACATTAATGGCAAACCCAACGCGTTCTGTTTTTGATGCAAACGGAAATTACACCAACTTCAACATGAATGCGCATTATAATCCAGCATATTTGCTGAGTATTTATGATGACCAAACACGCACTTTAAGAGTTTTAGGAAACTTAGAAGCGTCACTTAGAATTGTTGACGGATTAGAATATAAATTGAATGTTGGTTTTGACCGTTCAACAGCGGAAAGAAACACGACTATTTTTCCAAACTTGACAGATTTGAATCCAAAAGGGAAATATGTTCAAAATAATTTAGATTCTAAAAACTCTTTGATCGAACATTATTTGACTTACAATCTTTTATTAGACAAACACAAATTTGAAGTTTTAGGCGGATTCTCATATCAAAAATTTGAAAGATCAGGAACAGCTTTCAGTATTGACGGTATTTCAAATCAAGGAGTTGGTATCGCGCCATCAATAAATCCTGGTTTTGCTGGTACGCAATCTGGAGTTTCTGGATATGCGCAGGAAAATGAACTGCAGTCTTATTTTGGAAGATTAAATTATACTTTCAACGAAAAATATCTTTTGACGGCTTCTATGAGAGCAGACGGTTCGACTCGTTTCGGAAAAAATAACAAATACGGTTACTTTCCTTCATTTGCTTTAGGCTGGAATATTTCTAAAGAAAGTTTCTTAGAAAATGTAGAAGCTTTGAACAATTTAAAATTAAGAGCGAGCTGGGGTCAGACAGGAAATCAGGAAGTTGAAAACAAAATCACACAGGCAAGTTATTCATTATCTGGAGCTGACGGATATTATTTGTACAATGATTTGAATTTGGTGAACGGAATTTCAGTAAACAGAACGCCTAATCCTGATTTAAAATGGGAAGTTGTAACACAATATAACTTAGGTTTGGACTTTAGTTTTTGGAATGATAAATTCTACGGAACTTTAGATTATTTCAACAAAACAACAACTGATGCAATTTTGAATGTTCCTTCACAGGCTTTGAGTCCAACAACTACAATTTGGACAAACATCGACGGAAAAATCATCAATAAAGGTTTTGAATTTATGGTAGGATCAAAATTAATTGATCACAAAGATTTCTCTTGGAACATCGACATGAACGGAGCAACTTTAAACAATAAAATTGAAGATTTGCCAGTTTCAGAAATCTTAACTGGAACTATTTCAGGACCTGGACAATCAGGCGTAAATGCAAATATCTACAAAAGTGGTTACGCTGCAGGTTCATTCTATTTATTAGATCATATTGGTTTTGATGCAAATGGCGCTAATATCTTTAAAGATCAAAACGGAGACGGAAAAATTGACAACAGCGACAGAATTATTATCGAAGGAGCGCTGCCAACATTCTACTACGGATTTAATAGTGATATGAGATACAAAAACTTTTCGTTTTCTTTCTCTATCATCGGTCAAACGGGAGGTTACTTATTGAATAATACAGGATTGAATGCCTTAAACATAAACAACTTAGCATCTGACAGAAACGTTGCTACAGGTTATTATGAATCAGGAGCAAATGCTACGAACTCTCCAATTTTATCGACTCTTTTCTTAGAAAAATCAGATTTTATTAGATTGAATACAGCTCGCGTTGGTTACAATTTTGATTTAAAAGGAATCAATTGGCTAAACGGATTAACGCTTTACATTACTGGACAAAACTTAATTACGATTACGAATTATTCTGGTTACGATCCTTTAATCAACAGTCCGAAATCAAACGGAGGAAACCAATCAATTGGTATTGATTACGCTAGTTATCCAACTTCTAGAACATTCAGTTTTGGAGCAACTTTAAAATTATAATATTATGAAGACAAATACATTTTTTAGTATAAAATTAATCACATTATTCTCTTGCATCTTTTTATTTGCAAGCTGTACAGATCTTGACGAAGTTGTTTTAGATGAAGTATTAGGAGAAAATGCTTCTAATCCTGCTGGAGCTTTGGCGGCGGCTTACGACAGACTTGGAGATGGAACTTTTGTAGATCACGGAGGCGTTTTTTCTTTACAGGAATACACGACAGACGAAGCTATTTTGCCAACTCGCGGAAGTGACTGGGGAGATGGAGGAAAATGGAGAGACATGCATGAATTTACATGGAAATCTGATAATGCAATTGTGGGAGACAACTGGAATAAATTAACAAACGGAATTACACGTTCATTAACCGCAATTCAGTCTGCTGAAGAAAGTTCAATTCCGGAAAAGAAATTGTTTCTTGCTGAATCAAAAGCTCTTTTAGCGTATTATTTATATACGACTTTAGATTTGTACGGACAAGCGCCATACAGAGATCCTTTAAATCCAAATGCACCTTTGCAAATTTTAAAAGCAGATACTCAAATTGATAAATTAATTACAGATGTTGAAGCTTTATTGCCTGATTTGGCTGATGTTGGCCAGCAGCAAACCCACACTGGAAGATTTACAAAACAGGCAGCGTATGGTTTTTTAAGTACTATGTATTTGAATCGTGCCGTATTTAAAGATCGTTTTAATGCGACTTCAAACTTCAATTTTAATGAACCTGCAGTAAGCGGAGGAGGAACAGATATGGATCGTGTTATTTATTACACTTCATTGTTGATCAATTCAGGAAAATATACTTTAGAAAGCAATTATTTTAAAAACTTTGCTAGAGATAATAATACGGGAACAGAGCTTATTTTTGCGATTTCTCAAAAGATAGATTACATACGAAATGGTTCAAACAGTTTTGCTTATGTATCTATGGAGCGTAACCAAAGAACATCTGCAGCAAACAGAGGGACAAATGCGGCTTGTACAACTCCAGAATTTTACGCTACTTGGGATAATAATCATGATGACCCAAGATTTAATCAAGCATATCAATACGCAGATGGAACTTGGTTTACAAACGACGGAACAACTCCAAGTGTTCCTGCAACAGATATTGTACCTAAAAGTGCTAATTTGCCTTGGTTCCACTTTACAAGAGGAATCGTTGCAGGACCACAATACGGACCAATATTATTGGCTTCTGGATCGTTAGAAATGGTTAATGGCCGTATCAAAGTTTCTCCATTGTATATGGAAAAAAGCACTACAACCAGAATGGATTTTACACCATCATTAACATTTAAAAATCCTTCTCAAGCCGTTTTTGCTCAAAACGAAATCAATCAAGGTGCTCGTATTTTTAAATATGAATTTGATCCAGAAGGAGGAAACGGTAACAGTAATGTTGATATTCCATTGTATCGTTTAGGTGGAATTTACACCATGAGAGCAGAAGCGTATTTCAGAAAAGGAAATACAGCTTTAGCAATGGATGATTTAAACAAATTGCGTACCAGCAGAAAAAGAGAATCATTATATGCAAGCGCGCCAGGAAAAGCACTAACATCATTAGATGTTACACAATTGTATAACGAAATAGGTTTCGAATTATACTGGGAATTATACAGAAGACCTCAAATGATTCGTTTTGGAAAATTTGATTTGCCAGGAACTGCTAAACCTGCTTCTCAGCCTTTCAGAAGAGTTTTCCCAATTCCGCAGTCAACGATAGATGTAACGAAAGAGTTTACACAAAATCAAGGATACAATTAAGTTTGTGTTAGTTTATTTTTTATTTTTTTACAAAAAACCTGTTTCGAAAGAGACAGGCTTTTGTTTTTTTGTTTAAAGTTTCAGGTTCAAATGCGACTTGAATTGAGCTGGTTTTTAACACATGGTTGGCAAAGATTTTTTAATTTAAATTGTTTTTACAAACATAAAAGACCCAAAGCTTTGCGAACTTAGCGTTTCTAAAAATTAACCTTTATAAAAACCTTGCGGACTTTGCGTTTAAATTCACAACAAATGGCAAACCTGAAACCTGAAACTTTAAACCTGAAACTTCAAACCTGAACCAAATCAATCATTAAAAAAACTCTGTTCGTATAAATCCCAAACGCTTCCGCTGCTTACAGCCTCTTTCATTTGTGCCATGATTATATTATCGCCATCGCATCTTAAATTAATCATTCCGTATTTTATTTTGGTTGAACTGTCAGAGACAGAACGCGCTAATTCGGTCGAAAATACAAGAGGTCTTTTAGATTTCGTATATTTTCCCGCACAGCCAATAGCATCAGCTCTTGGGTGCGAATACGATTCATTGTCTCCAGAGGAAATTACCGTTGCATACGGATTTACCTTATCCATAAAATCGGTTGTAAATTCAGAAGCTCCATGATGACAGGATTTTGCCACGTCAACTTCAAACGGATTTGTATTTTGATAATGCTTGAGCAAATGATCTTCTGCCGGAATATTCAAATCGCCTCCATATAAAAATGAACGGTTGCCGTAGCTAATTTTCAGTACAATGCTATGACCGTTAATGGTGTGCGCTTCATCATCAAAATATTTATAGGCCAATTTGCCATTAATTTGTGAAGTTACAGGACCTAGAACCTCAATCTTAAAATCTTTAGCATTAATGTTTTTTACAGGTATTGCACTTGTATGATCAATTCGCTTAAAATTATCGAGTCGGCCTTGAAGTTTGGCATTGTTTACAGCACCGAGAAATTTTTCCTGTAGATCCAGCATACCGCCTTTAATTTTCAAAGCGTTGAATTCGTCCAAAGTCCCAAAGCAGGTTTCTAAATAATATTCGCCTTCGTGTTTGAATTTTTTTCCGAGTTCAGAATTGTATTCTAATTTCGGAAAATTGATTTTTTCATTATTGAATTTTGCTATTCCGTTATGAAAAATAGTTCCAATGGTATAATGTTCATCATTAATAATATCAATTAATCCTTGATAATGATCCTTATCAAAATGACTTACGAATATGTAATCAATGTGAACTTTTTTGTTATTGTCAAAGTAATATTTGTATTGCCATTTGCTTAAGTAACGGCTCAAATTATCATTTGGTCCTCCGTCAATGATAATTTTTAATCCGTTTTCATCATTTCCAACTTCAAGCAAAGCACCGTCTCCTTGTCCAACATCAACATAAAAACATTTTAAGGAAGGCGAGAGGCCAATACAAGTTTTATCAATCCAGCCTTCTTTGCTAAAAGCATACACTTTTTGCCAGTTTGCATTTTCTTCGGGTAAAATTTTAACGAATGAACCCATAAGAATCGTGTTGTTTTTTGATTTAGGTTTTCCATCTGTTCCAATATTTTTATAAACATCAGCATAAAGACTGGTAACAACTTTGTAAACGTCTGCCATAATAATTAGGATTTAAGTTAATAAGATTTAATTCATTTGTAATGAATAAATTTTTGGTTATGTAGTATTAATACTATTACAAATATATGTAAATCAAATATATAGCAATTGTTTTTGTAGGATTTTTTTTGTTTCGAACGTGTTATTAATTGACAAAAAAGCACATTAAATGGTTTCATTTTATAATTTGAAACCATTAAAATTCAATATGTCATATGTCTGTTTTTATTTTATAAATAGCTTTGAGCCAGTTTTAATACACGTGAAAAAGTCTATTAAAATTCTTATGGTTTGTAGAATTGATCTTCCTCATTTTACCAAGAATTAATTTGCCTAACTAAAAAAGCAAATGATGAAAAATAAATTACTCAGCTTAAGGAGGACTTCTTCAGTGCTAGATATTTGCTCTAATAAAAATTTTCGGCAATACTGCAATCGAAAGATTCGTGAAATTTAATTGATGAAGACTTGATTTAATTTAAAACAAAAGAAGAAGTTTTAATAATACTTATAAACCATTTATTAAACAAATTAAAAAATCAAAAATTATGAAAAAGTATCATGTATTATTCGTTGTTTTTTTCTTTTCGCTGGCAATGTCAGCCCAAAGTGCCCAGTCATTTTTGCTTAATTTATATGGAGGTTATACCTTTTCAGACAAAGTAGATTTTGACAATTCGTATGCAAAAGTAGAAGACGGTTTTGAGTATGGATTAGGTCTCGAATATTTTTTTATTGACAACCAATCAATTGAATTAAAATATAACAGATTTGATACAAATATGCCTTTGTACACAAAGATTGCCTTAAATAACGGTACCATTCCTCCTGGGACTCAGCTTAATGCCGGAGATGATAAAGGTGCAATTAATTATATATTAGCAGATTACACCTATTATTTCGGATCAAGTTCTCAAAAAGCAATTCCATTTATAGGAGCCGGTGCAGGGATTTCGATTCTTGAAACGCCACAGAGCGGCAGCGGTACTTACTTTGCCTGGGAAGTTAAAGCGGGTGTAAAAGTAAAAACTAATTCGCCATTGTCAATTAATCTTCATGCATATTTGCAATCTATGTCGGCAGCTGTTGGATATGACTATTATTGGGACTACTATTTTGGCCCATTGGCAGTTACTGATTATGCATCAACATTTCAATTTGGACTTGGAGCTTCCTTAAGTTATGATTTCAGTAAATAAATAAAAACAGATACAGGAGTTTCAACATCAAAACAAAAATTATGAAAAAGATATTTTTACTGCTCGTACTTGTATTATCCCTTTTCTAATATCTACTTCAAAAAAAATAAAAGAAAGAAGCGTCAATTGATATTTAGTAACTCATTGTCTCAGTAACTTAGACTTTAAAAAAAAACATAGTTATTTTATAAAAATAGGTTGAGATGATATAAAGAATCAATTGTATTCTTGAACTACTTTTGATAGACAATTATTAAAATGCGAAATCATTTTAACCGTCTTTACTAACTTTCAAAAATTAAAAAATATCATGATACATCAAATTGACACAGCAGATAATATAGTTGCTTTTAGAGCATTAGCAGAAGTAACAAAAAATGATTTCCTTACTGTAGTAACTCCTGCGGTCGAACATTTAGTAAAACAGACTAATGAAATTAATTTCTTGCTCGTTCTTGATACTGATCTTGAGAACTTTAGTGCCGGTGCATGGCTTCAAGATGCGTTACTGGGATTAAAACATCTGGGAAAATGGAACAGAGCTGCGATAATTACAGATTCAGAAGAAATTATTTCTTTTACAAACGGATTTAGTTATGTGGTTCCAGGAGAATTTAAAGGTTTTAAAAAATTAGACTTTAATAGAGCTTTAAATTGGGTTGAAGGAAATATTGAGGTTAAATAAAATACCGTAGTTTTAAAACTAGTCTTTAAACCAAACATACAAATATAAAAAAGGCCTATAGAGATATAGGCTTTTTTGTTGGAATCTGGAATTTGCATAAAAAAAAAGCATTTCTAAATATCACAAGTGTGATTATAGAAATGCTTTCTTATAATTTTTATTCCGTTTTAATGATTGTATTCAATACCGCTATGGTGGATATCTTGACTTGTATCTGAAATTCTATTTTTGTATTTTTTGTAAAAAGCAGAAGCTAATAAAGGAAGTGCAAGACTTGCAACAAAAGCGCCTGTTTTATTTTGGCCAGCCTTTTTTAAGACTGCCCCAATTACTAAAGTACTTACTCCAGCACAAGCCAATTGTTTAACTGATAAATTTAATGTTTTATTTTCTAAAGCTTCAGGAACAATTCCGTGTAATAATGGGTCTATGAAATTTAAATTTTCCATGATTGTAATTTGTTTGATTATACTTAATTATATTTATGAAGATAGTTTTTCACTATCTGTTTCATTTTCTATTTTTTCAATTTCTACCTTTTCTTTTTTTATAGCCTGCCTAAGCAAAGCAAAAAGACTCATATAGGCATTTGCTACAAATACCAGCGAGAACCCTGCCAAAACATAGCCTCTCCAGTCATTTAACAAAAGTTTATATTCGCATAAAAACAAAAAGAAAATAGTTATGTAATGGCTAAAACAATACTCGCAGGTAAAGAGATAAAAAACTTTTCTGGATAATAAAAATCGGTCATTTTTTGAATGGTTTACGCACCATTCTCGAGGTTCTTTAAAAATTTCTTCATGCGTAACAGTCCAGCTTATACATGCTATTGGAATAGCTAAAATAAATAACCAGATTATTTGTGTTGTAATATCCATATACTTTGTCGTTCTAAATCAATTTTATTCTCTTAAAATCAATAATTTTAAAATTAACCTAATTCAATTTTAGAGCGGTTATATAGTTTTGGTTTTTTGTTATACAATTAAGATGAAAACACTGGATAATAAAATAACCGTTAAGTAATTAGCTTAACGGTTATTGTCTATATTTTGACATAATATTTTAGAATCTATCTGGATTAACACCTGGAAAAGGATCGTGAGAAACTTCGCTTAAGTTTAAATCCTCATCAACGTCATCTAAATCGTCATCGTCTTCTAAATCTTCATCATCAAGATCACCATCTTCTTCTAAATCATCATCATCAAATTCATCTGGATCAAGATCATTTGTAATTTGATTTTCTCCATTCAAAACGGGCTCATTTGGAAGATTTTCATTTCTATTGAAGTCATTAGTTTGATGGTTGACATCATCAATAAATTCTTCTTGATTTTGATGGAGATCTTCTTCTTGAATATTTTCATTAGCAGCTCTTTTTTCTTCTTCAATCAAATTCTCTTGATCTTGATTGTTAAAATTCCGATTGTTTTGGTCGTAATTTTGGTTGTTTTGTGTTTCCATAATTCAATAGTTTTAGAATTAGTTATTTTTTAGTTGTCGCCGGCTTCTTAGCCTCTTTAGCTTCAGGTTTAGTCTCTCTTTTTGGAGAAGTTTCCTTTTTATCTATTTTTTTGTCTGTAGACTTTGCACCAGATGTTTTAGTGCTGCTGTTTTTTTGATCTTTAGTATTCATGATATTAATTTTTAAATGTTTATGTTACAAATCTACTTCGGAAGGGGAGCTGATGCCTTACAAAAAAATCAAATGTAATTGTATAATTAACAGCACTTTATAATATAAGGTTTCGTTTTAATGATATAACTTTTACATTGTATATGTAGATATTTTTCAAAATTTTATTATTCATATTATTTTTTCATTATAAGTGTTTAAATGATGTAATCTTTGATCACAATCTTATAAAATATGCATTATTTTGAGACTTAAATTTGCCTGTCTTGTTGTGGATTTTTTAGTAATAATAGATTGTCCACAAACTCGATCTTTAAAAATCTGAAAAATGAAAAAATTTATATATCAAAATAGTCTGTCGATTGTATTTTTACTGCTTTTTATTGGCGCTTTTATTGGCCAGATTTTTTTTGGTATTGAAGAGTATAACAAGGATCTTCTCGAAAATGGCGGTCATGCCGTTGCAATGAAGGAATATTTAACGACTGGACATTTTATAGAATCAACTTTTGAAAATTGGGAAAGTGAATTTTTGCAAATGGCACTGTTTGTATGGCTTACTATCTTTCTAAGACAAAAAGGTTCTTCAGAATCAAAAGGATTAGATGGAAAAGAGGAAGTAGACCGCGAGCCTTCAGCTGAAAGAAAAGGAGCGCCATGGCCTGTGAAAAAAGGCGGACTTTGGCTTAAACTTTATCAAAATTCTTTAACCTTAAGTTTATTTCTTTTATTTTTTGTTTCTTTTGCACTTCACTTTTATGGAAGTTTAAAAGATGAAAATCAAATGAATGTTTTAAAGGGAAGCCCAGAACTTTCTTTTACAGAATATTTATGTGATTCAAGACTTTGGTTTGAATCTTTTCAAAATTGGCAAAGCGAATTTCTTTCTGTATTTGCTATCATAATATTATCTGTTTTTTTACGTCAAAAAGGCTCATCGCAATCTAAGCCAGTCGATGCTCCAGATAGTGAAACAGGTGAATGAATTAGTACTAATTTTGTTTGGTATTTTAAATCAATTAGAAATTTTATTCACTAAAAAAGACTACATTTGGCGAGATACATCAAATTAAATTTTAAATTAATTTGATGTAATGTTAAAGACTCTATAAATTGTTGAAAAACAACTGTCTATAATGTCTTTATCTAAAGCTTAACAATGATACGACTGAAATCCTAAAGTTATATTATATGTTTTCACATTTACTGTATTGCAGTAAATAAGTGGCAGATTGCCCAAAAATAAATTTTTCACTTAGTTAACTATACAATGATTTCAAATTTGGGCTTCCCAACAGATATTGATTTTTTAGATCATCTAAAAAATCATACCGCAAGCGCGCACAAAAAACTCGAAAACCTTTCTGTTTCAAAATCTATACTTTCTGCTGATATGAAAATAGGCGAATATTGCCATTATTTATCACTAATGTATGATGTACATAAAAGTACTGAGGATGTTATTTTTCCCTTCTTAAAAGATATTGTTTTCGATTTAAAAGAGAGAGAAAAAACACATTTGATTTATAATGATTTATTATTTTTAAATTTTAACAAAGACGAAAGCAGTATTGTTTTTGAAAATCAAAAAATCACTACTGCATTTGCTCTCGGAATATTATATGTTATTGAAGGATCTTCGCTTGGTGGCCGTTATATCTTAAAAAATGTAGAGACAATTCAGGGATTAGATCAGCAAGAAGGAATTTCGTATTTTACAGGATATGGCAATAAAACAGGCAGTTATTGGAAAAACTTCCTGAATACACTTACGGAGTACCAACAAAAAAATAAATGTGAAAACGAAATTATTGAAGGAGCCGTGTATGCTTTTGAATGTATTTACAATCATTTTTTAAATACATCAAAAAATGAAAATTAAAGATATTGTTAACCGCGATTTAGTCACCTTAACCAATTGCGAGCATGAACCTATTCATATTCCAGGAAGTATTCAGCCACATGGTTTTTTGCTCGGAATTACGCTAGATTGGAAGATTGATTTTTGTACAGGTAATATTTCGTCATTTCTGGACTTAAAACATGATGCCGTTTTAGGACATAAATTCAGTGAACTTTTTGGAAGTGACGCCCAGAAAAAATTATACCACTATCTTCATAACAGCAAACAGCTTGTTTTTCCGCTTGAATTAGAACTTCAGGAAAAATCATTTCAAATAAGCATACATAAAAGCGGAAATACTTATATACTAGAAGCAGAACCGCTTTCAACAGGAAAAGAACAGCTTGCCGATATTTATGCACAAACGATTCAGTTTGTGTCTAATATGAATAATACTCGTTCCTTGAAAGAATTATGCGCGCTTGTTGCCGAAGGAACTCGCGAAATAACGGGTTACGATAGAGTTATGATTTACCGTTTTGATGCTGATTATAATGGTGAAATTTATGCAGAAAATTGTCGGGAAGATTTAGAACCATTTTTAGGACTTCATTACCCGCATACAGATATTCCTGTTCAGGCAAGGGAATTGTATATGAAAAACCAAATACGTTTAATTGTAGATATTGGTTACGAACCTGTTCCAATTTTTACAATTGACGACAAAGAAAACAAGAATCTTGATTTGAGTCTTTCTGTGCTTAGGAGTACGTCGCCAATTCATGTCGAATATCTTAAAAATATGGGAGTAGGAGCGACGCTTACAATTTCGCTTATTCATCATGATCGCTTATGGGGGCTTATTGCCTGCCATCATTATTCGGCTAAAAATATTTCTCCCGAAATTAGGCTTGCTGCAAAACTTCAAGGGCAATTTATTACTTCGCAAATCGATTTAAGGCAGTCGAATGATGAATATGAAATTTCGCGTAAAACCAATAAGGCTCTTGAGCGTCTTATGGATTTAAACCTTGTAATGGAACACAAATCTTTTGAACGAATTTGTGCTAATCCTGAATTATTAAAACTTTGCAATGCCAGTGGTGTTTCAATTTGTATTGGAAATACAAAGTATAAAAACGGACTGACACCCTCTGATGAAGAAATAGAAAAGATTATTCAGCAGATACATCTTCATGAATACGGGCAAACATTTTCTACTAATAAGCTTAGTAATTTTGTGACAGATTTAGTTGATTATAAAGATATTTCAGGAATAATTTATCACTCTTTAGGCAATGGAAATAATATTATTTGGTATAGGCCTGAAACCGTTGCAGAGATTAACTGGGCCGGAGATCCAGAAAAAGCCATTATAATTGACAGCAACGGACTTCATCCCAGAAATTCATTTAATTTATGGAAACAAATAATTAAGCATCAAAGTAAAATTTGGCTTCAGCCCGAAATAAATGCTGCATCAACTTTTGCACATTCACTTCACAACCAAATTATTATGCTTTTGCTGAGTGAAGAAGAAGAAAAGTATCGCAACCTAAGTGAAGTATTGCGTGAAACCAATTTAGAGCTTGAAAATATTAACTGGATCAGTACGCACGACTTACAGGAACCTTTGCGTAAAATTCAGTTTATTGCCTCAAAAGTACTTTCAGATACGAACGAAATTCCATCTTTGTCAATTATAGATTCTTTACAGCGCGTTACAAAATCAGCCAACAGGATGCAGAATTTGCTGGTAGATATTCTAAAATATACCAGAATAAAAAATACTAAAGAATCTGTTCAAAAGGTGAGCCTGAACAATATTATGGAAGAAACCATAATAGAAATGAGAGATATCATTTTTGAAAATAAAGCTACGGTCAAATTCGAAAATTTGCCTGAAGTTCATGCTGTTCCGTTTTTAATGAAACAGCTTTTTTCTAATATTATGCAGAACTCATTAAAATACGCTTCACTAGAAAGACTTCCTGAGATTCATATCACGGCATCACAAAAGCCGGAGATCAATAAATATTCTAATAAGGTATATTGTCACTGGATCAGTTTTTCTGACAACGGAATTGGTTTTGAACAGGAATACGCTGAATCGATTTTTAAAATATTTACGCGATTGCATACACTCGAAAAATATGACGGTTCAGGAGTTGGATTAGCATTGTGCAAAAAAATAATGCAGACTAGCCACGGAAATATTCGGGCATTTGGAAAATTAAATAAAGGAACTGAAATTATACTGTACTTTCCGTGTGATCCATCAGATACATTAACTATCAATTGATTAAATATTTATAATAAAAAAGTATGAGTTATTGTACTGATCAAAAAATGAATATAAGGAATGCTTTACATTTAGTATTGAATTATAACCTATAGTTATATTCTATTATGATAAATGTAAGAAAAAAAAGAAGTTATTGCGTAATATTGCGTTTAAGAGTTGTTTTACTTACAAGTATTGCAAATTCCTCAAACAAATTCCTAAATCGTTTTACTTACTTATTATGTTCATTACAATTACCTCTAATCAAGTCCAATTTCGCTATGGTAAAAATAGTTGGCAATACTCTTTTGACGAAATTGACGAACTCGGAATAGTAAGAAGAAAGAAAACTTACTTTCTTGTTAATATGTTGTTTATTATCGTTACTGCTATCGCGTATTACAGTATGATTTTTACTCGCATACCTGATTTGTATTATATTACTCCAACATTATTATGTTATACTGTTTTAATAATCTTAAGGTTTCATGATAATGTAGAATTTGAATATTCTGTTTTAGTTCGAGATTGTTTTCAACAGGAAATAAAAATAAAAATTAAAGCCGCAGATCGTAATATTATAGGCAAGCAAATAGATCAATACCTAAACTTACAGTTTGATCGAATGGTAAAGAGAACAGCCTAACATTTTTAAAAACTTCCAATGTCATTATCCGGAATTGCCTCTTACGACTTAGCATGTATTGCCATTGCTGTCGTGTATGGATTTATAATTACTACAAAGAAAAAATAACAATAAAGCTACTTCATTAACCTGCTAATGAAGTAGTTTAGCATGCATTAAAATTTGGTCTAGCTGCAATACAAAAAATGGTATTCGGCTGTGTCAGCTATTCCTTATCCCCAAAGAAAAAATATGGCCACTTCAATCAAAAACAAAATCAAAAGTATCAGAGAACTAAAGAATTACACTCAGGAATATATGGCAGAACAACTCGGGGTAACCCAAGCAGGTTATAGTAAAATTGAAAAAGGAAAAACGATTTTATCCTATGTAAAATTGGTAGAAATTGCTCGTATTTTAGAAGTCAGTGTAGAAGATATAATAAGTTTTGACAGTGAGCGTTATTTCAGCAGTTTTAATAAGGTAATTGGAAACAACAACGGCAGTATTTTGATTAATACCGAAAATACTTCAACATTAAAATTACTTTATGAAGATAAAATAATGCTTTTAGAAAAACTTTTAAGTAAAACAGAAGCAGAATTGGAGCGTTATAAAGACAAGTTTGGGGAACTTTGAAGTTTTAAAATTAAGCCTTTTTACAAACGAGCCGTATGATCAACAGCTCGTTTGATTAGTAGTACTTATTAGCCTAACAATTTTTCAGTTTTCGAAAGAAATTTTTCAGTTGCTTCTTCGATGTCAAGATCCATACGGGCAGCCAAAAAAGTGAGCCACCAAATTGATTCGCCTAATTTATGTTCTAATTCTTCTTTAGTATTTTCTTTTGGCCATCTGCCTTGTTGTGACATGGCGTGGCGTCCTACTAAACCTGCGTCTGTAAGAAAAGCTAAAGCATCTTCTTCGACAGTCCATTGACTTCCATGATGTGCGAGTTCTAATTTGTGATAAGCATCTCTTATTTTTACAGCGCGCTGTTTCAATTGTTCAAAATCTATTTTGGAATAATTTAGTTTTTATGAAATGATTCCTGAAACGCGACAGGAGTAAGGCTTGTTTTTTTCTTGAATAATTTATTGAAAGATTGCGGATGCTCAAATCCTAATTTATAAGCAATTTCAGAAATTGATAAAGTTCCTGTTGCAATATATTCTTTTGCTTTTTCGATTAATTTATCATGAATAAATTGCTGGGTATTTTGCCCGTTGCTATTTCGCAGCAAATCACTCAAATATCTTGGCGAAAGCTGGAGCTCATCGGCTATAAACTGTACAGTTGGCAAACCATTTTCAATTGTTTTTTCAGTATTAAAATAATCTTCCAGCAAGATTTCTAATTTACTGATAACATCATGATTAATAGCTTTTCTGGTCAAAAATTGGCGGTTGTAAAAGCGATTGCTGTAATTCAGTAAAAGCTCGATCTGAGATAGGATAACATCTTGGCTGAAACCATCGATACGTTCGTTTAGTTCCTTCTGAATACTGTTAAAAACACTTAAAATGGTTTCTTTTTCACTTTCAGATAAATACAAAGCTTCAGCAGCCGAATAACCAAAAAAGCCATATTGCTTGATTTTAGTATTTAAAGAATAAGGACGAATAAAATCAGGATGAATGTGCAATGACATGCCACTGTAATCTGCTTCTTCATCTTGCATGCGCAAAATTTGTCCAGGCGAAATAAATGACATGCCGCCTTCTTCAAAATCATAAAAGCCATGTCCGTATCTAAGTTTTCCAGAGAAATGTGTTTTGAAAGAAATCTTATAAAAATTCAAAATAATACCTTGTTTATAATCTTTTGGATCAAAAACGGCTTCACCATAATTCAAGATACCAATTAAGGGATGCGATGGCTTGGGCTGTCCCATAGCTTTATGCAGTTCTGAAAGTGAATCAAATATTTTAGGCTGTTTTTTCATAATTATATATTGAACTGCTTTGGTTTTTACAAACTTACGAAATGTTGTACAGTTGCGATATTCCAGCTTACAGTGCTTTGGTCAATCATACCATGAACGATAGAATCGCTTAATTCGCTCATCAATTTATGCATGGCATCGGTTCCGTCTTCTACGCTGTCCCAAATCAGCATATCGTAAACGATACCTTTTTTTAATTCCGAAATATTTCTGGAACGAAATCCCTTTTGGCGTTTCAAAAATGCATCTACTTCTTTGTTGGCTTCAATAAATTGTGCAACGGTATAACCATTTAGTTTAAAGGTAGTCAATTCTATAGCTTGATTTTTCATCTGTGATTAGTTTTAAAAAGTAAACATTTCTTTAATTTTCTGAACTTGATTTTCAGTTCCCAATTCTATTCTTTCATTGTACAATGCATTCGCATCATTTCCTGCTACGTATCGCAACTGGCTTTTATCGTCTGTTGCTGCTTCGTAAATAATTTGAGCAACATCTTCTACTTTTGAATAATTTGCGATTTGTTCAGCACTATAGCCTTTGCTTACTTCTGCTGTCAGTTTTTCATAAGCGTTGTGCTGGCCAACTTCCATAGAACGAATAGCAAAATCAGTCTGCATACCGCCCGGTGCAACTACTTTTACTTGAATACCAAATTGTGCCAGTTCATAAGCCATACTTTCTGAAAAACCATCTACAGCAAATTTAGTTGCACTGTAAATAGAACACGTCGGAAAACCAATCAATCCAAAAGTTGAGCTGATATTTAAAAAAACACCATTTTTTTTCTCACGAAAATGTGCTGTAAATGCTTTTGAAACTCTAATTACACCAAGTAAATTAGTGGCAATCTGACGTTGAATTTGTTCATCAGTTAAAGATTCTAAAGCACCAATTAATCCGTATCCAGCATTGTTCATGACAACATCAACCGTATAATTTTCAGTAACTTTTTGTACAGTAGAATTAATTTGTTCTGAATCAGAAACGTCTAACGGAAGAATTATTACATTTTCTAAATTTTGTAATTCAGTTTCTTTTTCAGGATTTCGCATTGCTGCAATAACTTGCCATCCTTTGTTTTGAAATAATTGAGCTGTTGCTTTTCCTAATCCTGATGAAGCCCCTGTAATAAAAATTGTCTTTTGCATTTTTTTATTGTTTTAAAATTATAATGCAAAATTCAGCCGAAATGTAAAAAGTAATTTAGTCTTTTTGGTTGTTGTATAAGCCAAAATGACGAAAGTTGCTTTATTTCCAAAAAAATAGAAATTTCAAACGTCTTTTATTTTTATACCAATTCGAGCAATTTCTTAGTATTGATAACTTTTGCAAATTCCTCATTTAAACTCGCCAAAGCAGTTTGATGCATTAACTCCGAATCAAATTTTTCTCCATTTATTCCAATTCTGTCAAATGTAGCTGTTGCATCTGCAATTACGAAATTTTCATAACCCAAATTTCCGGCCATTCTGGTTGTTGTAGAAACACAGTGATTGGTAGTTAATCCAAAAATTACCAGATTTGTAATTCCTTGTTCGTCCAATTTTTCTTTTAAATCAGTTCCAATAAAAGCGCTGTTTACATTTTTGACGATAATGGGTTCGCTTTTAATTGGTTTTACTTCATCTTTTATTTCAAAGCCGGGATTTGATTCGTGCAATTTAGAATTAGGATGAATCGAACTGTGAACAATGTGGAAAATAGGTAATTTAAGTATTCTCCATTTTTCCAGAATTTGAGCCATCTTGGTTTCAGCATCTTTATTGTTTCGGTTACCGCCCCAAAAGGCTTCCTCATTAAAACCTTTTTGAACATCAATTATAAGCAAGGCGGGATTTTTGTCTCTAAGTTTCATTTGTATCTTTTTGATTATTAGGTTGCAAATGTACTTTGGCAATTATTATAGAAAAAGGACAAACGATAGTCGTTTTAAGCCAGCATATTTTTAATTGCAGTTGGCAGTAGATCAATTTGATCATCTAGAATAACTCTTAATTGTTTAGACGTCTTATAACCGCACAAATGCGCAATATGTTCTATTTTATAATCAGAATTCGCGAGCAGGCTTTTGGCTTTTTCAATTCTTAATTTGGTTCTGTATGCCGCAATTGTAACGCCAGTTTCTTTCTTGAAAATCCGAGTCAGAGTTCGCGGACTCACATAAACCAAATCGGCTAAAAAGTCAATGGTTGATGTTTTTTCTAAATTGTAAATAATCCAATCCTGAATGGTATGAATTTTTTCATCGCGATGGTTTCGATTTTGAAGATAAACGCTCTCCTGTTCATCGGTTCCGTTTCTTCTTTTGTAAACTACAAGCTCTTTGGCAATGGCATTTGTGGTATCTTTTCCGTGTTTTTCTTCAATTAAAAATAAGGCCAAATCGATTCCTGTTACAATTCCGGCGCTGGTATAAATGTTGTCAGATTTAGTAAATAAAGTATTTTTTTGAGGTTTTAAAAGCGGAAAATCTTTCTCTAATTTCGAAATAAGTTTCCAGTGTGTGGTACATTCTTTATGGTCTAAAAGTCCAGATTTAGCAAGCAGAAATGCGCCGGTACAAATACTGCAAATGGAGGTTTGATTTTTATTTGCCTGATGAAGCCATTCAAAAAACAAAGGTTCATCTTTGAGCTTCATTAATTGATGTGTACTGAATCCGGAAACAATAATAAAATCATTTTTTTGTGGCGCCGTTTCCGTAAAATGAAGGAGAGAAGAAAGTGCTAAACCCGAATTAGAAATAATGGAAGATTCAGTGCTCACAAATTTCAGTTCATAATTCAAACCTAAATTATTGGCTTCCTGAAACACTTCTACAACACCGCTTAAATCCAGTAAACTGACTTCTTTCGGAATATAAAAATAAACCGTTGCTTTTAATTTTGTCATTTATGAAAATATCTTCTTATTTCTTTTTTAATTTCTGTTTAAAAAAATCTATAGTTCTTGTCCATGATAAAGTTGCGGCTGCTTCGTCGTATCTTGGCGTGGTATTGTTATGAAAGCCGTGATTTACATTCGGATAAAAATAAGCTGTATTTTCGACTTTGTTTTTGTTCAATACTTCCTGAAAAGCGGGCCATCCTTCGTTTACGCGCGTATCCAAACCTGCGTAATGCAAAAGTAAAGGTGTTGTTATTTTTTCAGCCTCTTCTTTTGTCGGCTGTCCACCATAGTAAGGAACGGCTGCCGCCAAAGTTGGAATTTTAACTGCCATCATATTCGAAATCCATCCACCAAAACAAAATCCGACGACGCCAACATAACCGTTGCAGTCCTTATGTGATTTCAGATATTCATAAGCGGCAATAAAATCTTCCAGCATTTCTTCGCGAGTACGTTTTTTTTGCGATTCACGTCCAGCATCGTCATTTCCCGGATAACCGCCTAATGGCGATAAAGCGTCTGGTGCAAGGGTAATGAAGCCTTCAATAGCAGCTCTTCTTCCAACATCTTCAATATACGGATTAAGGCCTCGATTTTCATGAACAACAATAATTCCAGGCAGTTTTTTTTTGGTTTCAGATGGTTGTGATAAAAGTCCTTTTATGCTCCCGCCTCCTTTTGGAGAATCATAATTTATGTAGCCTGTTTTTAATCTCGGATCTGTTGGTGGTACTAAAATACTGTCTACATAATTTGGCGTCATAAAACTCAAAAGTGATGGAAGAGTAAGAGTTCCTACCGCAAAAATGGATAATTTTTCAATAAATATTCTCCTGTCAATTTTGTTGTGAGCGTAATCATCATACAGATCAAATACCTCTTGACTGATATCTTCTTTGGTTAGTTTTTCCATAGTTTTTAGTTTTGGAAACTAAATTAATAAATAAAACGTTTACTTTAAATAAAGCTTTTTAAATATCAGTTAATTCTGTAAAAAGTTTAAATAATTATATAAATTCTTATGAATTTAATTATAGAAATTTACGCTGACCAAACTATATACTATTAATTTAAATTGTCAAATGATGAAAAATACAACCTACATTATTACACTTTCGACGGCATTATTCACGCTTTTTAGCTGTTCAAATGATAAAGACAGTCCAGCAGATCCGGGAACAAAAACAGATCCGGTAGAAACTACTGCACCAAATACAACATATACTCCAGCATTTGCAGGACAAACTCGTGCTAGTGGTGTAAAGACAAATACCAGTTATGAAGCAAAAATTATAACAAGTACGTTAACAGCTCCTTGGGGAGTAAAAAGTCTTCCAGACGGCCGACTTTTGGTTACAGAAAAATCAGGACAATTGCGTATTGTAACTACAGCAGGTGTTGTGAGTGCAGCTATTACAGGTGTTCCGGCAGTTAACGCTGCAGGGCAGGGCGGTTTGCTAGGTTTGTGTTTAGATCCAGAATTTGCATCAAATAAAATGATATATTGGGTTTTCTCTGAAGCTACAACAGGCGGAAATAATACGGCTGTTGCCAAAGGAAAGCTTTCAGCTGACGAAAAAACAATTGAAGGAGCAACAGTAATTTATCGTGCAAAACCAGCGAACCCTAGTGATTTGCACTATGGAGGAAGAATTCTTTTTGATAAAACAGGAAATTTAATTGTAAGCACAGGAGAACGCTCTGTATTAGAAACTAGACCATTGGCACAATCAGTTGCATCTGGACTTGGAAAAGTTATCAGAATTACAAAAGACGGACAGCCAGCATCTGGTAATCCAACTTTTACTGGAACGGGAGCATTGCCAGAATTATATACTATTGGACATAGAAATCCACAAGGATTGGCGCTTCATCCTGTTACAGGCGAAATATGGCAGAGTGAGCACGGACCAAGAGGAGGTGATGAAATTAACCGCCTAAAAGCCGGTTCTAATTACGGATGGCCAACAATTACTTACGGAATCGAATATAGCGGACAAAAAGTAGGAGCAGGAATTACACAACAAGATGGCTTAGAACAGCCGGTTTATTACTGGGATCCTGTAGTGTCGCCAAGCGGTATGACTTTCTATACCGGAAATAGAGTTCCAGAATGGGAAAATAACCTATTTATTGGCGCTTTAAGTGGTATGCATATTGTGCGTCTTGCTTTTCAAAATAATAAAGTTGTTGGCGAAGAAAGACTTCTTGCTTCAGAAAGTCAGCGATTTAGAGATATTACACAGGGAAGTGATGGTGCTTTATATGCTGTAACAGATCAAGGAAGACTGTACAAGATTGATAAAAAATAATATCCTACATCTTTAAAATATGAAACGCTGTTGAAATTTCAACAGCGTTTTTTTTTATTAAAAATTTTAGTAAACAAGCTATACTCTTATAATACTCTGAATTACTGATAATAATATCATTTTTTAACTCCAAAAATACGATATATATAATAATAACATTTGTAAAATCGTTTTAGTATCTATTTTTATATATATTTGTGATATATTTAATAACTGTTTATAAACATTAGTCGCCAGATGAAAAAGATTACCATTAAGGATATTGCTACAGAAGCTAAAGTATCTATATCTACAGTATCTTTTGTTATCAACGATAAAGGCGAGAAAATGGGCATTAGTGCTGGAGTTATTAAAAAAGTACAGGAAGTTGCAGAAAAACTCAATTATAGACCAAGTATGATTGCAACCAGTTTAAGAACTGGAAAAACAAGATCAATTGGACTTATAGTTGAAGATATTTCGAATCAGTTCTTTGCAGAACTTGCACGAGTAATTGAAGACGAAGCAAAAAATATCGACTACAGAGTGTTTTATTGCAGTACAGGTGATGATGACGAACGTTCTGCAGAATTAATTCACAGTCTGCTGCAAGCTAATGTTGATGGTTTTATTATAACGCCAACTCAAAATCTTGAAGACAAAATTGATCTTCTTTTAAAGTTGAAAAAACCAGTTGTTTTAGTCGACCGTTATTTTCCCGGCCAAAGAGTAAGTCATGTGGTGATGGATAATTATGAAGCCGCAAATTCAGCTACTAAATTTTTACTGAATAAAGGCCGTAAACACATTGCAGTTGTCAATAATAAATCTGAAATGATTCAGATGAAACTGCGGGAAGACGGCTATAGAGATGCTTTAAAAGAAGAAGGAATTTACAATGAAGCGCTCGTTCTTCATATGGATTATCATAGCAGTGAGGAAACTAGAATTGCCGAAATTATGAGCTTCTTTAAAAAAAATCCGAAGATTGATGCGGTTTTATTTTTGGCAAATTATATGGGACTTGCAGGATTACAAGCTTTTAGAGTTATGGGAATCAGTATTCCTAAAGACATTTCAGTAATTAGTTTTGATGATCATGACAGTTTTAAATTGCATACGCCAACAATAACTGTTATTGCGCAGCCGATTGAGGATATTGCAATTAAGTCTATACAATTATTAATGAGTCAAATGACGGATATGAAAACATTTGATGTAGAGAAAAGTCTCAAAAAAGGAAAGCTGATTGTTAGAGAATCAGTTTGATTAAAATAACAGAAAAACGAATCGTTTTTTTTAGTTATTTTACTAAATCGTTTTAGGTTCGTTAAACGACTTGGATATAAATCTATTTAAGAATTAGAAAACATGCTTTTGCAGTAAATTTAAAATGGAATACAAAAAAAGCTTTTATCGGCTTATTGTTATTAGTCTCGTGAGTTTTTCATTTGCAGGCAATGCACAAAATATGGATTTAAAAATCGGCTGGCAGTACCGCGAAACTAAAACTGAAAAATGGTTTCCTGCTGTAGTTCCCGGTGAGATTCATACCGATTTGCTGCGCAATAAAATAATACCAGATCCTTTTTATCGCGACGAAGAAAAAAAGCTGCAATGGATTGAAAAGAAAGACTGGGAATATAAAACTACTTTTCATGTAACTCCAGCAATATTAAAAAAGAAAAATAGCGAATTAGTTTTTGATGGATTAGATACTTACGCAACGGTTTATCTAAACAATCAATTGATTTTAAAAGCTGATAATATGTTTCGTCAATGGAAAGTTGATGTGAAAAAGATATTAAAATCAGGAAATAACGATTTGGTAGTAGTTTTTAAATCGGCACAAAATGTAGTCGATTCATTGGCCAAAAAAGATCTTCCTTTTGTAATTCCGGACAATCCGCGTGCATATGTGCGTAAAGCACAATATCATTTTGGCTGGGATTGGGGACCAAAATTTACCACTTGCGGAATTTGGAAAACACCGCGACTTGAATTCTACGACCAAAAAACTCCTGAAAAGCCTTATGTTTTAGATCGCAAAATCGAACTGGTACAACAACCGGATGAACTTGGCAAATCTTTTTATTTTAAAATTGACGGAAAACCGGTTTACATGAAAGGCGCCAATTATATTCCGTCAGATGCATTTCTATCAAGAGTAACCAAAAAAGAATACGAAAAAGTAATCGGAATGGCGAAAGATGCCAATATGAACATGCTTCGTGTTTGGGGTGGAGGCGTTTATGAAGATGATTATTTCTACGATTTATGCGATAAAAACGGCATTTATGTATGGCAGGATTTTATGTTTGCCGGAACAATGATACCGGGAGATGATGCATTTTTTGACAACGTAAAAAAAGAAGTTCAGTATCAGGTAAAACGCCTGCGTCATCATAAGAGTATTGTTTTGTGGTGCGGCAATAATGAGGGAGATGAAGCTTTTAAAAGTTGGGGATGGCAAAAAAGCATGAAAATGTCAAAGCAGGATTCAACTCGTTTATGGCATGATTATGTTCGTTTATTTAAGGACAGTATTCCAAAATGGGTAAAAGAGGTCGATGACAAACGCCCGTATATCAGCTCTTCACCTTTATTTCATTGGTCAAAAAAAGCAAGTATTACCGCAGGCGACAGTCATTATTGGGGAACTTGGTGGGGATTACAAGATATTGAAGCAACTCAGGAAAAAACAGGCCGTTTTGTGAGCGAATACGGAATGCAGGCGATGCCTAATTATTCTTCTGTAGAAGCTTTTACTTTGCCAGAAGACCGGTATTTATATTCTGATATTCTGCAGGCACATCAAAAAGCCGGAAAAGGATTTCTTAAATTAGACTCTTATTTGAATCGCTATTTCATCGATTCAACCAAAATAAAGAAAATGAACGTTGAGGATTATACATACCTTACACAATGTCTTCAATATTACGCTCTTAAAAATATTATCGGAATTCACCGTTCTAAAGTGCCTTATAATATGGGAACTTTAGTTTGGCAGTTAAATGATTGCTGGCCAGTCGCAAGCTGGAGCGTAACAGATTATTATGACCGTCAGCCCAAAGCAGCCTGGTACGCGATGAAAGAAGCGTATCGGGATGATAAAACTCCTGAAATAGATCTGACACGTCCGATAAATTTAACACTAGAAGATCCAAATATAACTTGGGAAGTAAAAAAAAATAAAGTAGTTTTAAAAGCATCAAAATTTGCAAAATATGTAAATGTGTCCATAAAAGGATATACTGGAAAATGGAGTGATAACTATTTCGATTTAAAAGCAGGAGAAGAAAAAACAATCAATTTTGAAGGGAAAATAATGAAGCCAGAGCTGAAAGTTTATTCTCTTTATGAGGTTTTGAAAAAGTATAATTAAAGTTTCAAAGAGACAAAGGGACAAAGTAACGAAGGTTGAACGGAAAAAAAACTTTGCGAACCTTGCGTAAATCTTTGTACTCTTTGCGGTTAAATAAAATAGTTGCGTAAATCAGTGAAACCCGTTTCATACATAGGGAATTACGCAAATTCAAATAAAAAATAAATAAAATGGTTACAAAATTCAGGCACATCGTTTTTTCAGTACTTATGCTGAGTAATTTAGCAGCAATTTCACAAGAAAAAAAAGCAAAAACAACTAGTTCAGATTATACCCAATATGTAAATCCTTTTATAGGATCTGCAGGTCATGGACACGTATTTGTTGGCGCTAATGTTCCGTTTGGAGCAGTTCAGTTAGGGCCTGTAAATATATTTGAAGGCTGGGATTGGTGCAGCGGTTATAATTATGCAAGCAACACCATTTTAGGATTTACGCATACACATTTAAGCGGAACCGGAATTGGGGATTTAAATGATATTCTCTTGTTGCCTGTTTCCGGAAAAGTGCCTTTGTTTAAAGGAACAAAAGAAGATATGGTAAACGGTTACGGCTCTTATTTTTCTCATGAAAATGAAATAAGCAAACTAGGTTACTACAGTGTTTTACTTGACAAATACAAAATCAAAGCGGAGTTGACAGCAAGCGAAAGAGTTGGTTTTCATAAATATACTTTTAATTCAGCCAATGATAATCACGTTTTGTTAGATCTTGCGGATGGAATTGGATGGGATAAACCGGTAAAAACTTTTATCAAAAAATTAAATGAAACTACAATTGTAGGTTATCGTTTTTCGGCAGGCTGGGCGGCAGATCAACGTGTTTATTTTGCTATGGAATTTTCTGAACCAATTTCAAAATTAGCATTATATGATGATAAAGCAGCTGTAAATGGAAATGAAGGAGAAGGTTTAAAAATGAAAGCCATTTTGGATTTTGCAACAAAAAACAAACAAGTTTTAGTGAAAGTCGGAATTTCTCCGGTAAGTTCTGAAAATGCTGCAGCAAATATTAAAGCTGAAATTCCGAACTGGGATTTTAACCAAACCGTAAAAACAGCTACTTCAAAATGGAACAAAGAATTAAATAAAATTCAGATTAAGGCAGACGATAAAACAATGAAAGTTTTTTATACTTCATTGTATCACACTATGTTTGCGCCTTCTATTTTCAATGATGCAAACGGAGATTACAGAGGAACAGATAAAAAAGTATACGAAAAAGCAAATTTCACCAACTATACAACTTTCTCACTTTGGGATACCTATCGTGGTTTACATCCTTTGTATACAATAACGCAGCCTGAAAAAATTAATGATATTGTAAAATCATTTTTAGCGATTTACGAACAGCAGGGAAGATTACCGGTTTGGCATTTAATGGGTAATGAAACCAATACCATGAACGGAAATCACTCGATCGCTGTAATTGTCGATGCTTACTTAAAAGGATATCGTGATTATGATACAGCTTTAGCTTATGAGGCGATCAAAAAGACAGCCATGCAAACGCGTGACGGAATGGATTATGTTCAGAAATTAGAATATATTCCTGCAGATAAATTGCTGGAATCTGTTGGTAACGCTTTAGAATATGCAATTGATGATTATTGTGTTGCTCAAATGGCAAAATCTTTAGGCAAAACAGAAGATTATAATTACTTCACGAAAAGAGCCAATTTGTATAAGTTATATTTTGATAAAGAAACAACTTTCATGAGAGGGAAATTAACTGACGGAAATTGGAGAACACCTTTTAACCCGCTTTCATCTGCGCATCGTAAAGACGATTATGTTGAAGGAAATGCATGGCAATATACTTGGTTGGTTCCTCAGGATCCGTACGGTTTAATTGAATTGTTTGGAAGTGAAAAGAAATTTTTAGACAAATTAGATTCCCTTTTCTTAATTACAGATAAAGTTGAAGGCGAGGAAGTTTCTCCGGATATCAGCGGATTAATTGGCCAATATGCGCAAGGAAATGAGCCAAATCATCATATTCCCTATCTTTATGCTTTTGCCGGACAGCCGTGGAAAACCGCAAAATTAATTCGCGAAATCGATGATAAATTCTATTCTGTAAAACCAGACGGATTGTGCGGTAATGAAGATTTAGGTCAAATGTCGGCTTGGTATGTTTTGTCTTCAATGGGATTTTATTCGGTTAATCCGGCAAACGGAGTTTATGTTTTTGGAAGTCCGTTAGTAAATGAAGCAACAATTCATCATAAAGAAGGAATTTCTTTTACAGTAAAAGCAATTGACAATAGCAAAACTAATATTTACATTCAAAAAGCAGAATACAACGGAAAACCTTATACAAAATCATACATCACACAGGAAATGATTGTAAAAGGAGGAGAGTTGAAATTATTTATGGGAAGCAAACCATCGACAACTTTAGGAGTTAAGAAAGCAGACAGACCTTTTTAGATTTTTGATTTTATTCCCGAAGTCTCGGGATAGATTTAAGATTTAAGGAATCGGGGGCTTTAAGTTTTCCTAAAAGGTTTTTAATACCTGTTAGGTATAGATTTAAATTTTACAACTAAATATATAATACCTAAAAGGTTTGAAAAAAACTGTTAGGATAATAAAAAAGAACATGAAAATAAAGAGTTTAATTTTTTTAGGAATACTGCAGTGCTGCGTTTTCGTAAATGCACAAGTCAAAACTTTAGATCCGGTAGAATATGTGAATCCGTTAATGGGAACACAATCTTTGCACAGTCTTTCTAACGGAAATACTTATCCAGCGATTTGCCGACCTTGGGGAATGAATTTCTGGACACCGCAAACTGGTAAAATGGGAGACGGATGGTCTTATATTTATACTGCCGAAAAAATTAGAGGATTTAAACAAACGCATCAGCCATCGCCGTGGATGAACGATTACGGTCAGTTTTCGATTATGCCGGTAACGGGTAAATTGGCTTTCGCGGAAGCGGACAGAGCAAGCTGGTTCAGTCATAAAGCCGAAGTTTCAAAACCATATTACTATAGCGTTTATCTGGCAGATTATGATGTAACAACAGAAATTACAGCGACAGAAAGAGCGGCGCATTTTCAAATTACTTTTCCTGAAAATGAACAATCTTCTATCGTGATTGATGCTTTTGACAAAGGTTCTTACGTTAAAATTATTCCATCAGAAAATAAAATCATTGGTTATACAACACGAAATAGTGGAGGAGTTCCAACGAATTTCAAAAACTATTTTGTACTGATTTTTGATAAACCTTTTGCCTCAAATTCTACGTGGAATGATAAAGGTTTAGAAAAAGACAAACTAGAATTACAAGACAATCACGCAGGTGCTGTTGTTGGTTTTAAAACCAAAAAAGGCGAAATTATAAATGTAAAAGTAGCTTCTTCATTTATAAGTCCAGAACAGGCAGAACTAAATTTGAAAGAATTAGGAAATGCTTCTTTCAAGGAAACTGTTGCAGCATCAAAAGCAGAATGGAATAAAGTATTAGGAAAACTGACTGCCGAAGGTGGAAGCGAAGACCAATTAAAAACGTTTTATTCTTGTCTATACCGCGCAACTTGTTTCCCACAAAAGCAATATGAAATAAATGCAAAAGGAGAAACAGTACATTATAGTCCGTACAACGGAAATGTTTTGCCGGGATATATGTATGCGGGAACCGGTTTTTGGGATACTTTTAGAGCCTTATATCCGTTGCTGAATTTGGTTTATCCTTCTACTAATAAAGAAATGCAGGAAGGTTTGATTAATGATTATAAAGAAGGCGGCTTTTTGCCGGAATGGTCAAGTCCGGGTTTTAGAAATGTAATGGTAGGTAATAATTCGGCTTCAGTAGTTTCTGAGGCTTATATAAAAGGTTTGCGCGGTTACGATATCAATACTTTATACGATGCCTTAGTTCATGGTGCCAATAATGAAGGTCCGCTAGATGCTGTTGGAAGAACAGGAGTTACCTATTACAATACTTTAGGTTATGTTCCTTACGATGTAAAAATCAATGAAAATGCAGCACGAACATTAGAATATGCTTATGACGATTTTGCCATTTGGAAATTAGCCAAAGCTTTAAATCGTCCTAAAAAAGAAATTAGTTTATACGAAAAGCGAATGATGAATTATAAAAATCTTTATAATCCTGAAATTGGTTTTATGAGCGGTAGAAATAAAGACGGAAGTTTTCCAAAAAATTTCAATCCGTTAAAATGGGGAGATGCTTTTACAGAAGGAAATGCCATGCATTACAGCTGGAGCGTATTTCATGATGTTCAGGGTTTGATTGATTTAATGGGCGGACAGAAAAATTTTACAGCTAAACTAGATGCCGTATTTACAACTCCACCCGTTTTTGATGATACGTATTACGGATCTGTAATTCATGAAATTCGCGAAATGCAGATCATGAATATGGGACAATATGCGCACGGAAACCAGCCCATTCAGCACATGATTTATTTATACAATTATGCAGGCGAACCTTGGAAAACACAATATTGGTCGAGAGAAGTAATGAATCGTTTATACAAACCAACTCCAGACGGTTATTGCGGCGATGAAGATAATGGACAGACTTCGGCTTGGTATATTTTCTCTGCTATGGGATTTTATCCGGTTTGTCCGGCAACAGACGAGTACGTGCTCGGTGCGCCATTGTTTAAGAAAGTGACTTTACAATTAGAAAATGGAAAACAATTGATTATCAATGCTCCAAAAAATTCTGAAACCAACAAATATGTGCAGGATTTAAAATGGAATAATTCGGCTTTCTCTAAAAATTATATCAATCATTTTGATGTATTAAAGGGCGGTGAATTAAATTTTGATATGAGCAGCGAACCTAATTTACAAAGAGGAACAGCAGCAAGCGCTTTTCCATATTCTTATTCAACTTCAAAATAAATACGATGAATTCACGTAGAAAATTTATAAAAAATACTGGAATTTTTTCAGCTGGATTATTGGCTATTCAAACCGATGTTTTTGCAATGCAATCAGATAGTTTCAATTTTGCGCTTAAAGATTTTATCAGCAAAAGACCTCCTTTGGCAGAAAGAAAATTTACAAGTCCAGCGATTGAAGCCGCAATTGTCCGAATTAAAAAACAAATTGCGAATCCTGAATTGGCTTGGCTGTTCGAAAACTGTTTTCCAAATACTTTAGATACAACTGTTGATTTTGAAATTATCGATGGAAAACCAGATACTTATGTAATCACCGGCGATATTGATGCGATGTGGCTGCGCGACAGTACAGCTCAAATCTGGCCTTATATTCCGTTTGTAAAAGAAGATAAAAAACTGGCAGAATTAGTAAAAGGTGTAATCAACCGTCAAGCAAAATGTATCTTGCTCGATCCGTATGCAAATGCTTTTTATAAAGATTTTACAAAAGTAAGCGAGTGGAAAAATGACATAACTAAAATGCAGCCCGGAATTCACGAACGAAAATGGGAGATTGACAGTTTGTGTTATCCTGTGCGATTGGCGCACGGCTACTGGGCGGCAACAGGTGATATCAGTTTGTTCGATAGCAAGTGGAAAGAAGCTATGCTTTTGGTTTTACAGACTTTTAAAGAACAGCAGCGCTGGAACGATAAAGGCCCGTACAGCTTTCAAAGAACAACAGCCTGGGCTACTGATGGCGTGCCGTTAGGCGGTTACGGATATCCGGTAAAACCTTGTGGCTTAATTGTTTCGACTTTTAGGCCAAGTGATGACAGTACTTTATTTGGGTATTTAATTCCGAGTAATATGTTTGCTATTGAAGTTTTAGGTTACTTGATCGAAATATTCTCTTTGCCAGCGCTTTTAGACAAAGATTTAGTAGCAAAAGCAAAAGAATTAAAAGATCAGGTTCAGAAAGGTTTAGAAGAAAATGGAATCATCGAACATCCAAAATTCGGAAAAATTATTGCTTTTGAAGTAAACGGATACGGAAGTTTCCATATGATGGATGATGCCAATGTTCCGTCTTTATTATCATTGCCATATTTAGGTGCTATTGAACCAGATAATCAGCTTTATTTGAATACCAGAAAAGTGGTACTTTCAGAAAATAATCCGTTTTTCTATAAAGGAAAAGCAGGGGAAGGAATTGGCGGTCCACATACAGGAGTCGATACGATTTGGCCAATGAGTATTGTTTTGAGAGCGATTACAAGTGTTGATGAAAAAGAGATTAAAATGTGCATCAGCAATTTGATCAAAACAAATGCGGATACCGGTTTTATGCACGAATCATTTCATAAAGATGATGTTGCGAAGTTTACCAGAAAATGGTTTGCTTGGGCAAATACACTTTTTGGCGAAATGATTGTTCATACAAGCATTAAGTATCCTCAAATATTAAAAGACAAGAATATCTAAAATAAAATACTAGCCATTAAAAGATTAAGAATTCAGAAACTTCATTTCTTAATGGTTCAATTCAAAAAAATACAGAATGAATAAAGAATATGCAGTAGGAATAGACATTGGAGGAACACACATTACCACAGCAATTATAGATATTATAAACATGCAAGTAATCGACCCTTCATTGCATAAAGAATTTTTTGATTCGAATATGCCGGTTGAAGCAGTAATGTCTATTTGGGAAAAATCGATTCGAACTTCGGTAAAAAATTCGGAAGTTGAAGAAATAAAAGGTTTGGCTGTCTGCATGCCTGGACCGTTTGATTATGCTAACGGACTTTGCTGGATAAAAGATCAATCTAAATATGAGCATTTTTACGGTTTAAATGTTCGTTATTTAATTCAAGGCACACTTAATCTTTCAAGTGAATTTCCAATTCTTTTTGAAAACGATGCAGTTTGTTTTGGAAAAGGAGAAGTGCATAAAGATGCTGCAAATCTTTCTAAAAAAGTAATGGCGATTACACTCGGAACTGGACTTGGAGCTTGTTTCATAGACAATGGAATTTCTATTTCTTCGGGAGAATTAGTTCCTGCAGACGGCGAAATTTATAATATTCCTTTTAAAGAAAGTATTGCTGAAGATTATGTTTCAGCGAGAGGTCTTCTACGTCGCTACAAAAAGTTGACAGGTCAAAATCTAAATGACGGTTTAGAACTTTTTAATTTGGCTTTAGCCGAAGATGAACATGCTAAAAAGGCCTTTGAAGAAATGGGAGAAGATTTGGCGTCAATCGTAATTCCGTGGTTAGAAAAATTTGGCGCTGACAGTTTTATTATTGGTGGAAAAATAGCCAACGCCAGCGAATTTTTTCTGCCGAGTTTCAATAAAAAAATCAAAGAAGCAGGAATGGAAATCAAGATTACTGTTTCTACAGATAATGAAGCGGCGGCATTATTAGGTGCGGCAAGTATGCTTTATAAAGCATAGTTTTTTTAAATTTACTAAGGTTTAAATTGTTTAACGTAATATAAAATTATATTACAATTCTTTATATGTTGTTACATTACTTATGGTTTTAAATTTTATCTAATTATGGCAAACTCAAATCGTAGAAATTTTATAAAAACAACGGCAATAGCTTCTGTAGCTGTGGCGTTGCAATCTTTCAACAGAAATTCAGAAGATGAAAAAATAGTGGTTTCTAAAAAAGGAAAGAAACCTATTGTACTTTCTACTTGGAGATTTGGAATTCAGGCAAATGAAGCCGCATGGGAAGTTCTAAATAAAAAAGGAACTGCATTAGATGCGGTAGAAGCAGGAGTTAAAATTCCGGAAGGCGATCCAAAAGAAAGAAGCGTAGGTTATGGCGGACGTCCCGACAGAGATGGCCGTGTAACCCTTGACGCTTGTATTATGGATCAAAATGCTAATATTGGCTCAGTGGCTTGTCTTGAATTTATTAAACATCCAATTTCAGTTGCAAGAGCTGTAATGGAAAAAACACCTCACGTTATGCTGGTTGGTGATGGAGCTTTGCAATTTGCATTGGAACAAGGTTTTAAGAAAGAAAATTTACTAGTCGAAGAATCTGAAAAAGAATGGAAAGAATGGCTGAAAGACAGTAAATACAAACCTATTGCTAATATAGAAAATCACGATACAATTGGTATGATTGCGTTAGACGCTAACGGAAATCTTTCAGGGGCGTGTACGACAAGCGGTATGGCTTTTAAAATGCACGGCCGTGTGGGTGATTCGCCAATTATTGGAGCTGGTTTGTATGTTGATAATGAAATTGGTGCAGCAACAGCAACAGGCCATGGTGAAGAAGTTATTAGAATTACAGGCTGTCATTTGGTCGTTGAATTAATGCGTCAAGGGAAATCGCCTCAAAAAGCCTGTGAAGAAGCAGTTGCCCGAATTGTAAAATTGACCAAAAACAGAAACAAAGAATTAAAAGATATTCAAGTCGGATTTATTGCTTTAAATAAAGAGGGGGAATACGGATCGTACTGTGTTCAGGGAGGTTTTAATTACGCCGTTTATGATGACACAGGAAATCGATTAATTGATGCCGATTTTTTTCTAAAATAAAATTTAAAAATATAAAAAAAACAGCGATTTAAGAGATCGCTGTTTTTTTATGACTCCATTATATTAACACTTTATACACGATTTAATCTAATTCACTTTTGCAAGTTAATACGATGAACAGTTTATTTAATAATACTTAATTGTTCAGTGATTTTAATTTATTGATATTAAGTCTATAAAGTTCTTTTAAGATTTTATTTTTAAACTTTTTAAAAAAAACTTTTTTTAAACTATACTAATTATGTAGAATTTGTATATATTTGCATCAGCAAAGAAAATTTTGCATGACTTATCCAGAAAGACTGAGGGAGTAGGCCCTATGAAGTCTTAGCAACCTGTTGCCAAATAAGGTGCTAAATCCTTCCGCTTTGGCGGACAGATAAGAACGATTTCCTAAGAAAATCTGAATAAGCTCATTAATTATTTAAAACTTTTACAATTAAGATGAAGAATGAGCCATTATTTTTACAAGCTAATCCCGAACACACTAAACTATTATTCACAGAAAACTCATAGTTTTCCGAATGTGAAGCTGATAATTTTAATCCCCTTTTTCTGTTTTTACAACATTTGATAAAGGCCATTCTAAAAGTGACAGAAGAATTCTTTTGTCCAATTTTAAACTAAACGACAACAAATTATACTTAAAATTCAATTTAAAATCCAAACCAAATGAAAAAGATACTAATCGGTTTTGCTTTATTTCTTGGCTTTACCCAAACTCAGGCGCAAGAAAATAATTTACAATTAAAAGGAACTGTTATAGATACAGTAGCAAATTATGTTTACCTGCAAAAATTCCACAACAAAATGTTTACTACGATAGATTCAGTAAAAGTTGTAGACGGAAAATTTGCTTTCAAAACAAAAGTACAAACTCCTGAACTTTATGGTTTAAGTGTTAATACAGAAAATTCGCCATTTTATATTTTCTTAGAAAAAGGACCAATTACCGTAAAATTAAGTCCAAAAAAATATTACAGCGCTTCAGTGGTTGAGGGATCAGTTTCTCAGGAATTATTCGATGCTTATAGAAAAGAGAATGACATCGAAATCAGCAAATTTATTACAGAGCATCCAAATTCTATTGTTTCTGCCTATGTGTTATATCGAAATTGGTCGTACAGATTAACACCAGATCAAATTTTGGCAAATATAGCTTTACTTGATAAAAGCCAGCAAAATACCACTTACGTGAAAGAACTAAAAGAACTTGTAACGGTTTTAAACGGATTACAGATTGGCAAAAAAGCACCAGATTTTATAGGTAAGAATCCTGAAGGAAAATCAGTTCAGCTTTCTGAAAATTTAAAAGGCTATACTTTAATCGATTTTTGGGCTTCATGGTGCGGACCATGCCGAAAAGAAAATCCAAATATTGTAGCTGCTTACAAAGAATTTCACGACAAAGGATTCAATATTGTGGGCGTTTCTTTGGATAAAAAGAAAGAAAACTGGGTAAAAGGAATTCAGGATGATGGTTTAAACTGGATTCAGGTTTCTGAATTAACCTTTTGGAACAGCACAATCGCTAAATTATATGGTGTAAGAGCAATTCCGGCTAATTATTTAATTGATTCAAAAGGAATTATTGTAGCAAGAAATCTTCGCGGAGAGGAACTTCAAACTACACTTAAAGCACTTTTAAATAAAAAGGTTTAATTATAAAAAGGAAATTTTCTAAGAGAAAAATAGATTAAAATTTAAATGATAAGGAAATGAATGCGATTGAGACAGAAACACAACAAATAGAATTAGAATTAGAATGTTATTTTTCTAAATTTAGAGCAAATACAATTGGAGTTAATCATACTTTTAAATCGGTTTACGGCAAGCAAAAATTACTGTATGCAGATTGGGTTGCGAGCGGCAGATTATATGTTCCGATTGAAGATATCATGCTGACCAAAATAGGTCCGATGATTGCCAATACGCATTCATTTTCGAGTCAAACCGGAAAAACTTCAACGTATGCTTATCAGCATGCGAGAGAACTAATCAAAAAACATGTAAATGCCAATGCAACTGATGTTTTGGTAACTACAGGAACAGGAATGACGGCGGCTTTGTCTAAACTGCAGCGCTACATTGGTTTAAGAAAAACTGATACTACTGAAAACGAGAAAACAAAAAATGAAAATGAGCGTCCAGTTGTTTTTATTACGCATATGGAGCATCATTCGAATCAGGTTTCTTGGTACGAAACAATTGCCGATGTTGTGATTTTACCTCCAAATGAAGACAATTTGGCCGACCCTAAAATACTATCAGAAATCATAAAAAAATACGCAGACAGACCTTTAAAAATTGGCTCTTTTACTGCTTGTTCGAATGTTACAGGAATCATTACACCTTATCATGAACTGGCAAAAGTAATGCACGAAAATGGAGGTTTTTGCTTTGTAGATTTTGCTGCTTCTGCTCCGTATGTAGCAATAAATATGCATCCTGACGATCCAGAAGAACAATTAGATGCTGTTTTCTTTTCTCCGCATAAATTTTTAGGAGGTCCCGGAACTTGCGGTATTTTGGTTTTTAATGAACAATTATATACATCTACTTATCCTGATAATCCTGGCGGAGGAAATGTAAAATGCACAAATCCGTGGGGAGGTTATTATTACAGTGATGTTATAGAAGTTAAAGAAGATGGCGGTACGCCTGGTTTTTTGCAAGTAATAAGAACAGCCTTGTCTTTAGAACTTAAAGATAAAATGGGAGTTCATAATATAAAAAAAAGAGACAAAGAATTACTTGATCTTTGTTATGAAGAATTGCAGAAAGTAGAGGGTTTGTCTCTTTTAGGTGATTTGGAAACAGAGCGAATTGGCTGTATTTCTTTTATAGTCGAAAATATTCACTATAACTTAATTGTCAGACTTTTAAATGATAGATTCGGAATTCAGGTACGTGGAGGGTGGTCGTGTGCAAGTACGTATGCACATTATTTATTTGATATTGATCAGAAAAAATCTGAAATAATAACAAATGAACTTCTTCAGAGAAATCAAACCAATAAGCCAGGATGGGTGCGTTTGTCATTGCATCCAATTATGACAAATGAAGAAGTTTTGTTTATTTGCGAAGCGATTAAAAAAGTAGTTTCAAATCATAAAGAATGGCAAAAAGATTATCGTTATAATCCTTCTACAAATGAATATGAAAGCAGTATTGAACAAGAAAATATTGCAGAAGATGTTAAAGAATGGTTTAAGCTGTAATGCTTAAACCAATTAACAAATAGATCATCAAGAAGAAATTTTTTATAACATATAACGATTGGTCTTTTTTGAAAGATAAGAAAGTGCCCCTGTTGACCACAATGCTAAAAATATTAAAACAGGCTGAAAACACAATCTAATAAATCGAGATTGGTCTGTATCTAGTCCAAAGGCATCAGTTCCATTTAGATATTGAGCAATATTGCCTGGAAAAACCAAAACATAAAAAACAGCCAGTGCTATTCCAAATTCTATTTTGTATTTGGTTAAAAAAATCATTCCAATTCCGAGAATAATTTCTACAATTCCAGAGAGGATTACAACAAGATCTTTATCCAAAGGAATCCAATTTGGAACCTGAGCTTGAAAATCATCTCTTTGAAAAGTAAAATGTCCAATGGCGGCAGTTATCATAAAAATTCCCAGCAATATCCTGAAGAAATTTTGAGTTTTAGAAGTTTCAATAATGCTCATAATAATGTTTTTTTTAATAAATAAGTTTGTCAACCTATTGTTGAGTTTAATTAATTTAGTTTGATTTATTTAACAAGTTTTAAGCTCTCCAGCTGGTAAACTTCTTTTCGAAGACCGCTGCTAGAAAATCGATGATTGCGTTGATTAAAAATCAATTTAATATTCATCTTTTCGCAATAGCTTCTTCCTGTAAAGCTTACATCTTTATATTCATCGCCTAAAATACGAACATCAATAGGCAAAGCCTGAAGAATATCTTCGAGATCTTGTTCTGTCGTATATGGAATAATTTCATCTACAAATTTACAAGCTTTAAGCTGAATATATCTTTCTACAACAGATTGTGTTGGTTTGTTTTTTTCAGGACGGTCTATTGTAGGGTCGGTTTGCAAACCTACGATTAGATAATCACAATGCATTTTTGCTTCCTCAAGCATACGCACATGGCCTGCATGAAGCAAGTCGAAAGCACTGAATGTAATTCCGGTTTTAGTTTTCTTTAGTTTCATTTTACATCTCATTAAATTGATTATCTAAAAAGGTTGAGTACAAAATCCATGATTTTGGTCGTATTCTTAAATTTTGATGTTGCATTTTTAATAGATTCTATATATTCCTGATGGGCAATTCGTTCACCATTTTCATCCAAATCAAAAATTCCACAATTAGAGTAACTGTTTAAATTATCCCAATCTGGCCTGTCAGTAACCGGATAAATACAAATACCGTTTAAATCAACTCCGTTTTCTTTGGCAATTAAAGATTGACTTATAATCTCTTCAATCCATTCTACTCGACCTGAGCCAAAATGACCCGTTTCAGAAATAAAAATCGGCTTTTTGTATCTTTCATGTGCCGTTTGCAGCAACTCAGAAAGTGGTGTTCTTTTTTGTTCTGTGTCTGGCCAATCCAGCGGTTCGCTATTGGCTATCCATTGGCAGTTCCAATAATAATTAAAACCCAAAATATCCAGATAATCTTCAGATCCGCCAAGTTCAGGACACATTCTTCCGGCAATAATATCCATCGCCTGAAATTGATGTTCATTTAATTCAGATATATCCAAATTTTCCTGTTCATTCGAATGAATTTTCACTAACGGTTCTACCAAAATAATTACACATTCAGGATCAACAGTTTTTAAGGCTTTAATTCCAGAAATAGCCGCTTTGCACAAATGATATTTAATATCCCATCCACTATTTACGGCAAATGGTACAGTACCGCGAACATCGCCAGAATGCCAAGACAAAAAGCTGATTTCATTAATTGGCACTACATATAATTCTTGAATGGAATTTTCATTATAAAAAGAAGCAAAAGCAACACACAAGGCGGTAAATCGGTCACAAAAATGCGGATGCGTTGGGTAAATATCGTCAGGGTAACCAAAGTGAATCAAATCCCAGATTTGCTGAATACCTATTTCTTCAGCCGCTTTCATACGGTTATACACTTCGGTGAAGTCAAAAAATCCAGGAGATTTTTCTACTTCACTCCAGCAAATTCCTTCACGGACTGTTTTTATTCCCATAGCATACAACGCTTCATAGTCTTCGTATACGCGAGTATCGTGCTGTGTTTCTTTAAGAAGATTTATTCTTTCGCCAGATCTATTAATATGATCTGCGCATTCAAAACCTCCCATGAAAAAGGTGTTAAAAAGTTTCATTTAGCCAGCAGTTTTATAATTCACTTTATCTTTATTCTCAAGAGTATCAAAAAGATCCAGTGCATTTTTAAACGCTTGATCCATGTTGAAATATTTATAGTTAGCCAATCTTCCAACGAAATGAACATCAATTAGTTTTTCAGCCTCAGCTTTGTATTTTGCGTAAATTTCTTGATTTCGCGGATTAGGAACAGGGTAATAAGGTTCTCCTTCATCTACCGTAAATTCTCTTACGACAGTTGTTTTGTCTGAAACTTGATTTCCAAAATGTTTATACTCGATTATTCTGGTAAAATCAACTTCGGTTCCAGGATAATTAACAACTGAATTTTCCTGAAATAATGCCGCATCAAAAGTTTCACTAACAAAATTGATAGAACGGTATTCTAATTTTTCTGTCATACTGTGCTTAAAATCAAAAAAGCGATCAACAGGTCCGGTATAAAATAATTTTTCGTAGCCTTTATATTCCTCTTTTACATCAAAATAATCGGTTTCCAGTAAAATTTCAATGTTTGGATTGCTCAATATGTTTTCGAATAATTGAGTGTAGCCGCCTTTTGGCAAAGCCTGATATTTGTCAGAAAAATAACGGTCATCGTAATTATGACGAACAGGAATGCGTTCTAAAACAGAAGCATCTAATTCAGCAGGATATTTGTCCCATTGTTTTTTGGTGTAATGCTTAAACATTTTTTCATAAAGTACAGGGCCAACACGATTTAAAACCGCTTCTTCGCCATTTGAAGGTTTTTCGATAGGAGTTCGGTTTTGTTCAAGCCAATTTCCCATCTCTTCTTCAGACTCGATTTTGGTTTCAAACAATTGGTTTACAGTTGTAATGTTTACCGGAATCGGAACAGTTTTTTCATCAACTCTAGCAATTACTTTATGTTCCCAAGGATACCATTCTGAAAATTGGTTGACATATTCCCAAACCGATTCTTCATTTGTATGAAACAAATGAGCTCCATATTTTGAGACCAAAATACCATTGTCATCAATATAATCATAGCAGTTTCCTGCAATGTGATTTCGTTTTTCAATAATTAAAACTTTTTTGCCTATTGAGGCGTATTTTTCTGCAAGAACGGCACCAGATATGCCGGCTCCGATTATTAATATGTCTATATGCTTCATTTTGTAAATTCTTTAATAATGGATTGCATTTTTTCTGCAGTAGCATCCCATGAAGTGTTTTTTAGTATTTCATGATATTTTGCCTGCAAGGATGAAGTTGCTCTTTTATCAAATAAAGAAGTAATTGCATCAGTAAATTCGTCCGCATTTTCTACAAGGCTTACACAATTGCTGTAATCGCGTTCGACATCGTGAATTTTTGTAGATATAATAGGTTTTCCAGCCGCCATATATTCTAATGTTTTAGTTGGGCTGATGTATTTTGTAGCATCATTTATAGCAAAAGGCATCATAGCAATGTCAAAAGCTTTTAAATAGTTTGGCAATTCATTGTAAGATTTCATTCCCAAATAATAAATATTTTCTTCTCTTGGAAGATCAGATTCGTCAATTTTAGCTAGCGGGCCAATCATTACGAAGAAAACTTTAGGCAGTTTTTTTGCTGTTTCTTGTATTAATTTCAAATCAATACGTTCATCTATTACTCCAAAATAACCTACAATAGGGGTGTCAATATTTGCAATGTCTTGTGGAATTTCGATTCCGTTTAACGCTTGTGCAAAATGTTTTTCGTCAACAGAACTCGGAAAACAATATACATTAGAGTGCGATTGTTTTTTAGATTCGTATAACGATTTTCCTCCTGTAAATACGATATCAGCATTCGCCATTAGGTATTTTTCCTGATGAATTAAATACTCTGGAGCACCTTTAAACAATGAAAGTTCATCCATACAATCATAAACTACAGTTTCGAATTCAAAGAAATCTAATAAAGGAGTAAACGAAGCCGAATAAAACCATCCAATACTTGGATTACTGTTTTTTATATAGTCAGGCAATATTTTAGCAATCGATTCGATGTCTTTTACTTTTGGCTGTAAAACATGAAGATTGTCATTTACAACAGTAAGATTTGCAGTATTTTCTTCTTTGCTGTCATAGCTTATTGGTTCCTCAATCAATAAAACTTTCATATTATCTGACATTCTGCTGATAATATGCTGCGGGCGCTGATAAACAAATTGCCATCTTAAGTGGCAAAAAACGATCATATCGTAATTTTGAGCAGTCTCATTATTTGCAGAAACTATTTTGTTTTCATTTTTTTTTGGGTCTTTTAAATTTGTTAGCATGACAATTCTATTTGTTTGATTAGACTAAGGGTATTAGATAATTAGCTTTAGTTAGTTCTGATTAACTATTAGAGAAAGCTAACCAAAAGTAGATAGGATATACACTATTAAATTATATGATTATCTAAGTTTGTTATAGAATTAATACATTGTTAACTCCTGATTACTAAAGGTTTAAATAATGTAATCTTAACCGATAATCCTATAAGAACTAAGGTCGATTGTGATTATATATTTGACAAACAAATTTTAAAACTATAATCATGAAAGATTCAAACACAAAAACCGCAACTAAAAAGACAACAGGTACAACTGCTGCAAAATCATCAAAAACTACAACTTCAAAAACTACAACTTCAAAAACTGCAACGTCAAAAACTGATGCACCAAAAGGTATTGTAAAAGCTAAATCTTCAGCAGCTGAAGGTTTAAGAGAATTATTTGTAGATTCATTAAAAGATATCTACTGGGCAGAAAAAGCTTTGACAAAAGCATTACCAAAAATGGCAAAAAACGCAACATCACAAAATCTTATTGATGCCATCAACGATCACCTTACTGTAACTGAAGGACAGGTAACTCGTTTAGAGCAAGTTTTTGCTTCTGTAGGAGAAAAAGCATCAGCTAAAAAATGCGATGCAATGGATGGCCTTATTAAAGAAGGTGAAGGAATTATGGAAGAAACAGAATTAGGTGCTGTTCGTGATGCTGGAATTATTGCAGCGTCTCAAAAAATTGAGCACTACGAAATTGCTACTTACGGAACTTTAGCTGCATTTGCTAAAACTTTAGGAGAAGATGAAGCTGTTGAATTATTAGTTCAAACTTTGAACGAAGAAAAAGAAGCAGACATTACACTAACTGAAGCAGCATACAATACAATTAATTTTGATGCTACAGAAGAAGAATAGTTAAAAACTCTTCTACCTAAAAAAACCTGCAATTTAAATTGCAGGTTTTTTTATGTTTAGAAATAAAATTACTTGTAACTTGTTAATATTGTAATAGTTATGAATAATAATGTAACTAATAACGAATGAATCAGTTTAATTTAGTGCTATTACAAACTATAAAAACAATATTATGAAAACGCTATTCAAAACCAAAATGGCACTTTTAATTGTCGTAGCTGGCCTTGCATTTTCCTGCAAAAAAAATGAAACCGCTCCAGCCGATAATTATACAAACGAAGCAGATACTGCGGTAACAACGGTAGACAGTATTGGACCAAATGCTGATACTACAAATGTAAATGCAAGTACAACAGGAACAACTGGCGCGACTGGAGAAGGTTCAACCGGTTCTGGTTCGGCAGGAACAACTCAAAAAGGGAAGACCTCTGTTCGAACAGATTCTTTAACTTCAAAGAAAGCAAGTAATTAGAGGTTGATTTTATTGAAACAAAAAAACCTGCGACGAAATGCGGCGCAGGTTTTTGTTTTTATATATTTAGTCTGTTAATGTGACTCTAGATACGATTTAAAATTTGTAATATCATCTTTTACCAATTTTTCAAAATATGGATTTAAAAGTTTTGCAGCGCTTTCGCCAGCAATTCCAAGTGGTGCTTGATACGAAATGGTTACATCAATTTCTGTAGCATTTCCTTTTGATTTAAATGTTACTTTTCCAACATTTTTGACTGCTGCTTCTTCTAAAGATTGCCAGCTCAAGAATTTTTCTTTTTCATCTTTAATGATTTCGGCTTTCCAGCTTATTTTTCCAATGCCACCAGGACCTTTTGCCGTCCATTTTGATACAGTAAAGTTTATAGGCTGCACAGATTCTAGATGATTCATGAATTTTGGCAGATTTTCGACATCACGCCAAAAAGCATATACTTCGCTTACAGGCTTATTGATTAAACTGTTTACACGAATATTAATATTTGAAGCTTTGTCATTTTTTAAATGGTCTACGGCATCATAAACGGGGCAATATCCAGAAAGACCTCGTAATAACATTGATCCTCCAGTACCAATTTTAGTAATGTTTTTTTTCTCTGCAGCTAGACCTTTGTATAATAAATAAGAACCGCTTGTAATCATTGCAATTCTTTCTAAAGCAGATACATTAGTTTTAAGTTTAGACGTTTTTTGTTTTTGTGAATTTATCGGAGATGCAATTTGTGTTTCCATGATTTCTTTTTTTATGAATAATTGATGTTGAATTAATTATAAGAATTCAAAACTACTATTTATAACCTGTTAAAAATTACAGCTTTAGCTTCATATTTTATATGATTGCCAGTGGTTTTTTATATAAGAATTTACTTTAATATTATAAGCCTAAACACTTTTATAGTAGTTAATTAGCTATTATTAATTTTAAAAAGTAACATTATGAAAGCAGCCGTAATTCATGGTCCCGGATCTGTAAAATACGACACAGTCGATGATCCAAAAATTAAAGAGAAAGATGATATAATTTTAAAAGTAACCTCAACAGCGATATGCGGTTCTGATCTGCATATTTATTCTGGAGGGTTGCCTCAGCCTAGACCAATGGTTTTAGGGCATGAGTTTATGGGAATAATAGAAGAAGTTGGTGCTGGGGTAACGCATCTTAAAAGAGGAGACCGCGTTGTAGTGCCGTTTCCTATTGCGTGTGGCAACTGTTTTTTTTGTAATCACGATGTTCCAGGAAATTGCGAGCATAGCAATCCAGAACATTACGGACCAGAAGGCGGTATATTGACAGAAAAGGGCGGTGCTCTTTTTGGATACACAGATTTATATGGTGGTTATGACGGAGGACAGGCACAATATGTTCGCGTTCCTTATGCGAATTTTGGACCAAGAGCAGTTCCGGATGATTTAACAGATGAGCAATTGCTTTTTTTAACCGATATTTTCCCAACGGGATATACAGGTGTTGATTGGGGAGAGGTAAAAGGCGGTGAAACTGTAGCTATATTTGGCTCAGGTCCAGTTGGACTTATGGCAGCGAAAAGCGCTTGGCTTCGCGGCGCAGCGCAAGTTATTGTGGTAGACACATTGCAATTTAGACTGGACAAAGCAAAAGCCACAACCGGATGTACAACAATACTTTGGGAAGATGGCGCAAAAGAAGTTGTAGAACAAATTCGCGAACTGACTAATGGGCGAGGAGCAGATGTATGTATTGATGCAGTGGGTTTTGAGCCAGACCGAAATTTTGCCGATCGTTTTAAAGCAACCATAAATTTCGAAAAGGGATCGACTAAGGTATTGGAAGCTTGTATGAGTGCTGTGAGAAGAAGCGGTATTGTATCTGTACTTGGTGTTTATCCTGTAAACTATGATAATTTTCCGCTAGGTCAATTTTTTGATAAGGGTATTACGCTTAGAGGAGGACAAGCACCAGCGCACAAACATATAGACAAACTTTTGGAATATGTTGTAGAAGGGAAAGTAAAACTTGATGATATTATCACGCACAGATTACCGCTTTCTGAAATTTCTCATGCCTATGATATTTTTAAGAAAAGAGAAGATGGCTGCGTAAAAGTAGTACTTGATCCTTGGCAATAAAATTTTATACAAAAATGAAATCCTAAATTAGCATTCACTGCATAATTTAGGATTTCATTTTTAAATATAATAGCGCAAGGTTTTAGTTCAAATCGATTTTAATGCTACTTTTTCCGCACACTTCATATTTGTGCATTTTTTTTGTCTTTTTACTTTCTTTTAATACTTCACCATTTGCTTCAAGTTTAATTTGAGTATCAGCAGTTTTATTAAGGCTGATAATGTTTAAATTACAAACCATTTCTTCACTGCCGTCAAGATGAAGAGTTACTGAATTTCCTTTTTTAGAATATTGCGTAATTGGGTAATCGATAAAAAGTAAAAAATCTTCGTTGATTTTTATATATTGTCTTGGTACAACTCCAAATGCTATTCCTGCGCCATATACTTCTTGACCTACTTGACCGCTTTGTTCCCAGCCATTATATAAGTCTTCTACAGGTACCCATAAATCTGGCTGCAATTCCCCCGTTTTAACTTCTTCTGATAACATCTCTTTTGGAAGCATTAAAGGATAATAATACGGAATTCTGTTGATGGCATATTTTACAAATTCGGGAATTAATATTCGCAATGCAGGCAAAATATCTATTCCTTTCGCCTGAATTAAATATTCTGATAAAGCGGCATAAACTTCCATTTCTTCATAAGCAGCAGTATATGGTGCGTCATTGAGAGGGAATACACAGAAATAGTTATTATAATTTTTTCCAAATCCGTATTGGCAGTCCCAAATCTGCATGTTTTTGAACAAGCCCGCAAGACATGCGTAACTAATATCGAGATATAATTTTTTATTGGTGATTTTATACAATTCTAATAAAGCACCTGCTGCAAAGGCAGTATTATTAGCCTGATAAAAAATGTTAGATCCTATATCAGTCAGTTTTTTTGCTGCTTTTTCTGCTTCGTTCAAATACCGTTTATCATTGGTTAAACGAAATATCAAAAGCATTAAATGTGCGTATGAACCTGGTACATCTTTTTCTCCGCCATCTCCTGGTGCGGTTTCTTTTTTAATAACTTCAAAAGTTTCCATATCATAAAAAACCGGCCATTCATATTTAAAATGATGCGCTACTTTTATCACATATTCAATAGAATCTAAAACCAATTTTTCGGCAATTTTATCTTTTTTCAAAGCTAATTTTGCCAGATTCATGAGCGGATGATGCAGGTACCACGAATCCATTATCATTTCTTTTTTTTGCTCTTCAGAGTTATCCAAATCTGCGCAAAGAGCAGGAAGCCAGCGGTTAATGCAATTTATTTTTGGATCATAAAAAGCAGGAATCCCACTTATTAAATCATTGTATAAAGGATGTTTTTTACCGCTCCATTTTTCAAATTCTTTAAAAGGAACCGATACGGCAAGCTGTACCATACTTTCTGCCGGCGTTTTATAATCGCACAAATAAGCATTGAGATACGGAATTCCGTTAGTTTGTGTCCAAGCACCTTTATTATGGTATAAATCTTTTAATACTTTTTCAGCAATATCAGGCCAATTGTGATATTCTGTTTTTGGATGAGGAAGAACTTTATAAATTCGTGCCAGATGCTCTAAAAAATTTTGGCATACTTGTGAAGATTCATCAGCAGTTTCATTTAAAATTACATATGCATCAGAAATAGTATAGGCAGTTCCAGCTGGCATTGGCAAGTCTTTCGTTATAGGAAGCTGAAATCCGATCTCTGGCCAGCTTCCGCCAACAGTTTCCCCAGCTGAAGTTTTGGTGGCTTCACAATAAGGGGAAATAGAAGTCAGATCTTGAAAATAAAATATTGAAATATCTTTTGGCTGTGTCATGTTTGCAAACAGTAATCCAGAGCGCGTACCCACCTGATGCATGTGAATTTTTCCCATTGTATTCTCAACGCTTCCATTTTGTGTCAGAGGCATAATATCTCGTGGCCAAAAAGGAATCAACAATGGAATATTTGCTGTAAAAGATGTTTTGTAATGAAGTATATTATCTGGAAAATTTATTCTTACTTCATAACTTCCTAATCTTGAATTCAATAAAACAACAATCGTTTCCTCATCATCAAAAAGATTAGCGACTTCAAAACAGCTGTTCATTCCGAATGCAGCTCTAAAAGCGATTTTTCTATTTTCCGGCATAAGTACCACAATCCATAAAGAATCTCCAGTATTATACAACTGATAGGTATAATCAAGAATTTTTCTTTCCAGTACTACTTCACTATTTTCAATATCTGCCTGCGCCGTGGCACTCCAAGGTGTAATTGTGTTCATAATGATTAATTTAAAAATTATTGATTATCTAAACTTTATATGTCTTAAAGTTTGCAAGTGCTCTCCGTTTAAGGAGTTTATTAATAAGATACTGCCTGTTTATTTAATAGTAAATCCATTTTCTTGTAAAGTTTCAGCAACTTTCATTATAATTTCAGATCGGTGTTTTCCATCTGTGATAGTAATTTCTGTTTTTACCCAATATTTTATACTGATTTGAATTGTATTACCAGTGATTCCTGAAACAACAGCAGAATTAGAATATCCTTTGTCTACAATTTCGGTATCTGCTTTCATGACTTCTGTAATAAGTTCTAAAGCTTTTCTGTAATCAGACCCATATTCAAGGCCAATTGTAAAATCTTGAAGCAGAAATCCTTCGCTGTTAAAGTTGATCAGCGTATTCTTAATTAAAAGAGCATTAGGAATATAAATATTTTTGCTGTCGCTTTTGATTTCAGTATCACGCAGATTAAGAGCTGCAACTTTTCCTTTCACGCCGTTGCTTTCGATAATATCTCCCACAGAAAAAGGTCTTTTAAAAGCAAGTAATATACCCGCTAGAAAATTTTCTCCTATATCTTTTAGAGCAAAACCAATAATAAATGCTGAAATTCCTGCACCGGCAAGAACGCTTTGCGCAACCCCCGTAAGTCCGATAACGCGAAACATGAAAAGAAATCCAATTACAATTAAAATGGCCTTTATTAGATTTGCAATAAAAGCTGCTAATAAAGGATCATGCATTCTGCGTTTTAATCTTTGGTCTGCAAACCCCTTAACGCGTGATGCAATAATCCAGGCAATTAAAACTACTAAAATCGCTAGCAATAATTTTGGAGTGATATCAACAAGACTTTGGTAATATCCTTCGACATGTATTGCAATGTCATGTAAAAACTCTTCCATATTTATTTTATTAAATTGATTGCATTGATGCTGTCATTTAAGAAATGAACTGCTATTGGATATTAAAAGTAATAAGCGATTTACTGAAAGTTTTACAAAATGATAATGTTTGGTTATATAATCATAAGTCATTGGAGAAAAGGTTTTTAGTATAAGCAAAAAAAAACATCTGCATTTTGGTGCAGATGTTTTTTAAAAATAATTGGATAACGCTTATTCAGCTGCCACAATATTGACAGCATTTAATGCAACATCATTAAGCAGACAATCAGCTTCTTTTTCTTCGGCCAATGTTTGCGTTAATAATTTCGATGCATCATTTTCGCCAAGAGCTTTTGCAAAGGCATTTAATGTACCGTATGTTGCAATTTCATAATGTTCAATTTTTTGTGATGCCGCAATAATACCTGCATCACGAACTGCTCCTGGTGTAGTTTCTTCCAGAATACTGTCGCCTTCTTTTAAAAGTCCGGCCATTGCTTCGCATTTTTTTCCTTCCGCTTTTTCTCCAAGCAAGTCAAATACTTTTTCTAGTCTTACGACCTGATTTTTTGTTACAGCTAAATGTTCTGTAATAGTGCTCGCAAGATTTGCTGATGTAGCGTTGGCAATCATTTTTGGCAATGCAGTTACAAGAGCATTTTCAGCCCAGTAAATATCTTTAAGACAATCGATAAAAAAGTCTCTTAAATCTGTAGCGGCATCTGAAGCTGGTGTTACAAAATTGTCTTTAGGATTTTTTAAATCAGCTTTATTTTGATTCGGTTTTTCTTGATTTTTCATGGTATTATATTTTTAATATTAATTGTATAAGTTTTTTTCACGTTTCCAGAAACGGTGTTTTCCCATAGCAGTAATGAATTTTTGTGCAAAATCATCTGTTCCAGCTTCGCCTGTTAATACTAAGCCTTCATCATCATTGGTAATTTTAGAAGCAAATGGTGCAGCATTTATTACTGAAGTAGCATGGCCGTCTGCGCCAATAACTTTACAGTGCTTGTAAGCGTCACTTAAAAATTCATTTACATCCTGATCGTCTGCAAGTGCATCGACATTCAATCCGTCTGCAATATATACAGCGTCAAAAAGTACAGATGAAGCAGTTAAAAAACTAAAATCAACTCCAATTGCGCCATCAGAATCTGTGTTTATAGAACCTAAATGCGGAGCTACGATGAATCCTTTTGCATCTTCTTTTAAAAGTGCATTTTTAATATTGCTCACAGCAGCTTCAGAAACACCATCATTACAAATAATAGCTACTTTTCTTGAAGCAATTGTAGGTGAATTTGTTGGATTTTTAAGCATTGTCAAGGCATCAGAAGATGAAACAGACTGCTCTACAGTTTGTGGTTCGTGTTTAAGAGCTTCTTCGTTTTCTGGAGATACACCACGATTAATAGGCGTTTCTAAAATTGGAGGAACCGTAGCACCAAGACCTTCTGCCACTTTTTCAGCCAATTCTCTGTCTACTTGAGATAAAAGGCCAAGCATTCTTACTCGAATTGCTGTAGTATCTACTTTACCAAGTTCAAAACGCAATGCTTTTACAATATGGCTTTTTTCTGTTGGAGTTTGACTGTTGAAGAATAATTTGGCTTGACCAAAATGATCTGTAAAACTTTCACTTCTTTCTCTAACTTTATGTGCGTCGATTCTTTCGTTAAAACTAGAAAATCCGCCTTCAGCAATTTTTGCCTGATAAGGACATCCGCCACCTAGCGAATTAGGGTGATAGCTTACGCGGCCAACATTAATTTCCTGACGCATATGTCCGTCACGTTGATTGTTGTGAACTGGAGCAACACTTCTGTTGATTGGAATTTCATGAAAGTTCGGACTTCCTAATCTAGACAATTGTGTATCGGTATAAGAAAACAATCTTCCTTGAAGAAGCGGGTCATTTGAAAAATCAATTCCCGGAACTACATGTCCTGGGTGAAAAGCAATCTGTTCTGTTTCTGCAAAGAAATTATCAGGATTTCTGTTTAATACCATTCGGCCAACAATCGTTACCGGAACTAATTCTTCTGGAACTAATTTGGTTGGATCAAGCAAATCAAATTCGTATTTGTTTTCATCTTCTGCTGGAATTACTTGTACGCCTAATTCCCATTCAGGGAAATTTCCCATTTCAATCGCTTCCCATAAATCTTCTCTATGAAAATCAGGATTTTTTCCAGAAATTTTTTGAGCTTCATCCCAAGCGACTGCGTGAGTTCCTAATTTTGGCTTCCAGTGAAATTTCACGAAAGATGATTCATTTGCTTCATTAATCAATCTAAAAGTGTGAACTCCAAAACCTTCCATCATTCTGTAACTTCTTGGAATTGCACGGTCAGACATCACCCACATAATCATGTGCATTGATTCTGGCATTAAAGAAATAAAATCCCAAAAAGTATCATGCGCAGATGCTGCTTGCGGAATCTCGTTATGTGGTTCTGGTTTTACGGCATGAATAAGGTCTGGAAATTTTGCAGCGTCCTGAATAAAAAATACTGGAATGTTGTTTCCTACTAAATCATAAATACCTTCCTGTGTGTAGAATTTTACAGAAAATCCTCTCACGTCTCTTGCTAAATCAGTTGATCCTCTTGACCCGGCTACTGTCGAAAATCGTGTAAAAACAGGAGTTTTTAATCCTGCCTCTTGCAAAAATCCTGCTTTTGTCAATTCAGGAATTGGGTTTGTTACTTCAAAAAAACCATGTGCACCAGATCCGCGGGCATGTACAATTCTTTCTGGAATTCTTTCGTGGTCAAAATGGGTAATTTTTTCTCTTAAGATAAAATCCTCTAGCAGAGAAGGACCTCTTTCGCCAGCTTTTAGCGAATTGTTATCATCATTAATCTTAACGCCTTGGTCGGTCGTCATGAACTTATTAGTTCCATCTGATTTGTTTATAGACAAATCTCGCTGTTTTTCATCTTGAAAATTTTCCATTAGTAAAATGTTATTGGTTTAAACTCAAAGTTATTGTTGGATATTACTTTAAAATTTTATCTCCATATTAATATTAATTAGGATTTTATTTACTTTTAATTATCCAGTAAACCAAATTTACTTTATATAACTACCTCGTTATTATATTATTAAGATTGAAGATTGTAGAATTACCATTATTTGATAGTTATTTTAATCTTATGATAATTATGGCTGACCATTTTTCTGGATTAGAAAAATAGATTTTCCCTTAATCTTAAAACAGTTGTAAAACATGTTAATTATGTAAAATTATCAAGTAATTATATAAATAAACAGTCTAACTGAAAAGATACATTTGGGACGCAAATTTTATAAGTAATTGCATTAATTTAGAATTATTAAGTAACATTCTTCTCCTTAATATTATATTTTTTTAAAATAATTTTTTTTCTCTTTTATAAGATTAAACTTAGTTTTTTATCAGGATTATAAGATAAATAGTATTATTTTTGTAAAGTTTTGCTTAATTTTTTTTGAATTTTAATAAAGTTATTTGTATATATTTGTTATACAAAAACCAAACATACAGCAAATGCAAAACAATGTCTTAGGTGCTTTAAAAGAGCATGAAAACAAATTACTTACAATATGGTCTCAGCTTCTTTTAGAAAACGGATCGACTGATGGGGCAACAGAAGAAGAAGAATCAAAAGAATTTGCATCACTCTTACTAGATGCATTGCACCAATCCAAGGACAATCAAAATTCAGAAGAGTTTGAAAAAGTTCACGATTTGCTTATCGGAATTTCTAGCTCAAGAGCAAAGCGCGGTTTTTCACCGAGAGAAAATGCTCAATATCTTATTTCTTTTAAAGAAGCGGCTTCAAAAATCCTATCCGATATAGAAAAAGATCCGGTAGAATTATACAACGCTAATTTACAATTAGGCTCAGTTTTAGACAACATGACCATCATGACTTTTGAAGCTTATATGAAAGGCCGTGAAGATGTGATTTCAAGACAAATAGATGAAATCAGCGAAATTTCAACTCCGGTAATCAGAGTTTGGGATGGAGTTGTAGCATTGCCAATTATTGGAACTTTAGACAGTTCAAGAACTCAGGTAGTAATGGAAAACCTTTTGCAGCAAATTGTTGATACAGGAAGCTCTATTGCGATCTTGGATATTTCAGGTGTTCCTGCAGTAGATTCATTAGTAGCACAGCATTTAATTAAAACTGTAAGCGCAACAAGATTGATGGGTGCGGAATGTATTATTAGCGGTATTCGCCCAGAAATTGCTCAAACAGTAGTACACTTAGGAATAGATCTTACAGGGATTATTACAAAAGCATCACTAGCAAGTGCTCTTCAAACAGCCTTCGAAATGTTGCAGCTGACGGTGGTGAAGAGAAAATAATCGAATAAGATTTTAAACAATATGGAAAGAATTCCTATACTCAAGATGGGAGATTTTTTATTGGTTACAATACAGGTTGACTTGTACGATCAATTAGCAGAAAATCTCGAATCTGACTTAATAAACACAATAAACAAATACAGTTCTAAAGGTGTGTTAATTGATATTTCAGCAGTTTCTATAATTGACTCCTTTATGGGACGAATTTTAGGAAATATTGCTGTAATGTCTAAAATTATGGATGCACAAACAGTGGTAGTAGGAATGCAGCCTGCAGTTGCTATTACTCTTGTAGAACTTGGACTGTCTTTGAAAGGTGTTATTAGTGCCTTAAATGTTGAAAAAGGGATGGATCTGCTTCGCGCGAAAATGTACAATGGCGATAACGAAGAGCAGGTAGATGACGACGACAACGAATAAAGAAGAAATTCCTATCCTAAAAGAACAGGATGTGGTGCCATTGCGCAACCGCGTGCGGGACTATGGCGTAAAAATTGGCATGAGTATCTTAAATCAAACCAAATTAATTACTGCGACAAGTGAACTTGTCCGCAACCTTTTGAAATATGGGGGAGGCGGCAAAGTTATTATTGAAGCTGTAAGTAACGGCCGTGATAATGGCGTGCGTGTTACTTTTATAGATAATGGTCCTGGTATTCCAGATATTGATTTAGCGATGAAAGACGGATATAGCACAGGAAAAAGCCTGGGTCTTGGTTTACCAGGAACAAAAAGGCTTGTAAATGAATTTGATATAAAAACAGAACTAGGAAACGGTACTACTGTGACCATAACAAAATGGAAAAATGGATAATACTTTTTCCAGTTATAAAATTGAAGATAGAAGTCTTATTGCTTTTATAAAAAGAGAAATACATAATTTGGCACTTCAATTAGGTTTTAGCCCACATAGAGCTGCTGAAACAGATATTATTGTTGCCGAATTAACTTCAAATCTTATTAAATATGCTGGTGGTGGTGAATTGCTTTACAGAGCTCACTTAGAAGAGGGACATAATGAGATTGAAATATATTGTTTGGATAATGGCAAAGGAATTGAAAATGTCAATAAAATAATGCATGACGGCTATTCTTCTTCTAATACTTTAGGACAAGGTTTAGGCGCTATTAAAAGATTGAGCAATGATTTTCAGATTTACTCCCTGCGAAATTGGGGAACAATACAATATGTAAAAATTTGCGAAAAAACTGATTTTACTGTATCACCAATTGCTGGCGGACTTAATTTTTCTGCTGTAAGAGTAAATTATCCTGGAGAAAGAGTATGTGGTGATGGATATCATATCAAACATTCAAAAAAAGGTTTTCAAATATTAGTTGGAGACGGATTAGGTCATGGAGCAAATGCACATGAAGCGGTTCAGCAAGCGATAAAAGCTTTTAAGCAGTGTGGTGAAAGTGAGCCTGCAGCAATTCTTCGCGATATACATGAAAAAGTTAAAAAAAGCAGAGGATTGGTCGCTACAATTGCATGTGTTGACTATCAATCTGAAAATTGGAATATTTGTGGTATAGGAAATATTAATACACGTATTTACAGCGGTATGGAAAACAAAACATACACTCCATACAATGGTATAATTGGTCATAATATTCCACGTACCTTAAACAGCGCGATTGTGCCTTACCAAAAACATCAGGTTATAGTAATGCACAGTGACGGTTTACGTACAAGGTGGAATTTAAATGATCTGACTTCTATAATAAAACAGAATCCGGGAATAATTGCTTCTTCATTATATAAAGATAATATAAGAGGCACTGATGATGCAACAGTTCTGGTGGGTAAAATAATTTAAGTGCTATGAAAGAGATTGTAAAAATTAATCTTGATAACGAAATGGACTTAATACTGGCACACAAGCGAGCAATGAAAATTGCAGAAATGTGCGGTATGCCATCGTCAGCACAAACTAGATTCTCTACAGCTGTTTCAGAAGTTGCGAGATGTTCTATTGCTAAAGGAAAAAACTCAGTTTTGAGAATTGGGATTAATGTTCTAAGACCAAGCCATAAAGAAATACTGGCAGTACTTACAGATGATGTAGATTTAAAAAAATGCAATCCTGAAGCCTATCAATATGCAGCAAAAATATCAGGAAATATCGAATATTCTTATTCAGACAATCAATCTGTAACTACACTAAGTCAGACAGTAGCAGCACCAGGACTTCTTTCAGATATAAAAATAAAAAGCTTAGTAGATTATTTTAAGTATGAACCGCCATTGTCGCCGTATGATGAGATCAGAAAGAAAAATATCGAATTAATAGCACTTTCTGAGAAACTGGGAGAAAGTGAAAACAGATACAGGCAATTGGCGAATACGCTTCCTGTTTTAATTTCTGTTGTAAATGAAAGAAACCATGTGCTTATCGCTAATGATTCGCTAAAAGATTATGTACAGCAGCCTTTTACTGTTTTTGATAAAAAGACTTTAGCCACTTTTATTCATCCCGATGATTTAGATGAAATAAATGAAGGGTGGAGTAAAGCCAAAAAAGACAGATCAGATTTTTTTGGAGAAACAAGAATTAAAAAAGATTCAGAGTATGTTTGGCATTTAATATCGATAATTCCAAATAAGGCCGAAGATGGTTCTTTTAACAGCTGGCTTGTTTATTTTGTAGACATTAATGCCCAAAAAACAGTTGTCGAAACTCTTAAGGATAATTCTGAGCTAAAGATGATTCAGCAAGAATTAGAAAATGCGAATTCTAAGTTATTATTTAAAAATAAAGAGTTAGAGCAGTTTGCTTTTATTGCCAGTCATGATTTGCAGGAACCGCTTCGCAAAATTCTGATTATGCTTTCGCGTGCCGCAGAGTTTTTGACCGAGGAGCAAAGGAAACAGTATTATTTTGATAAAATCACTCTTGCAGCAGGCAGATTATCTACTCTTATTTCTGATGTACTTAATTATTCCAGAATAGATAATAAACTGCAAAATCTGCAGGAACTAGATTTAAATCATATTATTACAGAGACGATTAGTGATCTTAGTCTAGTTATTGAAGAAAAGAATGCCTTGATAACAGTAGAAGCATTACCGCGTGTTTCTGGTGTTAGTTCGCAACTCCGTCAGTTATTTTATAACCTGATTAATAATGCGCTAAAGTTCAATACATCACAGCCATCAATAATTATTTCTTCTGCTTTGTCTGATAATTTCAAGACAGATAAATTAAGTCCAGTAGGTAATTTTTATGTTATATCGGTTTCTGATAATGGCATCGGAATGGATAATGAATATTCAGGACGTATTTTCGATATGTTTCAGCGATTGCATCAGCGGGATCAGTTTGGCGGTAACGGAATCGGACTTGCGCTATGCAAGCGAATTATAGAAAATCATGGCGGTGTTATAAATTTTACAAGTAAGCCCGATGAAGGAACAACTTTTTGGATTTACCTTCCAAAAAGAGATTGATAGTTGTAGGATGAAATTTAATGTTAGAAATTAATTTTAACAATTTTTGTAAGTTTTACTTTAAAAATTATGAAATTAGAGTACTTATTTCTAATACTTGAGTATTTTGTTGAGGTTTAAATTACTACATTTGAGTAGGTAATATGCTATTTGTTTGTAATAATGCAATTTAGACAAATGCAATTTTAAATAGCTAAACGATTTTCAAAGAATGAAATTAACGTTTCTTGAAATGATTTAGCTGAAAATTTATTTTTAAAATTAAAAAAATAAGCGCGATGACTTATAAAAATATACTTCAAATTGATGATGATTGTGACGATTGCGATTTGTTCATGGAAGCATTAAATGCTGTTTCTTCTGCAGCATATACAGCAATTTACAGTCCTGTTGAAGCATTGCGCAAATTGATGCAAAACGAAATTATGCCCGATGTTATTTTTCTTGATTTAAATATGCCAATTATGTCAGGATTGGAATTTATGACAGAAATAAAAAAGGAAGACAGACTTAAACAAATTCCTATTATTATCTTTTCGACCTCGCAGTTAGATGATATTATTCAAGAGGCAAAAGAGCATGGGGCAGATGATTTTATTTCAAAGCCAAATAACTTTAACGACTTAAAGGAAATATTGAGCAGATATACTTATAGCGCATAAACTTTAGTGTTAGCAATCTTTCGCAATACGTTATCTTATTAAAATTATTCAATGAACTTTTTGTTTTTTTTCTTATTTTTATTAAGAAATAAAGTGTCTGATATTCAGGCGTATGTTAATTGTTGCCGATGAAATTATCTACTCAAATTCTTTTAGCGTTTACTGTAATAATTTTATTGTCCGTGGCGGACTCGTATACAAATTATATGTTGTCTAAAAAGGTACAGCGCAACTCTCAGTTTCTTGCCAGATCTGAAGAAATTATTCGGACTTCAAATAAAACTCATAAAGCAATAATAGAGATGCAGAGTGCTTTTCGCGGTTATCTTCTTACAGACGATCAGACTTTTTTAGACTCTTATTTTAAAGGGCTTAAAATTGTGCCTTTATTGATAAAAGAACAACAGTTACGAATTGGAACTCATAACAAACAGCGTATTATTTTAGATTCTATTAACCTGCGTCATAACGACTGGCTGAAATATTCGGCACAGCTAATAGAAATGCGAAAAAAAGGACCTGATTCTTATCGAAATCTTTTTGAAAATACACTTAAAAAACATGTAGGGAAGAAAATAAATGATGAGATAGCCGGGAAGTTTTCTCGATTTGATAGAATTGAGTATAAGATGAGAAAACATCATACAGACATGCTTCTGACCTCAATCAAATACGCTCGTACATTTTCTTTAATTTTCTTGACACTAACGATTATCATCGGAGTAGGAAGCACTGTATTTATTGTTTTTCTTACGACTAAAAGAATTAGTTCGATGATTCATTTGGCAGAAAATATCTCAAAAGGTAAATTTACTATAGTTAAAGATACACGAAACGATGAATTGACTGCTTTAGAAATTTCACTCAACAGCATGTCTCTTAAATTAGATAAAAACATTCATGAGCTGAAAAATAGAAATGCAGAACTTAATAAATTTGCCTATGTTGTCTCGCATGATCTTAAGGCACCAATACGCGGTATTCATAATGTAGTAAGCTGGATAGAAGAAGATCATTCAGATGAACTTTCGCCTGAGCTTAAAAAATATCTTAATATTATTCCGCAGAAAACCAGACGTATGGAAGCTTTGATAAACGGTTTGCTCGATTATGCTAGACTTAATCTTAAAACTCCAGCCGAACATATCAATACAAATGCACTGGTTCATGAAATTGCAGATTCAATTGTTCCTAGAAATTTTAAATTAGAAATAGATGATCTTCCTGATTTGTTTACAGAACGAATTAAACTCGAACAAGTTTTTGCTAATTTAATTAGTAATGCAGTAAAATACATTCCGCAGGAAGAAGGCCATATTCACATAAGCTGTAAATATTTTTTACCTATTTATGAATTTTCTGTAAAGGATAATGGAATTGGAATTGCACCTGAATATCATCGAAAAATATTCGAAATTTTTCAGACATTGAGGGAACAGGATGAACAGGAAAGTACCGGAGTTGGACTGGCAATTGTAAAGAAAATAATTGATGATCAAGATGAAAGAATCATCGTTAAATCTGAATTAGGAAAGGGAGCAGAATTTATTTTTACTTGGAGAAATAATAAGTTATGAAAAAACCAACAATATTACTTGTAGAAGATGACGGGCTTGATATTATTAGTGTGGAGCGGTCTTTAAAAAAGTTAGAAAGTGAATACGTTCTTCATACGGCATATAACGGAATCGAAGCTTTGAAAATTTTACGAGATCCAAATGCAGGTTTGGTTCCGGATGTTATTCTCTTGGATATTAATATGCCAAGAATGAACGGAATAGAATTTTTGAAAGTGATTAGGGAAGATAAAAATCTAAAAGATTTAAAAGTATTTATAATGACTACTTCTTCAGAAGAAAATGACAGATCTCAAGCAGAAAAGCTTGGGATTTCAGGCTATATTATAAAGCCCTTAAATTATACTGAAAATACTAAAAGATCAGATTCAATGGATGCTTTTGTTCAGTTTCATTTGCGAAAGATATTACTGGATGAAAGTTTATAAACAGACCTTTTAGCACTAAGAAAATAAAATAATGTATCAGATTTTTAATCATTCTATAAAGAATTGAGATATGAAAAAAATAAAAGAAAATAAGAAGGTAAATACTGAAACTATTGTGGCACTTCCAATAGTGGCAGGAGAAAAACCAGCAAAATCCAAACAAAAGAAAATCGAATCTGAGGAATCTATTTTGAATGATGCAGAATTTTTAAAGATTTTGCTTAAGGTTAAAAATGGAAATTTCACACAGCGTTTTCCAACGGATCAGAATGGAATTAAAAGATCGATCTGTGATACATTAAATGAAATTATTGATCTGAACGAAAGAATGGTTTTCGAGTTTCAGAAGGTAGGAAAAAGTATTGGTAAACAAGGAAAACTGACTAACAGAGTAGCTTTAGATGGTGCAAGAGGATCTTGGAGTTCATGTGTTGATTCTGTTAATACCTTAATCTCAGATCTGGTGCATCCGACGATTGAAATTGCGCACGTAATCACATCGGTTGCAAAAGGAAATTTATCTCAGGAAATGCCACTTTCTATTGAAGGAAACCCGCTTCAGGGAGAATTCCTCAGAATTGCCAAAGAGGTAAACGGAATGGTAAAACAGCTGAATTTATTCTCGATGGAGGTAACCCGTGTGGCGCGTGAGGTGGGTACCGAAGGAAAACTGGGAGGTCAGGCAAAAGTGCGAGGTGTTGGTGGAGTTTGGAAAGATTTGACCGACTCTGTAAATAAAATGGCATCGAACTTAACGGGTCAGGTACGTAATATTGCCGACGTAACAACGGCGGTAGCAAAAGGGGATTTATCTAAAAAGATTACCGTAGACGTAAAAGGAGAAATCCTGGAACTTAAAAATACCATCAATACGATGGTGGATCAGCTGAACTCGTTTTCATCTGAGGTAACGCGTGTGGCAAGAGAGGTAGGAACCGAAGGAAAACTGGGAGGACAGGCACAAGTAAAAGGAGTTGGTGGAACCTGGAAAGATTTAACAGACTCTGTAAACCAAATGGCATCGAATTTAACAGGTCAGGTGCGTAATATTGCCGATGTAACCACAGCGGTAGCAAAAGGAGATTTATCTAAAAAAATTACGGTTGACGTAAAAGGAGAAATCCTAGAGCTGAAAGATACGATTAACACAATGGTGGATCAGCTTAATTCCTTTTCTTCTGAGGTAACGCGTGTGGCAAGAGAGGTGGGTTCTGAAGGAAAACTGGGAGGTCAGGCAAAAGTGCGAGGTGTTGGTGGAGTTTGGAAAGATTTGACCGATTCCGTTAATCAAATGGCATCGAACTTAACAGGTCAGGTACGTAATATTGCTGAGGTGACAACCGCGGTAGCAAAAGGCGATTTATCTAAAAAAATTACGGTAAACGTTGCGGGAGAAATCTTGGAACTTAAAAATACAATCAATACCATGGTGGATCAGCTGAACTCCTTTGGTGCCGAGGTAACCCGTGTGGCACGTGAGGTAGGTTCAGAAGGAAAACTGGGAGGTCAGGCAAAAGTAAAAGGAGTTGGAGGAACCTGGAAAGATTTAACCGATTCCGTGAACCAAATGGCCTCGAACTTAACGGGTCAGGTACGTAATATTGCCGAGGTAACAACGGCGGTAGCAAATGGCGACCTTTCGAAAAAAATTACAGCTGTAGCCGAAGGAGAAATTCTCGAGTTGAAGAAAACCATTAATACGATGGTGGATCAGCTGAACTCGTTCTCATCTGAGGTAACGCGTGTGGCACTTGAGGTAGGAACTGAAGGAAAACTGGGAGGTCAGGCAAAAGTAAAAGGAGTTGGAGGAACCTGGAAAGATTTAACAGATTCTGTAAATCAGATGGCATCCAACTTAACTGGTCAGGTACGTAACATTGCAGAGGTGACGACAGCGGTAGCAAAAGGCGATTTATCGCGTCAGATTACCGTAGATACAAAAGGAGAGATCCTTGAGCTTAAAAACACCATTAATACGATGGTGGGCCAGCTGAACTCATTTGCATCAGAGGTAACCCGTGTGGCACGTGAGGTTGGTACCGAAGGTAAACTGGGAGGGCAGGCTCAGGTAGAAGGTGTTGGTGGAACGTGGAAAGATTTAACAGATTCGGTAAACCAGATGGCATCGAATCTTACAGGTCAGGTACGTAACATTGCCGAGGTAACAACTGCAGTTGCAAAAGGCGATTTATCATTACAAATTACAGTAGACGTAAAAGGAGAAATCCTTGAGCTTAAAAATACAATTAATACCATGGTGGATCAGCTTCGAGGCTTTGCTTCGGAGGTAACGAGGGTTTCACGTGAGGTTGGTACAGAAGGAAAACTGGGAGGTCAGGCGAATGTACCTGGAGTTGCAGGAACCTGGAAAGATTTGACAGATTCTGTTAACCAGATGGCGGGTAACTTAACTGCTCAGGTACGTAATATTGCCGATGTGGCGATTGCCGTAGCAAACGGAGATATGTCCCGAAAAATTACGGTTGACGTTCGTGGAGAGATTCTTCAGTTAAAAGAAACCTTAAATACGATGGTGGATCAGCTTCGTGAGTTTGCCTCAGAGGTAACTCGTGTGGCGCGTGAGGTTGGTACCGAAGGAAAACTGGGAGGTCAGGCGAATGTACCTGGAGTCGCGGGAACATGGAAAGATTTAACGGATTCTGTTAATCAGATGGCGGGTAACTTAACCACACAGGTACGTAATATTGCCGAGGTAACGATTGCCGTAGCAAACGGAGATATGTCGAAGAAAATTACGGCCGACGTTCGTGGAGAGATTCTGCAATTGAAAGAAACGGTAAATACGATGGTGGATCAGCTTCGTGCCTTCGCATCAGAGGTAACTCGTGTGGCGCGTGAGGTAGGTACTGATGGAAAACTGGGAGGTCAGGCATTCGTTCCCGGAGTTGCAGGAACATGGAAAGATTTAACGGATTCGGTTAACCAGATGGCATCGAACTTAACGGATCAGGTGCGTAATATTGCTGAAGTAACAAAAGCCGTCGCCAATGGCGACCTTTCGAAACCTATTACGGTTGACGTAAAAGGAGAGATTTTAGATTTGAAAAACACTTTCAATACGATGGTGGAACAGCTGAACTCGTTTGCATCAGAGGTAACTCGTGTGGCGCGTGAGGTTGGTACCGAAGGAAAACTGGGAGGACAATCTGAAGTAAAAGGGGTTGCCGGAACCTGGAAAGATTTAACAGACTCTGTTAACTTGATGGCATCGAACTTAACGTCCCAAGTACGTGGAATTGCAAAAGTTGTAACATCCGTAGCAAAAGGAAATCTAAAACAAAAATTATCTATTGATGCTAAAGGTGAGGTTGCACAACTTACAGATACCATCAACGAAATGATTGATACTTTGGCAACGTTCTCTGATCAGGTAACTACGGTTGCCCGTGAGGTTGGAGCCGAAGGAAAACTAGGAGGTCAGGCAAATGTACCGGGAGCTTCGGGAACGTGGAAAAACTTAACAGAAAACGTAAACCAGCTTGCGGCGAATTTGACAACTCAGGTGCGTGCGATTTCTGAGGTGGCATCTGCGGTAACACAAGGAGATTTAACGCGAACAATTGGTGTTGAAGCAAAAGGTGAGGTAGAAGCCTTAAAAGATACTATTAACCAGATGATTTCGAATCTTAAAGCAACGACTTTAAGAAATCAGGAACAAGACTGGCTGAAATCGAATTTGGCGAAATTTACCCAAATGCTTCAAGGGCAAAAAGAGTTGAATTCGGTTACCAAAAAAATCCTTTCTGAGCTCGCAACGGTTGTAACCGCACAGCATGGACTGTTCTATATTTTACAGGAAGATGAAAACTTTGAGGATTCTAAATTAAATTTAATTGCTTCTTACGCCTATATCAAAAGAAAAAATTCGCCTACGCAATATGCAATGGGAGAAGGACTTATTGGTCAGGTTGCGATAGAAAAAGAAAGAATTATTTTGAGCAATGTTCCTAAAGATTATATCAGAATTAATTCTGGTTTGGGAGATGCGAAACCGCAGGACGTAATTATTTTGCCTGTATTGTTTGAAGGACAGCTTAAAGCAGTTATTGAATTGGCATCGCTTGATACCTTTAGTCAGACACACTTAGATTTCTTGGAAGGATTGACAGAAAGTATCGGAATTGTATTGAACACAATTGAGTCGAATTCAAGAACGGAGGAACTTTTGGTACAGTCACAATCGCTGGCAGGCGAGCTGAAAAGTCAGCAAGAAGTATTGAAAAACACCAACGAAGAATTAGAAGAAAAAGCTTTCTTATTGGCAAATCAGAAGGAAGAAGTGGAGTTGAAAAATCAAGAGGTTGAGGTTGCAAGAAAAGCTTTGGAAGAAAAAGCAGATCAGCTGACTTTAACATCAAAATATAAATCGGAGTTCTTGGCGAATATGTCGCACGAGCTAAGAACACCGCTGAACAGTTTACAGATCTTGGCCAACGAATTAATCGCCAATAGAGATGGAAATCTTTCTGAAAAACAGATTCAATTTGCCAAAACGATTAATTCATGCGGAGATGACCTTATTCAGCTGATTAATGACATTCTAGATTTATCAAAAATCGAATCTGGATATATTTCTGTCGATTACAATCCGATTAGTTTTGCCGAAATCAGCCGATTTGTTGAATCTACTTTTAATCCTATTGCAGAAGCGAAACACCTTCGTTTTAAAATCAGTATGGATGATGAACTTCCTGAATTGATGGAAACCGATTCACAGCGATTAAATCAAATCTTAAAAAATCTTTTATCTAATTCATTTAAATTCACTGAAAAAGGTGAAGTTCAGCTAAAAATATACCGAGCAAGCAACAACTGGAAAACGACTAATGCAAGCTTAGAAAATGCAGAAGCAGTAGTCGCTTTTGAAATTTCAGATACAGGAATTGGTATTTCTAAAGAAAAACAAAACATCATTTTTGAAGCTTTCCAGCAAGCCGAAGGTTCAACAAGCCGAAAATATGGAGGAACAGGATTGGGATTATCAATCAGCCGTGGGCTTTCTGATTTATTAGGAGGAAGTATTGAACTGGAAAGCGAGACCAACATTGGAAGTAAATTTACACTGTTCCTTCCTTTGCAATATGTTGACATTTCTGAAATAGAAGATATTGAATTTACAGAGGAACCAGACGTAAAAGGCCGAATCAAATCACTGCCATCGGAAAAATTTAATCGATCTGATATTGATTTATTCTTTGTTGATGAGGTAGGTGATGACAGAACAGATATTAAACCAGGCGATAAAGTATTATTGATTGCTGAAGATAATTTAACTTTTGCTAAAATTATGCTCGAGCAGGCGCACATTAATGGAATTAAGGCAATTGTAACTACAAAAGGAAATGATGTTATTGATTTTATAAACCAGTTTCATCCCCATGCTATTACAATGGATCTTAATATGCCAGATACTAGCGGATGGAAAATCCTGGACAGGCTTAAAACCGATTTTAACCTGCGTCATATTCCGGTTTACATCATTTCTGGAGAAGATGAAAGAAATAAAGGGCTTAAACGAGGCGCGAGAAACTTCTTTCTTAAACCCGTAAAAAATGATTCCCTGGCTTATCTTTTTAACGATATTCACGATTTCAAAAATAAAAAAGCTAAAAACTTACTAATTGTAGACGACAATCAGCAGGAATTAGACAGAATTTTGCAAGCAGTGAGCGGTGAAGACATAACTGTTTTTAGTGCAAAAACGGCCGCTGAAGCAGTTGCACTTATAAGAGAAAAATCATTTGATTGTATTATCTTAGATTTAGTATTGCCAGATGCAGATGGACTTGATCTTATTACCGATCTTGAAAATAATATTGCAGGACAAGAAACGGCAATTATTATACATTCCGCAGGAGATGTTGATAAGAAACAAAAGGTAAAATTGAATCGATTTGCTCACAGTATTATTACAAAAAGCGCAAATTCTATGGATGAACTTATTGATCAAACAGCTTTATTTATGCACCGTGTACATAAAGAACTGCCAGATGCAATGAGAGAAACAATTGAATCTTTTTATTTGAAAGAAGATGTATTAGTCGGTAAGAAAGTATTGCTGGTTGATGATGACGTTCGTAATTTATTTGCATTGACAACTGCTCTTGAACGTTACGGATTGGATGTTATAAGTGCCGAAAGCGGTCAGGAAGCAATTGATCTTCTTAATGAAGATCCTGCAATTGATATCGTTTTAATGGATATCATGATGCCAGAAATGGATGGATATGAAACCATGAAACGCATTAGAAAAGATGCCAAACACAAAGATTTAACAATCATAGCAGTAACAGCAAAAGCAATGAAAGGTGATAGACAACGCTGCATAGAATCAGGTGCCTCAGATTATATGACAAAACCAGTGAATGTTGAACAGCTTTCCTCTCTTATGCGTGTATGGCTTAAATAATAATTATATTCAAAAGTATAATGGTAGAGAATGCAATTAAAATCTTAATAGTCGATGACAAAAAAGAAAACCTACTTTCTTTGCAAGTCATCCTGGCAGATCGCGGTTATCAATTTGTTGAAGCAACATCTGGAAAAGATGCATTGCGGATATTATTGAAAAATCAGGATTTTGCTATTATACTTATGGATGTTCAAATGCCATTGATGGATGGTTTTGAAACAGCCGAACTCATTCGCCAAAGTGATAAACTAAAACATGTTCCTATCATTTTTTTGACGGCAAATATGAATACTACTGAATACATTTTCAAGGGATATCAATCTGGTGCTGTTGATTATATGATTAAACCTTTGTCTCCAGAAATATTGCAGGCAAAGGTGATGGTTTTTACTGAATTGTTTAAGAAAAATAGAGAATTACAAATTAAGGAAGAAGAGACAAAAGCCCTTAATGAAATAATTTTAAAATCGAATTCAGAACTTGCTTCACAATATGCAGCAATTGAAAAGCACGCAGAAGAACTCAGAAAGAAAAATATGGAACTGGATGCCTTTACTTATATATCAAGTCATGATCTTCAGGAACCTTTACGAAAAATCCAGACCTTTGTCAATCTTCTTCTTTCCAATGAATACCCAAATTTATCTGAAGACGGTAAACATAAGTTTAACAGAATTCTCTATTCGACAAACCGAATGCGAGAGCTTATAAACAGTCTTTTGACTTTCTCTCGTACTACTATTGTTGATCGCAGATTCGAAAAGGTTGATTTAAATACTGTTATTTCTGATGTAAAAATAGCATTGCATGAAAATTTGTTAGAGAAGAATGCAACAATTACAACTGATTTTCATGGAGTAATTACTATAATTCCTTTTCAGTTTGTTCAATTAATGGAAAATTTAATACATAATGCTATAAAATTTTCAAGAACAGAAGTACCGCTTGAAATAAATATTAAAAGTCAGCTCGTAAGTGGAGCCAATTTAGAAAAAGAAAAATTAGCCCCAAATGTTGACTATTGCCACATCAGTTTTGGCGATAACGGAATCGGATTTGAACCGCAGCACAGTGAAAAAATATTTGGCGTCTTTCAAAAATTACATAGTAAAGACATGTATGATGGAACAGGGATTGGCCTTGCGATTGTCAAAAAAATAGTTGAAAATCACAATGGTCATATCAACGCAACGGGCGAACCCATGAAGGGCGCAACTTTTAATATTTATATTCCTGCTAGCTAATAATTGTATTTAAACTTCTAAATACGAAAGTATTTCATTTATAGAAAAATCGGCCCCGCAGACAAATTCATCAGCAGCTCCATAGTAAATAGTCAATTTATCACCATTTACAACGTGTCCATTTGTGAAAACGACATAACCAAAGAAACCGCTCAATTCATAATTTTCCTGCGGAAGCATAATAGGTTCTAATGTACGGGCAAGAACTTTAGATGGATCTTCGAGGTCCATCAAAAAGGCGCCAAGACAATATTGATGTTCAGCATTTGCTCCGTGATAAATTTCGAGCCAACCTTTATGTGTTTTAATTGGCGCAGCTCCAGCACCAACTCTCGCGCTGTCCCAAAGTCCTTGTCGTGTTTTTATAATGCATTTGTGATTTCCCCAATGAATGCCATCTGGCGATTCAGAAAGCCAAATAAAATTTCCTCCAATTTCTGGGCTGGAAGGACGATGCAAGGCATAGAATTTTCCGTTTACCAATTCTTCAAAAATAGCACAGTCTTTATTATGAGGTGGAAAAATCATTCCTTTATTTTCAAAGCTTTTCCAGTTTTTAGTAGTTCTAAGTCCAACACCAACACCGTTTTCAGAAACTGCCGTATAAGTAAGGTAATAAGTGTCTTCTAATTTACTGACTCTGCAGTCTTCTATACCAAATTGTTCTAAAATCCCAGAACCCATTAATAATGCATCATGCTCTGGCTCATAGAATTTTCTGCCGTCATCACTGCAAAGTAATCTAAGATGCGAAAGTGTGGTCAGGTAGTCCAACCCTTTATATTTAATTACTCTCGGGTCATTCGCCACAAGATCTGGATCATTTAAGGGAATTTCAATAATTTCTACTTTACCCAATGCATTAATGACAGGAAAAAAAATAACACCTTCTTTTTGAGCTATCGATTCTGCTACTCTGACCAGCAGCCAAGTCTTATTTTCAAAAACAAAAACACCAGGATTTAAAAGGCTTATAATTTGAAGTTCTGTACTGCTGGCTTTTAGATCTTTTGGCATCAGCAATGGATTCTCGGGAAAACGTCTGGCAATGTCGCTCATAATAACTTTATTTTATAAGTGTATAATGTTTAAAGTTATGGAATTTTCAGGAGTATGTATTTATATAATGATCGCAGTATTTTGCAGAATTGAAAGTTTAATCAGCTGATTTCAATACTGCTAAATCATATAAATTGAGCAGATAATGATATAAAATAATACAGATCAATAAATTTAATTTTACTTCATTCAAATGATAACACATAAATTTTTTAGTAATATTTAAATAAAAGAAATCATGTTTAAAACAGGACAAAAAGTACGACAAGAATTTGGCAATCAAGTTATGAAGGTAATAGGATTCGAACCAGAACTTATTGAAAATGTAGTTACACAATGGGAAGATGAAATTGGGAATATCAATACAGGAAAATTTATTGAAGATCAACTCGTGCCGGCAGAGGAATAAAAATTCAATTTTTAATCGAAACCCTTCTTCTCATCAGATAGATCAAAGAAAATATTTGATTTTTTATTTAATGCCGAATTCCAAAAAATTTTTTATTTTCAACCAAATTTTAACTTTTCATATGCTAGGTTAAAGTATATCTTTGGCCTCAAAAAAAAATAAAAAATAGGTTAAAAATTATTAAGATGAGTGATGTTTGGGGAGATAAGGAGTATTACAAAGGAATAGGAAAAATTAATTATGAAGGAAAAGATTCCGATAATCCTTTAGCATTTCGATATTATAATCCAGATCAAGTAGTTGCTGGTAAAACAATGAGAGAGCATTTTAAATTTGCAATTTCATATTGGCCCAGCTTTGGCGGAAACGGTTCAGATCTTTTTGGACAAGGAACACACCAATTTGCATGGAACGAATTCAGAGAACCTATTCAGGCGGCAAAGAAAAGAGCAGATGCAGCATTTGAATTTATCAGTAAAATGGGCTTTGATTATTTTTGCTTTCATGACTACGACTTGGTTCAGGAAGGTCAAAGTTTTACACAGTCAGAACTTCGATTGAATACAATGACAACGTATTTAAAGGAGAAAATGGATTCTTCTGGCATAAAAGTTCTTTGGGGAACTGCCAATTGTTTTTCAAATCCGCGTTATATGAATGGCGCTGCAACAAATCCTGATTTTAAAGTATTGGCCAGAGCCGCAGGACAAGTTAAGTTAGCGATGGATGCGACCATTGCTTTAGACGGAGAAAATTATATTTTTTGGGGAGGAAGAGAAGGTTACATGACGCTCCTTAATACAGATATGAAAAGAGAATTGGACCACTTAGGACAATTTCTTGCTCAGGCGCGTGATTATGCTAGAGAACAAGGTTTTAAAGGAAATTTTTTAATAGAACCAAAACCTATGGAACCTTTAAAACATCAATACGATTTTGACTGTGCAACGACAATTGGCTTTTTGCGTGAATACGGACTTGAAAAAGATTTCAAATTAAATATTGAAGTAAATCACGCTACACTGGCACAGCATACATTTGCTCATGAACTTGAAGTGGCTTCAAAAGCCGGAATGCTCGGCAGTATTGATGCAAATCGAGGAGACTATCATAATGGCTGGGATACAAGTCAATTCCCTAATAATGTATATGAAGTTACAGAGGCTATGCTGGTTTTTCTTAAAGCTGGCGGGATTCAGGGCGGTGGAGTAAATTTTGATGCAAAAATTAGAAGAAATTCTACAGATATTGAAGATATCTTTTTGGCTCATATTGGTGGAGCAGATACTTTTGCAAGAGCATTACTCACCGCTGATAAGATTATTACCTCTTCGCCTTATGAAAGTTTGCGACAACAGCGTTATAGTTCTTTTGATACTGGAAAGGGAAAAGAATTTGAGGAAGGAAAATTAAACTTTAAAGATCTGTACGCAATTGCTCAAGAAAACGAGGAAATAGAATTGAAAAGCGGTAAACAAGAACTTTTCGAAAATATTATTAACCGATACTTATAAATTTTCAAATTTAAGAATTATCCATTTTATTGAATGAAATGGATAATTCTTATTAAAATAAATCATTTTTAGATATAGCGGAGTTTTTCTTCTTCGATATCTAAATAATGCATTTGACGTCTTATAATCGACTCGTCTAAAGTTTTATCTTCCTTGTTTTTATTTATAAGCCACTGCCTCTGCTGCACTAATAAATCAAGATAAATATCTTTAAGATCTGTTCCTATAGACTCGTCATCAACACCATTATTGCGATGTTCCCATTTCTGAATAAGATGCTGTAACGAATTATTGCTCTTAACCTGCTCGCTGTAATTTGTTTTCAAATAATTTAAAGTGTAAGCAGTAAGCTCTTGTTTAATGTTATTAGCAGCTTCATCTCGAGGAATAGGATCGTAAATATCTGTCAGCTTGATTTTTTTAATGAAATAAGGCAATGTCAATCCTTGAATCAGTAAAGTCAGCAGAATAACAATAAAGGTTATAAACAAGATTAAATTACGCTGTGGGAAACCGTTGCCATTGTTGAGATAAACTGGAATTGATAAAGCAGCGGCCAATGAAACTACGCCTCTCATTCCGGTCCAGCCCAAAATAAAGGGCGTTTTCAAACCAGGATTTCTGCTGTCAGCAACAGTAATAAAATTTCTGGCAATCAATGTAACTACTACCGCGCCATAAGACGATAATATTCGGCCTACGATTAAAACTGCTGTTATTATAACACCATATCCAATTGCTGTTGGAAGACTAATATTTACTTCTTCAAGCCCTCTTGTAATTTGCGGCAAATCTAATCCGATCAGCATGAAAACCAATCCATTTAAAATAAAACAAAAACTTTCCCAAACATTGATTCCCTGCAGACGAGATCTGCTGTTCAAAAAACGATGTCTGTTATTCGATAATAACAATCCGCCGCTTACGACTGCTAATACACCAGAGCTGTGAATTTCTTCCGCAGCGAGATAGATTATATAGGGTGTAAGAAGTGACAAAACGATATCTGCATTAGCATCAGTAGGCAGATATTTATGCGCTTTCATAAAAAGCCATCCAATTAATAAGCCAATGCCTACGCCGCCAAAAATCATCCAGCTGAAACTCGCCGCGGCTTTATAAAATAAAAATTGTTCTGTTGCAACTGCGATCATTGCAAATCTGAAAATAATCAACGATGAAGCGTCATTCAATAAGCTTTCTCCCTCTAAAATTGACGAAATTGTTTTGGGTACTTTTACAAATTTTAAAATAGCGCCAGCACTTACTGCATCTGGAGGAGAAACGATTCCACCAAGTACAAAACCTAATGCTAATGAAAATCCAGGAATAAGATAATTGGCTACTAAAGCTACAGATAATGCCGACAGAAAAACAACGACAAATGCAAAACTTGTAATAATGCGGCGCCAGCGCCATAATTCTTTCCAAGAAACTGTCCAGGCTGCTTCATATAGTAATGGAGGCAGGAAAATAAAGAATATAAGTTCGGGTTCGATGTTTATAACAGGTACGCCAGGAATAAAACTTATAGCAAGTCCTGCCAATACAAGCAGTACAGGATAAGCTACTTTTATTTTATTGGCAAGCATTATCAGCAATAAAATAATTATTAAAAGGCCTAAATAAAAAGGAAAGTTCTCAAGCATTCTTTTTGGTTTGTAATTGAAATTTATAATAGAATCAAGATATAAAAATAAAACTTTAAAAGAAAGATTTAGCCCAATAAGAATTAATTATTTGAGTATTATTGTATTAAAACTGACTTTTATGCTATTGAAAGCTCAAGTTTCATTATCAAATTATTTTATTTGTTTGAAAAAATAAATGTTTCTATTTCAGATAAATCATCATTAAATTTCACAAAACTTGCAGGAAATCCAGATTTTATTTTTCCTATTTTATTTTCTAAACCGATTGCGTTTGCAACATTTGAAGTTGCCATTTTTATAGCTTCATCTACAGAAACATCCAAATGATTATACGCATTTTGAACGGCTTCTAACATTGATATAGTGGCTCCAGCCAAATTACCATCTTTGTTTCTGTAAAAGCCATTTTCTAAATGGGCATCAAAATTATCCCATTGAAAGTTGTCGACTTTTCGGCCTAGAAATGTAGCATCGCTTATTAAAAAGAATTTTTCGTGTTTGAGTTTATATGCAACTTTTGCAGCCGCATAGTCACAATGTGCACCATCTAAAATAACGGGAGCATATACATTTTCATTTTCAAAAACAGCTCCAACCAAGCCTGGTTCACGATGACCAAACTGTGTCATCGCATTAAATAAATGAGTGACGAGTTTTACGCCTTTCGAAAAATAAACCTGAGCTTGTTTATGTGTAATAGTCGAATGTCCGATAGAAATAATGATGTCGCTTTCTAACAACATCTGCAGCTGTTCGTCTGTAAAACATTCGGGAGCAATTGTGATTACTTTTATAACATCTTTCCCGAGTGTGATAATTTCTTCAAGTTCTGCATTTGTAGGTTTACGAACCTGATCGATGCTGTGTGCCCCACGTTTTAACGGATTCAAAAACGGACCTTCTAAATGCATTCCGATAACGCCATTGTTATATTTTTCTCGATAATGACGGATTGCTTCAATTCCTTTAAGAATCATTTCATTTGAAGAAGATATCAAACACGGAAGCATATGTGTTGTACCATATTTAAGACTAGAATCGTAAATATCCTGAATCGTTTCTTCGGTAGGATTTTGACTAAAATAGTGTTTTTCTCCTCCATTTATCTGGATGTCTATAAATCCAGATGCAATATGTTTTCCTTGTAAATCGATGGTTTCAATATCATTTGGAATTTCTTTTTGTACCGAAATAATGATTCCGTTTTCAATGATAACTGTGCCGTTATTAATTATTTCATTTCCTGTGTGCACAGTAGCATTGACAATTGCCTGTTTCATTGTTCAATTTTATTTCTTGATTATTTTATTATCAATTTTAGAATTTATGTCGTTTGCATTTAAAAAATAAGTAACTTGAATAAAATACGCCAGCAAAATAAAATTGTGGTTTTGTCTGGTTTTTAAATGTGTTGGTTGAGTAAGTTTAACTGAAACTATTTTTTATAAAGGTACAAATGTATCAATATCATAATCAATCGATTTTAAAGAAAAAAGCAATTTATTCAGCAGATGAAGTTTTCGTATTTTTATAAGAATTCAAAATTGCCTTAATACAACTAATGATGACATCATTTAATATCAAGAATCTAATGTGGAAAATTAGCAAAATAAAATAAGACAACAATTTTTTTTGAAAGTTACAAGATTAAATAATTGCATATGGAAAATTTAAAAGCATCCTTAACAGCTATCGATAGTCTGTTTATAGAAGAAAATCTTATTCCTCAAGAATATAAGATTTCAGAAATTCATCAGCGGGAATACCTGCTAAATGGTCAATTAGTTCCTTGGAATGGTGAAGTAACGGAAGTATTTTCTCCGGTTTTTGTTCCAGGTACAGATGGACTTAAACGCAAACTGGTAGGTACAATACCGCATACTACTGCTAAAGAAGCATTAGAATCGCTGGATGCAGCAGTAGAAGCTTACAACGACGGACAAGGGATATGGCCAACAATGAGTGTTGAAGACAGAATTAAATGTATGCAGAAATTTGTATACCTAATGATTCAGCAGCGCGAACCCGTTATTAAATTGCTGATGTGGGAAATTGGAAAAAGCCTTCCCGACTCAACTAAAGAATTTGATCGAACAGTAGAATATATCAACGCTACAATAGATGCTTTAAAAGATTTAGACAGACAGTCTTCCAGATTTGAAGAATCAGAAGGAGTTTTGGCTCAGATTAGACGATCTTCATTAGGTGTTGTTCTTAGTATGGGTCCTTTTAATTACCCGCTTAATGAAATTTTTACCACATTAATTCCCGCACTAATAATGGGGAATACCATTTTATTTAAATTGCCTAAACATGGTGTCTTGGCACATTATCCTTTGCTTAATGCCTTTAAAGAAGCATTTCCTCCTGGAACTGTAAACACGCTTTACGGCAGAGGTGCAGAAATTATTTCGCCATTAATGGAAAGCGGTAAAGTAAATGTGCTGGCTTTTATTGGGTCGAGTAAAGTAGCAAATGGCCTTAAAAAATTACATCCAAAAGCAAATAGATTAAGATCAATATTAAGTCTTGATGCAAAAAATGCAGCGATCGTAACGAAGCACGCAGATCTAAATGTTGCAGTAAATGAGTGTCTGCTGGGTGCGCTATCTTTTAATGGACAACGTTGTACGGCATTAAAATTGATTTTTGTACAGAAAGAAGTAGCAGATGAGTTTGTACAAAAATTAAGTGAGGCTGTGGCGGCTCTAAAACCGGGACTTCCTTGGGATAAAGATGTGAAAATCACACCGCTTCCTGAATTCGATAAACCAGATTATCTTAAAAGTTGTTTGGATGATGCATTAGCAAATGGAGCCAAAATAATAAACGAAAATGGTGGTTATACTAATAATTCATTCGTATTTCCGGCCGTTGTTTATCCTGTAAATGATAAAATGAAATTGTATCATGAAGAACAATTTGGTCCAATTATACCAATTGTGCCTTTTGATTCTATTGATGAACCTATAGAATATCAAATCAATGCTTCACACGGTATGCAGGTAAGTATTTTTAGTGAAGATCCGAAAGAAGTAGCAAGCTTAATCGATCCGTTTGTGAATTTAGTAAGCAGAGTAAATATTAACTGCCAGTCACAGCGCGGACCAGACGTTTTTCCGTTTACCGGAAGAAAGGACAGCGCAGAAGGAACTTTGTCAATATCAGATGCATTGCGCTCTTTTTCAATTCGTTCACTTGTTGCTACTAAAGCTACAGATGCCAATAAAAAGCTGTTTAATTCGATTGTAAGAGATCATGATTCTAACTTTTTGAGTACGGATTATATATTTTGATTTAACCAAAATACTTCAATATGCCATGGAATCCAGAGATTTATAATAAATTTAAAAACATTCGCTATCAGCCTTTTTATGATTTGGCAGCATTCATTCAGCCAGTAAAAGGGATGATAGCTATTGATTTAGGTTGCGGTACCGGAGAACAGACCGCAATCCTAGCCAATAAATTTAAAGATGCGAATTTTATTGGTATCGATTCTTCTGCTGAAATGCAGGAGCAGTCAAAATCTTTGGAAACTGAAAATTTACATTTTCGAAGAGCAACAACAGAAGATATGCTGTTGTCAGGAGAAAAATTGGATTTGATTTTTAGTAACGCAGCTTTGCAATGGTCTGATAATCATGAAATATTATTTCCAAAATTATTAGAACTTGTTAATTCTAAAGGACAATTTGCAGTACAAATGCCGGTACAGCCAGAAAATAAGCTTAATAAAATTTTATCAGAGTTAATAGAGGAAGAACCTTTTAAAACTTATTTAAAAGGTTATAAAAGAGATTCGCCGGTTCTGAGTATTGATGAATACGCACAAATACTTTTTGATGGCGGTCTTGAAGATATTCAGATTATGCAAAAAGTGTATCCCATAATTGCAAAAGACCATGATACGCTATATGATTTTATTTCAGGGTCTGCTTTAATTCCTTACATAGAGCGATTGGAAAGCGAACAGGCAAGGCTTTTTATTAAAATATATAAAGAGAGAATAGCGATAGAATTTCCTAAGCTTCCAGCAATTTATTCTTTTAAAAGAATATTAATGTACGGAAGAAAGGCATAAAATTAGGATTGTAAATCCAGGATAAAATAAAAATATGTAATAAAAGCAATGCTGCTTTTATTACATATTTTTATTTTCCATCAAGTCATAAGAAGTCTGATTAGAAGATGCAGTTTCAGGCAGATCGTCCCAGTGTCCCCAGTCTCCTTTATAAGCTTTTCTGTAAATGAAATCATTATTGCTTGCTACATAAATTTCACTGTGAATTGGACATCTATTAAAATCCTTCTCTTGGTAGCTGTTTAAATTTTCCATGGCTGTACTATTTTATGTTCATTAACGAGCTCAAAATTAAGATTATAGCAATAGGTTTTCTTATATGATATTGCGGAAATGTTGTCAAATTAACATGTTACATTCATTTTTTGATGTAGTAATAATGCAAATTGGGGCCTCGGGGAATAATGAGTGGTATTAAAGAATTTTTTTATAAAAGCAAAAGAAGCTCCAAGATGATTTGAAGTTGCAGTTCTTCCGTTTAATTTTTTTGAAGTTGCGATAACAATTCCCTAAAACAAAAAAGCTGTCAAAAGAGACAGCTTTTAAGAACTAATTAAATAGGGTATGTGTTTAAATTAATTAATTTTCACCAAATGCGCTTCGATAGCAGCTCTGTCAGATTCGTATTGTGCAGGAAGTTTTAGGTTTTTTCCCAATTCTTCTAAACTTTCATCTACTGTAAAACCAGGGTTTTCTGTAGCGATTTCAAATAAAACTCCTCCCGGTTCTCTAAAGTAAAGAGAATGGAAATAATTTCTGTCAATCTGTGGCGTAATAGACAATCCGTAAGCTTCGATTTTTTCACGGAAATGCATTAATATTTCATCATTTTGAACACGGAAAGCTACATGGTGTACAGATCCGTTTGCTACATGACCGCGTTTTTCATCAGTCAATTCTACTAAGTCAACAATGGCAGCATTTTCTACAGCATCTGTTGCATAACGATAGCGGTTTACATCTTGGTCAATCAATTTATAACCAAATATTTCGGTTAAGATTGCAGCTGTTGCTTTTATGCTGTTTAAAGTCAAGGTAATGTTGTGGAAACCTCTTGTAGCCACATCTGCTTTTACTTCATCTGTTTCCCAAGGTTTTCTGTTATCGTCTGTTTTAGATTCAATTAACTCTAATTTTAATCCGTCTGGATCTAAGAAAGTCAAATATTTTTCTCCAAATTTTTCAGCCGGTTTATTGTAAATTACATTATACTGTTCAAAACGTTTCTGCCAGAAATCCAAACTTCCTTTTGGAACAGAATAACCAATTTCAGTTGCCATTCCAGAACCTTTTCTTCCTTGTTGGATTCCTTCTCCCCAAGGGAAAAAAGTTAAGATAGTTCCGGCACTTCCTACTTCATCTCCAAAGTAAAAATGGTACGTTCCAGGATCGTCAAAATTCACCGTTTTTTTGATGAATCTTAATCCTAATATGTTTGAGTAAAAGTTGAAATTACGTTTAGCGTCACCTGCAATTGCAGTAATATGGTGTAAGCCTAAAATTTTATTTTCCATGGTTTTTATATGTATTAAATTGTTATTGATTTTCTTTTACAAATTTACGCCTGTTATAGTCCTGTATCGATTAACCTAGATTAAGAAATAAAAAGCCGTTAAATTTTTATCATTCAAACAGTAAACAAATAATATTCCATTTAATTTAAAGCATTGTAAGTTAGGTATTTATCTGTAAAGTATTGTCTTTGTGACTACGATATATCGTAATTTTATTATCCGAACGTGTTTTATTTAGAAAATCCATAGCCATTTAATTAAGGCTATTGCTTAAATTTACCCTATTACCTCATAAAATACCACACGAATTATTGTTTATGGAAAAGCCTACAGACCAAACTGCAATTTTAATGAACCGACTGCAGGAAAGAGAGCGAGAACAAACGTTAATTATGTCGATCTGCAGCGCACTTTCTAAGGCTTTAACGAAAGAAGAATTTGATCATGTAATTAGTAGTGTTTTAAAAGATGAATTTTCTTTTGATGATTTTATTCTTGCTTCCGCCGATGAGAATGAAACCGAATACCATATTTTCTATCAATTTTTGCAGAAAAATTCCAAGTCAAAAAATCTAACTATTAAGGATGGTTTTTTTGATTTATGTATGGATTCGGCTGATACGGTTGTTTTTGATCTTAATACTTTAAACGGAAAAAAAATTCCAGAACCTATTAATTTACCAAACAATAAAGGTTTTAAAAACGGAATAGGAATTTGCCTTCCTTATATTAAAGGAAACAGAAATGTACTTTTTCTTTTCTTCAAAAATGCTAAAACGTTCAGCAGGGAATCTAACCGAATTATTAGAGGAATTGCGATGCAGCTTTCTATTACGGTAAGAAATATTATTTTGACCCAAGAATATGAAAGTAAGATTGATGTACTTTCAAAATCGAAAATTAATCCGCCAGAAGAAAATAAAGAACCTATAATTAAAAACGAAGGTTTTCATGGAATTGTAGGAAACAGCGATGCCATGCAGAATGTTTACGAATTGATTTCGCAGGTTGCTTCTTCGCAATCTACCGTTTTGATTTCTGGAGAAACAGGAACGGGGAAAGAACTCGTGGCAAGTGCGATTCATAATTTATCATTGGTTTCGAATAAAAAAATGGTAAAAGTAAATTGTGCTTCGATTCCAGAAAATCTGATTGAAAGTGAATTATTTGGACATGAAAAAGGATCTTTTACAGGTGCTTTAGAAACGAGAATTGGAAAATTTGAACAAGCCGAAAACAGCACCATTTTTTTAGATGAAATAGGAGAGATGCCCTTAGAACTGCAGGGAAAATTGCTTCGTGTACTTCAGGAAAAAGAAATAGAAAGAATTGGCGGCAAAAACACGATAAAAGTAAATGTTCGTGTAATTGCGGCAACCAACAGATTATTAGAAAAAGAAGTTGCCGAAGGCCGATTTAGAAGTGATTTGTATTACCGATTGAATGTTTTTCCGATTCCGCTTCCGCCTTTGCGTGACCGCGCAGAAGATATTGTGGTTTTAGGGAATTTTTTCCTGGAAAAACATTCGAATAAGATCAATAAAAAGATAAAAGGTTTTTCTAAAAAAGTGTTGAACAGTATGACGGCAAATGCATGGCCGGGAAATGTTCGTGAACTTGAAAATATGGTTGAAAGAAGTATCTTGTTTGCCAAAGACGAAACGATCAAAGAAATGAGTTTTCCTGAGATTTTTAAAACAGAATCTACAGCTTCAGAAAATGAATTTTACATTAAAACATTACAGGAAATAGAGCGAGAACATATTTTAAAAGTAGTTAAAAAATGCAACGGAAGAATTTCTGGTCCGCAAGGTGCAGCAGTTTTATTGGACTTACCCGGAACAACACTAATTTCTAAAATGCAGAAATTAGGGATCAAAAAAAAACATTTCTAGATTTGATTTATTCCTGAATCATTTTTATTTTTCCAGAAGAAACTGCCCAGAAAACCAATAAAAGCATGCTGATCGCCAAAGCAATTTCGGGAAATTGAAATGAAATTCCGAATGCAATTAAGTAAGTCGGCAATCCATATAAATAATTATTTCGGATTTTTTTTATTGCCGAATTTGTGATTTCAGGACGTAAAAGTTTCTTGTTGTGGCTTGCAATAAACCATAATAAATTATACGAAAGATTGATAAGCACAAATATTCCTGTATAAATAGCCACAGCGATATTCGAGGCATCTCCGTCAAAAAAACGAGCTAATAAAGCTGTAGGATATGAAACTGCGGTTACCAAAAAAAGAATCAATCCGTTTGCAAACATGATAGCTGTATTACGGCTGTAAATCTGCTTGAAAATTTTGTGATGATTCACCCACATGATAAAAATACTGAAAAACGAAAGCGTAAAAGCAAGATACGTTGTCCATTCGCCTTTTAAGAAAGCAAGTAATTGAGTTCCGTTTTTTACAGTATCTGCGTCTGGAACATGAAGATCCAGCACCAAAAGCGTAATTGCAATCGCAAATACGGCATCGCTGAAATTTTCTATTCTTACGGTTTCTTTTTCCATTTTATTTTTATTTTAACCGCAAAGTGCGCAAGGATTTTTATACAATAGTGATCGTTAAAACGCAAAGGTCGCAAAGCTTTGTGCTTATGAACGTAGTTTTTTCAGCTTTGTCAAAGTTTTAAACTTTGACAAAGCTTAGCACGCAAAGATAAATAAGCACAAAGCTTTGCGACCTTTGCGTATTTTATAGACAGCTAGTAGTAAAAAACCTTTGCGTACTTTGCGGTTAAATCCGCATGCAATTATATTTTTATAAATATTGATTTTCGAAGTTTCGGCTCCAAATTCTTTGTTTTATGTCCTTTTCCTGTAATGTCTTCAACTAATAAAATTGACCCAGTTTCAAAGCTTCTTTTTTCTCCCAAAGAAGTTTCGATTTCTACACCGCCATCCAATAAAACAATATATTGTCGGTCTGGCGCATTATGAAAATCATAATCGTAAGAAGGTAAGACTTCTCTAAAAACAATTGATCTTACAGGTTCATCATCAGATAAAAATCCGATGTCGCCGTTGTTTTTCAATGGAACTTCGAAGTCTTCAAAATGACTTTCCCCATTTGCATCGCTGAAAACTTTAGTGATCTGAATCATTATTTTGTAAAAATAAGTTGGTTGACCAAATCAACTTCGTCCTGACTTATGGTGTGTCCCATATTGTCGTAGATTTTTTTGGTAACATTTGCACCCATTTTTTTAAGCAGTGCTTCAGATTCATTTACTCTTTCAACAGGAACATGAAAATCAGGATCGCTTGTGCCGATGAAAATTGGAGTGTTTTCGAAATTTCCTGAGTAATGATCTTCGTAAACTTTATCGCCGATAAGTCCGCCGGTAAAAGCAACAACGCCACCGTATTTTGCAGCATTTCTGGCTGTAAATTCTAAGGCAAGACAAGCTCCCTGCGAAAACCCAAGGAAATAAATATTCTCTTTTTCAATTCCGTTTTGCTGGATCGCAACAACAACCTGATGAATTGCATCTAATGATTTTGAAAATGAAGGCTCGTTCTCTTCAAGCGGTACTAAAAATGAATATGGATACCACGTTCTGTTTTCTGCCTGTGGTGCAACCAACGCAAAATTTTCGACATTTAGATGTTTTGCAATGGAGAGAATATCATGAGCACCTGCACCGCGACCGTGAATCATAATTAAGGCTTTTTTAGCTTGATCTAAGGGTTTACCGTCTGTTATAATTTCTGTATTCATAAGTTTTTTTTAATTGTTGTGTGTAGTTATTTTTTCTCGCAGATTTTGGATGTTTTTTAATTCGTTATTCTAGTGATTCCTGGAGTCAAATAAAGTATTTCCACAATTTTGTCATTTCGATCCCGAGGCTTCGGGAGAGAAATCACACGCGAAACTCCGTAATCCAAATCGCTAATCTTTGTCGAGCTACGTGTGTGATTTCTCCCTTCGATCGAAATGACAAACTTTGACGACAAACTATGCCGACAAACTTTGATGACAAACTATGGCGACAAATTTGGATGCCAACTTTATCAAGAATTATTTATCTCTTCCAAATATCCTGATATTCATCTGGATGTCTTTTGAACTGCGCATGAACATAAGGACAAAGCGCTATAACCATCATATTATTAGCACGAACATACGAAACCATTTCTTCGAGAAGTTTTTTGGCGTAGCCTTTCCCTTCCGCTTCTGGTTCAACTCCTGTGTGGTAAACAGTTAGAACATCATCTTTTATGCTTACTGTCATTTCGCCAAGCTTTTTATCATCAACATAAAGATTAAAAGCGCCGTGTTTTTTTTCGTCTAATTCAAATTTTATTGTTTCCATATCTTTTTAATTATATCCTTGTTTTATATCTAATTTTTTCATTTTCGAATACAAAGTCTGTGGCTGTATTTTTAGCAATTCTGCGGCGCCACCCGGACCAGAAACTTTTCCGCCACAAATTTGAAGCGCATTCATAATATGTTCTTTTTCCATTTCTTCCATCGATTTCATTTTCCCGCTATTTACTTCTAACGGTTTTGCATTATTTAGTGGAAGATCAAATTTTTCGATTTCATTTGTTTTGGCCAACAGTACATTTCTTTCGATTAAATGTTCTAATTCTCGAATATTTCCAGGCCAGTCATATTGCATTAATTGTTCTAGAGCCGTTGCACTGATACTGCTTACATTTTTGCGGGAACTTGCTGCGTATTTTTTTAGAAAATAATTAGCCAGCGCCTCAATATCTTCCTTGCGTTCTTTTAGTGTAGGAAGCTGGATCGGAAAAACATTTAAACGATAATACAAATCAAGTCTAAAACGGCCTTCTGCAACTTCTTTTTCCAATGATCTATTCGTTGCGGCAACTATACGAACATTGATTTTAATGGTTTTATTGCCGCCAAGTCTTTGGATTTCTTTTTCTTGTAAAACACGCAATAATTTTACCTGAGAATCGAGTGGAAGTTCTCCAATTTCATCCAGAAAAATGGTGCCGTCATTCGCTTGTTCAAACTTTCCGATTCGTTGCGAATTGGCTCCGGTAAAAGCACCTTTTTCATGTCCAAATAATTCTGATTCGATTAAAGAATGTGGCAGCGCAGCACAATTGACAATTACAATAGTATTTGATTTGTGCGCCGAAAGATCGTGTATAGAATGTGCTACTCTTTCTTTTCCGGTACCGCTTTCTCCGAGAATCAAAACTGAAGTTTCGGCTGGAGCTACAATTTTTATTTTTTCTATAACTTCTTGTAAAAGAATACTTTTTCCAATGATTCCCTCAATTTCTTGGTTTTGAGTATCATTTGGAATTTCTGCTAAAGTTCCGTTTTCCTGACCAAATCTGTATTTGGCAATATCCAGCATCACAATTAAATCTCTCTCTCGAAACGGTTTTACCATAAACCCGTACGGATGGGTTGCCTTGACAGCTTCAAGGGTCGATTGGTTCGTATTGGCAGAAATATACAGAAACGGCAATTGCATTTCACGAAGTTCCCAAGCGAGGTCAATTCCGGTAAGATCGCCTTTTAGCATAATATCCAGTAAAACCCAGTCGGGCTTTTTTGTCTCGATCAATTTACGGGCCTGAACCACAGAAGAAGCAATTCCGGTTATTTCATAACCAGCCTTTACTAACATGATTTTTAGATCATTTGCGACTATAAATTCATCTTCAACAATTAGAATTTTCTCCTTCATCACCATAAGTTATATTATTTGAGAATTTTCAGTTGATCCTTCAAATTCTGTATTTCGTGTAAATGTAATTTTGATGCTCAATCCGTTATCGTTTTTCATATCAAAAGTTCCATCAATCTGATCGGTTAATCCCATCATTAAATTCATTCCCAACGAGTTTCTTTCTGTGTCCTCAAAATTCTCAGGAAGACCTACACCGTTGTCGGCAATTACCAATTGATAATTATTTTCGCCGATATTTTTAAGTTCAATATGCACATCTCCTTTTTTGTCAAGTGGAAAAGCATATTTTATGGCATTATTTATGGCTTCATTTATAATTAATCCAAGAGGAACAGCTTGTGCTACATCAAGATACACTTTTTCTGTGTCCAGAACAAAATTGATTTTATTATCAGTATCAAAACATTCTCTCATATAAGTGATGAGCTCATAAATATACCAAGACATATCAATATTAGCCAGATTATCAGATTGATATAATTTTTGATGAATCAGCGACATCGCATGCATTCTGTGCTGGCTGTTTTGAATTGCCATTAAAGCATCTTCATTATCCAAATAAGCCGATTGAGTGTTTAATAAACTAATGACAATCTGGAGATTATTCTTTACACGATGATGGATTTCCTTTAAAAGCCATTCTTTTTCAAGCAGCATTTTTTTGTTCAGTTCGTTCTGCTCATTAATCTGCTGACGTTGCATTTCCAATTCTTCATTCTTTTTCTTTTTAGACCTGAAACTATTATATAAAAATGCCAGAAAAAGTACCAAAACGACAACACTTCCAATAAAAACGTAACGGATAATCTGATCGTTATGAATTTTTATTTTCTGTAATTTTCCCTGCTGTGTAAGCAGTTTGATGTTTTTGTCTTTTTTTTCTGTTTCAAATTGAAGCTGTAATGCGGCAGATTGTTTCAGTTTTTCTACATTAAAAATAGAATCTCTTAAAAGTTGATGCTTCTGCAAATGTTTTATAGCCGACTCGTATTTTTTGCTCGCGTGATCAGACTGAAAAGACAAAAGTTCGATTTGTGAATACAAAATAAGCTTATCCGATTTTTTAGCAAATTCTTTGAATTTTTCGATATAAGCATACGTTTTTTCGACCTGACCAGACTGCTGCAAATAAATGATAATTGCTGTCAGTTTATACGCAAGACCCGCATCAGATTCCTGATAATCTTTTAGTATCTGCTCGTAGTAAGGCTTTGCATTGTCAAGTTGTTTGAGCATGGAATAACAAACTACAAATATAAACCGCTGTCTTACTTTCGTGATTTCATCGTTTGGAGGATAATCTTTGGCAGTTCGTTTTAGCGTGCGTAATGCTTTTGGATAATTTTTCTGCTGGCAGTATAATGAAGCCAAATTATAGCTTATCGTATTGATATCAATTGTGTTTTTATTTTCTAATGCAATATTTAAAGCTTTTTCAAAATTAGAAAATGCCAAATCATATTTGAGAAGATCATAATATGCAAGCGCAAGATGATTGTAAATGGTGCACAGCTGATAGCTGGTATCATGAACTTCTTCGGCTGTTTTTTCTGCCATAAGAGCATATTGCAGTGATAGTTGCGTATTTTGTAAAATTCCGTAATTGTCAGACATTAAGGTGTAAACTCCCTGAAGACCTTTGAAACCAATAGCTTTATAAACTGCAACTGCATTTTCTAAAAGCACTAATGCTTTTTGATTTTCTTCTATGCTTCCGTAATAATCGGCAAGATCTTTTAAGGCATCAGCTTGTTTCTTGTAAGCTTTACTTTTTTTGTAAAGCGGGACTGCAATTTCTAGATATTTTATTTTGGCTTCTGTATCTTCTTTTTCATAACCTTTGTAAGCGCAAAGTTCCCTGTAAGCATCTGCTTTTACAACTAATAAATTGTTTTTTTCAGAATAGGCGAGTGCTTCATTGGTTTTCTTTAATCCGTTTTTTGAATCTCCTTTTTCTCTGTAAATCTGACCTTCCAGTAGAATGGCTTTTCCTTTTCCGAGTTTATATCCTAAAGTATTACTTAACTTTTTTGCTTCAAAATTTAAATTATTGGCACTGTCAAGATCAGCTTTAAGTTCACCCGGTTTATTAAGATAATAAGAGCTTAAAGTCAAAAGTAATTCTACTTTCTGACTGTCACTTTCTGCTGCATCAATTTTCTTTTTTAATTGATCAGGATCTTCTTTGGACTGTGCCATTCCGTTAAGGGAAACACATAAAAAGAAAGACACTGTACATAAGATGCACAGGCGGTATTTGGCAGAAATAAAAGGGATAAAATTCATTTTTTAAAGATAATATATTATCAGAAATCCGCAACTTTACAGCCACCTTTGTTTACTATTCACGATGGTAGAGGTAACATATTAGCATGGCAATTCCAGGCAGAATCAAAGTGCCTAATCCGAAAAATTTTCCGGCAACGGCTCCTAAAAAACATCCCACAAGAAACCCAATTATAGTAACTAATTGTTTCTTAAAACTTAATAGCACCTCAGCATCTTTTAACCCGTTTTTTAATAAATTTCCCAAATCAAGAGAGGCTTGTGTTACATTCCCCGTCATCATAGTTGTCGGACCGTGTGTTTCTTTGGCATACAATTTTCCAAAAGCATTTTGTAGTCCCATTGCAAAAACGGTTGTCATCGCCACGGTATACATTGCCCATTCTGAAAAGATTTCGAAATAACCGAAAACGTACGAAGCAATACCGCTTAAAAATAATATTACGCCTTCCCAAAACAAGATTGTATAATGATTTATGCTTTTTAAAGCAATTCTCCCGCCCACTATAACGGCTAAAATAAAAACTGGAAAAGTCAATAATTTCACCCACGCATGCAAGTCTGAACCTTTAATGATTTGATATGCGAAAACAATAAAGTTACCTGTAACGTGTGCTGAAAATATCGAATCTGCTGCGACAAAAGTTACGGTATCACAATACCCTGCTATCATGGTGAGAAGCAGGGTAACGTACCAAATATTTTTTTGTATTTCCATAATTTTTAGTTCAGGTGAGCGCGAAGCATCCACGCCATTTTTTCGTGATTTTCTAAAAGTCCTGTAATATAATCGCTGGTTCCGGCATCGTGAAGTTCTGCAGCAAAATTGTTAATGTTTTCACGTAAGTGTATCAAGATGCTTTCATGATCCAAAAGCAATTCTTTGATGTACCCTGTGCTGTCGTTTTTTTCTCTTGATTCTTCTGTAAGATGCGTCAACGCTAAATATTCTTTTAAAGTTCCCGGCGCATAATGTCCTAACGTTCTAATTCTTTCTGCAATGGTGTCGACAATTTCGTCAAGCGCTTCGTATTGCTGTTCGAAGAAAAGGTGTTTGTTGTAAAAATCCGGACCTTCTACATTCCAGTGTGCTTTTTTTGTTTTGGTATAAAGTACAAATTCGTCAGCCAGAACTTTAGTTAAAACCTCAACTACTTTTGAGATGCTTTCTTGTTTAATTCCGATGTTTGCTTTCATTTTATATAAGGTTTAGTAAATAATAATCTATTGAATATGTTCCTGCTCCAAGAGCGAGAATTAATAATAGTGACAAAGTATACATATAAGGAACGTCGCGGATTTCTAATGAATCTTTTCTGTGCACCACAAAATATCCTACGGCCGTAACGCCAATAGTTGGCAGAACAACAAGTCGGGTTCCGATACCCAGAATAATAAGAAACGGAACTACAGTATCAGAAAAAGTGGCCACTAATCCGTTTAATTTTTCCGGCAGATGAAGCGGATTTGGAACGTGTTCTCTTTGTCCATTTTCAACTCTGAATTTCTTCATTCCGTGAACTCTAAAAAGCTCTACCGCAAGTAATACTCTAAATACTAAAAATGCAGCATTATTGAAAGAGGTTCCTAAATCAGAACAGAGGATTTGTTTTATAATTTCTATCATTTTTTTACATTTAAAAAGCAAAGCAAGAACACCCAAGAGTGCCCCAAAATGCGTTATAATTATTTACCGGAACATTGCTCATTCTGGCTATATCGTGGCTGTGAGCGTGAACATCACAACTGCCGCTACAACTGTGTATCTGCGAAGTCAGGCTTGGTTTTGCGTCTGCTTTTGCATTTTTTTCAATCGCACTCTGGAAATTACTTTTACTTGGATAACCGTTGTAAATATTCGTTGGCGACCAATCTGGCAAAATCGGAATATGCGGTGGCGAAAAGGATGAAAAATCACCATTTGCGTACACAATTTTTCCGTCGACAATCGTCAAATCAGCTTCGATTTTTTTAATATCTTCATCAGCAACAGTAAAATAGTCACTGTCGAGCACAACTAAATCGGCAAACATTCCTTTTCTGATATCTCCTTTTTTAGCTTGTTCCTGAGAAAACCAGGCGCTTCCTCTGGTGTATAATTCTAGAGCGGTTTCTCTGCTTAATCTGCTTTCATTGTACAATTGCAGACCGCCAACGGTTTTTCCAACCGTCATCCAATACATGGAAACCCAAGGATTATAACTGCTCACTCTGGTTGCATCAGAACCTCCGCCAACGGGAACTTGCATTTCCAGCATCTTTTTAATTGGCGGTGTACTTTCGGCTGCTTTTGCGCCGTATCGATCTGTGAAATATTCACCTTGATAAGCCATTCTGCTTTGTACTGCGATTCCTCCGCCTAAATTTTTGACACGTTCAATATTACGTTCGTCAATCGTTTCGGCATGATCAAAAATCCACGGCAGTCCGTTAAACGGAATTTCCTGATTGATTTTTTCAAATACATTTAAAAATCTTGTAATGCTTTCGTTATAAGTGGCATGAAGTCGAAATGGCCAGCGATTTTCTACTAAAAGTCGGACAACTTTTTCCAGTTCTGCTTCCATGTTTTCAGGAAGATCGGGTCTTGGGTGCAGGAAATCTTCAAAATCGGCAGCAGAAAAAACTAACATTTCACCCGCACCGTTATGTCGGTACATATCGTCTCCTTGATATAATTTTACCGTATCAATCCAATCTTCAAAATCTTCAAATTCGTGTTTTGGTTTTTGGGTAAAAAGATTATAAGCGATTCTAACTGTTAATTGTTTTTTCTCATTCAATTTATTAACGACTTTATAATCGTCTGGAAAATTTTGAAATCCGCCTCCAGCATCGATAACACTTGTGATTCCGAAACGGTTCAACTCTTTCATGAAATGACGCGTCGAATTGATCTGATGCTCATACGAAAGCGTTGGGCCTTTTGCTAAAGTCGAATACAAAATCATTGCATTTGGAGTCGCAATGATAAGTCCGGTTGGTTCGCCTTTAGAATCTCTTTCAATTTGCCCTCCGGGAGGCGCTGGTGTATTTTTAGTGTAACCAACGGCTTTTAATGCCGCTCTGTTCATAATTGCTCTGTCATACAAATGCAGAATGAAAACTGGAGTATCGGGAGCAATGGCGTTGATTTCTTCTAAAGTCGGCATTCTGCGTTCTGCAAACTGAAACTCAGACCATCCGCCAACCACACGAACCCATTGCGGATTTGGAGTTCTGTCTACTTGTTCTTTCAGCATTCTAAGTGCATCTGCCAAAGATGGAACACCATCCCATCGCAATTCTAAATTATAATTTAAACCGCCTCGAATAAGGTGAATGTGAGAATCGTTGATTCCCGGAACAACTCTTTTATTATGAAGGTCAATTATTTTGGTTTCTGCAGATGCAAATTCCATTACACTGCTGTCATTTCCAACTCCAATAAATTTTCCGTCTTTGATCGCGACAGCTGTAATATTTGGCGTTTCCGCATTGAAACTGTGAATTTTACCGTTGAATAAAATTAGATCTGCTTTCATAATTATTTGGCGTTAAGTTTAGCAATTGCATCTTTAATTCCTTCACCTGCAACAGTATAAAAAGCAGGTCCAGCAAGCAGAATAATTTTAGTTAAAGGCTTGTAATCGGCTAATTTTTTATCTTTTAAATACGTCTGCGTTCTGTAAGCTTCAAAAGAGCCTAAAACTACATTTGTTGCTACTAAAGCTGTTGGCGAATCAATTCCGGCATCTTTAATATCACTTGCAAAAGAATAATTAGAAACTCCCAAACGTAAAGCTTCACGCATTGCAGTGCTTCCCACGCTGATCATTAAATCTGGCGTAAATTTATTGCGGTCCCCAAGACCGATAAGCAATAATTGTTTAGAAGCCAAAGTACCTTTTGGAGGTGTAATCAATAAAGTTTCAAGTGAATGTCCTGCAAATTTTCCGCTTTTGCGTAATTCGGTAATAATCCCTTTTAAAGCGTCGTCTAAATGCACCATTCCGTTTAGGTTTGCAGGAAGGGCAGGAGGGTTGAAGATGTCACCTTCGGTATATTCAAAAATGCAGGCAACTTGTAATTCTGCTTCGGCTGCAGATGGTCCCTGAACCAATCCGTTTACGGCAACTCCGTCTACTTTTCCCCAAGTAGTAGTTGAGCCAAGAGCAGCCATTTGTGCAAAAGAAGTATTTGCAAATAATATTGTAATGAAAAGAATTAGAGTAGAATAGCTAAGTCTGTATTTTGAGATAATGGATAAATTTTTCATGGTTGTCAATTTATTTAATGTTTAAATAATGAATTTTGTGTTGTTAAAATTTAAATCCAAGTCTGGCATTAAAAAAAACACCGTCTTTAGAATTTGGAATGATATCGTCGATAAAGGCACCAGTTTTAAAATATTGAATACCGCTTACGACTGAAATATATTTGTTTACGCTGTAAGTAAAATTGGCAAGATAAGCAGTCCCGATATATCGCTCTTCTGATGAACTTCCTGGAAGATTCAGCGAACCGCTTGGTCTGTAAACACCGTCCTGCAGTGAATATCTCCAGTTAAAAACCACATCGACCTGCATCTTTAGCTGTGGAAATAAATCCATTGTGGCATAAGGATGAATGTCGATAAGGTTTACCGGACCAACCTGCGGGCTGAAACCAAAATATCCTCCTTTTGGATACAAAGGGTTGAACGTTTGTAGACTTCCATCGCCTTTGTTTTTATCTCCTGAAATATAATCATTTCGAAGGTTGATCGTTGGCTTAAATTTCACGTTTTCAAAAGAGTAGCCAATGTCAATTGATCCTGTCCAGGCATTTATGTTTCCCGAACCAAAAGTTCCAAATTGATAAGCCGCTTCCAGATTGTAGATAAATCCACCGCCATATTTCCAAAATCTTGTTCCAATGGTGTGTCGTCTTTCTGGTGCAATTCCTTCTTCAAAAAGTGATTCGTCTCTTCTGATTCCGAGATAATATAAATCCAGATTTCCTGCTTTTGGGAATATTATTTTAGAATAAGCTCCCCAGAGATTCAGCTGTTTCGACATTTTGTTATCAAAAGCTCCCGTATAAATCGTGTCAGCCATCATCGCAAATCCGTCAATGGAGAATCGGGAAGAAGTGTACATTACTTTTCCTCCCGTAAAATAAAGTCTCGCATTTGGACCTTCTCTTACCGAAATTAATCTTCCGGATCCATAATCCAATTCTTGTCTTCCGGCGCGAATGGTCAGTTTTTTATTTTCTTTTTGATATAAATTGACATCTAAAAAAAGATTCTGAACATTCAGCTGATCTTCGTCAATGCCACGCGGCCCGTTAATTCGTCCGTCCTGCAAGGCACTTCTCAATTGAGCAAATATTCTAAAGGTTTTTCCTAAATGAATATCGGCTCCAAGATCATAACGTTGCAATAAAAAGTTGTTATGGCCAATATTTAATCTTCCCCAATCTTCATTATTGAAATCGACATATTCATATCGAGCTTCTCCTCCAAGAGAGATGTAAAAATCTTTCTCTTTGTTTAACGGAATGAACTTTAAATTCTCATAAAAGTTTCTAGTGGAGTCTTTTAGAAATTCGTAGTTTTCGTCATAACGCAAAAGTTTAAAATTTTGTGCCGATGCAAAGCTTCCAATCAAAAGAAAAGAAAGAACAATGGTCTTAAAGTTTAACGATATGGATTTTGATGATTTCAAAATAATGAAGCGTAAAAGGTTTGTATTTATTTAAGGTTTCAGTTCCGAAGCTTCGGGATCAGGTTGAAATGAATTAGTGTTTCAACATGTTGTGTGCGTAATGAATACCTAAACCGTAAGAACCACCGTGTTTTTTCATTAAGTTCGTCACCGGAACATAGGTTTCCTGACGCGCCCAGTCTCTTTGCAATTCTAATAAATATTGGATAGAAGTTATAGGCTGCACACCAACCTGAATCATTCTTTGAATCGCACGTTCATGAGCTTCGTTGCTTACGTCTCCACAGGCATCTGTAATTACATATACTTCGTAACCTTCTTCAATTGCTGAAAGTGCTGGTCCAACGATGCAAACGCCTGTCCATAATCCGGCAAGAACTATTTTTTTCTTGTTTGTTCCTGTAATGGCTTTGTAAGCATTTTCATCTTCCCAGGTATTCATTGTAGTACGGTCGATATATCCTGAAGTTGCGATTGGGTAAAACTCCTCAACTTCTGGGAAAACAGGACCAGAAAAACTCTCTTCTGCAACTGTAGTAACTATAGTTGGTACATTAAAGATTTTTGATGCTCCAGAAATAATGGCAACGTTATTACGTAATTCGCTTAATGCAATGCTGTTTGTAGCAAATGCCATTTGCCCTTCAAAGTCAATTAATACTAATGCATGGTTGTCTGGTGATAATAAGTTTATTGATGGTTTCATAAAATCGTTATTTTTAATATTATTAATTATGCCAACAAAATGCCAAATTTATAAATGCTTGTTTTGTTGGGGTTTATGGTTTAAAGCGATACGTTTTACTTACGATATTTCGTGAATTTATTATCGTATTATGAAAATTATCGGGAATGTGTTGAAAGTTTTTTGATCATTTCTGTCGAAATAGAATCGGCATAAATTCCAAACGCACTTGTCAAAACACCTTTTATGCTATAAATCTCAGATACAATTCCGTAAACTATATCTTCATCTCCTGGATCTGTATCTCCTTCAAAACGAAATAGATATTCAATTTTAAATTCTTCCGGAGACATTGTTTGTGTGTTATTATTATAACGGATACAATTTTCATCAAGATTAAAGTTTTCCGTAAAACCTTGATTGTTTAACCATTGTAAAGCCTCGGTAACTGTATCAAAAGCGGGTTGTTGAAATGAATTCATAATTGGAAGAGATTAACTGCCCGCAAAACACGGGCAGTTGTGATTACTTTTTAGGACTATCTGCTTATGCTTTAATAAAGTCTAAAATGTCTTTATTAATTGTGTCTGCTTCTGTAGTTGGCATACCATGAGGAAAACCTGGATAAGAAATCAATTTTCCGTTTTTCAAAAGTTTAGCCGCTCTTGGTGCCTGACCAAAAGGAACGATTTGATCATCTTCTCCATGCAAAACCAAAACAGGAATATCTAAACTCTTAAGATCTTCAGTAAAATCTGATTCAGAAAACGCTTTTATTCCTTCATAATGAGCTAATACTGAACCCATCATTCCCTGACGCCACCAGTTGTGCTTAATTCCTTCTTTAACCGTTTGGCCTTCGCGGTTCCATCCGTAAAACGGAATAGGGAAATCATAAAAATATTGTGCTCTGTTAAATCCTGTACCTTGTCTGATTTCGTCAAAAATTGCTAAAGGCACACCTTCTGGATTTGATTCGTTTTTAATCATAATTGGCGTTACAGCGCTAATAATAACTGCTTTTGCAACACGTTCTTTACCGTATTTTGCAGCATAGCGAATTACTTCACCGCCACCAGTTGAATGCCCTACGTGAATAGCATTTTTTAAATCAAGTGCAGCTGTCAATTCAGCAATGTCAGATGCATATGTTTCCATATTGTTTCCTTCTGAAGTTTGGCTAGAGCGACCATGACCGCGTCTGTCGTGTGCAATAACTCTGTATCCTTGTTTTAGGAAAAACATCATTTGTGCATCCCAATCATCACTTGATAATGGCCATCCGTGGTGAAAAACTATTGGTTGTCCTGTTCCAAAATCTTTGTAAAAAATTTCTGTTCCGTCTTGTGTTTTAAATGTGCTCATTTTTTTATGGTTTTAGATTATTAAATTTAGAAATGAATAGTTGTTGTTATTTTCTTTTACAAACTTAGATTAAGTTCGAAAGTCTGTCGATTAACCTAGATTAAGAAAAAACTTAATTTTATTAATCTGCTTGGTTTTCATTTGTTGTTTCATCTTTACAATTTTTATTAATGTTGATGTCAAACAATAGCCAAACAATATGCCTTAAATATTAACTATTTGATTTTAAGATAAATATACTATTTTTAGAGATATTTTAGTTTACGATATTTCGTAATTTTATTAATCTCTTGTCTGTTTTTTATGTAGTAAGGCGATTTTATTGCATGAAAAGGCAAATGGAAAAATCCATATAATGTAGTTTAGAAAAAAAACCAGACGCGAAAAGAAGAATCTATTTTTGATTATTTTGTTTATGACAAAAGAAATAATTTAGTGATGTCATCAGGCACAAAATTTTATAACATATGAGCTAACATCTTCATAAAATAGGATAAAAAGGAAAAATTATAAACGAGCTGGATAAATCAAGATTATGTTTTTCAGTTATGATAATCAAGTTATGATCACAAAAATGTCATACATAAATAGATTATAGTTGATTGTACAACTGCGTGATGTTTTGCATGTAGAAAAGCGCAGCTTTCAGAATGATAGCTTACTTAAAGCAATATTATAAATCTAAGATTGCAAATGTATGATTACAGATCAGATTTGTCTTTCTGATTAAAATCCATGTCATTGCGTTCTTTAGTATTGGTATTATTTAATAAATCTTCATCATCCCATTTAAGGGCATTGCTTTTTTTAAAACTTGGACAACTATTATAATCATTTATAATTGTTATAGAATCATATAAAGAAGAAGGTTTTAAATTATGTTTTTCCCACTCTGCATTCTTACTGTGAAAATCCTTATCATGCCGATTGTGATTTTCTTTTCCTTCACAATTCATAATCGTTATTTTTAGGGGTACTTTCTTATCCAGTATAAATATAAAATAGCTTATTAAAATTATTTTACATTTCTCTCTTACATAATTATATAGTCTTCATGTTCTTAGCTCTCATTAGCTTAATTCTAGGTTATTTATGGATAAATAGTATTTGCTTATAAAATTTATCTTAAATATTAATCTATTAACATTTTAAATTTAACAATTGAGTACTATATTTTAAAAAAACGATTTTGTTTTGGATAAATTATATTCATTTATTTTTACTCAATTGCCTGTATTTGTTGATATATTTTAGTTTTAATGTTAAAAAACATATTTACATCTAAAAAAAAGTACTAAAACGTTTTTGTAAATCGTTTTATTAAATATATATTTGTTTTAACAAATTAACTAAGTTTTAATATAAACTTAACATTTATATGATAAAAAAGATCACTATCAAAGACATAGCGAAAGCTGCAAATGTATCTATTACTACAGTTTCGTTTGTTTTGAATGATAAAGGAAAGGAGAAAGGTATAAGCAAAGAAGTGATCAAGAAAGTTTTTAAGGTTAGTGAAGAAATGAAATTCAAACCCAATATGATGGCCAGCAGTTTAAGAACTGGCAAGACAAGATCTATTGGTCTTATTGTGGAAGATATTTCAAATCAGTTTTTTTCGGATTTGGCAAAAGTGATTGAAAGAGAAGCAATCGATTTAAATTATAGAGTGTTTTATTGCAGTACAGGAGGAAATAATGAACGTGCGATTGAATTAGTGAATAGTTTACTACAGGCAAATGTTGATGGTTTTATTATAACGCCTACTGAAGGTATGAAAGCAACTATCGATCGATTATTGGAACTTCAATGTCCAGTTGTCTTAGTTGATAGATATTTTGAGGGTCAGGAAGTTAGTCATGTAGTACTTGATAATTTTGAAGGAGGCGAAACTGCTGCTCGTTATTTTTTGAAGAAAGGATTCAAAAAAATTGCATTTGTTACTAATTCATCTCAATTGATTCAGATGAATTTTAGAAAACAAGGATATAGTAAGGCATTGAAGGATGTGGGCTTGTACGATGATTCTAGAATTCTAGAATTAGAATATGATATTACGGAAGAAGAAAGAATAGAAAAAATTTCAGATTTTTTGATCCTCAACCCTAAAATTGATGCTATTTTGTTTGGTGCTAACTATTTGTTGCTTGCTGGTTTACAATCATTAAGGAGATTAGGGCATAGTATTCCTGCTGACAAAGCTGTAATTAGTTTTGATGATCATGACAGTTTTAGGCTGCATTCTCCTTCTATAACTGTTTTGTCTCAGCCAATCGAACTAATTGGAAAAAAGACTGTAAGACTATTGATGAAGCAAATGACTGACGGAAGTAATTATGAGATTATCAAGGAAAAGAAAAAGGGAAGCCTAACTATAAGAGAATCGGTTTAAAAAATAAGCCTTTTTTTAGAATTATTTACTAAAACGATTTAGTACAAAAAAAAACTCAGAGTAATTAGATAAATACTAAATAAATAAATACCGCTTATGATATAAATAAATAGAGATGTTGACCAAGAAACTTAATTATTACTGAGATTCTGATAGAGAAACTGGTAATAAAAAATTAAAGGTTTTAGTATTCAATATTTTTCTTTAAATCAGAAACTTTTAATTTAAACACAAACAAAATCAAAACAAATCAAACCAAATTAATATTAATTATGAAAAAACTGCTATATCAATCATTGTTAGTTTTTCTAACGGTATTTTGTTACCAGGGAGTTAATGCACAAGACAAGATAATTTCCGGAACAATTACAGATAATGCAAATATGCCTGTGCCATTTGCCATTATAAAGGAAAAAGGAACAAAAGCACAAACGAATAGTGATGAAAATGGAGATTTTAAAATTTCAGTAAATGAAGGCGCTACAATCATCATTAGTTCGATAGGATTTAAAACAATAGAAGTAAAAGCTGTTGATGGATTAAAAGTTAAGTTGTCAACTGATACTAACGAGCTTGATGGTGTTACCGTTACGGCTTTAGGACAATCTAAAAAGAACAAATCAATTGGTTATGCTACAAGTATCATCAAATCCGATGCGATAACAAAAACGGCTTCGCCAACAATTGCAAATTCTTTATATGGTAAAGCGCCAGGAGTACGTGTTTCTTCAACTCCAGGTGGAGCGGGAGCGATCAACATACAGATTCGTGGATTAAACTCTATCACTGGTAAAAATCAGCCTCTGATAGTTTTAGATGGTGTGCCTATTCGTGATGGTGAGGTGAATAATAATGATTACTGGAATGCACCACGTGTTAAAAGTAATGGATTAGCTGATATTAACCCTGAAGATATTGAGAATATCTCTATTCTTAAAGGAGCTTCTGCTGCTGCATTATATGGTTCTGAAGCTGTAAATGGTGTTGTATTGATTACTTCTAAATCTGGAAAAGGCAAAAAAGGTTTAGGCGTTGATTTCAGTACAAGTTACTCTAACAATTCAATTGCATTTTTACCAAGATTTCAATACGAAAGAGGTCCAGGTTATTCTAATCCAGCGTATTCTACTTCTGCATTTTTAGCTCCAGACGGTTTTGCTCATTATGATACAAATGGAGATGGAATTGCTGATACGAGAGGAGTTTCTAACGGAAGTTCTAACTTCGGAATGTGGTTTGACGGTCAGCCTATTATGTCTTGGGATGGAGTAGTGCGTCCGTATTCAGCTCAAAAAGATGGATATAAAAATTTATTCCAAAATGCTTGGGACGGAACAACCAACATAGCACTTTCTAACAATACAGAAAATGCAAGTGTTCGTTTTTCATATACACATACGGAATCTGAAGGATTGAGTATGGGTAATAATAACAAAAAAAATACTTTCAATTTAAATACATCATTTAAAACAGGTAAAAATTCTAAAACTGATGTTATAGTAAGTTATATGAATCAAAATATTCATAACCGTACTTATGCTATGGATCGTTTGATCAATAATTTTACAGGAATGCTTAGTCCATTTGATAATGGAGATTGGTATAAAGCTAAATACCAAACAAGTTTAGGATACAAATATGTTACAGGAACCAATCAAAGTTTAACTCCAAACGAAAACATTATACGTAATGGTTTCAAAGCAGATATTGGTGACTATTTCTGGAATATTAACGCAAATCAACAAGACGAGATCACAAATCGTTTGATTGCAAGTCTTACTGAAACGCTTACTCTTACTAAAGATTTAACATTACGTGGGCGTGTGTCTACCGATTTAACTTCAGTAAATACAGAATCTAGAAATCCGGTTGAAAAACCTTTAATTTACGGATTTGGACCTGGTTCTTATTTAATAGATTCTCAAGATTATAATATTCTTTACGGTGATTTATTGCTGACTTACAATAAAAAAATCACAGAAGATTTTAGTTTAAATGCTCTTCTTGGTTATTCAGGATCAGATGAAACAGGTAAAATGTTATCTCGCTCTACAAATGGCGGTTTAAGTGTTGAAGGATGGTACGATATGAATTCATCTGTAAATACTCCAACAAGTACTTCTTCAAAATATGAGATAGTAAAAGATGCCGTTTTTGGAACTTTAAACGCAAGCTTTAGAAACTATTTATTTGTTGAAGGAACTATCAGAAGAGACAGAACTTCTACAATGAACCCAAATAATAATGCATTTACTTACCCATCTGTAAATTCAAGTTTTGTATTGTCAGATGCAGTTCAATTGCCAGAATTTATCAGTTATGCAAAAATGCGTGGTTCTTGGGGTATTGTAGGTAACTATCCAGATCGTTATGCAGCCAACATTGCATTCTCACAAACTTCGTTAGGAACTCAAGGAACTACAACTCCAGTATTGATTACTACTTCTCCAACAAAATATGGAAATGAGGGAATCAAACCTGAAATGAAAACGGAGTATGAATTTGGTTTTGAAACTAAATTCTTCGACAGAAGACTTGGTTTAGATTTCTCTTATTATAATGCAACAGTTAAAGATCAAATCCTTGATTTGACTTTAGCGCCAACTACCGGAGCAACTTCTATTTTAGCGAACGTGGGTGAATTAAGTAATCAAGGGTTTGAAGTTGCTTTTACAGCTTCTCCTTTTAGAACAGAAGATTTTTCTTGGGATGTAACTTTAAACTGGGCAAAAAACATAAACAAAATTGTAAAATTAGCTAACGGTGCAACTGAATTATTGCATGCTGATTATGATGGTTCTGCAGCTCAATTGAAATCAGTAGTTGGAGATCCGATGGGAGGTATTTATGCACACCCTGTTAAGACAGATGCTGAAGGTAATAAAATGGTAGATTCTGATGGATTTTATATGATTGATGGAGACAAATGGGAAAAATACGGAACAGCTACACCAAAAGGTGTGGGAGGTTTGATCAACTCATTTACTTATAAAAGTTTGACATTAGATGTAAACATTGATTATTCTTACGGAGGTTATTTAATGCCAACTGGAGTTAACTGGATGAAATCTAGAGGTTTGACAGAAGAAACTTTGAACTTTAGTACTAATGAGCGTGGTGGTTTAACTTACTACAAAGATGCTAACGGTCAAGGAGTTCAAGTTCCTAATAGTTCTACTTCAGGACCAGGAGGGCAAACATTATACCGTGATGGTATGATAATGGATGGTGTAACTTCAAGTGGTGCAACAAATACAAATGTTATCTCTCAGGCAGGTTACTATAATATGACTTACAACTGGGGTGGACCTCAGTACAGCAGTTCACGTTATGATTTATATATTCAAAAAAATAACTACGTTAAAGTAAGAGAAATATCATTAGCATATAATATGCCAGCTGTCTGGGCTAGTAAAATTGGAGCATCTAAATTAAGTTTTTCTGTTTTTGGACGTAATCTATTTTATATCTACAGAACTATTAAAGATATGGATGCAGAGGCAACAACTTCAGGATCAAGATGGTCTCAAAACGTTAACAATGCAGGTTTGACTCCAGCAACTAGAAGTTTTGGTGCAATGTTAAGAGCATCTTTCTAATTTTATAAGTTATAATTAAAAAAACAACAACATGAAAAAATTATTATATATATCATTAGTGGCGGCAGCTGGTTTCTTCGGCTCTTGCTCGCAAGGTGATTTCGAAGATGCATACAAAGATCCGTCTACAGTAACAACGACAACTGTACCGAAACAGTTTGCAGGTTTTATGAAAATTAACTTTGAGGATGTAATTCCGTCTTATTGGAATTATTATACTGTTATAAGATCAACTTCTTTAACTTATACACAGGCTCATGGATTTACCAACATAACGGGACGCTATATTCCTGGACCTGCCGTAAATGACAGATGGAAAAGATATTACAATTTCATTACTCAATATAGAGAACTAGAAAAAGTGATGGCTTCTTTGTCTGCCGCTGAACAGACAGAAAATAGAATCTATACTATTACTTCAACTATTTATCTGTATGATCATACTGAAAAAATGGTGGATAACTTTGGAGATATTCCTTTCTCTCAAGCGGGTAAAATTAGTTCAACAGGAGGTAATTATGCTAATGCAGTTGCTAAGTATGATAACCAAACAGAGCTTTATATCAAAATGTTGGATGAATTGAAAGCGTTCTCTACTGAATTGAATTCGATTGCTTTGTCTCCAAAGGTAGATTTGGAATTTAAAAATCAAGATTTGATCAATAAAGGAGATCTAGTAAGCTGGAAAAACTATTGTAATTCTTTGCGTTTGAGAATTTTAAATAGAGTTTCTGCGGTTCCTTCTTTGGCTTCTAGAGCAAATACTGAGATTGCTGAAATCATTGCTGAAGCTAAAATTGTAGACGAAAACTCAGAAAACATTGCATTTAAAGTTTATACTCAAGATATTGATTTGGATAGTGCAGGTTTTATAGATGCTTTAGAAGGTGCTAACAATAATGTTGCTCCAAAACCAATGATTGACCACATGAATGCCAATGGAGACCCTCGTGAAGCTTGGCTGTTCGAAAAAGGACAAACGGCAACAGTTTTTACAGGACTTGACCCAACGCTGACTTCAGGTGTTCAAGATCAATTAATAGTTGATGGTAAAATTGCAATCTACAACAGATCTGTAATCAGCAGAAACAAATGGCTTCCAGGAACATTAATAAATGCTGCTGAAGTAAATTTGATTCTTGCAGAGTATTATTCAAGAAACGGAAATGGCACAACAGCTAAAACGTATTTCGAGAAAGCGATCAGACAATCAATTGAATATTATGTTAGATTAGGTGATAAAGCTGATGTACTTACTTGGAAACCAACTACAGAACCTACAACTGCAGAAATTGAGGCTTACATTCTTAAAATTAACTTTGCAGGAGCTGTAACTGCCGCTGCTCAATTAGAATTGATTGCTTTCCAAAAGTATATTCATTACAACATAATGCAGGCTGATGAATCTTGGGCAGAGCAAAGAAGATTGAAACTTCCTGCTTTGGTATTCCAGGAAGATGAAACAAGTACGGTTAGAAAAACACCGCCAACGCGCTGGACATATCCAAATTCTGAAAGTGTTTATAATACTGATAATTATAATGCGGTTAAAGCAAATGATAATTTAAGTACTAAAATTTTCTGGGACGTAAAATAGTTAGTTTTTAATATTTTTGTTAGTACAAATAAAACCCTTGATTGAGAATTTCTCAAATCAAGGGTTTTTGACAATATAGGCATAGCAGTTTTACAGTAAAACCAGTTTGAATCTTTAGATTTAACTAAACACCAATAAATCTTTTATCTTTGATTTTGCAAAATACAATTATGGAAAAACTTAGAAAACATATTGAAGAAATTATCTCCATCAGTGATGAAGAGTTTGAATCGATCAAGCCCTTTTTTACAATAAGAAAGGTTTTGAAAAATCAATACCTAATTCAGCAAGGTGATGATGCGAAATATGAATACATTATTATGAGCGGTATTTTTAGAGTTTTTTACCTTGATGAAGATGGAAAAGAACACATCGTACAATTTGCAACAGAAAATTGGTGGATGTCTGATTATATTTCCTATTTCAATCAAAAACAGGCAAATATGAATGTTTTATGTATGGAAGCGGGAGAGGTTTTATGCCTCACGCTTGATGGAAGGGAACAATTGTCAACTGCACTTCATAAAATGGAACACTTTTTCAGGGTAAAATTAACTAAAGGATATATTGCGCTTCAGCAGCGCGTTATTTCGTTACTTTCTAATAATCCACAGCAGCGATATAAAGAATTTGCAGCGCTTTATCCCAATCTAATGCAGAAAATTCCAAAAAAATATATTGCAGAATATCTTGGAGTCAGCCGCGAAACCCTTAGCAGGCTTTACTCCAGCAATAAATAACATAACTGTTTTTTTCAAAGTGTGATTTTCATCACACTTTTTTTGTGACTTTTCTCCTCGTATTGAGGACTAGAGCTGGTATAAATTTGCCCTATAAATAATTCATTAACAACCTTTAAAATTTATAGAAATGAAAAAACTTATTATCGCGGCAATGGCTTTTGCCTTTTTTTCTTCTCATGCCCAAAATCAAAAAGATAACACATTAGTAAAACAAAAAACAAACCTTAAAAACGAAGCAAAAATGAACAAGAAAATTTTAATTATTGTGTCTAATGCCAATGCTATTGGACCAAACAACAGAAGAACAGGAACTTTTCTTCCAGAAGTAGCGCATCCTTATGCAGAATTTGAAAGAGCAAATTACCAGATTGATTTTGCCAGCTTAACAGGAGATACCCCGTATTTAGATGCCCTTAATTTGGTAAATGATGCTGACAATCTTGCTTTTCTAACAGGCAAAGGTTGGGAAAGTATGCAGAAAGCAGTTAAACTTTCAGATGTTGATGTGAGTAAATATGATGCTATTTTTGTTCCTGGCGGATTAGCTCCAATGGTGGATATGCCCGAAAATCAGCTTCTTAAAAAAGTAATTAAAGAAACGTATGAAAGAAATGCTGTTGTAGGAGCGGTCTGTCACGGTCCTGTATCCTTATTAAATGTAAAATTAAGCAACGGATCTTATTTAGTAAATGGTAAAAATATTACTTCTTTTACAGATGAAGAAGAGAGAGGTTACGCTATAGCAGATGTGCCTTTCCTGCTTGAAACTGCATTAACAAAACAAGGTGCAAAATTCCACGCAGCTGCAGTATGGTCAGCGCACAGTATTGCAGATGGCAATTTAGTTACCGGTCAAAACCCTGCTTCTGCAAAAGGAGTTGCTGAAAAAATGATTGTTATCTTAGAATCTGCTAAGAAATAATATTAAATTGTATTGACCTTCTTCAAAATCTGAATGAAGGTCAATATTATTCATAATTAAAATTGAAAAATAATTATAAAAAATCAAAAATGAAAAATCAAAAACCAATTCATGTTTTTGCAACATGGAAAGTTATAGAAGGCCAGATTGAAAATGTTTTAAATCTGCTCCAAAAAGTACAAGAAGAAAGTATTAAAGAAAGTGGCAATCTATTTTATGAAATTCATCAAGGCAATTCGGATCTAAATACAATCGTTTTATTTGAAGGGTATAGTAGTGAATCTGCGATAGAAGAACATCGAAATTCATCTCATTTTCAAGATTTAGTTTTAGGAAAAATTGTTCCTTTATTAGAAAAAAGAGAAATTATTTTAACTACTCCCGTAACTTATTTGTAAAAGCTGTCAAAGTTTAATATTGTGTATTTGGCATTGTAATCATCGATAATTTGATTAAATTTAAAAAACAAATCATGTTTAAATGAATTTCGTTACAATTGAAACATGGTTTTTAAGCTTATATATTAAAAAAATATTTATGGAAAATACCACAAAAATAATATTCCCCTACGATCAAAGTCTTGTAAAAGAACTTCCGTTGGTCAATAAAGATGATATTGAAAATGCTTTGCAAACTGCTCAAAAGTTATTTAACGATCAATCGAATTGGCTTCCGGCTTATAAAAGAATTGAGATTCTCGAAAAAGCAGCTTCAATAATGAATGAAAGGAGTGAGGAATTAATACACTTAGCCATTAGTGAAGGCGGAAAACCGTATAAAGATTCCAAGGCAGAAATAATAAGAGCTGTTAAAGGTGTAAAGTTAGCAGCCGAACATATATCGCAAATTAAAGGCGAACAGATTCCGATGGCACTTACAGAAGCTTCTTTAAATAGAATTGCTTTTACGACAAAAGAACCTATTGGTGTTGTTGCTGCGGTCAGTGCTTTCAATCATCCGTTAAATTTAGCGGTGCATCAAATCGCAACTGCTGTTGCCGCCGGCTGTCCTATTATTTTTAAACCATCAAGCAATACACCCTTATCGGGTCTTGCACTCGCAGGTATTTTAAAAGAAGCCGGTTTGCCAGACGGTTGGGTGCAAGTGGTCTTATGTGATAATGAAACGGCAGAATTGCTGGTTACAGATTCTAGAGTTCATTTTTTAACTTTCATAGGTTCAGCAAAAGTAGGCTGGTCTTTAAAAAGCAAATTACCTCCGGGAACAAGATGTGCGCTCGAACATGGCGGTGCAGCGCCGGTTATTGTTGAAAGTGATGCTGCTTTTAGTGAGATGATTCCAGATTTGGTAAAAGGAGGTTTTTATCACGCAGGCCAAGTTTGTGTTTCTGTTCAGAAGATTTATGTAAATCAGGAAATTTGTGATCGGTTTGTTGAACAATTTTCTGAAGCCACCAGCAAATTAATTGTTGGAAATCCGTTTGATAAAACAACAGATGTCGGTTCGCTTATTACGACAAAAGAAGTTAACCGAGTTGAAGAATGGGTGAATGAAGCGATAGAAAGTGGCGCTAAATTAGTTACAGGCGGAAAAAGAATTTCTGATACGTGTTTTCAGCCAACAGTTTTGCTTAATCCATCAGAAGATGCTAAAGTATCAACGAATGAGATTTTTGGCCCTGTTGTATGTATTTATTCTTTTACAGATAGAGAAGAAGCAATAAAAAGAGCAAACGCTTTAGATGTTCATTTTCAAGCCGCTGTTTTTACAAAAAATGTTGATATCGCTTTAGAGGTTTCAAAAAAATTAAACGCCACTGCTGTTATGATTAACGACAATACTGCATTTAGAGTCGATTGGATGCCCTTTGGAGGAAGAGATGCTTCTGGCTTAGGAATGGGTGGCATCTCCTATACAATAAATGATATGACAAGAGAAAAAATGACGGTTTTTAAAAGTAAATATTTGTAATTATTTTTAAAATTTTATATAGAAAAAGCAACAGCCATTATACTGTTGCTTTTTTTATATAAAATGCTCTGGTCTAATTTTTAAGAAGCAAAACAGTAGTGTAATATCATCAAAGCTTTAAAATTTGAATTGGGTTTTGGCTTATCTCTTAAATTTTATAATTTCTGCATTAAATCATATAACAAAAATTAAACAGCTTATTTGATATTTGTAAATGCAGTATGGCACCTTATAGGCATATTTTTGAATAGCGATGTAATTTATATTTTTTATATCTCTGTTATCAGCCTCTGCAAAGTAGATTATTGTCTCAAATAATACTATTATTCTTTAACTAAAAGATAAATAATATTCAATATTTAAATCGAATGGATATCAAAAATAAAAAACGTATTGCAATTTTAGGAGGTGGTCCGAGCGGTCTTTTTGTTTATAAAAGGCTGATTGAATCTGGAACCAATGATTTTGAGATTGATATTTTTGAGAGAAAAGCAGAGCTTGGCTCGGGAATGCCGTACAGCAGTGAAGGTGCAAATGATGAACATATAACAAATGTATCGGATAATGAAGTTCCTAATATTGTAACTCCAATGTCAGATTGGATTCACACGGCGCCAGCTGCATTATTAGAGCGATTTAAAATCGACCCAAATAAATTTAACGAATATAAAGTAGTGCCAAGATTGCTTTTTGGCCAATATCTTTCGGCTCAATTTGAAATACTGCGCAAAACGGCATCAGAATTAGGAATTATTACAAGAACCCATTTCCAGAGCACAGTTACAGATATCAGTTATAATTTGGAAGATAAAACTGTAACGGTTGAAATATTAAATAGAGATAGCGAAGAATTTGACTTTGCCATTATCTGCACGGGACACAAATGGCCAATACGTCACGAAGGCAAAATACCAGGTTATTATGATGCTCCATATCCACCTCAAAAATTGGTGCAAAAACTAAATCACGCTATCGCGGTAAAAGGATCTTCTTTAACTGCTATTGATGCTATTAGAACACTTGCAAGACATAACGGGTCATTTGAAAAAGGAACTGATGGCAATCTTTCTTTTCAATTACTTCCTGAAAGTCGTGCATTTAAAATTATGATGCATTCTAGAAGTGGTATGCTTCCTGCGGTGCGTTTTCATTTAGAAGATTCTCATCTTTCGAATAAATCTCTTTTGACTCAAGAAGAAATAGAAAATCACAGAAAAAATAATAATGGATTCTTATCGCTTGATTTTATTTTTGAAAAAGACTTTAAAGATATTTTTAGAGATCGAGATCCTGATTTTTATCAGCGTATTAAAGACCTCTCAATTGAGGATTTTGTGGCAGAAATGATGGAACTGCGTGAAAATCTAGATCCGTTTCAACTTTTAAAAGCTGAATATGTTCAGGCAGAGAAATCAATCAAAAGGCACGAGTCAGTTTATTGGAAAGAAATGCTGGCCGTTCTCAGTTTTGCGATGAACCATCCTGCTAAATATTTATCTGCAGAAGATATGCAACGCCTTCAAAAAGTTCTAATGCCGCTAATTTCGATTGTAATTGCATTTGTTCCGCAGAAATCTTGCGAAGAATTGCTTGCACTTCATCAGGCCGGTGTTCTGGATCTTGTTCCGGTTGGTGCTGACAGCACAGTTGAACCTCAAAATAAAGGAGGTATTCTATATAATTTCACTGACAGCAATAATAAAAGTCAATCTGTTTATTACAAAACATTTATTGATTGTGTGGGACAGCCACATTTATCTTATAATGATTTTCCTTTTAAGAGTCTGCTTTCCCAAAAAGCAATTAGTCCCGCCCGCCTAAAGTTTAAATCGACACAAGCTGGACATGACGCATTTACGAAAGATCAAGAAACCATCCAGAAAGATGCACACGGAGATTATTTTATGAATGTTTCTGGAATAGCAATTAATGACAATTTTCAGATTATCGATCAATACGGCGCTTATAATAAAAACCTTTATATTATGGCAGTGCCTTACATTGGCGGACTTAATCCGGATTATTCAGGCCTTGATTTTTGCGAAGCGGCTTCGTTGCGTATTGTCGAGGATATTTTGAGGGATTAGAAAATTATGTGTATATTTTTTTTGTAATGTAGGTATTCATGCTTCTTACAGATTTTAATTCTAAAATTATTTCATGTAGATTAAATGCTTTCATACTATTGCGAATACATTAATAGATTAAATATTCTACAATATTTTCAGCTATAAAGCATTTCCTCATTTTTCTATCATAAACACTTTTTGCAATTAAGGAGTTTATAGACTCCCAATTTGCTTGCATATGGCACTTCTTATGTGTTTTTACAATAAAATAATGGAATATAAATATAATTTCATTCAAAATGTGGAAACCCGTAAAATATATTCTGAGTGATTTTGTTTATTTGAGCGTTTTTAATTAACGAAGTTTTAACAGTTGGAAAAAATTGCTTTTGACAGCTTTTTTAGACTCACCAATACATTCAGTATAAAATGAAAAGAAAATCAATCTTAATTTTAATCATACTATTTGCTCTATCAGCAAAAGGCCAATCTTACTTTCCATTACGAAATATGGAAACAAACCTACAATCTTTTTCAGGTGTAAACGGACAATGGATATCTGTCACGCCTACTAACAATACTTTAGGATCAAATTATTATCAAGGGATAAATTTCGGTTTTGATGTTAATAATTATGCAAGCTTAGTTAACGGTGTAGGAACAAATGAATTATACTTTGGAAGATGGTCTAACAGCTGGCAAGGATGGAGTAGAATTTGGCATTCAGGAAATCTAAATAACTCAACTACTGATTTTACAGCAAAAGTTCTTAATGCATCTCAGCTTATATTAAATTTTCCTGGAAGTCAGGAATTAATTAATGCCCTTACGATAGATGTACAATCTTTTGGTACGTCAGAAAACGCTGCCAGAAGCAGTTTTTTCAGAGTACGAGATATAGGAGGAAATGGAACTTCTTTTATTATAAAAGGAAACGGCTATGTAGGTATAGGAACCGCAAATCCTACTTCATTATTAACAGTATCCGGAAACATCAATTCCCGTGAAGTAAAAGTAACCGTAGATGCTGGAGCCGATTTTGTTTTCGAAAATAATTACGATTTGCCTTCTTTAAATTCTGTTGAAAAATACATTACAGAAAACAAGCATTTACCTGAAATTGCATCTGCTCATGAAATGCAGAAAGATGGAATTAATTTATCTGAAATGAACATCAAACTTTTGCAGAAAATAGAGGAATTGACGCTCTATATGATTGAAATGAAAAAAGAAAATGAATATCTTAAAATAAATCAGAAAGATTTATAAGAACGATTAAAAAAAATTGAAAGTAAATAAACATGAAAAAAATAGCATTATTTGCCTTATTCACGATCCAAATTAATTTTGCCCAAAATATTTTCCCTATGCCTTCAGGAAATGTTGGTATTGGAACAGAAAATCCTTTAAGTAAATTAGATGTTATTGGTAGTACGAGATTTAGAGAAACTAATTCTTCTTATTATAGCGAATTAAGTTCTGATGCGAACAATGCTTATTTAAGGAGCTCTGGAGTTGCAAATTCTTTTTTGATATATGATACATCAGGAAAGCCAATAGTAATGCAACCATATTTGGGAAATGTAGGAATTGGAACATCAAATCCTTTAAGTAAATTAGATGTTATTGGTAGTACGAGATTTAGAGAAACTAATTCTTCTTATTATAGTGAATTGGGTTCTGATGCTAACAATGCTTATTTAAGGTGTTCTGGGGTTGCAAATTCTTTTTTGATATATGATATGTTAGGAAAACCAATAGTATTGCAGCCATATTTGGGTAATGTTGGTATTGGAACAACAAACCCAACTTCAAAGCTGGAATCAATCAATACAATAGCTGGAACAACTTCATTTAAATCAGTTGGAGTTAATGGCTATATATTAATAGATAATGTCGGTTCAGGTGAAAATTATTATGATGCAAATAAGTTTCAAGAATTTCAGATTAATGGAGTTCCAAAAATGAGAATAAACTCAGAGGGAAATATTGGCATTGGCACTACAACACCAGATTCTAAACTAGCAGTCAACGGCACAATCCATTCCAAAGAAGTAAAAGTAGATTTAACAGGCTGGCCAGATTACGTCTTCAAAAAAGAATATACTCTGCCAACGTTAGAAGAAGTCGAAAAACATATTGCAGAGAAAGGACATTTAGAAAATATTCCTAGCCAGGAAGAAGTTTTAAAAAATGGAATTAATCTGGGAGAAATGAATGCTAAGCTTTTGCAAAAAATTGAGGAGTTAACTTTATATATGATTGAACAAAATAATCGAATGAATAAGATTGAAAAAGAGAATAAAGATTTGAAAAACAGGTTTGATTTATTAACACATTAATTAAAATATATTTATAAAAATATTAATGATGAAAAAAATTATATTACTATTTATACTGCTTAATGGCTATGTCAATTTTGGACAAAATAAATTTGATCCAAATGGTAACGTTGGTTTAGGTACTTTAGATCCGCTGGTTAAATTAGACGTTATAGGTGCAGGTAGGTTTAGGGTTCCTGATGATCAGTCTGGCATTGGAGGATTAACTATTGAGACAATTGGAGGAACTAATTTAAAAATAGGTGGTAATTTTAATTATAGCTGGATACAATCACATGCGTCATTGCCTCTTTATATAAATGAGTTGGGTAATAATACAATAATAAATCCACAATATGGTAATGTAGGTATAGGTACAACAAATCCTGATGCAAAATTATCAGTGAATGGTGATGCAAGGATTAAGCAAAATTTATTTATTTCTGGATCTTCAGGTGGATATACTACCGGGGATAATCCTGTTTTATATTTTGGGGTAGCTGGTAATTTTTCAAAAATCAATGTGCCATTTGGCGATAAAATGATTTTGTCTTCATATCATGGCTATACATTTAACACAAGTTATAACGGTTCTACTCCAATCACAGCATTAACAATTGGAATTACAGGAGATGTTGGAGTAGGTACAACAACTCCAGATGCAAAACTAGCGGTAAACGGCACAATCCATTCGAAAGAAGTAAAAGTCGATTTAACAGGCTGGTCAGATTACGTCTTTAAAAAACTATACACACTGCCTACTTTAGAAGAAGTTGAAAAACATATTGCTGAAAAAGGTCATTTAGAAAATATTCCAAGTGAAGAAGAAGTATTGAAAAATGGGATTAATTTGGGAGAAATGAATGCTAAACTGCTTCAGAAAATTGAGGAATTAACACTTTATGTGGTTGAACAAAACAAAAAAATCATCGATTTAGAAAGTCGATTAAAAAAAGTTGAAGCTAACTAAAAATCATAAAAAATGCTAAAGAAATCGATATTGCTTACAATAATATTAGTGCTGTTTAATAACATTAATTTGATGGCGCAAAGTTTAAATCCAACCTCAAGTATAGGAAACCCAGGAACAGCGGACACTTTTAAAGCAGGCTACACTTTTGCATATGCATCATCCGGAACACCATGGAATGGATCGCTTATAAGTTATGGCGGTTTTACTACTAATGATTATGACACCCAAATAAGTTCAGATTATGGGCCAAGCGGAGGCAATCATATATCGTATAGGACAAAAAACGGAGATACGAATACTTGGAACTCTTGGAATGAATTGGCAATACGAGGAATAAATAATTTCACCGGAAACCAGACTATAAATGGAAATGTCGGAATTGGAATTACCGCTCCAGAAGCTAAGCTCCACATTTATGGGAACAATGGCGAAACAACTAACATTATTCTAGCAGCAGATTATCCTGATAGATACAGATGGCGATTTAAAACAATGGATAGGGGAAATGCAATTGATTTAGATTTTACAGTTTCAAATCATATTGATAATCAAGAACAAGTTTTAATACTTTCTGCATCAAATTCCGGACGTCCTGAATTTCAGCTTTACAACAACGCCATTGTTGCAAATGATGGTAATGTAGGTATCGGAACCGCGACCCCAGATTCAAAACTAGCTGTAAACGGCACAATCCACTCCAAAGAAGTAAAAGTAGATATGATTGGCTGGCCAGATTATGTCTTTAAAAAAGAATATACTCTGCCAACGTTAGAAGAAGTTGAAAAGCATATTACTGAAAAAGGACATTTAGAAAATATTCCTAGCCAGGAAGAGGTTTTAAAAAATGGAATTAATCTGGGAGAAATGAATGCTAAGCTGCTCCAGAAAATTGAAGAGTTGACTCTTTATACAATTCAACAGCAGAAAAACACTGAAAAGCTCACTAAAATTATCGAAGAATTGGCCGCAAGACTGCAGGTTCTTGAAACCAAATAATATCTATTTTATATGAAAAAAATAACTACTCTAATACTGTTAGGAATCTGTGTTTTTACACATGCCCAACAGAAAATTACTTTTAATTACGATGCCGCTGGAAACCAAATTCTAAGAGAATTATGTCTTACGGGCTGTATCCCTTCGACAAAACCAGCAAAAGGGGTTAAAGAAATAGATGCCTTAACAGATGCTGATCTTCTTAAATTTTCAGAGCAAGATGTTATTTCGTATTATCCTAATCCGGTAAAAGAAGAACTCTATATAAAGTGGGAACTTAAAGAGAATAATTATGTAAGCTCGATTCAGGTTTTTAATGTAAGCGGACAGCTTTTACGATCGTATCAGCCATCGTCAAATAATCAAAGCCAGAATATTCCTTTTCAGGATTATCCAACTGGAGTTTATGCCGTTATGCTCTATTACAGTAACGGAGACCAAAAATCTATTAAAATCATTAAGCAATAATATCATGAGCAAGCTTTACTTTTTACTTGTTTTTTTTTCATTAAGTTTATTTGTTAATGCACAAACTCTTACAGGTTCTTCAACTGAAGTAGGAATTACAGACGGTCAATTATCTGTTTCCTTATCTGGAGCCTCAAACTATACTGTTCCAATTGCTGTGCCATCGGGAATAAATGGAGTCGAACCGAACATTGGACTGCAGTATAACAGTCAAGGCGGAAACGGAATTGCAGGTTTTGGATGGAACATAACAGGCGTATCAGGAATTACACGAGTTGCATCGACAAGATACCATGATGGTACTGTAGATCCAGTAGATTTCGATTCACTGGATAGATTTGCTCTTGACGGAATGCGACTAATAGTAAAAACAGGGACTTATGGCGCAAATGAAACAGTGTATGAAACAGAAAATTTTTCAAACCTAAGAATAACTTCTTATGGAGTTCATTCCAGCGGAGCTAATTACGGCCCTCAATATTTTAAGGTTGAATATCCTGACGGATCCATTGCTTATTACGGAAATTCTTCTGATTCAAGATCTATAACTGCATGGTCAATAACTACTTGGGAAAATTCAAAAGGGGCGAGAATTAGCTATGAGTATTCTTCTTCCAATAATGATGTAAATATTTCATCAATTAAATATGGCACATTATCAACTACAAGTCCTATTAACGAAGTTCTGTTTTCATATATACCAAGAAAAAGACCCGAGCAGAGTTATATAGGAGGACAAAGTGTTTTAAGAAATAATCTTTTAAATACGATTAAAATACTTACAAATGGTATTGGTTATCGAAATTATGTTCTTGGTTATGATGAAACTTATAGAGAATATCAAAGACTTACTACAATAACAGAAAAAAGCGGTGATAATTCTAAAAGTTATAACCCAACTGTTTTTACATACGGAAATTTAGTAAATAATGGTTTTGTAAACCTTACACCGGCTAACTTAGGATTAGGCAATATAGATTATCAGACAACAGGAAATATATCTGGAGATTTTAATGGTGACGGAAAAACAGACGTGATATTATATCCTTTAACAACTGGAAATGCAAAGAAAAAATATTTGCTATACAACGATATTACCGCATCGCCTGATATTATTAATCTTGGTTATCAATACAATCTTGATGCTGCATTTGAAGAGATATTTCCTATGACAGTTTTGGAAGGAAATAATACCTCAGGCTTTAAATTGCAAACAAAACAAGGTTGGGCAACAGTACAACAGGGAGTTTTTACTACTTATATTTTTGATGGATATGGAATTGTACAGCAGGATCAAAAAACCTATACTTTTCCAAGATTCATTTTGGACTACCAAAACGAATGTGGGGGTGAAAATCCAGATCTTGTTGCAAATACTTCCAAAAAAGCTGCAGTTCAATCTGGAGCCAACTTGATTTCTTATCATTTTGAGAATGATATTCCGAGATCTTTTGTCAGCGGTGATTTTAATGGTGATGGCATAACAGACATTGTTGTAGTTGAAAGATCATTTACATACCCTTGGACATCAGGATGTACAACTTACGAGCGTGACTATGATGGAGGAACTACTTTGTTTCTGAATTTTGATAAAAGAATTTCAACAAGTTTTGCCACTGAATCCGGCAGTATTTCAATTACAAACGATGAAAGAATTGTTGTTGCAGATTTTAATGGTGATGGAAAATCGGATTTGTATATTTTTGGAATTGGAAAGGTAGCAGTTTATTCTCTTAATGACAATAACCAGTTTATACAGCTATTTCAGTCCCCAAACATCGATGCAGATATTGTTCTGAACAGGCCTATTTTAATGGGAGATTATAATGGTGACGGAAAAGCTGATTTTGTTATTCCCACTGCAATTGATCAAGACAGCTGGAATTTTTATTTGTCAACAGGTATAAATTTTAACAAAATTAATGGAACAATAGGTATAAAATATAATCAATCTCAGATTAAACACTATGATGACATTACAACAAATAATAATAATTGGACTACGAGTCTAAATGAAAACACTTTTATTGCTGGAGATTTTACTGGTGATGGCAAAACAGATATTTTAAATCAGCAAAATTTTACAGTTGAAAGTGACAACAGCGGAGGTCCAAATCCAAGACCTAAAGGAACTCCCCAAGCTACGAGATTTCAGATTGCTATGAATTTGTCTTTTACAGAATCTACAGCTAAATTTATGGCTACCGTTAATGTCTCTTCAACAAATGCAGTAAAAAGATATCCTATACCAATATTTGCAAATCTGGACGATGCCAATAAAAATTTTAAATACTCAATAATAAGTGGAAGTTCTATTAATAGTCTGGATTTTGTCTGGTATAACAAGTTTGATGTTTTGCTAAATAAAATTACAACTGGTAATGGAGTAATCGAAACTATTTCTTACAAACCTTTAGATGTAAGTTCTAAGCAAGGACAATATTCAGTTTATTTCAACAGTCGCAACACGGAAAACTATCCTAATATAGATATTCTAAATGATCCTAACTTTTTTGTTGTCAGTCTGCTTGAGAGAAAAAGTTCTGCAAGTTATAAAAAGAAGAATTTTCAATATTATGGTGCGGTATCTAATGTTGAAGGTTTAGGTTTTTTAGGTTTTAGATCAACAGTTACAACTAATTGGTATGATAGTGAAGATGCTATAATTTCTACTATTTCTAAAAATGATATAACTTTAAGAGGAGTAAATATTGAAAATTATACTGTATTAGGAATGCACGATCCTTTAAGGGTTTCAGAAAATAAAATTGACAGTGTAATTATTAAAAATAATAATTACACTGTTACAGAAACAGATAATTTGGTGGCAACGCAAAGTATTACTTTAAAGCCTAATTCATGGATTAAATCGGGCAGTACGTTTTCTGCAAAAATAAACGAAGAGGCTAATAATTCACCAAATACTCCTGTTGAATATATAGCAAAATCAAGATTAAGTTATGAAAGTGATGTTTTGCCAAATAAGTGTTTTAAAATTAAAAATACAATTATCAAAAATTATAATGGTTTAGATAATACGGGTTCAGAAACTTATGTAAATTATGATCCGTATAACAATCCAATACAGACTACAATTAAAATAATCGAAGGAGCACAAACCGTACACACTACTACGGGCGTTATAACTTACGAAAATCAAACAAATGGTTCTGCTTATTACATAGGGCGTCTTACTGGAAAATCACAAGTTGTTACAGCTTCAGGAGGCACTTCTAGCAATGAAGAATTATATTCATATTCCAATAATTTAATTTCAGAAATAAAGAAAAAAGGTGATGCTGATACAAGTGAAATTACGGAGAATTTATTCTATGATCCTTTTGGAAATATCATTAAAAAAACACTTAAAGCTGGTGCTGATACAAGAGAAACTAGTTTTGAATATGATCCTACAGGACGATTTTTGAAGAAAAGTATCGATGTTGAAAAATTAACTACATCATTTGAATACAATGCAAACGGGACATTAAAATCTACAATAAATCCTCTTCTTCAAACTACTTTGTATGAATATGATTCATGGTTTAAAAAAACAAAAGAAACCGATTATCTAGGATATGCTGTAACATTTAATTATGTAAATGCTAATGGGAATACAGTTCTAACAAAATCGGGAAGTGACGGAAGTGTGGAGGAAGAGACTTTTGATGATCTTGGCAGAAAAACAAAAACGGGAGTTAAAAATATAATGGGAACATTCTCGTATATTTCATATCTCTATGATATTTATGACAGAACAATAAAAGTCAGTGATCCTTATATTGGATCAAGTCCCTCGCAATGGAATGAGACAAAGTATGATGTGTACGGAAGAGTATTTCAAAGTGTTGCCTCTACAGGAAAAATAACAGACATTGATAATTCTCTTAATCTGACAACAAAAATAAGCGACGGAACAAAAAACGAAACATATTTAAAAAATGCTATAGGAAAAATAGCTTCAATGTCTGATGGTTCTTCAACTATTGACTACACTTATTCTCCCAATGGCAATTTAAGTAAAATTAATTTTGGAGGCATAGAAACTAAAATATTGTACGATGGATGGGGCAGGAAAAAAGAGCTTATAGATCCTTCTGCAGGTACTTTTAAATACAGTTATAATGATTTTGGGGATTTAATAAAAGAAGAGAATCCAAACGGGATAACAAATTACAATTTAACAAGTCTTGGTAAATTAGATACTAAAACAATAAAAGGAAATAAGACAGATTCAAAGACAACTTATACCTACAATTCTGATAAATTATTGATCAAGATTAAATATGAAGATTTAGAAAATAAAACTAACACTATAACTGATTATAAATATGACACATCAAAGCGAATAAGTCAAAAAACAGAGACTACTCCTTATGCAATATTTATAAAGAGGTATAAATACGATGCATTAGGACGAATAGAGTTTGAAAATTCAACGGCAAAAATTGGAACTTCACAAAGCAGTAAAACAATACGCAATACATATCTTAATGGTGTTCATTATCAAATATTAGACAGTATTACCAGTAATGTTGTCTGGCAGACAAATTTAGTCAACGGCAGAGGTCAGCTATTAAGTGCAAAAAGCGGGCCTACAACTATTACTAAAGATTATAATAATGGATTTGCATCCCAGTTTAAATATTATAAAACAACACCTTCAGCAAATATTTTGACTTTAAATACCAGTTTTAATCCTGCCAAGGAGAATTTGATAAGCAGAACTAATAACTTGTTTGCGTGGAATGAAAATTTCGATTATGACGATAAAGATCGTTTAACGAAATTTAATAATATTCAAGGTGTAGAGGAAATACAGTCTTATGATGATAAAGGCAGGATTACACAAAATAATTTAGGAAGTTATAATTATATTTTTCAAGATAAGCCATATCAGAACAGTTCTATTGAACTTGGTCAAGAAGCGACAGGATATTATTTGAATAGGGAGGGAATGTTTAATGACAGTATGGAGGATAGAAAAGGATGGTCACTAGGAGCATATAATACTCAATGTATTTCTTACGACAATACTAAATCATTTACAGGTAAAAATGCTGTGAAAATAAATACAGCTCCTTCTGGGGTATCAATTAGTTACGTACAATCTGACGTTTCAATGCCAATTAACAATGTAGTTGATACGGAGTACACTTTTTCAGGCTGGGTTTACTCGGATGGTCCATTAGGTCAATTGACACTTTTTGAATATAATGCAAATGAAAGTGGATATTTCTCTTATGTAGCCAGTAAATATACACCAATTTTAAATACATGGACACAAATAGAAATGACAGTTTTGGTTCCAGCAAGTGTAAAATCATTAAGACTTAGGCTAGATGTTATGGGTAGCGGAAGCGTATGGTTTGATGACGTAAAGATCCGAAAAACAAGTAATCCAGTTGCTGCAAATAGACTCTTAGACATTTCTTATAATACATTTAAAAGTCCTGTGCAGATTGAAGAAACAGGCGTTGATAAAGTAAGTTTTGTTTACAATGATGATAGCCAGAGAAGTGCAATGTTTTATGGCAGTTTACAAGATAAGCTGGAGAGGCCCTTACGTAAGCACTATTCTGCTGATGGTACCATGGAAATTAAGGAAAACAAAACGACTGGACAATTTGAGTTTGTTACTTATGTTGGCGGTGACGGATATTCTGCCCCAGCTGTTTTTAAAAGTGATGGTATAAATTCAGGAAATTATTTATATTTACAACGCGATTATCAAGGGACTATTTTAGCTGTTACTGATGAAAGTGGAATAATAGTTGAAAAACGCTTGTTTGATGCTTGGGGAGATATTTTAAAAGTCCAGGACGGAGCTGGTAATGTATTGTCTGGTTTAACGATTCTTGACAGAGGCTATACAGGACATGAACATATTCAAAGTGTAGGGATTATAAACATGAATGGACGTTTGTATGATCCTAAACTTCGCAGGTTTTTGCAGCCAGATAACAATATTCAGGATCCTTTTAATCCCCAGAATTATAATCGTTACGGTTATGTTTTAAATAATCCTCTAAAATATACAGATCAAAGCGGAGAATTTTGGAATTTCGTAGCAGGATTTTTATTTTCTGCTTATGTTCATGGAGGTGCTTCAAGTGGTGAGGCTAATCCTTTCAAGTGGAATTTGAATACATGGATGAGTGCATTTTCTAGTACAGGGTCAGGAGTAGCATCATCATATGCGACGGGAGCGACTAACAGCTATATTGATAGCTATAATAATAAGCCAGCTTTAGGTGCCAGTGCAATAAGTTCTGGAGATATTACTGGAGAAAGCATCCTTGGTTTTTTTCCTAAAGTAAATAATGCATTTGAAAGTGGGTTAAATGACAGGGTAATTGAAGTTTCTAATTTTGTCGATTATCAGGCAGGTGATCCTGTATATTGGTATAATACCATGAGCAGTTTTAAAAGTGATATATTAAATGGTAGAAGTTTGTTTTTTAATGCAAGTAAGGATTATCAAAGAGAGATTTATAACAATATTACTAATATGTCTATTTATGATTGGTCCTATGCAGCTGGATACAGTGCACCAGATATTGCAGTATCATTGGCTGCGCCATATCTAGCAGAGAGTATTGCTACAAGAATTGGAGGCATTGAAGTGAATGTTTTTAGAGTTTATGGAGGAGGTTCATCAGAGTTTGGTAAATCATATTCATTAATAAATCCTAAATATATACCTAATTATAGAAATCTAGCTGGACTACCAAATGTAAATACAGGGGAATATTTATTAAAAGGAACAATCCAATTGAGAGATATTAATATTGGAAGATGGTTTGCTGCTCCATTAGATGGTAATACTGGTGGATTGCCACTGGAACTTTATCAAAGATATGATCAATTAAATAATCCTATGAAACCGAAACTCAAAAAACCATTCTAATTATGTTCAATTTTTTTAAAAATAAACAAAAAACATTAAAGTTATCAGATTGTGATTTGCAAAATTATATAAGAATTTTAAGCAAAATATTAGATGTACTAAGCGATGAGAAACTTAGTGCACAAGCCAATATTATTTTAAATTTAATTGATTTAATTCAATTTAAGCATCTAGATGAGTTTAGGAAAAACATCAATGGAATTGATATGTGGGGTGGATCTGGAGCAGTTTGGGAAGTTTATATAGAAGATAAACTTCAATCTATAAAATTTGAAAGATCCATCATTGAATTAATCAATTTTATGGAAACTACAAAAATTTTGGGAAGTGGTATAAAACCAATAAAAAAAATTTTTATAGATAATTTACAAAATAATGAAGGGTAATGTATCAATTGTGTGGTTTTTATTTTTTGAAATGAAAAGACATTGATAATCAGTGTTTATTGAATAAAGTTCGCTTAAAGGGATAAGTATTATACTCATTCCTTTTATTTTTAAGGTTTAAAATGCTTTAAAAATGAATAAAATGGAAGCTAGTTTATCAAAAGTGTGGTATGCGATTTATGTGGAGGGAAACTCATTGAACATGGTTTTACTTCGTCAGGTAAGACCAGATTTAAATGTTCAAATTGCAGCAAAACAAAAGTAGAGTACTACACGAGTAATACTTGTAAATTAAACACAAACAAAAAGATTATTCAGTTAACCAATGAAGGTTTACGAATAAGAAGCACGGCAAGAATATTAAAAATTTCACCAATAACATTGTTGAAAAGGATTGTGTCTATTGCCCGCATGGGGAGGTATTCTAAAAGTACAGGACGGAGCAGGCAATGTATTGTCTGGCTTATCTGTTCTTGACAGAGGATATACTGGACATGAACACATACAAAGTATTGGGATTATTAACATGAATGGTCGTTTATATGATCCTAAACTTCGCAGGTTTTTGCAGCCGGATAACAATATTCAGGATCCTTTTAATACCCAGAATTATAATCGTTACGGATATGTTTTAAATAACCCGCTGAAATATACAGATCAAAGCGGTGAATTTTGGAATTTAGTAGCAGGATCTTTATTTTCTGCTTATGTTCATGGAGGTGCCTCAAGTGGTGAGGCTAATCCTTTCAAGTGGAATTTGAATACATGGATGAGTGCATTTTCTAGTACAGGGTCAGGAGTAGCATCATCATATGCTACAGAAGCGACTAACAGTTATATTGATAATTATAATAATAAGCCAGCTTTAGGTGCTAGTGCTGTAAGCTCAGGAGACGGGAAATATGCCCAATTATACAAGTCTAGTCAAACCGAAACAGCATCGAGATATAATAATGAGGCATTTGCATATGCAGGGGGCGACTTCTTTAGGACTAGTTGCTGATGATGTAACAGGAATAGGAGTTGCTGATGATGTATTAATTCCTGTTGCTTGGGGGACTGCAACAAGTATTTGGGTTTGGGATAACCGAGAAGTTATAAGGGATGATGCAAGAGAATTGTCGATGCAATTCATAGATCACTCGATCCTTCTGATTTTCATTATGTAACTTATACGAAAACGAGTCTGGATGGAAAATTAGTTTATGTTGGTAGATCAAGCGGAAAAGGTCCTCCTGAGCAAATTGTGAAAAGAAGAGATATAGATCATCACATAAAGGGTTATGGACCAGCAACACTTTCGAGTTCTTTGCCTGCAACTATAGTAGGAGGATATGGAGCTCGATATGATGATCCTGCTTATTGGGCAATTAGGGGAAGTGAGCAGATACAAATTGAAAATTGGCGTAAAAAAGGTATGTCCGGAAATAGTATAAATGGCATAAGTCCTACAAATCAATGGATTAATAAATTTTTAAAATATGGTATTGAATTATTATATTTTTAATTAATAAGAAGTAAGATTATAAAAAATGGATAAATATCAGGAAAGTTCAGTTAACTTATCCAAAGCAATAGACATTGCAATAGATATTATAAAAAAACATCCACCGATTGGATGGGAAGAAAAAACAATTTCCCATGTTGTAAATCTTAACTTAGAAATAAAGGAAGGCATTTTAAATCCACAGCCTCAATTTAGAAATTTAAAGAGCCTAAAATATAGTATAGAAATTGTATTTACTAAATTTCAAGAGATGCATGGAGTATTTGTCGAAGAATTTTGGAAAGAAATTAAAAGACAAAATTTACCATTCAAGAGAGAAAATAAGATGGTAAAAATCTTAAAGAGAAAAAAAATTAAAGATATCCATGAATATGATTTTGTGATAGATGTAATTGTACCTTATGAGCAGGAAGGTCTTATTACTCACGATGAAGTTACTCTTTTGAATGACTTAATTATACAGTTTGAAGCTAAGCAAAAGAAATAATAATAAATTATTTTATGAGTTAGATATTAGCATGAGATGCGCGATATGTTACAAAAACAATTTCTCCGCATCTCACGCAAATAAATAATTAAGCATCAAGTGCTGTATTTATCACATTCGCTGACTGTTGCTGAAAATTTTCTAGTTCTGATTTTAAAACGTCTTTGTATTTTGCAACTCCAATACCTATGATAGGAAGAGTCAGTTTACCTATTACAGAACCAGCCTGCTTATGACCAGTTTTATTAAGATAAGAAGATAAAAGCAAAGCGCCCACTGCTCCAAACAATATAAGTTCGCCGGGAACATCACTGATTTTGTCTTCTATAAATTCTCTGATGTCTTCAAGATTTTCCTGATTGATTAAGTTTTCCATAATTATATTTTTTTATGATTTTATACTTGATGTTATAAGTATAAAATTAAAACTTAAACAAGGTTCAATATTATACAATTAGAAGCTCTAATTATATAATTATCAGTCTTTATGATTTTATATAAGATGCTGGTAAAATCTATATGAATGTCTGTATGTTGTGCTTTTTTATCTTTTGCCTTTCGAATATTAAATAATCACTTCGTTAAGCAGCTTATCTTGTTTTAAAGGCAAGGTTACTATGAATTCTGCTCCATTATCTTTTTCACCAGTGGCCGTAATTGTTCCATTATGGCGTTTGGCAATTTTTCGGCATAGAGAAAGTCCAAGACCATTTCCTTCGTACTCATCTTTAGAATGCAGTCTTTCAAAGGCATTAAATATTTTTTCTGCAAAAGTGGCATCCATACCTATACCATTATCTTTGATTGAAATCTGTACTGCTTCAGCACCGTCAATAGTTGTTGAAGAACAGGTAATTATTACTCTAGGAGGCTCTTCAGCTTTAGAGAATTTCAATGCATTTTGCATCAGGTTATAAAAAAGCTGGCTTATAAGAATAGGAACTCCTTCTATTTCTGGAAGATCACAACCAACGAATATGGCTCCTTTTTCTTTAATAATAAGTTCAAGATCTATTTTTATGTTTTCAATAATTTCATTAAGATTAATGAGTTCATTCGGCTGTGTGTTCTTGCTTAAAGTCGAATAGGAGAGAATACCTTCAATAAGATTTTGCATTCTTTGAGTACTCTGATCTATTTTATTTAAATACTTGATGCAGTTGTCATTAAAATCAATGTCTTTTTCATTGCGCAAAAGAGTATTAAAAATTTTTATTTTTCGAACAGGTTCTCTCAGATCATGGCTCACCACATTGGCAAAATGCAAAAGATCATCATTAGATCTCCTTAGCTCTTCCGTGTTGCTGGCTACCTGTTTTTTTAGTTCATCCTCAAATTTTCGCTGTTCATTAATGTCCTGAACAACTCCAATAATAGTAGTTGGAACATTATTTTCATCTTTGATAATTTCACCCTTAATTTTAGCCCATTTTATGGTATCATCATTATCTATAATTCGTGTTTCATAACATATCTTTCCCGTTTTGACTGCTTCTTCATGAGCTTTCTCACGTACAGGCAAGTCATCAGGATGAAGCTTTGCAATGATTTCTTCATTAGAAATTTCGCCCTCCACAGACCATATTGAATTAAAATTACCAGATGTTTTAATTTTTTTTGTAACCAAGTCTATTTCGTAAGTGCCAAGACCAGAAGCATCGATTGCCATTCTCAGCCTTTCTTCTGAGTTTTTTATCTGCTGTTGTGCCAAGTGCAGCTCTGTAACATCTGTACCTGTATTCATAACGCCATAAACAGTACCATCGGCATTTTTAAGTGGAATAAAGCTGTAGTTGAAATAATGGGTGGTCATAACACCTTCGATAATTAAATCTACTCTTTTATTCTTGCCATGAAAAGGTATGCCGGACTTCATTACAGTTGTGGCCTGTTCAAAAAAGTCCTCTTTTTTAAGTTCTGGCAGCACATCGAGGTAATTTTTTCCCAAGACCTGATCGCCTTTTCCCCATGTTTTGATCATAGATGTATTTGCAAGTTCTATTTTGAGATTATTTCCTGAGTACACTGCAATGGGCAAGGGTGTATTGTCCACTATATCATTTAAGAGCCCCATATTTCGGTACATAGCTTTTTGATTTAGTTTTGTTGGTGAATTTATTTTGTTTTAAAATCCTTTCATTACATTAGTTTAGTAAAGTGTTTCACAATTCCAATCCGGAATTTTCTTATAATATATTGATTATCTTCCTCTTCGTTTCGAAATTTTGTTGTTAGATATCATACGCTGTTGATCTGATTTAAAGCGATCGATTGTCTGTAGGCGTTTTTCTCTATGTTTAGTACTGCAATTTTCAACTCTTTTTCGCCATAGTTTATAACTGCTGAATTTTAATTCTTTTTTCATAAGCTTTCTAACGTCTGATTCAGTTAAATTAAACTGAAATTTTATAGCGTCAAAAGTGGTTCGGTCTTCCCAAGCCATTTCAATAATGCGGTCGAGTTCGATAGGCGAAAAATCATTATTATTTGGTGTCATAATTTAATGTGGTTTTAAAAATGCTATTAGATAAAATCCAAATTTAGAAATGATTATTAAAGTTATATTTTCTAACCATCCTAGCTAAGGTAATGAATTAGATTTTATTTTGTTTAGGTTTTTTTTAAAATAGTTAAACATTTTAGTATCTTTAACAATGTATAACTGCAAATTTGAAATTACTTTATAAGGCAGTTCTAATTTAATAATGAAAATCTCATTTTCTTATTGAATCTTAATTAAGAAGATTGAGAAAGAGCATAATGAAAACATTAAATTTTAAAAAATGAATAAGATTTTAATTATCGGCGGGAGTAAAGGAATTGGCAGTGCAATTCTGCTGCAGCAGCTCGAATCTCAAATTGTTTATAATATAAGCAGGACTGTGCCGGACATTTCCCATCCAAACTTAATAAATTTTCAGGCAGACGTACTTCACGATGAACTGCCGGAGATTGAAGATATTGATACCTTGATTTATTGCCCAGGATCTATTAATCTCAAACCTATTTTAAGTTTAAGCATAGCCGACTTCAGGGATGATTTTGAAATTAATGTAATTGGGGCTGTACGTGTTATTCAAAAATATCTGCCTGTTTTAAAAAGAGGGAACAATCCTTCTATTGTGTTGTTCAGTACGGTTGCAGCAAAGCTTGGTATGCCTTTTCATGCCAGTATCGCCACGGCTAAGGCAGGGGTTGAAGGGTTAGTAAAATCACTTGGCGCTGAGTTGGCTCCCGTAGTAAGGATAAATGCTATTGCGCCAACGATTACTGAGACTTCATTATCAGCTTCGATTTTGCGAAATGACCGCATGAAAGAAAACATGAGGGAACGCCATCCGATGAAAAACTATTTGAAAGCAGATGAAGTTGCACAGCTCACAGATTATCTTATTTCAGAAAAGGCTGCTTCGATTTCTGGACAGGTTTTTCAAATGGATTATGGTTTGGTGAGTTTTAAATTATAATAAAAAAATAAAAACATGAAAATTCTTCTGACTGGTGCGACAGGTTACATAGGCAAACGGCTCTTGCCCTTGCTGTTAGGCAAAGGCCATGAAGTTGTTTGCTGTGTAAGAGACACCAAAAGATTTTACTATGAAGAAGAATTTGCAAGTAAAATAACGGTTGTTGAAGTAGATTTTTTAGATTCAAACACACTACAAAATATTCCGAATGATATTGATGCTGCGTACTATCTTATCCATTCAATGTCAGGTGCTGCTTCAAATTATGATGAACTTGAAAGTATTGCTGCGCGCAATTTTACGCTGTATCTAAACCATACCAACGCCAAACAGATTATTTACCTGAGTGGCATTGTAAATGACAGCTCATTATCGAAACATTTGTCTTCGCGAAAGGCAGTAGAGAATATTTTAAAAAGCGGATTAATTCCAGCAACTACATTAAGAGCTGGAATTATAGTAGGATCGGGAAGTGCCTCATTTGAGATTATTAGGGATTTGGTTGATAAACTTCCTGTAATGATTACTCCAAAATGGCTCAATACAAAATGCCAGCCTATTGCCATTAGTGATGTTTTAGAGTTTCTGACGAGATCACTTTTTAATACAGCAACTTACAATCAAAGTTTTGATATAGGAGGACCTGATATATTAACCTATAAAGAAATGCTGTTGGAATTTGCAAAGGCAAAAAAGCTTAAAAGGTATATTTATACTGTACCTGTAATGACACCAAAATTGTCTTCATACTGGCTCTACTTTGTAACGGCAACATCATTTAAATTAGCTTCCGCCTTGGTGAGCAGTATGAAAGTTGAAGTGATATGCCGTGATAATCGCATCAATTCTCTACTAGATGTAAATCCGATCTCGTATGAACAGGCACTAAAAAGAGCCTTATTGAAAATAGAGGAGGATGATATCCTTTCGAGCTGGAAAGACTCTATGATAAGCGGCCGATTTACCGGTAATGTCACGCAGTATCTTAAAGTTCCTAAAAAAGACTGTTTTATAGACAGGCGAAAAAGAGTAATCAAAGACAGGGATTATACTATTGAAAAAATCTGGTCTATAGGTGGCGAGACAGGATGGTATTATGGAGACTGGCTTTGGAGTCTGAGAGGACTTATTGATAAAATTTTTGGAGGCGTGGGACTTAGAAGGGGAAGGACTCACAAAACAGTAATTTATCCGGGCGATGTAGTGGATTTCTGGCGTGTAGTGTATGCCAACAAAAAAGAAGGAAAATTGATTTTGTATGCCGAGATGAAAATGCCAGGCGAAGCTTGGTTGGAATTTAAAATAATTAACAATACGCTATATCAGGCTGCTACTTTCAAGCCCGAGGGAATTCTGGGTAAATTATACTGGTATTCTGTTTTGCCTTTTCACGGCTTTATTTTTAAAGGTATGATTCAAAATTTAATAGGAAAATCGTAAAGCATAGATTGCCCTGTAAAATTAATTATTAGCGCTATTAAATCTTAGTCTTCAGCAGTGATCTTCTACAGCGGCAATTGGAGCAATTTTTTTTACTGTGTTTATTGCTTTTTCGCGAGCGAGATAAGTATTGTAATTTATACTTGTGGCTATGGGTTTGCCTTGAGCTGTTTTAAGATAAAAATAGAGTTCCCATTGTACAGTTGTCCTTTTTTGAAAGCTATTCTTGTCCTGAGCATAGGCTCTGAATTTTTCAATTGCTTTTTTGCAGCTTATCTTAGATGAATATTCTTGCGAACACAACAGAACCTTGCCTGTTTTTGATTTGAGCTGCACCTGAAATTTCGCTTCTGTTTTTTTGGTAATAACAAATGTTCCCATAATCTATTGGATTTGAGTTATTATTATCAATTTGGAGCGACAGGTTAAAATTACAAAAAAAATGAAAGCATCATTTAAGTAATTGAAATATTATGATTAAATAATTATTAAATTTAATTTTTAATCAATGATGTTATTTCCATATTAGGTTTTGCATAGCTTAATCGGTCTAACTGTATGGTTTTATGATAACTGTCTAAACCGGAACAGGTAACAGTATTTGCTTTTTCTAAGTTGACAAAACCATCCTCAGACAAGCAGTCTTCTGGAATGAAAACTTGGACTATTTCACCGATAACCATAGTGGTATTATTGATTTGAATGTCTATTTTTTCTTTAAATTCAATCCCCAGCTGTACGTTGCTTTCGAGTACAAAAGGAGCGAAAAAATTATTTTTATACTCTTTACTAAGTCCAGCCACTTCAAACTCAGAGATTTCACGACTATATCGAGCCGATGTCTGATGTGACTGTCTGTAAATGTTTTCGTTGATATGATTAATAGTATAAAAACCTGAATTAATAATATTTCGCATAGTATCTCGCTCAGGCGGACTTGGTCGAAAAATCATTCCTATTAATGGAGGATTGGCGCCAATATGAAAAAAAGAACTAAAAATGGAAAGATTAGTGTTTCCTTCCAAATCAGAAGTTCCTACTAAGGCTACACTTTTAAAGCCTCCTACACTATTTATCAGATGTACAGCAGTTTGCTTTTCCATTTTTTGCAGATCACTGCTCGTGAAATTTAATATTTTTTTCATTAGATTAAAATGTATTTAAAAAATGGGATTTTTAAGATCGAGTAAAACCCATTTTTTATCACTGTTAAGCTGAAAAGTTCCAATATGTTCTTTGTTCCATTCGTTTGGCCCTATCAGCGAAAGAAAGTTAAAACCTTCATTATCTTTATAAAGATGATATATTTCTCCAACAATTGGTTCAAAAGAAAACTTGGCATTGTAAACCAATTCATTCCATTGAAATTCTTCGATTAGATTCTGGTATTGAATCTTAATTTCATTGAATTTGCTTTGAAATTCTTTATTTACTTTATTAATTCCTATGTTTTTCCATCCTGCTAAATCATCTGCTTTTATTACAGGCGCACTTACATTGGTAGCATACGGCAGCCGGCTTGCATTATAGCCATGCTCGGTAGAAAAAACAACATTATCAGGTTTTTTGCTTTTTATCATTATAAATATTTTCGTTAGTGCTAAAAGAGCTTAACTATTAAAGTTGCTATATTTTATGAAAGCTTATTAGTAGCATGCAAATAAATGCGAACAGCCAGCTTATCAGGTATTTGGTAATTGTTGAATTTTAATTTGTTTAATGTTATTTTAAAAATATTAAACAAAAATAATCAATTTATATTTAAATAATGCCTCAGAACATAAATTAGTGAATCGGAAACATTCGCTTTGCCTTTACATTTCTTTTAAATTAAATTATTAAATCTAAAACGTACATAAAATATCTAAACTGGATTTTTTTGTATCTAAAAACGTACTTTTTTACTCTCCATTAGAATTGTTATTACTCAACTTTGTAATGTCATTACAAATTGCCAAACAGATCTAGATCTGATTTAAAATAAACAACAAAATATAACTGCATGAAACATAAGTAAATAAAACAATCTTTTTATTTTGAAAATTGGAAAAAAGTCTTCTGTTTAGGCGTAAAATAATGTATCACTATCTATCATTTACTAACCATTAATTATTTACTAACCTTTAATTTGTTCAAAATGAAAAAAAACCTGAAATTATTAAGTTTACTGTTTATTACAGTATTAGTGTTTAATTCCTGTGAAAAGGAACAAGATTTGAATGTACCGCAAGCCGTCAAAAATGAAGTTTCACAAAGCGCAAGCAAAGAGGTACAGCAGAATGCCAACAAAGATGCCGCTGTCGCTGCAGGCGGTGGTGCAGGAGCGAGAACGATCACATTACAGACAAATACATTATCGTGTCCAGGCGGTTTATGCACATCTTATGGTGTATGGTCAACTGGCGTTTATACTGTTTGGTTCCAAATGAAATTTAATTCTGGATTTTATTGGAGCAGAGGTGGTAAATGTGGTTATGGTATTTTAATTGGTGATCAGAATACCGGGGGCGACCCAGGATGGGATGGAAATGGAGGCAGTGCAAGATTTATGTGGTATTGCCCAAATGGATCAAATACAGCCAAAGGAAGCGGTGCTTATCTTCAGCCTTATGTATATTATCGAGATCAGCCTGGGCAATTTGGCAATGATTTTGGAAAAAAATATTACATACAAGAAGGAGTAACATATAATTGTCAGATATCTGTTAAGTTAAATACTGGCTCCAATACTAATGGATATGTCAAATATTATGTAAATGGTACAGAGATATTGAATCAAACAATTCGCTGGGTTACTAACGATTCTAAACGAAACGTGAATGCAGTAAGCCTTCATACTTTCCGTGGAGGCAGTCAAGATTACTGGACAGCACCCGTAACAAGTTCAATTTATTACGCAAGTGCCGCCTGGGATGCTCAATAAAAGCATTTAAGAACAATTTCTCATTGAAATTAGTTGATTTAAACTAATAAAGATCCCGTAACATTTTGTAACGGGATCTTTATTTTTTTATAAAAATTGATGTGGCTGATTTTCCATATTAGATTAATATACTGGGAATTGTATAACTTCTGAATGAAATTAAATACTTTTTAAAGCTATCCTCATTTGTACCTTTAGTAAAGTTAAAATTTTATTACAAAAACAAATAAGTTATGGCAGAAATTAAAATTGAGAAAAAGAAGGCTGTATGGCCATGGATTGTAGTAGTTCTGTTAATCTCAGCACTTGTATACTATATATTTTTGAGAGATAACGATACTCAGGGTGAAAGAAGGGTAGAAATCGAAAACACTACAACTTCGGGAACTACAAATTAATTAAGTTACTGGCAGGAATAATAAACGCTGTGATCAGTGGTTTCCTGCTATAAACTTAGAGGGAAAACAATTTAATATTAAAAAAAAAAAGGTATGGAAAATAAAGATAGAAATTTATACAGACTGGATGAACTTTCGGGCTATAAAGTTGCTTCAAACTATTCTGATGTAACAGGATGGAAAATAGTAGACGCTGACAACAGAACTATTGGAAAAATTGATAATCTATGGGTGAATAAAGATATGCAGCGCGTTGTTTATCTGGACGTAAACGTAGATAAAGGCTTAATAGAAGACAGCAAAAATGAAGTTCATGATGCTATAGCAAACGACAATGGAAATGAATTTGTATACAAAGATGGAGACAGCCATATTATCATACCAATTGGATCTGTCAGCATAAATAAAGACACTAAAATTGTTATGGCTAACAATATAGGATACAACACCTTTAGAAAAACAAGCAGATACAATCGAGACCACAATTTTGACAGAAACTATGAAAGAAAAACATTAAGGTCTTATTACCCTGAAAGTGAGTCACGCCTTGAGTCTGAAAGCGATGATGATACTTTTTACAACCGCAGAGAATTTGACAACCACTAATGCTGCTTCTTTTATTTGGAAACGACATATTATAAAAATCAATTAAAAGATCAAACGTTTAAAAATGTTTGGTCTTTTTTATTTTTCTATGCTTTATAACTAAAAGAGTGTCTTTAAAGAAATCGTTACTTTAGAGAAATTGCATATACTGGTTTAACAATTCTTCGATATAACTCTCAATTTGAGCATCTATTACTGCTTCAATACAATCAACAGATAGCTGGCAACATTTTAAAAATAAGATTTAATTTTTATTTAAAATTATAATGCATTCAACGCCTAATATATGTTTTATATCACATTTCAGCTTGATAAAGATCATTTTTCCTGTTGTTCTATTATTACAATTTTGCTAAATAATAAGTGGCTGAAAATGCCTTAAAATATTAATTAAAGTGAAATTTTAAAAATTTTCAACATGAAAAAAAGTAATGATATTTTGCGTAAAGAAGTAATAGAGGCTATAAAATGGGAACCTCTTTTAAGCTCTAATGAAATTGATGTTAGTGTTCAGGATGGTATTGTGACTTTGGAAGGAACGGTAGATAACTATACTCAAAAAAGAGAGGCTGAACAAGCAGTCAAAAATATTGCCGGAGTAAAAGCAGTAGTAGACGACGTAAAAGTTGATTTATTTTTTTCGGCTATTAAAAGTGATACAGACATAGCAAGTTCTGTAATTAAGGCACTAAAAGAAAATTGGGCTGTTCCTGATCATAGAATACATGTAACTGTAGAGAACGGATGGGTAACACTTGAAGGAATTTTACACTGGAATTTTCAAAGAAAGGCTGCAGATAATGCTATTCGTCACCTGCCGGGTGTAAGAGGGGTAATTGATAAGATAAAAATAGAAGCCGAGTTAAAAAATGAACTAAACCAAGAAATCGTTGAGAAAGCTCTTCATCGCAGCTGGATTCTGGATGTTGATAATATTAAGGTTAGAGTTGAAGGTAAAACAATATATCTAAGTGGTATTGTTGATTCTCTTTTTCAAAAAGAGGAGGCAGAACGAATTGCATGGAATACACCGGGAGTATGGTACGTAGATAATGAACTTCTGGTAGAATTTGATTAATATTTAAAGAACTATAAGCTATGAAAAGTAATGAAATTTTAGAGAGAGAAGTTCAGGATGCTATTAAATTTGAACCTTTGCTGCACGCCGCAGAAATTGGTGTTATTGTAAAAGATGCAATAGTTACGCTTACGGGGAATGTAAATTCTCTTATAAAAAAAACAGAAGCCCTACATGCTACAAAGAAAATTAAAGGTGTTGCAGCAATTGTAGATGAAATTCAGGTAATCATTGAAAAAGCATCAATGGTAACAGATCAACAAATTGCAGAACAGCTTATTAACAATTTTAGAGAGCATCATATTGTTCCTAAAGATACCGTAACCTTAACCGTAGAAAAAGGATGGGTCACACTTGAGGGAATATTGTCTTGGAATTTTCAGAGAGATATTGCACGAGAGACAGCAGAAAATCAAAAAGGAGTAAGGGGAGTAACAAATAATATAAAACTTAAAAGAGAACTGTACGATCAGGTAGAAAAAGAAATGCTTGAAAAGGCACTGCAACGACATTGGGCTTTTGATCTGGATGAAATTAATATTCAGGTTGCAGGTGCAACAGTTCAACTATCTGGCACAGTTGGTTCTATTTTTCAGAAAGAAGAAGCTGAACGAATTGCTTATAAGACTCCTGGAATAATTAAAGTCGTAAATCATTTAAAAGTAAATCTGGAACAGCCTTATCTATGTTAAAGGATCAAGTAGTATAAATTATGATAAAGCGTAAATCCCAAGGTGATAAGTCAGAAATTCAATTTCTAGAAGGTCCGCAATCGAGATTTACCGAGCTTAAATTCATAATAGCTACTTTATGGGAACTTATAAGATGTTTTAGAAAACTTTACAATATTGGCCCTTGCATTACTTTTTTTGGATCTGCCCGTTTTAAAGAAGATCATCCTTACTATGATTTTACCAGAAAAGCAGCTGGTGAATATGCCAAGCTCGGCTTTACAATAATGACGGGCGGCGGTCCGGGACTTATGGAAGCTGCAAACCGTGGAGCAAAAGAAGTCGGAGGGAGGTCGGTAGGATGCAATATTAAACTTCCCGTTTATCAGATGCCTAATTCATATCTCGACAAATGGGTTGTGGCAAAACATTTTTTTATTCGAAAAATACTTTTGGTAAAATATTCTTTTGCATTTGTTGTAATGCCAGGTGGTTTTGGAACTCTAGATGAATATTTTGAAGCACTTACCCTTGTACAGACAGGAAAAATTAAAAACTTTCCTATTATCATCTTTAATACTTCGTATCATAAAGCACTGATTGAACACCTTAATAATATGAGAGAGCAGGGTACTATAAATGATTCAGATTCAAAATTATTTATGATAACAGACGATATTGAAGAAGCAAGACTTTTTATAATGGAACACAGTATTAAAAATTATGATTTAAAACCCAAATTTCAGGTTTAACGTGCAGATTTTTGATGCTGTTGAAGCTTGAAAAGTTAATGGAATGAATAGTGCACAAATAAAATAAATGCCTTCTAAACTTCTGTTATTATTAAAAAAGAGCTTTTAATTCATTACGTGTATTTGATCCTTAAATCTAAAAAAACAACACGATTAAAATCAAATTATATGAAAACGAAATTTAGTATTTTGGGTCTTATAACAGTATTGTTATATTATTCCTGTCAAGATAAAGCTTCTTTGGTTGAAGACAGTGTTGATTCAGATTCAGTAATGACAAGCAAAAATATAGAGCAGCAAACTCTTAAAAAGTGGTTCTTGTTTAATAAAGAATCGGATAGTATAATTACATCAGCTGAATTAATTATTAAGCAACAAGAGCAGGATATGGTGTTGCAATCTAAAGATAGTAAAAAGGAAAAGAGACTTCATGAAGCCCTATATCACCTTGAGGAATTAAAGAAGAGAGTAAATTACATTAAAGAGTATGAAACTCGTACTGAAAGTTTTGATTCATCAGTTGTAAACAAATTAGATTCACTAAAGCTTGATTATTTAAAAGAAAAGCTTAAACTTGAAGCCGCCTTATGCGAATTTCAGGAATTTAACATTCCTTAGTATTTAACTATTAAAAAACTTTTATAAGAATTATTTCTAGTGAAAAAGATAGAAAAATAAATACAATAGTTTGGAAGAAAAAATCGATAATTTAAACAAATTGACCTGTAATCGCTTTGACTACCGGTCAATTGTTATTTTCTAAATACCAGCATTGGTGTTTTAGTGTCAAAGCCTTTTTCAGAGGTCTTAAGAGACTGAAAAAGCTGTTCGAACCAGGTTCGGTTTTCTTTAGCAAACATGGCAATTATAGATGGTTTGGTTTTTATGATGTCTAATTGCAAGTGACGCAATAGAGATACGTCTGGATTTAATTTCTTAAATTGAAAAGATACTTTCTCAGACTTAAATTTATTTTCTATTTTGTTTGTTTTTTTATTAATCTCATCCTCATTTGTAAAATAATCGTAATGATATACTGTTACAGGTGCATCAAACGCAGCGGCAAACTTTTTAATCACTGGGAGTTCTGTATTTATATTTTCAATATCAGATGGGTATAAAACAGAATTCAGTTTTTTCATCCTGTAATATTTTGGGACAACCAGAACAGGAACGGGGGAATCATGTAAAATTTTGTTGGTATGACTGCCTAATAACTTATTGGCGAGACCACCGCCTCTTGTACTCATGCAGATGTAATTTGCCTTTATTCTTTTTGCACAGTCTAGAATAGCCTCATTTACGTCAAGCTTATTTTCAGCTATATAATTTACTTTTCCAGGCTGTTTACGTGCTTTTCTGTACAAAGTATGTATAAATTTTATCAAACTTTGTTCTTGTATTTTTGTATCAGATTCTGGAAGACCCACGAAAGTAACAGCTGAAAAAGGATCAATAATAATTGAAGTGTTTACAAACAGAAATGTAAGTTCATATTCTGCCTGTGAAGCAAGTTGTATTGCACAGCGTACAGCTGGTTTGGAGTTGTAAGATAAGTCAGTTGTAACAAGTATTTTTTTCATATTTTCTAATAATTTAATGTTCCTAATTGGAAGCAAACTTCATTTCATTTACATACAGATTTAATTTTTTCCATTGTTTGTGATTAATTTTATTGGTATCTATATCCGTAGTCCAATCGAATCCTGGAAATAATTTTAATCTGTTTATAACTCGTTTTTTGTATCCAAAAGAAAAACGGTCGCCCCTCATTTGGAATTCTATTGTATTATTGTCATTCGTTAGGTTTCGATAAAGAATTGTTTGCGTTTTCCAGTCACCTCCCCAAGTCAAAAAGGACTGTATAAAACATACAAATACAACAATTAATACTGTAAGCAATCTTGATTTTACAGTTTTTAATTTTCCAAATACCTGTCCTAAAATTAGAATCAATGTAATTGACGCTATTATGAGTAATATAAAATGTGTTATTGAATTATTAATATACAAATCTGAGTAACGATTCAAAAAGAGTAATGTTGATGCAAATAGGAATGCGATGTAAATTGTCAAAGTTTTCATTTTATGTATGTTATTAATAAATTTACTTGTCTAGACTACCATTTACATTATAATTATTATTGCACATCATTTACTTCAGATTGATCCTCATAAAAATTTGAAGGCTTGTTTAAATCATCCTCGTAAGCCTTTCTGTCTTTTTTGTTTTGTCTGAAAATATAAATCATCATGATTAATACTATAATACCGGTAAAAGTTAATATGATCCAGCTTGGTTCCATAATATTTGATTTTTTAAATTAAAATTTTGCTTAAATTAGAATTTAGGAATTACGAGGTTTTTTGAAAGAATTTCTCCTTTTCTCAGTAAAAAAGGGAGATCAAATCTCCCTTTTCTAAATTTACAGTACAGGAGTATATTTATATTCTACCACAAGCTGATTGTCTACAGCCCAGATACCAGGAGTTTTCCATACTATTTTTTCGGCTAATTCTTTCTGATGTAATGAGGAAACACCTCCTGTCAGAGTAACTTTTGTCCCGTCTACTTTAACAAGGATGTTTTCAGAATGTAATGTCCAATTACTGGCCAAAGCTCGTTTAATATTTTTTTTCTCAATCTCATTTTGTACTTCAGCCTTAATCTTGATGCGGTTCGTTACACTTTTAACTCCGTTAAGATGCTCAATAGATTTACTTGCAGCTTCTTTTTGATAATTCCAGGTAACCTGGCCTTCAAGTGTAACCCAGCCTTTCTCAACTTTCACCTGGATGTTTTCCTGAGGAACATTCCAGCTATCAATTAAAGCTTTTAAAATATCACTTGCAATATCTTCATCGGTCCTACCGCTGTTAGAATATTTTACTTCAATTTCTTCAACAACTGCTTTTACGCCGTCAACATTTTTGGCAGCATTTTCAGCTTCAGTTTTTTTATAATATGCATCCACAGTTCCCATAAGGGTTACAATTCCATCCTTAGCAGTTACTCCAATTTCTGCGGCATGCAACTGTGGTTCCCATTTGATAGCATTTTGCACGTCTCTTTGTAATTCTTCATTTGTTTTCATTTTGTTTGTATTGTGTAGTTAATTAATAAGGTTTCTGAGTTTTAATTTTTTCAATTCCTTCCGAGATGCAAAGTTTTAATTTTCTAAAATCATCTGGTTTTCTTTTTCTGCTATTGAGTTTTCTTTTGGAATATGAATCTGCAATATGTTTCTTATTACTTCAATTTTCGCAACATTATCTTGAGCAAAGAGCATGAATTTTCTTGCCTTTACTTCTGTTTTATATTTTATGTTTTTTTCTTTTGAAAGTGCCATACCAATTAAAGGCAACATAGCTCCTAAAAGTACAGCGATACATGCATATATAATTGGAATTTTAAAATAAGGAAGGTTTACAGCGAAATTAAAAATAAATGAAAATCCAAATATAAGTCCACATAAGCCGATAGCAAATAACCCAACTGTGCTCCATTTTTCCATTTTGTCGTAAATGTTAAAATATCCTATAATGCTTTGTTCTATATAGCAATCTGTTCCTACTATAGTCAAATTTGTAATATCGTAACCACTTTTTTTTAGTTTTTTGACAGCATCTTCAGCTTGGTCCATTGTTTTATAATTTGCTACAAATAGTTTTTGATTTTCCATTACGTCTATTTTTTAGTTATTATAATTTTTACTGAGATTTTTTTTTATTAATGCTAACCTTAAAGCCATATTTAATAAGCTATAATTTGTACAAGTGAATAAAAAAAGTCTTTTAATTTCTTTGATAAAATTCCAATAAAACGTAAAAAAATAAAATGATCTGAATCATGGATAAAAATGATCTTTACTACTTTTTGTTTTAACTACTTGATTATGAATAATTTTTGTTTGCAATATGGTAGCATTATAGTGTGATGAAAATCATTTCTTATAAAATGACAATGAATTAATTTAGTTATTGCTAGAAGTAAAATAAATGACCTGAACAAACAACTTTAGATACTAGCTAAAAAAACGTTATATGGAGAATGCAGAAGAATATCAGGTAAATTTAGATTGGCAAGAAAATAAAAAAGCACTATTAACCTCGGTGATTTTTAACAGCACTATTGAAGTGGCTCCATATTCGTGTTTAAAAAGAATAGATGAAGATGTATGGTCGTCTGAGCATTTGTTTATTGCATCTATAGAAAGTTCTTATATGACGGCATTTTTTAGAGCAGCAAAAAACAAAGGCATTATATTCAAAAGTTTTAAGAGTACGGCACGAGCTTCTATACTTATATCCGATGAATTTTCAGAAATAACAGATATTGTGATTCGCCCAACAGTTATTATTTCAGAGAGTAATCATATTAATAAGATTTTAAAGCTTTTTTCTGTATGCAAGGATCAGGGTTTAGTTTTAAACGCTTTAAAAGTGAGACTGCACATATTTCCATCTGTTTGTGTAGGATAGTTAAATTTTATCACAGCTTTATTGGGAGCTTAGAACTGACCACTTTTTACCAGTTAATATTTTGTTTTATCTCATAAGGATAAGTAGCTATTTTATTGTGTAAGGGAATAAAAGATCAGGAGAAATAAATGATTTCTAAATTTCTATTTCCGTTCCCATAAACGGAACAGTGCATTTAAAACCATATCTATCTTGAATTTTAATTCGAAGTTCCTCTGATGGAAGGTTTTCTCCATGAACCAAATAAATGCACCTTGGATTATTTTTAAGAGCAGAAAGCCAGTTTAGCAAATCTTCTTGATCACCATGCGCAGATAGCCCTTCAATTTGAGCAATTTTAGCTTTTACAGGATAATATTTTCCATAAATTTTAATTTCATCAGCTCCTTCAAGAAGCTTTCTTCCACGAGTACCTTCTGCTTGATAGCCAACAATTATTACTGTGGTTTTTTCTATACTTATATATTGTTGCAAGTAAGATAATACGCGGCCTCCTGTAACCATACCGCTTGCTGCGATAATTACTTTTGGCTGAGGATCTTCAATAATACGAATGGTTTGATCGAATTCAGAAACGATTCTGAACATTTTGAACATTTCATGACAATCATTAACAGAAAGCTTATGCCATTGCATATTTTCCAAAAAAACATCAAGTACGCTGGCGCCCATAGGAGTGTCAAGGATGTAGGGGACGTTAGGTATTTTTCTTTCTGTTTTAAGTTTCCATAAAAGATACATTATGGATTGCGCTCTCTCGACAGCAAAACCAGGAATAATTACAGTTCCGTTTTTTTCGATAGTACTATTGATATAGTTTTCCAGCTCTTTTTTTACGTCGAGATCAGGATGCAACCGATTGCCGTAAGTACTTTCTAAAAAAATATAATCTGCCCTTGAAGGTTTTGTTGGCGGAAACATTAATACGTCATCATCTCGCCCAATATCGCCCGAAAAAATCAAAGTTTTCCCCTCTATAGTAAGTGTAATACTGCAGGCACCAATAATATGTCCGGCACTCGAAAAAACGGCAGCAATATCATTTGCCACAACAATTGATAGATTGGGTTGTATCACTTTAAAAAAAGGAAGAACATTTTCTGCCTGAACTACCGTATAAAGAGGTTCTGCTTTTTCATGTTTAGAATAAAGTTCTTTGTTGGCTTTATTAGCTTCTTCTTCCTGAATTTTACCACTGTCTAAAAGAACAAGCTCAGCCACTGCTTTGGTGGGACTCGTGCAATATATATATCCTTTAAATCCTTGCGCAACCAATCTTGGCAGCCAGCCGCAGTGATCAAGATGACCGTGGGTTAATAAAACATAATCTATAGTAGAGGGTAAAATTGGCAAGGGTTCCCAATTGAGTTCTCTTAGAGCTTTAAGTCCTTGAAAAAGACCACAGTCAACCAATATTCTGACACCATTGCTTTCGATCAGAGTTTTGGATCCTGTTACAGTTCCTGAACCACCTATGAATTTTATTTTCATCTCAGATAAGTTTACAAATTTGTGAAGCTTCTTTCAATACATTTCGAACCCGGTTTTCGCTAAGGCCAATTTTATGAAGACTATGAGAATCGTTAATAAGATCTTTTACGAGTAATTGATTCAGAATCAGCAATTTTTCCTTTTCTACCATTGATAAGGTAGTGAGACAGGTAATAGGGTAGAGTGCCCCTTTATCGATTTTACTTTTGATGTTGTTATCTTTTGGATAATCCCAGCTTAATAGCGATATTCCACTGCAGTTTGCGAAACTTTCCGCATCTTTAGTAAATCGGTTATTGGTCACTATAATACAGGAATTAATAGTTTCGCTGCTCGAAAAAATACTATGCTGTTTCACCTTAAGGTCATTAAAACGAGATAGAATATACATAGGAACTTTTACATCAGAAGAACCTTCTCTGCTGCTGTGAAATTTACATTCAATCATCGAAATTAGATTCTCTTTTTTCAACATTACATCTACTTCATGCGAGACACATTTACCCTGTAGCGTTAAGTTGGTTCTGGTTTTAAAACCGTCGGCAGCATATAATCGTGCTATAAATTTTTCGAAGAAAAAACCAGCCGGACCAAGCATTTGCAGGGCAGAGCGCAAATTATACCGCGCAGCATGACCATTCGAAGCTTTTTTTAAAATAGCATAAGCCATTTTGTATATCTGTTTGGTTGTTATTCCTTCATAAATCTGGTTTTGTATTTGAGCCAGCGATTCCTGAATTAGGTTAGGTGAAGCACCGGATTTTTGAAGAGATATCTTTAATTTTTCTACATCAAAAGGAACAATATGTCCCGAGTGCTTAATTACTTTCATGGCTGCTTTTCCAGTTTAAAATTATAAAATACCTGCAGAAACAATTCTGCATGTATTTTATAATTTTACTATTATCCAATTTTAATTTGTTTTACAGGTGTTTTAGGGCTGCTGTTCTTTTTAGGAAGCGTAAGTTTTAAAACTCCATTTTTATAATTCGCATCAATTTTATCAGCTGCTATATTTTCAGGAAGTATAAATGAACGACTGAAAGAAGTATAGCAAAATTCTCTTTTTCTATAATTTTTATCTTCTTCTTTGAATTCTTCTTCTTTTTGTGCACTGATATTTAATACGCCATTATTAATTTCTGCTTTAAAATCCTTGTTTTGGAGTCCCGGCGCAGCCATTTCAATCTCAAAATTATCTGTGTTTTCTATTACATTTACATTCGGAATGAAAGCCCCTTTTTGATTTGCAAAAGCAAAAAAAGGAGGAACATCAAGAAAACCATCATTAAAAAAATCTTCAAAAATACTTGGTGAAGAACCATTTTTTTTAGTTGGGATTAATGTTGTCATGATATAATAAATTTAAATTAAACATTTGTTGATTTGTTTAATCAAAATTATGATAGATTAGTGCAAAATAGAATGATATAAATCATGTAACAATATGATAATCATCACATTGTTCGCTTAGTTTTTTATTTTTCCTAATTTATCTAAATTAAGTACACGAATGGTACTGGCTGTTTTCTCAATTAGTCCTTCTGCTTTAAAATCACTTAAGGTACGGCTCACTGTTTCTGGCGAAGTTCCAGAAAATGCCGCAAGGTCATCTCTGCTGAACTTGATACTGGAACCATCTGCACCGTGCTGTAACAGTAAATGAACGATACCTTGAGCAATTCTTTTTCGCACTGACATATAAGCAATTTGCAGGAGACGAGCCTCTTTTTCTCTCATATCGTTAGCGAGAATTTTAATAAATTTTGTACCTACATCAGGATAAAGAAACAGAAGTTTGTCGAGTTGTTGGGTTGGCAGAAAACTTAAAACAGTTTCTTCTAAAGCGATTGTAGTGTCATTGTAAGTATCGTTAGAAAATAAAATGCTGATATCGAGGTAATCATTTTCTTTATATACACCCGTAATAAGCTCACGCCCATCTTCTGTAAGTTTTACGGTTTTTACTTTTCCACTAATGATGTAATAAATGCCTGTTACATGATCTCCTTCATAATTAATGTATTGATTTTTTTTATACTGTCTGGTGTTGCGGTCCAGCATGATTTCCTTCAGTTTAAGAAGTCCATCTTCTTTAGAAATAAGAGTGTTGAGGTTTTCAGCAGTCTGTCCATAAAACAGTTGTTGCAGTTCTCTTTTTTTTAATCTGGCTTCAATGGCTCTCAAAAGTTCTAAGTCGTCAAAAGGTTTAGTTAGATAATCATCAACACCTAATTCCATGCCTTTTCTTACATCCACTCTTTCTGCTTTTGCAGTTAAAAATATTATAGGTGTTGCCTGTGTCTCTGGATTTTTATGAAGAATGTGTAATACACCATAACCGTCAAGTTCAGGCATCATAATATCGCACAGCACAATATCTGGTTTCATTTTAAGCGCTATTTCTACTCCAGTTTTTCCATTATCTGCTTCAAAAACTTCATATCCTGAGAGTTCAAGTATCTCAACAACATTTTCTCTGATATTGTCATTGTCTTCAATAATAAGTATTTTAGTCATAACGTGGTAATTCAATAGTAAATAAAGTTCCTTTATCAACAGCACTTTTAAAAGATATAGTGCCCTTCATGAGCGATACATAACGCGAAACAATATGTAGTCCTAGACCAGTTCCTGGAATATTACCTGTATTGTGAGCCCTGAAAAAAGCTTCGAATAAATGCTCATGATCTTCCTCAGGAATTCCTATACCATTGTCTTTTACGTTAATCGTTATTATATTATTGTTCATTGAAGTCCAAAGCTCAATTTCCGTTTCTTCTCCCGAATACTTTATAGCGTTAGACACAAGATTAATAATACAATTTTTGAGGAGATTTTTATCTAATTTTACCAAAGTAACATCCGTATTCTGTTTGCTAATTATTTTCTGCTTTTTTTTAGTGAGAAGTTTGAGCTCTCCAATAATTTCCTTTATAAAATCCTGAAGATTAAAACAGGATATCTGCAGTGTAATTTTATTCGATTCAGCTTTTTCAAGAAGCAGAAAATCATCGAGTATTCCGGTTAAATTTGCTATTGCACTTTTTATTTTAAGGATATGTGCTTGAATTTTTGAATTATTTCCATTTTCTGCATAACGGTGAATTAAAGAAGAAGAAAGTTGAATTGTACTGAGCGGAGTGCGAAATTCATGCGAAGCCATAGATAAAAGCCGGCTTTTAATTTTATTAAGCTCCTTTTCTTTTTCTAATGTACTGCTGACTTCTTCTTGTGTTTGGGTTAATGCCTCAATTGTTTCATTTAGAGTATGAGTACGATCTTTTACTAATTCCTCTAAATGCTGTGTATATTGCATTAATCTGCTTTCTGCTTCCTTTTGATGGCTCATGTCATGAATAAAACCTGCAAAAATTCTTTCTCCTTCAAATTTAACTTCGCTGACTCCAAGTCTAAAGGGGAAAATATTGCCATCTTTTTTTCGTCCAAGAACATCTCTGTCATGACCTATAATATGCGGAATTCCGGAGGATTTATAATTTTCTAAGTAAGAATCATGTTTTTCTCTATCAGGAGAAGGCATCAAGAATGCAATGTTTTTTCCAATGATTTCTTCGGGAGTATACAAAAAAAGCCTGCATGCCGAGGGGTTTATCGACTCTATAATTCCTTTTTCGCTAATCGTTATGATCCCATCTATAGCATTTTCAATAATTGCATTTAGAAGTGCCTGATTTTTCATATAACAAATCGATATTGGTATTGCCAAATGTAATAATAAATATTTATAAAAATTTTGGTAATCAGTAGTTTGTAATAGTAGATATTATTTCAAAAATAATTACAGCGCTAAATAATACAATCTTTTTCTTGACAAGATTTATGTAATGATTGGTTAATATTATTAATACCACTTATCACAGAATCAGCATTAAATGAGATACTGGTGATTCCTGCTTTTACCAAAAAAAATGTAAATTCTGCTGAGTCACTCGGTGCTTGTCCACACAAGCCTATTTTTTTATTCATTTTATTTGCTGTTTGTATCATTTGACGAATTAGTGTTTTCGAAGCTTTATTTTGCTCATCAAAAAGATCAGCTATTAATTCGGAGTCTCTATCTATACCTAAAGTCAGTTGTGTTAGGTCATTAGATCCTATAGAAAAACCATCAAAAATTTGAGCAAATTCTTCTGCAAGTAACACATTAGATGGTATTTCAGACATGACATATATTTCTAGTCCGTTTTCGTGCTGTTTTAAACCGTATTCTGCCATAAGTGCAATAATTCTTTTTCCTTCTTCAGGAGTACGGCAAAACGGAATCATGAGTTTTACATTGGTGAGTCCCATTTCATCACGAACTACTTTCATAGCCTGGCATTCGAGCTTAAATCCCTCACGATATTTTTCGTGATAATAACGAGAAGCACCGCGAAAGCCTAACATTGGATTTTCTTCCTGCGGTTCAAAAAACGTACCGCCAAGAAGTCCTGAATATTCATTACTCTTAAAATCGCTCATTCTTACTATAACTTCTTTTGGATAAAAAGCTGCAGCTATTGTGGCAACACCCTGCGATAGTTTTTCGATGAGATAATCTTCTTTAGTATTATAATTTTCCGTGAGTTTATTAATTGCTAGGCTTTGAGTTGGATCAGTAACTTTTTCGGGATGAATGAGTGCCATTGGATGTGTTTTTACATTATGAGTTATAATAAATTCAATACGAAGCAATCCCACACCATAATTAGGATAAAAAGAAAGCTCAAAAGCTTTTTCCGGCTCAGAAACAATAAGCTGGACTTTTGGTTTTTCTGGCAGTTTAATTTTATCAAAGGCGGTGGTTGTTTGAATGTATTTCAATTTATCTTTATATACATATCCTGTTTTTCCTTCGGCACAGCTTATTGTAATTAAATCACCATCTTTGATTAACTCGGTAGCATTTTCTGTTCCTACTATAGCGGGAGTTCCAAGTTCACGAGCGACTATCGAAGCGTGACTTGTTCTTCCTCCTTTATTAGTGATAATTCCGGCCACTTTTTTAAGGATAGGATCCCAGTCTGGACTAGTAAAATTGGTAATAAGGATATCTCCCTTATGCAATTTTAAAGCTTCTTCGGGAGAAAACAATATTCTGGCACAACCGCTGGTTATAGCAGTGCCTATAGCTTCTCCCGTTATAATGACAGATCCTTTTTTCTCTAATTTATAAGAATTGATTGATAAGGTCTTTATCTGTGAATGGACAGTTTCTGGTCGGGCCTGAATGATATAAAGCTCACCATTTAAACCGTCTTTTGCCCACTCAAAATCCATTGGCTTTTTATAATGATTTTCTATAACTAGCGCCCATCTGGCTAGTTTTTCAATTTCATAATCGTCAAGAACAAATTGATTGCACCATTTCCGTGGCGTTACTTTTAGAACAGTTGAATTTATTCCGGCTGAATTTTCATTGTAAATAAGCATCTTAGTTTTTGTACCAAGGTTTTTTTGTAATATGGCTCTTTTATTATTTTTAATAGAAGTCTTAAACACAAGAAACTCATCTGGTGTTACGGTTCCCTGAACAATTGTTTCGCCCAAACCCCAAGTACCCGCAATATGAATCAAATCACGAAATCCAGACTCGGGTTCAAGCGTAAATCCTATTCCTGAACAAGCCAAATCTGAACGAACCATTTGCTGAATTCCTACCGAAAGAAATACTTTGTCATGATCAAAACCTTTATCTTGTCTGTATTTAATGGCTCTATCTGTATAAAGTGATGCAAAACAGCATTTAACCGCATATATAAGTGGCATAGTTCCTTTTATGTTTAAAAACGAATCATGCTGTCCTGCAAAACTTGCATTAGCAAGATCTTCTGCTGTCGCACTGCTTCTTACTGCAACCGCAAGTTCATTGCCTTCAGATAAGCTGTTGTAAGCAGATGAAATAGCAGTTTGTAAATCCAGCGGAAACTTTGCATCTAGTAATAATTTTCGGGCTTTTAAACCAATTTCACTCAAGTTCGTGAACTCTGTCTTGTCCAAAATTTTCATTAGTTCGTCTAGTTTTGCACTTAGATTATTATAAATAATAAAATCTTTATAAGCAGTTGTAGTAATGGCAAAACCATTTGGAATCCTAATTCCTTGCGGAATAAGATTGTTGTACATTTCTCCCAAAGAAGCATTTTTACCTCCTACTTTATTAACATCATTAATCTCAATTTGATTAAATTTTAAAATATACTTTTCCATTTTCATTGCTTTTAAAATCTTGTTTTATGGCTCTAATTTTTATAATAAAGATAAATTCAAACGCAATTATTAGAAAATGACGGCAATCATACAATGATTTTTTTTTTAGTTTTTGACTTTATAATATGTGATGCAGATCATTTTACAGAACTAAATAATAATTGACATTTGTCACATCATATTAGATAAATACAAGGAATTTGTATATAATTGATTTGTGACGAGATCAATTTTAACAATTTCATAATTGAAAAAATCTGTAGCATGAAAACAAGGAAATCACAAGCAAAAAAGAGATCTGTTTTTGAAAAACTCCGAAAAACAGATAGGGCAGGTCATGAATATTGGAGTGCTAAAGAGCTTTCAAAATTGCTGGATTATTCTAAATACAGGTTGTTTTTGAAAGTATTAGACAAAGCAAAAGCGGCTTGTATAAATGCTGGTCAAGATACGTTTATACATTTTAAAGATGTCAATCCAATAAAATCAGTCGGGTATGACTTGCAAAGGAATAATGGAGAGGTAAAATTATCACGTTACGGCTGTTATCTCGCAATTCAAAATGCAGATCCAAATTTTAAGCCCGTTGCACTGGCGCAGGCCTATTTTGCATCACAAACTCGTTTGCAGGAACTAAAGCAACAACAGCAGCTTAAAAATTTAAAAATTATAAAAGAAAGAAGGTATTTTCTTCGTGAGGAACTGGCTAAAAGAAATCTTCAACTGGCCGGCGCAGCGCGCAAAGCAGGTATTACAACCCCGAGTGATTATGCATTTTTTCAGAACCATGGTTATAGAGGGCTTTACGGAGGACTAGATGTAAAAGCAATCCGCGAGAAAAGACATCTTGATCCTGATGAAAACATTTTGGATCATATGGATATTACTGAGCTGTCAGTCAATTTATCTCGTGTTACGCAAACTGCCGAGAAACTAAACCGTGATCAGATACATGATATTGTTGATGCCAATAGTATTCATTATGCTGTGGGATTAAAAGTTCGTAAAGCTCTCGAAGGCACAGGAAATACTTTGCCAGAGAATATTCCAGTATTAGAAAATATAACGCTAAAGAAGCAAAAAGATAAAGAATTGACTTCGCAAAAAAAAAGCAAAAAAGAGTTTACAGTAAATTAGATTAGTAAATAAACTTCGAAGGCAGATGTTTAACCCTTAAAAAATAAATAATTTGACTATAATAGAATTTTCATTACGATTGGTAGTGGCTTTAATCGCAGGATTAATTATTGGTTTTGAGCGACAATGGCATCACAAAGAAACGGGTCTTACAACAAATATGCTTGTCGCTACAGGAGCCGCAGCTTTTGTGTTATTATCTATAAAGGTTTCAGCAACAGCAACAAATATTGATGTCACCAGAATTACTGCTCAAGTTGTTATGGGTGTTGGTTTTCTAGGAGCGGGAGTTATTTTTAGAGAAGGACCAAATGTACATGGACTTAACTCTGCAGCTACAATATGGTGCAGTGCAGCTATTGGCTGTATTACTGCGTCAGGTTATTTTATAGAGGCTTTATTGTGTACACTTTTAGTTACCATTGTAAATACTGTTCTAGAACCATTAGATCAATGGCTTCGAAACAGGAAATAGTGACATCAGCAATTTTCTTTTTAAAGTAGATAGTTCTGCAATAAGCTTTAAAATAATAACCGCAGGAAGAATTAAATAAAGTAATTATATGAAAACAAAGTTCTATGTATTTGCTGTAATTGTGGTACTGTTTTATTGCTGTCAAAAAAAGGATTGGACAGGTTCAGATGAAAATGGTATTCCAACAGATTCAGTTGAAATCTCTGGAGTCAATAATGAGATGCTTAAAAAATGGTTCTCATTGAATAGGGAATCAGATAGTATTATGAATGCAGCAGAACTTATTATTAATCAACAGAGAGAAGAATTAGAATCCCATCCACAGGATGAACGAGAGTACATTAATACACATATTAATGAAGCGGAAGAGCATCTTGAGAAAATGAAAAAAAAACTACGGTATATTAAGAAATTTGCTTCTAATATCGAAAGTTATGATCCTGCCTTACAGCCTAAAATTGACTCATTAAAAGAAGACTATATTAACGAGGAATTGAAGCTTAAGGACGCATTAAAACAGTTATGGTAGTTTGAATTTTTTTAAATTTCTATCTTATAAAATAGTATAAATTCAAAAAGCAATATAGAATAGGCAATGAATTTACTACGTTTCAGCTCAATAAAAATTGACTTATGTGCTTACAGTTTGTATTTTTGCCCTTATGAATGATAATTTTATAAATGAATATTTCGGGATAGGAATACAAAATGGCAAAACTCCTGAAAATTTGGGTGTATTGTGGCGATCGGCTCAAAACTTAGGTGCTACTTTTATATTTACCATAGGTAATCGATATGCCAAACAAGCCTCTGATACTCATGATGCCGTAAAAGCAATTCCTTATTTTCATTATGATACTTTTGAAGCTTTTTTTGAAAACTTACCGAAAGGAGCACGATTGGTTGGGGTTGAATTAGATGAAAAAGCTTCTGATTTAGAAACCTTTGAACATCCAAGACGTTGTGTTTATTTATTAGGTGCAGAAGATCATGGCTTATCCAAAAAAGTAATGGATAAATGCCACCACTTAGTAAAATTCAAATCAGCAAAAAGTTTAAATGTAGCTGTGGCAGGAACTATAATTATGTACGACAGAAACTTGGCTAAACCACGTTCTTAAAACAAAATTTACTAATAATTATTTTCAACAAAAAAAGAGGTGATTTATTTTTCACCGAATTTTTTAGATTTTTATAATTAGTTTAGATTTTTACTTTTAATTCTTAAACAGCGCTCCGTTCCTAAAAACAACGGATTTCCGTGTTTTTCAGACCAAAAACCTTCTAGTACATCTTTAGTGATGCATTTATAAACTGCAACTCCTTTATAGGTTTTATTTTCATCTCCTTTATAACTAAAATTAATGACTAAAATATTGTCTTTAAAGAAACCGTAACCCTTTTGTTGTTGGGTATTATTAATTAACCATTGCGCAATAATTCGATTATTTTCATCAAGAGATAAACTTAAAATACCTTTGTAAGTTATTTGGTCGCTCTCATCTTGATTACTTCCCGAAATAGAATAATCACCAATTAAATGTTGTACAGTCATTGCTTATTGAGGCAGAAATTTCAATCTCGTTTTAATAGTTTTAAACATTGGACAGAACATCTCCAATAATTTTATGCAAAAGTAATAATTTCCAGGTAATAGTAGCAGCAATTTAGTAGCTGTAGAATTGTTTTAACTATGACAATTGTTTCAGATCGTTACAATCAAATACTACTTCATTCCATTTATTCGATAATAAAAATTCTGAGCTGAAATTTTATATTCCGCTCAGAATTTCCATTTTAACTAGAGTATATTAAGTCTTTTACTTAATTTCTGTAATAAAAGTTTCTTTAGGCGTTCTAACTTTTTTCATATTTACAAGCCAGTCATTTGCCTCATCTCTATAGCCAAGAGGCAATAAAACAGCACTTTTCAATCCTTTCTCTTTTAATTCTAAAAGCTTATCTAATTCCGCGGGAGTAAAACCTTCCATTGGTGTTGCATCTACTTTTTGCTCTGCAGCGGCTGCTAATGCAGTTCCTAACGCAATATATGCCTGACGTGTTGCATGATTAGCATGCCATTCCTGCGGAAGAGGCTCATACATACCCCAAAGCGTTTTTTTATAATCATCCATTGTATTTGCAGGAAGCCCTCTTTCGGCAAGTGTTCTTGCAAAAACTTTTTCGATTCTCTCTAGAGAATAACCGTCCCAGGCAGCAAAAACCAAGAGGTGAGAGCAGTCTGTGATTTGGCTTTGGTTCCATGCCAAAACTTTAATCTTTTCCAAAAGTTCAGGATTTGTGATTACAAATATTTCGTATGGCTGCAATCCAGAAGAAGACGCAGTTAGTCTTGTTGCTTCTAATATGTAGTCTAATTTTTCTTGAGGAACTACATTTCCATTCATTTTTTTAGTAGCATAGCGCCACTTCAGATCTTCTATTAAACTCATTTTTCAATTTTTTATATTATATCTGTAAATTTATAAAATGGTATGCTTTTACTATCTTTTAAAATCAAAAATAATTGTTAATAAAATGGCTTAGTAAACTGACTCAACAGAAATAGCAGATCCGTGTAATTTGAATCGAAGTGATATAAAAATCGTCTCAGGTTTATTTTGCTATCTTTTGTTAGCTTTATTTCCCGATACAGAAATTGGCAAAAATATTCCCCAGCAATTCATCATTAGAAACTTGCCCAGTAATGAGTCCAAATTGATATAAAGCTTCGCGAATATCAAGTGCAATCAAATCACTTGAAAGATTCGTTTCAAGACCAAATTTTACTTTCTGAATTTCATCTAATGCTTTCAATAAAGAATCGTAATGTCTTGTATTAGTTACAATTGTTTCGTTATTGCGTAAAGCTCCAGTATTTACAAATGAAAGTAATTTATCTTTCAATTCTTCAATTCCAATATTTGCTTTGGCAGAAATTTTTAAAAGTGTTAAATCTAAAGTTTGAAGCTTCTCGTTGATTTTTTCAATTTCGATTTCGCTTAATAAATCGACTTTGTTTATTACGACTAATATAGGTTTTAACGGATATTTATTTTTAACCTTTTCAATTTCTACAATGTATTCAGAACCTGAAATTTGAAACTTGAAGCCATCAAACAAAAAGATAACGACTTGTGCCTGATCTATTTTTTCAAATGTTTTTTTGATTCCAATGCTTTCTACAATATCTTTTGTTTCACGAATTCCGGCAGTATCAATAAATCTAAAGCCAATGCCACCAATTACAAGTTCATCTTCAATTGTATCGCGCGTTGTTCCGGCAATGTCAGAAACAATCGCTCTTTCTTCATTCAATAAAGCATTCAGTAAAGTTGATTTTCCGACATTTGGTTCGCCTACAATGGCTACGGGAATTCCGTTTTTAATTACATTTCCAACTGCAAATGAGTCAATTAAACGTTTTAAAACAAATTCAATTCGGTTTAATAATTCATGAAACTGAGTTCGGTCTGCAAATTCTACATCTTCTTCAGCAAAATCTAATTCCAATTCAATTAGAGAAGCAAAATTCAAAAGTTCTTCACGAAGTTTGGCAATTTCGTTACTAAAACCGCCTCGCATTTGCTGCATTGCAATTTGGTGTGAAGCTTCATTGTCTGATGAAATTAGATCGGCAACCGCTTCTGCCTGTGATAAATCAAGTTTTCCGTTTAAAAATGCTCTTAAGGTAAATTCTCCTGCATCTGCCATTCTGCAGCCTTTTCTCAATAATAACTGAATAATTTGCTGTTGAATATAAGTAGAGCCGTGGCATGAAATTTCGATTGTATTTTCGCCCGTATACGAGTTTGGTCCTTTAAAAACAGAAACTAATACTTCATCAAGTGTTTTTGAACCATCTACAATATGTCCTAAATGCAGAGTGTGTGTTTTTTGCTGCGTTAGGTCTTTGTTTTTGATGGATTTAAAAACTGAGTTTCCGATCGAAATTGCATCAGAACCCGAAATACGAATGATAGCAATAGCTCCAGCTCCTGATGGAGTAGCTAATGCAACTATAGAATCTTGATTTATCATAGTACAAAGGTATAAAAAAAGCCATAAAGTTTTGAGATTGAAGTAAAGCTGAAAATGAAATTTATCAGTTCAAATGATTCAAATTTTAATAAATTGTTAAGTGTTAAATTACTGATAATTATCAGGTTGTTTTGTTTTTAGAATGCCTAAATTTGAGAGAAGATACCTTAAAATACTAAACAAAATGAAAAAGATATTATTTCCAACAGATTTTTCTGAAGCAGCAACAAATGCATTTGTACATGCTTTAGAGTTTGCTAAAATTGTCAACGCTGAACTTATTTTACTGCATACTTTTGAAATTCCAGTTTACGACAGCCAGTTTTTCCCAGAAAACTATGCGTCGATTTACAGCTCGATAGAACTGGCAAAGTTTGAGATGTTTAAAGATGAAATTCCGAAATTGAGAACTATTGCAATTGAACGAAAATTGGAAGATATTGTAATTAAGCATCGATTGATGGATGGCGATTTAATTTTTAATTTGAAAAATGCTATTGAAGAAGATAAAGTAGATTTTGTAATTATGGGAACTACAGGTGTTTCTGACTGGACTAAATTCTTTATCGGATCAAATACAAATTCGGTAATTTCGGGTGTTAAAGTTCCTGTTTTGTGTATTCCAGTTACAGCAAAATTCAAAAAAATAAAACTTATAGGATTTACTACCCGTTACCGTGAAAAAGATAAACAAGAACTTCGAAAAGTACTTGAAATTGCCAAAAAAACAAATGCTAAAGTAAAAAGTTTATATGTTAGAACTTCAAATTCAGATGTTTCAGATGTTACGATTAAAGAATGGGAACATGAATTTGCACATGAAAATGTTGAGTTTTTAGTGTTGCCAAGTGACGAAGTCAAAGAAACTATTCTAGATTTTATTCTTTATAAGGATATCGATATTTTAACCACGATTACACACAAAAAATCATTCTTTGAAAGTATTTTCGAATCTAGCTTTAGTCAAAAAATCGCTAAAGAAGTTTCTGTGCCAGTTTTAATAATGCACGAAAGCTAAATTTGAAGATTTTAATATCGAAATTATAATGCAAAACCTATATTTGTAGTTCATCAAATTAATAAAATGGATTCATATCAAAATAAAGTCGAGCATTATTCTAAACTTTTTAATACAATCAATAAAAGATACAACAGCATAAGTATATTGCGTTTATTAAGTGTTTTTATTTGCCTTTTTATGTTGTTTTATTACATAAAAACAGATGATATGCTTTACGCCACTTTTGCTTTTTTATCTTTTGTTGGTTTTATTTTTTTGATGCGAATTCATTCTAAATTATCCTTTCAAAAGGAAATTACGGCTGCAACTTTAAAAATTAATAAAAATGAAATCGCGTATTTAAATAGAGAAAAAATTCCTTTTGAAAACGGAATTGAATTCAACGATTTTCATCATCCATACGCTTACGATTTAGATATTTTTGGAGAACATTCTTTATTCCAAAATTTAAATCGGACTGCCACTTATGTAGGAAAAAAAACACTCGCAAATCAATTATTGAATCTTTTTTCAAATAATGTAATTTTAGAAAACCAAGAAGCAATAAATGAACTTCAAACTAAGGTCGATTGGCGTCAAGAATTCTTGGCATTGGCAACTGTCAGTCATGACAGTAAAAGCGCTTATGATTCGTTAATTAATTGGAATTCATTTAAAAATAATACTTTACCTAAAGGGTTAATTGCACTTTCATTTATAGTTCCCGCTTTATTTTTTGGAGTTTTAATTGCTTATTTTATTACCTCAAAAACGATTTTATTATCTTATCTGACTTATATTTTTATTGGAAACATGATGATTATGGGGCGATCATTTAAACGCATTCAGTCAGAAATAGCAAAAGCTGATAATATTGACAAAATCATAAAACAATACAGTTTACTAGTTCAGAAAATCGAATCTGAAACTTTTCAATCTAAAAAATTAATTGATTTACAACAACAGCTTGTTTTTAAAAATGCAAAAGCAAGTGAACATTTAAAACAGCTTTCAGAATTGTTTTCGAGAATGGATACGATTAATAATTTTGTTACAGCCATTGTTTTTAACGGAACTTTTTTATATAATCTGCATGTTTTGAAAGCACTTTTAAAATGGAAAGAAAGCCATTCTGAACAACTAGAAAAATGGATTGCTATCATTGGTGAATTTGAAGCTTTAAATAGTTTGGCAAATTTAGCTTACAATAATCCAGATTTTGTTTTTCCGGAAATCAATTCTGAATATAAAATTGGATTTGAAAATTTGAGTCATCCATTATTAAATCCGGCAACTAGAGTAGGGAATGATACGCATTTTTATCCGGAATCATTTATGATTTTAACAGGTTCTAATATGTCTGGAAAAAGTACTTTTTTGAGAAGTTTGGGAATAAATATGGTTTTAGGCGGTATAGGTTCAGTTGTTTGTGCTTCAAACGCTAACATTCATCCACTTCCTGTTTTAGTTTCAATGCGATTGTCCGATTCTTTAGCAGACAGTGAATCTTACTTTTTTGCAGAAATTAAACGTTTAAAACAAATTATGGACGCATTGGAAGATCGACCAGCTTTTGTTTTATTAGATGAAATTTTAAGAGGAACCAATTCTGATGACAAACGCAACGGAACTATCGAAGTAGTAAAAAAGATAATCGCTAAAAATGCAATTGGTGCTATCGCAACTCACGACATCGAAGTTTGTTTAACAACAAACGAATATCCAGATATTTTAACGAATCAATGCTTTGAAGTTGAAATTAAAAATAACGATTTACATTTCGATTATAAACTAAGAAACGGAATCTGCAAAAATAAAAGCGCTACTTTCTTGATGCAGAAGATGGGAGTTATTTAGGATTTTAGAGTTTAGAGTTGAGATTTTGATCTAGTGGGGATTAACCTCAAAGCACGCAAAAATTCTTATTCGCACGTTTGATAAAATCGAAAAGTTCGCAAAGCTTTATCTAAACTTCGAGAACTTTGCGTAGACCTTTGCGTGCTTTACGGTTAATCTAAAATCTAAAATTATTTAAGCACTTCCTTAATAGTATTCACAAAAGCTTCGACTGGCTGAGCGCCAGAAACAGCGTATTTTCGATCAAAAACAAAAAACGGAACACCTTGTACGCCAATTTCCTGGGCTTCGGTAATATCAGCTTTGACCTCTTTTAAAAATAAGTTTTCATCTTTTAGAACTTCTAAAACGTGATTCTGATCTAAACCAGCTTTTACAGCCAATTCTATTAAGGTTGGGCCATCATTTAAATCTCGTCCTTCTGTAAAATAAGCTTTAAAGAAAATCTCTTCCATCTCATCGCCTAATTTTTTACTTTTAGCCAATTGTATAATTCGATGAGATGTTAACGAATTTGAGATAATTGCTTTGTCAAAGTGATAATCTAAACCAACGCTTTTTGCGCGGTCTACGACACCTTTATGCATTTCTTTAGATTGTTCAACTGAAATTCCTTTTCGTTCAGCTAAAAACGTATAAACATCTTTTCCTGATTGAGGCGTAATAGTTGGATCAAGCTGAAAACTTTTCCACTCAATTTCAATTTCATCATTAGGAAACTGTTCCAAAGCCGTTTCCAATTGTCTTTTTCCGATATAACAAAACGGACACATGATGTCCGACCAAATTTCTATTTTCATACTACAAAGTTAAAGAAAAAATGTTTCAGGTTTCAATTCAACCGCAAAGTACGCAAAGGTCTACGCAAGGTTCGCTAAGTTCTTACGCAAAGCTTTGCGCTCTTCACGTTTGTGAATAAAATCTGAGCACAAAAAACTTTGCGTGCTTTGCGGTAAAAATCAGCACAAACTATAATCGCATTTCAACTTGAGACATGGAACCTGAAACAAAAAACTCACCTAAAATAAAAAACCGCAACTCTTTATCAGAATTGCGGTTTTTAGGTATAAAAAATGGTTGGTTAATAGCGATGTTTTTTTTTACAATGATATGTCTTTAATTTGAAACTAAAAAAAATCCCTGTAACAAAAAGAAGTTTTGATGTTAACTATTTAACATTACGGGCATTACCAGCATTGTTACAGTTTCGCCTTCTTCTAAACCATCAACTGGAGTTAGAATTCCAGCTCTGTTTGGTAATGACATTTCCAACATAATCATGTCAGATTGTAAGTTGGTCAACATTTCAGTTAAGAAACGTGAATTGAAACCAATTTGCAAGTCATCTCCTTGATAATCACAAGTCAATCTTTCTTCGGCTTTGTTTGAGTAATCAATATCTTCAGCAGAAACGTTTAATTCTGCTCCGGCAATTTTCAAACGAATTTGGTGTGTAGTTTTGTTTGAGAAAATAGCAACACGACGAACAGAACTTAAAAATAAAGAACGGTCAATCATTAATTTGTTTGGATTTTCTTTTGGAATTACCGCTTCGTAATTTGGGTATTTTCCGTCGATCAAACGACACATTAAAATATAATTATCGAATGAGAAAGTCGCATTCGAATCGTTGTATTCAATTTTTACTTCAGCATCAGAACTTCCTAAAATACTTTTCAAAATATTCAAAGGTTTCTTTGGCATAATAAAATCAGCTACTTGAGAGGCTTTCACATCTGTACGAGCATATTTTACCAATTTGTGAGCATCAGTTGCAACAAAAGTCAAGCCTTCTGGCGAAAACTGAAAGAAAACGCCAGACATTACAGGGCGTAAATCATCATTTCCGGCAGCAAAAATCGTTTTGCTTACTGCAGTTGCCAAAACATCGGCAGGAACCAAAGTTACAGACGGATCTTCAAGACTTACTGATTTAGGAAATTCTTCTCCAGCAGCATATGCTAATGCATATTTTCCTGAATTAGAACTAATTTCAACTGTATTGTTATCTTCAACTGTAAAAGTTAAAGGCTGTTCTGGAAACGTTTTTAAAATTTCAAGTAAAAGCTTTGCAGGCACAGCTACGCTTCCTTTACTTTTAGAATCGATTGATAATGTTGCTGACATTGTAGTTTCAAGATCTGAAGCCGAAACAGTCAAGGCATCATTGTCTAGTTCAAATAAAAAGTTGTCTAAAATTGGCAACGTATTGTTACTGTTAATTACACTACCTAAAACTTGTAATTGTTTTAATAAGTACGAACTCGATACTATAAATTTCATCTGTTTTGTTTTATTTTTTGATGTGTTTTTTAGCAATTTGCAGGCTAAATATACGGATTACAAATATATCGTAAACAATCTTACTTTCGCAATTTTTTTATTAACATCTATTTACTGTATTTTCTTTTTCTCAAGTAAGTAAATACAAGTCCAAAAACCAATAAAATTAGAATTGGAAGTCCGATAGTTATGAATTGTGTTAATGTATAGTTTTCATAAACTTTCTCTTTATCTAATAAAGGCAAGTCAACATCTTTGCTTCTAATGTTAATAAGTCCGGTATCATCTAACAAATAATTGATGCAGTTCATGATAAAATCTTTATTATCATAAAGGTTTCCTGTACGCTGGTCATAACCTAACTCAACTGGCATCATGTTTTTGTCTAATTGATTTCTGGCCAAATCTCCATCAGCAATTACAATCATTTTGTTTGGTTTTCCTTTTGACTGAAATGAATTTTCCTTGAAAGGCAAAACACGATTCTCAAATGCCGAATGAAAACTTCCTTCTAACAAAACAGAAAGCGGTAAATTTCCTTTATTCACATATTCTTGAGGTGAAGTCTGTTCGGTTACACTATTTAAATTAATTTCAGATGGAGTTCCGATCGTTTTAGAATATTGAGAAGATTGTAATAAAACCGTCTTTTTGATTCCGTTTTTTAAAGTGTCGATCGGACTCGCAAAATCAAATCTGATACCGCCTAAATTTTTTACAATTGGGTGTTTGCTTGTCGGGTAAACCTGAGGTGCAAATTTCCAAACAAAATCTTGATATTGAGTTGCGCTTCCTTGTTCTCCAGTTGCTAATTTTATTGGACTTCCTTGTTCATCTTTAACTAAATCAGGATTAATTCTGAATCCATATTTAAAGAACATATCATTCAAATTCAAATCTCTCGGGTATGCCAACGTCGCTCCAGCTTGATTGTAAAGACTGTCCATGTCTGCTGCAACTTGATCAATCAGCCATAAAGTTTTACCGCCGTTCATGATGAACTGGTCTAAAACCTGTTTTTCTTCATCAGTAAAAGTTTGAGTTGGTTTTGAGATAATGGCTAAATCATATTTCTTCAAAGCGTCTAAAGTTCCGTTTGGATTTTGAGCTACTGAATCTAAAGTAAAAGGTCCGATATAATAGCTTTCGCGGATTTGCATCAACATTTTTGCAATGTGAACTTCGTTGATTTCGCCATTTCCTTTTATAATAGCTACCTTTTTTTGTTTGGCTTTTGTAATTTTATTAATAGCATCTGCAATTGAATATTCTAAATGCTGAATGGATCCAATTACTTTTTTCGTTGTCGAAGCGCCCATGATGTTTTTCAACAATGGAATATTAACTTCTTTATTATCATAAACGGCAACTGCCCAAGGAAAAACCATTGCTTGAGATTGTTTTCCTTTATCGTCAACAGTAATATTTATAGGAGTCATGCCTTTTTGGTAAAGTGATTTTACCACGTCCATGCTTTCTTCTCCGTTTTCTAGCGGGTTTACGAATTCAAAAACTATATTTTTATTATAAGCTTGAAATTCTTCTAGTAATTGCTTCGTTTCCTGCTGTAAGCGTCTAAAATCTGCTGGCAAATCGCCTTGCATATAGATCTTTATAGAAAGCGGATTTTTAACCTGTTTTACAATTTGCAGAGAAGTTTCAGATAAAGTATATCGTTTGTCTTTTGTTAAATCAAATCGGTGGAAAAATAAACTTCCTAATGCATTTAAAACAATTAAAACGAAAACGGTGATACCTAATATTTTGATATTTTGTTGATTAGAAGGTTTCATTACGCTTTAAAAGATTTTAATTGATAAACGGTAAAAGATAAAAACAATATAGAGATGCTTAAAAAGTAAATAACATCACGCGTATCAATAACGCCTCGGCTCATACTTTTAAAATGATCTTGCATTCCCAATGCAGAAACAATTCCAGAAACGCCAGGAACTAATGAAGCTATTCCTTCAAAACCAAAATAAAAGAAAAAACACAGAAAAACGGCAATGATAAAAGCAACAATTTGATTTTCTGACAGGGTAGATGTAAAGATCCCTATTGCGGAATAAGAAGCAATTAAAAATAATAATCCAAAATAAGAACCAATTGTGCTTCCCATATCGATATTTCCTTCTGGAAGACCTAAATTCGAGATTACTTTTACATAAATAAAAGTTGGAATAATAGCTAAAACAATTAGAAGCAGGGAACCAAAAAATTTCCCATTTACAATTTCCCAAATTGATAATGGTTTGGTTAAAAGCAATTCAAGCGTTCCTTGTTTTTTTTCATCAGAGAAACTTCTCATCGTCACGGCCGGAATCAGAAAAATCAAAATCCAGGGTGCTAAAGTGAAAAACGGAGTCAAATCGGCATAACCCGTATTTAAGATGTTGTAATCTCCTTCAAAAACCCATAAAAACAGTCCGTTGCTGATTAAGAAAATAGCAATGACCAAGTAGCCAATAGGAGAGCCAAAAAAGGATTTTATTTCTCGTAAAATTATAGACTTCATATATTTTGTTTCAAGTTTTTTGTTGTTTCAGGTTTCAAGTTGCTTTACTTTGCGAACTTTGTTTTAAAACTTTATAATTATATTATTTGCGTTCTTTGCGTTTAAATCGTCCCTAATTTCAGTTCCAGCATATAACTTTAAACCTGAAACCTGAAACAATTTTAAACTAAAGAAACCACTTTATCTACGCTCCAAGCTTCTGGCTTTGCGTTGAATAATCTCTTTGTAAAATCCCAAACGGTGTTAAACAGTTCAGATTTTCTGTAATTTTCTAAATCTTCTTCGGTTTCCCAATAACTATACGTGAAAAATATGCATTTGTCATTTTTGTCCTGATACAATTCTAAAAAACGATTTCCTTCTGCATTTCGTATTTTGTCTTTCACGGTTTCAAAATTCTCCAGAAAATCAGGAATTTTTTCTTCATGAAAACTCATTTTAACTATTCGAACAAACATGTATTCAATTTTATATTTCAGGTTTTAGATTTTCTAAATGCTGTTTCAGGTGGGCAAAAATACCAAAATTGATTGTTGTTTTTAGAAAAAAATAAAATATTATAAATTCATCGTTTTTTAGATTGATATTTCAAACATAGCCCTCGGTTTCAAACTCGGGCTATTTTTATAATGCAGTAAATAATTGGCTTGTTTTTAACGGCAAAAAAAGAATAAATAATAATGTAAATTCGATCAATCGGCAAAATCTGCAAGCCATTTAAATAAAAAAAATCTAAGAAAACTGAATCGTAATCACATCACGATAATTCAATCCCAACAAACTATTGGCAGAACCTACTTTTGATGGATTACTTCTAAAAATAGCAATTTCGAGAAAACCAGCTTCGTTAAAAATGGCCAGTTTTTCGCCTTCATAGGTTTTTATCGGATATTTCTCAGAAGTAGCAATTGCAGAGTAATTTGGCAAAATGGTTTTGATGCTTTTTGGTTTCATCACAATTTCGTAAGGACGGCCTTTTGCCACTTCTAAAAATTGTTGTTTTGAAATGTTGGTTACAACGTTTCCGAAATGATCAATATAAATTACATATCCTTTTAGTGAATTTCCGTCGTTTGAAAGAACAGCCTGTAATTCTGTAATTTGTTTGATCTCCGCAATTTCTTTACCAATAACATTCAATAATCCGCCTTTTGCAAGATGGCAGGCCACTTGAATAAAAATATCTAAATCGCTCGATTCACTCGGAAAACGGTCGTGTATGTTTATGGCAACAATTTTCTGCGGGACAATTTTCTGCGTAAGCATACTTAAAATACCATTATCGGCACAAATAAAGTAATGATCGTTCCATTGCATGGCTATATGCAGATTCTCTTTATTGCGCTCGATATCGACTCCAATTAGATGCACAGTTCCTTTTGGAAAGCTTAAATAAGAAGCTCCAATTATATAACTCGCCTCAGCAGTGTTGAACGGATCAATATCGTGCGAAATGTCAACAATTTGAACCTCTGAATATTCAGAAAGTATTTTACCCTTCAGCGAACCAACAAAGTGGTCTTTTAAGCCGTAATCAGTAGTAAGGGTAATTATTGACATAATTTTGTTTATAACTATTGGTAGTATTTAAATCTAATTTTCATTAAATTTGAGAAATGCAAAGCTAATAATAGTAAATGCAAATTGAAAGAAAGAAAAGACAAAATATAATATTAGTCTCAGTTTTCAGTTTCAGTTTTCAGTCCGTAAAAAAGAATTGAATTTTGAAAAATAGTATTGCAGTAAAAATGGCTCAGTAAATTTTATTTAACTGTTCTTTTAAAACTGTAACTGTGACTAAAAACTAAGACTAAAAAGATACCCGACAACCACCGATTTATTAAAACTGATTTATTTTTAATTTAAAATTACCTCATTTGAACGAAAGAATTATCGAGCTCATAGACATCGCTCCAAAAGACTTTTGGGGCGCTCAAGACTCTCATCTTGAAATAATTAAAAAGTATTACCCAAAGCTTAAAATAGTAGCAAGAGGGACAACTTTAAAAGCATTTGGCGAAAAAGAAGTTTTAGATGAATTCGAAAAGAGATTTCAAAGGCTTATGCTTCATTTTACCCGATACAACAACATTGATGACAATGTAATTGAACGCGTAATTATGAGTGATGGTCAGGATGAAAAAAAATCATACGATCATGACAAAATATTAGTTCATGGAGTGGGCGGTAAAATAATAAAAGCCATGACGCCTAACCAGCAGCTATTGGTAGATACTATAAAGAAAAATGATATGGTATTTGCTGTCGGGCCAGCTGGAACTGGAAAAACGTACACCGGCGTAGCAATGGCTGTTAAAGCGCTTAAAGACAAAGAAGTAAAAAGGATCATTCTTACCCGACCAGCAGTAGAAGCGGGAGAAAATCTTGGTTTTTTGCCTGGTGATATGAAAGAAAAACTGGATCCGTATATGCAGCCTCTTTATGATGCTTTGCGTGATATGCTGCCAAACGAAAAACTCGAAGATTACATTTTAAAAGGAATTATTCAGATTGCGCCATTGGCATTTATGCGTGGGCGCACACTCGATAACGCTTTTGTAATTCTTGATGAAGCGCAAAATACTACACACTCGCAAATGAAAATGTTTTTGACCCGTATGGGAAAAAACGCCAAATTCATGATTACGGGTGATCCTGGACAGGTCGATTTGCCGCGCAGAACTATTTCTGGTCTTAAAGAAGCCATTTTGGTTTTGAAAGACGTTGACGGAATCGGAATTATTTATCTTGATGATAAAGATATCGTGCGTCATAGATTAGTGAAAAAGGTAATCGATGCTTATAAACAAATAGAAAATCACGATTAATTTTTGTGATTTTTTGTGAAATGTGAAATGTCAAATGTAAATCGTAAAATGTGTTTTGATATTTAATGATATTCGTTTTCTACGTGATCTTATAGAAATGTAGAAAACGAATATTTTTTTTAATAACTTTTTATGAAGGATATAATTAATGATTTGAAGTTAGCGATAGAGAAAGTTTTGTGAAATTTATCGGATTATTACATGAAGATCTTTTAAATCATCCTGAAAGATGGGATAATAAAACTTTGCCAGATTTTTTAGGAGCTTTGAGTTCTTATGCAGAAGATATTCAAAGCTATTATGATAATACCCATCAGAATGTTGATGCTGATAAACCAGATTGGAAAACTTTTTCTGAAATTTTTAAGGGAGCTAGAATTTACGAATAATCAGAAAATGAACTTTTCTTGCATTAAAAGAAATTATGGTAAAATACAAGGTTAAAATATCTTACATGCAATTATTTAACGAAATAGTTAAATAAATAATAAACTTGCCTTATTTCGGGCTTTTAAAGCTTTCAGTTTTTTTATTCTTAGCCTAAAACCGTAAATTTGCATATCATAAATACTTGATCTTTAATATGACAAAATTAAAAAATATAAAAGTTGTTGTAAGTGACTTAGACGGAACTTTACTCAACCCTCAACACAGAATATCAGATTATACTAAATCTATTTTTCAGGAACTTCACAATCAAAATTATCTTATCGTTGTTGCTACAGGCCGTCATCATCTTGATGCCATGGCTATTATTGAAACGCTTGAAGTTCCCGTTTATTTGGTAAGTTCAAACGGGGCTAGAATACATTCGCCAGAAAAAGAGGAATTATTTTCTTTTAATTTAGACAGTGATGTTGTAAAAGCAGCACTAAATGTCGAAATTGATCCAGAAATTACAGTAGTTTTATTCAAAGAAAATGTTTGGCAGACCAATAGAATAAGCGAAAAACTAAATGCTTTTCAAGCGGAATTAAAATATCATCCAGAATTAGTTGATTATAAAACTTTGGAAGATTTTGGAGCTATTAAAATTTTCTTCTCCTGTGATAATCATGAAAAATTAGTAAAATTAAAAGATGATATTTTAGCCAATTCTTCAGAACATTTGCATCATGCTTTTAGTTTGCCAACTTGCTTAGAATTTATGGACAAATCAATAGATAAAGCTGTTGCTATTGAAAGAGTTCTGGAGAAAAAAGGATTTACTTTGTCTGAAGCGGTTTCATTTGGAGACGGTTTTAATGATGTGCAAATGTTATCTGCGTCAGGAAAAGGTTTAATTATGGGCAATGCTCCCGCTTTATTAAAAGAAACTTTGCCAGATTTAGAAGTGATTAAAACCAATGCAGAAGATGGCGTTGCAAGATATATTTCTTCTAAAATTCTAAACAAGGAATTTGCTGCAGGTTAATTACGAATTTAAATTTTAGATTTTCAACAAAATTACAATCATTGAAGTTAATTCTTCAGGGTTTTTTTGTTTTAAGTATACAATTCACAAAGGATTTCGCAAGCAATTAGCAAAAACATTTTTTTAATAATTTTCAAAGTGTATTTTTGTTTTCTCAAAAACTACCACTATGACAAAAAACATTTTTATCCTTGCCTTTTTATTTCTGTCTATTTCCGGAAAAAGTCAAAATCTGAAGTTAGAAGAAATAATGAAAGGTGAATCTTTTATTGGAAATCAACCTACAAACGGACGCTGGTCACTAGACGGAAAAAAAGTTTATTTTGAATGGAATCCGAAAGATGAATTAGGAACAAATACTTATTCTTGGCAAAAAGGAGCTACAGCGCCAGTACTTGTTGATCCAACTGAAACTGTTTTTTCGAAACTTGATTTTAAAAGAAAAGACAATTCAGACATCGTTTATTATTTGAATAAAGGAAGTTTGTATTCATACTCTATTAGTTCTAAGGTAATTAAAAAAATATACCAGCAAACTACTCATGTTTCTAATCTTGAATTAGGTCATGAAGCCGGAATTTTATTTTTTCAGCAGAATAATAATATTTTCAAATATAATAGTAAGGAAGGAACTGTTCTTCAAATTACTAATTTTAGCAAAGGAGTTAAAAAAGAAAAAACACCTGAAAAAGATACTTTTCTAAAAACGCAGCAAAAAGAATTATTTCAATTCATTAAAGATAAAGAAGCCAGAAAACAATGGAATCTTGCTAAAAGCAAAGCGGTTAAGTCTGATTTTGCTAAAGAATATTTTTACGGAAAAGATAATCTAGTTGCTTTAAAAGCAAATCCAAACGGAAAATTTGCCACTTTTGGTTTAATTGAAGATAAAGAAGACAAAAAAGAAAAAATGGAAGTTTTTATAACTGATGACGGTTATAACCAAACTCCAGATACCAAAGAAAAAGTTTCTACAGCTAATTTGGTGAAAACGAAATTCGGAATCTATTCTGTTGCAAAAGATTCTGTTTATTATGTGAATTTCTCGACTTTAAGTCATATTCAAGATACTCCAAAGTATTATGAATCGTATGATAATTTAAAAAATAAACCAAAAGAAGATAAACTGATTGTAGCACAATCTCCTGTTTATAATGAAGACGGTTCATTGGCAATTGTTGAAATCAGAAGTCAGGACAATAAAGACAGATGGCTGGTGAATTTAAATCTTGACAATGGAGCTTTTGAAGAAATCGAGCATCAGCATGACGAAGCTTGGATTGGCGGACCCGGAATTCCATCTTACTCATTTTCATCAGGAAATTTAGATTTTCTAGCTGATAATGAAACCATCTATTTTCAATCTGAAGCGACTGGATATTCTCATTTATATACTTATAATATAAAAACAAAAAAGAAAACACAGCTGACAACAGGAAATTGGGAAGTTCGTGATGCAGTTTTATCAAAAGACAAAAAAGTATTTTATTTAACTACAAATACAACGCATCCAGGAAACAGAAGTTTCTATAAATTAGCTGTTGCTGATGGCATTTTACAGCCAATTTTAACTAAAGATGGAGCACATGAAGTGGTGCTTTCGCCAGACGAAAAATCACTTTTAGTTCGCTATTCTTATAAAAATATTCCATGGGATTTTTATGTTGCTGACAATAAAAAGAATGCTGTTTTACAGCAAATTTCATCTTCAACAACTGAGGCTTTCAAGGCATATAAGTGGAGAGAACCTGAAGTAATTACATTTAAAGCGCAAGACGGAACTCCAGTAAATGCAAGAGTTTATACACCAAAAGCTGAAATTGCAAATAAAGCAGCGGTTATTTTTGTTCACGGTGCCGGATACCTTCAAAATGCTCACAATTATTGGAGCAATTATTACAGAGAATATATGTTTCATAACTTGCTGACTGATTTAGGTTACACCGTTTTAGACATAGATTACAGAGGAAGCGATGGTTACGGAAGAGATTTTAGAACTGGAATCTACCGTTTTATGGGCGGAAAAGATTTATCTGACCACTTAGACGGTAAAAAAGTATTGGTTGAAAAATATGGTATTGATGCTAATAGAGTTGGTATTTACGGCGGTTCTTATGGTGGATTTATTACTTTAATGGGAATGCTGACAACTCCAGGTGAATTCACTTCTGGTGCGGCATTGCGTTCTGTTACAGATTGGGCACATTACAATCATGGATATACAGGCAATATTTTGAATTTTCCAGAAACAGATCCAGAAGCTTACAAAAAAAGTTCACCAATTTATTTTGCGGATAATTTAAAAGGAAATTTAGTAATGCTGCACGGAATGGTTGATGATAATGTTGAATACAAAGACATTGTTCGTTTGTCACAACGTTTTATTGAATTACAGAAAAAGAACTGGAGTTTAGCTTCTTTCCCTGTAGAATCTCACGGATTTAAAGAAACCTATTCGTGGATTGATGAGTACGGCAGAATCTTGAATTTATTTAATTCGACACTTTTAAAACAATAATTTTTAAGTCACAGTCTCAGTTTTCAGTTAAGGTTTTGCAGACTGGAGGCTGAGACTCCGAATGAATACTGAATACTTCTTTTTTTCTTTGCATGCTCTTTTAAATAGTTTTAAATTTGCATTGAAACAAAACAAAAATACAACTACATATAATGAGCAATACAATCACAACTACAAATTTTAATTTCCCGAATCAGAAATCAGTTTACCGTGGAAAAGTTAGAGAAGTTTACAACATTAACGACGAACTTTTAGTAATGGTAGCAACCGATAGACTTTCGGCTTTTGATGTAGTTTTGCCAAAAGGGATTCCGTACAAAGGACAAATTTTGAACCAGATTGCTACTAGATTCATGGAATTGACAGAAGATATTGTGCCAAACTGGCTTATAGCAACACCAGATCCAAATGTAGCAGTTGGACATTTATGTGAGCCTTTTAAAGTAGAAATGGTAATTCGCGGTTATCTTTCAGGACATGCTGCACGTGAGTATGCTGCGGGGAGAAGACAAATTTGCGGTGTTACAATGGCTGAGGATTTAAAAGAAAATGATAAATTTCCAGAACCAATTATTACGCCAACTACAAAAGCTGATAACGGTTCTCATGACGAGGATATTTCGCGTGAAGACATTTTAGCTAAAGGAATTGTTTCTGAAGAAGATTATATAGTTTTAGAAAAATTCACTCGCGATTTATTTCAAAGAGGAACTGAAATAGCTGCAGAACGCGGTTTAATTTTAGTAGATACAAAATACGAATTCGGCAAAACAAAAGAAGGTGTTATTGTTTTAATTGATGAAATTCATACTCCAGATTCTTCTCGTTATTTTTATGCTGATGGATATCAGGAAAGACAACAAAAAGGGGAGGAGCAAAAACAATTATCAAAAGAATTTGTTCGCCGATGGCTAATCGAAAATGGTTTTCAAGGTCAAGAAGGCCAACAGATTCCCGAGATGACAGATGCTTATATCGAATCTGTTTCTGAAAGATATATTGAATTATACGAGAATATTCTAGGAGAAAAATTCGTAAAAGCTGATATTGCTAATATTGATCAGCGCATTGAGAAAAACGTAGTTGAGTATCTTGATACAAAAGAGTAATTTTTTAAGCCACGAATTTTAAGATTCGTGGCTTTTTTAATTTTATAAGAGCAATATAAAAATAGCTAATCTTCCATTTTAGCTTTAAGATTGTTTAGACCTTTTTGTAAATCATTTCCAATCATCTCATCCATTTTCATTATTGGCAACATAATGTTCATAGGATAAGGCATAACACCGCTGATTCCCCATTTTACCTTAGTTTGATTTCCTGCCTCAGATTCAGTAGACATAAAACCTACGGCATTATCTTCCATTGGTTTTTTAAAACGGAGTGCGAAATCAATACGTTTTCCTTCAGTAATTTTTGTAATTTCTTGTTCTCCAACCCCAACATCTTTTACTTCGCTTTCCCACGCAGAGATTGATCCAACAGTACCATCAGTACCTTTATAAGTCGATTTCATATTAGGATCAATATTTGCCCACACACTAAATTCATTTTGATTTTTTAAGTACTTCACATAATTAAAAACACTGTCAACAGGTTTATTGATTGTGATTTCTCTTTCGACAGCATATTTTTTAGGCATAAAAAGAGCTGCAATTAATACAATAGCTACAATTAAAATCAGAATGATTAAAATTTTTTTGATGATTCCCATAGTTTTTGGTTTTAAGTTAATAATGGTTATTATTTATTTTAATTGGTCGTAAAAGAAGGCTAATGAACGATATGTGCTAGTTTTTTGCAGAGTAAAGTTATAAAAGTTAAGCTTCCATTTTATGATATTTGAAATATTCGATATGATTTTTTGTAAATTTTTGATTTAAACTGTAACATTTTGAGATTGTGAGCGTCTATTAGTAAACAAGTAACTTAACATTAAAATTAGTTTGAATTAGTTTTATTAATTGAATGTTAAGAATTGGTTAAAACATAGTACTTTGTAATACACAATACATGAAATAGAATTACATTTGTATAGAAATTAAATCATCAATATAAAAATCATTATCAATCAATTTAACAATCAATCAACATGAAAAATTCAGTAATTATTTTAGGAGTAGCTTTAGTAGCTTTTGCCAATGTTTCAATGGCAGCAAATCACACATCACTAGTTGTAAATCCACAGTTAGAAATAACAAATAGCTTCTCAGCTCCACTGCACGTTGCAGTTAGCAAAGGAGATGTAGAAGTGGTGAAAAAATTTATTGCATACGGTGCAGACGTAAATGAGAAATCAGAAGACATGACACCATTAATGATTGCAGCACGATACAATAAAGTAGAGATACTTAAAGTTCTATTAGAGAACGGTGCTCGTCCTTCTGATAAAAATGAACAAGGATTTACAGCTTTAAAATATGCGCAATTATCAAATGCAACTGAAGCAATCGCTATTTTAAAAGATTTAAAATAATAGTTTAAATCTAGTTTGAGTTAGTATAACAAACGACCTTCATTGAGCAGAAGGTCGTTTTTTGTTTTTAAAAGCATTTTCTGTTTCAAAAATTATTTACTTTTAGTGATAGTTTATATTATTTAAAAACTTAATTCAAATGAATAATATTTTAAAAATAGTAATTTTCACTTTTGTATTCTTCACATCTATAAGCTGTAAAAAGGCTGAAAAGATAAATTCAGTAAAGTTTAATGTAGTTACTGACGGAGAAATTTTAATTGCTCAAAATATCAATACATTAATTGACTCCGTTGCTAGTTTTGATTTACGGTTTTTGGTTAAAGACAGTAAAGAACCTAAATTGACAATTGGCTTGATTAATGCCATTTCTATTAATGGAAATACTGCGAAATTAGAAGATAATACTATAGCATTTTATAGATCTTCGTATAAATTGAATTTGGTAAAGAAAAACAATTTTGATGGAAATATATTGTTTATTACATTTTCTAATTTTAAAATTCAAGGCGATCAAGCGTCTATTGTTGTAAAAAAAGTATTTGGAATTTCTATGATGCAAGCAATATTTTACTTCAAAAAAGAAAAGGGATTATGGGGTTTCGTTAAAAAACAAAACTTTGGAGCAATTGGCTAATTTCTAGAAATCTATTTTTTGAATTTGTTTGTCCTGAATTCTCGAAAATAAAATCAATGCCGAAATCGCTCCAATTGTGGCAAATAGCATATCAGACTGTGTATCCCAAACATAACCTTGCGTTCCCAAAAATGAGTCTCCACCATCCCCAGTTGCCAGCGAAACAAACCATTCTATAAATTCATAAGCCGCACTAATTGCTAAACAAATGCTCACAATAATAAAGTTGAAAAAGCTTTTATTATGGATTACTTCTTTGCGGATAAAGAGTTCTCTAATAATCATTGCAGGAACAAATCCCTGCGCAAAATGTCCTACTTTGTCGTAATTGTTTCGGCTCTGATGAAAAATTTCTTTGATATAATCAAAAAAGGGAACTTCAGCATAAGTATAATGACCTCCAATAAATAAAATAATACAGTGTATTAATATTAAGGTATAAGTGAAATTAGTAAATCTAAATTTCTTGAAAGTGAAGGCCAAAATCAAAAATCCAATAATTGCTGGAATAACTTCTAAAAAACAAGTAAAACCTTCCTTTGGATTTATGATTGATGCTAATAAAGAAAGTGAAAAAGTAACTATTAGAAAGTAAATATATTTCATAAACTGGGTTTTGCTAATTTGAGATTTACTGCAAGATATTAAACTAAAATGTAACAGAATCAAAAAAGCACCATTAAAAATAATGATGCTTTTTCTTTAACCAAAACCAAATTAATTTAACCAATTAATTTATTTTCAAATCTGTTATTCAATTCTAACATTTTTCTTGCGATTAAAAACCCAGAAGATAATTGGAAAAACCAGCAATGTTAATATCGTTGCCGTAATTAGACCACCAATAATTACAATTGCTAAAGGTTTCTGAGATTCTGAACCAATTCCTGTAGAAATTGCAGCAGGCATTAATCCTATTGATGCCATCAATGCTGTCATAACTACAGCTCTAGTTCTTGCTTTAACTCCGATAAAAATAGATTCTTCGAGCGTAAACTTTGCCTTAAGATTATGGTGAAATTCGGATATTAGAATTACTCCATTTTGAATACAGATTCCAAGTAAGGCAATAAAACCAACCCCAGCCGAAATTCCGAAATTCATACCTGTAATATGCAAAGCCATAATTCCTCCAATAATTGCAAACGGAACATTCGCTAAAACTAATAATGAATCCTTTATATTTCCGAACAAAATAAACAACAGGACAAATATTCCAATTAAACTGATCGGTACCACTTGAGCCAAACGCGCACTGGCACGAACCTGATTTTCAAATTCACCTGTCCAGCCGGTTGTATACCCTGCAGGCATTTTTAACTCGGCGACTTTTGATTGTGCTTCAGCAATTGTACTTCCTAAATCTCGATCACGAACAGAGAATTTTACGCCGATAAAACGTTTAGTATTGTCCCTGTAGATGAAAGCCGGCCCTGTAACCGTTTTAATATCGCAGATTTCTTTTAGCGGAATTTTTACACCGCTTATAGTAGGAACTTTAAGTTCGGCCAAATCTTCTTCATCTTTGCGGTATTCTTTAGAAAAACGAACTCTGACATCAAATTTCTTTTCGTCTTCATATTTTTGAGTTGCTGTTTTCCCTCCAAAAGCCAGTTCTAAAACAGCTTGAGCATCGCTTAATGTTACTCCGTATGCCGCCATTTTTTCTCGATCCAAAATCACACTGATTTCTGGCTGCCCAACGTTTCTCAAAATTCCAACATCTTTTATACCTGGTATATTTCTAATTTTAGCTAAAACCTCATTTGATAATTCATCAAGTTTATCAAGATCATCCCCGTAGATTTTTACTGCATTGGATGCTTTAAATCCAGCAACAGATTCGGCTACGTTATCAATAACAGGCTGTGAGTAATTATAAGTTATTCCTTGATGAACTTTCAGCTTTTGATCCATTTCATTAATCAGTTCATCCAGATTGATGTTTCGTTTCCATTCTGATTTTGGTTTTAAATCAACTTGCAGCTGAATAAATCCAAAACCATTCGGATCTGTTCCGTCATTGCTTCGGCCTGTCTGCGAAAGCACATTTTTAACTTCTGGAAAGCTCTGTAAATCCTTTCTGATCATTGCAGCAGTCTGTACGCTTTCAGGAAGAGAAGTACTCATTGGCAATTCTGCAGTAACCCATAATGCGCCTTCATTTAATTGAGGCAAAAATTCAGTTCCTAAAAAAGTTGCCGAAAAGAAAACAGTAACTAATATTGCTATTGAAACGATCAAGGTTTTTACTTTATGCTTAAATGTCCATGCAAAACCTTTTCCAACAATTCTATCCCAAAAGTTCACAAATGGGTTGTGTTTTTCTTTTACATTTTTATTTAATAAAATATGCGATAAAACAGGTACCAATGTCAAGGTAAAAAGTAAGGCTCCCATTAAAGCAAAACCTAATGTGTAGGCTAGGGGAGAGAACATTTTTCCTTCTACTTTCTGGAAGGAGAATATGGGCAATAAAGCTGTAATGATGATTAATTTAGAAAAGAATATGGCTTTACCCATTTCAGTTCCTGTTTTTTTAATCAAGCTTCCTTTCGCAATTTTATTATATGCTGTCATTCCCAATTGATGTGCACGGTGGTCTAATACAACAAATAAGCCTTCAACCATTACCACCGCACCATCAATAATAATTCCGAAATCGACTGCACCTAAACTTAATAGGTTTGCACTCATTCCCATCAGTTTTAGGCACAAAAAGGCAAACAATAACGATAACGGAATTACAATAGAAACGGTAAAAGTAGTTCTCCAATCGGCCATGAAAAGAAACACAACACAAGTTACTAGTATAATTCCCTCAAATAAATTGTGCATTACAGTTTCTGTCGTGAAATTCATTAAATTATCACGATCATAGAAAGTTTCAATTTTTATGTCTTTTGGAAGAACATTATCATTTAAATCCTTTATTTTAGCTTTAATCAAGGCTAAAGTTTCCTGAGCATTTTCGCCTTTTCGCATTACAATAATTCCTTCAACGGCATCATCATTTTTTCCAATTCCGGTTTGTCCCACTCTAGGCATAGAACTTTCATAAACCGAAGCCACATTTTTTACCAAAATTGGATTTCCGCCAGCATCATCAACAATAATATTTTCAATATCCGGAATAGATTTCAAAAGCCCGACTCCACGAACGACAAAAGCTTGCCCATTTTTTTCGATTATATCACCGCCAACATTTAAGTTTCCAGCATTTACAGCATTATAAACTTGCAAAGGCGTAATGTTGTATTTTGCTAATTTTATAGGATCAACCCCAACTTCATAGGTTTTAGTCTGACCTCCAAAAACATTCAAATCGGCAACACCGGGAACAGAACGAAGCTGTTTGTCTATAACCCAGTTTTGATAAGTCAATAATTCTCTGCTGTCTCTGCTGTCACTTTTTACTAAATATCTAAAAATTTCCCCAGTTGGTCCATATGGAGGCTGAACATCTGGTTCGACATCTTCTGGAAGCGAAACATTTTTTAATAAATTATTGACTTGCTGACGTGCAAAAGTATCATCTACACCATCATCAAATATGATTTTAATTACGGATAAACCAAACATCGTAATACTGCGAACGCTGGTCTTTTTTTGTACCGAGTTCATTGAAATTTCGATAGGCGACGTCACAAAACGTTCCACTTCCTCGGCACTTTTCCCGTTCCATTGTGTAATAATAATAATTTGTGTATTTGTTACATCTGGAAAAGCGTCAATTGGCATATTTTTAAAGGAAATGAATCCTGCAACGGCCAAAAGTCCTACCCAAAAAAAGGTAAATGCTTTATTCTTAAGCGAAAAAGCAATAATATTTCGTATGAATTTGTTCATGTCTTAATCGTTTAGAGCGCGATAAATAAATAACTGGTTGTTGGTAATGACTTTTTCATTTTCCTTTAAGCCACTTGATATGTATGTTGTTTTTCCAACAACGCTGTAAACTTCAACTTGTCTTGTTTCAATATTGTGGCGATCTTTAAATACCATCACAAAGTTTTTGCTTTTATCAAAAACTATTGCATCACTCGGAATAGCAATCATCGATTTATCTTCTTTAAAAGACAATTTAATATTAGCATTCATATCAGGTTTTAGCAAATAACCAGGATTTTGCAATTTGATGCGTGCTTGCATGGCTTTGGTTTCAGGATCAATAACGTTGAAAATTTTATCAACTTTACCTTTAAAAACTTTGTCAGGATAACTTAAAGTTGTAACATCAGCATCAATTCCCAGTTTTACTTTATTAATATCCACTTCATTGATATTTGCCATTGCCCAAACCTCGCTAATTTCAGCAATATCAAAAATGTTTTCAGATCGATCGCTTCTTAAAAGCATATCTTGATTGATACTTTTTTGAATGATAAAACCACTGATAGGAGCAGTTACTTCATAGATGGATCCTGCTTTAATATTGTATATTTTATAGGTTTCCTGAATTTTACCTAATTGAGATTGTGCTTTATTTACTTCAGATTTTGCCTGAATAACATCGCTTTCAGAATTTAATTTTCCGTCGAATAATTCCTGTGCAACTTTTAAATTGTTTTTTGCAACTAATAAATCACTTTTTGCGTCAAGAGATTGTTTTTCAAAATCAGCTATGTCAGTACTTTTTATAGTGGCAAGAACTTGTCCTTTGCGTACATAATCTCCAAGTTCTACATTTACTTTAATCACGTTTCCGCCAACAAGCGGATAAACATCAATCATTTTATTATTATCAGCTGTAATTTTTCCATAAAAACTCAATTCGTTTTTTACGGGCTGTGTTTGTGCTTCAGCTGTTGTTGTAGTTTTTAGCATTGAGTCACTTAGTGCGAAAGAAGTATTAGTTTCAGGATTTTCTACTTCTTTTTTGCAGCTTGTAATCGATAGACTCAAGATTGCAATTGCTATGATTAGTTTATGTTTCATCTTTATTTAGTTTTAAAATAAGTCTTTGTTGATTGTGCTGTTTAATTCTTCGCCAGAAAGCGCTAATTTTTTCTTCAATTCATTTACTTGAATAGTAGCTTGATTGTAACTTTCCATAAAATCTGTAAATTCTAATAAACTCACATTTCGTTTTTGAAAGTTGGTCAACATTCCGTTATAAACTGCTTCAAAATCAGAATTCACAGTTGGTTTTATAACTGTATAATTTTTACGCGATTCATCCCATTTATTCCAAGCCGATGTAATTTCAGTTTGCAATTGAAGCTGGAAGTTTTGCTTTTCAACTTTAGATTGATCTAAAATGGTTTGAGCGTATTTAATGTTTCCTTTATTTTTGTTCCAAAGTGGCAACGGAATTCCAAGTGTCAAATTAGCTTCTTTATTAAAAGCACCGCTTCGCTGATCATAGTTTGCTCCTAAAGTAAGATCTGGAATCGAAAGTGATTTTTGCCATTTTACATTCAATTCATTAGCGTCAATTTCTTTTTGTTTGGCCAAATAATCTGGACGATTTGCGATGGCTTGATCTTCAAAAGATTTTAAATCAAAGTCAATAGTTTTAAGGTATTTATTGAATTCGTCTTTAGAAACATCTGGAACTACATTTTCTGTTGAATTCAATAAGAGTTTCAAATTGGCTTGCTCTTCAATATTATTATTTACAACCTCCATTCGTTCGTTTTTGAAGTTTAGATATAAAGATTGCAAACGAACAACATCTTTTAAGGGAATATTTCCTTTTTGAACCTGAACAGAATACGAATTAATCAAATCTTCAATATGTGCAAGCTGTTTATCTGTAGTTTCAAGGTTTTTAGTATTATAATATACGGTATAAAAACTCTTGCGCAGTTGGAGTTTTAGAGTCCTCAGCAAATCATTAAATTGAAGTTCAGCTAATTGTTCATTGGTTTGAGCTAATTTTACTTCATTGCGTTTTTTTCCGCCTAAATAAATTAATTGTTCGATACCAAACGCTTTCTGACCTTCTTTCCCGATATCAAAATATTGATTTCTTTCAGGATTGTAAGCATTTAACTCAGCAGTAAGCATGGGATTATCCCAAATACGCGCTTGAATCGTTAGTGCTTTTGCGGCATCAACATTATAATGTGAAGCTAACAAAAAGAGATTGTTTTTTAAAAATTGGCTTTCACAGTCTTCGAGTGTAACTGTTTTTTGAGCCAAAACTATTTGATTAAGAGAAATCAAAAATAGTAATGCAAATAACTTTTTCATTGTATCAGTTTTATTTGTTACAAATATGCTATCAACAGACTTTAAGACACCTTAATAAACTCCTTAAAAAGAGCTTAAAAAAGTATTAAAGCAAAAAGTAAATTATTGATAATAAAGTTATTAAACTTTTTAATAAAAAATTAGTCGGAATAAGTTTATTTTTTCTTGAGGAATAGTGTAGGTGATTGTTGCCTTATGAAGAGTAAGTATACGTTGTACAATACGTAATCCTAAACCAAAACCAGTAGTTCCTTTAGAATTTTCGCCACGCATAAAAGGCTGAAAAAGATTTTTTTGTTCATTCTCATTTAAAGTTCTCCCTGTATTTGAAACAGAAATAATAAGATGACCGTATTCTGAAGTAGAAATTTTTACTTTAGCTTGCTTGTTATCAGAGTAAACACAGGCATTTTTTAAAACATTACTCAAGGCAATTTCTAATAAGTTTTTATTTCCTTTAACTTCTAAGGCTGTATCTAAATTATCATTTTCTTCCATCTCAAAAAGAATTACAAAATCTGGAAAACTTTTATTTAAATTTTCAATTGCCGAAAACAGAATTTCATCCATTCGATGCACTTCACTGCTTTGATGGTTCTTATTATCAATTTTAGAAAGAATTAATAATGAATTAATTAATTCAGTCAATTGATTCACATCAGACAAAATGGTTTTTAAAAAAGTTTTGCCCTTAACTGATGTTTCAGAATCTGAAATAGTATTCTCAATTTGTGATGTAATGCGTGATAGTGGAGTACGCAGCTCATGAGAAGCGTGCGCGGTAAATTCTTTTTGTTTTTGATAAGAGATTTCAATTCGATCCATCATGAAATTAAATTCATTGGCAATCAAATCAATTTCATTTTTATTGCTTTTCGATTCAATACGAGTGTCTAGATTATTCTCGTTTATGTTTTTTATTTTTTGATGAAAAATACTCAAAGGACTCATGACTTTTTTAACCATAAAAGATGTCAAGATCCAGCAAATGCATGTAAAAAATATGTAAGATACAACTAAGGTATATCTTAAGAAAAGTAATTTTCGTTTGCCATAATCATCAGTCGCTGATATTAAGGCATAAAAATCTCGATCCTTTGTGTCGTAAAAAACACCATAAACTTCGTAGTTTCCTTGTTGTTTAAAAAAGGTTTTGTGTTTTTTAAGGTATTTTAAATCCTCAACAGACCAATTAATTTTTGCATCATCAATACTGCTGTAGATCAATTTATAATGAGAATCAAAAACTAATGTTTTTTCATCATACAATTTATTGATTGAATTTTGATCAATCATTTTCAAAAGCTGATCGTCGACTTCTTTTACATTTACTAAAAGTTTGATATTCGAAAGGGCTTTAATTTCTAGTCGATCTCTGAATTCTTCTTTTCTAAAATTAGAATACAAAACAAATATCACGGTAGAAGCCAACCCAAATAGGATTGTAAATAATAAACTAACTAAAAGTGATATTCTGTTTTTTAATGTCATTCTTGATCGCTTAAATAATATCCGTAACCAATTTTGGTGCGAATTAATTTTGTTTCGTGATCTTTATCGATTTTTTTTCTCAAAAAATTAATGTACACTTCAATGGTATTCTGATTGGTTTCAATATGATAATCCCAAAGTTTTTCAGCAATAAATTGTTTCGATAAAACTTTACCTTTTGCATGAGCCAAAATCATAATCAATTTAAACTCTTTTGGAGTCAATTTAATTTCTTCTCCAGAGCGGTATACTTTCATTTCTTCTTCTAGAATTTCTAAATCCTGAATCAAAATTTTCTTTTCAGTTTGTTGCGGAATTTCTTTTCTCCTCAATAAGGAGGAGCTTCTCGCATATAATTCTTCAAAATGAAAAGGTTTAACTAAATAATCATCGGCTCCATTATCAAACGAAGCTAATTTATCTTCAATTTCACTAAAAGCAGTTAACATTATGATGGGAGTTTTTTTATCGACTTCCCTAATTCCTTTGCAGACTTCGATTCCATTTTTCCCAGGAACATTAATATCGAGGATTATTAAATCATATTCATAAGGAAAATATTTCTTTAGCAATAAAGAACCGTCATAATAAGGAACACACTCAAATTCTTTTGAAGTAAAGAATGCTGAGATTTCTTTAGATAAAGTAAAATCGTCTTCGAGTAATAAAATTTTCATCCTATTTTTTATTAGTTAATTCGGTTACTATATATATAGGTACCCGAATTAACATATTAATTATTCTTATTTGAAGTAAGAAAAAGTTTCATTGTTTTCAATTTTCAGTAACGACTCATAAATTAGTTGAATCACATTTTCTACATCTTCTCGATGAACCATTTCTACAGTTGTATGCATATAACGCAGAGGCAATGAAATTAAAGCCGATGCTACACCTCCGTTGCTGTATGCGAAAGCATCAGTATCTGTTCCTGTCGCGCGTGAAGTTGCATGACGCTGAAACGGAATGTTTTTTTCTTCTGCTGTATCAACAATTAAATCACGCAGTTTATTTTGAACAGCCGGTGCATATGCAATAACAGGACCTTTGCCCATTTTAAGATCGCCTTCAACTTTTTTGTCAATCATTGGAGTACTAGTATCGTGGCAAACATCAGTAACAATAGCTATGTTTGGTTTAATAGTTTGCGCAATCATTTCAGCTCCTCGTAGGCCAATTTCTTCCTGTACAGAGTTTACAATGTATAATCCAAATGGAAGCGTTTTGTTGTTCTCCTTTAATAAACGAGCAACTTCGGCAATCATAAATCCGCCCATTCTATTATCGATGGCACGACAAACAAATTTATTTTCGTTCAAAATCATAAATTCATCTGGATACGTAATTACACAGCCAACATGAACACCCATTTCTAAAACCTGTTCCTTGGTTTCGCAACCCAAATCAATAAAAATATTACTGATTTTTGGAGATTCTTCTTTATCGCGCAAACGCGTATGAATCGCTGGCCATCCAAAAACACCTTTTACAATTCCTTTTTTAGTATGAATATGGACTCTCTTCGATGGCGCAATTTGATGATCAGATCCTCCATTACGTATAACATATAATAAACCATCGTCTGTTATATAATTTACATACCATGAAATTTCATCGGCATGACCTTCAATCACAACTTTAAAAGGTGCATCAGGATTTATGACACCAACTGCTGTTCCGTAAGTATCAGTGATGAAAGTATCTACATAAGGTGTTAGATAATTCATCCAAAGTTTTTGCCCTTCACTTTCGTAGCCAGTGGGCGAGGCGTTATTTAGGTAGCTTTCAAGGAAAGTAATAGAGGTATCTTTTAAGATAGATTCTGTGCTCATAAAAATATTTTTTTGCTAATTTATAAATTTGGTATTAGAGTTGTATATAAATATATAATTTTACACTTAAATTATGATTCAATGAGATTTACCAACTGCATTTTATTCTTTATATTGATTTCGTTTACAAGTCAAGCCCAAGTTACTCCAAAAGAGAATCAGCAAATGGGCTATATATTAACGGAACAAGATTCTATCTTAAACGATACAATTGAATTGCCGGAGATTATTATTTCTAAAGAAAAGCTAGATCCGGAGGCACAAAAGCAATTTTTGATTCTTCAAAACCGAGTTTACAAAGTATATCCATACGCTAGATTAGCCGCAGATCGATTAACGGCATTAAATCAAGGAATGGCCCGTTTAAAAACCAATCGAGAAAAGAAAAAATATTTCAAGATTGTAGAAGATTACCTTAATAATGAATTCGAAGATAGACTTAAAAAACTTTCGCGCAAACAAGGTCAGATCCTGGTAAAACTTATTCATAGGCAAACCGGAATAACAACTTATGAATTAATACGAACTTTAAAAAGCGGTTTCAAAGCTTTTGTATCAAATACAACAGCCAATTTGTTCGATATAAGTCTGAAAACCGAATACAAGCCATTTGAAGTTAATGAAGATTATTTAATAGAGATGATTCTTCTGCGTGCATTTGAATCTGGTCGCTTAGTAAATCAGAAACCCGCAAATCCCGTAAACTACGATAATCTAATGAGTCACTGGGAATCAAAAGCTAAAGCTCCTCAAGATAAATAGTACTATGATTAGGTATAACACCCCGACAGTTTTAAAACTTGTCGGGTTTATTTTTATACATATATATAGATAAATTAAAATATATTAAATACTGTAAAATAGATAAGGAGAGGAAAATCCTTAACCCATTTTCCGTAAAATAACCCTATAGCAGTCACAGTGCAAAGACAGACAAAAAACTTTGTATTGTAAAAAACTTCATACCAGCGGGTTATAAAATATATGGAAAATATATAATAAAAAGTCTTGCAGATGTAAATAAAGGTGTTACTTTTGCACCCGCAACAGCGACAGATGTTCACTGAAATACTGGCAGGCAAAGAGAATCAAACGAAAAAAATATTTTTCAAAAAAGATTTAAAAAAGCTTGCGAGATTTGAAAACAGATGTTACATTTGCACCCCGCAAAACACGGAAAGTTCATTGACAGACTGGCAGACAAGGAGAAGAAAAAGGGG
>NZ_JARP01000003.1 GCF_000708595.2 Flavobacterium sp. KJJ | reverse complement strand
TTCGCTTGATTCTCTTTGCCTGCCAGTATTTCAGTGAACATCTGTCGCTGTTGCGGGTGCAAAAGTAACACCTTTATTTACATCTGCAAGACTTTTTATTATATATTTTCCATATATTTTATAACTCGCTGGTATGGCGTTTTTTACATTACAAAGTTTTTTTTGGACTTGGGTGGTTTTAGCGGGTTTTGGCTCTTTGGGGTGGTTGGGCCGCAAAGGCACTAAGGCGCGAAGGTTTCTTTTTCCTCGGTTTTAGTGTTTCTCGCAGAGTCGCAGAGGCGCTAAGTTTTCTTCCTTGTACTTTGTTTTCTTCTGGAAACCGCTGCCCTAGCCCCAATAGTCCCGACACTTCGGGAGGAAATCCTTTTGCTTTTTCTTTAAAAAGCAAAAGATTGTAGCGGATAGCGGAAAATAGCCCCTAATCTTTACTTAAATTCCAAAAGCTTTATAACAAATTACAAACTCTGAAAGCTTCGACTTCGCTCAGCTGGACACAGAATCGCTCTTATATACTTTATGCAGTAAACCCGAAAGGTTTTAAAAACCTGTCGGGTTAGTTCGCGAAGAAATCACTCTTATATATTATAGTAGAAACTTGTCCTTATATAGTATCGTTAAATTGCACTTATATATAAGAGAGAATAAGATGTGACATACTTCAGAAACTAAATGATTGAATTATCGATATACCTTTATTATATAGTACCTGGAAATGACGATGGAGAGAATTATTAAATATACTCTTATATATTATCGTATAAACATGTACATATATATTGTATGTGTTTTTGTAATGCTTTATATTTGCATTCACAAAATTATAAACAATGATTAAGATTACTTTACCCGATGGGTCAATTAGAGAGTTTGCTTCGGGCGTAACTCCGATGGAGGTTGCTAAGAGCATTAGTGAAGGATTTGCAAGAAATGTGATTTCTGCTTCTTTTAATGGTCCAACAATAGAAACCGAAACTCCATTGACGACCGACGGTAGTCTTATTTTATATACTTGGAATGATGCGGAAGGCAAAAAAGCTTTCTGGCACTCGACTTCGCACGTAATGGCTCAAGCGCTTGAGGAATTGTATCCTGGAATTAAGTTAACTCTTGGACCTGCGATTTCAAACGGTTTCTATTATGATGTTGATTTTGAAGATCAGAAAATTGTTGAAGCTGACTTTAAAAAGATCGAAGATCGTGTTCTTGAAATTTCAAGAGAAAAGCATGAGTTTAAGATGCGTCCGGTTAGTAAAGCTGATGCTTTAGCAATGTACAAAGACAATGTTTACAAAACTGAATTGATTTCGAATCTTGAAGACGGAACTATTACGTTTTGTGATCATGCTACTTTTACTGATTTGTGTAGAGGTGGGCATATTCCGAATACCGGAATCATTAAGGCTTTTAAAATCATGAGTGTTGCCGGTGCTTACTGGAGAGGTGATGAGAAAAACAAACAGTTGACTCGTGTTTATGGAACTTCTTTCCCTAAACAAAAAGACCTGACTGAGTATCTTGAACTTCTTGAGGAGGCTAAACGTCGTGATCACCGTAAACTGGGTAAGGAACTTGAATTGTTTGCTTTTTCTCAAAAAGTTGGACAAGGTTTACCTTTATGGTTGCCTAAAGGTGCTGCGCTTAGAGATCGTTTGGAGCAATTTTTAAAGAGAGCTCAAAAGAAAGCCGGATACGAGCAAGTGGTTACGCCACATATTGGTCAAAAAGAGCTTTATGTTACTTCTGGTCACTATGCGAAATATGGCGCTGATAGTTTTCAACCAATACATACTCCTGCTGAAGGTGAAGAGTTTTTATTGAAACCGATGAACTGTCCTCACCACTGTGAGATTTATAACGTAAGACCTTGGTCGTATAAAGATTTACCTAAGCGTTATGCTGAATTTGGTACTGTATATAGATATGAGCAATCTGGTGAATTACACGGTTTAACTCGTGTTAGAGGGTTTACTCAGGATGATGCGCATATTTTTTGTACTCCGGAGCAATTGGATGAGGAATTCAAAAAAGTAATTGACCTTGTGCTTTATGTATTTGGTTCGTTAGGTTTTGAAAACTTTACTGCTCAAATTTCATTGAGAGATCAAGAAAACAGAGAGAAGTATATTGGTTCAGACGAAAACTGGGAAAAAGCTGAAAATGCAATTATCAATGCCGCAGCTGATAAAGGATTAAATACTGTTGTAGAATATGGGGAAGCTGCTTTCTATGGTCCGAAGCTTGATTTTATGGTTAAAGACGCTTTAGGAAGACAATGGCAATTAGGAACTATTCAGGTAGATTACAATCTTCCTGAGCGTTTTGAATTAACCTATAAAGGCGCTGATAATGAATTACATCGCCCTGTTATGATTCACAGAGCTCCTTTTGGATCTATGGAACGTTTTATCGCAATTTTACTAGAGCATACTGCGGGAAATTTCCCACTTTGGCTAATGCCGGAACAAGCTATAATCTTGTCTTTGAGCGAGAAATACGAAATATATGCTAAAAAAGTTTTAGATTTGCTAGAAAATCACGAAATTCGCGCCCTAATTGACAACCGAAGCGAGACTATTGGTAAGAAAATTAGAGATGCTGAAATGCAAAAAATACCGTTTATGCTTATTGTAGGTGAGGAAGAGGAGAAAAACGGAACTATTTCGATCCGTCGTCACGGGCAAGAAGGAAAAGGGAATATTACAGTTACAATTGATGAATTTGTCGCTATTGTAAACGAAGAAATAAAAAAGACATTAAAAGTTTTTACAGTTTAACTTAAATTATAAAGTCATAGCAATAAGAAGCAACAGAGGTTATCAACCTCGAGTAGAAAAAAAAGATGCACACAGAATAAACAATAATATTCGTGGTGTACAAGAAGTAAGACTAGTAGGCGAGAACATCGAACCAGGTGTATTTAAGCTTGCAGAAGCTTTACGTTTAGCAGATCAATTTGAATTGGATTTAGTTGAAATTTCGCCAAACGCTGAGCCACCGGTTTGTAAAATAATGGATTATAAAAAATTCGTTTACGAACAAAAGAAACGTGATAAGGTGTTAAAAGCTAAGTCTACGCAAGTTGTAGTAAAAGAAATTCGTTTTGGTCCTCAGACAGATGAGCATGATTATGAATTTAAAAGAAAGAATGCTGAGAAGTTCTTAAAAGAGGGAGCTAAATTAAAAGCATTTGTATTCTTTAAAGGACGTTCAATCATCTATAAAGATCAAGGGCAGATTTTATTATTACGTTTGGCTACAGATTTAGAAGAACATGGTAAAGTGGAAGCTATGCCAGTTTTAGAAGGTAAGAGAATGATTATGTTCATTGCTCCTAAGAAGAAAAAATAAGTCTCAAAGTAGAAATTCTTAAAGTCGAAAGTCATAATCTGACTTTTGACTTTAAATTTTAAACTTTCAGACCAAGATATAAGTAAGTAAGAATAAATTAAAACACTAGGAAAAATGCCTAAAATGAAAACAAAATCTAGCGCCAAGAAACGTTTCAAAGTTACTGGTTCTGGAAAGATTAAAAGAAAGCATGCTTTTAAAAGTCACATCTTGACTAAAAAATCTAAAAAACGTAAATTAGCTTTGACACACTCAGCGCTAGTTCACTCTACAGATATGAAAAGCATCAAACAACAATTAAGAATTATCTAATATAAGTCTAAGTTGTAAAGTCTTAAAGTTGCAAGTTTAAACTTTTGACATTTGACTTTTAAACCTTTGACTAAAGATTTTCTTTAGGTTAAAAAATTATTTATATAACCTTGGAGTATGGCTTTTAAGTTCCTTTGATTTAATTCAGGACGCCTGCTACAAAAACACATTAAAATTATGCCTAGATCGGTAAATTCAGTTGCTAAAAGAGCAAGAAGAAAAAAAATAATGAAGCAAGCCAAAGGTTTCTTTGGTAGACGTAAAAACGTTTGGACAGTTGCTAAGAATGCAGTAGAGAAAGCAATGTGCTACGCTTACCGCGATAGAAAACAAAACAAAAGAAATTTCCGTGCATTATGGATTCAACGTATCAACGCTGGAGCTAGATTGGAAGGAATGTCTTATTCTCAATTCATGGGGAAAGTAAAAGCTAACGGAATCGAATTGAACCGTAAAGTTCTTGCAGATTTAGCAATGAACCACCCTGAAGCTTTCAAAGCAATACTTAATAAAGTAAAATAAACGTTTTATAAACTCAATTTAGATTACTTACTTATCATAGAAAAACCATTCCGATTAAACGGAATGGTTTTTTGCTTTATACGAGTTTACAAAACGACATCTGCAATGTATTAAATTTAGAAGTACTTTTGTAATAAACTAAAACCTCTATATGTACGACTCGCTTTTTCAACATATTCAAAAGTTTACAACCTTAGAGCCTTCAGATATTGATATTCTAGAATCATGTTTGAATCTTTCTCAAATAAAAAAGAAAGAACATGTTTTAAAAGAAGGCCAGGTTTGCAATACGATGTATTTTATAGTCAAAGGATGTATGCGCCAATATATAATCAATTTAAGAGGTGCTGAGCAAACACTTCAATTTGGCATCGAGAATTGGTGGATAACAGATTATCTGAGTTATCATAATCACGTACCCTCACATTTCTATATTCAAGCAGTAGAGAATACAGATGTTATAGCAATTGAGAAACCAGTTTTAGAATCAATTTTAATTCAAATGCCACAGTTAGAACGTTACTTCAGAATCGTATCCCAAAAATCGTTTGGTGCAGCCCAAATGCGCATTAAATTCTTATTTACAATGTCTGCAGAGGAAAGGTATCATCATTTTAATAATTTGAATCCAGAATTTGTTCAACGAGTTCCTCAATACATGCTTGCCTCCTATTTAGATTTTTCTGCAGAGTTCATGAGCAAAATTAGAGCTGGAAAGGTCTGATTTCATTTCTTGAAGTAGTTCAAGTTTTTAAAAGGAGATATCCCTGACCTTTGTATCAAACTTTTAAAAATACATAAAATGAAAACAAGAATCACTCTGCCAACAGTTGCGCCAGAAGCTTATCAAGCATTAATGAATTTAGAAAAATATATTTCTACTACTTCACTGACACCCATTCATAAAGAATTAATCAAAATTCGTGCATCACAAATAAATGGCTGTGCTTTTTGTATTAGCATGCATACAGCAGATGCAAGAAAACATGGAATATCAGAGCAACGTATATACTTACTTAGTGCTTGGCGTGAATCGGATGTTTATTCTGAAGAAGAAAAAGCAATTCTTGCTCTTACTGAACAAGTAACTTTAATCAGTAATCATGTTTCTGATGAAGTTTACCAAAATGCTGCCAATTTATTTGATGAAAAATACCTTGCTGAAATCCTTTTAGCGATCATTACAATAAACGCATGGAACAGAATGGCAATTACTACTGGAATGCGTGCTGTATAATTTTATAAAGATAATTTTTACAACTTTTCAACAAAGACAAACCCTCACGATTGAGGGTTTGTTTGTATTTGCTTGTAAATGAGAATCAGATAATTACAATTTTTTAGATTTTTAAAAATACCGTATTTATACGCTTTCATAAGAAAAAAAATTCTTTATTTTTGGCGCATGATACCAAAAAGCAAACAAATATCCTTATATATTTATTTAATTTTTCTTGTTCTTTTTTCCTGCCAAAAAAAGACAATCATTACTACAAAACCAAATGCTTCTCAAGAAGTTTCAAAACTTGTTTTGATAGCTGATAAATATAATGCCACTAATAAAACTGACAGCGCCTTTTTCTATTTTAATAAAGCAAAATCGGTTGCAGATCCAAAAGCGGATTTCAAAAAAATTACATATTCTCTTTTGAAAATGGCTGAAATTCAACAAGAAAATGGCGATTACATTGGGAGTGAAACAACAGCAAAAGAAGCTCTTAAATATTTAAATAATGTTAATGAAACAGATTATACATGGAGAATATACAGAGTATTAGGTATCGATTATTTCTGCATTTATAACTTTGAAAACTCTATTCTTTATTATCAGAAAGCCTATCAATTAAAAACTGATAAAAAGCGAAAAATAGCAATGAAAAACAATATTGCTCTGGTTTATCGCGAACAAAAAAAATACAATAAAGCCATACAAATATTTGAAACGCTCTTAAATGAAAAAGAGATTAAGAACAATCCGTTGCTTTTTTCTAAGGTATTAGATAATTTGGGTTCTTGTTATACATTAGTTGAGAATCCTCTGGCAGTAGATTTTCTGCATAAAGGTTTAGAAATTAGATTAAAGTTAGATAATAATTTAGGCTTAGGCATGAGTTATATGCATTTATCAAAATTTCATGATAAGAGCAATCCTGAACTCGCTAAAAAATATGCTCAGATAAGCTATGAGAAATATACAAAAGCAAACTGTATAGACGATCGGCTTAATGCATTAGAATTAATAATCAAAAATAGCAATGATGCCGAATTGAAAAAAAATTCTATACTATATATTGGACTCGTTGACAGTATTTTTGAGGCCAGACAAAGAGCTAAAAATGAATATGCGAGAATTAAATATGATTCAAAAAAAGAAAAGAATGAAAATCTGAAATTGCGAGTACAAAAGGCACAAAATGAACTTCAAATAGAAAGGCAAAAAAACAGAAATATTTACTCTTATATTATAATTATGTTAAGCCTAAGTCTAATTTTGGTACTTTACTTCTATTTGACTTCTAAGGGAAATAAAGACAAAATCGAAGCTACCTACAAAAGTGAAACAAGAATATCAAAAAAATTACATGATGAACTTGCAAACGATATTTATCATACAATGGCCTTTGCTGAAAACAGAAATCTTTCAATTGAAGAAAACAAGACGCAATTATTAAATAATTTAGATGCCATTTATTCTCGAACTAGAGACATTTCTAAGGAAAACAGCCCGATAATAACTAATGAGAACTACCCTTTTTATTTAAAAGAAATGATATCGAGGTTTAATACCCCAAATATTGATCTTATTTTGAATGGCGTAGATTCAGTTCTTTGGAATAATATTCAAAGAAATAAAAAGATTGCTGTTTATAGAGTGCTTCAAGAATTGCTTGTAAATATGAAAAAACACAGCAATGCCACTTTAATCGAAATTAGTTTTAAAGTTACAGATAAAAGTATCATTGTAAATTATACAGATAACGGAAAAGGTGTCGATGTTACTAAAATGGCATTTAAAAATGGATTACATAATGTTGAAAGCAGGATTTTAAGTATAAAAGGCGAAATAGATATTGATTCTGCTCCAGACAAAGGCTTTAAAGTCTTTTTTAAATTCCCTTATAAATAATGAAAAAGACTTTAATTTTTTATAAAAACCATTTTAAAAATCGGCTTCGCATAAACATCATTTACTTTATTATTGGTAGTTTGTTTTTTGTACAATCTTGTGAAAGAAAAACAGAAAAGAAAATCATCAAACAAAACCACTCAGCCGAGATTAAAAAGCTGATTGAAAAAGGCAATTATTTTTTTGACAGAGTAAAAAATGATAGTGCATATCTTTATTTTAATAAAGCCATATCTCTTTGTGAACCCAAAAAAGATCATGCAGAGGACTACGTATTTGCACTAACTTGTATGGCAAACATCCAACAAAACAGCAGTGATTATATTGCATCAGAGGAAAGTCTAACCAAAACGCTGCCTTATTTAAAATACCTCAAAAATCCAAAATTCACTTACAATGTTTATACTTTAATAGCATACAATTATTACTATAGCTTTGATTATAAAAGTGCCATATCATACCATCTAAAAGCTTTAAAACTAGCTAAAACACCTTTTAAAAAGTCTGTTATCTTAAACGACATTGTACTGGTTTATCTAACACAAGAGAAATATAAGGAAGCTGCTGAATTATTAATACCATTGGTTGCAAAAAAAATCAAACACGAAAGCGATCAAAATAAAACCGACTTTAATTATTCTCTTTTACTGGACAATCTAGGATATTGCTATTATAAAATTGGAAATCCTAAAGCGTTAGATTGTCTGAATAAAAGCTTGAAAATAAAACTAGAACAAAATGATAACCACGGTTTAATAGGGACTTACAATACACTTTCAACTTATTACTCGAAAACTGACGCAAACTTGTCGAAAATGTATGCCGAAAAAGCATATAGCAGTGCGTGTAAAGCAAATTCAGCAATTTATAAAGCAAATGGTTTGGCTATGCTGATACAAAAAAGTGAAGGAGATGAACTAAAAAAATATTCGTTAGACTTTATTAAACTTGCTGACAGTTTTACTGTTGCCCGAGAAAAGGCTAAAAATCAATTTGCGAGAATTAAATACGATTCTGATTTAGATAAGGCTGAAAATTTATTTCTTAAAACTCAAAAAATTGAAAATGTACTTCAAATAGAAAGGCAAAATAATAGAACTAAAATTTCTTATATTATCATTTTATTTACCGGCACACTGCTGCTTTATCTCTTTTTTCATTTAACCTCTAAAGGAAAAAAAGAAAAAAATGATGCTATTTACACAAGTGAAATTAGAATTTCAAAAAAATTACACGATGAACTTGCCAATAATGTCTACCAAACATTAGTTTTTGCTGAAAGCAGGAATTTGGAATTAGAGGAAAACAAAGAAGAACTCCTGAATAATTTAGACCTTTTATACTCAAAAACAAGAAAAATTTCAAAAGAGAACAGTACAATCAAAACAGATAAAAGTTACGATCTTGTATTGAAAGAAATGATTTCAGGATTTAAAACTCAAGATTTGAATATTTTATTGAATGGTTTTGATACCATTGACTGGAATGAAGTAGATAAAAACAAAAAAATAACCCTTTATAGAGTACTTCAGGAATTGCTGACAAACATGAAAACACACAGCAATGCATCATTAGTTGGTATAAACTTAAAAAAAATGCACAAAAACATTACTGTTATTTATAATGATAATGGAACTGGTACTAACATAGACACAATTTCATTTAAGAGCGGACTCCACAATATTGAATCTAGAATTCATAACATAAAAGGTGACATTAAGATAGATTCAGCTCCAGACAGGGGTTTTAAAGTTTCTTTTAATTTTCCTCTGTAAATGAAAAACCTTTATAGCGCATTTAAAAATAAAGTGGTCTTAAAATCTTTTTTAGTTATTTTAAGCATGTTGCTTGTTAGCATTTTATTTTTAAAACAGTTATACAAAACAGAAGCGCCATTAAAAGAGAAAGCAAAAGATAATACTGCCGCAATTAAAATACTTTTTGACAAAGGAGATATTCAATTTGATAAAAGTGAATATGATAGTGCGTTATTTTATTATAACAAAGCACTGATCCTTTGTGATCCAAAAATAAATCATGAAGAATACGTGTTTATTGTTGCATCAATTGCTAATATTCAGCAAAATAACAGTGATCTTATAGCTGCCGAAGCAACACTTACAAAAACTCTTCCTCATTTAAAAAAAATAAAAGAACCAAAATATGCCCGATATGTATATACGCTCATGGCTTATAATTACTATAATAATTATGATTATAGGAGTGCCATTTTATATCACAGAAAAGCATTAAAATTTGCTGATGATCTTTTCAAAAAGTCAATAATATTAAATGATATAGCAGTAGTTTACATTGAACAAAAAAAATATAAAGAAGCTGTCGATTTGTTATATCCATTAGCGGTAAAAAAAATTAAACATAAGACAAAACCTTTGCAAACGGAGTATCAGTATTCCTTAATACTAGACAATTTAGGATTCTGTTATTTTAAACTTGGAAACCCCAAAGCAGTAGATTACTTAAGGAAAAGTTTAGAGATAAAGCTTGAACAAAAAGATGACTATAGCAGTATAGCTACCTATAAGTTTCTTTCGATGTATTATCAAAACAGGAATTCTACACTGGCAGAAATGTATGCTAAAAAGTCTTACATGAATGCTTGTAAAGTAAATTCAGCCGCAAATAAAGCGAATAGTCTGGCACAATTAATTAAAAGCTATAACGGAAATAATCTGAAGAAATATTCTTTAGATTATATCAAACTTATTGACAGTATTACTACAGGCAGACAAAAAGCTAGAAATCAATTTTCTAGAATTAAATATGATGCTAGCATAGACAAAGCTGAAAATTTACATCTCAAAATTCAGAAAGCTGAAAATGATCTTCAAATAGAAAGACAAAAAAATCGTACTATAATTTTATATGCTATTCTGGCTGTTGTTATTGCAGCAATTTTATTTCTTTTTTTTTATTTATCCTCAAAGAGTAAAAAAGAAAAAAAAGAGGCAATTTTAAAAAGTGAATTTCGGATATCAAGAAAACTGCACGATGAACTCGCTAAAGATGTTTTTCAAACTATAAGTTTAGCACAAAATAAAGATCTTGAAACAGGAGAAAATAAAGAGCAATTTCTAAAAAGTCTCGATAGTATTTATGCTAAAACAAGAAATATATCGAAAGAAAATAGTGTCATTAAAACTGATAAGGATTTTCCTTTTATCCTAAAAGAAATGATTTCAGGTTTTAAAACTGCAGATTTAAACATTTTAATTAATGGTTTTGATACAATTCAGTGGAATAAAATTAATGAAAACAAAAAAATAATAATCTTTAGAATACTTCAAGAGCTTTTTCTGAACATGAAAAAACACAGTAAAGCGAATCTTGTCAGTATAACATTTAAAATTATTGATAAAAATATTTCTGTAACATACAGCGATAACGGCATTGGAATAGGGAATAAGACTTTAATTTTGAAAAATGGACTGTCAAATGTGGAAAACCGTATTAAAACTATAAATGGAACTATTATTTTTGACAATAATTCTGAAATAGGTTTTAAATTCAGTTTCACTTTTCCTTTATAAAATAATAATATGTTTAAAAAAGTTTTAGTTGCCGAAGATTTAGATAGTATTAGCATAGCAGTGGTTCAAGTACTTGAAGACTTAAAAGTACCAACCATTCATCATGTAAAATACTGTGATGACGGTCTTTTAAAAGTTAAAAAAGCGCTGGTTGAAAAAGAACCTTATGATTTACTAATAACTGATTTATCATTTAAATCAGATCATCGCAAAACAACTCTTACTTGTGGCGATGAGCTTATCGAAGCAATCAATGAAGTACAGCCAAAACTAAAAAAAATAGTTTTTTCGATAGAAGACAAATCATATAGAGTAAAGACTCTTTTTAATGATTTAGGAGTAAATGCCTATGTTTCTAAAGGAAGAAACAGCATGGAGGAACTTAGAAAAGCAATCGAAGGAACTTTTAGAAATGAAGAAAAAATAATATCATCAGATTTATCGTTTAGTTTTAATGATAAAGCTTTAATTGAAATTGAATCCTATGATATTTCTATATTAAAACTTTTGGCTCAGGGTTACATTCTAGAGAATATCTCTAACGAATTTAAGTCTTCTGCTATCACTCCAAACGGAACCAGCAGTATTGAAAAGAGAATCAACAAATTGAAAATATATTTTAAAGCAAATAACAATGTGCATTTAATTGCAATTGCAAAGGACTTTGGTTTAGTGTAAAAATTACTGCCTTTTACGGGTTTCCGTAAGGAAATGATTTTATATAGATTTAAGTTTGTGCAATCGATTAACCAACCATGAAACCGAATAATAAAATTAATTTAGAGAAAAATTTTTCTGAGAGATTGATCTTAAAAATTAATACAACCAATAATAAAATTGTTATGAAAACAATGCTGCTTTGTATCTTTTTATCAATAAGTTTTGCCTTCGTGTCAGATAGAACAGGATGGTTTGAAGTTGATTGGAAATTAGTTTTCATTCCAGCTTTATTAGTACTTCAAATTATTATTATTGGAACTGCCTTAAAAAACAGATATAAAAAACACTAAGACTATTATTGTAAAATTTTGAAATGCTTATATTTGATTTTTTAATACTGCATGAAAAATAGTCTTAGCCTTGTTCTGTTATTTCTTACACTCTTTTCTTTTTCTCAAACTAAGATTTTATCTTGGAACATAGAAAATTTTGGAAAATCAAAATCTGAATCTGAATTAAATTTTATTACCTCTACTCTTCTTGAGTATGACATTGTTGCTATTCAGGAAGTTGTTGCCGGTTATGGCGGTGCTCAAGCTGTAGCAAAACTTGCTGTACTATTAAATGAAAAAGGTACAAACTGGGATTATGTGATAAGTGACCCGACAAGCAGCAGCAGTTATAAAACAGAACGTTATGCTTTTATTTGGAAAAAGAGTAAAGTCAAACTGAAAGGAAAGCCCTGGCTCGAGAAAAAATACGGTTTAGAAATTGACAGAGAACCTTATTTAGCTACTTTTGAAAGTGGCAAAAAAACATTTACACTCGCTAATTTTCATGCTATAACGAAAAACAGACAGCCCGAAACCGAAATCAAATATTTCAAATTTTTGCCAGCAGAATATCCCAGCTTAAATTTAATTTTTATGGGAGATTTTAATTGTCCTCAATCACATACTGTTTTTAATCCTTTAAAGAAAATGGGCTACGCTCCTATTTTACAAAATCAAAAAACGTCTTTGAAACAAAAATGCAAAGATAATATTTGTGTCGCATCAGAATTTGACAATATGTTTTTCAAAGCAAATACAATAAACTATATCAATTCTGGGGTAGTTTCATTTTATAAAAAATTCAATTCTCTGCAGGAAGCCCGAAAAATATCAGATCATATTCCTATTTGGTTTGAATTTTCATTGAATTAAATTATGTTTTAAGTTTTTTCTTTTTTGCTGCAGGAAACAAAACGTTGTTAAGAATTAATCTGTAACCAGGAGAATTTGGGTGTAAATCGAGAACCGTTGGCGGATCTCCAACCTGATGCTGAAAATCTTCAGGATCATGGCCTCCAAAAAAAGTAAACATTCCTTTTCCTTTTTCACCATGAATATATCTTGATTCACCGTTGAGTTCGCAAGTTCCCATTATCAAAACATTCGATTTTATTAATGCTGTATCAAACGAAGTAGTTTGTCCCATAAAACCTTTGACTAGCTGTGTATGATTTTGGCACAACATACTCGGAATTGGATCCCACTTTGCAGAAAATTCCATTAAAGTAAAATAATCTTTCTCAACAGGAATTTTTCTTTTCAAAGTCATATCAATATCTGAAAATTCATATTGTTCTGGTCTTCTTTCTAAAGTAAAATTTTTAAACGCAAATGAATTTCCAAAATTTAATTTTGCCTGATAGTTAGAATCACTAGCGTCACCATCAAACATGGCTTCGCAAATATCTACTCCATCTGCTGCGAGAGCAATATCAAAACTGTCTGTTGCAGAGCACATAGCAAACATGAATCCTCCTCCAATAACAAAATCTCTAATTTTTTTTGCAACTGCACCTTTTTCCTGAGATACTTTAGCATAACCTAATTTTGTTGCCAAAGCTTCAGCATCTTTTTTCTGATCGATGTACCATGGCGTATTTTTATAAGCTGCATAAAATTTTCCATATTGCCCTGTAAAATCTTCATGATGCAAGTGCAGCCAATCATATAAGAGTAATTGATCACTCAAAACTTCTTCATCATAAATTGGTGTAAAAGGAATTTCAGCATAAGTCAAAACCAAAGTTACAGCATCATCCCAAGGCTGTTTTCCTTTTGGCGTATAAACAGCAATTTTTGGTGCTTTTTCAAGAACAACTGACTCCATATTTTGAGAAGGACTTGAAATTTCATTCAAGATTGATGCTTCTTCGCTATCAGAAAGTATTTCAAAACTAACGCCACGGATTTTGCATTCTTTTCTAATTTCATCTGCATCAGGCAATAAAAAAGAGCCACCGCGATAATTAAGAAGCCAGCTTGCTTTATAATCTTTGCTTAAACACCAATATGTAATTCCGTACGCTTTTAAGTGATTTTGCTGGGTTGTTTCGTCCATCGGAAGTAAGATAAACGAAGCTTTTGCACTTAATGAAAGCAGCAATATGAAAATAAAAAGTAAACACTTCTTCATTAGAAAATTATTTTAGTAAAGATATAAAGGAAGCCTCAAAAAACACACTAGATATCTTTGTTTTATAAGAGATGGAAACGTTAAAACTTTTCATTTGAAATTTAAACTTTTAACACAAAAACAGGTAAAAACACGTATTTCACAAAACTATTTTCTAATTACATTTGGAAACCCAAATCATTGAGATATTAATCAATGAAACGAGAAACAATGAAATTTAACGAAAATAACCAACCAAAAGGATTAAGTGTAATGCAAAAAATAGGTCTTTGTGTACTTGTAGTCACAATTGTTTTTTACTACGTCCTGTCTATTCAATTTTTAACCAGTTAACTATTAAATTGTTATAACAGCAATTTCATTTTGAATAGCGTAAACCACTAAGCCGGCAATATTTCTTGATTCTGTTTTAAGCAATAAATTATTGCGATGACCTTCTACAGTTCTTGGACTTAAAAAAAGATGCTCAGCAATTTCTGAAGTCGTTCTCTGCTGACATATAAGTTGAAGAATTTCTATTTCGCGTGGCGACAGAAAGCTCGTTTCTAAATGTACTTTTGAATTTTTTGATGATACAATAATTTCTTGAATTGTCTTTAAAACATTTTCATTGTAATAAAATCCTTTTTGCGCCACTTCATTAATAGTATGAATCAAATCTTTTGGAGTTGTATTCTTTATAAGATAAGCAACAGCACCAACCTGAATCATATTGGCTATAAATGATTTAGAATCGTAACTTGTTAAGGCAATTATTTTTATCTCCGGATAAGATTTTCGAATAATTTTTGTGGCTTCAACACCGTTTAGAACTGGCATTTTCAGATCCATTACAATAATATCTGGTTTAATTTCATTCTCTTCCAGATTTGAAAGAAGTTCTTCTCCGTTTGATGCTTCAAAAATAATTTCAATATTATCTTCGCGCTGCAATAAAAAAGAAATCCCTTTTCGAAATAAAACTTCGTCATCAACTAAAGCAATTTTAATAGCGGCACTCATTTTTATTCGGTTTTTGGTCGTTTGGCTCGTCGAAATTACAAAATATGTATTAAAAAACAGTTGAAAAAGCCCATTTTATTGACTAGAAAGGCAGATTATTCTTTTATTTTAACTTAAAATGTAAAAGTTACTGTAAAACCTTTATTCAATTCTGAAGAAATTTTTATTGTTCCGTTTAAAAATGAAATTCGGCTGTCGATATTTTTCATTCCAAGACCTTTTTGATTTTCATCATTTTTACTATCGAAGCCAACTCCGTTATCCTCATAATCGCAGGTTGAAATTCCATTATTTTTTTTAAAAGAAATCCAAATCTCACTTGCTTTTCCATGACGCAATGAATTATTCATTAATTCCTGAAGAATTCTAAAAACATGTAGCTGGCGATCCATTTCATTATCATCAAAATCAATTTTATTAGTATAATGAACTTTTACAGCTTTACTTGTTTCAAATTCTTCGCACAATTCTTCGATGCCGGCATTAAGCCCAAATTTTTCAAAAACCGGAGGCAACAAATTATGTGCAATTTTTCTAGAATTCTCTAAAGCCTTTGCAGTAAGGTTTATAATATTTTCTGTAATTTCTTTAGTTTCGCTTTCTGTTAAATTTGGCGCCGAAAGCAAATGCGTATTCAGTGACACTATATTAAGTTTAGAACTAATATCGTCATGCAAATCTTGAGCAATTCTTTTTCGTTCTTCTTCCTGCGTAATAATTATAGCATGTAATTGTTCTTTTTGAAGATGAATCTCTAAATCTTTTTTTTCTAATTCTTTTTGAATGATTTTTTTTCTTGAGAAGTAAAAAAACAATACCAAAACAATTCCCATTAATAAAAAAGACACACAACTGAATATGACTGTTGCAACTATTTCTGATTCTGGAATTGCCTTTAAACTCATCTATTTTTAATTAAATTAGTATTGTTTCAGTAAAAAAACCTTTGGCAAAATAAAAAATAATGCCAAAGGTTATGTTTTTAATTTATGAATTCTTCTTTCTTATTTTTATAGAAACTTACTTTCCATTCATATAATATAAACAGTTGATAAATTACATACAAAATTGCATTTAACAACCATGTGACCATATTGAAATCCTTACTGAATTTGACCGTCAAATTTCCGACTAAAAAAAGAATTGTGCTTCCAAACAGATAAAGCAAAATTCCCATATTGATAAAATAAAATGTTCTTCTTTCCTCTAACATATTGTAGAAATGAAAAGTTGCATAAATAATCAGTAAAAACGAAGTAATAAATATTTCATAAAGATTAAATTTTAAAAACAATTCAGGCTTTATTCCATATTGAATAGCTAACGTCAGCAAAACCAGCACAAAACCAATTTTAATCGCTTTTTTTTGAAACTGATCTTTCACTAGTTTTAAATAAAAGAAACTAAGCATTATAAATTGACCTATAAAATACAAATGAGACAGAAACAAATTGCTGGCATGCATTAGCATGCATATTTTAGCGCTAAGCTGTACACCTATCATTACTAGTATATAAACTGTAAAAATTTTATAAGCCGGATCATTTTTCGGAAATTTTACTGCATATAAAATAAAATTAAGTGCCAATAAAACATATCCTAAGTTTACAAGAAATGAATGCATATTTATTGATTCATTGGGCTATTTGGATCTGCAGTTGCTGGTGGGCTTGGTTCGCTAAAATCGTAAATACCACCACCATCTTCTGTACATTCAACTCCGTAACCGGGCAGTACATCAACATAAATACCAGTTTTGTCATCATATCGGGTTCCCACAATCATCAAAGTTTGCAAACCTTGTTCATTAACTCCAATATACGCTCTTGCAGCATCAATTCCTTCTGCTAAAACTTTTTCTAAATTGTATTTAGGAATTAAATACGAATCGACTTTTTTCCTTAGAACCTCTTCATCAGTTTGTTTTTTCCATTTTGCTACCCAAGTCTGAGCAAGTTTCAAAGGGATTTCCGTGTCTTTTTCTGGTAATTTGATGTTGTTTGCCATAATTTAAATTTGTTTTTGGTTATGTTAATATACAATTGATTTTCAGCAATTGCTGTGCTAATCTACAGAATTAAATTAATAATTTTAACATTTGTTCATAAAAAAAGCCTTGTAAAAAAGGCTTTTTGATATATTAAAATGGAACATCGCTATCATCATCGTCATCATTCAAATTGCTTCCGAACGCTTCATTTGCCGAAGGCAGATTTTTTGTGATAAATGGATTATCATCATGATTCATTTTAGAAGGCAAATCATCGTAACCTCCCGTAAAATCTTCCAGATTATCAAACTTACCCAAATGTCCTAAGAATTTTAAACGAATATTTTCAAGACCACCATTACGGTGTTTTGCTATAATAAACTCGGCTTGACCAGCAGTTGGAGATTGTTCATCATCGTCCCATTCTTCAATTTTGTAATATTCAGGACGGTAAATAAACGATACAATATCGGCATCCTGCTCAATAGCTCCAGATTCACGAAGATCCGAAAGCAACGGTCGTTTACTAGATCCACGCGTTTCAACGGCACGAGATAACTGCGAAAGTGCAATTACCGGAACATTTAGCTCTTTTGCCAAAGCCTTTAAGTTTCGAGAAATTGTCGAGATCTCCTGCTCACGATTTCCTCCCCCTTTTCCACTTCCTCCGGCGGTCATCAACTGCAAATAATCGACAATAATTAATTTTATACCGTGCTGTGATGCCAAACGACGGCATTTTGCACGTAAGTCAAAAATAGAAAGCGAAGGCGAATCATCAATAAATAATGGTGCTTTTTCTAAGTCTTTTACTTTAGTACTCAGCTGTTCCCATTCGTGTTTTTCTAATTTTCCTGTTCTCAATTTCTCAGAAGACAAACCAGTTTCTGATGAAATAAGCCTTGTAATTAACTGCACTGATGCCATCTCTAAAGAGAAAACTGCAACCGGATGTCCAAAATCGATAGCAATATTTCTTGCCATCGAAAGTACAAACGCGGTTTTACCCATACCCGGACGCGCCGCGATAATAATTAAATCCGAAGGCTGCCATCCTGAAGTTACTTGATCTAGTTTTTCAAAACCAGTTGCAACTCCACTCAAACCTTCTTTTCCTGCAATTTCTTCAATACGTTTTTTTGCCTGTAAAACTAAACTTTGTGCAGTTTCAGAACTTCGCTTGATGTTTCCCTGCGTAACTTCGTATAGTTTTGACTCGGCTTTATCCAGCAAATCAAATACATCGGTAGTTTCGTCATAAGATTCTTCTATAATCTCAGAAGAAATTCTAATCAAACTTCTTTGAATGTATTTCTGAAGAATGATTCTAGAGTGAAATTCAATGTGTGCCGAAGAGGCAATTTTTTGAGTAAGCTGAATTAAATAAAAATCACCTCCCGCTAACTCTAATTTTCCGTTTTTTTTCAGCTGAGTCGAAACAGTTAATAAGTCAATTGGCTGTGTTTCTGTAAAAAGTTGCACAATTGCTTCAAAAATAAATTTGTGTGCATCTTTATAAAAAGCATCTGGCTGCAAAATATCAATTACATCATCTACCCCTTTTTTATCAATCATCATCGCTCCAAGCACAGCTTCTTCTAAATCAAGTACTTGTGGTGGCAGTTTTCCTTTTTCTAAATTGATAATCGTGGTTTTATCTACCTTTATAGGGTTTACATTTTTGAAATTTTCCATATAGCGAAAGTAACAAAATTTAAAAAAAAATTGCTATCGAGTTATAACTATTAATTGTTTATAAATAAGTTTTTTTTGTTCATAACCAAAAAAAAATCCGAAACTGTAAGGCTTCGGATTTTTAATATTCTTGTAAGAATTTACTCCTTATATTCACCCATATTACTGTATTTGTCCATTCTTTGGGCAATTAAGTCGGCTGTTGATAAGTCTTTCAATTCGTTATATCCTTTAGTAATATATTCAGCAACAGTTTTGAAAGTAGTTTCGCGATCATAGTGTGCTCCTCCTAATGGTTCTGGAATAACATCATCTACTAATTTTTGTTTTTTCATATCTGATGAAGTCAATTTTAAAGCGTCGGCTGCACGTTCTTTGTACTCCCAGCTTTTCCATAAAATTGAAGAACATGATTCTGGAGAGATTACAGAATACCAAGTATTTTCTAACATATATACTTTATCTCCTACACCAATTCCCAATGCTCCACCTGAAGCTCCTTCACCAACAATAATTGTGATAATTGGCACTTGAAGACGAACCATTTCAAAAATATTTCTTGCAATTGCTTCACCTTGTCCTCTTTCTTCAGCTTCTAGTCCTGGGTATGCACCTGGAGTATCTACTAAAGTTAAAACCGGAATTCCAAATTTCTCTGCCATTTTCATCAAACGCAAAGCTTTACGGTATCCTTCAGGATTTGCCATACCAAAATTACGGTATTGACGTGTTTTTGTATTAAAACCTTTTTGCTGTCCTACAATCATAAACGACTGTCCGTTTACTTTTCCTAGTCCGCCAACCATTGCCTTATCATCTTTAAAACCTCTGTCTCCATGAAGTTCTAAGAAAGTATCACCGCAAATTGCTCTGATATAATCTAAAGTATAAGGTCTATTTGGATGTCTTGACAACTGAACTCGTTGCCAAGCCGTAAGGTTTTTGTATATATCTTTTTTAGTTTGCTCTAATTTTTTGTTGATTTCCTTGCAGGTTGGTGTTACATCAACATCAGATTCTTTTCCAATTATAACACACTTTTGTAACTGTTCTTCAAGTTCTTTGATTGGAAGCTCAAAATCTAAATATTCCATGGATTTTTGAATTTTGTTTGTAAATCGAACCGCAAATATAAAAATATTATATCATTGGTATGGTTAAATCGTATTTAAAATATAAAAATGTAATTTAAAGATAAGGAAATTATTACAGTTCTTTCTTGTTTTTATAATGTTTAAAAACCCCGTTTAAAATAACTGTAATTACAATTATCAGTGCGCCAATATAAAATTCTGCACTCATTTTTTCTTTTCCGCCAAGAATAAAATAAGCCAGCATAATTCCGTAAACGGGCTCTAAATTAGTCGTTAGCATTACCGTATAAGGCGTTAATCGCTGCATTACTTTTACTGAAGCCGTAAACGCATAAGCGGTACAAACCGAAGCTAAAATCAGCAATAAAACCCAATTATTTAATGACATTGTAAAAAAATCAGCATTAAATTTTCCTTGTACCAAAAAATAAATTGAAATAAAGAAAACGCCAGCTCCAAATTCATAAAATGTAATAACTGAAGGTTCGTGATCTGAAATTAATTTCCCATTCATTAAAGTAAACAATACGCCTAAAATGATCGAAGCCAAGGCATAATACATGCCGTGCAAGTACTTTACCTCAACTTGCATAATCAAACCAAGACCTGCTATGATAATTAATCCAAAGAAAACTTCGTACCATAATATTTTTCTGCCGTAAAAAAGCGGTTCCAATAAAGATGCAAAAAATGCTCCTAATGAAAATATTGATAGAGTGATCGAGACATTAGAAACATGAATGGCTCGAAAAAAGAAAATCCAATGCATCGCAATTAATAATCCGACAAAAATTAACTTGGCTAAAGATTGAGCTGATATGACAAAAGATTGTTTTTTATACACAATAAATCCAGCAAGAAAAATTCCTGCAAGAAGCATTCTGAACCAAACTAAATTTTCGGCATCAATAGTAATTAATGCACCTAAAATAGCAGTGAATCCCCAGATAAAAACAATTAAATGAAGATTTAAATAACTTTTTAAATTATCGTTTCGCATTTCGTAATAGATAAACTGCCAAAATTCCGAAAACAATATTCGGGAACCAAACAGCTAATAAAGGTGAGAAAGTAGATTTTTCGGCAAGAGTACCAAATATTTTATCAAAAAAGACAAATGAAAAGGCGATTGCAATTCCGATTGCCAAATTCGTTCCCATTCCGCCACGACGTTTCATAGCCGAAACAGCAACAGCAATAATAGTTAATATAAAAGCAGATACTGGTACACTGTATTTTTTATACAGTACTACTAAATATGTATTGATATTTCCTGAGCCTCTTTTTCTTTCTTTTTCGATAAAATCGATCAATTTTCCTAACGAAAGTGTTTCTGCAATATACACTACCGGAGTTAAATCGGCCAGTTCAAACTTAAATTTCACTTCTTTTTCGGGAATTTTCTCTATAACATCATTCAATTCGCCAACAGTTCTTTTGGTGTAATCATAAAGAATATACGTTTTCTTTTTAGGATCCCATTTAATACGGCTGGCACTAATTTTATAAGTCAGTTTGTCTTTTTCGAAATGCTCCAGTGTAAAATTAAAAGCTGTTTTTGATTCTTCATTAAAACTATTTACAAAAATAAAATCATTATCGTTAAGCTGGCGGTAAACATTGGTGTTTTCGCCACGCATGAGCTCTTTTCCATTTCCCTTTAAATAAGTATACCTAAAGTTATTGAACCCTTCACTGGCGGCTGGAACAATGAAAAATCCCATTAGAAGTACAAAAACGGAAACGATTGAAGCTCCGATAATATAAGGACGCAAAAACCTCGTAAATGAGATTCCAGAACTTAAAATAGCGATAATCTCTGTATTATTTGCCAATTTTGAGGTAAACCAAATTACCGATAAAAATAAAAATATCGGAAAAAGAGAGTTCGCAAAATAAATAGTAAAGTTGTAATAATAGATTGCAATTTGAGTAAATGGAATCTTGTTTTCTAACATCTTATTCACCTTTTCAGAGACATCAATTACAATCCCAATTGGAATAAACAAGAGAATCATCACCGAAAAAGTGGCTAAATATCTTTTTAAAATATACTTATCTATTATTGTCAGCATAGATTTTTCGTTTCAATTTAATGCTCAGGTTTTATATTTCAGATTTCACGTTCAGTATAGAACTTGAAACTCAAAACTAAAAAACTTGAAACTTTTTAAAGTCTTTGACTCATATTTTTAACCATCATTTCTTTCCACGGTCTAAAATCTCCTGCTAAGATATGTTTTCTAGCTTCACGAACCAACCACATATAGAAACCAAGATTATGTATAGTCGCGATTTGTTTTCCTAAATATTCATTAGCTGCGAATAAATGACGCAAATAAGCTTTTGTGTATTCGGTATCTACAAAAGTATGAGCCATTTCATCAATTGGAGAAAAATCAGCTTCCCATTTTTTATTTTTAATATTGATTGTTCCGTTTGCTGTAAACAACATACCGTTTCTTGCATTACGTGTTGGCATTACGCAGTCAAACATATCAATTCCCAATGCAATATTTTCTAAAATATTAATTGGCGTTCCAACTCCCATTAAATAACGTGGTTTGTCTTCTGGCAAAATTTCGCAAACCACTTCGGTCATCGCATACATTTCTTCTGCAGGTTCTCCAACTGATAATCCACCAATTGCATTTCCTTGCTGACCAGAATTGGCAATATATTCTGCTGATTGACGACGTAAGTCTTTATAAGTACTTCCCTGCACAATTGGGAAAAAAGTTTGCTCGTATCCGTATTTATACGGAACTTTATCTAAGTGACTGATGCAACGATCCAACCAGCGGTGCGTCATGTGCATAGAGCGCTGTGCGTATCTGTAATCGCATGGATAAGGCGTACATTCATCAAAAGCCATAATTATATCAGCTCCAATGGTACGCTGAATTTCCATTACATTTTCTGGCGTAAAAAAGTGATATGAACCGTCAATGTGCGATTTAAATTTCACTCCTTCTTCCTTGATTTTTCTATTATTTGAAAGAGAATATACCTGATATCCTCCAGAATCTGTCAAAATATTACGATCCCAATTCATGAATTTATGCAATCCGCCAGCTTTTTCAAGAATTTCTGTCTGCGGACGCAAATATAAATGGTAAGTATTTCCAAGAATAATATCCGGATTAATATCGTCTTTAAGTTCGCGCTGATGTACACCTTTTACAGATGCAACTGTCCCAACAGGCATAAAAATAGGCGTTTCAATTACGCCGTGATCTGTAGTAATGCTTCCCGCTCTTGCTTTTGATTGCGGATCTTTTTGTAATAAATCAAACTTCATCTGTTTCTTTTTTCTCCCGATTGTTCGGGACGGCAAAGATAGGTTAATTTGAGGAAAATTTAATTAATTAGAAAATTTGTCAATTTAGAAAATTACATAATTAGAAAACATGGCAGTTTGATAATGAGAAAATGGCAAGCAGTCTAGATGATAACGTAAAAAATTGAAGCAAAACCATTATGATTTAACCTTTAATAAATTATAATTCTTAACTATCTCATAAAATGTAAAATTTACAACAATCACAATAATAAAGTGTAACATCAAACAGCATCTAATTCGTAATTTTATTATTAGTGAAAAACTAAATTAGTGTCAATTAAATTATTAGAAATCATGATAAATTCAGAAGAAAAAAATCCTGTTGATTTAGATCAAATTAAGGACGATCAAATTGAAAGAAATTTAGAAAATTTAGATTATCCAGAAAACGAAGATATTTACAATCAGGAAGACAAGTTAGAAGATATTAATCCAGAAGGAATTTCTGGAGAAAGAATCATTAATCAAGACAATAATCACGAGTGGAAACAAAACAGCGACAAACTCGGAAACGACTTAGACGTTCCAGGTTCTGAACTTGATGACGAACAGGAAGATATTGGTTCTGAGGATGAAGAAAACAATTTTTACAGCAGAGGGAATGATTAATTTGCTCTCATTTACGTTACCACCTTTTTTACCCCAAATTTGATTAAATAATTTCTCAAGTTTATTTTTGCCACAGGTTAAGCATTAAAAAGATTTAAAAATCTATGTTGCTTAATGTGTGGCAAACTTTTTATGTACTATCTACAAGATTTCAGGCTTTTTTTCGAGATTAATAAAAAAAGAACTATAATTTAACAATTCCAGCAAACTAAAGCAAAAAATCATTTGTCAGCCCGCAAAATAAAAATTACTTTTGCACCAGTTTAACTTTTACAAATAAAATGAAGCCTAACACACAACAATTAAGCGATTTAACTATCCAAGTAAGAAGAGATATTCTTCGAATGGTACATGCTGTCAACTCAGGCCACCCAGGTGGTTCTTTAGGTTGTACTGAATTTTTGGTAACACTTTACCAAAACATTATGGACCGCAAAGAAGGTTTTGATATGGACGGAATTGGAGAAGATATCTTCTTCCTTTCTAACGGACACATCTCTCCAGTATTTTATAGCGTTTTAGCACGTAGCGGTTATTTCCCTGTTTCAGAACTTGCAACTTTCAGATTGTTAAATTCTCGTTTACAAGGACACCCAACAACTCACGAAGGCTTACCTGGAGTTCGTATGGCTTCTGGTTCATTAGGACAAGGTTTATCTGTTGCTCTTGGAGCAGCTCAAGCTAAAAAACTAAATGGCGACAATCATTTAATTTACACTTTGCATGGTGATGGTGAGCTACAAGAAGGTCAAAACTGGGAAGCTATTATGTATGCTTCTGCCAAAAAAGTAGACAATCTTATTGCAACTGTAGACGTTAACGGAAAACAAATTGACGGAACAACTGACGAAGTTCTTGCAATGGGAAGCCTTCGTGCAAAATTCGAAGCTTTTGACTGGGATGTTTTAGAAATTGCTGAAGGAAATAATATCGATGCAATTATCGCTGGTTTAACAGATGCTAAATCAAGAACCGGAAAAGGAAAACCAGTTTGTATTTTACTACATACTGAAATGGGTAACGGTGTTGATTTTATGATGCACACTCATGCTTGGCACGGAAAAGCACCAAACAACGATCAGTTGGCAAGTGCTTTGGCTCAAAACTATTCTGCAGATCAAATCGACTATTAAAAAAGCTATAAGCCTTAAGCAGTAAGTTTTACGCCTATTGCCTACAGCCTATTGCGTACAGCAAAAAGACAAAAATGAAAAAATATACAAATACAGGAAGTAAAGACACTCGTTCTGGTTTTGGAGCGGGAATGACTGAATTAGGTCAAAAAAATGAAAAAGTAGTAGCACTTTGTGCTGATTTAATTGGATCATTAAAATTTGATGATTTCAAAAAAAATCACCCAGAGCGTTTCTTCCAAATTGGAATCGCAGAAGCTAACATGATTGGTATCGCTGCAGGTTTAACAATTGGAGGAAAAATTCCATTTACAGGAACTTTCGCTAATTTCTCTACAGGAAGAGTTTACGATCAAATTCGTCAATCTGTTGCCTATTCTGATAAAAACGTAAAAATCTGCGCTTCTCACGCTGGTTTAACATTAGGAGAAGATGGAGCAACTCACCAAATTTTAGAAGATATCGGATTAATGAAAATGTTGCCAGGAATGACTGTAATCAATACTTGCGATTACAACCAGACTAAGGCTGCAACTTTAGCTTTAGCTGATCATCATGGTCCAGCTTATTTGCGTTTTGGTCGTCCGGTTGTACCTAACTTTACTCCTGCTGACGAGCCTTTCGTAATTGGAAAAGCAATTTTATTAAACGAAGGAACTGATGTAACAATTGTTGCAACAGGACACTTAGTTTGGGAAGCTCTTATCGCTGCTGAAGCTTTAGAAGCAAAAGGAATTTCTGCTGAAGTAATTAATATTCACACTATTAAACCACTTGACGAAGAAGCAATTCTTAAATCATTGGCTAAAACTAAATGTGTGGTAACGGCAGAAGAGCATAATATTCTTGGAGGTCTTGGAGAAAGCATCTCTAGAGTATTAGCTTTAAACACTCCTGCTCCGCAAGAATTTGTAGCTGTAAATGATAGTTTTGGTGAATCTGGAACTCCAGAGCAATTAATGGAAAAATACAAACTAAACAATCAAGCAATTGTTGAAGCGGTAGAAAGAGTTATCAAAAGAAAATAATTTTTGATTTTCTTACTTTATAAAAAAACCTCGAAAGTGATTTCGAGGTTTTTTTATGTCTAATTTTTATTTATCATTATTTAACAGCATGATGATCTTTATCAATATGCAGTCTTAATCTGTCAGGAGTAGTATAATCGCCTCCAAAAGCAGGAATTCCATAAGTTTCAGTCTCATCTACATTTGGTGTTTTTGGATTGTCAGAGACAGGGTTATAAGGATAATATAAACTTATTCCAGTCTTTGGAGCTCCAGTTGGTTTTGTAATTTCAAATCTAGTTGTATATCCGTCACCATCATCATCAAAATCTAAGAAATCAGCCAAACCATCTTTATCTGTATCATCGACTAAAGCTGCAGGAAGATTTGGGTAACGTGCTGTATCTCTTGCATCATAAAGATAACCATCATGATTGATATCTTCAAAATAATCAGGAATACCATCTGGAGCCGAAGTCGCTTGTCCGTTTACAATTTGGATATCGTGATCTAATCTTTGAAGCCCAAAGAGCTTAAAACTAAAAACTAAAGGCGAATAAGCAGGAATTTTATCTTTTGTATTTGCATAATAACCTAATCCTGAAGGTAAAAACATTACACCTGCACCAAAATCAGAATACGTAATTTCACCAGTAGGTGAAGGATTGCTTGCTATACCGGTTCTAAACTTAGGAAAAATCTCCCCCCAGCCATCTATTACAGGAGATTCTGCATATACAAATAAATCAAAAGTACGCCCGATACCGTATGAAGTATCGAAAACTGTTCCGTTTAAAAGATTTCCTGAATAAGAAGCAGAAATTCTATCGGTATTAGTTGGAGCTTCTCCAGATCCTTCTCTTAGAACCAAATAATAAACTTTATAAGTAATATCATCATTATAAACATCTCTGGTCAACAACTTGGGAAAAGTAGCACTATTAAGATAAGACATAATAGAAGGCTGAGTTGCAGGATTTGTAATTTTACTTATAACAACATCCTGATCCTCTGGAGTACCCGGACTATTTGTAACCGTAATATAATTAGTATTTAAATATTTTACAATAGAATCATTATCTGCTTTATATTGTTCTGCATAGTCATGAACAGGAACCACTACTGGATCATCATTATCTTTATTACATGATACTATAGCAATACTTGCCAGTACTAAAATAAAATAATATTTAAATTTATTCATTATTGTTAATTTTTTAGGTGCGCAAGATACAATATTGATTTATTTTTGTAAAGAATTTAACTTTGATTTTAGAAAAATTATGAGAATCGATAAATACTTGTGGTGCGTGCGTTATTACAAGACCAGAAACATGGTAACAGAGGCCTGCAAAAAAAACCACGTTACTGTAAATGGGCAGGTTGCCAAACCTTCTAAAGAAGTTTTTCCTACTGACCGAATTACTTTTAGGAAAGATCAAATTACGCAGATTATTACCGTACTCGACATTCCAGAAAGTCGCGTGGGAGCAAAACTAGTTGATATTTACAGAAAAAATGAAACCCCCGCAGAAGCTTACGCTCATTTAGAACTTTTAAAACTGTCTAAAGAGCACTATCGCAAAAGCGGCACAGGAAGACCTACTAAAAAAGACAGAAGAGATATTGATGAATATGGAAATGAAATTTTTGATGAAGACGAGGAAAATTAAATTCTAAATTCAAACTCAAAAAATCTGAAATCTAAAATCTGAAATCTAAAATTCTAATTGTATTTTAGCAAAAAAATAAATCATGAGCAAAAACATCATCTTAACCAATCAGGAAATCGAACACAAAATAAAACGTATTGCCTATCAAATTTACGAAACCTTTGTTGACGAAGAAGAAGTTGTAATTGCTGGAATTGCTTCTAATGGATCTGTTTTTGCCGAAAAAATTGCTTTAGCGTTAAGCAATATCTCAACACTTAAAGTTTCTCTTTGCGAAGTAAAAGTCGACAAACAGAATCCACAATTGCCAATTCAAACTTCTTTAACTAAAGAAGAGTACCAAAACAAAGGATTGGTTTTAGTTGATGACGTGTTGAACTCAGGCACAACTTTGATTTATGCTGTTCGTCATTTCTTAGACGTACCGCTAAAGAAATTCAAAACAGCGGTACTTGTAGACAGAAATCATAAAAAATACCCAGTAAAGGCCGATTTTAAAGGAATATCTCTTTCTACATCTTTATTAGAACATGTACAAGTTGTTTTTAATGAAAATGGAGATGATTATGCTTTTTTAAGCTAAAATTTCTAAAATATCCTGAACTGTTTCATCAACCGTTTTATTATCTACCGAAACTTTTTGCTGTGCATGGTTGTAATAAAAGCTTCTGTCGAATAAATGTTTTGCGATAAACTCTTTCATTTCTTCCTCCTCCATATTAGCGATCAAAGGGCGTTTGCTTTTGTTATGCACTAATCTATTATATAAAGTTTCAATTGAAGCTTTTAAATAAATCGAGATAACATCATCTCTTTTTAATAATTCATGATTATTGGCATAACATGGTGTACCACCACCCAAACCTAGTATACTTTTTTCTGAAGATTGAAGTAATTCTAAGAACATTTGGTGTTCTAATTTACGGAAATAGATTTCTCCGTGCTGTTCGAAAATTTCATTTATGGACAAATTTGCTCTTTTTTCGATGCATTTGTCTAAATCTAAAAACGGAATATTTGTAATTTTTGAAAGGTTTTGGGCAATAGTTGACTTTCCGCAACCCATATATCCTAATAATATGATTTTTTTCATTTTAATAATACCCTATAAACTAAGGCGTTGTAAATTTTGATTAAAAAAAGACAAATTTATAATAAATAAGCTTGCAAATATCAAAAATAACTCCTTATATTTGCACCCGCATTCAAGAAACGAATATGACTCGATAGCTCAGTTGGTAGAGCACATCACTTTTAATGATGGGGTCCTGGGTTCGAGCCCCAGTCGGGTCACAAATTGTGATTCACAATACAAGTTTCTTGAAAGCAATGACTCGATAGCTCAGTCGGTAGAGCACATCACTTTTAATGATGGGGTCCTGGGTTCGAGCCCCAGTCGGGTCACAAAAAGGTCGAGTATTAATTTACTTGACCTTTTTTTGTTTGGGCCACGTGGAGAAACGGTAGACTTGCCATCTTGAGGGGGTGGTGCTCGTAAGGGCGTGTGGGTTCAAATCCCACCGTGGTCACATAAGAAAAAAAACCTATTTCAAAATGAAATAGGTTTTTTTTATCTTTTCTATCCGCAGAATTCACATTAGAACTCTTGCGAACTACTTTTAATTAATTTTTTATTTCATCCACCTCTTTGAAACAGCAACGAAGAAAATGCTTTTACACCAGTTCTGATACATTCTTCATCAACTTCAAAATTAGGAGCATGATTCATTGCTATAATTCCTTTTTCGAAATTAGAACCTCCTAGCAAGAAATAAACTCCTGGTATTTTTTGCTGAAAATAGGCAAAATCATCATTAAAATAAGGAACCTGTCCGTAATTAATTGTTACAAATCCTTTTCCATAAATGTCGTCAAGTGTATTTATAGAAATGGATGTTAAATTTGGATTGTTTAAAACTGTTGGATTTTCTTTTATATACTTAACAGAAAGTACTTGAGAAGCGTAATTATTATCTCTAATTACCTGCTCAACGGTCGGAATAATATTTTTCAATCGAGCAGCATCTGTTTCATATAGTTCTGCATTTACATAGAACACATTATTTTTAGAATAGGTTCTAAAATTTTCGTCAACAATTAAATAGTCTTTAAATATTGTGTTCGGATTCATCAATCCAATTTTAGAATCTATAGATTGGATTTCCCATGGCTTGCTGCCTTTATTCGACCTAACTAAAGAATTTCGAATTTTTGACGTGAGTTCTTTTACTTCTTCTCCTGACAATCTGTTTTTAAATTCTATTTCAATTTCTTTTTGGTAGGCAAACATTTCATTCGGCTTTACCATTATTTGTCCAGCCGGCAATGCCGTTACATGAAGTCCGTAAATCTCATCAAGTTTATATTTGGCAAATATTTTATTCTCAATAATTCCTTTCGCTCCTTTAAATGTTTCTTCTTCTGGCTGAAAAATAAAATAAACAGTACCGTGCAATGTCTTTTTGTTTTTTGCTAGAACTTCTGCAATTCCTAGTGCAATTGCCATATGTATATCATGTCCGCAACCATGCTGAACACCTTTTATCTTGGATTTAAAATCAGATTTATCAGGAAAGTCATTTGGCAAAGCATCCATATCGGCTCTCCAGCCAATTTTTTTACCTTTTTTAGTACCTTCTAATATACCAATAACACCATAACCATAGATATTAGTCTCAAATTGAAGGCCTAAATCCAGTAAATATTTTTTTATTAATTCTTGTGTCCTTTTTTCTTTTCCGGCAAGTTCTGGATTTTCATGAAAGTCTCTTCTAATTTGAACGAGCTTATCGAAAATTTTATCCGTTTCGAGTTGAATAGATTCTTGAGCAGCGATTTCATTATTTTTTTCCTGTGCATAAATAATTTGTTTTGTACAACATATATTCACAAAAAGTAATGCTAATAGAATTTGTTTATTCATTTGGAGTTTTGTTAAATATCACTTAATTACAAAACGGCTAATATAACCATATTAAAAGATAAATTATTTGGTTCTAAAGTGTTGAATAGATATATAATAACAAAACTCATTTATAATGTTTAACTCTTTAGTAAGAGTGCAGAATTCCGTACCTCCAAATAATCTTTAAACAAAACGGCAGCCTCACTATTTTTTGTATTTTTATTCCCGAACAAATTTTAATCATGAGATTTTACATCAACACAGAACATTTGACAAAGGAAATTGAATATCCTACAAGATATCAGTCTCAAAATCTAATAAAAAGTTCGGTTGTGGTTTTTCTTATTATTATAACTTTTCTTTTGCTATTCAGACCTTTTGGAGTTTATGATCCGGAACTCAAAATGCATTATTTATTGATCTGCTTTTTTCATGGCTTTGTTCCAGCATTGATTTTAGGTTCTTATTTTAAAATATTAAATTATTTCAGGAAAATACAAAATCGAAGCAATTGGACTTTACTTAAAGAATACATTCATATTGGGGTTCTTTTATTTCTAATAGGTGTATCGAGTTTTTTATTACGAGATTTACTTTATGATAATCCAAACAACTGGTCTTGGAAATATTTTTTTGAAGAAATCAGAAATTGCTTTGTGGCAGGAATATTTTTCTATTTCTTTCTCAGATTATCCAGCTTTTATTTTGAATCCAAAAAAGGTGAACCATTTGTTCTTCAATTTATTCCACTTGCGGTTGAGCCTGAAAAAACAACTTTTAAGTCCAATCTCTTTATCAGTACACAGGTAAAACAAGACGATTTTAGTCTGGATATTGATCAATTACTTTTCGCAAAAGCAGATGGTAATTATATAGAGTTAACAAAATCAAACGGCAATCAAATTAACACAGAAGTAAAGAGAATATCTTTAACTCAATTTGAAACTCAAATAAAAGATTATCCACACTTTTTTAGATGCCACAGAACCTATTTAGTAAACATGTTTAAGGTAGGAAAGGTAACCGGAAATTCACAAGGCTATCTTTTATCTTTTAATGAAACCAACATAAAAATTCCCGTTTCCAGAAAACAAATCGATAGCTTTAATAACTATTACCAAGAGCTTCGCACGAAATATATCGCTTAAACTTGTTGTTCATCACAAAAGCTAGTTATCAGTAACAAGCCTTTAAACAAAGGGTTCTTCTTGTTGTACGTTTGTCATCAATAACGCTAAACCAATTTATTATGACAACTGCAACTTTTACCACGAATCAGGATTCGGGTACTTCAAACAAATTATTTTACATAGATAATATTAAAATCCTCTTAACAATATTAGTAATACTTCATCACATTTTTATTGCTTATAATTCTTCTGAAGGCTGGTATTATTGTGAAAAAACAAATATTGAAGGCGCCAGAATTCCGATGACAATATTAATAAGCATTAATCAGTCTTTTTTTATGGGCTTTTTCTTTTTGCTATCCGCTTATTTTACAGACGCATCTTATGATAGAAAAGGAGCTGCGAAATTTATTAAGGATCGTATCATCAGATTAGGCATTCCGCTTCTCTTCTATTCTTTTATTCTTTCTCCGTTTTTAAGCTATTTGGTAAATTACTTTGCAAAAGAAGAACACATCACATTTCTACAATATCTTTCTGGTTACAATGATTACGAAACTGGCGTAACATGGTTTATCGCCGCATTATTGCTGTTCGCGTTAATTTATGCCGCAATGAAAAGTCTTTTTAAAATTAAATACAAAAGTTCCTTAGCTGTACCAAAAACCAGCAGTATATTATTATTTGCAGTATTGTTGGGAATTATTAGTTTTGCTGTGCGAATTGTATTTCCTGTTGGATGGGTGCTCAAACCAATTGGTTTTCAATTTGGGCATTTTCCGCAATACATTGCACTGTTTATAATTGGCCTTATTGCAAAAAAGAACAACTGGTTCGACAAACTAACAGAGCGTACGGGAAAACAACTGACTTTATCAGCTTGGTTATGTTTATTATTTTTTCCTCTATTTTTTATAATCAAAGAGAAATTAAACATGCCAGTTTCTTGGTATTGTGGCGGTTTTCACTGGCAATCTTTATTATACGCGGTCTGGGAACAATGGATTGGTCTTTCTATCCTAACAGCTTTATTAGTTAAAGGAAAAAGAAAATGGAATACTTCATCAACATTACTTTGCAAGCTATCCCGTTCTAGTTTTGCAGTATATATTTTTCATCCGCTGGCAATTGTTGCTTTTACATTAGCTTTAAGAAACTGGGAAGTTGATTCTGCAATAAAACTTTTAATTGCAGCTCCTTTGGCAATTTTAGGCAGTTTTTTATTTGGATCAATGCTGGTATTAATTCCTGGAGTCAAAAAAATAATTTAAAAAAACTTCTATACTCAAACCTTATGGTACAAAGAATAAACAATTCTTTGTACCATTTTTTATTACAGCCTTTTAGATATTTTTAAAAAATATAGTAAAAAAAATTGCGTAGTTAAATAACTACATATAAATTTGTAGCCAAATAACTTCACAATGAATTTAAGAAGAGATGTATTTCAAGCCATAGCAGATCCAACAAGAAGAGCTATATTATTGCTGGTAACTTCGCAATCTATGACCGCAGGTGCTATTGCATCTAACTTTGACACGGCGCGACCAACTGTATCCAAGCATTTGAAAATATTAACCGAGTGCGAATTGTTACAACAAACACAAAATGGCAGAGAGGTTCACTACAATATCAATGCTGAAAAAATGAGAGAAGTAGCTGATTTTATTGAGCCTTTCAGAAAAATGTGGGACGACCGATTTAACAAACTTGAATCAATTATGAAAAACTACAAACCCGAAAACTAAATCAAAATGGAACAAAAGACAAAAATAGACTCAGAAAATGGGAAGCAAGAAATTGTAATTACAAGAGATTTTGATCTTCCGGTAGCCTTACTTTTTAAAGCATACATTGAACCAAGCATAGTTGAACAATGGATGGGAACAAAAGTACTCAAACTTGAAAACAAGAAACACGGAGGCTATCAATTTGAAACAAGCGATCCTAAAGGAAATGTGGTATTTCAGGCAAACGGTGTGATTCATGAATATATTCCAAACCAAAAAATCACACGAACATTTGAAATGGAAAATTCTCCATTTGCTGTTCAGTTAGAATTTTTAGAATTTGAAACATTAACAGAAAACACCAGCAGACTCAAAATGCATGTGGTATACAAATCAACTGCTCTTAGAGATCAAATGCTGCAATTACCATTTGCTCAAGGCATAAACATGGCTCACAATCGCCTACAAGATATCGTTAGTAAACTAAAATAAGAATCATGACAAAGAGAAACAAAATTATCTATTGGATTGCAACCGCTTGGCTTTCACTAGGAATGCTGTCAACCGGAATTGTACAATTACTACAACTAAAGGAAGAAAAAGAAATGATGGCACATTTAGGTTATCCACTTTACTTTCTAACAATATTAGGCGTTTGGAAAATCCTCGGCGTAATCGCAGTCCTTATTCCAAAATTTCCCTTATTGAAAGAATGGGCCTATGCAGGTTTCTTTTTTGCTATGTCTGGCGCTATATTTTCGCACTTTGCAATTGGCGATGGAGGAAAAGAATATTTTGGGCCTACTTTATTGCTAATTCTTACTGTACTTTCATGGTATTTTCGACCTGAAAATAGAAAAACAATTTCGGTTTAACTTTAAAAATAGTTACAATGAATCCTAAAGTTGATTTTTATTTTAACAAAGACCAAAAGTGGCAAGAAGAATTGGAGCAATTAAGAATCATCGCTCTTGATTGCCAGTTAACAGAAGAATTAAAATGGGGAAATCCTTGCTACATGTATCAAAAAGGCAATATTGTTTTAATTCATGCTTTTAAAGAGTATTGTGCCTTTTTATTTTTTAAAGGTGCGCTACTAAAAGACACAAATGGAATTATGATTCAGCAAACAGAAAATGTGCAAGCTGCTAGACAAATTAGATTTACCGACGTTAAAGAAATTATTGAATTAAAAGAAGTTTTAAAAATGTACATCTATGAAGCGATCGAAATTGAAAAAGCAGGCTTAAAAGTAGATTTAAAAAAGACAACAGAATTTGCAGTTTCTGAAGAATTTCAAAAGAAACTTGATGAAGATTTTAATTTAAAAAAAGCTTTTGAAAGTCTAACGCCAGGACGTCAAAGAGCTTACTTGCTTCATTTTTCACAGCCTAAACAATCTAAAACGAGAGAATCAAGAGTCGAGAAATATATCCCGCTAATTCTTGAAGGAAAAGGATTAAATGATTAATTTTAATTCACCCCTCTAAAAAAAGCAAACAGCATGAGCTTCATAAAAAACAAGTTGACACAAGAGGAGCAGGAAGAAATCATCAGTATTTTGAAAGCTCGTTTTGAAAAAAACATGAGCCGTCATAAAGGTATTGAATGGTCTAAAGTAGAAAAAAAACTGCAATCTCATACAGAGAAACTTTGGTCATTGCTTCAAATGGAAAAAACGGAAGGCGAGCCTGATGTGGTGGGATATGATGAAAAAAAAGATGAATACATTTTTTTTGATTGCGTGGCCGAAAGTCCAAAAGCAAGAAGAAGTCTTTGTTATGATCGAAAAGCGCTTGATTCCAGAAAAGAAAACAAACCCAAAAACAGTGCAATTGATTTGGCTGAAGAAATGGGAATTGAAATCTTGACAGAAGAACAATATCGCGAATTACAGCAACTGGGAAATTTTGACACTAAAACCTCAAGCTGGATTGCCACACCTTCTAACATTCGAAAATTAGGAGGAGCGCTGTTTTCAGATTTTCGTTACGACACTGTTTTTGTATATCATAATGGAGCAGAATCTTATTATGCTGCAAGGGGATTTCGCGGTTCTTTAAGAGTTTAATGTTATTTGAATTTGGGCAAATAATTTATATTATATTTAAAATTAATCACGATTATTTCACAAAAAGAACTTCTCTTACAAATAAAACTTTGCTAAATTCGTTTCAGAATTAATTAACCCATCAACCTAATCCCAAATTAGTTTATGAAACACCTACTATTAGCATCATTTATTATGATTACCTGCTCTACCTGGGCGCAATCTGCAACGGCTTATTTTGACAAAGCCATGAAAAAAGCCGAAGCCGGCAACACAAAAGGCGCCATAGCTGATTATACTAAAGCCATCGGCATGAATTCAAAATTTGTTGAAGCCTACCAAAACAGAGGTGTTGCAAAATTCAAAATCAACGACTTAAAAGGTGCGTTGGCAGATTTTAGCAAAACCATCGAATTAGACGACATGAATGCAGATGCCTTTACGGGAAGAGCAAACGTAAATTACAAATTGATGAACTTTAAAGAAACTATCGAAGACTGCACTGCTTCATTAGGTTTAAATCCGAAAGATTATATTGCCTACAATCTTAGAGCTTTGGCATATAATAAAATTGGAGACAAAAAAAATGCCTGCAGCGATTTCTCTAAAGCAATCGAATTAGGAAGTCAGAGTGCGATTAAAAACAGGGCTACTTTTTGCAAATAAACTGATTTTACAATTAAAAATAACTAAAAGCAATCTTTAAACTAGCTGTTTACAGGTTGCTTTTTTATTAAAAACCCAACCACAATTTCCTATTAAAGATATCCTTACATTTGTCATTCAAATTTAATTTCGATGGCACTTCTTAAAAAAATAAACAACAACGCTCAAACCGATAAAAACTCAGGATTCGGGACAAATGCAGGCAGTTATGGCGGGAGATTCGTAAATAAAAACGGAACCCCAAATATCGAAAAAAGAGGTATGAATATACTTCGACGCATTAGCTGGTATCATACCATGATCGATATGCCTAATTGGAAATTCATGTTGATACTTTTTACTTTTTACATCGTAATCAATTTTATTTTCGCTGTTATTTACTATGCAATCGGAATTCAACATCTCGACGGAATCGCACAATCGCAAAGTGTATTGACTCAATTTGGGCAAGCTTATTTTTTTAGTGCACAAACTTTTACAACTGTTGGTTACGGCCATATAAGTCCAACCGGATTTTTAACAAGCGCTTTGTCTTCGGCGGAAGCCTTAATTGGTTTATTGAGCTTTGCTATTGCAACAGGTTTATTTTTTGGAAGATTCAGTAAGCCAACCGCTTTCCTTAAGTTTTCGCACAATGCCTTAATTTCCCCTTACGGAGAAAATAAAGGCCTAATGATACGTCTTGTTCCTTTTAAAAATACCAATTTTACAGATGCAAAAGCAAAAGTTACATTAGGAATGAGTGTTGAAGAAAACGGCGTAAGAACAAACAAATTCTACAATTTAGAACTTGAATTAGATCGAATTAATGCACTTTCTTTAAGCTGGACACTAGTTCATCCTATAACAGAACAAAGTCCTTTATACAATTTTACTGAAGAAGACTTTAAAAAAATACATGGCGAAATTTTAGTTTTCATTACCACTTTTGATGATTTGTATAGCAACACTGTTGCAGCCCGAACTTCTTATACTTTTAGTGAGATTATTTATGGCGCAAAATTCGTAACAATGTACAATAGAAGCAAGGATGGTACTAAAACGATTTTGTATTTAGACAAATTAAATCAGTATGATACTACAAACCTCGAATAATCGACCATTTTTAGTAAGTTTTAAGGGTTATTTCAGATTTTATTTTATTTTTGTTTATTCAATAATAACAAATGGTGAACAATATAAAAACGGTTTTTAGTATTAAAGATCTTGAAAACTTATCTGGCATAAAAGCTCATACAATCAGAATATGGGAAAAAAGATATAATATTCTTGAGCCCATGCGAACTGATACTAATATCAGACTCTATAATTTACAAAACTTACAAAAGCTTTTAAATATAACATTATTACACGAATACGGTTATAAAATATCTAAAATAGCTACTTATCCTGATGATAAAATTCCGCAATTAGTTAGAGAAATTATCTCGAAGAAAAATTCTCAAAACTACGCCATTACTTCATTTAAGATGGCAATGATGAATTTTGACCAAGAATTGTTTTTCACCACTTTTGATTGGCTGATTTCTGAAAAAAGCTTTAAAGAAGTTTTCAAAGATCACTTTTTGCCGTTATTAAAAGAGTTAGGATTATTGTGGCAATCTGAAACGATAACTCCTGCAAATGAGCACTTCATGAGCCATTTGATCAAGCAGAAGATTTTAATTTATACCGAAAGCCTTCAAATATTAAAGCCAACTAAAACAGATCGATTATTTGTACTTTCCTTGCCATTAAATGAAATTCATCAAATTGGATTATTATATCTGCAATACGAAATTTTATCTAAAGGATACAAAACCATCTATTTAGGCGAAAGTATGCCGATAGAAAATCTGCAGGATCTTACGCGTCATTTTGAGAACATTACTTTCGTTTCTTTTATGACTGTACAGCCAGATCGTAGTGTTATCAATCAATACGTTAAGACTATGGCACAAAAATTACTTCTAAAAAACAACGAAATTTGGCTTATGGGCAACATGGTAGAACATATTGATCAAGCTAATTTGCCAGACAGAATTCGAATTTTTGATTCTATGGAAGAAACAATAGAACAAATCTAATATTTTTGTTTAAAGTTTTTGTACATTTGTTAAACAGATGACAAAAACAAAAACAATAGCAATAATAGGATCAGGCTTCTCAGCTTTAGCCGCTTCATGTTACTTGGCTCAGCAAGGCAACAAGGTGACTATCTATGAAAAAAATGATAGTATTGGCGGTAGAGCCAGACAATTTAAAAAAGACGGATTTACATTTGACATGGGACCAAGCTGGTATTGGATGCCCGATGTTTTTGAACGTTTTTTTCAGGATTTTAACAAAAAAACATCCGATTATTATGAACTCGTAAAATTGAATCCAGCCTATCGGGTTTATTTTGGCGTTGACGATTTCATTAACATTTACGACAATTTAGAGGAAATCAAGTCTACTTTTGAAAGTATTGAAGAAGGAAGCGGTAAACAGTTAGAAACCTTTATCAATCAAGCCAAAAGCAATTATGATATTGCGATCAAAGATTTAGTTTATCGCCCTGGGGTTTCTCCGCTAGAATTAGTCACTCTCGAAACTACTTTAAAACTTGGTCAATTTTTTAGCAACGTAAGTACTGATATCCGCAAGAAGTTCAAAAATGAAAAACTGATTCAGATTCTTGAATTTCCAGTCTTATTTTTGGGAGCAAAACCTACCAAAACACCTTCATTTTACAATTTTATGAATTATGCCGATTTTGGCTTAGGCACTTGGCATCCTAAAACCGGTATGTTTGATGTTGTTCGCGGTATGGAAAAACTAGCTCGAGAACTAGGCGTTTCAATTGAAACCAATTCGGCAGTAGAAAAAATAATTGTCGAAAACAAAACGGCAACTGGAATTGTAATCAACGGAAAAATCATAAGTGCTGATATTATCTTAAGCGGCGCTGATTATCATCATACAGAAACTTTACTTGAAAAATCAGACAGAGCTTACTCTGAAAAATATTGGGATAGCCGTGTTTTTGCACCTTCTTCTCTCCTATTTTTCGTGGGCTTTAATAAAAAAATAGAAAACATAACGCATCATGCACTATTTTTCGATGTTGATTTTAATCAGCATGCAGCAGATATTTATGATAAACCAAAATGGCCAGAGTCTCCGTTATTTTACGCCAATTTTCCATCTAAAACAGACATAACTGCTGCGCCGGAAGGTATGGAGAGCGGTTTCTTTTTGATTCCGTTAGCACCGGGAATAACAGACAGTGAATCGCTTCGAGAAGAATATTTCGAAAAAATTATCACTCGTTTTGAAGCACTTACACAACAAAAAATTAAAAATAGTATTATATTTAATAGATCATTCTGTAAAAATGATTTTGTATCCGATTATAACGCGTACAAAGGAAATGCCTACGGAATGGCAAATACCTTATTACAAACTGCTTTTTTAAGACCGAAATTAAAAAGCAAAAAAGTAAAGAATTTATACTTCACAGGGCAACTAACCGTTCCTGGACCAGGGGTTCCGCCTGCTTTAATTTCGGGAAAATTGGTTGCTGAGTTAATTCAAAAATCTTAGATCTTAAAAAAATGAAATCACTATTCGACGCCGTTTCTTCTAAATGCAGTAAGCTGGTTACACAGCACTACAGCACCTCATTTTCGCTAGCAGTAAAGATGTTGTCGCCAAGTATTCGCGATGCTATTTACAGCATATATGGTTTTGTCCGCTTTGCAGATGAAATTGTAGATTCGTTTCATGAATTCGACAAAGAAAGTCTCATAAACGATTTTGAAAAAGAGTTTTATAAAGCGATGGAACTTGGAATCAGCCTTAATCCGATTCTGAACTCTTTTCAGCACACTGTAAAAGAATACAATATTACAGATGATATGATTCAGGCTTTTTTAAAAAGTATGAAACTCGATCTTATAAAGTCAACTTATAATACACAAACTGAATACGAAGATTATATCTACGGTTCTGCAGATGTTGTTGGCTTGATGTGCTTGAAAGTTTTCGTTTCAGGAAAAGATCATAAATACGAACAGCTTAAAAACGAAGCAATGCGTCTAGGATCTGCCTTTCAGAAAGTGAATTTTTTAAGAGATTTAAAAGATGATAATTTGGTTTTAAACCGAAATTATTTTCCAGGAGTCGATTTGAATTCTTTTGATGAAAATGCAAAAACAGCAATTATCAATGAAATCGAAGAAGATTTTAGAATTGCATATCAAGGAATTGTAAAACTTCCTATCGAAGCTAAATTTGGCGTTTATACTGCTTTTGTTTATTATAAAAAATTACTGAAAAAACTAAAAAATACACCTTATTACGAAATTGGAACTTCTAGAATCAGAGTTTCAAATTATACTAAAGCAGGACTTTTAGCGCAATCTTTTGTAACTTACAAATTGAAGCTGGTTTAGATTCCTAATTCTTTAGCTCTAAATACTAAATACTTTTTTGAGTCAATCTTTTATAATTTAAAGGTAAGCTCATCATATTTTAAATAATAATTTTAATATTTCAACAAATAAAAAAAATGATTTCTTTCTTAATCTTTTTAGGTGTTTTTCTGTTCATGGAATGTGTTACATGGCTCACGCACAAATACATTATGCACGGGCTTATGTGGTATTTTCACGCTGATCATCATCAGCCTAAGTACGAGCATACTTTTGAGCGCAACGACATTTTCTTTGTAATCTTTGCTGTTCCGAGCATCGTGCTGTTTTATTTTGGAGTTCAAGGCGGATTTAATTATTGGTTTTTTGTTGCTTGTGGCATAACAACTTACGGAATATGCTACTTTTTAATTCATGACGTTTTGATTCATCAGCGTTTTAAATGGTTTAAAAACACTAAAAACAAATACCTTATTGGGTTGCGAAAAGCACATAAAATTCACCACAAACATTTAGGAAAAGAGCATGGAGAATGCTTCGGAATGTTATTTGTTCCTTTCAAATATTACAAAATGTAAATTTACTTTATGAAAGTATATAAAATAGAAGCTATACAGCATATCAATGCCAGTATTGAAGAATGCTGGGATTTTTTTTCAAGCCCAAATAACCTTCAAACCATAACTCTTGACAATATGAGTTTTGAGATTCAAGATTTTGACGGCAAGCGCATGTATCCTGGTCAAATTATTACATACACATTAAAACCTCTTTTAGGAATAAAAATAAACTGGGTAACGATCATAACTGTTTCAAAAGAAAATCAATACTTTATAGATGAGCAGCGTTTTGGTCCTTACGCTTTATGGCATCATAAACATTTTTTTGAGCCTGTCGCAAACGGAACAAAAATGGTCGATATTGTGCATTATGCTTTGCCTTTTGGGTATTTAGGACGACTTATGAATGCTTTAATTGTAAAAAGCAAATTAAAAGCCATTTTTGAATATCGCCACAATAAGATTGAAGAATTATTCAATTTGAAATAAGTTCTGCTAAAGATTTCACAACTTAATACAAATCATTAAACGTTTTTATTCTAATAGAAATCTCTGGCAACACAACAAAATTTCAAAAGCAGAAATTAATATAATGACAAAACAAAAAGTTACCTTTTTCTGGTTTAGACGTGATTTGCGTTTAGAAGATAATACTGGATTATTTCATGCCTTAAATTCTGAATTTCCTGTAGTTCCATTATTCATTTTTGATGAAGATATTCTAGAAAACCTTCCTAAAAACGATGCAAGGGTAAGTTTTATTTATGATTCCCTTCAAAAAATAAATACTGAACTTGCTGGAATTGACTCTTCTCTTTTAATTAAAAAAGGAAAAACAATTGATGTTTGGAAATCGCTTGTAGAAGAATTTGATATTCAGAAAATCTTCTTCAATAAGGATTACGAACCATATGCTATTGAACGCGATTTAGCGATTTCTTCTTTAGTAAAAAAAAATAACATTGAAGCTCTTTCATTTAAAGATCATGTAATTTTTGAAGAAAAAGAAATCACAAAAGCAGACGGACTGCCTTACACTATTTACACACCATATAAAAACAAATGGCTCGAGAAATATCATTTCTCTGAACAAGCTCCAGAATATGATACCAAACCTTACTTTGCAAATTTTGCAAAAAATCAATTTAGATTTCCCGAATTAGTTGAAATTGGTTTTGAAAGAAGTTTAATAAAAGTGCTTCCACACAACTTAACTCAAATTTCAAATTATAAAGAAACGAGAGATTTTCCAGCTTTAGACAGCACTTCTTATCTATCTCCTCATTTGCGTTTCGGAACTGTCAGTATTCGAAAATTAGTCAATTGGGCGAACAAGAAAAATCAAACTTTTTTAAGCGAATTGATTTGGAGAGAATTTTTTATTCAGATTCTTTTCAGTTTTCCAAATTGTGTTAATCACAATTTTAAATCAGCTTATGATGGCATCCAATGGCGAAATAACGAAGACGATTTTAAACGATGGTGTTCTGGCACAACAGGTTACCCAATGGTCGATGCCGGAATGCGTCAGCTCAATGAAACCGGATACATGCACAATCGCGTGCGAATGGTAGTAGCAAGTTTTTTATGCAAACATTTACTACTTAACTGGCAATGGGGCGAAGCTTATTTTGCAGAAAAATTACTAGATTTTGAATTGGCCTCAAACGTAGGAAACTGGCAATGGGCAGCTGGAACGGGTTGTGATGCTGCGCCCTATTTCAGAGTTTTTAATCCTGAAATCCAGCTAAAGAAATTTGACGAAAAAGGAATCTACATCCGTAAATGGATTCCAGAATTTGATTTGGGATACAATGACCCAATGATCGACCATGCTTTTGCAAGAGATCGCGCTATTGATACTTATAAGGCTGGAATTTTGAAATAAATTCCAAAAATTTAAATTCCAAATTCCAATTGTTCGTAATCTTGTCATCCTGACGAAGGAAGGATCACACAAGAAACTCCGCACAGAAAGCCGCCAATCTTTATCGATTTACGAGTGTGATCCTTCCTTCGTCAGGATGACAAACAATACAAAAAAAAACTTTGCCAAAGTTTTAAACTTTGACAAAGTTCTATACGTAAAGTTCAGCCAACTTGAAATCTGAAACTTGAAACAAAAACTTAATATTTCAAATAATTATCAACCACAATCTTTGCTTTCAAATCAAACATTAGATTATATAGGCCAAAGAAAGTTCTGTTCATATAAATAAAATGTTTAGAACCTCGATTTCCGTTCATTTTTTTAAGATTAGTGTCGTTTGAAAAACGTTCTCCTAATTTAGCAATACTTTCGAAAAAAGTTTCATCGGCAAAATCAAAAGTTTGTTCCTGAAAAGGTTTCGTAAAAAGAGATAGTAAATCATGAAACATTTCAGTAAAATATTCAATTTCTGCAGGAGAATCGTCAGGACGAAGAATTTCTAATTCAAATAATTTCTGATTGAAACGTGCTGGATCTGTAATTACATTTTTATTGATTAATTCAAAATACGGTTCATAAAACTCATTCGGTATTTGTTTCATACATCCAAAATCCAAAGCAATCAAACGATTTTGATCATCTACCAAAAAGTTCCCGGGATGCGGATCTGCGTGTACTTTTCGCAATACATGAATTTGATACATATAAAAATCCCAAAGTGCCTGACCCAACTTATCGCCAACTGCCTTATCTGTATTTTTAGCCGTAAACTCTGAAAGATGAATTCCAGACATCCAGTCCATCGTAATTATTTTCTCTGATGAAAACTCAGGGTAATAATTCGGGAAAAGTATATTTTGGATTTTACTGCAGGCTTCAACAACTTCTTGGCTTTGTTTCAGCTCAAGAAGATAATTCGTTTCTTCTATCAACTTATCTTCTACTTCTTTAAAATATTTGTCTGAATCTTTTCCTTGAAGATTAAACATTCTGACTGCAATTGGCTTAACCAAAGCCAAGTCAGACGAAATACTGTTTGCAACTCCAGGATATTGAATTTTTACTGCTAATTTTTTATCATTTTTCTTAGCCAAATGAACCTGACCAATACTTGCCGCGTTTACAGAATTAGCATTGAATTCGTCAAAAATTTCATAAGGTGTTTTTCCGAAATTTGCTTTGAATGTTTTTAAGACTAAAGGTGCCGATAAAGGCGGAACAGAAAATTGCGACAAAGAAAATTTCTCGACATAAGCCTGAGGCAAGAAGTTCTTATCCATACTGAGCATTTGAGCTACTTTTAACGCGCTTCCTTTTAAGCTTTTTAGTCCGTCATAAATATCTTCGGCATTGTTTTCATTTAATTTATCACGTGTCAAATCAGAATTTACCATTTTTTCTGCATAGTGCTTAATGTAGTTTACTCCCACTTTTGCACCAGTCTGAACTAATTTGCTGGCTCTTTCTATTTTTGACGTTGGTATATAATCGATTGTTTTCATTGTTTGCTGTATATTTTTTCTTTGAATAGAAATTTTCCGAAATCTATCAAATGATTTATTGGCGCGACATTCATTAATTCAAACGAAGCATTAACTGATTTTTCGATAAAAATATCTGTTTTTTCAAAAGCCGGAGACGAATCGTCAATCCAGAATTTTATCGTCATCATCAATTGCAGCCAAGCACTTTCCTGAATTGTCTTTTCTTGAAATTTTTGAAGTTTTTCCTGTTCTAATCTATAATCAACCGTTAAGATTTCAGAAACATATTCTTTAAACACTTCACGAAGCGAAGTAAGCTGTACTAAATTTTTAAGCGGATTTCGGTCCAGTTTTAGCGATTGCAAAACATAACTTCTGTTGGCAGTCAAAATCTCGAAGAAAGTAAAATAAAAACTCAGCATTTTGTTTTTCATATTGTATGCTGCATACTCACTGTTTTTGTGAAGCAGATCAACAGTATTTACAAAAAACAGTCTGAATATTTCTTTTTCTAAACCTTCAAGCGTTCCAAAAAAAGTATAAAACTCAGCTTCTGTAAAATCATTTACTTTGGCAAAATGATAAACTGATTTTGGCTTTTCTCCCTTCTCTAAAACATAATCCATATATTTTGAAACAATATCATCTCTTGTGATCATCTTTTTTTTAGTAGCCATTTCATTAAAATTTAGAATTTGCCTTAAAGGTAAGCAATGTTTAACTATCTTTACTAATCATTAAACAAGATACACTGTTAAATATATTATAAACTATCATGGCGAAAAATATTTTACTAACTGGAGGTACTGGATTCATTGGAAAACATCTTACAGATATACTTATTGAAAATGGTTTTTCGGTATCTATTTTGAGCCGATCTGATAGAAAAAATACTACTTCTATTTCCTATTATAAATGGGATTTAAAAAAGAATTACATTGATAAAAATGCTGTTTTAAATGCGGACTATATTATCCATTTAGCGGGCGAAGGAATTGTAGAAAAAAGATGGACTAAAAATCGTAAAAAAGTTATTTTAGAAAGCCGCATACAACCAATTGAACTTATCTTTTCTGTCTTAAAAGAAAACAATAAAACTTTAGACGCATTTATTTCGGCTTCAGCGATTGGAATTTACGGTGCTATAACGAGTCATAAAATATGTGATGAAAATACACCGCCAGCAAATGATTTTCTAGGCACAACTTGCCAAGAATGGGAAAGTAGTGTTGATAAAATAAATTCATTGGGAATTCGGACTGTAAAAGTCAGAACCGGAATTGTTTTTGGCAAAGATCAAGGTTTCCTTAAAAAAATTGTTCCGAGTTTCAAGTCTGGTTTTGGAGCAGTTTTAGGCACAGGAAAACAATATTTACCTTGGATTCATGTCGAAGATTTATGCCAAATTTACTTGAAGGCAATTTTAGACCAAGAAATGATAGGTACCTACAATGCCTGTATCACCGACAATACTACAAACTCAAGATTTTCTAAAGAACTGGCCAAGTTATTTGGTTACTCAATATGGCTTCCAAAAGTGCCGCCATTTCTCTTAAAAATAGTTTTAGGCGAAATGAGCGATGCAGTTTTAGAAGGCCAAAGAGTTTCTTCTGAAAAAATTCAGAAAATGGGTTTTGAATTTCAGTTTACAGATTTAGAAAAAACACTCGTAAGCTGTTTGCATTAGCTTTATTTTAAAGTCAGATAAACTTGATCATTAGTTCTCATAACTCCAATTAATTCTGTATTAGCAGTTTTAGAAATTCTGGAAGCTATTTCATCTGGAATTTGAATATCAAAATCAGAAACCAAAATAGGAAAGTCAGATATAATTTGAATTCCGTCGCCCACTTTTTTAATTAAGGCATCTACCATAATTTGTTTAGTTTTTCCTCGTACGACCAATTTTCCTTTTATTTGATACATTTTTTCTTCTTCAGTAATGTCCTTCAAATCAAATTTCTCGATTTTGCCTTTAAAAACTGCTTTAGGATAACGCTCGCTCTGCATGTAATTTTCGTTAAAATGTTCTTGCATCAAGTCTAATTTAAAACGAAAATCTTTGATAACAACAGTACAAATAAATGTACTTGTTTTAGGTTCTAAAACAATTGCAACCTGTCTGTTTACGGCTTTTATTTCTTCAAAAAGAGGAATTGAGGCTTCAAAATTAATTGTTCCCGAATTGGTGAAAAATTTATCTTGAGCAACAACGGAATAAGCGGTAAATAGTAAAATAAATAATGTAATTTTTTTCATAATCGTCAAATATTTAAACAATTATGTCAATCGATAATTTAATGATAAGAAGAGAAAAACTGAACTTAATTAAACCGATAAAAAATCGAATGGCAATACTCCTTGAAATATAATTTTAAGATTGATTCTATACCTTAAATTTACGATTTTTACAGTAGAGCCGGTTTCATATTTTTGCCAAATATTTGTGAAATTTACATTATTTCATTTCTGTACAAATTTCTATTAAAAAGCCATCTAAATCTCGTACATATGCCACAACCTGCCCCCAAGGTTTTTTTGTTGGTTCTACAACTAAGATTGCTCCTAAAGAAGTTGCTTTTTGCACTAATTCGCCAACTTCGTCTGTTATAAAACCAATTTCAATTCCAAAAGGCTTGCCTTCTAAATTACTTTGAACAAAACCCTCTTTTAAGTTTTGGCTGGCTAAATTTTTTGAAGCAAACGAAAGTGTTGTTTCTCCCGTAATTAATTCGCCATAATCATGATCTGGTGTTATAAATTTTCTTGAAAATCCGAATGCATTTTCATAAAATGAAAGCGACTTTTCTACATCTTCTACATATAAAATTGTATATCCAAACTTTACCATTTGTTTTAAATTAAGTGATTTAATAAATTATGCTAATTCTAAAAGTACATTATATTTGTCTAAACTTGCTAAATCTTCAATCGAATTTACATTTGTAATTTTGGCATGTTCTTCGACTTCTTTTTTAGACTCAATTTGTTTAATGCATTTTCTAAAGCGTCGAACCTCATCTAAATTAGATAAAATAAGTCCTGGTACTTGAACGCTTTTCCCATCTTTATCTTTGGCAACCATCGTAAAATAAGACGAATTACAGTGTTTAACTGCTCCTGTCTGAATATTTTCAGCCTCAACTCGAATGCCTACAATCATCGAGCTTCTTCCAACATAATTTACAGATGCTTTCATGGTTACTAATTCGCCTACTTCAATAGGTTTTAAAAAGTTTACTGTATCAACCGAAGCTGTTACACAATAATTACCGCAAAATTTTGATGCCGAGGCAAAAGCAATCTGATCCAGCAATTGCAAAATATATCCTCCGTGAATTTTGCCGCTAAAATTGGTGTGCGACGGAAGCATTAATTCTGAAATACTAATTTTTGATGAAGAAACGGGTTTAAAATCTGTCATGTTTATTTATATTTAAATGGGGAACTTTCTTTTTGAACAGCTGTGACAAAAAAATGAGAATCTCCCCACCAGCTAAATGTTCTATAGCGTTCTACGTAAGTCAGTTTTACATATTGACCTTGCAGATCGTTTAATTGATCAATTACTTTTTTATCGCTGTCTAAAACTGAAAATCTAAATATCTGTGATCCAGAAACGCCTTGACTTATTTCGCCTTCCCAAGTTTTCATCATTACGCCTTTATGACTCATTCTGATCAATTCGCCAGAACGGTATCCTTCACTGTAAGGAATATAATAAATAAAGGTAAAATAAATCGTAAAAATTAAAACACCAATTGCTGCAATTATTATTAAAATTCTTTTCATAAGATCTTAATTTAAAGATTGATTTTCGTCTGTATTTGAGGCTCTCGCAATAATATTTTCTGGCAAAGCTTTTTTAGCCTTTGCTCCCATTTTCTTCAACTTTTCAACGCTTGAGATCAAGTTTCCTTTTCCGTCTACCAATTTATTCATTGCGTTATCGTATTCACTTTTAGTATCTTTAATTTTATTTCCAATTTTAACCAAATCGGTTACAAAACCTTCAAATTTATCGTATAAGGCTCCGGCTTGTCTGGCAATTTCAAAAGCATTTTCCTGTTGCTTCTGGTTGGCCCACATACTGTCAATAGTTCTTAAAGTCGCTAATAATGTACTTGGCGTAACGATTACAATATTACGGTCAAAAGCTTTGTTGTATAAAGCAGAATCTTCGTTTAAAGCAATTGCAAAAGCGGGTTCTATCGGAATAAAAAGCAAAACAAAATCTGGGCTTTCTATTTGATACAAATCGTGGTAATTTTTATTTCCGAGTTGCTCAACATGTCTTCTTATAGAACTTACATGCTCTTTTAAATATTCAACTTTTAGAATTTCTGATTCTTCATTGATCCATTTTTCATAAGCAACCAAAGAAACTTTCGAGTCGACAATCATTTTTTTACCATCTGGCAAATTAATCACCACATCCGGAAAAACGCGATTTCCTTCATTGTTAGTAAAACTCTGCTGTACTTCGTATTCACGACCTTTTTCTAGACCCGATTTTTCTAAAACACGTTCTAAAACGAGTTCGCCCCAATTTCCCTGCATTTTACTGTCGCCCTTTAAGGCTTTCGTCAAGTTTAGGGTTTCTTTGCTCATTTGAGCATTCATTTCGCTTAAACCTACAATTTGCTGGCGCAAAGCGGCATGATAATCAATACTTTCTTTATGTGTTTGTTCTACTTTTTGTTCGAAACCATGAATTTTATCCTGCAAAGGCAAAAGTATATTTTTCATGTTTTCGCTGTTCTGTTCCGTGAATTTAGCCGATTTTTCTTCGAGAATTTTATTCGCCAAATTTTCGAATTCTTTCGTAAATTTTTCCTGAAGCTCTGTTATCTCACTTTTTTGTTCTTTATGGCGCTCCCATAAATTTTCAAAATCGACTTCTTTTTTAGAAAGCTGAATCGCCAAACTGTCTTTTTCGGTTCTTATATTTTCTTTTTCAGCATTGGTTAATTGAAGCTGTTTCTGAAAATTGTTTCTTTCATTTTCGAATTGTTCTTTTTGCAATTCAAGCTGATTTGCATTTGCATTTAATCTCTCTTCTAAACTCACTTTTTCAGATTGTGATCTTGCCGAAAAGAGCAATTTTCCTAAGTAGATCCCTAAGAATAAAGCAACAACAAACGCCAGCATAAGTGGAAGAAAATCAAACATAATTAAATTTTTATTTAAGTAAAAGTACGCAATAATACGTAGTGCTTAATCTTTAAAATCAAAATTTCACGAATTAGGAGACATTCTAAATTAAACGAGAATTTTAAAAATTTCCAAGAAAAAAAAATCTTTTACGCAACCTTTTCAAAAAGAATCATCTACTAGATATAACCTATTAAATAATATCATGAAAAAATTAATGTTAAGCTTGTTTATAGCTTTTGGATTCAGTGCTTGCTCCCTTGGCGACGACATAAATGTTGACTGTGGCGCAAATACAGATTTAGCTTTTACAGGATTTCCACTATTATGCAATTACAGCATCAAAACTTTACCTGTAAAACCAGCTGCCATTCTTGTTGCCTCGCAAGAAAAAATGGATTCTAACTTTACAAAACACGAAAATACTTGTACCGCTGCAAGCGATCCTACAATAGATTTTACTAAAAATATGCTGGTAGGAATTTTTGCTGGAGAAAAACCAACAAGCGGCTACGCTATAAAAATGACTTCGATTGTCGAAAATAACTGCGAAGTTATCATCAGTTTTTATGAAAAAGCACCTTTAGCTGGAGAAGCTATTACACAAGCTGCAACATATCCATCAGATTTTATTTTGATTCCAAGAACATCTAAAACTATTCTTTTCAACCCAGTAACAGAAACGCCAGACAATATTGTAATTGGAACTTATTTTGGAGAATGCGCCGGTTCTGATTGTCAAAAATTCTTTCAGATAAACGATTTTAATATCATGAAATTTCAGAATGTAGCTTCAGGAAACTACAATTTTGAGCAATATAAATATACAGCTGCTGGTAAAAGAGGCGATTATACTTTGTTCTTAAAAAGTGTGCCAGCAGAAATTTTAAATTTAAAAGGACAAACAAAAACGTACGGTTCGCCAGATGCTGCAGATCAAGGCGGTATTTATTTTGAACTTCATCAGGGACCAATTGCTACAAAAGTATTTATAGATACTAATGATACTGCAGATCAAAGTGCAGAAATTAAACTTTTCAAAAAAGCGATTCAAGACAAAATCACAAGTTTAAAATAATCATAACCATGAAAAAACAAATTTTAATCCTTATCGTCTTTGGACTTTTCTCAACGGCTTACTCTTTAGAATCGACAACCTTAAATTCTGGTTCTATTGTGAACACTTGGATTTGGGAAAAATCTATTGGAGGAGCAAGTAATCCTTATACCGCAACTCCTAAAACTATTGGCTTTACAAAAAAGGTAGTTTTTACTCCTGACGGAAGAGTAATCACGTATAAAAATGATGTTGAAATTAGAAATAGTGCGTATGAAATAGGAAAAGGAATTGGTTTTTCTGACAAGGCAGAACACGACCTTATTACCTTTGAAGGCAAAACTTATATTATAGAAAACCTTGATAATCAAAACCTAACAATCGTAAGCAACTGTCAAGATGCAGCCCGTACTATTTTTAAAAGATAGTTTTTTAAGTTTATAAGAACTATTTTTGCAAAACCAAACAATACCACATTTTTGAAAGACGATTTAGAAAAATACATTAGGCAATGCATGCAGAATGAGCGCGAAGGACAGCTGAAAATATATCAGCTGTTTTCTCCTGTTTTGTATGGTATCTGCTTGAAGTATATGAAAAACGAAGATGATGCCAAGGATGTTTTCCAAGAAGCATTTGTAATTGTTTTTCAGAAAATAAGCCAATATAAATTTGAAGGAAGCTTTGAAGGCTGGCTAAAACGGATTTTCATCAATAAACTCATCGAAACTTTAAATAAAAAGAAAAAAGAAAGTTTTTTTCTAGATGTTTTTGACCCTGATACTGATTTTATTGAAGAGGAGGAATTAGAAACAATTCCGATAGAACAAGAAAAATTATTAGAATATATACGGGATTTGCCTGATCAATACCGGACGGTTTTTAACCTCTATGTTTTTGAAAAAATGAAACACAAAGAGATCGCCGAATTACTAAAAATATCAGAAGGAACATCAAAATCAAATTTAAACAGAGCGAAGGGAATTTTGCAAAAAAGGATTTTGAGCATAAAAAAAAATTTTAAGATAGCATGAAAAAGCAAAATATAGAAGATATTTTTTCATCAATGGAAAACTTTTCGAGTGTTCCGCCACCCGAGCTATGGGCTAACATTGAGGAAAAACTGGATAAACCTAAAAAGAAAAAAAGGGCTATTATTTGGTGGTCGGCTGCGGCATGCTTGTTATTAGGACTGTTGCTTCCTTCTGTTTTATATTTTACTTCAAATTCTGGAATTAAAACTATAAACGGCAGTGGTATTGAAAATAATAAAGTTGTTTTAGATGAAAATAAAAAGGAGCAAAATGACAAAACTCCAATTAAATCAGAACAAAATAATAGTAATCAACAATCAGATGATACTACTAATGCAATTGTAGAAAGTAATTCAGTTCAAACTGATAACTCTGAAGAAAATCAAACTGACGAAACAGCAGTAGCCAGTACAGAGGCTTCAAGCAAAATTAATTCTTCTAAAAATTTAAATTCAAAATCAAATAGAGCAAAAAACAATATAAATCAGGCTCTAGCCGAAAAAAATACTGTTGCTGAAAAACAAAATCAATTGAATTCTTTCTCTAGAAATCAGAAATTGAATTCAGAGAAAGCAAATGCAAATCAGGCTGTAGCCGAAAAAACTTTCGTTTACGGAAAACAAAATTCATTTAATACAGCTTCAAAAAATCAGTTTTCAAATCCTGAAAAAAGAAATGCCGACAAGATTTTAGCCGAAAAAACATTTGTAACGAAGAAAAAGAATGCCTTTAATTCTCCAAAAAATAAGACACCTGCTTCTATATTTGAAGACAAATTAAATTCGAATTCAAATAATATTGCTTTTAATGCTTCAAATTCAGGTTCTGGCAATAAACAAAATAACTTTGCTGAAAATAAAAAAACGGTTTCGAACGAAATTGTAAAAACAGAAAAAGTAATTGCGGAAAATACATCAAAAAGCAATTCTAAATTTAAAGATGTTTTGAGCAAACAAGATTCAGTTCAGTTGGCAGAACTTCAAAATTTAGAAAAAGGAATTATAACTCCTGAAGTCAAAAAAGGAAAAGAAAAAGATCCTAAAGCTCTGTCAAATTCTGACAAATGGGCTCTTGAAGTTTTTGCAGGTATTGCAAATTCTGAAAACACCAAAAACGAAAAAACTTTAGGAAACGTAAACGATTCAAAACAAAGCAATACGTACGGAGTTAAAACAAAATATAAAATCAATAAAAAATGGGCTGTTGGTTCTGGTTTCAAAATCAATGAACTAGGGCAAAGCGTTGCGAATGTTTCTTATATAAGCACAAAAAACAATGCTTTTTTAGGCACGGGCGATTACCTTGCTCAAAACTCTTCAGTTCCTCAAATAGCCAGCAATAATGCTTCTGGTGTTGTACTTTTATCAAGCACAACTAAAACGGCGATATCAAGTGACAATATTCAGAGTGGAAATTTAGATCAAAGCTTACGATATATCGAAATGCCATTAGAAGTTTCATATTCTGTTTTTTCTAAAAACAAAGCGAATATCACTTTAAACACAGGAGGATTTGTTGGTAAATTGATCTCGAACAACGTAGCTTTAGATGGCAATAACATTGGACAAAATGTAAATGCTAATGATTTTGTTTACGGATCGACTTTGAGCAGTACAGTACAATATCGCGTATACAAAAAGACAAATGTATTTGTTGAGCCAGCTATGAATTATTATGTAAATCCGCTGAACAGTCAGTCTTTCAACCAATTTCAGTGGGGATTGAATTTTGGATTGAATGTTTCATTTTAAAATAGTTTTTGAGTTACTTTTACAAATCTCAACTCAAAAACAATCTTACAAATGACTATTCAAAACAATTGGAATGAACTGCAAATTTCAAAAGATTTGCTTCTTTTAAAACAATTCATTTTTGATTCCTTTGAATTTGATTGCACGCAACCTCAACCGGAAGCTGAAAGCAAAGAGTACAGTGCTTATCGTTTTTCTTTTAATAAAAAAAACATTTGTTATAGAGAAGCTAAAATAACACCAACAAAAACAGGGCAGTTTGTCACTTTATGGAAACGAAATAAATCAGGAATTATCGAACCTTTTGATTTTTCAGATGAAATTGATTTTGTAATTGTAAGCGTTAGAAAAGAGACTCTTTTAGGACAATTCATCTTTCCGAAAAATATTTTGCTTCAAAAAGGAATTTTTTCTACAGAAACAAAAGAAGGAATACGAGCAACGAGAGTTTATCCGCCTTGGGATATCACAACTAGTAAACAAGCGCAAAAAACACAGCAGTGGCAATTACATTATTTTTATGAAATAAGCCCAAATTTAGATTTAAAGAATTTTAAAAATTTGATTGGAGTACATTCAATTTAAACATAAAAAAGGCCGTTCGATTGAACGGCCTTTTGTTTTAGTTTTATTCTTATTTCTTGATAATCTTATTTTTAAAAACAATTTTATTGTTTTCTGTTAACGTATAAATATAGATTCCTGATTGCAAATGCGATACCGGAATTGTCGTGGTTTCTTGAGTTCCGTTTATTTCAATTGGCTTTCCAATTAAATGCCCTGAAATATCATACAGTCTTAATTTGAGATCTTTAGCATTATTGGTTTTTACAACAACATTCAAAACATCATTTGCTGGATTAGGATAGGATGCTACACCATATTTATTTGTACCAAAATCTATCGTCGACAAAACGTCTTGTTTTAATTCAAATCGCGCAATTACAGGCCCGTGATCAGAAGTTGTAGACGTATAACTTGTAATGTCTGCACGTGGATCATATACGGCAATTGAATTCGGAATATATTGATCTGTTAATTCATTAGAAATTATAATATGATCTAAAAATCCGCCAGAACTTAAAAAACTAAAAGCTCCTGCTTGGCTAATATCGAATGTTAAAGCATTGTAATTTGTTTTATCTTCTACAAATTTTTGGTAAGATGATGGCGTATTGGCATTTCCAACCCATGCTTTTACATCATCATTAAAATCTCCTAAAAGAACAAGATTTGAATTCGGATACTCAGCATCTAACGCTTGTTTCAGATATTCCACATCATATTTACGCTGATTGTATTTCATTATATCGGTTCCGCTATTGGCACGGGCGTGAAGATCAATAAGATTAAGTTCTTTTTTGACCCCGCCAATATTTGTTTCTACCTGAACTAAATATGGCAGACGTCCTGATGAGAAAAAACTATCATCATTAACTTGAGGAGTACCTGTACCAGGATAATCAGGCAATACTACAGTTCCAGCACGAACTTGATCATATAAATCTTTAAATAATACTTTTGTGCTTTTAACAGTTGTAGTCTGCGTATTATAAAGAACCACTAATTTTTGTGGAGGAAAATCAGCTTCTGGGGTATTAAACGAATAAGACCAAGAAGTCGAAATTGATTTATCAAATGTTTTTCCGTTAATATTGATTTTCTGAATTAAGAGATCTAAAGATGGATCATCAGAAACTTCTTGAACGACATAAACATCTGCATTTAATTTATTCATCACTTTAGCAACATTTTCTATTTGCAGAGCATCATCAGTTGGACCAAACTCAACTCCATCTGAACCTTTAACATCAGAGCCAAAGAATTCTAAATTATAACTAACAATATCGTAGGTATCTGCTTTTGGCAGAGATGAACCATTTAAAGATCCGATTTGTTTGTTTAATGCAGTTCCTGTTACCGTTAAAGCTCCAGGAATACTTAATGCTTTTACAGATGGAGTAAATCGCACATAAACCGTTTTGCCTGCGGATGCATCAGCCGCGCTGACAAAAACTTCTGACTGAAATACAGTATTATCTAAAGAGATCTGATAACCTGCAGGAGCTTTAATTGTAATATCATTATAACCATTCGCTTTAAAAACAAAAGACTGACTCGCAGAATTTGTATTTACAGCAACATCGCCAAAATCTAAAACAGGATTTGACGCAACGAATCCTGACTCATTTGTTATCGCAACATCATCTAAAGACCATTCTGCTGCCAAAGTATTTCCGCCAGCAGTGGTTTCATAAACCCATGCCACATACGTATTAGGTGTTTTAAATGCGCTTAAATCTATATATTGTGATTGCGCATAAGTTCCTGTTACAGTAGGAAATTTCCCGTCTATTTCTGTCCAAGTTGCAGTTTCAGGACTGCTTACTCCGTCATAATTTGTAGAAACTACTAATTTTAAACTTGGCCCGTCATAAAATTTACGTGAGTAAAAAGACAATAGTGCAAATTGAGTAAAAGTATCCAAATGTAATTTTGGAGAGATCAGCCAGTCTTTGCTCGCTCCGGTATCGGTAAATCCGTTTACTAAAACTGCTCCATTTCCAGAATTTATATTTCTTGCAACTGTTGTATAACTCCATTTATTTAAAGCACCGGCAACATTATATTGTGTCCAACCGCTGTTTGTTAAAACATCAGCATCATTAAAACCTTGTATGTAAGGATTTATTCCAATTCCAGACAAAGAGACTGTTTTGCTTAAAGCTCCCGTTGTTTCATTAGTTAATGTTCCTGAAAAAACGCCAGTTGTGTTTGGTTTAAAACGAACATAAACCGTTGGTGTAGCATTTGCAGCAAAAACGGAGGCATCATAAACAATAGAAGATTGGAAAGTTATGTTGTCTTTTGAAACACTGAAATTGGCTGGTGCGGTAACAGTAACGGTATTCTGTATGTTTGTTCCACTGATTTGATAACTCAAACTTAATGAATCAATATTTTGATCAGATTTCCCAAAATTAAGCACTGATGCCGTTGTTCTTAAAGAAGGCACTAAAACACTCGCTGTAGTGACATCTAGCTTGTTAACTGTAACTTGAAGATTCTCAGAAGCATCTTCAGATACAGAATAAACAATATAAGAAGTTCCCAAACTTAAACCTGAAATTACCTTTGAATATTCCTGATCTTTATTTGTTATAGTAAGAGAACCTGCTTGTAAAGGTGCGTTTCCGCTGGCATTTAAACCCGCTTTGACCTGTGCAGGCGTTGGTTCTGCACTGCCTGCCGCTACTAGTACATAATACGTTTTACCAATTTCATTTATTTTATTGAAAAAGTCAAAACCCTCAGATAATACTTCAACAGCTTTTGGATAACCTGATTCGTTTACCGGAGGTGTTATATCACTTCCAATTTTTATATTATCAATTGCAAACGAAGGTCTTGAACCTCCTCCTGAATTTTGTTTAGAAATCCATCTAATCTGTACTACAGGCTGATTATCACAATTTGATGGCAAGGTGATTTTTATAGTCTGCGGATTTTGTGGTGTTGTAATTCCGGACCCCGTTTGTGTAGTCGTATTATTTACATATGCAGTTTCTGGTATCGATGTAAAATCTGCCGTAGTGCCCACTCTATATTGCAAGATCATTTCATTAATACGAGTATTGTTTGTTCCGTCATAAGGATTACGAATTGTCATAACTTCGTATTGAACCTGAATGGCTGATTGGCCTGTTGTTATGAATGCAAAACCAATAGTTAAATCTAATCCACTAGTATTTAAAAAACCTATTTTTCCATTATAATTATGGAAATTACCACTAGTTGTAGCTGCTGTACTATTAGCAACTAATGCTCTATCAGCACCAAAAGTACCTGAAACAGCATACTGGCTTGCACCCGTAGGATTTGAAGTTGCAGCTGTCCATCCTTGAAATCCTATTGGATAAGCAATAGCAGAAGCGTCTAATCCGTCAAAATTCTGTGAATATGGTAGAGGCCGAGGTGACGGCATTGTCTGTGCACTAAGTGCCAAACAGCAAAAAAAACTTAGAAAAGCCATGAAGTGGCGTACAGTGTAATTCTTTTTCATATGTTTAAAATAGAGTTTTAGAGGCTAAAGTTATGGTCTTTAAAGTTAAGAGAATATTGTTAAAATATAAATTTATTGTTTCTCAATTTATAAACATCTTCTATCATACTTAATTTTATTTAGACATAATTTCAATTATTCTCAACAATAACAACATATCGCAGTGTTATATGTTTTTGTAAAAAACTTCTTAACATATAAAATTTAACAAGTTTAAACTTAATAAATAAAAATAAAACACATAAAAAAAACCGCCCAAAAGGACAGCTTTTTTGCTATTTATTTTATGTAGAGTTAAACTGCAGTATAACCACCATCTGCAATTATATAACTTCCTGTAGTAAAAGAGGATTTTTCAGAACTTAAAAACAAAACAAGTTCTGCAATTTCTTCTGAAGTTCCTAAACGATTCATGGGTGCTTTTGCAGCAATAGCAGTCATCATGTCTTTGTTTAAATTGTCTTTCAGCAAAGCAGTTTCAATATAACCGGGTCCAACTGCATTGCAACGAATATTTTTCTGACCGTATTCTGCCGCAATATTTTTTGTCAATCCCACAACTCCATGTTTAGAGGCTGTATAAGCAGGACTTAAAGGCGCTGCAACCTGACCGTGAATCGAAGCAATATTAACAATGCTTCCTCCACCGTTTTTCTCCATTTGTTCTAATTGGTAGCGGCAAGCATAAAAAACACCGCTTAAATTTAAAGCAATTACTTTATCCCAGGCTTCAGGTTCGTATTCTCCGGTTGGTTTCGCCGGCCCGCCCATTCCTGCATTGTTACACGCAATATCAAGTCGGCCGTACTTTGAAACTGTAACCTCAACCATGTGTTTGTTGTCGCTTGCGCTTGATGAATCGCCTTTTACAAAAAAGGCTTCTCCTCCAGCATCTTTTATAAATTTAACGGTTTCTTCACCGTGTTCAACATTAATATCTGAAACAACTACTTTTGCTCCTTCGCGAGCGTAAGCTTCTGCAACTGCGCGTCCAATTCCTGAACCTCCGCCTGATACAAAAGCCACCTTGTTTTCTAAAAGTGACATATTCTTAAGATTTAAATTTGTACTCTAAATTTACAAACATAAAAACCTTTAGCCATAGCAAAATAAAAGTTTAAAATAAGTTTAATACTTTATCACAATCAAATGTTATTTGATATTAAAATTGCTAAAATCAAAAAAAAATTGCTTATTTATCTTCATCCAATTTCATATTCCCTCTGTCTTTATGACTTTCAGGATTTGAGTTTGGATATCGGTTTGGTGTTATATCTGAATTTCGGTCTTTGTTTTCGACTGTTTTCTCAGCTTCTTCTTCAGATGAAACTCCTCTATTGGCATTTGCATTTTTTGGATTCACATTGCCTTTCACTTTCTTAATATCTTCGTTTTCATTTCTGGCTCTTTCTACAACTTCTTTGTTGCCGTTTTTATCTGTAACGACTTCTTTTTTCAAATTTGCGTCATCCGCTTTGCCATCGTGAGAAACATTTTTTCCTTTCGATTCATCGATGTCTTTTTGTACTCCATTTATCTTTTTTGATCCTAAATTATTAGATTCCATGATATTATTTTTAAGGGTTAGTATTATAATATTACGAAATCTTAGCCTGAAAAGTAAGTTCTTTAACATAGCTTTTGGTTTATTAAAGGATTATTATTTTGCAGCATATCAAACAAAACTATCTTTGCAGTCTAAAAAATCAATATGCACCATCACTTTATTCTTTTTAAACCTTACGGCTATCTAAGCCAATTTATATACGAATTAAAAAGAAAGAAGAAACTTTTGGGCGAATTATATAATTTCCCTGAAGGCACAATGGCTATTGGTCGTCTAGACGAAGATTCTGAAGGTTTGCTTTTGCTGACAACAGACGGAAAAGTTAGCGAACAGATAAGAAGCAAAAAAGTGGATAAAGAATATTATGTTCAGGTAGACGGCATAATTACTCCAGAAGCTATAGAACAACTTCAAAAAGGCGTTGAAATTGGTTTTGATGGAGGAAAATACAAAACAAAACCCTGCTCTGCTTTTATAGTTACCGAAATTCCCGATTTTGGACCAAGAGCTAAAAAAATCAGAGACGAACGCCACGGACCAACTTCTTGGGCTTCAATTACAGTAAATGAAGGAAAGTTTCGCCAAGTTCGAAAAATGACCGCTGCAGTCGGTTTTCCTACTCTCAGACTTGTGCGTGTACGAATAGGAAATGTATATTTGCAAAACCTAAAAGCTGGAGAAGTTATAGAAGTTCCAGATTTTAAATTAGAGAACTAATTAGATAATGTGGCAATTAGAAAATTAAATAATTTTTGAAAACTCAAAATTCATAACTCAAAAAAATGCTAAACGTTGTTCTTGTAGAACCTGAAATACCAAATAATACTGGAAATATTGGAAGATTATGTGTAGGCACAGAAAGCAGACTGCATTTAATTCATCCATTCGGATTTGTGATTAATGACAAAAACCTAAAACGTTCGGGTCTGGATTATTGGGTTCATCTCGAAGTGACCGAATATCAAAATGTAGACGAGTGGGTCAAACAAATTCCAGATCAATCGCGCGTATTTTTGATGAGTTCTCACGCCGAAAAATCATATTTAGAAACCGAATTTCAAGATGGAGACTGGCTGGTTTTTGGCAAAGAAAGCGTTGGCTTGAGCAAAGAAGTTTTGGCTCGTTTTGAGAATCATTTAACTATTCCAATGTCAAAATTAATCCGAAGTTTTAATATTGCTAATTCTGTAGCATTTGTTGTTGGCGAGGCTAAAAGACAAATTGGATTGAAAAGATAATCTTGATTTTGCTTTTAGGTATAAAGCATACAGCTGATAATAAATAAAAACGTAAAAGATTTGATAAACCTTGCAGGAAAGCGAATCAAGTCACAATAAACTTCCCTTTTTCTGCATCAAAAACAATATGCTCATCTTTGAATAACGCAGCAAAACTTCCATTCGAAATTAAATTGCAAGGCTGATCCTGAACTACAGTTTCGGGTGTCATAATAATCATTTCGTCACTCAATTGAATCGCCAAATCGATATCGTGCGTTGAAAACAAAATACATTTTTGAGTTTCTTGAGTTAGTTTCTTAAGCAATTTAAAAAGCGAAACTTTATGCAATAAATCAAGATGAGTTGTGGGTTCATCTAAAATAATCAACGGAGTATCTTGTGCCAAAGCTCTTGCAATCAATACTTTTTGCAATTGTCCGTCACTGATTTCAAAATGCTTTTTTTGAGCCAAATGTTCGATTTGAGTCAATTGCATTGCTTCCTGCACTTTCTCAATATCAGTATCTGTTAAAGTCCCGACCCAATTCGTATAGGGCTGACGACCTAATGCAACCAATTCGAAAACCGAAAGATTACTTGGCGGCAATTTTTCAGTCAAAACCAAACTTAAATTCTGAGCTAAGTCTAAAGGTTTATAATCGGAAATATTTTTATCATTCAAAAAAACATTCCCCGCAAGAGGATGCTGAATTCCTGTAATAGTACGCAACAATGTCGATTTCCCAATTCCGTTTGCCCCAATTAATGAAATAAGTTTTCCTGAGTTTAAATTCAGATTCAGATTTTCAGCAATAGTCACAACCGCTTTTTTAGATTTATATCCAATGTTTAAATTTGATGTATTTAAGATACTTGTTTTCATTGCGATTATTTTTTAAACACATAGAAACATAGATTTCTCTGTACTAAAAAGTTGTTTTAAAAATTTACTTGTAAATTAACACATAGGCTTGGCTTAAAACTTAGGCAGTAATTTATAATGTTCATTAACAAATGTTCTTTGACCTTCTTTAAAAATATTGAGACAATTAATTCTAACTTTTTACTTAAAATTTCTTTTTTTAACCAATAACCAAATGACAACTGGCGCACCAATTATAGACGTAATCGCATTTATAGGCAGCGTAACATCAAAGCCTGGCATTTGCGAAACGACATCACAAAACAACATAATGATAGCACCAAAAAACAATGTGCTCCAAAACAAAACCGTATGATTACTGGTTTGAAAAGTAAGTTTTGCGATATGTGGAACCGCTAAACCAACAAAGGCAATTGGACCAGCAAAAGCGGTTATACTCCCTGCTAAAATACTCGTTGCAAATATGATGATCAATCTTGCTTTTTTAAAATTCAATCCCATACTTTTAGCATAATTTTCGCCTAATAGCAATGCATTTAAGGGTTTGATACTCGCAGCGCTTAAAACCAAACCAATGCCCACACATACTGCTAAAATTATAAGAGTTGACCAAGAAAGATTCCCTAAACTTCCCATTGACCAAAAAGTAAATTTCTGCAATTGTTCTGCTGTACTGAAATACGTTAAAATACTGACAATTGCCGTTGTAAAACTACCAAACATTAAACCGACTATTAAAATAGCCATTGTATCTCGCAATCTTTGCGAAACAACTAAAACCAACAATAAAACCATCGTGCTTCCTAATGTGGATGCAAGTACAATTCCGTATGACGACAATGCGATTACACTTAAAAATGAAGGTAAAAATCCAGCTCCTAAAATTACAAAAGCAACACCTAAACTTGCACCAGAGCTCAATCCTAAAACATACGGTCCGGCAAGCGGATTTCTAAATAATGTCTGCATGAGCAAACCACTGATCGAAAGTCCGGTTCCCACTAAAACTGCTGTTATTGCTTTGGGTAAACGATAATTAATAATGATGTATTCCCAAGTCGATTTAGTGGCGTGGCCTCCAGTTAAACTCGTATAAACATCTTTAAACGGAATTGTCACAGAACCCAAGCTAATGCTTATAAAAAACATCAGCAAAAGACTCAAAGCCAAAACGATAAACAACATGGTATTTCGTTTTTTATTTGCCAATTTAATTTAATTTAGATGCAAAAGTAAACTCATAGCTTTCGAGTAAATCCGGATGAAAAATTTTGATATAATCTTTCAAAACCAAATCTGGACGGCTTGGAGACAATTCATAATAAACTGTTCCGCCAGTTGCTCCAAATTTACTTTCTAAGGTATAGATCGTTTTATTTTTAAAAGCATCAAATTCACTGTAGTGCGGATTTGCTTTCTGCAATTCGTCTAAAGATTTAAACGAACCTGAAGCGATCCAAACATTTGCCGTTTTCGCTTTGTCTAATACTTTTTCAAAAGACAAACCTTGGCTTCCTGTACCTTTTAAATCTGCCCACAAATAATTTGCCTGAGCATCTTTCATAAACTGCGCTACCCAGCTATTCCCTTTCGCTACATACCAAACGTCTTCGTACATAGAACCATATAAAACCGTTGAAGTTGCTGGTTTTTCGGCAACTAATTTTTTTGCCTGATTGTAGCTTGTCACAATTTTATCAAACAGTTCTTTTGCTTTATCTTCTTTCCCAAATAATGCTCCGTAAAGTTTAAGCCATTCTGCTTTCCCAAGAGGAGATTGTTCCATCCAATCGGCTTGAATTAAAACATTTAGTCCGCTTTTTTTCAAATTATCCAACATAGGGTTGTTGTTGTCTACTCCAAAAGTAACAATCAGTTCTGGTGATAATTCTATTAACTGTTCAATATTTAATTTTTCATTTTGACCTACATTTTTAACCAAACCTTTGTCTATCAGAGCTCTCGTTTTTTCAGAAGAAATATAATCCGTATGCGGAAAACCCACCAATTTATCTTCAACTTCAAGCATTTCTAAAAACGGAATAGTAGTAGTCGATGTTACCACAACAGATTCTAAAGGCACTTTTATTGTTGTATACGAATTTAAACTATCCGGAACTTTAGCGTCTTTTTCTTTTAAAATATATTTGAAGTTCTTATTAGCATTTGGCCAAGGATTTGAAACCGTTACTACAGAATATCCTTCATATTTTATAATCGAAAGTCCTGAAGCAAATTCGATACTGTTTTTTGCAATTTCAGACTTTGCAACAGTTTCATTTTCAGATTTTTTACAACCTACAACAATAAAAAAAGTAAGAAGAAAAGTTAATTTAGGTAAATAAAGTTTCATATTTAACGTTTTGGATAGGGACAAAGGTAAAGCATTTTCTATTTTTTTTGTTTACTTTTATTCTTACAAAATTCAACAAATAGTATCTTTACACTATGAAAACCACAAAAACAAAAATTTGCTCTAGCTGTGAATCTACTTTCAGCTGTGGAGATATTTCGGTTGAAAAAAAATGCTGGTGCAATGATTACCCGCCTATTTTTAATCTTTCAGATGGAGCAGATTGTCTTTGTCCGGTATGTTTTAAAGAAGCTTGCGAAGACAAAATAGACGCTTATGTTGAAACCATCACCCCTAAAACTGCTCTTAAAAATAAAGCGATATCTTTACCCAAAAATGATAAACTGCTGGAAGGTATTGACTATTACATAGAAAATGGTAATTATGTTTTTAAAGCTTGGTTTCACTTAAAAAGAGGAAGCTGTTGCGGAAATGACTGCCGTCATTGTCCTTATAAATAGTTATGAGTTACGAGTTGAAATACAGAATTTTCAACTTCTCTATTTCACTTGCATGTTTAGAACAACGAAACCAACTTATAACCCATAACTCACAACTCATAACCCATAACTCACAACTCATAATTCACAACTCATAACTCAAAAAAAATGTTTTACTTAATTACCGGCGGAGAACGATCAGGAAAAAGCAGTTATGCTCAAAATTTAGCTTTACAGCTTTCAGATTCTCCTATTTATGTGGCAACAGCCAGAAAATGGGATCAAGATTTTCAGAATAGAATCGATCGCCATCAATCAGAACGTGATGAACGCTGGACTAACATTGAAAAAGAAAAATATTTAAGCGAATTAGATTTTTCAGGAAAAGTAGTTTTGATTGACTGTGTAACACTTTGGCTCACTAATTTTTTTATTGATACTAAAAACGATGTGAATTTAAGCTTAGAAGAAGCTAAAAAGGAATTTCTCTTGATTGCAAATCAAGAAAATGCAACATTTATTATTGTGACCAATGAAATCGGAATGGGAGTTCATGCTGAAACTCATATCGGCAGAAAATTTGTCGAACTGCAAGGCTGGATGAATCAATTTTTGGCTTCAAATGCTGACGAAGTGGTTTTAATGGTTTCTGGAATTCCGGTCAAGATAAAATAAATTCCAATTTTTTAAATCCCAAATTCCAAAGCTATACTTTATCTTTACTTAAATTTTTAAACTTTCAAATCTTTATTGAAATTGATTTTATAATTGTTAATGGTTGGAATTTGAAATTTAAAATAATAGGAATTTAAATGAATTTAGAGGATATATTAAAATCGCGCCGCGACACTAGACATTTTACTGCCGATGAAGTTCCTGACAAAGTAATCGAAAAAGCTTTGCAAGCGGGACATTGGGCACCATCTGTTGGACTTACAGATGCGACGAGATATTATATCATTAAATCTAAAGAAGTTAAAACCGCAGTTAAAAATCTATTTATTGATTATAACAAAAAAGCCGAGGAACTTACCGATAATCCGGAACAGAAAGAGCATTATAAATCTTTGAAATTAGAAGCGATTGAAGAAGCACCCATCGGACTTATTATTGCATACGATCGATCGGTTCTTAATCAATTTACCATTGGAACTGTGGGAAGCAACGAAGCAGTAAAATTTAGTTCAGTCTGTGCTGCGCAAAATATTTGGCTTTCGCTGACAGAGCAAGGTTACGGAATGGGCTGGGTTTCGATTTTGAATTATCATCAATTTAAAAAAATCCTCGATTTACCTGAAAACATGGAACCTTTGGGTTATTTCTGTATAGGAAAACCAGCAACAAATTACGGCAATCAGCCTATGCTCCAACAACTGCATTGGAAACAAAAATCTGAAGCTCCTGTTTGCACAGAAATTCAAAATATAACCGAATCTACTGTTTCTGAATTTGTACAAAACCAATCAAGAAAACACGAAAGTCAGTCTGAATTTAATGCCCTTTTACAAGAAAAAATAGATTCTAAAACAAAACCTATTGGCGCTTTAGGAACTTTAGAAACTTTGGCTTTTCAAATGGCAACTGTTTTTGAAACTTTAAATCCAAAAATAACAAATCCTAATATTATAGTTTTCGCAGCAGATCACGGAATTGCAAATCACGGTGTAAGTGCATATCCGCAAGATGTAACGCGACAAATGGTTGGGAATTTCCTCGAAGGCGGCGCGGCAATAAATGTTTTTTGCAATCAAAATAACATTAATTTATCTATTGTAGATTCGGGTGTGAATTATGATTTTCCAACAAATACAAAATTGATTCATGCTAAAATTGCCAAAGGAACACAATCGTTTTTGCATGCACCCGCAATGACTGAAACCGAATTGCAATTGTCTTTTGAAAAAGGAAAATCGATTGTTTCATCTATTGCTGAAAAAGGCTCAAATTGTATTGGTTTTGGAGAAATGGGAATCGGAAACACTTCAACAGCCTCTGTATTGATGAGTTTGCTGACAGGTTTTCCTATAGAAGAATGTATCGGAAAAGGAGCAGGAGTTGCAGATGAAAAATTAATTCAAAAGCAAAATCTTCTGAAAAAAGCAATTGAAAATTATTCCGGTCAAGCCGAATTAAAACAACTGGTCGCCTATTTTGGCGGTTTCGAAATCATACAAATGGCCAGCGGTATGCTGACAGCTTTCGATCATAAAATGCTTATTTTAATTGATGGTTTTATTTGTTCAGTGGCTTTTTTAATTGCGTCAAAAATTAATCCCGATATCATAAAAAATGCTGTTTTTTGCCATTGTTCTGCTGAAAAGGCACATCAAAAATTATTAGATTATTTAAATGCAAAACCAATTTTGAATCTCGATTTGCGTTTGGGCGAAGGAACTGGTTGCGCAATTGCTTTTCCGATTTTAAAATCGGCAGAACTCTTTTTGAATGAAATGGCGAGTTTTGAAAGCGCTGGGGTTAACAGGAAGTAATGCCCTATTTGTTATTTCGATGAAGAAAAATCACATAGAAAACTCCATTAATCTTTATCGAATTACGAGTGCAATTTCTCCTTTGCCGAAATGATATACTAAATAAAAAAATAATTATTAATGAAAAAAGAACTACATATTTTCTTCACTTGCCTAATGTTTTACACTCGAATTCCATGTCCAAAAAACATCGATCACAATCCTGATTATTTAAATAAAGCGACACGTTATTTCCCTTTAATTGGCTGGATTGTGGGGAGTATTTCTTTTTTGGCTTTTTACATTTTTGCTCAATTTTTATCTGTTGAAATTGCTGTTATTTTAGCTATAATTGCTTCTATCCTAACAACCGGTGCTTTTCATGAAGATGGTTTTGCCGATGTCTGCGATGGTTTTGGCGGAGGCTGGACCAAAGAAAAAATATTAATAATTATGAAAGACAGCGCAATTGGTGCGTACGGAGCAATTGGATTAGTTTTGCTGTTTTTATTAAAATTCAAATTGCTTTCAGAATCGATTTCTATTTTTCAAATCGAAAGCTATAGCGGACTTGTTAAGATATTTCTTTTATTTATTTCAGCCCATGCTTTGAGCCGTCTGGCAGCCATTTCTATTGTTTTTACACATGAATATTCTCGTGATGATGCGACTAGCAAAAGTAAACCAATTGCTAAAAAGCATAGTTGGAAAGAAGTTTTGGGTGCTTTTTTCTTTGGATTATTGCCTGTCTTAGCTCTTTCTTATTTTCAATACAAATTCTTGTTTCTCTTAATTCCGGTTTTTGTAACCCGTTATTTTTTGGCACGTTATTTCCAGAAATGGATTGATGGCTATACCGGAGACTGTTTAGGCGCTACCCAGCAAGTCTGCGAAGTTATTTATTATTTAAGCTTTCTTTTTATATGGAAATTTATTTAGTTCGGCACACCGAAACGATTTGCGAAAAGGGAATTTGCTACGGACAATCAGATGTAAATCTGGCCGAACCATTTGAATCAGTTTTTCAAAATATTATTTCGCAATTACCTTCAGAAGCTATTCTTTTTACAAGTCCATTAAAACGATGTACAATTTTAGCGAAACATATTCAAAACAAAATAAAAATCATTTCTTATCAGGAAGATAAACGCTTAATGGAAATGAATTTTGGAGATTGGGAAATGAAAAACTGGAACGATATTCCGCCCGAGCAGCTAAATCCGTGGATGGAAGATTTTGTCAATATTCAAGTTTCTAATGGAGAATCATTCGTAGACTTACATCAAAGAAGTGGAGATTTTCTATCCAAACAAATTTCAAAAGAAGAAACAAAGCCAATTATTATTGTTGCGCATGCCGGCGTTGTCAGAAGTATCTTATGCCATCAAAGTTTATTGCCATTAAAAGACGCTTTTAAAAATAAAGTAGATTTTGGTCAGGTCATAAAAATAGAGATCTAACAGCTATTTTGTTTAGAATTTGATTGAAAAAATAAAACAAATTTGAAAATTTGGTAATTTTAACTTTATCTTTGCAGCCAATTAAGGTTGTGTTTTTATTTTAAAATACATTAAAAGGGAATCAAGTAAAATCTTGAGCTGTACCCGCAACTGTAAGCTTAGTTCTGAAAAGAATGTTTGTTGTTAGCTACAAACCACTGTCCGCTCCGGCGAATGGGAAGGTAAACAACAAAACGCGAGCCAGGAGACCTGCCTTTATAACAAATATCGAACTCTCGGGAAAAAGAGTGTAGAAATTATGACTTTAAAAAAACGTTTTGCTTTTTGTTTGCTGTTATTGTGCCAGATTATATGGGCGCAGAAGGACTCTATTACCAGTCTTAAAGAAGTTGTCGTTTCTGATAAAAATCTAAAAAAATACTCCAATTCACAATCGGTTTTAAAACTCAATGATTCGATAATCAATAAAAACGAGGCTTTATTAACTGATTTGCTAAACTTCAATTCTACTATTTATTTTAAAGAATACGGCCGAGGCATGCTTTCTACGGTTGCTTTTAGGGGAACAACTTCTTCACAGACTGCCGTAATCTGGAACGGAATCAACATTAATTCTCAAATGAACGGAAGTACTGATTTTAATACTATTTCAAGTACTGACTATAATTCTGTAAGTGTAAAAGCCGGCGGAGGAGGTATAATTTATGGAAGCGGTGCAATTGGAGGAACTGTTCATTTAAATAACGATTTGGCGTTTTATAATCGTTTCGAGAATAATTTAAAACTGGATTACGGAAGTTTCAACACAATCGGAATTAATTACAAGACCAATATTTCGAATGAAAAATGGAGCGCACAAATTGGTTTTTCAAAAAACAGTTCGACCAACGATTATAAATACTTAAACCGATATACTTGGAAAGGCGAACAGCGCTGGAACCAAAACGGTCAATACGATGTTATTACGATGAGTGCGAATGTGGGTTATAAATTTGATGCAAAAAACAGTGTGAAATTATACAGCCAAACATCAAACACAGACCGTAATACGTCTTTAATTACGGAAACAGAAACCAAAAGCAAATACATCAACGGTTTTAATAGAAACCTATTAGAATATGATGGAAATTTCGGCAAACTTACTGCTAATTTCAAAACCGCTTATATCTTCGAAAATTACCAATATTACGCGGATAATTCGACCAATCAATATACTTACGGAAAAACTGAAAGTCTTATTACAAAAGCAGATTTAGGATATACGCTTTTTAAATCGACTCAAATAAACGGAATTGTAGATTACAACAAAACAAAAGGCTATGGAAGCGGTTTTGGAAATAATACCAGAGAAATCAGTTCTGCAGCCTTACTAGTAAAACAAGATTTTTCTGCCGATTGGAAAAATGAATTTGGTGTTAGAAAAGAATTCACAGACAATTATAAATCACCAGTTTTATTTTCTTTGGGATCTTCTTATCAATTCGGGAAATTATACAATTTAAAATTGAATTTGTCTCGAAATTTCAGAATTCCAACCTTCAATGATTTGTATTGGGAAGAAGGCGGTAATCCGGATTTAAAACCTGAAAGTTCATATCAGGCAGAAATTGGAAACGTTTTTACTTTTAGCAATATCTCTTTTACTCAGACTTTTTACTACATCAAAATTAATGATTTATTAAGATGGGTTCCTGGAAGTAACGGAATCTGGACTCCTCAAAATACAGATAAGGTCAATACTTACGGAACTGAAACTTTATTAAGCTGGAAAAAACAATACGGCAAAAATTATTTTGCAGCTAATGCAACTTACGCCTACACGGTTTCTAAAGATATTGAAACAGGAAAACAGCTTTTCTTTGTTCCGTTTCATAAAGCGACCGCTGCCATTTCGTATTCTAGAAATAGAATTTCGGCTTATTATCAATTTTTATATAATGGTTTTGTTTATACACAATCAGATAACGACCCAAACAAAATTGTAAACGCTTATACGGTCTCAAACATCGGAATCGATTATGATTTTAAATTTTTAAGCTCTTTCAAATTAGGCTTTCAGGTTTTAAATCTTTGGAACGAAAATTATGAAAGCCTAGAAAACAGACCAATGCCTGGAAGAAATTTTAATATGTACTTAAACCTTAAATTTTAATATAATGAAGTTAACTAGATTATTTTTATTAGCACTAAGCGTATCGCTTTTTGTTTCTTGTTCTAATGACGATGATAATGATCCTAAAGGAGTTTATGATAATGGATTTTTCATTTTAAACGAAGGGAATTCTGATGGCGGGTCAGTTTCTTTTGCAAGTGATGATCTAGCAAATTTCACAGCAGATATTTATAAAACTGCAAACGCTGGTGATTTTGCTGGTGTATATCTTCAAAACATCTTTTTTGATGGAGATAAAGCATATATCATTGCTGGAGGATCAAATGTAATCAACGTTGTAGACAGATATACTTTTAAATTAATTGCAAAAGTAGAAACTGGATTAGCAAACCCAAGATACGGAGTTGTAAAAGACGGAAAAGCATATGTAACAAATGCAAATACCTATTATTATATCAACCCAGCAACTGGAAATACTGATGATTATATTGCAGTTATTGACTTGGCTACAAATACAGTAGAATCTAAAATTGCATTGAATGCGACTGGCGACAGAATCCTTTTGGAAAATGGCAAATTATATATTACGGAGCAATATAACAACGATAAATTATTAATAGTAAATCCGGCAACAAAAGCACTAGAAGCACCAGTAACTCTTGGTTATGGAGCTAACACTATGGAAGTGAAAGATGGTCTTTTATATATTTTAAGATCGACTTATGGAGAGAGAAGTGAAATTGTAAAAGTGAAACTTTCAGATAAATCGATTACTAAAATTACTTTTCCAGAAGCTTTAGACGGAGCTGGATATTTAGATATTTATAATGACAAGGCATATTACACAGTTGATAAATCAGTTTATGCAATCAGCACTACTGCAACTGCTGCCTCAACAACACCTATTTTAACTGCTGCCCTTTCTGCAGATGGATCTATTTATGGTTTTGCAGTAAACAAAGATAAAATTTTTATTGCTGACGGAGGTGATTTTGGTTCAAACAGCAAAGCGTATATCTATAACTTAAGCGGAACATTACAAAAAGAATTAACTGTTGGCGTGGGTCCAAACGGTTTTTATTTCAATTAATATTATTACCCATTTTTAAATTAGTTTTTGGAATTTAAAAAAAGGCTTTCATTTCTGAAAGCCTTTTTTATTTTTTATCGTTATTATTTTAATGCCTTTAAAAGTCCTTCCGGCGCTTTTTCAAGATACATTTGATTTCTTATTCCGTTGATCGCTTTAGCATTTGTAAAAGTTGTCAAAGCTTCTTTTCTGTCTTGTTGTATTTTTTTGGCTGTTGCTCCTGTAATTTTTGAAATCGCAAGATTCAATAGCGGTTCTGAAGCATCACCTAAAACACCCATATTTGTAATATACTCCAATTGCTCATAAGTTGGCTTTAATCCATCAGTATATTCACCAAAATCTGATGCATTAACAATTTTTAAAACTAATGGTTGCATCGCATATTTATGATTCGGATTTCTATTTGTTTTTCCAAAAGACGGAGAATCATATAAAGTAACTGAACCTACATTTTTTCCAACTGTCGTCTCTCCTATTTGAACTACGCTAATATAAGGAGCAAGTCCGTTGATAACCAATTCACTTGCAGATGCAGTTCCGTCTGTAGTAAGAATATATATTTTAGTTAAATTTAAACTATTGATTGCAGCGCCATCAATTTTGTCTACAAATTTAACTTTTAATGATTCTGGATCTTCACTTTCATAATATTCATTTACTTTTGGATTCCATTTTTCTTTTGCAAAAATCTTATCTGTAAATTGACCTGTAATCATACTGGCCAATCGCGCTGATGTTTGTATAGAACCTCCGCCATTATATCTTAAATCCAAAACAAAATCAGTAATTCCTTCTGCTTTTAATGCTCCAAAAGCGCTATTTAATTGTGCATCATAATTTGGATAAAATCCGTTATACATTAAATAACCAATTTTATGACCTCCAGAAACTATCACTTTATTAATTAGAATTGGATTTTCATCTAAAGTTGTTTTCACTAAAGCAACTGTTTTGCCATTTGTGGCAACAGTACTTCCGTTATAAGTAGCCATATTTAAGGTATAACTATCGGCATTTAAAAGTGATTGATAGTTAGAAACTGTAAGCTGTGTACCGTTTACTCCTGTAAATAAATCTCCGCGCTTGATATCTTTTGTTGATGCATCAGAATTCGGAATAATATAACGTACAAAACCAACCAGATCTGTTGTACTTCCTGGCTTATAACTCAATCTAAAGTCAACTCCGTCATTTTTGCTTGTACCTTGAAGTTCTTGTTCTAAAACCGTATAATCGTCAACAATCCAGCTAAAACGATCAACAGCTTGTCCTTTAGGAAATTTACTGATCGGTTTATTTAATAAATCCTGAAATAAATCTTCTGGTTTAGAATATCCTCTTAGAAAAGAATTAAGTGCATCTTGTGTTGCAAAACGGTTATCAGCTAAATTAGCAACATCCGGCTGCCATAAATAAAACTGATTTAATCCTTTCCAGATAAAATCATTTACCTGCAAATCTGATGGAGATTCAACATCATCCTGATCTTCACATGACTGCAAAGAAAAAGCCAGCAGGAAAATTAGTAATAAACTCTTTAATATTGTTTTCATATATGTAGGTTTCAGTATAAGTATTAACGTAAAAATAACACCTTTAGTTTTAACTGCTGTAAGTTTATAGAAATTTTTCTAAAAAAACTTTTAAATTGCTTGTAACAAAAATAATAGTGCCTCGTCTTGATTATATAAGCTCACTTATACATTTTGATTTAAAAATAAAAAGAACCGTAAAATGTTCTTAAAAACATTGATCATAATAATTAGGAAAAACTTATAACCAACCAAAAACCAACAAATAACCAATTATGAATCAAGTTGTGTTTATAGAATTGATTAATCCTTTTAAAGACAAAGTTTTTCGTCTTGCAAAACGATTACTCACAAGTACTGAGGAAGCAGAAGATGCCACTCAGGAAGTAATGGTAAAATTATGGAACAAAAAAGACAATTTAGACGCTTATAATAATATTGAAGCAGTAGCAATGACAATGACCAAAAATTATTGTCTGGATCAGTTAAAATCGAAAAGAGCCGGAAATCTAAAAATAGTTCATAATAATTATACCGACCGCGAACCGCAATTAGATAAAAAATTAGAAGATGCTGATAGTCTTGATTGGGTAGAAAAAATTATAAGTCAGTTGCCCGAACAGCTTCAAATATTAATTCAGCTTCGCGATGTTGAGCAATATGAATTTGATGAAATTGCGAAAATTGTCAACATGAATGAAACTGCTATTCGGGTAGCACTTTCGAGAGCGAGAAAAAAAATAAGAGAATCAATGGTTAATACACACAGTTATGGAATTAGATAAAATAGAAAATATATTAGAAAAATACTTTCAGGGAGAAACTACTATTGCAGAAGAAAACCAATTAAAAGAATACTTTTCTTCATCAAATGTTGCGCAGCATTTAGAGCAATACAAACCAATGTTTGGTTATTTCTCTCAAGTAAAACAACAAAAATCGATGCAGGAAATCCCACTCCCAAAGTCTCGGGACAAGAAACGAAATGTAGCGTGGTTATCGATTGCAGCTTCGATAGTTGTTTTACTCGGAATTGGAACTTATTTCTTTGCTAGCGAAAAACCTGCAGCTCAGCCTGTAGCGCAATCAGAATTAGGAACCTATGACAATCCTGAAGAAGCCCTTGCGGCAACGCAAAAAGCTTTGGCTCTATTGTCAAACAATGTGAATGTAGGTATTGAAAGTGTACAATACATTCAAGAATATGAACAATCAAAAAACAAAATTTTTAAACAGTAATTAAATTCAATCAAAAATGAAAAATTTCATCATAACATTAGTTTTCGCCTTTTTCACACATTCATTTTATGCACAAGGTGCGTTTGACAAATTTGATGGTCAAGATGACGTAACATCAGTAATTGTAAACAAAAAAATGTTCGATTTAATGAGCAAAGTAAAAGTTGATGCTTCGGATAAAGAAACACAGCAATACATCAATCTTATTAAAAAATTAGATTACTTAAAAGTATTTACAACTAAGAATGCCAAAATCGAAGCTGACATGAAAGCTTCTGCTGAAAAATACATTAAAACAGCAGGTTTAGAAGAATTAATGCGAGTAAACGACGGTGGCAAAAATGTAAAAATATTAGTAAAATCAGGCGCTACAGATACACAAATAAAAGAATTACTGATGTTTGTTGAAGGTGCAAAAAACGACGAAACCGTTTTGCTTTCTCTAACTGGTAATTTTGATTTAAATGAAATTTCAGTACTTACAGACAAAATGCAGCTTCCTGGCGGTACTGACCTAAAAAAAGCCTCAAAAGGCAAAAGATAACATGAAAGCAAACGTTTTTACCTCAGCCATTATAGTACTACTAACTTTAGTTAGTTGTAATTCTGAACCTTCATTGCAAAAGTATTTTGTAGAAAATACAGAAAAAAAGGATTTTATTGCACTTGATGTTTCGTCTGATATTTTAAATTTAGATAAAGCAAAACTGTCAGCAGAGCAAAATGAAGCATTGAAATCATTTGACAAAATTAACATTCTGGCTTTTAAAGCAAACGATAAAAATCAGGCTCAATTTGAAACAGAACGCGCAAAAGTCAAAGCAATATTAAAAGATCCAAAGTATCAGGAATTAATGAAAGTTGGTTCTGGAAAAGACGGCGCCTCGATAAGTTATGTTGGCACTGATGAAAACATCGAAGAGTTTGTAGTTTTTGCCAACAGAAAAGAAAACGGTTTTGCAGTTGTTCGCGTTTTAGGCAAAAACATGAATCCCAACAACATTATGACTTTAATGACTGTTTTAAAGCAATCTAAAATAGACATGGAACAATTAAAGCCATTGCAGCAATTGGTTAAATAATACATCTTTGCTTACTTTAAAAAGAAAAAGCCCCAATATTTGGGGCTTTTTTTCTTATAATCATTTGAAAGATTTTACTGAATAATAGATATTTATATTATTTTGATCTGAACCGAATTTAATTATATTTGTAAAGAATCAAATAAACTTTTTTATTGAAATTTAAAATTTGATACGCTATTAACCCGAAAACCTAAAATTACAATCATTGAAAAAAGCATTAAAAATTGCGCTTAAAATAGTTCTAATTTTCATTGGATTTATTTTAATTTACCTAGTTGCAGCATTCTCCCTTTCTAAAATCACAATCGATCAAGAACCCAATACCAAACCTGAAATTGAACTATACATTCTAACAAATGGCGTTCATACCGATATTGTAATGCCAACTAAAAACGACCAAATTGACTGGAGCCAGAAAGTAAGATTCGAAAACACAAAAACAGCCGATTCTACTTATAAATATATTGCAATGGGCTGGGGCGATAAAGGTTTTTACTTAGAAACTCCTGAATGGTCTGACTTAAAAGCTTCGGTTGCTTTTAAAGCCGCGTCTGGTTTAAGCACAACAGCGATTCATGCGACTTACTACAAAAGTTTAAGAGAAGGCGAAGACTGCAAAAAAATGATGATCAGCAAGGACCAGTACAATCGTCTGATACAATACATAAATGACAGTTTTCAAAAAGATGCTTCAGGTAATTTTTTAAACATAAAAACAGATGCCGTCTACGGAAAAACAGATGCTTTTTATGAAGCGAATGGAAGTTACAGTTTATTTCATACTTGTAATAGCTGGGCAAACAGCGGCCTAAAAGCAAGCGGACAAAAATGCTGTTTGTGGACAGCTACTGATTCAGGAATTTTTTCTAAATACAAATAAATTAATACATTAAAATTATAATAAACAAGAATAACTTCCAAATTGATTAAACTAAAAAAGCTCCAATTAATTGGAGCTTTTTTTTATATTAGAATTTGAGATTATTTACTCAAATACATTTTTCTTCTAGAGTACAATTCGTAGAATTGATCGTCTTTTAAATCATCAATAAACAAGATGCTTTCTCCTGTCGATTTCATTTCTGGTCCTAATGCTTTATTTACATTATGGAATTTGCTGAAAGAGAAAACGGGTTGTTTAATCGCATAACCTTTCAATTGCGGGTTAAAATCAAAATCCGTTACTTTATTGTGACCTAACATTACTTTCGTTGCATAATTTACATAAGGCTCTCCGTAAGCTTTTGCAATAAACGGTACCGTTCTAGAAGCTCTAGGGTTTGCCTCGATAATATAAACTGTATCATCTTTTATCGCAAACTGAATGTTGATTAAACCAACTGTTTTCAGCGCTCTTGCAATTTTATAAGTATGATCTTTTATCTGCTGCATTACAAATTCTCCTAAGTTAAAAGGAGGCAAAGTAGCGTTGCTATCTCCAGAGTGAACACCGCAAGGTTCGATATGCTCCATAATCCCGATGATGTAAACATTACCATCAGCATCACAAATGGCATCTGCTTCTGCTTCGATTGCTCCGGCTAAATAATGATCTAAAAGCAATTTATTTCCTGGAATCGTTTTCAATAAATTGATAACGTGTTCTTCCAATTCTTTTTTGTTGATTACAATTTTCATTCCCTGACCTCCTAATACATAAGAAGGACGAATCAGTAATGGAAAATCTAAAGTATCTGCAAGTGCAGAAGCTTCATCAGCGGTTTCAGCAATTCCGAATTGTGGGAAAGGAATATGAAGTTCTCTCAATAAATCAGAGAAACGACCTCTGTCTTCTGCCAAATCCAGTGCATCAAAACTAGTTCCGATGATTTTTACTCCGTATTTAGATAATTTTTCAGCTAACTTCAAAGCTGTTTGTCCACCTAACTGTACAATAACACCTTCTGGTTTTTCATGCTGAATGATGTCGTAAATATGCTCCCAGAAAACCGGTTCGAAGTATAATTTATCAGCTGTATCAAAATCTGTCGAAACCGTTTCAGGGTTACAGTTGATCATGATCGTTTCGTAGCCACATTCTTTTGCTGCCAAAACTCCGTGTACACAAGAATAATCGAATTCAATTCCTTGTCCAATTCTGTTTGGTCCAGAACCTAGAACAATAATTTTCTTTTTATCTGTTACAATGCTTTCGTTATCTACATAACGTTCGCCGTTTGCTTTTTCGATTTCAGCTTCAAAAGTGGAGTAGTAATAAGGCGTTTTTGCTTTAAACTCCGCAGCACAAGTGTCAACCAATTTAAACACACGATTGATATTTTGATCCATACGTAAAGTGTGTACTTCACTTTCTAAACAATTCATCATGTGAGCAATTTGTCTGTCGGCAAAACCTTTTTGTTTCGCTTCAAGCAAAAGTTCTTTTGGAAGATTAGATATTTTATAGTTCGAAATTTCTTTCTCTAAAGTATAAAGTTCTTCGTATTGTTTTAAGAACCACATATCAATTTTTGTAATTTCATGAATACGGCTCAACGGAATTCCCATTGCAATTGCATCATAAATTACAAAAACACGATCCCAACTTGCAAAAGTTAGTTTCTCGATAATTTGTTCGTAGTTTTTATATCCTTTTCCGTCAGCTCCTAAACCGTTTCTTTTAATTTCTAAAGATTGAGTTGCTTTATGTAAAGCTTCTTGGAACGAACGTCCAATTCCCATTACTTCACCAACAGATTTCATTTGAAGTCCTAAAGTTCTGTCAGCACCTTCAAATTTATCGAAGTTCCAACGTGGTATTTTCACAATCACATAATCCAAAGTCGGTTCAAAAAGAGCCGAAGTCGATTTTGTAATTTGGTTTTGCAATTCATCAAGATTGTATCCTAAAGCCAGTTTAGAAGCAATTTTAGCAATTGGATAACCCGTTGCTTTTGATGCTAAAGCAGATGAACGAGATACACGAGGATTAATCTCGATCGCTACGATATCTTCTTTTTCGTCTGGCGAAACTGCGAATTGTACGTTACATCCTCCCGCAAAATTTCCGATACTGCGCATCATCAAGATGGCGTAGTCACGTAATTTTTGGAAAGTTGAATCAGATAATGTCATTGCAGGCGCAACTGTGATCGAATCTCCGGTATGAATTCCCATTGGATCCATATTTTCGATCGAACAGATGATCACAACATTATCATTTTTATCTCTTAAAAGTTCTAACTCGTACTCTTTCCATCCCATCAAAGCTTTATCAATTAAAACTTCGTGAATTGGAGAAGCTTCAAGTCCGCGGGTTAAAAGCTCATCAAAATCTTCTTTTTTGTAAACAATTGCTGCTCCAGTTCCTCCAAGTGTAAATGAAGGACGAATTACAAGCGGGAAACCAAATTCTTGAGCAATTTCTTTTCCTTCTAAGTAAGAAGTAGCTGTTTTTGCCGGTGCAGTTGGCACATTTATTCTTTCTAAAAGCTGTTTAAACTGCTCTCTGTCTTCGGTAATATTAATTGCGTTTACATCAACTCCAATTAATTTTACTCCAAAATCTTGCCATATTCCTTTTTCTTCAGCTTCCAAGCACAAGTTCAAAGCTGTCTGTCCTCCCATTGTAGGCAAAACAGCATCAATTTGTGGATGCGCTTTTAGAATTTCAATAATCGATTTTGTAGTTAATGGTTTCAAATATACATGATCGGCCATAGTTGGGTCGGTCATAATAGTTGCTGGATTTGAGTTTATCAAAATAACTTCAATTCCTTCTTCACGAATCGAGCGTGCAGATTGAGATCCTGCATAATCGAATTCGCAAGCTTGACCAATAACAATAGGTCCTGAACCTATTATTAAAACTGATTTTATTGATGTGTCTTTAGGCATTTTATTTGTATTGTGTAGTTATATAAGTGCTTTAAAAAACATTCTAGTGTATTCTAAACTAGAATGTTGAGAATTTTTTACCGACAAGGTATAAAAAAAGGCGATACTAAAAAAAGTAACGCCTTATTTATGTTTATACAAACATTATTTTTTGTGTCTAGGCTCGCTAGAAACAGTTAATTTATGTCTTCCTTTTGCTCTTCTACGCGCTAGAACTTTTCTTCCATTCGCAGAAGCCATTCTGTCCATAAATCCGTGCTTATTTCTTCTTTTTCTTTTCGATGGTTGAAATGTTCTTTTGCTCATTGCTTTGTATCTTTAAAATGGTATCTAATATCTCTTTTCTGTTTTTGAATATCGTTATTCTAAAACCGAGTGCAAATATACAAAGACTTTTTTTTCTGGCAAGTACTTTAATAAAAATATTTTTAATTCATTTTACTATATTTGCAATCACAAATATACATCTATTATGTTTCATAAAAATATTAAACTTATTTTGGCCGGACTTCTTGTAGTTGCAGGCATTTATCAATTTACAGAGAGTAATATCGGGAATGGTATTTTCCTTATATTACTGACTGCAATTCCAATTTTTCTTTACTTTAAAAATGAATTTATCCTTTTAGCTTTCCTTAAATTAAGAAAACAAGACTTCGAAGGTGCTAAAAAATGGCTGGCATACATTAAAAATCCTGAAACGGCCTTAGTAAGAAAACAACAAGGATACTTTAATTACCTACACGGAATTATGTTATCGCAAACAAATATCAACCAAGCTGAGAAACATTTTAAAAAAGCAATCGAACTTGGACTATCAATGGATATGGATTTAGCAGTTGCTAAATTAAACCTTGCTGGAGTTGCAATGTCACGCAGAAGAAAACTTGAAGCTACTAATTTATTGAACGAAGCGAAGAAATTAGACAAACAAGGCATGCTGAAAGAGCAAATCACGATGATGAAAGATCAAATGAAGAAAATCTAATTTTTTCAAATCATACTATTTAAATCCCAAATTCTAAAAAAGAGTTTGGGATTTTTTTATTTTAAAGTATCAACAATAAACGTTGGTGGTATTGGCATTAAAACCATTTTATTGATTTTACTTAAGTCAATTTTTTTATTTGTTTTAGTAAATTCATGATCAATTTTAATCTTTTCCAACGATTTTCCAAAAAGCCAAAATCGATTAGGTCCATTATGCCCATGAATTTTAAGCTTCTTCTCTTGATTTTTATTCTTTAAAATAAAAGCGTTAGTTTCTCCATCATCAACCAAACTATCATAGGAATCATTCTTTGGAAAAGTTATGGTATCCAATATATTTTGAATATTTTCTTTTTCTTCTTTATTTAGGATTGTAAAAAATGTCTCTTCTTTAAAACCATAACTATTTATATAATAAAGAGTGTCTGAAGAATTAAATTTTAAATAATAGGATTCATGAATATTCCATTTAAAAAAAGTAAAATCAAAATCCTTTTTAGGAGGCTTATTACATCCTGTTAAGATTAGAATCAGAGCTATAGTCAAGTTTCTCATATTATTTTAATCCTCCAATATAATAGAAGGCAAATTCTTATTCAGCCATTTGTACTTATTCAGAATCATAATATGAGTACCGCCCTTTACCACAATACACTTATCAATATACTTTATAGGAAAAACTTCATCCTGATCGCCGTGAATATGAATTACATTTTCGTCAATTTGGCTCCTATCCCATAAAATAACAGATTCTACTGCCCATTGCAAATAATTGAGATCGCGAACCGCCAGGAACTTCTCATATAACTGAATACGTTTGTTGATTTTTTGTCCAAAAGAATATTTTGCAAGATTTTCGATATTCAAAATTAATTTCATCGGAATTAATTTGTAGGCTTTTGTAGTTTTTCCAATTTTCATTCTCCTCGGAAATTCAGCATTGCTTTTCACACTCGAAATAATAATTACTTTTCGGGTCTTAATATGTTTTGACATTTCCTGAACCAGAATTCCACCAAAGGAAACTCCAATTAAAACAGGATTTTCATGTTTTATATTTTTTGTGATTCGAAGTGCATAATCAGATAGTGATTCCTTAGGTTTTGGAATTTCCCATTCCAGCAGACACATCTCAAAAATAGTTTCATCTAATTTGATTCTTTCAAAAATGGTTGGACTTGCTGCCAAACCAGGCATAAAATAAACAGGAATTTTACTCATTTGTTAGAAAAGGAATTTTAATTACAGTTTTCAATTTCAAGCTAAAATTACTTCATTTACGAATAGGCACAGCAAATCTTACACCTTAATTCTATATTAAAACAAATAAAATTACAAAAAGACCGCACTACCAGCCGTAGAATACATCTTTAAAAAATAATTTTATATTGAGAATCAAATGATTAACTTTGTAAAACCAATTACTCGTGTTTAGATATTCTTTAAGGAGTTTTTAGAGCGAGTATTTAGCCCCTCAATCTATATTATACGTTCAACCTACTAAAACATGACAAATTATGGAACCTATTGAAACTACTACTATGGAGATCAAAGACAACACGTTTGCAAGACAGTTTGAAACCATAGTCCCTGAAGGATTGATTTCTGTTGAATATTCATTTCAAGAGAAGAAAATTTTCCTAACTAAAATTAATGTGCCCGAAGGTTTTGAAAATCAAGCTGTAATTGACACACTACTTAAAAGCATAATGGAAATTATTGTTGAGAAAAAATTTAGATTAATGCCGATTCACCCAAAAATTGTGCTGTTCATCAAAAAAAATCCAAAGTACAAAGAATTACTTCCGCCGGGAATTAGAATTTAATTTTTACTAATCTAAAATAAAAAAGGCACAAGAATTATAACTTGTGCCTTTTTAGTTATTTAAGATAAAAATTACTTTTCGATCTCTCTCATAGAATCCATTTTTTTGTGCGCAAGGAAACCTGCAACATCTTCAAAATGTTCTTTCACACGTTTGTTTCCAAATTCAAAAACCTTAGTTGCTAATCCGTCAAGGAAATCACGATCGTGAGAAACTAAGATCAAAGTTCCGTCGAAATCACGCAAGGCATCTTTAATAATGTCTTTGGTTTTCATATCAAGGTGATTTGAAGGCTCATCCAGAATCAGCAAATTAACAGGTTCTAGCAATAATTTAATCATTGCCAAACGGGTTTTTTCTCCACCTGAAAGCACTTTTACTTTTTTGGTAATATCATCACCATGAAACATAAATGCTCCTAAAATATTTTTAATTTGAGTTCTGACATCACCAACCGCAATATTGTCAATTGTTTCAAAAATGGTAGCATTTTCATCTAATAAAGAAGCCTGATTTTGAGCAAAATATCCAATTTGAGAATTGTGACCAATCTCTACACTTCCTTCATCAATACCAATTTCTTTCATAATGGCTTTAATCATCGTAGATTTACCTTCACCATTTTTACCAACGAAAGCAACTTTTTGTCCTCTTTCGATCACGATATTAGCATCTTTAAAAACAACATGATCTCCGTATGATTTAGAAAGATCTTTAACCACAACAGGATATTGACCCGAACGTGCGGCAGGCGGAAATTTTAATTTTAATGCTGAGTTATCAACTTCATCAACTTGTACAATTACAAGTTTCTCAAGCATTTTTACACGAGACTGAACCGCATCTGTTTTAGAAAAAGTTCCTTTAAAACGATCAATAAATGCTCTGTTGTCAGCAATCATTTTTTGTTGTTCATCGTATGCTTTTTGCTGGTGTACACGACGATCTTTTCTAAGTTCTAAATAATGAGAATATTTTGCTTTGTAATCGTAAATTCTTCCCATTGTAACTTCGATTGTACGGTTTGTAATATTATCTACAAACGCTCTATCGTGTGAGATTACCACAACCGCTTTTGCTGAAGTCAGCAAAAATTCCTCTAACCACTGAATACTTTCGATATCCATGTGGTTGGTTGGCTCATCCAATAAAATTAAATCTGGTTTTTGCAGTAAGATTTTAGCAAGTTCAATACGCATTCTCCATCCTCCAGAAAATTCAGAAGTCTGACGCGTAAAATCCTCGCGCTCAAAACCTAAACCAATTAAGATTTTCTCGACTTCGGCTTCGTAATTTACTTCTTCAATTGCATAGAATTTTTCGCTTAAGTCAGAAACTCTTTCGATTAATTTCATATAAGCATCACTTTCGTAATCTGTACGAACGGTTAATTGTTCATTGATTTCGTCAATTTCGGCTTTCATTTTGAAGATTTCACCAAATGCTTTTGATGCTTCTTCCATTACAGTCGAACCATCTTTGGTTAATAAATGCTGAGGCAAATAAGCCACAACAGCATCTTTTGGAGTTGAGATACTTCCGGTAGAAGGTTTGCTTTGACCCGCAATTATTTTTAAAAGTGTAGATTTTCCCGCACCATTTTTACCCATAAGGGCAATTTTATCATTTTCATTTATAGCAAAAGAAACATCGCTAAATAATGTAGTTCCACCAAACTGAACCGAAATATCGTTAACTGTAATCATTTAGATTTTAGATTTTTAGACTGCTTAGATTTTTACATTTCAAAGCAAGTATTTTTTTGAAGCTGCAAAGATAGATTTTAATTAGGTAATTAGAAAATGTGGCAATTTGATAATTTTCTTAATTAGCAAATGTGGCAATTTGATAATGAGATAATTTTAAAATTCTATGCAAAAAAATGTTTTTATTCTGTTTTTTAACTTGACTTTAGTCCGTTTAATATATAAAGACATGTAAAAGCCAAACCCGACAGGTTTTTGAAACCTGTCGGGTTTGCTAAAAAAAATTATCTCATTGTCAAATTGACTAATTATCTAATTAAATCAGTCTTTTCTCCACTTTTTAGTTTCTTCAAAAACATGTTCCAGAATCGCTTGTTCTGTTTCATCAAAATCTATATTTCTTCTTGACAAAACCAATCTTGCCGTTTCAAAAGCTTTTTTAGTAACATAAGTTGTAAATCCGGCTGCACCGCCCCAAGAAAAGCTCGGAACAAAATTACGCGGAAAACCACTTCCAAAAATATTAGCACTCACGCCTACTACAGTTCCAGTATTAAACATGGTATTGATACCACACTTACTGTGATCTCCCATCATTAAACCGCAAAACTGAAGTCCAGTTTTAGCAAAACCTTCTGTTTCGTAGCTCCACAATTTTACTTCTTCGTAATTATTTTTTAAGTTTGAGTTATTAGAATCTGCTCCAATATTACACCATTCTCCTAAAACCGAATCTCCAAGAAACCCTTCATGACCTTTATTTGAATTTGCAAAAAGAACTGAATTTTTAACCTCACCTCCTATTCGTGATCCAGGACCAACGGTTGTCGCTCCGTACACTTTAGCCGACATTTTTACCATGGCATTTTCACATAAGGCGAAAGGTCCACGGATTACGGTTCCTTCCATAATTTCAGTATTTTTACCAATATATATAGGACCGCTAGAAGCATTTAGTGTAACAAATTCAAGTTTTGCTCCTTCTTCAATAAAAATATTTTCAGGCGTAATTGTATTAACACTTTTCGGAATTGGCTGTGATTTTCTGTCTTCAGTCAAATACGCAAAATCGGCACGAATTGCAGCATCATTTTTTGAGAAAATATCCCAAGTATGTTCTATTGTCAAACATTCATCATTGTACTGAATAATTTCATAAGAATCAAAATCGACTTCTTCTTGATTTTCAGTTGTAAAAAAAGCAATTACATCATCACCTTTAAAGATTGCCTGATTTTCTTTTAAATCAGAAACCATTTCAGCAAGCGTATCATTTGGCAAATACGCGGCGTTGATCATGACATTTTCTTCCATTTCTACCATCGGAAATTTGACAGACAAATAATCTTCGGTAATTGTTGTTATAGTAGAACCTAAACGCGCTTCCCATTTTTGACGAATCGTCATAATCCCGATTAAAATATCTGCGACTGGTCTTGTAAATGTAAAAGGCAATAAAGCATTCCGGACGGGACCGTCAAAAAGAATGTAGTTCATAAAATAGATTTAATATTGTTAAAATTTGTTTGGTTACCGAGACCAAAGTTACAAATATTTATGTGTCCGATTAAATAGGCTTTTATTCAAATTAAGAAAATAATTCTTTTTTACAGAAATGTTAAATAGTGCGAGAACATGATCTTATATTCATAAATTATTTAACCGCAAAGTGCGCAAAGATTTTTATTCTGCAGTATGTTTAGAAAACACAAAGTTCGCAAAGCTTTTGTGTAGATTTAGCTTCTCAAACTTTGTGTTATTATAAAAACCTCATAGTAATATCTTTGCGCACTTTGCGTTAAATTTACAAAGCATAAAAAAAGCCTTCCGAATTGGAAGGCTTTTATATGAATAAAAACAGTTATTAGTTTTTAACGTGTTTTGCATATTTAGTTTTGAATTTATCAATACGTCCTGCAGTATCGATAAGTTTAGATTTACCAGTATAAAAAGGGTGAGATGTTCTAGAAATCTCCATTTTTACAACTGGATACTCAACTCCGTCAACTTCAATTGTTTCTTTTGTATCTGCAGTAGATTTAGTGATAAAAACTTCGTCATTAGACATGTCTTTAAATGCAACTAATCTGTAATTTTCTGGGTGAATTCCTTTTTTCATCTTTTCTTTTTATTTATTGTTTAGAGCATTTTTATTTTGAAGCTTTTTCATGGTTAGAAAAAGGTGTAAACAAAGGATACTCTTTTTTGTTTAAACTTTTAATTATTTTGAGTTTGCAAATTTACAATTCTTTTTTAATATACAAATGTTTAGCACACTTTTTTTTAGTTAAATTCAAAAAGCTTTTTTTATCTCCGATTATATTGGGAATTGCTATATTTGTGGATTAATTCTAAACATATATAGATATGATCAATGAAGTTATAAAAAAGAATGGTATTACTTATGGTGTAATGATAGGAATTGCATCTGCTTTAATTACCGCTACAATATATGCGGTTGATTTAAATTTGTTCACTGCTTGGTGGATGGGCTTAATAGGTATAGCAATAAGTCTTACTATAAGCATCATTTTACTTTCTAAAACGAAAAAAGAATTAAATGGTGTTTTTTCATTTAAAGATGCATTTACTACCTACTTTATTGCTGCAGTAATCGGAATATTAATTTCTACTTTTTTCAACATTCTTTTATTTAACGTTATTGATCCAAGCGCAAAAGATACTTTAAGCGAATTAATGATCAAATATACGGTTGGAATGATGCAAAAATTCGGATCACCTGCTTCAGTTATTAATGAAACTATTGAAAAAATGAAACTTAGTAATCCTTATTCTACTGTAGAATTATTAAAAGGATCTGTTTTTGCAATTGTAATCAGTGCAGTTTTTGGATTAATTTTCGCAGCGTTTTTTAAAAGCAGAACTACTCAAGAATAAAAAAAATAAATGAATTTATCTATACTTATACCGCTTCTAAACGAGGAGGAATCGCTTAAAGAACTCTATTCGTGGATTATTAAAGTGATGCAATCTAACAATTACTCTTATGAAATCATTTTTGTAGATGATGGAAGTACAGATGATTCTTGGAATATTATTGAAAGTTTTTCGAATGAAAATCCAAATGTAAAAGGAATTCGTTTCATGAAAAATTTTGGAAAATCGCAGGCTTTGCATGCTGGTTTTGCAAAAGCAAAAGGTGATGTTATCATCACTATGGATGCTGATTTACAAGACAGTCCAGATGAAATTCCGGGATTGTATGAAATGATTACAGCTCAAAAATTTGATTTAGTTTCAGGCTGGAAAAAGAAACGCTATGACTCTGTTGTGGCAAAAAACCTGCCTTCTAAATTATTTAACTGGGCTGCAAGAAAAACTTCTGGAGTTGAATTGAATGATTTTAACTGCGGGTTAAAAGCATACAAAAATACAGTTGTAAAAAACATCGAAGTATCTGGAGAAATGCACAGATACATTCCGGTTTTGGCAAAAAATGCCGGTTTTAATAAAATTGGGGAAAAAGTTGTAATTCACCAAGCTCGTAAATATGGTGAAACCAAATTTGGAATGGAACGTTTTATAAACGGTTTCCTAGACTTGATTACAATTTGGTTTTTATCACGTTTCGGCAAAAGACCAATGCATTTATTTGGAGCAATGGGTTCGTTAATGTTTATTATCGGATTTTTATTGGCGGGTTATATCGGAATTTCGAAGTTATACCATATGTATAACGGAATGAAATATAGCTTAATTACCAGCAATCCATGGTTTTTCATTGCTTTAACAACTATGATTTTAGGTACTCAATTATTCTTGGCAGGCTTTCTTGGTGAGATTATTTTGAGAACTAAAAACAATGAAGCACGTTATAAAGTAGCCCGCGAAGTTAATTTTTAACATTAAGATCAGTCTTTATAAAAAGACACATTTTATGGTGGTCTCGATCCCGAAGCTTCGGGATGGGAACGCAAAAGATATAGTGTCCAATAATTACTAGCATATTGGATTAAGTCCTGAAAAAACCTTATCTTTAATTTAAAACATTAAAAAGACATTTACATGAATATAGCACCTAATATTTTGAATGCTGTAAACGAATGGTTAACACCAACATTTGACAAAGAAACACAAGCGGCAGTTAAAGAATTAATGACAACTTCGCCAAAAGAACTTGAAGAAAGTTTTTATAAAAATCTTGAATTTGGAACTGGCGGAATGCGCGGTGTTATGGGCGTTGGAAACAACAGAATCAACAAATATACGCTAGGAAAAAATACTCAGGGATTATCTGATTACTTACACGAAGTTTTTCCTAATCAACCTATAAAAGTAGTTATTGCTTATGATTGCCGTCATAACAGTAATACTTTAGCAAAAGTTGTTGCAGATGTTTTTTCTGCAAACGGAATCCATGTTTATTTGTTTTCTGATTTACGACCAACTCCAGAATTATCTTTTGCTCTTAAATTTTTAGGCTGCCAATGCGGAATTGTTCTTACAGCTTCACATAATCCGCCGGAATACAACGGGTATAAAGTGTATTGGCAAGACGGAGGACAAATAGTACCGCCAGAAGATGCTGCTATTATTAAAGTAATCGAAAACTTAGGATACGATAAAATTAAATTTGACGCAAACGAAAGTCTGATTGAATATATCGATACCGAAATCGATAAGGCTTTCATAAAATCATCTATCGAAAATGCTAGTTTTAATACGCCGGCTGAAGCGAAAGATAACTTACAAATCGTTTTTACTTCATTGCACGGAACGTCTATAAAATCGATTCCTGATACTTTATCACAAGCAGGTTATAAAAATGTACATATTGTACCTGAACAAGCTGAACCAAATGGAGATTTCCCAACTGTAAAATCTCCAAATCCAGAAGAACCTGAAGCTTTGACTATGGCATTGGCATTGGCCGATAAAACAAACTCGGATATTGTAGTCGGAACTGATCCTGATTGCGACCGTCTTGGTGTTGCCGTTAGAAACAACGATGGCAAACTGATTTTGCTTAACGGAAACCAAACTATGGTTTTGATGACTTCTTTCTTATTGAAACAATGGAAAAAAGCAGGCAAAATTAACGGAAAACAATTTGTGGGTTCTACAATTGTTTCGACTCCAATGATAATGGAACTAGCGACAAGTTATGGCGTAGAATGCAAAGTTGGTTTGACCGGCTTTAAATGGATTGCCAAAATGATTAAAGATTTTCCAGAACTTCAATTCATTGGCGGCGGAGAAGAAAGTTTTGGTTTTATGGTTGGCGATGCTGTTAGAGACAAAGATGCTGTTGCAGCAACTTTATTAATATGCGAAGTGGCTGCACAGGCAAAAGCAGCAGGAAGCAGTGTCTACAAAGAACTTTTACAGCTTTATGTTGAAAATGGTTTTTATAAAGAATTTTTAGTTTCATTGACTAAAAAAGGAATGCAAGGTTTAGAAGAAATCAATCAGATGATGGTTAATTTACGTCAAAATCCTTTAAAAGAAATCAACGGACAACGCGTAATTATGGTTGAAGATTATCAATCATCAATTGCTTTGAATTTATTGACTGGTGAAGAATCTGCAATGGATATTCCGAAATCGAATGTATTGATTTATTATACAGAAGACGGCTCTAAAATTTGTGCAAGACCAAGCGGAACTGAACCAAAAATCAAATTCTATATTAGTGTTAATGCAGCATTAGATTCAGTTGAAAATTTTGACGCCGCGGAAAGTTTCTTAGACGAAAAAATACAAAATATCATTGCAGGAATGCAGTTGAAATAAACAGAATTAAAATACCTTTTTATAAACCCGGCAATTTTTAAAATAAATTGCCGGGTTTTAATGGTAAAAATAACAACCCATAATGAGTAATTTCAAAAAAATAGTTCCTTTTATATATCCGTATAAAAAATATGCCTACTTAAACATCTTTTTTAATGTTTTGTATGCACTTTTCAGCACACTTTCTTTTGTTTCGTTAATTCCGATGATTCAGGTTTTATTTGATCAAACCAAAAGAAATACAATTAAACCGGTTTACACCGGAATTTGGGAAGTTAAAACATATGCCGAAAATTATTTAAGCTATTTTATTACCCATACTACAGATACTTTTGGTGTTGGATATACTTTATCTATAATGGTTGGCGGTATTATCGCTATTTTTTTATTGAAAAACGTAGCCGATTACATGGCAATGTTTTTTATTAATTTTCTGAGAAACGGAATTTTAAGAGACATGCGAAATGCGATGTACAAAAAAACCTTAGAATTGCCCTTGGCTTTTTATTCTGAAAAAAGAAAAGGTGATGTTATTTCAAGAATTTCTGCCGATGTTAATGAGGTTCAAACTTCATTTTTAGCCATTTTAGAGCTTATCGTAAAAGAACCATTAACTATTATTTTTACAATTGCTACTATGTTTGCGATCAGTGCAAAATTGACACTATTTGTTTTCATTTTTATTCCGATTTCGGGATATTTAATTTCATTGATTGGAAAACAGCTTAAAAAACAATCTTCAAAAGCACAGCAGGAACAAGGTTTGTTTCTATCAACTATTGAAGAAACTATTGGCGGACTAAAAGTGGTAAAGGGTTATAATTCTGAGAATTACTTTAATAATGTTTTTAAAAATTCGACCGAACGTTTTTTCAAATTATCAAATAGTATCGGGAACCGCCAGAACTTAGCTTCGCCTGCGAGTGAATTTATGGGAATCACTGTAATTGCAATTTTGCTTTGGTATGGTGGTCAGATGGTTCTGATTGACAAAACCTTGGCAGGAGCTTCATTTATAGCTTATATGGGTTTAGCGTATAACATTCTTACTCCCGCAAAAGCGATTTCGAAGGCCTCTTACGGAGTTAAAAGAGGAAACGCCGCTGCAGAACGTGTTCTTGAAATTTTAGAACACGAAAACACAATTACTTCTAAAGAAAATGCAATCGAAAAAACAACTTTTGACAACAATATAACTGTACAAAATATAAACTTTAAATATGAAGACGAAACGGTTTTAAAAGACTTTTCTCTTGAAATTAAAAAAGGCCAAACTGTTGCACTTGTTGGACAATCTGGAAGCGGAAAAAGTACAATTGCCAATTTATTGACTCGTTTTTACGATGTTAACGACGGAACAATTTCTATTGACGGAATCAACATTAAAGACATGAATCTGCAATCGCTTCGCAGTTTGATGGGACTCGTTACTCAAGACAGTATTTTATTTAATGACACAATAAAAGCCAATATTGCTTTAGGAAAATTAGATGCTACCGACGATGAAATTATTGACGCACTTAAAATTGCCAATGCTTTTGAATTTGTAAAAGAATTGCCTTTAGGAATTTACACAAATATTGGTGACAGCGGAAACAAACTTTCTGGAGGCCAAAAACAACGTTTATCTATTGCGCGCGCCGTATTGAAAAATCCTCCAATTATGATTTTAGATGAAGCAACATCAGCATTGGATACCGAAAGTGAAAAATTTGTTCAGGTTGCATTAGAAAACATGATGCAAAACAGGACTTCAATTGTAATTGCACACCGTCTTTCGACTATTCAAAAAGCAGATGTAATTGTGGTAATGCAAAAAGGAAAAATCGTTGAAAAAGGAACACACGACGAATTAATTGCTCATAATGGCACTTACAATAAGTTGGTATCAATGCAATCTTTTGAGTCGTAATTTACCAAGTGTAGAACCTTTGTAACTTTGCCTCTTTGAATCTTAAAAAAAGAAAAAATGTATCTCAACAATCCGAACATAAAGCTTCCAGATGATCCAGATACAATTGTTTGGAAATACTTAGACCTATCTAAGTTTCTTGATTTATTACTATCAAAGAAACTCTTTATGTCTCGTTCTGATAAATTTGAAGATCAGTACGAAGGTACTTTTAGCGAACCCACTTTTGAAGAGATAAAGAAGCTTGCGATCGACAATCCTGACTTTTTAAAATACTATAAAACACAACGCGAACAAGTTGCCATAAGCAGCTGGCATATTAACGAATATGAATCGTTTGCTATGTGGCAAATTTTTACTCAAAACAGCGAAGGATTAGCCATTCAATCCACAGTTGGCAGATTACAGAAAGCCCTGAATCCAGAAAACAATTTTGATCAATATATAGGTGAAGTAAATTACATTGATTACAAGAAAGAATATATTCCGTTTGATGATTTGTTCTTTCCTTTTTTGTTTAAAAGAAAAAGTTTTCAGTACGAACGCGAAGTCCGTATCATTACAGACACTTCAAAAAGCACTATTAAACTTAATGATGGATTAAAAATTAATGTTGATATTACGCAATTGATTGAAAAAATATACATTCATCCAAAATCAGAAAACTGGTATAAAAAACTGGTAATTCAATTGGTAGAGCGACTTGGATTTGGTTTTGAAATAGAAAAATCAGATCTAGAAAGCGATATTTTGATTTAGAGTTTTTCTTTTAAAAGCTGCTAAGGTTCTGAGGTAATAAGATTCTAAAATTTTATAAAAAGCCCTTTAAAAATTAATTTCAGTTAATTTTTAAAGGGCTTTTATTTTTTTCTCTGTACAATCTATAAAAAACCTTAGAATCTTAGTAACTCAGCTTCTTAGAAACTTAAAAAATACTAAATAGGCTTATAACTTTTAACTTCCCATTTTTTAGCAATCAAATCAATGTAGTTATAATGCAAAACATCGTTTTTATCGAATTGACCATTTTGATTAGTATCTTCAATAGTTCTAAAGTATAATCTGTTTTTAGATTCGATTAAGCTCCAATCTACTAATTCCTGAAAATCTTCAGAAACTTTAGTAAAGTTTTCTCCGCTGATATTACTCAAATACAAAGTTTTAATATCGCTGGTATCGATCTTACCATCTTTATTGGTGTCTGCATCCGCTAAAGTGTACACCATAATTTGATTTTGAGTTTTGTCTGCAACCGGTTTTAAATAAGTCGCCGTTAAAATCAAAGCTGGTTTATCTGTCAAAGGTCGAATTGAATCTGAATCTACTTTTTGGAATTTCAAATTTTGCAGGTAACCTGTAATTTCATATTCTCCTAAATTCGAAATCGTAAAACTCACATCGTTCACGCTCGAAGAACCATAACGTGACTTAGTTCCTTTTTCAAAAACACGTAAATCTCCAACCGGATGAATTAAATAATTTGTTCCTTCCATCTGAATTGGCAAATCAGCAACTTCAATCTGCGTAGAATCAGTCTTCGAAACAACATTTGTTTTATTTGAAGCATCATAAATTACTTTGGGTTTTTGAGCTTCATCTTTACAACTTGCTAATGTTCCGATGATTACTAAGGCTATATATTTTAAGGAATTTTTCATGTATGCTAATTAAATTAGAATATCAAATATAGTATTTTTGATTGTATTTTTTTATTTTATTGAATTTTAGTAAAGCATCAATTTAAAGCCTTGCATTAATTTTTACATTAAAAACTCTTGAAGTCATATAATTGGGAATCGCATATTCATTTTTAGAATACACATCGCGAACCCAAGTATTGGTTATTGCATTTTGATTATTGAAAAGATTAAAAATCTCTAGTCCTACAGATAATTCTTTGAAATTTTTTAGCCAGTTTGTTTTCGCAATCTTAGTACTGCTGTCTACAAAAACTTTTGCAAAACCCACATCTACTCTGCGGTAATCATTCAATCTGTTTTGATATACATACGGATCAGAATAAGCTGGTGCACCGCCTGGCAAACCTGTATTATAAACTAAATTCAGATACAATTTCACACTCGGAATATTTGGCATATAATCTTGAAAAAGCATGGCAAATTTCAAACGCTGATCTGTTGGTCTGGCGATGTAACCTTTATTTTCATAGTTTTCTTCGGTTTTCAAATAACCAAAACTCACCCATGATTCAGTTCCTGGTACAAATTCTCCATTCAATCTAAAATCAACACCTTGGGCATACGCTTTTGTATTGTTATTAGCAACATAACGAATTCGGACATTATCAATCGAATATACATTAACGTCTGAAAGTGATTTATAATAAATTTCTGTAACCCATTTAAAAGGACGATTCCACATTTTAAAATTATAATCATTTCCCAGAACTATATGAACCGATTCCTGAGCTTTTACATTCGGATTCACTACTCCATCCAAATCACGAAGTTCTCTATAAAAAGGAGGCTGATGATACAATCCTCCAGAAATTCGAAAAACCATATCCATATCCCAATCAGGCTGAATGGCAAATTGAGCACGCGGACTAACGACGATTTGATCTTTGCCCTCAACCGTTGCTCCAGACACATTCCAGCTCTGAAAACGCGCTCCAAGATGATACCAAACCTGACTCGAGCCAAGCTCTGTTTTTTTATTAAATTGAGTATACCCAGAAAACCTGTTTATCGTATTATAATTTGTTGCGCGAACATCTTGATACGGCAATAGCGGACCAGTATAAGGCTGATACGGCTGATTATTCATTGGCAAAATAACGATTGGCGGATTAATAGAAAATCCAGCTGAATCAATTGCTTCCCATTCTACTACTCGATCCCGAATTGATTCTCTGGTATATTTTAAAGCAAATTCTAACTGACTGTCGTTTTTCCATTCTTTGATTCCTTTAATTTCAATATTTGCAATTAAGGCATCTAAATCATTTCGCGCGTGATTAAGCTGAGAACCAATTCCGCGCGTAAAATCAATATTATCAGCCGTTGTTGATTCTTCATCGTTTACATTTCCTAATCGATATTGCGCTAAAATGTCAAAATGTTCCTGTTCTGTAGTATGAAATAATGAACCGATCAATTTTAAAGTAAAATCTGGAGAGACTTTATAAGTTGTTTTTAACGCTCCAAAATAAGTATCATATTTATCTTTTTCCTGACCTTCGTAATACACCGCAAGCGCCATTGGCTGATCAATCGTTCCAAATTTTGTCTGACGCGTCAAAGGCTGGTACAAATATTTATTTTGAGAAACATTTCCTAAAAAGCTAATTTGCCATTTTTCAGATATATCATAATTGATATTGGTTTGAACATCTGCAAAAGTTGGCGTGTAATTCGTTTCTGTATCTTGGCTATTTACCAGCAAACTATTATTTCTATAGCGAACTCCAGTTACTGCAGACCATTTTTTATTTTTAGAAACGAGATCGACAGCGGCACTGCCACCTAATAAACTTGCTTCAAAAGCAGCACCGAATTCAGTTGGTTTTCGATAGGTAATATCTAGTACAGATGATAATTTATCTCCAAATTTAGCCTGAAATCCTCCAGCTGAAAAATCAACATTTTGAACTAAATCTGTATTGGTAAAACTTAAACCTTCTTGTTGTCCGGAACGAATTAAAAATGGGCGATAAACTTCGACTTCATTTACATACACTAAATTTTCATCATAATTTCCTCCTCGAACTGCATATTGTGTGCTTAATTCATTGTTTGAATTTACACCGGGCAATGTTTTCAGAATATTTTCTATCCCCGCATTTGCGCCCGGAATCTTTTTAATTGTTGCGGCATCAACTGTTACAATTCCCTGAACGCGTTTTCTGTTTTTAGAAGAAACAAAAACTTCTCCCATTTGTTCTTCAGAGTTGTTCATTCTCGGATTAAAAATGAAAACTTCATTCGGTTTTAAGCTTACCGAAAGGCTCATCATTTTTAAAGAAATATGGGTAAAAATTAAGGAAGCTTTTTTATTTGAAGGAACATCAATTTCAAAAAAACCATCAGAATTTGATTGAGTTACAATACCCAAACAAGCAATATTTACATCTGCAACAGGGCGATTTTCGTTATCTAAAATAACACCTTTAACATGAGCATTTTGAGCAAATGAAAAATAACCAATGCATAAAAAAAGAAAAACGAATATTAACTTACTATTATTCAAACGTTTTGATTTTATTTTTGTTGACTTCTAAAAAAATGAGTTTCAAAGATAGCAACATTGCCAACATTATCAACCACTTCAATTTTTAAATCATTTGGACCTTCTGCTACTACTCCATCATCGAAATTATGTGTAATTTTTCGAGTTTTATTATCGTACTCCAATAAAATCCAATTTCCGTTTAGATATCCATTGTAAGATTTAATTCCCGATAAAGAATCTCCAATTGTAAATTGAATTTTTTTCATATCGTCAATCACTTTATCTTGAATAGGTTTTGTTATTGTAATTACTGGCGGAATAGTATCAAGCACCAATCCGAATTGGCCTAACGTTTTAGATTTGGCAGTAAAAACATCTCCTTTCCGAGTTGTGCCATTATAACTGCTGCTTTTTCCGCTGATTCTTCCAATGAAAAGCTTATCTCTCAAACTTTCAGAATAACTACTGTCTTTAATCGTTATGGTGAAATTCGAATGCACTGGAACAACATCGTCGTGAATATAGATTCGGTTATTTTTTACATCAAAATTCAAATTAAAATCATCGTAAAAAGTACCTGCCGGAAAAAATACAGACATATTATCTTTTTCGAAATTAGAATCTTTATTCACTTTAATAAAATACTTTGAAGTTACAGGTTCTTCGCTTACAACTGACGCCGCTGCATCGTATTCAATGGGAACTGTAATCGAACTCAAATTTCCAAAAAAATCAGAAACTTCGATTCGGTAAGTCGAAGCTAAATTTGGGTCGACCGGCACAATACCGCGAAGTGAATCTGTTTTAATAATACTCAGCGCATAAGGCGTTTTCATAAAAAGCTTTTGCACACGCTGACCTGACTTTTTATATCGAGGATAATCGATCAAAGCATTTATAAATCGCATTTCATCGAATGAATAGGTATTAAATTGGTAATTGTAATTTTGATTTCCGTTTAAAAAAGTAGAAACATTAAAGACTCCGTTTTTATTTCCTGAAACGTCATCAAAGTCAACTGCATTAATTCCAAAACCAATTTTTCCATTTGCTTTTACCTTGCTTGCTAAATAAGTTCCGTCTTTTTGAAGTGCAAGATTCAATAATAAAGGCTGTTTGGATTGATTCGCAGTTGTACCCTCTAAAGGATAAACAAAAACGCTAGATATTGTAGGCTTTTTAGTATCTTTTATGTTTTTATCAAATCCAAAAAAGATCGGATTGATCACAAATTCTGTTTTGGTATCACGAAATTCAAAATGCAAATGCGGACCTTCAGAAGACCCAGTATTTCCCGAAAGCGCAATTAGCTGTCCTTTTGTTACGGGTAATTCTCCAGGTTTTAGGAACATTTCAATTTCATATGCTTTTTCTTTATAATGTGTTTTTAAGACACAATCTTGAATTGGACCAATTGTGGTTTGCAAATGTCCGTATACGGAAGTGTAACCATTTGGATGCGTTATATAGATGCATTTGCCATTTCCAAAAGTCGAAATCTTTATTCTCGAAACGTAACCATCTGCAACTGCGTAAACATTTAAACCTTCTCTTTGATTCGTTTTTAAATCGAAACCTGCATGAAAATGATTCGGTCTCAACTCGCCAAAATTACCCGAAAGCTGCATTGGAATATCAAGCGGAGAACGAAAATAATCTGTAGGATATTGAGTTTGAGCAAAAACAAAATGACAAAAAAACAAGGTAAGTATTGAAAATCTCATAAGCAACATTTTTGCTAAGATAAAAAAATATGACGCCAAAAACGAGTAAAAAGCTACAAAAATACAATTGATTGAAATTCATTTATTTGTCTATTTTTAATGCAAAAAAATCGATAAAAAATTGCATTAATAAAAAGGAATACTAACTTTGTATGATTAAGTAATGAATAGGATTTATAATGAGTGTAATTGCCGAAATAATTGATACTCTTGAATATAAAGTCGAGAAGCTTTTTGAGAAATCAAAAGGGTTGGAGAAAAACAATCAGGTTTTACGATTAGAATTAGCCAAAGCTGTGCAAATTATCCAGAAACAATCTGAAGAAATTGAAGCTTTGAAGAAGCAATATGATACACTTAAAATAGCCAATTCGTTGCTCGGCAGCGACAATAACAAGAGAGAGACAAAGCTTAAAATAAATTCATTAATTCGCGAAATTGATTACTGTATAGCACAACTATCAGACTAGTAAAATATGGACGGAAAGCTTAGAATCAAAATATCGATTGCAGACCGCGTTTATCCGTTAACGGTTGAACCTGCTCAGGAAGAAGGCCTTAGGAGTGCTTCTAAAAAAATCGATGCTATGATTAAGCAATTCGAAGAAAATTACGCGGTTCGTGACAAACAAGATGTATTGGCGATGTGCGCATTGCAATTTGCATCACAGGTCGAACAAAAACAAATTGATAACGCAATTGATGGCGAAGATACCATCGAAAGGATTAAAAGATTAAATTCGCTATTAGATCAATATCTCGAAAATTAAACGTTCTTTACAGAAACTAAGATACTGCCTACATTAGTTCACAATTGGTAAACTCAACACTAACAAATTAAAGTGAGTGAATCGTCGCTACTATAGTACGTCCCGATTTTATTGGGAAAACTTGAACAGTGAGTTAGCTCAAAACTTGTCTTTACGAGTTTATTCAAGCAATTAATGTAGGCTTTTTTTATATATAAATTTTAACAAACATGGACATAATAACGATCATTATTTCAGGTATTATAGGTATTGCAGCAGGTTTTGGAATAGCTAAAATTATCGAAAAAAGCAATATTTCTAATCTAATCAAAAATGCAAAAAAAGAAGCAGCTTCAATTTTAAAAGATGCTAATTTGGAAGCTGAAAATATCAAAAAAGATAAAATTCTTCAAGCAAAAGAACGTTTTATAGAATTAAAATCAGAACACGAACAAGTTATTTTAGCTAGGGACAAAAAAGTAGCTGAAGTAGAAAAAAGAGTACGCGATAAAGAATCACAAATCTCAAATGAGCTTTCTAAAGCTAAAAAAGTAAACGATGATTTTGAAGCTAAAACACAAGAATATGCTAATAAAATTGAGATTTTAGACAAAAAACAAAGTGAAGTTGACAAATTGCACAAAAGCCAGTTACAACAATTAGAAGTAATTTCAGGACTTTCTGCAGAAGAAGCAAAAGAGCAATTGGTTGAAGGCTTAAAAGCTGAAGCTAAAAGCAAAGCAATGTCGCACATTCAAGACACTATTGAAGAGGCTAAACTTACTGCACAGCAAGAAGCTAAGAAAATTATCATCAACACTATTCAAAGAGTTGGAACAGAAGAAGCAGTCGAAAACTGTGTATCTGTTTTCAATATCGAATCTGATGATGTAAAAGGTAGAATTATTGGCCGTGAAGGACGTAACATTAGAGCTCTTGAAGCGGCAACTGGAGTTGAAATCATTGTTGATGATACACCAGAAGCAATCATTCTTTCTTGTTTTGACCCTGTTCGTAGAGAAATTGCTCGTTTGTCATTGCACAAATTAGTAACTGACGGACGTATTCACCCAGCTAGAATTGAAGAAGTTGTTGCTAAAACAGCAAAACAAATTGATGATGAAATTATCGAGGTTGGTAAACGTACTGTTATTGACTTAGGAATTCACGGTCTACATCCAGAGTTAATTAAAGTTGTGGGTAGAATGAAATACCGTTCTTCTTACGGACAAAACTTATTACAGCACTCGAGAGAAGTGTCTAAACTTTGTGGTATCATGGCTGCCGAATTAGGCTTAAATGTAAAATTAGCTAAACGAGCTGGTTTACTTCACGATATTGGTAAAGTTCCAGATACTGAAAGCGACTTGCCTCACGCACTGTTAGGTATGCAATGGGCTGAGAAATATGGTGAAAAAGAAGAAGTTTGCAATGCAATTGGAGCTCACCACGACGAGATTGAAATGAAGTCATTATTATCACCTATCATTCAGGTTTGCGATGCTATTTCAGGCGCTAGACCAGGCGCTAGACGTCAGGTTTTAGATTCATACATTCAGCGTTTAAAAGATCTTGAAGAAGTAGCTTACGGATTTTCTGGCGTAAAAAATGCTTATGCAATCCAAGCTGGTAGAGAACTTCGTGTTATTGTTGAAAGCGAAAAAGTTTCTGATGATAATGCTGCGAATTTATCTTTTGAAATTTCACAAAAAATTCAAACTGAAATGACCTACCCAGGTCAAGTAAAAGTAACTGTAATTAGAGAAACAAGAGCGGTTAATATCGCTAAGTAATCCCTCTATTTAAATAACAACAAAGGCTATCCGAAAAGATAGCCTTTGTTGTTTTATATATCAATTTAAAATTTTATTTCTTAAATATCACCAAAGATAATTTTAAAACTTGTTCCTACTCCTACTTGGCTTTCTACACAAATACTTCCCTTCATCGCTTCTATTTGATTTCTTGTAATATACAAGCCAATTCCACGTGCTTCTTCGTGTTTGTGAAAGGTTTTATACATTCCGAATAAAAGATCGCCATGAATAGCCAAATCGATGCCTAAACCGTTATCGGTAATCTTTAATGACTTATGTCCTTCGGGTTCAATTGCAAAATCGAATACAATCAACGGATCACGATTTGGATGCGCATATTTTATTGCATTTGTTGTAAAATTCAGCAAAACACTTTCAAGATAAGCAGGATTAAAATTAATCGTTAGATAATTTGGTACGTTATTTATTATCTTAACATTCTTGCGCTTATCATATCCTTTGATGGTCGAAATTGTTTTTTCGATATATTCGCAAAGCTTTAAAGGAACAACTGCAATATTAAGATTGCTTTGCGTTTTAACAATTTGCGTTAGATTTGAAATTGTATCATTAAGATCGTTAGAAACGGTTCTTAAGTGCTCCAGCATTTCGCTGACAGTTGTTTTATCGATATCGGCGTCAATAAAATCTAAAATCGATTTAATATTACCCGCCTGAGTATTTAAGTTATGTGAAACAATATGCGAAAAGTTCAGTAATCGGCTATTTTGCTCACTGTACAATTTCATTGTTTTCATTAATTCTAATTCTTTTTCTTTCTGCAAAGAAACATCCGTATGCGTTCCTATAACACGCAATGGTTTACCTCTTTCATCTCTTTTGATCACTTTTCCCCGATCGAGTATCCATTTATAATTACCGCTGGAAGTCATTACACGATGGTAATTTTCGTAATACGGAATCTTATTATCGAAATGCTCGTGAATATCTGAATAATATTTAGGAAGATCATCAGGATGAACAATTTTATCCCAACGCTCCGGATCATCAAAAATATCTGTTGATTCTACTTCTAAAATTTTAAGTGACAATGAAGAATAAAAAACACGATTTGTAACCATATCCCAATCCCAAATACCAACTGTAGAGGCATCCAGCGCAAACTGAAAGCGCTCTTCAGAAATTTGCAGTTTTTCTTCTTTCTCTTTTAAATGGGTAATATCAGAAACATGTCCAAAAAAGCTGACACAGCCTTTTGGAGATAATTCGGTTTTACAGCAAACTTTAAACCACCGCAATCCTTTTTTAGGCAAAATGGCTCTAAACTCAATTTCCCAAGGTTTTATTTCTCTGCGTGCTTTGACTAAGGATTGAAAAAATAGTTCTTGATCTTGAGGAAAAATTCGGTTGTATATAATTGGGGATATATCATTTTTAAAATCTGAAACTGAAAGCTCAAAAACATCTTCGACTGATTTACTGACCAGAGGAAAAGAGTAATTATTGCCCTCATCAATGACAAACTGAAAAAGCAAACTGGGCATTTCTGCCAATAATTTTTTGTAAAAATTATTCACTTCTAAACAATCTTCATTTCCGTATAAATCAAAAACCATATAACTACCTTATTTACGCAAATTGAATGATCAAAATAACATTAAAAGCAAAAAAAACGTCGTTCATCGATTTTATTTACCTTTAACAGAAAACATAATACAATATATTACTTTTAAAGATAAAACACACAGTATCAAGCAAAAAAATCATTTCCTAGGATGAAAAGAATGCATAACTTCTTTTAAAAAACTTCTATCCAAATGCACATAAATCTCTGTAGTAGTTATTGATTCGTGACCCAGCATTAATTGAATAGATCTTAAGTCTGCACCATTCTCCAGCAGGTGTGTAGCGAAGGAATGACGCAGTGTATGCGGACTAATATTTTTGTTTAAATTAATTTTTACTGCCAGATCTTTTATAATCGTAAAAATCATCGCACGCGTTAATTGATTTCCTCTTCGGTTTAAAAACAAAGTATCTTCAAAACCTTTTTTTATGGTAAGATTTACACGCACATTATTTTGATAAATCTTAATATATTTTTGCGTTAATTTTCCGATTGGAACGAAGCGTTCTTTATTTCCTTTTCCGGTTATTTTAATAAAACCTTCATCAAAAAACAAATCCGATATTTTAAGAGAAACCAATTCTGAAACACGAAGACCACAACCGTACAGAGTTTCCAGCATTGCGCGATTACGCTCTCCTTCATTACTGCTTAAATCTATTGCAGCAATTAGAGCATCTATTTCCTGAACCGCTAAAGTATCAGGAAGCTTTCGTCCTGTTTTTGGTGTTTCAATTAATTCGAGCGGACTATCATTTCTATAATCTTCAAAAACTAAATAAGAAAAAAAACTTTTCAAGCCAGAAATTATCCGAGCCTGCGAACGCGGATTTACTTGTTTGGAAACATCGTAAATAAATTGCTGTAAAATTTCATCCGTAATTTTTACTGGTGAAATTTCAATATTATTAGTTTCCAAAAAAAGGCACAAGCGCTCAATATCAAAACTATAATTTTCAATCGTATTTTTAGACAAACCTCTCTCGATTCGTAAATACGACTGAAAATCTTTTATATACTTGCTCCAATTCATAGCTACAAAGTAAGGAATTTTTAGGCATAAAAAAACCTTCCTGAATTAGAAAGGTTTAGTTTGTTTTATTTCTAAAATATTAGAATTTATAAGCTAAAGTCAAAGCTAAAACACTATTTTTCGGACTATCAAAATATTCTTCTGTATCATTAACATCGTAATCTGCGATATTTGACAAACCAACAGTATAACGAAGATCAACAGAAACATTGTCTGTAAAATTATAACCCGCTCCAAAATTAAATCCTGTATCTACAGATTTAAAGCTGTCCTTAACATCATTTCCTTCTTGTTTAGCTGACACTAAAAATCCTAATTGCGGACCAGCCTCAACTGTAAATTGTTTTGTGATATAAAACTTAGCTAAAACAGGAACATTTATATAATTTAATTTAGTATCAAAGTCACCAAAAGAATCTTCCAATTTAGCACCTTGAGTCGAAAACAAAACCTCTGGCTGAATAGATAATCTTTCAATAATTTTAATTTCAGCAAAACCTCCAAGTTGAAAACCCACTAAAGATTTAGCATCCCAATAATTTCCTCCAGCAAAAGTAGTTACGTTAAGACCTCCTTTTACTCCAAATCTTGTTTGCTGTGCATTCGCAAATCCAAATGCCATAATTGCAAGTACAGTTAAAATAATTCTTTTCATTTTTAATTTGTTTTGGTTAAAAATTAATTGAGTAAATATAAATATATACTTATTAAAAAATTATTTGCATTTTAATAAATAAAATAGTAATTAGAGCCAAAATCTTACCAAAACAAACAATTTAAAGAGAAAATATTAATTACCGATAATATTATAAAAACAGAAAAGCCTTCTCTAAATGAAGAAGGCTTTATAAAAACATTAAAGTTTATTTTTAAAATTTATATCCAACAGAGATCGAAAGAACATCATTGCGCATTCTAATTTGTCTTTCGCCTTCAAAAACATTAGTTATACTTGGATAGTATCTTATTTCATTGGACATACCAAAATGATATCTCATTCCGGCTGTTATATTTTTTGTTAAATCATAACCAGCTCCAATATTTAAGCCAATATTTTGTTTTTGATAGGTATCTTTAGCATTCCCGCTTCCAGAAAGAAATTCTGTTCCGTTTCTTACTTCATATTTGCCTTTAGCCGATAGTAAAAAACCAACTTGCGGCCCTGCCTCAAGACTCAATTTATCTATAATATAATACTTAGCCATAATTGGAATATTCAGATAACTCGAATTTAATTCCTGTTTATACAAATAATCAACTCCAGACTGTTGATATTTTCCACCCTGAGTAGAAAACAAAAGTTCTGGCTGGATATAAAATTTATCTGTAAGCTTAAATTCCGCAAGACCTCCTAATTGAAAACCAAACTTTGGCGTTTCATTTTCAATATTTCCTTTTAAACTAGATAAGTTAAATCCTCCTTTTACTCCAAACTTCACATTTTGTGCATTTGCAAAACCAAATGTTATTAGTGCTAAGGCAACTACAATATTTTTCTTCATAATATTTTATTTATAAGCGCAAAACAAACTTAATTGTCAAAAAAAAATTATCTCCAAAAGAAATTATACTATTAAAATAAGCCAAAACAGCATTTCAATAGAAATCAATCTCATATAGAGAAATAAATTAGCATTTAGATTATATACAAAAAAGGCCTCCCCTGCAATTTAGGAAGGCCAAAAAAAAACTAACTAATAATTTTATTTAAACTTATATACTACTCCAAAACTTACGTTTCTTAAGTCAGTACCAATACCGAAAGAATTTGTTTTATCGGCACCATGACCACCATTGTTGTTTACACTGTATCCTAAACCAGCCCAAGTAGCTTCGATAGCGAAATGGTTAGATAAGAAATAGCTTAAACCTAATCCAACATTTACACCAAATTCATTTGTTTTAAAATCCCCAGATTTACTGTTAGTAAAATCAAGTCCAGCCTGACCGTATACTGAAAATTGAGAAGCAGGAGTAAAATAGTATCTACCAAAAGCTCCGGCTGTAAATGAATTTGCTTTATTATCACCAACTTTAACTGAACCAAAACCTAATTTTCCTCCAAGTGCAATGTTTTCAGATACGAAGTAGCCAACACTTGGCTCAATTTCAAATCCACTAGATTTTGCATCGCCTGTTTTTTCAGAACCTATGTTAAAAGCTCCAGAAATAAATGTGTCTCCTTTAGTAAATCCAGTTGTTTGCGCGTTAGCAAATGTGAAACCTAATACTGCAATAGCAGTTAAAAAAATCTTTTTCATTTTAATTTAAATTTTGTTAGAGCAACAAAATTAAAGTCTTTTCTTACTAAAAATACTCAATATAAGTTTATTGAATATCAAAATAAGACAAAAAAATTTAGTCAATATCAGGATCTCGTATAACATTTCAATTAAGTTGTCCTTAAAAAATTGAAACACAATATAATAATAACCTTATTAAATTTTTACATAATGAAAATTAATTTGAAATCTAATTCTTATTAAATATTAAATTCGAAAACGCAAACAAACAAGAAATAACGGCTTTAAATAGAGCATTTTAAAAGATCAAAATAAAAAAACATGGGAAAATTATTAATTATTTAATCTAAAATAGAAAACAATAAAATCATAATTCTGTAGTTTTGACTTATAGATAACATTAAATAATACCAATTTTTAAAAACAATTTTATGAAAAAAATACTTTTAGCAGCTGTATTGTTCCTTGCAACATCAGCTACAATACAAGCACAATTATTAAAAATCGGGGTTAAAGCTGGGGTTAACTTTGCAAATCAAACTGGAGATGCTAGTTTTGATGGAATAGATTACAGCAAAGATGGAATTACTAGCTATCACGCAGGTTTAGTCGCTGAAATTAAACTTTTAGAAAAATTCTCTATTCAGCCTGAGCTTTTATATTCTACTCAAGGTGCTACTTACAAAAATGCTGTCGAAGAATTTAAAAATGAATTAGGATATTTATCTATCCCTGTAATGGCTAAAATTTATGTAACTAAGTCACTGAGTTTAGAGGTTGGACCACAAGCTTCATTTTTATTAAGCAATAAGGAAGAATTTGATGCGCAAGATCCTAAAACTTTTGACTTTGCTATTAATGCAGGTCTGGGATTAAAAATTACTGAAGGAATCTTTATCCAAGGCCGTTATGGGTTTGGTTTAACTGAAGTTTCTTCTCACGCAGATCTTAAGAACTCTGTATTCCAACTTTCTGCTGGATTCATGTTCTAAGATAATATCACATAGTTTTCTAAAAACCGTTCTAATAATTAGAACGGTTTTTTTATTTTTACAATGTTCAATTGCAAAATCAAGTACCTTAATTGAATAAACTATTTAAATCTTAATAAACCTAACACATGAAAATCTGCATTATCAACGGGCCTAATTTAAATCTTTTAGGAAAAAGAGAACCTGAAGTTTATGGAAGCCAAACTTTTGAAGATTATTTTGAAACGTTGAAGCAAAAATTTCAAAATGTTGAACTATCCTATTATCAAAGTAATATTGAAGGCGAATTGATTGGAAAAATTCAGGAAGTTGGTTTTACATATGACGGAATTATTTTAAATGCGGGCGCTTATACACATACTTCGATTGGTTTGGGTGATGCCATAAAAGCAATTACAACTCCAGTTATCGAAGTTCATATTTCGAATACGTATGCGCGCGAAAGCTTTAGACATCAATCGTATTTATCTGGAAACGCAAAAGGTGTTATTTTAGGTTTTGGACTTAAAAGCTATGAGCTGGCGATTCAGTCATTTTTATAATTAATATCAAGATAGAGATATTTTAATAAAAGGCTTCGAGTTCGCTTAGCTTAACATAGAATTTAACAAATTATTAATAGGCTGACTTTTAACTTATTCTATTTTTGTAAGAGAAACTGCCTACATGAAAAACTATACTTTACTTGCCTTTTTATTTTTTTCAATTTCAAACTTTGCTCAAATCAAAGGAACAATTACTGATGAAAAAGGAAATCCTTTGCCATTTGTTTCTGTTCTTGAAGAAAACACTTATAGCAGCACAACCTCAAATGAGCAGGGAAATTATCAGCTTAACGTAAAAGAGGTTGGCAAAAACAAAATTATTTTTCAGTATTTAGGATTTAAAACTCAAAAAATAGTTGTTTCTCGAGATTCAAAATCGGTTACTTTAGATGTTGTAATGCTAGAAGAAAGCTTTGCATTAAACGAAGTGGTTATCGATCCTAAAAACAATCCAGCGAACGCTATTATCAGAAGCGCCATTGCAAATAAAAAAGAAAATTCAGATAAAACGGCACGATATACCGCTGATTTCTATTCGAAAGGAATGTTTAAAGTCAAAGATTTGCCTAAAAAAATTCTGGGACAAAAAGTCGATCTTGGCGAAGACATGTCATCTAATTTAGATTCGACCGGAACTGGTATCTTATATTTATCTGAAACAATTTCGAAGATTACTTTTGAAAAACCTAATAAACTAAAAGAGAAAATCATTGCTTCTAAAATCTCCGGAAACAATAAAGGCTACAGCTACAATACAGCGTCTTTGTCGACTTATGATTTTTACGATAACACATTAGACTTTGACATTAAGCTCATCTCACCTATCGCTGACAATGCTTTCAATTATTATAAATATAAACTTGAAGGTACTTTTTTTGATGATAACAATCAGCAAATCAATAAAATTAAGGTAATACCAAAACGTGATAAAGAACCTGTTTTTGAAGGTTATATTTATATTATTGATGACAGCTTTGCTATTTATGCCATTGATTTAGACATAAAAGGTTATCGAATGAAAAATGAATTTACTGAGGTTATGAATCTAAAACAGAGTTTCAGTTATAATTCTAAAAATAAAATCTGGACTAAAAATGCGCAGACGCTTTCTTTCAATGCCGGCATTTTTGGAATTAAATTCTCTGGAAAGTTCAATTACGTATATTCTAATTACGAGTTTCCAGCTTCTTTTGAAAAGAAAACTTTCGGAAATGAAATTGTAGCTTTTGAAGCGAATTCCAATAAAAAAGATGATGCTTTTTGGAATCAGATTCGTCCCATTCCGTTAACAATTGAAGAAAGTACTGATTATACTAAAAAAGACAGTCTTCAAACGATTCGAAAATCTCAAAAATATACCGATTCAATAGATACAAAAAATAATAAGTTTAAAGTATGGGATATTTTAATGGGTTATGATTACAAAAACACTTTCAAAAAATATTCTTTTGACTATAAAGGTTTACTAAATCTAACTTCATTAAGTTTCAATACTGTTCAAGGTTTTAATTTTGATTCGGGTTTTTCATTTAGAAAATGGAATGAAGAGGAAGGAAAAAACACTTCGATAAGTACCACTTTTAATTATGGTTTTTCAGATCAGCGTTTTCGTGCTACTGGTGAATTCAGCCATCGATTTAACAACATCAACTACGCCACAATTTGGGTTTCTGGAGGTACAAAAACAGCTCAATTTAATGGCGCAGAACCGATAAGCAAAATTGTCAATTCGATCAGTTCATTGTTTTTTAAAGACAATTATATGAAGCTTTATAATTTAGAATTTGCTCAAATCAACTATTCTCAAGACATTTTAAATGGGATAAATTTGAATGCTAAATTAGGTTATGAGCAACGAAAACCGCTTTTTAATACAACTGACTATTCTTTCTTTAAAAGAGATGATCTTTATTTGTCAAATAATCCTTTGGCTCCAGACGATTTTACGACTCCTGCTTTTACACAGCATCATTTATTTAAAACATCTTTGAGCGCGCGAATTAACTTCGGAAACAAATACATTTCTAGACCTGATGGGAGATATAATGTTAAAAATGAAAAGTATCCAACCATACTTCTAGCATTTGAAAAAGCTTTTGCCGCGAGCGAAAAGAAATATGAATTTGAAAGAATTGGTGCTTCTGTACAATATGATTTATCATTAGACAATAAAGGACTTTTAGGGATGAATTTTAGAGCTGGAAAATTCTTTAATGCAGAAAATATATCCTTCATAGATTACAGACATTTTAACGGAAATCAAACCCATATAGGAACAAGCGATCGTTATTTGAACGTCTTTAACTTAATGCCGTATTACGACAACAGCACAAACGACAGTTATCTGGAAATACATTCAGAATATAATGACACTGGATTTATTATGAATAAAATTCCGTTATTGAATTTATTAAAATCAACAATGAATTTAGGTTTTCATTCTTTGGCAATTCCAGACAGAAAACCTTATTCTGAATTTACGGTTGGTTTAGACAACCTTGGATTTGGAAAATTTAAAGTTTTCCGATTAGATTATGTTCATTCTTATCAAGGAGGAACGCAGCAAAACGGTGTTGTGTTTGGCTTAAAGATTTTGAATGTATTAGATTAAGATACAGAGAAAAAAAGGCTCAAAAGAACAAAGATTTATACAAAAACCTTTGTTCCTTTAAACCTCTAAACTTTGAAACCTTTAACAGTGATAATCATCTGGCTCAATATGAATCAGAACATTGCCTAATTGAGGTATTTTTTCTTTTAAAGTATCTTGCAGTCTATGAGACAAATCGTGTCCTTCTTTAACTGAAATTGCTGCTGAAACAATGGCATGAAGATCGACGTGATATTTCATTCCGGCTTTACGAATGAAACATTTTTCAGTTCCCAAAATACCACTCACTGTTAGGGATTGAATTCTAATTTCTTCGACTAAGTCGTCGTTTAGATTTTCATCCATAATTTCGCCTAGTGCGGGCCTGAAAATCTTATAGCTGTTGTATAAGATAAAAAAAGCAGCAAAAAGTGCCGCCCAATCATCTGCAGATTCGTAGCCTTTTCCCATTATCAGCGCAATCGAAATTCCAATAAATGCTGCAATAGAGGTTAAGGCATCACTGCGATGGTGCCACGCATCGGCGGCAAGAGAAGAACTGTTTGTTTCTTTGCTTCGTTTCATTACCAAACGAAAAGAATATTCTTTCCATATAATTATAGCTCCCAAAATATACAGAGTCCATGATTTTGGCAAACCGTGGGAAGTCTGAATATTAGAAATACTTTCGTAACCAATAATCGTTGCCGAAGTAATTAAAAAACCAACTACCAAAAAAGTGATTAAAGGTTCTGCACGCCCATGTCCGTAAGGATGATTTTCATCAGGCGGTTTATTAGAATATTTGATTCCGAATAAAACCAGAAAAGACGAAAATATATCCGCTGTTGATTCTATCGCATCTGCAATTAAGGCATATGAATTGCCAAAAAAACCTGCCAGACCTTTTACTAAGGCTAGGCAGGTGTTTCCAACTATACTAAATATAGTAGCTTTTACAGCTTTTTGTTCATCTGTCATTTAGACTATTTTTTTTGCCACAAATTCACGAATTTAAATCTTCAAAAATCATCAAAATAATTCGTGAATTGGTGGCTGACTTTTTTTACGCTCTCACGATTTTTGCTCCAATTGCTCTTAAACGCTCGTCGATGCGCTCGTATCCACGGTCAATTTGTTCGATATTTTGAATTGTACTTGTTCCCTTCGCTGAAAGCGCAGCAATCAATAACGAAATTCCAGCACGAATATCTGGAGATGACATTGTTGTCGCTTTTAATTGAGATTCAAAATTATGCCCCATAACTACCGCTCTGTGCGGATCGCATAACATAATTTTTGCTCCCATATCGATTAATTTGTCTACGAAAAACAAACGGCTTTCGAACATTTTTTGGTGAATTAAAACATCACCTTTTGCTTGTGTTGCCACAACCAAAACGATGCTTAATAAATCTGGTGTAAATCCTGGCCATGGCGCATCTGCAATGGTTAAAATAGAACCGTCAATATCTGTTTTTACTTCGTAACCATCTTTGTGAGCAGGAATGTAGATATCGTCGTTGCGTTTTTCGATTGTAATTCCAAGTTTTCTGAATGTATTCGGAATCAAACCTAAATTTTCCCAGCTTACATTTTTGATCGTAATTTCACTTTTTGTCATAGCCGCAAGACCAATCCAAGAACCAATTTCGATCATATCAGGAAGAATTCTGTGCTCACATCCTCCAAGGCTTTCAACACCTTCGATAGTCAACAAGTTAGATCCAACGCCTGTAATGTTTGCTCCCATTGAGTTCAACATTTTACACAATTGTTGCAAGTAAGGCTCACAAGCAGCGTTATAAACTGTAGTTTTTCCTTTTGCCAAAACAGCAGCCATTACAATATTTGCAGTTCCAGTTACAGAAGCTTCATCAAGCAGCATATCTGTTCCTTTAAGTCCTTCTTCTGGAGATTCTACTCCGTAAAAATGATCTTCTCTGTTGTATCTAAATTTTGCTCCCAGGTTAATAAAACCTTCAAAGTGAGTATCTAATCTTCGACGGCCAATTTTATCTCCTCCTGGTTTTGGGATGTATCCTTTTCCGAAACGAGCCAAAAGCGGTCCAACAATCATAATAGAACCACGAAGTGCTCCACCTTCTTTTTTAAAAGCTTCTGTTTCTAAATATCCAACATTAACCTCATCTGCCTGAAACGTAATCGAACCCGGTTCATTGCGTTGAATTTTTACACCTAAATTACCCAGTAAAGTGATTAATTTATTGATGTCAATAATATCGGGAATATTATTAATTTTTACTTTATCCCCCGTTAGAAGCACGGCACATAAAATTTGTAATGCCTCATTTTTTGCTCCTTGCGGAGTGATTTCTCCTTTTAAAGGAGTTCCTCCTTCGATTTTAAAAATTCCCATAGATCTTGTTTAGGTTCTAAGGTTCTGAGATTCTGCGGCTCTAAGCTAAAAGTCTTAGCATCTTAGCTCCTTAGGATCTTAGCCCCTTTCTTATTTCTGATTATTGTTTTTTTGAAAAGGCTTTGGCTTTCCTGGTCCTTTATTATTTTTATTACTTTGAATTTTAGGCTGTCCCGGCGGCGTAATTTTATTTGACATACGTTTGTTGGTACGCAATAAATCAGTTGTATTTAAAAGCTCTTCTGTGCTTTGCAATAAATTGATTTTTCCTCCAGACAATTCAAATAAATGTTCAAATATCACATCGTCTTTTACTGTGTCTTTATTCCAGCTCAAATACGATTTTTTCATGTGATTTGCGATCACTAAAACCAACGCATTTTTCATTTCGCCTTCTTCCCATTTATTGGCAACATCAATCATATATTTGATGTTGTTACCGTAAAATCTATATTTTGGAAAGTTTTGCGGATATTGCAAAACATCTGGTTTTAACTGCAATACATCGCGAGACGGAATTGGATATGGTGATTCTACATCTAATTTAAAATCAGACATAATAAAAAGCTGATCCCATAATTTATGCTGAAAATCTGGCACATCACGCAAATGCGGGTTTAAGCTTCCCATAACCTGAATAATGTATTTCGCGGCTTTGTTACGCGTTTCAGCATCTTCAATAATAGTGGCCTGATCGATCAGTTTTTGCAAATGACGACCGTATTCCGGAATAAGCAAACGTTGTCTTTCAGAATTATATTCTAAATTAAAAACAACGTCATTCGCGACTTCTTTTTTATATTTTTCGTTCATAAGTTATAATGAAACTATACCTTCTATAGTAGAAACTTCTTTGTATTTGCTGATTACTTCGTCAGCACTATTCATTGTAACATCTATAGAAACACTGGTAAATTTACCCGTTTTCGATTTTGTTGTTTTGATAACCGCACCCATACTGTCAAAAGCTTTCTCTACACGATCCACATTGTCAGCTACCGTTGGCACAATAAATTTATACAAATATTCTGCTGGCCAAGTGTTTGAATTATCTAACTCAACCTTTAATCTTTCGTAAAATTCGGCGGTGTTTTTTTCTTTATCGTTCTCCATTCGTAATTAAAAATAAAGGCAAATATACGGTTTTGATTTCAGATTTTTTAGATTTTTTCTTTTAGAAAAAAGGCACAAAGTTACAATCGCGACGCTTATGGGCAAAGATGCAGAGAAAAAAGCAATAGAAGATTATTTCTTTGTAAAATTTCCTCTTATATTTGAGAAAATAATCTGCGGAAATCTCGCGCAAAGTCGCAGAGCCGCAAAGAAAATTCATTAAACTTAAAAACTTTGCGCCTTCGCGACTTTGCGAGATTAAAACATACTGCAATGAAAAAAATCTTTTTTTTACTTCTCTTCACTATTTCTTTCACCGTTACGAATGCCCAAGAAGTTAAAACGCTAACTTATTTCCAGAACGACACACTAAAACTGGATTTAGATTTGTATTTGCCTCAGAAAAAAATGAATGAAAAAATTCCGTTAATTATTTTTGCTTTTGGTGGAGGATTTTCTGGCGGAGAACGCACAAGCGAAAAAGACTTCGGAATATTTATGACGAAAAACGGATATGCGGTTGCGAGCATTTCATACAGCCTTTATATGAAAGGAAAAGATTTTGGATGCAAAGGAACTTTAACCGAAAAAATAAAAGCAATTCAGATTGGCGTGAGCGATATGTGGCAAGCGACTTCGTTTTTGATCGAAAATGCAAATAAATACAATCTAGACGCTTCAAAAGTATTTATTTCTGGAATAAGTGCTGGTGCCGAAATTGGTTTTCAAGCTTCGTTTTGGGATTATAAACTGATGAATTTGTACAAAAATAATCTTCCTGAAAATTTTAAATACAAAGGTTTTATAGGAGGTTCTGGCGCGATTCAGGATATAAATTTAATTACTAAAGAAAAAGCAATGCCAATGTTATTGTCGCACGGAAATAGTGACGAAACGGTTCCGTACAGCGCAGGCTCGCATCGTTCTTGCCCAACAAATGCCTCGGGCTGGCTGATTCTTTTCGGATCTTATGCTGTTTACAATCATATGACTGATTTACACAAAGATGTTGAACTGATCACCTTTTGCGGTGGCGGACATGAATTCTCGGGTTATCTTTTTCATCAAGGACAGCAATATGTTTTGGACTTTGTGAATGATGTTTTGAAAGAAAAAAAGTTTGAATCGCATATTATTATTCCTTCTGACAAAAAAGGTAAAGATTCTGGAAAGTATTTATTTTGTGAGTAATAACATTTGCTAAAGCCGAAATTTAAAAATTTAAGCCTACGACTCTTTATCATTTTTAGTTCCGCAGGGACAATCTACTTTGCAGCGCTGGCTTTTAGTAAAGTTGCATCAATATTTATTAGAGTTTCAGTGTTTTAATTTGAACTTCAGCTAAGTATATTTGTCAACAAACCTACAACGTTTTTGAAACCTTTAAGGAAATCGTTGCTTTAAAATAATTCCAAAACCAAAATCATGTTTCTAATAGCCCTGATTGAGGTGATATCCTTTTTTGGCCGTCCCGATAGCTATCGGGAGCCAAAAGATATAGCCGAAAGCACGAACCCAAATCTCCTAAAATTGCGAAATCATTCGCTCAAGGCAAAATAATCTTTTTAAATACAATAACTTTAGGTAAATTTGCGCTTTATTTTACGAAAGTGCAAAAAGAAATCATAGTTCTCATTGGTGGCCCGGGAACGGGAAAATCTACTCTTATCAACGAATTAGTCGCTCGTGGCTATTGCTGTTACCCTGAAATTTCAAGACAAGTTACACTCGAAGCACAACAGCGCGGTATCGATCAATTGTTTTTAGAACAGCCTTTATTGTTTAGCGAAATGTTGCTGCAGGGACGCATTAAACAATTTGAAGATGCACTTGAAGAGCCTGAAAATGTAGTTTTTATTGATCGCGGTATTCCAGATGTTGTAGCTTATATGGATTATATTGGTGATGATTATCCAGAACATTTTACAAAAGCCTGCGTAGATTTTAAATATTCTAAAACTTTTATTTTACCGCCTTGGGAAGAAATTTACGAAAGCGATACTGAACGCTACGAAAATTTCGAACAGGCAGAAACTATTCAGAAACATCTTATCGAAACCTATAAGAAATACGGCTACGACTTAATTGAAGTACCTAAAGATACGGTTGAGAACAGAATTCTTTATATCTTAGATAAAATTTAGGCGTTTGTTTAAAGTTGCAAAACTAGAAACTGCTTTCTAAATTTTTTAACTTTAAAACGACACCAATGCCAGAAGCGCAAGAAATTCTTTTAAAATACTGGAAACACGACAGTTTTAGACCGTTGCAAAAGGAGATTATTGACTCGGTTTTGGATGGTCAGGATACTTTTGCCCTGCTTCCTACTGGTGGCGGAAAGTCGATTTGTTTTCAGGTTCCTGCCATGATGAAGGATGGAATTTGCTTAGTAATTTCGCCTTTAATTGCTTTAATGAAAGATCAGGTTGCCAATTTGCAAAAGCGAGAAATTAAAGCCATTGCACTTACGGGAGGAATTCATACTGAAGAAATTATTGATCTGCTAGACAATTGCCAATACGGAAATTACAAGTTTCTATATCTTTCTCCTGAACGACTTCAATCTGACTGGATTTTAGAACGCATCAAAAATCTTCCTATCAACTTAATTGCTATCGATGAAGCGCATTGTGTCTCGCAATGGGGACACGATTTTCGTCCGGCTTATTTGAAAATTTCAGAACTAAAAAAATACTTCCCTAAAATTCCGTTTCTAGCTTTGACCGCTACGGCAACTCCAAGAGTTATTGAAGATATTAAAACAGAAGTGGGATTAAAAGATCCAACTTTTTTTCAGCAATCATTCGAAAGAAAAAATATTGCCTACATGGTTTTTGAAGTCGAAGATAAATTGTACCGAGTTGAGCAAATTTTAAAGAAAAACCCACAGCCTTCTATTATATATGTCCGAAATAGAAAATCGTGCCTGAACATGTCGACGCAATTGCAATCATTAGGTTTTAGTGCAACGTATTATCACGGTGGACTTTCGGCTAAAGAAAAAGACAAAAACATGCAATTGTGGATGTCTGAACAAGCACAGGTTATTGTAGCCACAAATGCATTCGGAATGGGAATTGACAAAGACAATGTAAAAACAGTTATTCATACACAGCTTCCTGAAAACATCGAAAATTATTATCAGGAATCTGGAAGAGCGGGACGAAATGGTGAAAAATCTTTTTCTGTTGTTTTGACCAATTCTTCAGACAGCAATCAATCTGAACAGCAATTTTTAAGTATTCTGCCAGATAAAAAGTTTCTGAATATAATGTACGTCAAGCTTTGCAACTATTTTCAGATTGCTTATGGCGAAGGCTTAGACGATTCATTTTCTTTTAAACTGAATCATTTTTGCCAGAAATACGATTTTCCTACTCTTAAAACATATAATGCTTTGCAGTTTTTAAACCAGCAGGGAATCATTACAATGTCGCAGGAATTCTCAGAAAAAATTACGATGCAGTTTTTAATTGAGTCGAAAGAAGTGATTCGGTATATGAGTTTAAATCCGAATGACGAAGAAATTATTTTGGCCATTTTGAGAACTTATCCTGGAGTTTATGAAATGAAAACACCTTTTAATATTTCATTGATTGCAAAAAAATCAAATCATAACGAAGAGCAAGTTTCGGCAGTTTTAGAAAAATTAAGAGAAAAGGAAATCATCGATTATAAAGCTAAAAATAACGACGCTACAATATTATTTAATGAAGTTCGTGAAGATGACCGAACTATAAATAGAGTTTCAAAATATCTTGAAAAACAAAATCAGCTTAAAAAAGATCAGCTTTTATCTGTACTACATTATATAAAGGATAAAAAAACCTGCAAGAACCGATTAATTTTGGATTATTTTGGAGAAGAAACTACTTCTAATTGCGGTGTCTGCTCTTATTGTATTACACAAAAAGGAAAAATTACCGAAGCTGATTCTATTGCAGATAAAATTCTCTCTTTATTAAAAACAGCTGCTTTGACTTCCAGAGAAATTCAGACCAAAATAAAGCTGGACACCAATGATGTTATATTGGCACTTCAGGAATTATTAGAGAACAATTATATCATCATACAAGCGAATAATAAATACACTTTAAAATCATAATGGAAAAATTGAGAATTATTTTTATGGGAACCCCAGAATTTGCTGTCGGCATTTTGGATACCATTATTAAAAACAATTACGATGTTGTTAGCGTTATTACAGCTGCAGATAAACCAGCTGGACGCGGACAAAAAATAAAATATTCGGCAGTAAAGGAATATGCGCTTGCAAACAATCTTACTCTATTACAGCCAACCAATTTAAAAGACGAAAGTTTTTTAGCCGAATTAAAAGCTTTGAATGCAAATTTGCAAATTGTCGTTGCGTTTAGAATGTTGCCAAAAGTTGTTTGGGAAATGCCAAGTTTAGGAACTTTTAATCTTCATGCTTCTTTATTGCCAAATTATCGCGGTGCGGCACCAATAAATTGGGCCATCATTAATGGTGAAACCAAAACTGGAGTTACTACTTTCTTTATTGATGATAAAATTGATACTGGAGCCATGATCTTAAATTCGGAAATTGCTATTGAACCGGAAGAAAATGCTGGACAATTGCATGACAGATTAATGTTATTGGGAAGTAAAACTGTAATTGATACCTTAAAAGTAATTGAAAACAGAAACGTAACTACAACAATTCAAGAAGATAATGCTGAAATTAAAACGGCATACAAACTCAACAAGGAAAATTGTAAGATCGATTGGTCAAAATCTGGAGCAGAAATCAATAATTTGATTCGGGGCTTAAGTCCGTATCCGGCTTCTTGGTGCTTTTTAAAAGACAAAAATGAAGAACAAAACATCAAAATATATGAAGCAAAACTCGTTTTAGAATCGCATTCTTTTGAGACTGGAAGCTTGATTTGCAGCAAAAAAGAAATCAAAGTTGCAGTTCAAGATGGCTTTTTACAGCTTTTAAGTTTGCAATTACCTGGAAAAAAGAGAATGCAGGTTGCAGAATTGCTAAATGGGATAACTTTTTCTGATACGGCAAAGGTCTATTAAGGTCAGTAAAACAGGGGTTTCTACCTGTTTTTGATCGACGAACAACCTGCGTTATGAACAAAAAAAGCAAGTTATTAACAATTTTTACTAAAAATAAAGAAAACACTTGCAAGGAACGGATTTCCTACTAAATTTGTGTATTAACAATTTTTTTTAACCAACAATTAATAACTAATTATTATGAACAAATCAGAATTAATCGATGCTATCGCTGCTGATGCAGGAATCACAAAAGCTGCGGCAAAATTGGCTTTAGAATCATTTTTAGGAAACGTAGGAGCTACTTTGAAAAAAGGTGGTAGAGTTTCATTAGTAGGTTTTGGATCTTGGTCAGTATCTGCTAGAGCTGCTAGAGACGGTAGAAACCCTCAAACAGGAAAAACTATTCAAATCGCTGCTAAGAATGTTGTAAAATTCAAAGCTGGAGCTGAGTTAGAAGGTGCAGTGAACTAAGTAAGAAAGTTCTCTAAACTTATAATATAATCAAAACCCTCCTTATGGAGGGTTTTTTTGTGCGGTTTAACGATTTTATTTGGGTTTTTAAAAATTTTATGATTAAATTTAATAAAAATTGTAGCCGTATGATTTCAGAAAAATTAAAAAAAGGACACCTGCTTATTGCCGAGCCTTCGATAATTGGAGATTTATCATTTAATAGATCGGTAATTTTATTAGCAGACCACAACAAAGAAGGATCAATAGGTTTTATCATTAACAAGCCATTAAAGTACACTATTAATGATTTGATACCTGAGATCGATGCTTCGTTTAAGATATATAATGGAGGCCCTGTGGAACAGGACAATCTATATTTCATTCACAATATTCCTGAATTGATCCCGAATAGCGTAGAGATTTCTAATGGAATTTATTGGGGAGGTGATTTTGAATCAACTAAAGACTTAATTAACGACGGATCTATCAGTAAAAATAACATTCGTTTTTTCTTAGGATATACCGGTTGGGACGAAAACCAGCTTGAAAGTGAAATGCAGGGAAACTCCTGGATCATTGCTGATAATAATTACAAAAACAAGATTATCGGCAAATCGACCACTCATTTTTGGAAAGAGCAAATTATTGAGCTCGGTGGCGATTATCTTATTTGGTCTAATGCACCTGAAAATCCATATCTGAATTAATTTTCAGAAATGGATTCATTTAGTTTCTGCACTAATAAATGAGCCAGATTGCTTGTAAACTCCTTTTTTCGATATTTACTTATCGGCTGTATCCCTGTGATTACATTTGTCAAGAATAATTCGTCTGCTTTTTGAAGATCAAAAGGCGAAATTACTTCTTCAGCTACTTCTATGCCTTCTACTTTTTTAGCTATGGCTAGAATCTGCTTACGCATAATTCCGTTTAGACAGCCTTCAGAAATTGGAGGTGTAATTAATTTTTTGCCTGTCAGCATAAATAGATTGCCTTGTAAGCCTTCAACAACATTTTTAGTATCATTTACTAAAAGGCAGTTAGCCAAACCGTTTTCGTGAGCAAAAATGCTTCCGGTTACGTTTATCATTTTATTTGTCGTTTTAATCGACGATAATAATTGTTTGGTTACATAGAAATCTTTGTACAAATCAACTTCATATTCAGCCGTATTTAAACCGTAAGAAGCGTTTTCAAGAGCAGTTGCGTGAATTAAATACGAAACTTCATTTGTTGTAGGAAGATACAAACCGCCATCATTTCTAAAAACGGTAATCCTTGCTCTTGCTGAGTCCGAAATTCCGTTTTGTTTTACAAGATTTAAAACTTGTTCTTCAAAGAATTCCATGGTAAAGTTCATGGGGATTTCCATTCTGACAACACGCATTGAAGCCATTAGCCTGAAATAATGATCTTCGAGAAACAATATTTTGCTGTTGATTATTTTTAGTGTTTCAAAAACACCATCTCCATACAAAAAAGCACGATTTTGAGTTAATATATTCTCGTCCTGCGCTACTATGTTTCCGTTAAAATTGATCATAAAAAAACCCTGAATTTTGTTCAGGGCAAATATAAGGTATAAAATAGAGATTTACTAAACAGATCCTATAAGATGTTTCAGGTCAGAGATCTGATTCTCCCACAATTGTTTAGCCTCTCCTACTTCTTCTTTTTCAGCGAAATCGACAACCATTAACGACACATCTTTCGTCAATTCATCGACTAAGATATGAAGTTCAAAAAAATATTCAGTATCCTTACTGCTTTCGTCAACCCATTTAAATTTAACTTTTTCTCCCGTTTTTTTAGAAGCCAAACGCGCTTTTTCTTGCGAGTCATTCCAGATGAAAGTAAAAAATTCGCCTCTTGAGTTTACATTGTCTGCAAACCATTCTGACAAACCTGACGGCGTTGATATATATTGATATAATAATTGTGGCGAAGAATTTATAGGAAACTCGATTTCGTAACGTATTTTTGGATCCATGTGCTACTTTAAATTTTTTCGAAATATAAGAATATATGTCCAAAAACAATGCGTTTTTAAAAATATTTTTTTTTCTTCATTTTATTCTTGTAAGCTTTAATATTATTTCTATCTTTGCACCCGCAATCAGGAATTCATTGATAGCAGTCCAGGCGAGGTAGCTCAGTTGGTTAGAGCGCAGGATTCATAACCCTGAGGTCACGGGTTCAACTCCCGTCCTCGCTACAAAAGGCAAAACCCTTAAACAGAAATGTTTAAGGGTTTTTTATTGGAATTTATCTTCAAAAAGGCTTCTATTAAATATTTTATTCAATATTATTTTATAGATAGACTTGGAAGAAATGCTTTTGATATTCAAAGTATCTTAAACTTACTAAGCACTCTTAATATAAATGTTTATGTAGAAAACATTGGCTTTTATTCTATGATTGACAACAAACCTAATTCTATCTTCAAAATGATTACCGATGTTTTAAGTAATGTTGCTGAAATGGAAAGAGCGTCTTTATTAGAAAGACAAAAAGAAGGTATCTTAATTGCTAAAGCAAAAGGAACTTATAAAGGCAGACTATTAAACACTATTGAAACACCTCAACAATTCTTGTCAAAATACAATCAATCACATTTAGAATTGATTAAGGATAAAATTATTCAATTAGAAAACTTGCGTCAATTACCAACTTATTAAATAATACAATAGTTAAAATTAGAAAAATGTTATCATAAATTAATTCTACCTTTCAATATTGTAAGAAAAAATATTCTATATATTTGATTAAAATAAAATCATGAATAGAATTATACTTATTGGAAATGGATTTGATTTAGCTCATGGAATGAGAACAAGCTATAATGATTTTATTAGTTATTATTGGTATAAAATAATATCTGATATTAAGTCAACTAAAGAGAGATTATTTGAAAATACAGAAATAATAATTACTCGATTACCACGACCCGTATATTTTTCTACAATTATCAAATTTGAGGAATTACATGAAACTTTAGAAAGGAATGGAAGTGAATTAATTTTTAAAAATAAATTTCTTGAATATATTAACAACAAAAGACAAATTCAAAATTGGGTTGATATTGAAAATGAATATTATTTGCTTTTAAAAGAATCATTCAAAAATGAAAACTGCACATATACAATTTCTCAACTAAATTCTGATTTCACTGGAATACAAAAACTACTCGAAAATTATCTACGAGAAACCGAAAACTATTTCAAAGAAAACTTTGATAAAAATGTTGCTAATAAACATCTAAGAAATTCTATCGCTTATAAAATTTACGCCGATTTTAAATTCAAGGATTTCACGGAGTCTGCTATAAATAAAAAAGCTGAATTGGAATTTCAAAACATACGAGAACATCTTAAATTCCATGATTCAGCAATGGTTCACCCACAAAAAATTGCGAATGATAAACAAAATAGACTGATATCAGCAATAGGAAATAATGCACCTTTAAAGGATATAAGAGCAAGACTGTTATATCAATCTTCATCTGATTATTTTGATTTACAACCAGAAGAAATACTATTTTTAAATTTTAATTATACATTTACTGAGAGATTATATTATGATATGACTTGGTTTGACCTTCCTAGAGAAGTTAATAAAAATCTAGAAAAAAGTGTAATTCATATTCATGGAACTACCAACGAGAAAGATAATAACAATGTTATATTTGGCTTTGGAGATGAAATAGATGAAGACTACAAATCAATTGAAAATCTAAATGAAAATAGCTATCTTGAAAATATTAAATCAACTAAATATTTCGAAACCGATAACTACAAAAAATTATTAGAGTTTTTAAATAGTGGCGACTACCAAATATTCATTTTTGGGCATTCTTGCGGAAATTCAGACCGAACACTCTTAAGTACACTTTTTGAACATAAAAATTGTGTCTCTATAAAACCATTTTATCATAAAAGAGAAAATGATGATAACTACAGTGAAATAGTAAGAAATATCACAAGGAACTTTAGTAATAAAGCAGTCTTGAGAGATAAGGTAGTAAATAAAGAATACTGTGAGCCCTTGACATAAATTCGCTTCACTAAAATTAGTACTAGAATATAATGTTTTTCAATTTAATCTAACTAAGCTCGCTAATAGTTCAGATTTTTTATAATAAACTCTATTTCCGATTCCATAAGAAATAATTTTTTGCTTTTTTGTCCAATTCCACAATGTGGTCATATTAATTTTTAACAAACTACATGCTTGAGCCCTAGTTAGCAATTCATTAGAATTATCAATTGAGATATATTTAAAAAATTCTTCCAATTGACTTTTAACAGCTTCCTTAATTATTAGCTCTAAATTTTCTGGTGATATATTATGCAACATAGTTGTATTGTCCATCGTAGAAATAATTATAAGTAATATTTAAAGTAAAAAACATTAAGAGCCTTTACTTAATGTCAAGAAAATATGGTTTTCCGTAATCAATTTATAAAACAAAAAATGATATTTGATTTTTAAATTAAATAAATGAGAACTAGCACGTATAAATACGTGTTTTTGTCTAAAATTAAAAATCAAATCTGATTATACATATATTTGTTTTCATTCATCTCATAAGATAACCAACTAAATAGCTTAAACAATATAAACATTTTTCAATTCTACTATTAACAAAGCTAGAATAGTTAATCAAATTTACCTGGAAAAGAAATAATATTTTTCAGAATTATAAAATTTAAAATGGTTAAAGAAATTGCATTAAATAATGATGAATTTAATTCCGCTGTTATTATTCTTCAAAAAATAGAAGATACTGGCAAATTACTTATTAGAATGAATAGAAAAACTTACGGAGGATTAATAACTCTAGACGGTACTTTAGAAGAAATTGAATCATTATGTTCAATTTTTGAAAATCAAGGAATTTCCACAGATTAAAATTCATTTATGATGTCATATAAAGTCGAAAATTGGAAAAAACATTGCATTCTATATTTTCAAAAACCTAATTTTAATTACTAAAAGCCATGAATTTAAAATTATTAAAAGAGCAGGTTTCAATAACTATAGATAATCTAAAAAACCATGGAAAGTTTCCAAAAGAAAATAATTTATATGATTACAAACTTGAACTAAATTTTTATGGTCAAACTGACCCTGTTGAGATTTTTATGCGAAATTTCACTAAAGATATTTTATCTTTTTCAAATTCGAATGGGGGAATTCTCTTAATTGGAATAAAAGAAGAAAAATCAAGTGGTGAGCTTGATGATACTGGTTTAGATAACAAAAATTTTGAACTATTAAATAAAATTGATTTAAATAAAATTTCTCAAAAGTTCGACAAAATAGCAAAAGTTGGGGTTGATTTAGATTTACAACACTTTCAATCTGGCACTAGAAAGTTTTTTTACATATTAATTGAAAAACAAAACCAGATAATAATTCCTATAAATGATTTCCCTGATTATAACATAAAGAAAGGTGAAATTATTTATCGTGTTTCAGGCAAAAACGAAACTGCAAATTCAACTACTCAAGATTTCAATCGTTTCATTCAAGTAAAAGCAAACGAAAAAAACAAAGAGTTTATGGAAATATGGTCAAAATTACTACCCGAAATTTTTGATATAAATCCCAGAGAAGTTCTAATACTAAATCCAAAAAACAATACTGTATATGGCTACAACTCAAAAGATAATTTACTTTCAAGTAGTGAAATAGATATTGACCAAACTGAAAACGGAGTTTTCAATATTATATTAAATGCGATTTCGGCTGGAGATATCGGAAAAATATCAAATGATGAAGGCAAACCAATTTATAAAATAGTTGGAGAATTGAAAAGCAAAACACCTAGGGATTTTATTTATTTTTCGAGTCTTTTAGAAAAAATAAAACATCATTGTAATTACAATTTCACATCAAATCAATTAAAATTTGTCTTTAAGCATCTAAAATGGATTGATGATGAAAAATTACCAATCGAAAATCCAGACGAAACAAAAATAAACAAAGCATTTAATCAATTTATTTGGGTTGAAATACTTGACAAAACACATAAAATTGTTTTTTCTGAAAATGCTGTTCAACCAATAGTTGAAGCTCTCAACGAAATAAATAATCACAATAATATTTTTGGAAAATTGCTACAAACTAAATCAAAAAAGAAAATAAAATAATTCAATAAAATCCACTTCGAGAAATTGAAGTTTTATTAATCAAACATATTTTTGAAAATGCTATCACTTACAACATGCAAAAAGAAATTAAACAAAAATGGAATTTTTTATACTAATGAAGAAATACTCATGATAAGAAATGTACTTTATAAATTAGCAGAGGTTTATCATAATAATAGGTAAAAAAATATTGCTGTAAATGAATCTAATTCAGTCGGTAAATAAAAACATCTTGTTATCATAAACAACTAATGCCTTAAGAACTGCAAAAATCTCTACCAATTCGAGTTAATCAACAATTCTTAATAAGAATAACAATTCAATAAAATCAAAATATTTATCAAATGAAAAAAACTATATTTTCTCTTCTTTTATTTATCATTTCAATCCTAGGTTATTCACAAACAACTGTTCGTGGTGTTATAACTTATTATTTCAACCAATATCAAGGAAACAAAGCGGATATTGGCGCATCAGTAATATTGATTGACAGCCTAACAGTTAAAAACTTTGATTACAAACTCTATGAAAATTACAATTATGGTAAATTTTATCAAAATATGTATTTTCAAGCTCAAGAGAGATATGATAAATATTTAGTAGCTTTCAAAAAAACAGAAGGAAAGAAAAAATATGCACAAGACAATGAAACATTCAAAAAAGGAATGGAAGATGCACAAAGAGATATGAGCAGTCATATGGAGCAAATAATACTATATAAATCAGAAACACCTGAAAAGTTTGCAAAAATATCTACTGATTTATACATGCAGTTATTAAAACTTGATGATAATTTACCTAAAAAAACTGTTGATGGCAACGGAAATTACGTAATAAATACTAAGCCAGGAATCTATTATGTTTTTATAAAATCAAAAAACAGGACTAATAATTTGAGTGTAGTAGAAAATGATGGGAAAATTTATATTAAGAAAATTAAAATAGCAGAAAATGACAATAAAGATGTTAGCAAGAATTTTGACCTTGAATAAATTAATTATTAATTAAGGAGTGAAATTAATAAAAGACAAAAACTATTCAATTAGAAAACTTGCATCAATTACCAACTTATCAAATAATACAATCGTAAAGATTAGAAAAATATTAACTGATAAAGCATTATAACAAGTAAAAACAGATGAATTGTAACGAATTATTATATATTTTGACACAAACCCTATTTTTCGAATTTGTCTAAAAAGGCTAAACCACTTTTATAAATTGAATAAATATGATTAGAACCATCATTAGATTAGAGTTTGGAATGGTCTTCCCTGACGAAAAGCAGAAAGAAATAATTGAATATTTAAAATTAATTTCTCCAGAGTCGCTCTTAAATATTATTGGATTTTCCAATAGTTTTCCTCAACCCAACTATGATAATATAAATTCAAACATAGATATTAGGAATGATATTATTAACAGAGTTCACTCATATTGTGAGAATAATAAAATAAAAATTAAACCTTGTGTAATTTCAAGAGAAGGGAGTCTAAAACTAGCTGAAAAAATATTAGCAAATCGAGACTTATTAATTGAAAATGTAAAAAATAAAATAGTTGATATTGATTCAGATGAAATCAACTTGTTAAAATCTTTCTTAATAATAAATGAACAAGTAAATAAAAGAGAAAATTTTTCAATGTCTAAAGATGATAATATTGAAAAATTTTCAGAAATGTTAATTACAATGTCCTTTTCAAATGCGGATTTAGGAGTATTTGAAGGAAACGATGTTGAATTAGTTAAATTGATTGTATCAACACTAAAACGTTTTGAATTACTAATCGATTTTTTGAAATCAGATAAAGATTATGAATATCTAGAAATAAGTTTGTTTAAGTACTTTAATTTAGAAAATTCTGAAGAATTAATCAACGAAACTAAAATGTTACTTTTGCAATTACTTAGAATTAAGACAGAAAAAAACGGTTTTAAGTTTAAGGTTGAAGATGAGAAATCAAAATTATTCTTAAATTCATTAGTCTCAAATGAAATAACAGAGGACAAAGATTTCTTAAACTTACGAAATCATCCTCTCTACAAAATCGATGATGAAACTTATTCAATTATAGATTATTTTTTTGTTGTAGATAAATTTTATAAAAGTGTAAGATTTGTTTTAAAAGATAGCTTTAATAAAAAACACGATTTACCATCCAATGATAGAACTTTTTTTTCTTTTTATAACACCAAATTTTCCGAAGAATATTTAATGAAACATATACTTGATAGAGTTTTTTCAAAAAAATATTTAACAAAAAAAGAAGTTAAAGAGACAACTGATAATGAACCCGACTATTATGTAAGACATAATAATCAGGTATTTTTATTTGAAAATAAAGACGTTCTGATTGCTAAAGAAGTAAAAAGTTCTGGAAATATAGAAACTATCTTAAAAACATTTAAAGAAAAATTCCTGGAACAAAAGAAAAAACCAATTGGGATTGGTCAATTAGTAACTACAATAAATCACATAGTTGAAAATGAATTCAAATACGATGATTATGTAAACTCAAAGAAAAATTTAACAATATATCCAATCTTATTGGTAAATGATAGAATATTTGAAATATTAGGACTTAATTATATTATGAATAATTGGTATTTGTCTAAAATAAAAGAAAAACTAAGGGATAAATACAACCCTAATTTTATTAAAAATCTCATAATAATAGATATTGATACATTAATTTATTGGTTACCATATCTTGAAAATAATGAATGTAATTTTAAATCTATTATTGACAAGCATCTGTCGAAAATGAATAATTTAAAAAAGCCAAATGGAAAAACACAATTAGAAATTGAAGATTCAGTTAATAGAAACATAAGAGAAAAACTGAGTCCAATAAGTTACCGATTAACAGGGTATGAATTCCCATCTGAAACATTAATTGAAATCTTTAAAGATATTTTAACAGAATAAAAAGTCAACATGCGACTGCAAGTTTATAGCAACTTCGCATGCATTTGCTTAAAACGATGTGAAACTTAGAACAGCATAATTTCCATAAAATTATTAACATGAATATCTTTATATTTGCGTTAGGCGATTTTCAAATTCTGTTACATAAAAGATAACTGCTGACTTAATCAAATGCAAAATATAAACTAATTTATAGAAATGAAATTTTCTCAAAGAATAGGTAAAGTAGCGACATTCAAACAAATGCAAATCGAGTCTTTAGATAATGATTTAAAGAATGGACTTTGGAACGGAATAAAACTTCTTGTTATTGACACACTGCAAGACGGAGATGCTTACACACATGAAGAATTTAATCCGTTTTGTATACTACTTTGGCACAATCATTATAAATTACCGATTGATATAATACCAGAATATCGCTATCAATCAGAAAAGTTTATTAGAGATAGCTTTTTTAATGGTCAGTGGTTTGAATCCTATGACTTATTGGAATTTTTTGCTAATATTGAATCAGACTCCTTTTATATTGAAAAAGAAGGCTTTAAAATATTTTGCAATGAAATATTAGAAAGAGAATTTTCAGCTTATAGATTTATTGGTGACACAATTTCAGCCATTAGCAATCCGAATGAAATCGAAGAAATTGAAAATGCAATAAATCAGTCTGGTCATTTTACAGCTTTAAAGGGTGTAAATATTCACTTAAAATCTGCTTTAGAAAAACTTTCCGACAGAAAATCTCCAGATTATAGAAATTCAATAAAAGAGTCTATCTCAGCAATTGAATCAGTGGCAAAGGCAATATCTGAAAATCCTAAAGACAGTTTAGGTGGAGCTCTTGATAAGATTAAAGGGAAAATTAAACTTCATGCTTCATTGGAAAGAGGTTTTAAACAATTATATGGCTATACAAGTGATAGTGATGGAATCCGCCATGCCCTAATGGATGACCATAATTGTGATTTTGAAGATGCAAAATATATGCTTGTTTCTAGTAGCTCGTTTATAAATTATCTAATTGTTAAAGCAAGCAAAGCAGGAATTACTTTTAAATAGAACAAAATAATCTTACAAATACAACGAATCATTATTAACTATAAAAGTCATAATTTAGAAAATGATAAAACAGAAACTAGAAGAGATTTTATCCTTAAATGGTATTTCAATTCTAATTGGAATTGTAGGAGGCATTTTGGGTATAATGTCAATCTTCATTGATTGGAATACTGAGCTCAGCATTAAATGGTTTGCAGTTTTATGGATAACCTATTCATTTATTTTAATTATATCGCTAAAGTTGACATACGATATCTACATGTCCAATAAAACATTAGCTAATGAAAGCAATAAAGTTATCCAATTTTCAAGTGCTGATTTGTTATTATTAGTAGAGAACAATGGCAATCTTGAGTATTCGCAAAGCGTTTCTATATACTATATAAAGAACAATTTCCAATTATTATTAGCCAATGGATATGTACAGAACATTCAAGAAAAATTTGTACAAGTAAAAATCATCAATTTCGATGATGGTTTTGTCAATTCCTATCAAGATGATTATGAAAGAATTCTTAATAATGACAATAATGCTTTATTATCAATATTAATTAAAAATTACTTAAGTTATAATGGATAAACAAATATCAAATATAGTGATTGCCTCTAAAATCGATGATTATCAAATTGTTATAAATAAGGGTCTAAAAGATTCTATTGATAGTTCTATGAGATTTTTAGTTTATGAAGAGGGAGATGAAATTATTGACCCATCAACTAATAAAAGTTTAGGTAATTTGGAAATCCCAAAAGGTTTCTTTAAGATAATGCACATTCAAGACAGTATGACAACACTAGTTTCGGAACTACGAAAAGAGAAAAACTTTCTTATAGGATTGCAAATTTATAAAGAATTGGATGTTGAAAAAGATTTACTAAGCAAAATAAAAGTTGGTGATAAAGTAAAAATAGTTAATAAAATTTAAGCTTTGACTTAAATTGCAACATAAATAAGGGAGTGACGAAAACAGCTAAAAACGTTTCAAAACGATTTTGGCTTTTAAAATCATTGTAATTAAGCCTTTACTAAATAGTAAAGTGTTTATTTATAGGATTCATAACCCTGAGGTCACGGGTTCAACTCCCGTCCTCGCTACAAAAGGCAAAACCCTTAAACAGTAATTGTTTAAGGGTTTTTTATTGGAATTTACTTCTTATCTAGCAGGAAATTTGAATTAGTTAAGCTTAAAATTGTTTTTCATCTGCATAAAAACTTGAAAAGCAAAACGATCCCCCCATTCCACAAAGTCTTCATCGCCAAGACTTTTATAACGTTTACAATTTCTAACAAGCAAAAAAATTGCGCAAAGTCAGAGACATTTGCACAGCTTTTCAAAAGGAACTCTTCACGGAGCGTGGAAATAGAATCAATTTATTATTTTCTCATACTTTCTTTCACCTTTTCTCTGTGCTGCTCACCCCACGCACTGAGTTCACGAATTACACTTTTTAAAGTTCGGCTGTAATCTGTTGCTTCATAAATAATACTTACTGGGGTTGTTGGATAAACAGTACGTTTAATAAAATCATTTAGTTCCAAATCTTTTAGTTCTTTTGCCAGTATTTTGGGAGAGATTCCTGCAATTTCTTTACGAATTTCATTAAACCGTTTAGGAGACTGCACAAGACTTAGAATCAAAGCAATTTTCCATTTGCCATTTAAAACATACAGAGCATCCAGTATGTTTTTAAGCGATCCTGCACATTCATCTTGTGTTGGAAGTACTTCTTTTTCAATTGTTTTCATAGCTGTAAAGATACAAACTTTCCTAAAAGTAACTGATTTCCTTTAGGTAACTGCTATCTTTTGCATAGCTGATACTCTTAGCTTTGCCATAAGTAAACCTTAAAACAAAGTCATGCTTTTAAGTCAAAATGAGCATACGATTTTGACACATTCGGGTTTTAATTTTTAAATTTTATATCTCTAAATTATGAAACACATTCTTCACTTAATGTCAAGCATTCAAGGAAATCAATCTTATAGTATTAAGCTTGGACGGCTTATTGTAGAAAAAATTCAGAAAAAGTATCCCGGCAGCACGGTTGAAGAACTTAATCTGGCAGAAAATGAAATTCCACATCTTAATCCTGATTCTCTTCGCAGCTTATTTTCTCCTCCTAATTTATTAAACGAAGAACAAAAAGAATCTATCCGCTTTTCTGATGATTTATTAAAACAATTATTTAAAGCCGACATCATTGTTATTGGAGCCCCTCTTTACAATTTTACAATACCTTCAACTTTAAAAGCCTGGATTGATCATATTACCAGACCCGGAGTAACTTTTGGATATGGTGAAGACGGGCGGCCTATTGGAATGGTTACAGATAAAAAAGTATATGTTGCTATGACCTCTGGTGGTGTCTATTCAGAAGGTCCCGGCAAAGCCAATGATTTTGTAGTTCCGTATTTACAAGCCTTTCTTGGCTTTTTGGGCATGAGCGATTTAACAGCAATTCGAGCTGAAGGACTAAAAGTTCCGGGAATAAAAGAAACTGCGATGGAAAATGCAATTGACAGTATTGTAATTGATTAATCCATTGTAAAATCTATTCCACTTTTAATCTATCAGAAGCAAAGTCTTCAACAGCAATGCCACGGAAATGCCTCTGAGTTTAAACCAAAATTTAATATAAATTATAAAATACAGTTTGTTGATTCTATATAAAAAACAGAACTAAAAATTTCGCAAAGTCAAAGATATTTGCGCAGCTTTTCAAAAGGAAGTCTTAGCGGAGCGGGTTAATGGTTCAACTCACGTCCTCGCTACAAAAAACAAACCCTTAAACAGAAATTTTTAAGGGTTTGTTTTTAAAATTCACTTCTAATCCGGCAGGAAATTTGAATCAATTAGGCTTAAAGTTATTTTTCATCCGTATAAAAACTTGAAAAGTAAAAATATTATCCTAAAAAGCATTTAAAAGTATTTTACGTATTTTTGTGTAAATACAAATCTAACAAATGAAACGTTCCGGCACAGCAGACCTTCCTTTACATTATGGACATGTTCCATTATGGCTTGCCGAACGAATGTCTAAGCTTGGTTTCGCTATTGTAGAAACGATTGCTTTGGAGTTTTCAACCTCTGAAGTGATAAGCAAGCTTAGTAATCCTTTCTGGTTTCAGAGTTTTGGCGCTGTGATGGGAATGGACTGGCATTCATCTGGAATTACAACTTCTGTACTTGGAGCATTAAAAAAATCAGTAAACCCGCATTCAAAAGAACTTGGCATATATATCTGCGGAGGAAAAGGCAAACATTCAATGTTAACTCCACAAGAACTTTTAGCTGTAGGCGAAAAAACAGGTCTTGACGGCAACAATCTTGCGAATTGCAGCAAACTTACTGCTAAAGTTGACAATACAGCAATTCAAGACGGATTCCAATTGTACCAGCATAATTTTATCGTTGACAATAAAGGACAATGGGCTGTTATTCAGCAAGGCATGAATCCCAATTCTAAAACTGCGCGACGATATCATTGGCATTCACAAGATTTAAAATCTTTTATAAATGAGCCGCATACTTTTATTTATGGTGAAAATCAAGGTTCTATTTTAAATCTTACCGCTCAGGCAGCAACAAAATCGAGAGAAGGAATTTTAGAATTATCAAAAGAGTCTCCCACAAAAATTATGAAAGAGATGCAATACCTTTCTATGCCCGCACATCACGATGTCAGGATGGAAGATGTTAATATGAAAAGACTTGGCGCAATGCTTTGGGCAACTCACGAAAATAAACCAGAAGATTTTGAAGAACTTTTGCTTTTAAAAGGAATGGGGCCAAGAGCACTGCAATCATTAGCATTGGTAAGTGAAATAATTTACGGCACTCCTACCCGATTTGAAGATCCAGCGCGTTTTTCTTTTGCTCACGGTGGAAAAGACGGGCATCCATTTCCTGTTCCGGTAAAAATTTATGATGAGACCATTGATACTTTACAAAGAGCAATTAATCGTGCCAAAATAGGCAACAGTGACAAAATTCAAGCGATTCAAAAGTTATCTGAAATCTCAAGAAAAGCTGAAGAAAGCTTTACGCCTAATGCTAACTTTGATGCACTGATTCAAAGAGAAAGAGACGAATCACATCAATACGGCGGACGAACTATTTTTGGCGATGCAAAGCCTCAAAAAAACAAACCCATTAATCCCAATAATCAGCTGGAATTATTTTAAGTTTGATTACAGATTCCCGCAAATATTCTGAATGCTTTGATTATTCAAAGACAAATTTTTATTCAAATAAAAAAAACAAAAAAATAGCCGCAGTAACTGCCATTAAAATAGCATTTTTGCAAACTAATAAATTTATAATAATATGGATATCGTCAAATTCAAAATCACATCTAAAACGATAAAAGTAGAAGTACGCAATTCGAATAATTATGTTTTTAATTTCAACACGGCTTTAGAGATTGAAAAAGAGGATAGAGAGGTTTTATTACGACTTTATAATGCATTAGACATTCTTTTTAAGAAGGAAACTACTCCTGAAATAAAAAATTACATTTCGCCAAACCAAACCAATATATTGGATCAGATTTCTGCTGTTGATAATTTAGAACAGGAATAACAGCAAGTTATTGACGTTCAAATTCAACTGATTGAAAATATAATTTAAACATTACGATTATTCTGTTTTGGATTAAACAGCATTGCTGTACACAAACAGTTTTTCCTTTCTTTATTCATTAATATAGGGCAATTGACACAAGATTTACATCCTTCCCAAAAAAGTTCATCGGCAGTTAAGTCTGCGTAAGTAACCGGCTCAAAACCGAGTTCATGATTCATTTTCATTACTGCCGAGCCTGTTGTCAAACTGAATATGCTTGCTTCTGGATATTTTTGACGGCTCAGCTCAAAAATTTTTCTTTTAATATTTTTTGCCAAACCTGTATGTCTGAATTCAGGCGCGACTATCAATCCGGAATTAGAAACATATCGCCCATTTTCCCAAGAAGAGATAAACGAGAATCCTGCCCATTTGCCATTTGATGCAAAAGCAATAACAGCTTCGCCTTTTTTCACTTTTTCCTCAAGCGATGCTGCTGACCGACCTGAAATGCCTGTTCCGCGAGCTAACGCAGATGACAATGTAACTTCGCAAATCTCTTTTACCCAAAAAACATGTTCAGAATTAGCAACGTCAATCGTGAACTCTAAAAGTTCTTCATTCGTTTGACTGTTAAGTAATATGGTTGTTTCTTTTTGAATTGGTTTACCCGATAGAAAATCTTTGCTCAAAAAATCTATAGTACGTTTTTGCGTTTTCATATTTTAGTGTACTTACTATTTATTAGTAAATTTGAAAGTATAAAATCATTCTATCCAAATTATATACCAACGGTATCAACAAAACTTTACAAAACCACAAAATACTTACAAACAAATACTTAATCAGAAAAAGCATCGTTTAGCACTTACCAGTTTCCTTATCAAAATGATATGATTTTATCATTTTGAAAGAAAAGCAAATACCTACAATATAAAACTATATAAAACATTAATTCATAACTTAGTTATCGCAAATAATCTAAAATTTAAGCTTATGGAACCTGAAATGATATGGGCAAATCTTGCCTCGAATGATTTAGACAGAACAACCAAATTTTACACCGATTTGGGTTTTAAAACCAACGGAAATCGTACGCATGAACTATCTAGTATTTTATTTAGCAAAGGTAAATTTGTTATTAATTTCTTTATAAAAACTAGATTTGAAGAAAGTGCGAGAAGCAAAACCGCCAATCTTGAAAACGAAACTGAAATAATTTTTTCAATTTCTGCCAAAAGCATAGAAGAAGTAGATCAATGGTATGTTAAAGTTAAAGAAGCTGGAGGAAAAATTTATTCTGAACCAGAAAAATTCGAAAAAGGATATACATTTGGTTTTGCAGATCCAGATGGTCATAAATTCAATTTCCTTTATTGGCCAGGCATGTAAACTCAAAAAATACTACTCTGTTATGAAAATAAGATTTTTAATATTTTGTATGTTTTTTGTTAGTCAAAATTATATTTCAGCACAAGATAAAACGACTAAAGTGATAAATTATCTAGGAGCCGAAATGAAAAAACAAAAAATTCCTGGCTGTCAGTTAGTAATTCTTAAAGATAAAAAAATTCTTCTTTCAAAAGCATTTGGTATTGCAAACGTATCCTTTTCAATACCTGTAAAAACCAATACCATTTTTTCAATAAATTCTATTGCAAAAGTTTTTACCAGCGTAGCCATAATGCAATTAGAAGAACAAAATAAACTTAATATTCAGGATTCTATTTCTCTTTACATAGATTCGATTCCAGCATCTTGGAATAAAATCACAATCAAGCAATTACTGAGTCATACTTCTGGCCTTCCTGATATTGAAGATGAAAGAGATTTAATTGGAGGAAAGGGTCAGGATTCGGCTTGGTTTAAAGTCAAAAAACTGCCTTTACTATCTAATGCAGGAGAAAAATTCTATTACAATGCCACAAATTATTTCATTTTACAGCATATTATTGAAAAATGCAGCGGACTAGATTTTGAAACTTTTGTTCGTAAAAATCAATTTGATTTGGCTGGAATGACTTCAATATATTATGCAAATTCCTATGATGTCATTAAAAACAAAAGTCCTACTTATTCGTATTATTTTCAAGACAAAATAACAAATGAATATAGTAAAACCAATAAGTTAGTAGAGACACACGAAGAATTTCCGACAAAAATGAAAGCTGATGCTGGTGCTTTTACAACAGCCGAAGAAATGACAAAATGGATTCTTGCTTTACAGTCGGGAAAACTTCTAAAAGACAAAGAAAAGATAAATGAAATCTGGAACCCTGTAAAATTAAACAATGGAACCTTTGATGGCTTTGGAGGAATTTTAAATGCCTACGCATTGGGCTGGCCAGTGATAAATAGAAAAAAACATCCTGCAGTTGCTCCTATTGGTGGAGGCCGTGCCGCTTTTGTAACTTATACTAAAGATAATCTCACCATACTACTTTTTACAAATCTTACAGGAAGTGCTCCACAGGACATAATTGAAGAAATAGCAAAATTTTATATTCCGGATCTTGGCAGCTAGAAGCATTATAATTTCAGAAAATTTTCTTCAAAACAGAAACTAAAAAGATTGTACATTAGCTTAATCTGTAAACGACTTTTATTAATTCAATTTAAAAAGTAATGAAAAATCAATTCGAAGATACCATCAAGAAAGCCTATAATTCTTTTAATGAAAGAAACATTGATAACGCATTATCGACAATGCAGGAAGATGTACAATGGTCTAAAGCTTGGGAGGGCGGTTATATTAGCGGACATAATGAAATTAAGGAATATTGGACCAGACAATGGACTGAAATAAACCCGAAAGTTGAGCCTGTTGGTTTTAATGAAAGAGAAAACGGAAGCTTAGAAGTTAAGGTGCATCAAAATGTAAAAGATTTGCAAGGCGGATTAATGTTTGACGGATTAGTAAAACATATCTATACTTTTAAAGATGGATTGATCAAAACAATGGATATTGAACTGGTTGAAAATAATTAATTAGAATAAAGAAAGAGGCCTTAACGAGCCTCTTTCTTTATATTCGGAATTTTCTCTGTCAAATATTTCCAATAACGTTTTGGCATATGCTGCAAATGAACTTTCATATTTTTTCGCGATTCAATATTTACATGGATAAAATAGTGTCGCCACAGCTCCTGAAAAAACTCTTCCTGTTCATCGCATATCTCAGTTAAAAATTTAGATGAACTCGCTCCCGGATTAAACTGCAACTGTATTGTTGAAGTATTTTCAAGATCATAATAAATTCCGTATTTGCGTTTTGTATCATAAATTAACCAGCGCTGATCTGCGTAGCGTTTTTTAAAATGATTTTCTATGAGTGGCAAAACATCACAGTCGGGCTCAATTATAGCATAATATAATTCATCTTTCGTGAGCTTAAAACGAACAAAAGCTTCCATTCTATGTGCTTCTTTTCTGGTCAATCGGGTTGCTTTTCTGAGATCCCAAACGGCATTGTTGCTAAAATCTTCTTCCACATTTTTTGAACTTGATAAAACATGTTTTGCAAACCGAAGCATTATTTCTTCAATTTCGTTTACATCAGATAAAAATGCTTTATAAAGATCTGCAAATCCTTCTGCCGAAAGGCGTTTTTTCAGGCCGCTTAAAACACGGTTTGCTTTTGATTCATCTGTTATAACATGATGAGAAGTAGAAAAAAGCAAAGCAGCAGAAGCTTCATTTTTTGCAAAAACAATATCTTCTAATTTATATTCATAAATTTCGAATACGGCAGTAAGCCAGCCTTCGTAAGTTCCGTCATAAATTATCTGTGTCATTTTATTAAAATAAGGCAAGCTGGTTCGAGAAATCGTTTTTGTATTTACTTTTTTGAATATTTAAAATCTGATCTTTGATTTGTATGGAAGTAAAATCTCTCTGCATTTGAAACGGCGTTGCAAAAGCCAAAAAATATTTAGCACGCGTATAGGCTATTCCCAACTTCTTTAAATCATACGGAACAAGTTTTTTGAACTGTCTTGCAGCAACGATCTTTTTAGCGCTTAAATAACCAATTCCCGGAATTCGTTTTATAAGTTCTAAATCGGCGGTATTAATATCAACCGGAAACTGATCTAAATTACGCAAAGCCCATCCCAATTTTGGATCAATATCCAAATCGAGATTTGGCTGATTAAAACCAACGATTTCATTTACATTGAATCCGTAAAAACGAATCAGCCAGTCGGCTTGATACAAACGATTTTCACGTATAATCGGCACTGGTGTTCCAATAGCAGGAAGGCGGTTATCATTACTAATTGGGACATATCCAGAATAATAAACGCGTCGCATATTCATTTGCTGATAAAAATAATCGGCCATTCCAAGAATTTCAAGATCGCTTTCTTTTGTTGCGCCAATTACCATTTGTGTGCTTTGACCTGCCGGAGCAAAAGACGGCGCTTTATAATTGAGTTTCTTTTCTTCTTTGTAACCGATAATTTCATTTTTAAGATATTCCATCGGTTTAATCACATCAATATGATTTTTATCCGGCGCTAGTAATTTAAGACTTTGCTCTGTTGGCATTTCTACATTTACACTTAAACGGTCAGCGTAAATTCCGGCTTCTTTCATCAATTCGTCACTTGCGCCGGGAATTGCTTTTAAGTGAATATAGCCGTTAAAATTTTCTTCTAAACGCAATTTCTTAGCGATTCGAACCAAACGTTCCATTGTATAATCTGCATTATCAAAAATACCGGAGCTTAAAAATAAACCTTCAATATAATTTCTTCTATAAAAACCAATAGTAAGATCTACCACTTCCTGAACGGTAAAAGCAGCGCGTTTAATATCATTGCTTTTTCTGCTGACGCAATAGGCGCAGTCAAAAATGCAGTGGTTTGTAAGTAAAATTTTGAGCAGGGAAACACAGCGTCCGTCTTCTGTAAAAGCATGACAAATTCCGTAGCCTTTAGCATCTCCAATTCCTTTGTTTTTATTCTCTCGCTTGCTGCCACTAGACGCGCACGAAACATCATATTTTGCAGCATCTGCTAATATGCCTAACTTCTCCATCACTCTCTCGTTCATCATTTTGACTTTTTTTTATTGCTTTTGAAATGTATATTCAGTAATTCAAAACTAGTGATTTGGTGCGTAAAAGGCGATGTAATAGTTGTTCCAAATTGTATCAAATTGATGCAATATTTTTAAAATATTTTATATCATTTCATTATAATTATTTTCATTTTAGCGCGGTTACTTCTTTCTGCTAAAAATTTAAAAACGCTCAACCATTCAAAAAAACAAGTTAAAATGTTAATCCTATAACGCTTTTTCCGCATAAAAAAATACTTTTGTTAGAACCAAAACAAAGTGAGTCTTTCATCACTAATTCCAACCTGAAAGTGTACTCTTATGGATAATGATAAATTTATTTTCTGTCTGGAAGGCGTTCCTGATGTAGATACTTATTTAGAAACTCAAGTGGTTCGAAACTTAGAGGAAATTGCTATCGATCAAGGCATTGCGAGTATTTATAAAACCTGCGATACCATCGAAGGCTTAGAAGAAAGTTTGAATGTACTGCTTTACGAAGATCATAATTTTAAGGATTATGAAATTATTTATCTCGTAATGCCAGGAGAACCTAACAATATCTGTCTTCACGATTATTATTACAGCCTTGAAGAAATTGCAGAACTTTTTGAAGGAAAAATGAAAGGGAAAATCATTCATTTTGCGAATAAGAAAATATTAGATTTAAACGAAGAAGAAGCCCAATATTTTCTTGACATTACTGGTGCGCGCGCGATTTCGGGCTACGGATCTACTTACAATAAAATAGCAAGCTCAAGTACAATCGACAAAGCTTTTTTTAGCCTGTATCAAGACAATGACGATCTTATGGAAGTTGTTGAAGAACTGTACCAAAAACATTATGCTTTGTGCCAATTACTCGATTTTAGATTGTATTATTGAAAGAAAAAAAAATAAACTAATTAATTTAACTAACCTACCCATTTATATGAAACAACTTTATGCTTCTTCTTATCCTTTTTGGGTCACTTCTAGAGCCCTTTTAATTATTGTTGGTCTTGCAGATCTTTGGAGAATATGCATACATTATCATAATTTTATAAATACAGATCTGTTGTTGGTTTTATTTGTAATTGTTTCCTCTATCATTTTTTATGGAGAAATCAAAAAATCTAAACCTAACATGATTCTTAAGTATATTGCAGGGCTTGCCGCATTAGGTTTGGGGCTATTTATTGTATACTATAAATTATCTGAACCCGAAGACGAGTGGCTTCGTGCGATGAACTACAATAAATTTGATTATAAAAAAGTGCTGGTATACATTTTTGCTGCTTGGTTAATTCTTTTCGGTTTATTTGATTTCTTTAAATTTGATATTGATTCTGAAAACTAAACAAGAGCGAATCTTCGCCTGATAAATGAAAGACAAAACAGCTGAAAAAGTAAAAACGTACGGAGCGAAGGGATTTAGAGAAAAATTTCTTGGTTTAGATAATCCGGCAAATCAGCTTTTTACATCAAATTCAGAACGTTTTTTTTGCTTGAAGATGGAAGAAACAATGCAATTGCAGCATCCTGTTCCGCCTTCTAAACACAGTTGTCATACCATTATTTTCATAACTTCGGGCGTTCATGTAATTAAAATTGGCTTTGAAGAATACTTAACAAATCCAAACGAAATTATTGTGGTTCCGGCTGGGCAGATTTTCTCAATAGAACACATTAACAGTAAGCATGTTGGTTATATTTGTCAGTTTCATCCTGATGTTTTAATTGGAAAATATGCCAACGGCGAAATGATTCACGATTTTGATTTTCTAAAAATTGGCGGCACTCCAAATATTGTTTTTTCAGAAACAAATGCGTTCTTTATTTTCAATTTATTTCATCGATTACAAGTTGAATATGTTGAAAATGGTATTTCTAATTTAGAACTTGTTCAGTCTTATTTAATGGCGTTGTTTTGTGAAATGAATAAAAATGCTGTAAAAACTTCTAAAAACGGAACAGCTGCAATGGCGCTTTCGGCTAAGTTTAAAGAACTCATTTACGCCAATCTTAAAATCAATCATCAGGTAAAGTTTTATGCTTCATTGCTGAATGTTTCGCCGAATCATCTCAACAAATCAGTTAAAACTGCAACCGGCAAGTCGGCCACAAAATGGATTGATGAAACCATATTGCTTGAAGCCAAATATTTATTATATCAAACTACGCTTTCGGTTAGCGAAATAGCAATGCATGTTGGTCATGAAGATCAATCTTATTTTAGCCGTTTCTTTAAAAAACACGAAGATCTTACTCCTATTCAATACCGAAAATTGATTGATAAATCCTAATTATTGATTACAGAATCCTATCAACTCAAAAAGCATTTATTGAAATTTGCACCATAAAAAAAGAGCAGATTATGATTTTTGTTTTTAAAACTTCAGTTGATACAAAATCCAAATTAGAGTTAGCAGAAACAGTTCTTCAGGAATTGCTGCCAGATGCTTCGTGGAATTTTGATCTTGAAGATTGTGATAACATTTTAAGAATCGACAGCGAAATCGAAATTTCGGAATTACTTCTTCAAAACAACATTTTTGACTGTATCGAATTAGAATAAATCGGCTTAGCCAAATCCTCTTCAACCTCAACTTAATTATTTATGGAAGCTGCACTGCATCAAAACAAAACTTTTGACACGATTGATTATTCGGATCAAAAACTAACGGATAACGAATTTGTAAATTGCGAGTTCATCAATTGCAACTTCTCAAAAAGTGATTTCAGTTCGATTGACTTTTTAGATTGTACGTTTAAAAACTGTAATCTTTCGTTGGCCGTTCTTAAAAATACAGGTTTAAAAAATATCACATTTATTGGCTGTAAATTAATGGGATTAGACTTCAGCTCAAGCAACAGTTTTTTATTTTCGATGAATTTTCATGATTGTCTTTTAGATTATTCGACTTTCATTTATAAAAAATTAAAGAAAACCCAATTCATTGATTGTTCCTTAAAAGATGTTGATTTCTCTAATACCGATTTGTCTCTGGCAATCTTTAAAAACTGCGATTTGTCTAATGCCACTTTCATGGAATGCATCTTGGAAAAAACAGACTTTAGAAGTTCAAGGAATTACGCTTTTGATCCTTCTGAAAACAAAATCAAAAGAACTAGAGTGACGCATGCTGCACTGGCAGGATTATTAGAAAAATTTGATTTGGATATTGAATAAATTGTTGGTGTTAATGGTACGCGGAGTAGACGGATTTAAACCACACGCCATATAAAAATAAAAAAGGGATGCAAAACTGCATCCCTTTTTACTAAACTAACTGTAAAAATATTATTTAATCCAACGTGGATCTCCCACTTTAGCATCTTTTAATGCTTGATTACTTATTGTAAAGTCTCCAGCAGCTGCATTTGTAAATTGTGGATTCAATGTCGTATAGGTTGTTGATTTATCAACTGTAATGGCAGCGGCACCAACTGTGTATAATAAACTTGAATTGAAGTAATTATTAGCTGTAAATGTTGGCGGTGTTGTTGCTGTTGCAGTACCATTTTGGTTTGAATAGATTCCAGGAGTATCAGCAAATATTGTATTTCTTACTATAGATGCATTAGCATTAAAACGAACATATAAAATTCTATTTGTTGCTGTCATACCTTTATTAGAAATCGTACAAGCATCAATCAATACATTAGTTGTTAAACCAGTTCCTGTTAGACCAGCTGCGTTATCGATACGGATAAAATCACGGGCTACAGCACAATTATTGAAAGTACTGTTTTTAAGTGTTAAAGAAGCTAAATTTGAAGTTCTAAAATCGATAAAATCCCCACCAGTAGTCAATACATTTGTAACAATAGAGTTTTCGATTGTAGCAGAAGCAATTTTAGTGCTTCCTGTAACAGATTGTGATATCAATGATTTTGCAAAATCATGAATATTACAACCACTAATTAAAAGAGCTCCATATCCTGCACTTACTTCATTGTATTTTACAGCATCTGTCTGTGTTTTATCTCCATTGATATCTAAATCAATTAAACTTAGCGAAGTTGCTCCAGCATTAAGAGTGAATTTACCATGAATTAATGGCTTATCATAACTTCTCAAACCTCTAATCGTAATTGGTTTTGTTAAAATATACTCCCCTGTAAAAACGGTATAATCACCTGGCATTAATACAAGTACAGCTCCTGCGTTTGCTGCCGAAATTGCTGCATTCAAGTCATCTGTAGGTTTAACTAAAATACCAGTTCCGATGTCGATTCCAGTTGTAAAAGTGGCTGTGCCTCTCTTTTTTGCTCCGTTAAGCAATGTAGCCGTATAAGCAGTTTCTCCTGTAAGTCCAGTTATTACTGCAACTCCTGCCGTTTTTTCTGCAGGTGTAATAGTATGCGCAATACCTCCTGGCGCAACTGTAATTTGAGTAACATTGCTATTAGGCGTCCATCTTAAAGTAACTTGTTTTGCTTCGATATCTATCGGCTGTACCGGCAAGAAAAGCTGTTCAGATAAAGTAGTTGCTGTTATTACAGACCATTTTGAATCTGCTAATCCAGTTGTAATTGCTTTTACTCTGATAGAATAAACAGTTTCACCTTCTAAGGCAACAGATACCGGTAATTGTGCTGCAGTAACTTCAACTGTTTTATAAATTGTTTTAAACTCAGCATCATCTGCGCTAAACTCTACTACATAATGATCTGCAGCTTCGTTTACTGTCCAATTAAGTTCAACAGTAGTTTGATTTTTTACTTTTGCCGTAAGTGATATAGGAGAAAATTCTCTTGTATTTCCTAAACCATCTAACAATTCATCTGTATAACTTTCGCAGCTTGAAACTGCAAAAGCGAGCAAGAATGTGGCTATTAATCCTTTTACTATATATTTTGTTTTCATAACAATTATAATTTATAATTAATTTTTTCTAAGATTCTTAATAACCGTAATCATTAACTAATTTCCCGTTGCTTCCGTCAAGAAATACTTGCCAGATTGGCCAGAACTGTCTGTTGTCAGGATTAACACCTGTTTTATACAGTGAATTTATCTTAGTATCAATTAAATTATTCCAAGCTACTGAAGTGTAATCTGTTCCTGGATTTGTTGTTTCGCCTCTGTTTAACCCATAGATATCAAGAGTTACGTTGTCTGCTTTAAATTTATAATATAAAGTTGCTGGAACATCTGCATACTCTCCTGTATGTGCTGCTAAATTTGTCATTTTTTGTTTTGCCTGATCTAATTTTGCTTTAAGCAAATTCCAACGAATAAGTGCTTGCTTACGCTCCATTTCGCCAGTAAATTCAAATTTATTTTCTTCAACAAGGGCGTTAAACATTGCCTCTTTGCTTGTTAAGGCATTTACATAAGCATCTACTTTGACAGCTTGAACTGCTGGCGCAAAAGCTCTTCTGCGGATTTCTTTTAAATACGGTGCCGCTGCGCCTGGCCCTTCTAATTCATTTGCCGCTTCAGCAGCGATAAGAAGTACCTCAGCGTAGCGCATATAAATTTTATTTACACCATCATCATTTGTTGAGGTAACAAAACGAGTCATCCACTCATAACGATACTTTCCAAAATACCAAGTATTTAACGCTCCTAATTCTTGTTTAGCAACATTGTTTACAGCTGTACCCCATTTGTAAGGAACGCAAGTTACATTGCGGCGAGAATCGGCTTGATCATAATCATAAAATACGAATGGAAGCGGTCCTGCAGTTCCTCCGCGGTTAGCGCCATTAGCATGAAACTGGTCATTAGTTGTATGACGAACAGCAAAACTGAACAACATTCTTCCTCTACCATCTGCAAAAGGAAGTTCCCAAAGAGATTCTCCTCCTGCTGTAGTATTTTCTTGATTGTATTTTCTCCAAAAAGTTTCGAATGAAGATTCTAAACTGGCTTTTCCGCTAGAAATTACAGAACGAGATTCATCTAAAGCCAATCTGTACATATTTCCAACAGAAAGTTCAGGATCTGTGCTTCTTCTAATTCCGTCAGGATATTGCTGAAAACCACTTGCTGCCAAAGCTAAACGAGCGCGAAATCCTTTTACAAAAGCTTTATTGATTCTTTCTACTGTACTTGTTTTAGCTGTTTCATTTGGCCATGGAACCAAAGCAGAAGCTTCTCCTAAATCTGCAATAATTTGTTTGTAAACCACATCACGACTTGATTTAGCCAAATAAATTGTTGCCGAATTAATTGGTTCAAAACGAGCTGGAACATCGCCCCAAGCTTTAATTAAATCTGCGTAATAAATAGCTCTCAATGTTAATGCTTCTCCTAATAAATAACCAAGATCTGTTCCTGGTCTAGGATCGCCATATTGGCGCAAACCGCGAATACAGATATTAGCACGTTCAATTCCTGAATACATCATAGCCCAAGCATTGTTGGTTGTATTCATTTGTGAATTTATAGGTTTTGCATCGTATACACATAAATCTGCTGCATCACCAGCTGTTTGAGATGTGTTGTACCATTCAACATCTGTATTTAATCCGTAAAAAGGAAGAAAACGGCCTCTATAAGAGTTTGTCTCAGCAAAAGGTACTTTTATTCCGTTTACTGCGCCTTCAGCTAGTCCTGCTGTAGAAAAAATTACTGACTCGTCTAGTGTTGATTGTGCTGGTGCATCTAAATAATCTTCTTGACAAGAAGTAAAAAGACTTGTTATGATTAGACCTGCTATTATTATTTTATGTTTCATCTTGATAATTATTTAATTAAAAACTTAGGTTTAAACCAAAAACCAATTGTCTGCTGCGCGGATAAGCTGAATAATCAACTCCTGGCGTAAGAGGCGTATTTCTTCTTGTAGAAACCTCTGGATCTGGACCTGAATAGTTTGTAATAACAAAAACGTTTGTAGCTGTCAGGTAAAATCTCAATTTAGTTGCGCCCACTGCATTAATAAATGAATTTGGTGCAGTATAACCTAATGTTAAAGTATTAAGTCTTAAGAAAGAACCATCTTCAACAGCCCAGTCACTAAAAACAAATCGATTCATATACGGTGACCACATTGTTGTGTTAGCATTTAATGCTGCTAAAGCAGTAGGATCTGTTACTAATTGGCCTGTTTCAACATTAAGATTTGTCCATCTTTTTCCATCTGCCATTTCTGAACTTAAGTTTCTGTATTGTCCGTTTTGGTTAGAAGTTGTAAACTCAATTTTGTTTGCGTTGTAGATGTCATTTCCAATGCTGTAGTTAAAACCAGCCGAAAGATCAAATCCGTAAGCATTAGCATTGATTGCAAAACCTCCAGAACTTTTTGGATTAGCATTTCCAATAACAGTTTGATCACTGTTATTAACAACACCATCACCATTTAGATCTTTTAATTTCATATAACCTGGCTGCACATTTCCAACTACAGTTGAAGCATTTGCAACTCCAGCTTTCAAAGTATAAGCTGTTCCGTTATAATCAAAGTCAGAAACTTCATAACGGCCATCGTTTTTATAACCATACATTAAACCAATTGGAGAACCAACGTTTACTGCGAAATCATTTCCAATTTGAGTAGATGCCCAGTTTGTATTAGCACCAAAGTTGCTCATTACACCAAGTGAATTGATTTTATTTTCGTTTACACCAATATTAAAAGAAAAGCTTAATCCGTAATTAGGTTTTTCTATTATCGCAAGATTTACAGTAGCCTCAAAACCTTTATTTTGAGTTTCCCCCATATTTCTGTATTGAAAATCATAACCTGTTCCTGGAACTGGAAAATTGATTAAAAGATCTTTAGTAACATTTTTATAAGCTTCTAGCGATCCCGTTACACGGCCTTTAAAGAAATCAAAATCAAGACCTAAGTTTTGAGTTACTGTCGTTTCCCATTTCAAATCAGGATTAGCCAATGTTTTTGATGCTGCCCAATAACTTCCAACACCATTGATCCATGTTGTAGTAGAAGATTCAAAATTTTGAACTGTTTGTCCTACCGGAATATTATTGTTTCCAGCTTCTCCATAACTTAATCTAAGTTTAAGCAAGTTGATCCAAGATACATCTTTCAAGAAATTCTCAGAAGAAATTTTCCAAGCTACAGCAGCTGCCGGAAAATATCCCCAACGATTATCTCCTAAGAATCTGCTAGAACCATCCGCACGGTAAGTTGCTGTAAACAAGTAGCGATCTTTGTAGTCATAATTCATACTTCCAAAAAACGAAAGCAATTTATCATCTGGACTATAGTAATTATCAACAGAATTTGGTTTTCCTTGTGTTGTTAATTTTTTTGATTGATCAAAATCAAAAAACTTTGGAAAACCATGAAGTACAGTCATTACTTGATTTGAAGTAGAATTGATCATCTCTTCTCCTGCAAGAACTTTCAAATGATGATTTTCTCCAAGAAACTTACTAAAATCGTAAGTAAGCGTGTTTGCATTTCTAAATCTGTAATCTTTACGATCTCCGATAGTAAGTGCCGGCATACCTTGGTTTTCAGATGCAGGAACGTTATTTACATAATATGTGCTTCTTCCGTAAAAACGATAATCTTGATAATAGAAATTATCTAATCCGAATTCTGATTTAAACTGAAGATCTTTAATTATTTTCCAAGAAAAACTTCCAAGCATATTAAATACTTTTCTGTTTTGCTGACGATCTGTATCTGCTGTTGCAACAAAAGGATTTACAAGATAGCTAGAAACAGCTTCATCTGTATTATCTGTTGTTAATCCAGGCAATGGAATTGGAGAATAACCAACCGCATGACGCAAACGAGCATCTGCAGAAGAAACTTCTTTTTGTTCGTTAAGTCCGCCTCCGTTTATTTCTGTATCTGCGTAACGCATTGTAAAAGCAAGATCGATTTTATCAGAAGCTTTGCTGTTTAAAGCCAGCGAAAGGTTATTTCTTTTAAAATCTGAACCAATCATGATCGCTTTTTCATCGTAATGAGCATAATTAAAATTAAAGTTGATTTTATCAGAACCACCACGTATTCCTAAATCACGGCTTTGAACTTCGCCAGTACGTCCGTAAATTTGTTTCTGCCAATTATCACCTTTTACACCATTATATAAATCTCTGTCTTGGTAGCTTCCAAAATATTTTTCGTATGATGGAATGTCATTATCTAATAATGCATATTCATATTGCCATTTTACAAAATCTTGCGGATCAAGAACATCAATTTGTTTTGCCATGGTTTTCATACCATAGAACATATTATAGTTTACCGATATTGTTCCGTTTTTACCTCTTTTTGTAGTAATCAAAATTACTCCATTTGCTCCTCTAGAACCATAAATTGCAGTTGACGAGGCGTCTTTCAAAATAGTTTGAGATTCTACATCGGCAGCCGGAACGTCGTTCATACTATTTACAGGAAATCCGTCTACTAAAATAAGCGGCGCACTGTCTTGTGTTAATGATCCGCCGCCACGAATTCTAATTTTGATTTCAGAATCTGGAGAACCTTCAGAAGACGTTACCTGAACTCCGGCAACACGCCCAGTAAGCGCTTCTGCTAAATTAGCTACGGGATTTTTTCTTAAGTCATTCCCAGAAACTACAGAAACTGCACCTGTTAAATCTTGTTTTTTAACACTAGAATATCCAACAACCACAACTTCATTTAAGTTATTAGAGTCTTCAGACAAAACAACATCAATTTTAGTTTTTCCAGTTGCAGGAACTTCTTTTGTTTTAAAACCTATAAATGAAAAAGAGATTACTCCTTTGGTATTTGTAAGCTTTAATCTATAGTGCCCGTCAAAATCTGTAGAAGTCCCATTCTTTGTTCCTTTCTCAAGTACATTAACACCCGGAAGGCCTAAACCTTGAGCATCTTTTACGGTACCTTCTAGTGTTACATTCTGCGCACTCATTCGATTGCTCATCAATAAGCACAACAAGAAAACAAAACAATAGTTTGCTCCTTTATTAAATAAATCTTTAAAATTCATGGTTTATTGTTTAAGTTATTAATTGGTTTTATGGTTTTTAGTGGTTTTTTTTATTCTAATTTTTTAATTTCTTACAGTTTAAAACTTTCTTACATCAATAGCAGTACGGTTTTTCAATCGATTTCGTTAAAATTTAAATTTTTTATTTTAACATTGTAGCCAATCTTGTAATCGATTACACAAACATAAATATTTTTTTCATATAAAAAATTAAAATTCATAAAAATTTGCTAAAAAAAATTATATATCAAAAATAAAGGTTGTTTTTTATACGACATATGTAATTTATATTATGAAAAAATATTAAATATATTATTCCTAAATATTGATTTGTTTCATTTTTATTAAAAAAACAATCGATTACATGAAAAATAATTATTGTATTACCAGCCAGTACGTTTTGTTTTAAAAAGAAAAGCAACTATACTACAAAAAGAAATAAACCAATCAATTCTTACAGATTAAATTTTTTAGAATGAATTTAGGTTTCGGAAAGGCACAAAAAAACCCTCAAACTTTATGTTTAAGGGTTTATGTTTTTTAAAAGTTGATTTTTTAAGCGCTCTGCAACTGCAAGTTAGCTTTGTGTTTTCGCATTAAAACCAAAGTAATGATCATTCCGATAATCGACATGCCAACACCAATAAGATTTGGCGAAGCAAAACTATAACCTGCCGCTAAAGGCAATCCGCCTAAAAAAGCACCTAAAGCGTTACCTATATTAAAACTTCCTTGAAGCGAAGCCGAGGCAATCATCTCTGCGCCTGTTGCAGTTCTAATCATTAGCATTTGTATTGGTGCAATAACTGAAAATGAAATTGCGCCAGTCAAAAATGTCAGCAATAAAGAAGCGTATTGGTTAAATGAGAAAAAGTAAACTAAAATTAAATCGACAGACATTACAAACAACAAAGCTAATGTGGTTGGTGCTGGCGAAAATTTATCGGCTAGTTTTCCTCCGGCAAAGTTTCCGACAACCATTCCGAGTCCAGCTAATATTAAAATATAAGAAACATCTTCTGCAGAAAATTTAGACACATTAATTAATAAAGGAGCGATATAGCTAATCCAGGCAAATAATCCTCCAAATCCAATTGCTGTAATACCGATAATGAGCCAAGCTTCTGTCTTTTTAAAAAACAACAACTGCGTTTTCATATTGACAGTTTCACCTTTATCTAATTTTGGCATCCATAAAGAAATAAATAAAAATGTAAGCAAACCTACAATTGCTATTAATATAAAGGTATAACGCCAAATAAAATGATGTCCTATATAAGTACCAATCGGCACGCCTATTAAGTTTGCCAATGTTAATCCTGAAAACATAATAGCAATGGCTTGTGCTTCTTTGCCTTTATCTGCCAAACGGCTTGCGACTACAGCTCCAACACCAAAGAAAGCGCCGTGCGGTAATCCGGAAAGAAATCTGGAAGCAAATAAAAAGTTATAAGTTGGCGCAATAATCGAAAGCGCATTAAAAACCGTTAACATTAATGCTAAAATTAAAAGCATTTTTTTTGGAGCAAAATTTCTTCCAAGAATAACCAATAATGGAGCACCAATTACAACTCCCAAAGCATAAGCAGAAATTAAATATCCGGCTACCGGAATCGAAACTTTCATATCTGAGGCAATATCTGGCAACAAACCCATCATAACAAACTCGGTAATACCGATTGTCAAACCTCCTAATGAGAGTGCAATAAGACTTTTTTTCATTTGATTTTACTCGAAAGTATTAGACTTTCTGTAGTGCAAATTTACCACCGCTTACCTTAAAATAAGTTGTATATTTGCGATATAAACTTGTAAATTTAAGTTATGCCGATATTAAATCAATTTAAAACTCTGGTTATAGATGAATTTGAAGATGAGAAATTTCACCTTCCTCCACATACGCATACTTACTACGAAATCATCTATATTAAAAAAGGAAACGGAGTTCATCATTTGAATAACAACTTATTGCCTTATAAAACGGGAGATTTGTTTGTAATTTCACCAGAAGATGAACATTATTTTGATATTAAAAAAAGTACTCGATTTTTCTATATTAAATTTACTGACAACTATTTCAACTCGAAGCAGAACCTTACTTGCGATGAGTTTTTAATTCATACTCCAGAGAGTTTCATGCGCGATAAAACACTAAAAGAAAGGGTTTTAAAATTAGATGATCCTTGCAAAACAATACTGAAAAATACTATCGAAAACATTGCCGCCTATAATTGCAAAACGGATGTTTCTACCTCGCCTATTGTTTTTTATCAGATTCTTTCAATTTTTGGATTAATAAAGGAAACTTTGCGTGGGATGAATGTTGTAGTTAAGGGAAATTCTATTGATAACGAACAAATCACTTCTTATATTCATCAGAATATTTACAACCCTAAAATGGTACAGATTAAAGTTATTGCAAATCATTTTAATATTGCGGAAACTTATTTTAGTGCTTATTTCAAAAGAACGTTCGCAATTAGTTATCGGGATTATATTCATAATTTGAGAACTACTTTAATCGAAAAACGTATTCATAACAATCAACTACCGATTAAACAAATTGCTTATGAGTTTGGTTTTACAGATGAAAGTCATTTGTCTAACTATTTTAAAAAGAGAAAAAACATGAAACCTACAGATTTTAAGAAAACTTGATTATAGAAATCTTAAATAAGTAGTTACTCCAATAAAAAATATCTAAATTTGTAATTCAAAAGCATTTACATTGGCGAAAAAAATCCACATATTATTATTAATCATAACGATTGGTTTATTCGTACTGCCAACTTCTGGTTATGCGTGTGGTCGAACTTCTGAAAAATCTTCTTGCGAAAAGAAAGAAAATTCAAAAGGAGAAGCTCAAAATTCCTGTAAAAAAGATTGCTGTCAGAAAAAACAAGATTCTAAAAAAGATCAGCATGGCTGTAACGGAAAGTGTGATCATTCTAGTTGTACCTCAACAGCTTTACAATTTAGCCTGATTACCATAAATGAATTTGATTTCCATAACAATCTATTTAATTTCTCTTTAAATAAATCTATTTCATATCATAAAACTGACAGCATTTCTGATGGTTTTACTTCTATTTGGGCGCCGCCAAAAATAAAGTAATTGCATTTTTGACAGCCATAAGTGGGTCTAGTAATTGCCAAAAAAGGCACTAAGACTCTAAGAAAAATTATTTAAACTATATAAAATTATCAAAATGAAAAATTCAATAGCAACTATAGCAATAGCAATCATATTATTATTCTCTGCAAATAACATTCAGGCAAATTCGAAACAATCAGAAATAACAAATGACGTCGTTGATTCAAGTCAGTTACAAACTATTTATGATGCTTATTTTACAGTAAAAGACGCATTGATAAAAAGCGATGCCAAATTAACTTCGGCGAAAGCCAAAGATTTATTGACTGCCATTACTGCCGTAAAAATGGATAAATTAAAAGCAGATGAACATACTGCCTGGATGAAAGTTGTAAAAAAACTAACTGCAGATGCTAAAAGTATTTCAGCAACTTCAGATCTTAAAAAACAACGCGATACTTTCAAATCACTTTCAAAAAGTACTTACGACTTAATTAAAGTTTCAAAATCTAATCAGGTTGTCTACAAACAATATTGTCCAATGGCAGATGCAGATTGGTTGAGCAAAGAAAAAGCAGTTAAGAATCCATACTACGGATCTTCAATGTTGACTTGCGGAAATGTTGTAGAAACCATCAAATAACCATGAAGCTATACATCAAAAACATGGTGTGTAGTCGATGTAAAATGGTTGTGAAGTCTGAGTTCGAAAAACTCGGACTTCACACTATTTCTGTGGAACTAGGCGAAGTTGAACTGCAGGATTCGATTACCGAAGATCAAAAAAGTATACTTTTAACACATCTCCATGCTTTGGGTTTTGATTTAATTGATGACAAAAAAAGCAAAACAATCGAAAAAATAAAAACTTTGATTATTGATTTGGTTCATCATAAAAACAATGAACTCAAAATCAATCTATCTGATTATTTGGCAGAAAACCTCCATCAGGATTATAATACTTTAAGTAATTTATTTTCGGAAATAGAAAATACAACTATAGAAAAGTATTTTATAAGCCAAAAAATAGAGAAGGTAAAAGAGCTTTTAATTTATAATGAACTCTCGCTAAGCGAAATTGCTGATATTTTAAATTACAGCAATGTGTCACATTTGAGCAACCAATTCAAAAAAATCACTGGTTTTACTCCTACTTATTTCAAACAATTGAAGGATAAAAAACGAATTCAGATTGAGAATTTGTAGATTTAGCTGTGGTATTTAAACGCAATCCCGAAGCCTCGGGACGCTATGATTTCTTGTTTTTTACTTGTATGTCTTGCGTAAATCTTTACGGTTAAAAAATTTGTAAATCTTGCAAATCATTCCCAAAATTATACAAACCGAACTCAGGCTTAGTTCGCAAATTTGCATTGTAATCCTAAAAAATAAAACAATGACTCACCAATATATAATTTCAGGAATGTCATGTGATGGCTGTCGTAAAAAAGTTGAAAAAACGCTGAATACTGTTGAAGGAATTCAAGCAGAGGTGACTTTAAATCCCCCGTTGGCAACCATAAAAATGGAGAACCATATTTCGACTGAAAAACTGCAAAAAGCATTATCAGAAGCGGGAAAGTATACTATTGAAATGACTTCTTCTAAAAATACAGCAGCAGTACCTATTAAATCTTGTTGCTCAAGTCAAAAAAAAGATATTGCTGAAATTCATGAACATAAAACAATTCTAACACATCATAATACTACGGGATTATTTTATTGCCCTATGCATTGTGAAGGAAATAAAACCTATAACAAGCCAGGCGATTGTCCTGTTTGCGGAATGGATTTAGTGGCCCAAATCGCAATTGGAACACAATTTACCTGTCCCATGCATCCTGAAATCATTTCTGATAAACCTGGTGAATGCCCAATTTGCGGAATGGATTTGGTTGCCGTTCAGGCTTCTGAATCTGAAGAAAATAAAACCTATACCGACTTATTAAAAAAAATGAAGATTGCAATTCTATTTACGATTCCAATCTTTATTATTTCAATGTCGGAAATGATCCCTAATAATCCCCTTTTTTCTATAATGTCGATAGAAAAATGGAATTGGGTTCAGTTTTTATTTTCAATTCCAGTGCTTTTTTATGCTGGCTGGATGTTTTTTATTCGTGCCTGGAAATCAATTATTAGCTGGAATTTAAACATGTTTACCTTAATAGGATTAGGAACAAGCGTTGCTTTTTTATTCAGCGTTGCCGGGATGTTCTTTCCAGATCTCTTTCCATCAGAATTTAAATCGCATCACGGAACTATTCATCTTTATTTTGAAGCGGCAACAGTTATCATAACACTGGTTTTGTTAGGTCAATTATTGGAGGCCAAAGCTCACGGACAAACAAACGGAGCAATAAAAGAATTACTAAAATTGGCTCCAACCGAAGCGACGTTGGTAGAAAACGGAAATGACAAAACAATTTCAATTCACGATATTAGAAAAGGTGATTTGCTGAGAGTAAAACCAGGTGAAAAAATTCCGGTTGACGGAAAAATTACATCTGGCGAAAGTAGTATTGATGAAGGAATGATAACTGGCGAACCAATTCCGGTCGACAAAAAAATTGGAGACAATGTAATTTCAGGAACGATAAATGGAACAAAATCATTTGTTATGATTGCCGAAAAAGTAGGATCTGAAACATTGCTTTCACAGATCATCAAAATGGTAAATGATGCCAGCCGTTCTAGAGCTCCTATACAGAAATTAGCAGACCGTGTAGCAAAATATTTCGTTCCAACAGTTGTTGCTATTTCTATATTGACTTTTATTCTTTGGGCTAAATTTGGTCCAGAGCCTTCTTATATTTACGGATTAATAAATGCAATCGCTGTTTTAATTATTGCCTGCCCTTGTGCTTTAGGATTGGCAACACCAATGTCTGTTATGGTTGGCGTTGGAAAAGGCGCACAGCACGGAATTTTGATAAAAAATGCCGAAGCACTAGAAAACATGAGTAAAATTGATGTTTTAATTACAGATAAAACCGGAACAATTACAGAAGGAAAACCAACTGTAGAAAAAATTTATGCAATCGATAACAACGAAGATATTCTGTTGCAAAACATTGCTTCGCTAAATCAAAACAGCGAACATCCTTTGGCACAGGCGGTTGTAAATTATGCTAAAGAAAAAAAACAATTTTTGTTCGAAGTTCCAGATTTTGAAGCTGTTGCCGGAAAAGGAGTTTTAGGAACAGTTAATAATGTAAAAATAGCATTAGGAAATAAAAAACTGATGATTCAGATTAACGCTTCGATATCTGATGATTTTGAAAGCAAAATTACAGCCGAGCAAAATTTAGGAAAGACGGTTTCATACATCGCAATAAACAATAGTATTACAGGGTATATTACCATTACAGATGCTATTAAAAAAAACAGTATTAAAGCCATTAAAGATTTAATTGATCAAGGTGTTGAGGTAATTATGCTGACTGGAGATAATAAAAATACAGGCAAAGCTGTTGCGGATCAACTGCATTTAAGTTCTTTCAAAGCGGATTGCCTTCCAGAAGACAAGCTAAAAGAAATTCAGCGCTTGCAGTCTGAGGGTAAAATTGTAGCAATGGCCGGTGACGGAATTAATGATGCTCCGGCTTTAGCACAAGCCGATATTGGAATAGCCATGGGAACCGGAACTGATGTTGCCATACAAAGTGCAAAAATAACTCTCGTAAAAGGCGACTTAGCCGGAATTGTAAAAGCAAAGAAATTGAGTTATGCAGTAATGAGAAACATAAAACAAAATCTATTTTTTGCTTTTGTATATAATATTCTGGGAATTCCAATTGCGGCAGGAATTTTATATCCTGCATTCGGCATTTTACTTTCTCCAATGTTAGCTGCTTTAGCAATGAGCTTAAGTTCGGTTTCGGTAATTGCAAATGCTTTGCGGTTAAGAAATCTAAACCTTTAAAAATTAAAAATGAAATTACATATTATATATATTGCCTTTTTGATCGCTATGAACGCAAAAGCACAAAAAGTTGTTCGTTACGATTTACACGTTCGCGATACGATTGTGAATTTCTCCGGAAAACAAAAACGTGCTCTTACCGTTAATGGAAAAATTCCGATGCCGACCTTAACTTTTACAGAAGGTGATATTGCTGAAATTTATGTCCACAACGATTTAAAAAATGAAGATACAGCACTTCATTGGCATGGCTTATTTCTTCCAAACAAAGAAGATGGAGTTCCGTATCTGACCCAAATGCCAATTAAGCCCGGTACAATTCATAAATATACTTTCCCGATTATTCAAAACGGAACCTATTGGTATCACAGCCATTCTGGATTGCAGGAACAAATTGGTTTGTATGGACTTTTTATCATTAACAAAAAGAAAGATGATCCAACTTTTAGAAAAGGCATTGACGATTTACCAACAGTTTCTTTGATTTTAAGCGAATGGACGGATCTCAAGCCAGAGAATATCCAACGAATGCTTCACAATGCCAACGATTGGTTTGCCATAAAAAAAGGAACTACTCAAAGTTATGCTGAAGCTATTAAAAAAGGACAATTCTCAACAAAAGTCACCAACGAATGGAAACGCATGAACGCGATGGATGTCAGTGATGTTTATTATGAGAAGTTTTTAATTAATGGAAAAAATGAAGCGCAGCTTTCGCAATTTAAACCTGGCGAAAAAGTCAGATTGCGAATTGCAAACGGAGGTGCTTCAAGTTATTTCTGGCTGACTTACGGCGGTGGAAAAATAACAGTTGTGGCCAGCGATGGCAATGATGTTGAACCTGTAGAAGTCGATCGATTAATCATTGCTGTTTCTGAAACTTATGATGTTGTGGTTACGATTCCGGAAGACAATAAATCTTATGCTTTTTTGGCTACAGCCGAAGACAGAACAGGATCAGCTTCTTTGTTTTTAGGAAATGGAATTAAACAGCCCGTTTCTCATCTTCCAAAATTAAAATATTTTGAAGGCATGAAAATGATGAACGATATGATGAGAATGAACGGCGAAATGAATGATATGGGCATGAAAATGTCTCTCAATAAAATGGATATGAATGCCGTAATGTATCCTGAAATTTCTGGAGAAGACATATCTGAAAAAACAGAAAACCATTCTGATCATAAAATGGAAGGCATGGAAATGTCAAGCGATACTACAGAAACTGCCGAAATTACGACGCTGAATTACGGAATGCTAAAATCTCCAAACATAACAACGCTTCCAAAAGATGCGCCCGTAAAAGAATTACGATTTGAATTATCCGGAAATATGAATCGTTATGTTTGGAGCTTAGACAATAAAGTAGTTTCTGAAACGGATAAAATCTTAATCAAAAAAGGCGAGAACGTTCGTATCGTATTGTATAACGGATCTATGATGCGCCACCCCATGCATTTGCACGGACATGATTTCAGAATTATTAATGAGCACGGCGATTATGCTCCACTAAAAAATGTCATCGATATTATGCCAATGGAAACCGACACGATCGAGTTTCAAGCAAATGCAGATGGCGATTGGTTTTTTCATTGTCACATTCTATATCACATGATGGCAGGCATGGGCCGTATTTTTAGTTATGAAAATTCAGCTCCAAATCCGTTGATTCATCATCCTGAAATGGCCTACAAAATGCTAAAAATGGATGATCGAATGTTTCATTTTATGGGCGAAAATGATTTTGCAACAAACGGAAACGACGGAGAAGCCATGTACAGCAACACACGTTGGAGCATTGGAACAGAATGGAGATTGGGGTATAATGACATGCACGGTTATGAAACGGAAACGCATGTTGGCCGTTACATTGGAAAAAATCAATGGCTTATGCCTTTTATAGGTTTTGATTGGCGTTACAGAAAAATGGGAATGGATGAACAGGAACAAAATCTATTTGGACAAACAAATACTAAGGACAATCGTTCTGTTTTTAGCGCTGGCGTTGAGTATACACTGCCAATGCTTGTAAAAGCGCAAGTTGAAGTGTATACGGATGGAAATGTGCGACTTCAATTTGAAAGAAAAGACATTCCGCTTTCCAAACGTTTACGAATGAATTTAATGTGGAATACAGACAAAGAATATATGGCTGGTGTAAAATATATAGTCGGAAGAAACTTTGGAATTACTACACATTATGACAGCGATATGGGAATTGGGTTTGGGGTGAATTTGAGTTATTAAACGAAACCATATTACACGAATTAAATCTGTAAGAATATTTTTAATCTGTAGCTAATCAAAAAATTAGCAATCAAAATTATTATAAAAACATTAACTAGCAGACAATATTCAGCTCTTTTAAATGTTATTATATTTGAACTATCAAAAGATTTTTCAAACAAAAAACAAAGAGTAAAACATACAAAATGACAAAAATAATCACAATTCTAACAATTGCATTATTTTCAATTGGAGTTAACGCACAAGATGCAAAAGTTGTAAAAAAAGAAGCCGCAAAAAAAGAGTCTTGCTGTTCTAAAAAAGCAACTGAAGCTAAAAAAATGACCGCTGCGGATATCGAAAAGTGTAAAGCAAAATGTAAAGCAGCCGGGAAAACATGCAATATGGATATTCCTAGAAAAGGTAAAGTAAGCTGTTGTGCAAAAGCATAATTAGATTTATTTCAACAAAAAAGACCTCAACTAATTTGAGGTCTTTTTTTATATTTAAAATTCTCAATCAGATAATTATTTCATACGAACACTCCATTCAAAATCCATTTCAGAAACTTGAACGCCTTTTTCATCCGTTCCTATAGATTTCATCCAGAAGGTCTGTCCCTCGCCTGTTTCAATTGTTTTCTTTATAGCGTCAGCAATTAAATGCCCGTCATTACAAACAAAAGTTATTCTTCCTGTTGCTTTTTTGGTAAAGTTTCCTTTATTATTCGCTACTAGCATAGAAATTTTTCTGCCGCTTTCCTGAATTTGCGAAATCACCAATGCGCCAGTTGTTAATTCAGCCGCCATGGCCTGAACGGCAAAATACATTGAGTTAAACGGATTCTGATTTATCCATCTGTGTTTTACACTTACTACACATCTATCTTTGTCGATTGCTTTTACGCGCACCCCGCAAATGTATGCTGATGGTAATTTGAATAATACAAATTTATTGAGTTTAGAAACTGAAACTGCCATGTGATTTAATTTTTTATGTAAAAATACAAAAAAACTATGCACGCACAATAAATTGATTTATTTTTATTAAAGACTCAATAAAATCAGCTATTCCGCATGATTTTCAGTTAATTATAATAACTTCAAAAATTTCAAATTTGTTAAAATTTTGTTAATATTTGGTACTATGTAAAACAAGATACTGTCTTTTGGATATATATTTGCATAAGAAATTACTATATACTTTTAATCATGGAAACATCAACACCACTCATCATGGAAACAACATCAGAAAAGAACACTGCAACGTTCACGCATTTGAGTACATTAACTCAATACATCATTCCTTTTGGAAATTATATTTTTCCAATATTAATCTGGACGAGCTACAAAGACAAATCAGAATTTGTAAATCACCACGGAAAACAGACATTGAATTTTCAATTGAGCTTATTGCTTTACACTTTAGTTTTGGCTTTAATCGCAATACCGATTTTCTTAACTGTTTTTTTACAGAACATTCCGATGGAAGCTATTTTTAACGACGAAAATTTCGTTATCAGAAATTTTGATTTTCAAGGAAATATTGGATTAATAAGTATTGGCCTGACAGCGGTTTTACTTTTTGGATTGCTGAAATTTGTTGAATTCTTTTTAGTGATTTATGCTTCTATAAAAGCGTCAAACGGAGAATTATATAAATATCCACTTACGATTCCTTTTATAAAGTAATCAGTTAAAATTAAAAGTTATATACGAACAAAACCTGACCATCATCAGTATAGTTTCGAATCAATCATCAATCATCATCATCAATCAAAAAACGAATTGTTCAATCTAAAAAAAACAAAATGAAATTATGAACATTGAAAACACAAAAGCACAGATGCGCAAAGGTGTTCTTGAGTTTTGCATCTTATCTGTATTGAAAGAAAAAGACGCGTACACCTCAGAAATATTAGACACTTTAAAAAACGCAAAATTATTAGTTGTTGAGGGCACCGTTTATCCGCTCTTAACCCGATTGAAAAACGACGGTTTACTGAATTATCGCTGGGAAGAATCAACTTCAGGACCACCACGAAAATATTATGGATTAACCGAAATAGGACAAACATTTTTAAACGAACTTAGCGGCACTTGGACAGAATTGTCTGACGCTGTAAAACTAATCACCAATCAAAATCAATAGTCATGAACAAAACAGTAAATATAAACTTAGGAGGCATGTTTTTTCACATCGATGAAGATGCATACTTAAAATTAACGCGCTATTTTGACGCCATAAAACGATCACTTAACAGCTCATCTGGACAAGATGAAATCATTAAAGATATCGAAATGCGCGTTTCTGAATTATTAACAGAAAAACAAAAAAGCGAAAAACATGTTGTTGGACTGAAAGACGTTGACGAAGTGATTGCAGTGATGGGACAACCAGAAGACTACATTATTGAAGACGAGGAAAAAACAAATCAGTCTTTTAATGATTACGGTGCAAGAAAACACAAAAAATTATACCGTGATAAAGAGAAAGGAATGATTGGTGGTGTTGCAACTGGTTTAGGACATTATTTTGGAATCGACGCTGTTTGGATAAAAATCGTATTCTTAGTATTTGTGTTCGCAGGTTTTGGAACTGGAATTTTAGCTTATTTCGTTCTTTGGATTGTTACTCCAGAAGCTGTCACAACTTCTGAAAAACTAGAAATGACAGGGGAACCAGTAACAATTTCGAATATCGAAAAAAAGGTTCGTGAAGAACTTGAGTCATTATCTGACAAATTTAAAAATGCAGATTATGATGCAATGGGAAACCAAGTAAAGTCGGGAGCTGAGAGAATAAGTAGTTCATTTGGAGACTTTATTATGACGGTTTTTAAAATCTTCGCTAAATTTTTAGGCGTAATTTTAATCATGAGCGGTATCTCTACTTTGATTTTATTATTAATTGGAGTGTTTACTTTAGGAACAAATATCTTTATTGATTTTCCTTGGCAGAATTTTATTGAAGCCGGAAACTTTACACAATATCCTATTTGGTCATTTGGTTTATTAATGTTCCTTGTAGTTGGAATTCCGTTCTTCTTTTTAACGCTTTTAGGTTTCAAATTGTTATCTCCAAACTTAAAATCTATCGGGAATATTACAAAATATACTTTGTTGGCTATTTGGATTATAGCAGTTGCAATTGCGATCAGTATTGGAATCAAACAAGCAACTGAAATTTCATACGACAACAAAACGATAGAGAAAAAAGCAATAGGGATTACTGCAAAAGACACTTTGTATGTAAAATTTAGATACAATGATTATTATGCAAAAGACTTGGATCATCATAGAGAATTTGAATTTGTTCAGGATTCAGCAAATCATCAATTAATCTACTCAAACGACGTTCGTTTGCATGTATTGCATACTGATGAAAAGACTCCTTATTTGCAGATTGAGAAAACGGCAAGAGGAAATTCTTTTATAGCTGCAAAACAAAGAGCTGAAAAAATAGACTATAAATTTCAGATCAATGGAAATCATTTAGTACTTGATAATTATTTTTTAACAGATGTAAAAAATAAGTTTAGAGGTCAAGAAGTTGATGTATATTTGTACTTGCCAGAAGGCCAATTATTTAAACCAGATGCATCTGTACAAGATTACGATGACTCTGATAATGATTTTTTCAACCTGCACTTTAGCGGTGATTACAACTATAAAGTAGAAGGTTCTAAAATAAAATGCTTGAATTGTCCAGCAGATGAAGATGATCATGGAGATGTAGACTATGACAGCGATGATACTGAAGTTAACACAATTGACAATGATACTGTCAAAGAAGTTTCGATTAAAATAAACGGAAAAGAAGTTTTAAACGGAAAAAAAACTAAAGGAAAGCTAACCACTGATAAAAACGGAGTTATAATCAAAATCAACTAAAAACTAAAGCCATGATTAAAATAATTATTCATATTACGAAATTTATTATTGCAACTGTTATCGCATTATTGTTTGCCTCATGTAATTTTAACGTGAACTCAATTAAAGGCAGCGGCAATGTTACAACTGAAAAAAGAATTGTTGAAGGTGACTTTAAAAATGTATCAGTAAGCAATGCAATCGAGGTTGAAATCATCCAATCTGATTCGACTGAAATTATTGTTGAAGCGGATGATAATCTACAAAAAGAGATTATAACAAAAGTAGAAAACGGAACTTTGATCATTAAATGCAAATTCAGTTCTTTTAGAGATGTTACAAAGAAAAAGGTGACTGTAAAAATGCCTATTATTGATAAATTAGAAGCGTCAAGCGCAGCATCTGTACAAAGCAAAAATGTACTTCAAGGACAAGATATAGATCTAGAAACTTCAAGCGCAGCTACAATGGATGTAAATATAGAATCGGATAATATTACTGCTGATTCTGGAAGTGGAAGCTCAATTAATATTGAAGGAAAAGCATTAAAAATCAAAACTTCAGCCTCTAGCGGCGCCAGCATTAATGCACAAAAATTACTTGCAAATGATGTACATGCAGAAGCATCAAGCGGCGGAAGCGTAAATGTGCATCCTATTGTAAGTTTGAAAGCAGAAGCATCAAGCGGCGGAAACATCAATTATGATACAACTCCTAAAACAATTGAAAAAACTTCAAATTCAGGAGGAACCATCAGCCAAGAATAACAAACATATCTGTTAAATATAAAGAAAATCATTCATCAAAAGTGGATGATTTTTTTATATTTGTCAAAATCAAATCTAGAATTAATGAAAAATAGTATTGCCTTACTCCTATTATTAGTTACCACATTAACTTTTGCACAAAAAAGAGAAAAAGTAAAAGGAACTAAAATTGTAACAACTTCTATAAAAGAAGTCGGAAGTTTTGATGCCATCGAAGTCGATGATAATTTAGAAGTTTACTTAGAACTTGGAGAAAAAAATGAAATTAAAATTGAAGCAGATGACAATCTTCATGAGATAATCGGGATGGATTTAAGAGAAAAAACACTTCGCCTTTATACTTCAAAAGAAAGTACAATTTTCAAAAAATTGGCTGTACATGTTACTTATACAGGTTCACTAAACAAAGTAATTGCAAAAAATGATGCTGTTATTTATGCCATTCAGGAACTAAAGCTAGATGATATTACTTTTAACAGTGTTGATTACTCAAAATTATATTTGAATGTTAATGCAAAAAAATTCAGTTTAATTGCAGATGACAAATCAAAATCCGAAATCAACTTAAAAGCTGACGAAGCTGCTTTGCAATTGAGCAAAAATGCGACTATCAAATCATTAGTTTCTGCCATAAAATTCAAATGCGATTTGTATCAAAAATCCAATGCGACTTTAGAGGGAATTGCAGAGAAAGCAACTATTCGTTTAGATAATAATTCCGTTTTCACTGGAACAAAATTTACTTTGAAAGAGGCAAATGTTACTGCTGAAGGTGCTGCAACGGCTGTCATTTTAGGCGAAACTTCTATTTCAATCGCTGTTGGTGACAAAGCAGAGCTTTCATTGTTTGGTGATCCAAAAATTGAACTGACGCGTTTTAGCGAAGAAGCAAAATTGATCAAGAAACCAGGAGGAATGAAAACAAAAACGGCGGCAACAACTTTGTAAGAATATAACACTTAAAGATGTACAAATAAAAAAGTCCTATTCAATTAAGAATAGGACTTTTTACTTTATAACGTTCAAAGTTCAGCTCTTAACAAAACCTGAAACCTTAAAACAATTATTATTCTTTAGAAGCTAAATAACGTTCAGCATCAAGCGCCGCCATACATCCTGTCCCTGCAGCAGTAATAGCTTGACGGTATACATGATCAGCAGCATCACCAGCTACAAAAACACCATCAACATTTGTATTAGATCTTCCTGGAGTATTTATGATATAACCAGTTTCATCAAGAGTGATGTAATCTTTAAAAATATCTGTATTTGGTTTGTGGCCAATCGCAACAAAAAATCCAGTTGCTGGAATTTCGATAACTGTTCCTGTAGTTTTATTTAATGCTTTAATAGCGTGTACAACTTGATTATCACCTAAAACTTCAACAGTATCGTGATTCATTAAAATCTCAATATTTTCAGTTTTGCGAACGCGTTCTTCCATAATTTTAGAAGCTCTGAATTTTTCGCTTCTCACCAGCATGGTTACTTTTTTACAAAGTTTAGATAAGTAATGTGCCTCTTCACAAGCAGAATCTCCTGCACCAACAATTACAACTTCTTGATTGCGGTAGAAAAATCCGTCGCAAACAGCACAAGCAGAAACTCCTCCGCCCATTTGCAGATAATGCTGTTCTGAAGGCAATCCTAAATATTTAGCCGAAGCACCCGTGGAAATGATAACAGTTTCGCAGTGTAATTCGATTGAATCGTTAATCCAAACTTTATGAATATCTCCTGAAAAATCAACTTTTGTAGCCCAGCCGTCACGAATATCAGCACCAAAACGTTTTGCTTGCTCCTGTAACTGAACCATCATTTCAGGTCCTGTAACGCCATCAACATAACCCGGAAAATTTTCTACTTCGTTAGTTGTAGTCAATTGACCACCAGGCTGCATTCCTTGATATAATACTGGATTCATGTTTGCTCTGGCTGCATAAATTGCTGCAGTATAACCTGCAGGACCAGAACCTATAATAAGACATTTAATTTTTTCGATTGTATCTGACATAATATAGTTATATTAATAATTTGATGGTGCAAAAGTAAGTTTTTATTGTTGGAAAAAAGAACTCCGTTAATCAGTTTTTGCTATTCTAAAATAGAGAATATCAAATAAGCCAAAAAAGAAAAACAGGTGTTTTTTGTCTAACTATTATTCTGTTGATCATTTAAAGATAAAGAATATCAAACAGTCTAAAATAAAAAAAGTCTTTTCAACTAAATGAAAAGACTTTTGTCGGGGTGGCAGGATTCGAACCTGCGGCCTCCTGCTCCCAAAGCAGGCGCGATAACCGGGCTACGCTACACCCCGAAAGCGGGTGCAAATATATAACTATTTTTTGCTTATCCAAAACAATTTGAGAAATAAGAAATATTTTTATTTCAGCCAAAAAATTAATGCCAAAAGAAAGGACAGGATTTAAAATTCGCATTAGCAGATTCAAATTCTAAAATGGCTCTTTTTTTTCATAAATTTAAGATTAAACACAACAAAAATTTGCTGGTATTTTTTGAAATAACAAAAATAAAAATCAGTAAAACACGCACAAAACAACGGCTTCCCAAAGTTTAGCAAATGTTAACAAAATAGATTTTCAGAAACCATAAATAATTGTATTTTTACGGTTCAAAATTCAGAAAATAAATGGGCAAAATCATTGCGATTGCTAATCAAAAAGGAGGCGTTGGAAAAACTACTACATCGGTAAATCTTGCAGCCTCATTAGGTGTTTTAGAAAAGAAAGTATTATTGATTGATGCTGATCCTCAGGCAAATGCTACGTCTGGTCTTGGGATTGACGTAGAATCTGTTGAAATCGGTACTTATCAAATACTTGAACATAGTCACACCCCAAAAGAAACTATTGTTCAGTGTTCAGCTCCAAATGTTGATGTGATACCTGCTCACATTGACCTTGTTGCCATCGAAATCGAATTGGTTGATAAAGAAAACAGAGAATATATGCTTAAAAAAGCATTAGAAAGCGTAAAAGATGAATATGATTATATCATCATCGACTGTGCTCCTTCTCTTGGTTTATTAACCTTAAATGCTTTAACAGCGGCTGATTCTGTAGTTATTCCTATTCAATGCGAATATTTCGCTCTTGAAGGGTTAGGAAAATTATTGAACACCATAAAAAGTATTCAAAAAATACACAACCCAGATCTTGACATTGAAGGATTATTACTTACAATGTACGATTCTAGATTACGTTTGTCAAATCAGGTTGTCGAAGAGGTTCAAAAACACTTTAACGATATGGTTTTTGATACCGTTATTCAGCGAAATGTAAAATTAAGCGAGGCTCCAAGTTTTGGCGAAAGCATCATTAATTATGACGCAACCAGCAAAGGAGCAGTTAATTACATTAACTTAGCTCAAGAAATTATAAAGAAAAACAGTAAATAGTTTTTATGACAAAAGCAATTAAAAAACAAGCCTTAGGAAGAGGATTATCGGCATTATTAAAAGATCCGGAAAACGACATTACATCAGTAGAAGACAAAAATGCTGACAAGGTTGTTGGAAATATCATTGAGCTTGAAATAAGTGCTATAGAAATAAATCCGTTTCAGCCTAGAAGCAATTTTAATGAAGAATCATTACGTGAGTTAGCCACTTCTATTAAAGAACTTGGTGTGATCCAGCCTATTACTGTTCGTAAATTAGATTTCAACAAATACCAGTTAATTTCTGGAGAGCGCCGTTTGCGCGCTTCTACTTTAGTTGGCTTAACTCATGTTCCTGCTTATATTCGTATTGCAAATGACAATGAGTCGCTGGTTATGGCTTTGGTTGAAAATATTCAGCGTCATGACTTAGACCCTATAGAAATTGCACTTTCGTACCAGCGTTTAATTGATGAAATTCAATTAACTCAAGAACAAATGAGTGAGCGCGTTGGAAAAAAGCGTTCTACAATTGCTAACTATTTACGTCTATTAAAACTAGATCCGATTATTCAAACTGGAATTCGTGACGGTTTTATCAGTATGGGCCACGGTAGAGCAATCATCAATATTGAAGATTTAGACATTCAAACCGATATCTATCAAAAAATCGTAAGTCAAAATTTATCTGTACGTGAAACAGAGACCTTAGTTAAAAATTATCATGAAAGCTTAAAACCAAAAACAGAAGGAAAGCCAAAAGCTGATTCTTCATTTGTGGTTAAAGAAACGCAAAAGAACACTTTCAACGATTATTTTGGTGCGAAAGTTGATGTAAAAGTCGCAGGCAACGGAAAAGGAAAAATTACAATTCCTTTTAATTCTGAAGCCGACTTTAATAGAATTATAAAATTAATAAACGGATAGTGAATAAGATTGTCCCCATAAGTCTATTGTTCTTTCTCATAGGAACCGTTTCTCTTTTTGCTCAGGCAAAAACAGACGCGGTTTTGGTCGCTAAAGACACCACTAAGATGGAAGAAATAGACCCGCTTACACCAGCAAAAGCAGCATTCTATTCTGCAATTTTACCAGGTCTAGGCCAAGCATACAATAAAAAATACTGGAAAATTCCGCTAGTTTACGGAGCAATCGGAACCAGTCTTTATTTTTACATCGATAATAACAAAAAATACCACGATTATCGAGATGCATACAAACGCAGATTAGAAGGCTACAATGATGATAAATACGAGTTTCTAGATGATAGCCGACTTATTGCCGGTCAAAAATTTTATCAAAGAAACAGGGATTTATCAGCCTTATTCGTCGTAGGGTTTTACGCTTTAAACATCATAGACGCCAATGTTGATGCCGCTTTGATTCAATTCAACGTAAACGAAAGATTATCACTTCGTCCAGAAATTTATCCCAACGATGTAACGTTTAAACCAAATGTTGGACTAACTTTTAATTACACTTTTTAAATAGCTTTTCATGCTATTTAAAATTCAAAAAAAATACAAAATGAAAATTGCGCTTTTAGGATATGGAAAAATGGGGAAAGTAATTGAACGAATTGCTTTAGAAAGAGGTCATGAAATTGTCTTAAAAAAAGACGAATCTAACACTTATGAAGGACTTTCGACAGCTGATGTAGCAATTGATTTTAGCGTTCCTACTGCCGCCGTTGACAACATTTCTAACTGTTTTCACGCAAATGTTCCTGTAGTTTCCGGAACAACGGGATGGTTAGAGCATTTTGATGAAATGGTTGCACTTTGCAACGAAAAAAAGGGAGGATTCATTTCTAGTTCAAATTTTAGTTTAGGAGTTAATATTTTCTTTGAATTGAATGAATATTTAGCTAAAATAATGGCACAATTCGATTCATATAAAGTAACGATGGAAGAAATTCATCATACTCAAAAACTAGATGCTCCAAGCGGAACTGCAATTTCTTTGGCAAAAGGCGTTATCGAAAACAGCAACTATACAAATTGGACATTAGATCAAGCTACAGCAAATGACCAGAGCGATAGCGAACAGGCGAAGCAAATTTATATTGAAGCAAAAAGAATCGGCGACGTTCCAGGAACACACACTGTAACTTACGATTCTGCTGTAGACAGTATTGAATTAAAACACACTGCACACAATCGTGAAGGATTTGCTCTTGGAGCTGTTATTGCTGCTGAATGGCTTGTTGGAAAAACAGGTATTTACAGCATGAAAGATGTATTAAACTTAAAATAATCAGATTAAGGTTTAGGCTTATTTTAAAAATCAAATAACCTGAAACCTGAAACTTTAAACAACATATTATGACACTATATCTTTGGTTTGTTTTTTTCTTAGCCGTTCAGGTAATTCATTTTATCGGAACTTGGAAATTGTACCAAGCAGCAGGAAGAAAAAGCTGGGAAGCAGCGATTCCTGTATATAACTCAATAGTTTTAATGAAAATAATTGGCCGACCAACTTGGTGGACTTTATTGCTTTTTATTCCGATTATCAATCTAATAATGTTTCCGGTTGTTTGGGTAGAAACTTTAAGAACTTTTGGTAAAAAATCAACTTTAGATACTTTCCTTGGAATTTTTACTTTAGGATTTTATATCTATTATGTAAATTATACTCAGAAATTAGAATACAATGCAAACCGAAAACTTACTCCAGAAAATAAAACTGCAGACACCATAAGTTCGTTGCTTTTTGCGATTATCGTAGCAACTTTAGTACATACATACATAGTACAGCCTTATACAATTCCGACATCTTCGTTAGAAAAATCACTATTAATTGGTGACTTTTTATTCGTGAGCAAAGTAAATTACGGACCAAGAGTTCCTATGACGACTGTTGCATTACCAATGGTTCATGACTCTATACCATTAACAAAAAGAAAATCATACTTAAGCTGGCCACAATTGCCCTATTTTAGATTGCCAGCACTAGAAAAAATAAAACGTTGCGACATTGTTGTTTTTAACTGGCCAGCAGATACTGTTCATTATTTCTATGAGCCAAAAGGAAGACCAGGTGTTATAAAACCAATTGACAAAAGATCAAATTACGTAAAAAGATGTGTTGGTATTCCTGGAGACAGCTTATCAATTAAAGATGGTTATGTTTTTATCAATGGAAAAAAATTAGTTTTGCCAGAAAGAGCTAAACCCCAGTATTCTTATACTGTTGCTTTAGACGAAAAAACGCCAATTGATTTTGAAACAATTTTCAAAGAATTAGACATTACTGATCGTGCAGGTTTCAGAACTGAAATGGATGCTGCAGGAAACACAATCCAAAAAAGAGATACACTTTATTTAGGAGCATTAACTGAAGCTGGAGCTGAAAGATTTAAAAATACTCCTGGCGTTACTGCAGTAATCAGAAAAATTGATAAAGGAAACGACAATGCAATTTACCCTCATATCAATAAATGGAGCCAAGACAACATGGGTCCTATTTATATTCCTGAAGCAGGAAAAACGGTAGCTTTGACAAATGAATCTTTGCCTTTCTATAAAGAAATCATTACCAATTATGAAGGAAACACACTAGAGTTACAAGGTTCTAAATTTTTAATTAATGGAAAACCAACAACTACTTACACCTTCAAACAAAATTACTATTGGATGATGGGAGACAACCGTCATAACTCTGAAGACAGCCGTTACTGGGGTTACGTTCCTGAAAACCACATTGTAGGAAAGCCCGTTTTTATTTGGATGAGCTGGGATACAAACGGAAAAGGGATTAACAAAGTTCGTTGGGATAGAGTTTTTACTACTGTTGATGGCGAAGGTCAACCTCAATCTTATTTTAAATACTTCTTAATTCTGCTTGCCGCTTATTTTGTTGGTGAGTATTTCTGGAAAAAAAGAAAAGAAAATAAAGCATAAATAAAATAAATTATTTTTGTTTCAGGTTTCAAGTTTCAAGTTTTTACAAAACCTGAAACTTGAAACCTGAAACTTTTAAACAAAAATAAAATCATGAACTCCCTATTACTTCCTACTTATTTTCCATCGATTAGTCACTTTGCAGTTATGGCGCAATCTGAAAATATAACTTTTGAAATGGAAGATAATTTTCAGAAACAGACCAATAGAAACCGTACTTACATCTATAGTCCGAATGGGATTCAATTATTAAATATTCCGGTTAAACATTCAAAAGCAGCGCATCAGAAAACAAAAGATGTTTTGATTGAAAATGAATTTGATTGGCAAAAACAACACTTCAAATCCTTAGAAGCAGGCTATAGGAGCTCTCCTTTCTTTGAATTTTTTGAAGATGATATTCGACCTGTTTTCGAAAAAAAACACACTTTCTTAATGGATTTAAATATGGAAGTCTTAGACATTGTTACAAAATGCTTAAGAATGAAATTAGAATTCAGCAAAACAACAGAATACTTCGTAGATGCTCAAAAAATGACCGATTTTAGAAGTTTGGCAAATGGAAAAAAAGATCCAAATACATTCGAAAAATACACTCAGGTATTTGATGACAAACATGGATTTATAAACAATTTAAGCGTCTTAGACTTACTTTTTAATGAAGGTAAATTTGCAATGGATTATTTAAAAGCGCAGAAAATAGTATAAATTATTTTGGGAATTTAGATTTCCATTATTGGAATTCCAATTAAATTTACTCCATTGAAAGCCTTGTCATAATTGGATAATGATCTGAATTTTCGAAATCTGAAAAACTTTCAAATTGTTTTACTTTCATTTTACTATCCGAAAAAATATAATCAATTCGCGCTGGATAATAGCGGAATTTATACGTTGCTCCAAAACCTTCTCCTGCTTCTTCAAAAGTATCTTTTAGTTTTCCTTTTATATTTCGGTAAACATATGAAAACGGACTGTTATTCATGTCTCCACAAATTATAATAGGATTTTTGCATTCTTTTATGTTTTCCTTAAATATTTCAGCCTGCTCTTGCTGTTGCCTAAATCCTTTGCTTATTCGGGTATAGATAAGCTGTGACTTACGCTGATTTACATTGTCAATATCATCAGAAATTTCATTTACATCTGGTGAAATCTTTATAGACTGCAAGTGCATATTATAAACACGAATGATGTCTTTTCCGCGTTTTATATCAGCGTAAATTACATTGTTATCCGAATTTGGGAAAATGATATTTCCTTCATATAAAATAGGAAATTTTGAAAAAATAGCCTGGCCGGTTTTAATCTTGTTTCCATCAATAAAAATATAGCGGTGCGGATATACTTTTAAATCAATATGCGCCGAGTTTGAATATTCTTGAATACATAAAATATCAGGATCTTTTTCGTCTATAAAAGCTTTAATATTAGACGGAATATCATCACGATCCAACCATTTGAAAACATTAAAAAGACGCACGTTATAACTCATGATTGAGAAATCTTTTTCGTCTTTAACATATTCTTTAGCCGAAAATTTATAAAACTTGCTGATAAACGTAATTCCAGTCAGCAATACTAATCCAGATAAAATAAGACGCTTTTTAAACTGGATAGCCCAGTAGACAAAAAACAAGCCATTTAGCACAAAAAAAGCAGGCATAAACAGCGTAAGCACCGATAAAAGCGGAAAGCTCTTAGGTGCTAGGAAGGGCAAAATATAGATACTAAATGTCAGTACAGTAAGCACTATATTCAAAAAGAACATTATCTTATTAAACCACGAAAGGTTTTTCATATTTTTTTGCTAAAAGGATTATTTTCCAGCTTTAAATAAAAACTCTTTTTCTTCTTTTGTTAAACAATCATAGCCAGACTGGCTTATTTTGTCTAAAATCTCATCAATTTGCTGTTGCGTTTTATCTTTCGTAACAATTCTTGATGCAACTCTTTCAGTAGGTTTTTTGTAATTCTTATGAACTTTTGTGAATGGGGTCGAAGGGGATTTTTTAAATAGATTAGCAAAGAAATCTAACGTTCTGGAGATTACAATACTCAAATCAGTTCCGTTTTGAAGTGATTTCATATAAATAAATCCAAACAAGGCTCCAGCCAAATGCGAAATATGCCCGCCTGTATTATCTAAGCGAAGCTGCATTAAATCTAAAATTAAAATTACAGCTGTAATGTGCCAAAGCTTAACATTTCCTAGAAACATCAAACGCACATCCATTAAAGGCTGATAGGTAGTTACTGCTGCTAAAATTGCCATAATTGCAGCAGAAGCTCCAACTATAGGAGCAGAAATATTTAAAAAATAATAACTCAATGCAAAGGTAACTCCTGAAAAAATGGCTCCCAGAATATACAATCCTAAATATTGTTTTTGAGTAAAAAAAGTTAGAAATAAATTACTTGCAAAATTCAAAACCATCATATTAAAAAACAAATGCAAAAATGACGAATGAAAAAATGCATAGGTTAAAAACGTCCAAGGCTTAAATAAAAATACATTTGGATCTGAAGACAAAGATAGCCAGCTTGGATAATCGAAACCACCGCCAGAATATTGATAGAAAAAAACTAATGCAATCAGGAAACACGCAATGTTCCAGTAAATGACACGCATTGCTATACCTCCTAACTTATATTGTAATTTTAAATCGTCAAGAATATTCATAAAAGCTTTTTTGGTTTTTGATGTTCAGATAATAAAATTAAAAATTAATTCCAACGATTACTATTAAACTGATTTTTTTTCCAGTACCACATAATTAAAAAACCTGTTAATGCTCCGCCAATGTGAGCAAAATGTGCAATACCAGTACCTCCGCTTCCAAATAACGAACTTCCTTTAAATCCTAAAAATAGATCAACAGCTAAAATACCGGGAACAAAATATTTAGCTTTAATAGGAATCGGAATAAACATTAACGCCAATTCTGCATTAGGGAACATAAAAGCAAATGCGGTTAATAATCCATAGATAGCTCCAGAAGCTCCGACAACTGTGCCAATATAAGCATCTGTAAAACTATTAAATTGCGAAACAGAAACTAGTTCCTGCCATCTTGTATCTATTTTTCCTTCACTTAAAAGTTTTAAAATCTCATCTTTTTGATATCCATTAGCCATCAAAGTACTTAATGTATCCTGAAAAGAATAATAATTCACCGCTGTATGCAATAACGCAGAACCCAACCCACAAGAAATGTAAAAAAACAAGAATTTTTTACCGCCCCAGAAATGTTCTAATGCTGATCCAAAAGAAACCATAGCAATCATATTGAAGGCAATATGCATAATACCGCCATGCATAAACATGTGTGTTATTGGCTGCCAAGCTCTGAAATTTGGGTTTTCAGGAAAAAACATAGCCAAATATTCATAAGATACCGGCACTAATTGTGAGCCAATAAAAAATATAATATTAATTATCAATAATTGTTTTACTACGGGAGTCATGTTCATCATATGGCAAACTTTTTATCTATATCTTCAACACGCATCGTGATGAAGGTAGGTTTTTGAAAAGGTGAAATATTTGGATCTTTACAGGCAAACAATCCGTTTACTAAATTATCTTGTTCTTTTTCGGTTAAATAAGAGCCTGTTTTAACCGCTAAACTTTTTGCCATCGATTTGGCAATTGTATCATTCTGGCTGTAACTGCTTGCCGGAATTCCGTCTTGCAAATCACTCAATAACTGTTCGATTACCATTGAAACTTCACTTTCAGTAATATTTACAGGAATTCCTGAAATGACAATATGATCTGTCTGAGCTTCTTCAAAAACAAAACCTGTTGTTTCTAATGAAGGTTTTAATTCTTCAATCAATGTCATTTCATCTGAAGAGTAAAATAAATTCAGAGGAAACAGCAATTGCTGGCTTGAAGCTTGATTTACAGTCATATTCAGCAAAAACTGCTCGTATAGAATACGCTGATGCGCACGTTGCTGATCAACAATAACCATTCCTGATTTTATAGGCGAAACAATATATTTTTTATGAATTTGATACGTTCCCTGACTTGCTTGTTCAACTTCATTATCATTAAATAAGGACGAAGTTACTTCTTCATTTTCAAAAGTAAAAGGTGAACTTTCGATATTTTCTGTATCCAAACCAACGTACAAACTTTCCCAGCTTGCTGTAGGTTCTACTCTTTTCGAATATCCTGAATAAGAATTTGATCCAGAACTAAAACCAGATCCTGAACTTGCTTTAGAATAATGCTGATTTGTTTTGTCGTCTGTAAACGGATTAAAAGTTCCGTCAACTTGGATTGTTGGTGTTTCAGCTTCTAAATCTTTATAATGATATGGTGTGTCTAAATTTGCATCACGATCAAAATCTAGAACAGGTGCAACATTAAACTGACCCAAACTATGCTTGATCGAAGCTCTTAAAATAGCATACAAAGCCTGTTCATCATCAAACTTAATTTCCGTTTTAGTCGGATGAATATTGATATCAATAGTATTTGGCGGTACTTGCAGGTATAAAAAATAACTTGGCTGCGAACCATCTTTCAAAAGTCCGTCATATGCTGCCATAACAGCATGATGCAGATAACCGCTTTTAATAAAACGGTCGTTTACAAAAAAGAACTGCTCTCCCCTGTTTTTCTTAGCGAATTCAGGTTTGCACACAAATCCTTGAACATTTATAATCTCAGTATCTTCATTAACCGGAACTAATTTTTCATTTGTTTTGCCGGCAAACATCCCTACAACGCGCTGACGATAACCTGCGGCAGGCAAATTATACATTTCGCTTCCGTTATGATAAAATGTAAAATGAATGTTAGGATGCGCCAAAGCAACACGCTGGAATTCATCCATTACATGTCGAAATTCAACTGTATCTGATTTTAAAAAATTACGTCTAGCCGGAATATTAAAAAACAAGTTTTTAACTGCAAATGAAGTTCCTTTTGGCAAAACAGCAACTTCTTGAGAAACAAATTTACTTCCTTCGATTATAATATGAGTTCCGAGTTCTTCTTGATCTTGCTTGGTTTTCATTTCCATATGGGCAATTGCCGCAATAGATGCCAAAGCTTCTCCTCGAAAACCTTTGGTACATAATGAAAATAAATCTTCAGCCTGACGGATTTTTGAAGTCGCATGACGCTCAAAACACAAACGCGCGTCTGTAACACTCATTCCCATCCCATTATCAATAACCTGAACTAATGATTTTCCGGCATCTTTAATAATCAATTTAATGTCGGTTGCTTTTGCATCAACAGCATTTTCTAAAAGCTCTTTCACAACCGAAGCAGGTCTTTGAACCACTTCTCCAGCGGCAATTTGATTAGCAACGTGATCAGGAAGTAATTGAATAATACTCGACATTAAAAAATTTGGGTTAAGGGTTGCCCTTCAATTCTAAACAGAAAACATCTGTAAAAATCTCTGGTTTATTTATTCATTCATTTCTGGTTTTTTAAAACCAAGGTGTACAAATTTAATGAATTTCTGTTGGGTTTTTGAATAACTGTCATCATAAAAAAAACAAAAAAACCTGTACTATTTTGCAAAGTACAGGTTCTTAGTATTTTTAAAACAAATGTTGTTTTATTCTTTCTCAATCTTTCTTGGTGTTTCCTCAATCTGAATTGCTCCTGAAGCCAATAAAGGCTGATTAAACGGATGCGACATTGAAGCCTGCTGACGAATATAAGCCATTTTGATTGCCGCAATTGCTGCTTCAGTTCCTTTGTTTCCGTGAATTCCTCCACTTCTGTCAATTGACTGTTGCATCGTATTATCTGTCAGCACACAAAAAATAACCGGAATATCAGTCTGAACGTTCAAATCTTTAATTCCTTGTGTAACGCCTTCACAAACAAAATCAAAATGTTTAGTTTCTCCTTGGATAACGCATCCAATTACAATAACTGCATCTACATTTTGCGTCTGCAACATTTTTTTTGCCCCATAAATCAGCTCAAAACTCCCTGGAACATTCCAGCGAATAATTTGCTGAGCTGGAACATCACAATCAATTAAGGCATCAAAGGCGCCATTGTAAAGTCCTTCTGTTATATTTTCATTCCATTCAGAAACAACAATCCCAAATCGAAAGTCTTTCGCATTTGGGATCGTGTTTTTATCGTATTCTGATAAATTTTTATTTTCGGTAGCCATCTGTACTATTTTAGATTTTTGATTTTACATTCAGATTGTAAAAATACAAATCTATCCCGAAATTTCGGTACTAAAATCTATTCCGAAGCGTCGGAACTAAAATTTTTATTGCGCTAATCCAATCAATGCATCAACAGAAGCTGCTTCTGGAGTTGCGTCGTAGTTTTCTTTAATATCTGTTAAATATTTCAAAGCATCTTCTTTTTGACCTAAAGCCAATGCCATTTTTCCAGCTTTTAATAAGAAACGAGGTGTTGTAAAATCATTTTTGTTAGATTCAGCTGCTTTTACATAATAGTCTAAAGCCTCTTTTTGTTGATTTTTTTGAGAATAAGCATCTCCAATTGCCCCTTTTGATAATGCACTTAAAATTAAATCATCAGATTTAAATTCACCTAAGTATTTAATTGCATCATCAAATTTACCTGTATTCAAATATGCCATACCAGCATAGTAGTTTGCTAGATTTCCAGCGTCAGTTCCAGAATATTCTTCAGCAATTTTTACGAATCCGAATTTTCCTTCAGAACCATTTAATGCTAATTTGTATAATGAATCGCTAGCTACACCATCAGTAGCTTTTTGAAAGTTTTGTTGAGCAACAAACATTTCGTTTGCAGCTTCGTCTTGCTTAGGAGCTTCTATAAATTTTTGGTAAGCTAAATATCCAATAGTAGCAATTGCAATACCAGCAACTAAACCAATAATGATTTTTTGATTTTTAGCCACCCAATCCTCAGTTCTTGAAGCAGTTTCATCTAATTTAGAAAAAACACCAGCTGTTGTACTGTCTTTTTCATCAATTACTACCTGTTGTTCTTCATTTACTTCTTTAACTTCCTTTTCCTTTGGTGTCTTATATCCTCTTTTATTGTAAGTAGCCATTTAAAATTAATTTAGTGAACGGCAAAAATAAAATTTTTATTGAAACTGAAGTAAAAAAAATCAATTTTATATCTATTTTAGAAAAAATAATTTCAATAGTCATAACTGCTTTCGCTTCAGCAGTAAAATAATTCATGTAGAAACGCGCTAAAAGCCTTTTATATCGATAATTTTCGATAATTTGCACCCTCAAATTTTTGCTGTTTAAAACTTGACTTTTTCTAGGCTAGAACTACAATTTTAGCCACATATTTCACAGACCAACACTGATTAAACCTATATTTCAAAAGAAATTGTTTAAAATCATTCAATCTGCGGCATAAAAATCAACCTTTAACATCAAATTTTATCTTTAGAGTCTCGTAAAAAATGCATTTAAACAAAATTTCTTTATTCAATTATAAAAATTTCTCCGAAGTCAGTTTTGATTTCGACCGAAAGATTAATTGTTTTGTCGGCAAAAACGGAATTGGCAAAACCAATGTGCTCGATGCAATTTATCATTTGGCTTACGGAAAAAGCTATTTTAATCCGCTTGCTGTACAAAATATCAAGAATGGCGAAGAATTTTTTGTAATTGATGCCGAATTAGAAAAAAATGAAAGAGCAGAGCAAATTGTCTGCAGTTTAAAAAAAGGGCAAAAGAAAGTTTTAAAAAGAAATGGCAAGGCTTACGATAAATTCTCAGATCATATTGGTTTTATTCCGTTAGTTATTATTTCTCCAGCCGACCGCGATTTAATTGTGGAAGGAAGCGAAACGCGCCGTAAATTTATGGACAGTGTGATTTCACAATTAGATTCGGCTTACTTGCATCAGCTTATTCAATATCAAAAAGTAATTGTACAGCGAAATGCTCTTTTAAAGTATTTTGCACTCAATCATACTTTTGACAACGATACCTTATCTATATATAATGAGCAGCTAAATAGTTTTGGACAATCTATTTTTGAAAAGCGAAAAGATTTTCTGGAACAGTTTATACCTATATTTAATATACATCATCAAGCTATAACCGGATCTGAAGAAACGGTGCAGTTGGTTTACGAAAGTCATTTATACGAAAAAGACTTATTGAAGCTTTTACAGGAAAACATTAATAAAGATCGTGCGCTTCATTACACAAGCGTTGGAATTCATAAAGACGATTTGTCTTTTGAGATAGATTCACACCCAATAAAGAAATTTGGATCACAAGGACAGCAAAAATCATTTCTGATTGCTTTGAAATTGGCTCAATTTGAATTTCTGAAAAAACAAAGCGGCGTAAAACCACTGCTTCTTTTTGATGATATTTTTGACAAATTAGATGAAAGCCGAGTTGCCAAAATTATCGAAATGGTTAACAGCGAAACTTTCGGGCAGCTTTTTATTTCAGACACACATCCGGAACGTACTGAAGCGATTGTAAAATCTACACATCAGAGTTATAAGATATTCAATCTATAGATTTATCACTATAATCGGAATTCAAAAATGAAAAATCATTACATTAGCTGTACTATTTTTAAAATCCACAATTATGAAATTCCCCCAAATTTTATTCGTGATAATGCTGTCTTTGTTATTTGCATGCCATAACCAGAAAGCAAAAACTTTTGAAACACTAGCGCCAAAAGAATTTGCAGCAAAAATAAAAACAACCAAAAATCCTCAGATTTTAGATGTTCGAACTCCTGATGAATTTGAATCTGAACATATTGAAAATGCCAGAAACATAAACTGGAACAGCGAAAATTTTGCAGAAAATGCAACTCTAGCTTACGACAAATCGAAACCTGTTTTTGTATATTGCTTAAGCGGAGGAAGAAGCAAAAAAGCTTCTAAAAAATTAAGCGAATTAGGGTTTACAAATGTTTACGAATTAGATGGTGGCATACTAGGCTGGAATGAAGAAGGATTATCCAGTCCGTCGACAGCGCCAATTGGAATGACAATGAATGACTTTAATGATTTATTAAATACAGATAAAAAAGTTTTAGTTGATTTTTATGCCGAATGGTGCGGACCATGCAAACAAATGGAACCATCTATTTTAAGAATGCAAAAAGAAATGACAGACAAAGTTGTTGTGGTTCGAATTGATGTCGATAAAAACAAAACTTTAGCCGAAACGCTTAAAATTAATCAGCTTCCTACTATTTTAATATACGAAAACAAAGCTGTCCAAAACAAAATAATAGGTTTAACCTCTGAAGAAAACTTAAAAAAACAACTGCAATAAATACCAAATATGTTAACGAAAGAATCATTGCAATTTTTAGACGATTTAAAAAAGAATAATAATAGAGATTGGTTTCAGGACAATAAAAAACGATACGAGATCTTCAAAAAAGATTATCATCAATTGGTGAGCGATTTTCTAGACGTCATGAAACCGCTTGATCCTTCATTAGAATTGTTGGAGGTTAAAAATTGTACCTTTAGAATTAACCGCGATATTCGTTTTTCTAAAGATAAATCACCTTACAAAGCACATTTGGGCGTTTGGATGTCTGCCGGAGCAAAAGGTGCTAACCGCTCCGGATATTATGTACATATCGAAAAAGGAGCTAGTTTTATTGCCGGTGGATTTTATTCGCCAGAGGCAGAAGATTTAAAAAAAGTCCGTAAAGAAATTGCTTATTTCCATGATGATTTAGAAGCGATTTTAACCGATAAAAACTTCAAAAAAGAATTTGGAAATTTAGATATAAACGAAAATAATTCGCTTAAAAATCCACCAAGAGGTTATGAAAAAGACCATCCTGCAATTGAGTTTTTAAAATTAAAAAGTTTCACGGCAACTCAAAAATATGACATTGCCGAAGTGACTCAAAAAGATTTTGTTGCTAAAATGAGCAAGAAATTAATCGCTTTAAAACCTTTGAACGAATTCATAAACCGCGCTTTAGAAACGGAAGAATAAAAAAGATAAATCGCCACGAATTCACAAATTTTCACTACTAATTTGTGAATTCGTGGCGACAAAATTCATTTATCAAATGAAAAGAAAAATACTTTTTCTGGGAGAATCGTATCGCGCTGATGCGATTACGTGGATGAAAGGCCTTAAAGAATTTGGCAATTTTGAAATTACAACCTGGGAACTTCAAACGCCAAATAATTCAAAAATGAATCGTTTCAAGCGTATTTTAGAATATGTCTTCGCTCCTATTTCGATCCGAAAAATAATTCGCCAACAAAAACCAGATATGATTATTGCTGAAAGAACAACCAGTTACGGTTTTCTTGCAGGAATTTCAGGCATGCATACAGTTGCAATTGCACAGCAAGGCCGAACTGATTTGTGGCCAGAAGGTTCTGTTTTATTGCCTTTTAAAAAAATCATTCAAAAACACGCTTTCAAAAAAGCCGATTTAATTCATGCTTGGGGACCTGTAATGACAATTTCGATGAGAGAAATTGGAGTTGATATGACCAAAGTTTTAGTTCTGCCAAAAGGAATTGATTTATCGCTTTTCTATTATTCCATTAATAATTCAAATAAAATTGAAGCGATTGTTACGCGTTCCCTGCAACCCGAATATCGTCACGATTCTATTTTAAAGGCTTTTGCAATTTTGTATCAAAAAGGAATAGATTTTTCATTGACAATTGTTGGCGACGGAACCAGACTGCAATTTTTAAAAGATTTAGCCAAAGATTTACAAATCGAAAATAAAGTGATTTTTACAGGAAGAATTCCAAATACCGAGCTTCCAAAATTATTACAGCAATCCAACGTTTATATTAGCATGCCCATTACCGAAGGCGTATCTGCATCTTTATTCGAAGCTATGGCTTGCGGCAGTTATCCTGTTGTTTCAGATATTGCAGGAAATCAAAGCTGGATTAAACATCGCGAAAACGGTCAATTAGTAGAAATTGACAATATTGAAATGCTGGCAGAAGAATTAATATGGTCTTTTGAAAATACTGAATCCAGAAATCAGGCTATTATTCGAAATAGAAAATTTGTGGAGGAAAATGCTAATTATGACATTAATATGAAGATTATTGCAGATAAATATCATGAGCTACTAGATTCACTAAACAGCTAACCTAAAATTCAAACACAGATATTAGGATTTAACAGATTTCAAGAAATTCTTCTAATCTGTGTTAATCTGTGGCAAAAAACTTAACGAACTTTGCGCAAACTTTGTGCCTTTGCAGTAAAACCAAAAATTATAATCCTTACTTTTGAACTCAGATTAAAAAAGCCTTTTATATGGAAATCCAATCCAATTTTTCTTTAAAAAACTACAATACTTTTGGCATTGAAGCCAATGCAAAACAATTTGTTGCAGTTCATACTGTTGATGAACTGAAAACTATTTTAGAAAATAATAAAAACGAGAAAAAATTTATTCTTGGCGGCGGAAGCAATATGCTTTTAACCCAAGATATTGATGCTTTGGTAATTCATATCGATTTAAAAGGCAAAAAAATCATTAAAGAAGACGATGATTTTGTTTGGGTCGAAAGCCAGGCCGGCGAAACTTGGCACGATTTTGTACTTTATACTATTGAAAATAATTTTGGCGGATTAGAAAACATGTCTTTAATTCCAGGAAATGTTGGTACAACTCCCGTTCAAAATATTGGTGCTTACGGAACTGAAATAAAAGACACTTTCGTTTCTTGCGAAGCTATAAATATTCAAACTCAAGAAATAAAAACTTTTGTAAATGCCGAATGTAATTTTGGATATCGTGAGAGTATTTTTAAAAATGAAGTTAAAGATCAATACATTATAACTTCTGTGGTTTATAAATTAACGAAACGCAATCATAAAATAAATACCTCTTACGGAGATATTACAGCTGAATTAGCGAAAAATAATGTTTTAATTCCAACTTTAAAAGATGTCAGCAATGCTGTAATCGCCATCAGACAAAGCAAACTCCCAGATCCGAAAGAACTAGGAAATAGTGGCAGTTTCTTTAAAAACCCGATTCTTTTAAAATCTGATTTCGAAAAAATTCATCAAAAGTTTCCGGAAATGAAATATTATGAAGTTTCAGAAACCGAAGTAAAAGTTCCGGCTGGATGGCTAATAGAACAAGCTGGTTTTAAAGGAAAACGTTTTGGCGACGCTGGTGTTCATAAAAATCAAGCTTTGGTTTTAGTGAATTACGGAAATGCAACCGGCCAGGAAATTTTAGCTGTTTCGAAAGATGTACAAAAAACTGTTTTTGAAACTTTTGGAATTCATATTGAGGCTGAAGTGAATGTGATTTAAAACAGAAATTTTACTGATTTTATTTAAATTCATAAATGAAAAAATTTAATATCGCCATAATTTTAATACAAGTGTTTGGAATAATTTTCCTTCTAAATGGCTTTTTTCAAATTAAAATTTTTTCTGTTTTTGAGAAATACAATTGTGCTCATGAATATCTTTCATATCAGAGACAAAAATCAGAATGTTGGCTTGAATTATATGCTGGTAAAGAAAATGTGTTTGATTTTTTATCTAGTGTATTTTTTTGGAAATATTACGGGCTATTAATTGGAGTATTATTAATTGCTTTAATTAATTGGAAAAACAAAATCTCAATTCTAAATACCTTTTTAAGCACTCTATTTACATGTTTGTTTTTTTTCTTTTTATTTGAGCCTCTGCTTTCGATCAGTTTTAATGATTTTGGATTACTTTTTTCTAATAACTCTAAAACAAGATATTTAATTGGAGGAACAACTTTTAGTTGTATTGGATTTATTCTTTTATATTTAAGTTATAATTTAAACTTATTTAATTTCAGAAAAACCTTTGAAATTTAAAATAGTGACAGAAAACATTTCCATAAAAATAACCAATCCAAATAACGAAAAAGTTGCAGCAATTATCGAAGAATTGTCGGCAAATCTTTATCTTCGTTTTGGAAGCGATGGAAGAAATTCTTTCGCCGATTGGGAACACAATAATCCGAAATTTGTATTTGTTGTAGCCGAAATAAATAATGAAATTGTCGGCTGTGGTGCAATCAGGCCAATCAAAGAAAATATTGGAGAAGTTAAACGAATGTATTCGAAATATCCTCGAAAGAGAATTGGACAAACTATTTTATCATTTTTAGAACAGCAGGCAATTGAAATTGGCTACACAAAACTGGTTTTAGAAACACGAGTAAAAAATCAAGAGGCCACTAAATTTTATCAAAATCAAGATTATAAAGTGATTCCGAATTATGGAAAATACACAGATCGACCGGAAGCTATTTGTTTTGGAAAATCTTTGAATCAAAATTTATAAAAATGTACACACCAGATTTATATAAAAATGAAGATCCAGAATCGATCAGAGTTTTTTTGAAAGAAAATAGTTTTGGCATTTTGATTAATCAAACTAAGGGAAAATTATGTGCTACGCATATTCCAATAGAACTTGAAGTAAATGCCGATGGAAAAGAAATACTGCAAGGGCATATTTCAAAATTGAATCCGCAGGCAGAGGGTTTTGCAGAAAATGATCAGGTTTTGGCTGTCTTTTCTGGTCCGCACAGCTACATTTCTTCTTCTTGGTACGATCATGAAAATGTACCAACATGGAATTATATAGCCGTACATGTTTATGGCCGAATTAAGATTGTAGATTATAATGCTACAGTAGAACAGCTTAAAAAATTAGTTGATAAATATGAAGCCAATTCAGCAGATCCTGTTCGTGTTGAAGACCTGTCCGAAAAAACAATGCGCGAAGCAAGAGGAATTTTTGGTTTCGAGATTGAAATAGATGAGATTCAAGCCACAAAAAAGTTGTCTCAAAACAGAGATGATCACAATTATAGAAACATAATTTCGGAATTAGAAAAAACTGAAGACCCTCATGCTATTGCTGTTGCAAAAGAAATGTCGAAATGCCGAAAGTAAATTGGTTTTAACCATTGAAAATTAGGAATTCATAAGTACATTTGCACTCGCAAGATTCAGAAATTAAAAGACATTAAACCATATGCTTATAACTTTATTTTACTTCTTTATTGCTGTTGTTTTTATTCAAATTTTCTACTACTTAGGAATTTTTGGAAAATTTGCTTTTGGTAAACCACAGGATTTTACACAAAAAAACATTCCCGTTTCTGTAATCGTATGTGCTAAAAATGAAGAAGAGAACGTAAAGAAATACATTCCGCTATTGGCAGAACAAAATTATCCTGATTTTGAAATTGTTTTAATTGATGATGCTTCAAGTGATGAAACTGTAGAAGCTTTTGAAGAATTTGAACAACAATACTCGAATATCCGTTTAGTTAAAGTTGAAAACAACGAAGCATTTTGGGGAAATAAAAAATATGCATTGACATTAGGAATCAAAGCTTCTAAAAAAGAATATCTATTATTTACAGATGCAGATTGTTACCCGACTTCAAAAGATTGGATTACGGCTATGACTTCGCAGTTTACAATGAACAAAACCATCGTTCTTGGATATGGAGGCTACGAAAAAGTAGAAAATTCTTTATTGAATAAAGTTATTCGTTTTGAAACTGTTTTGACAGCGGTACAATATTTTTCATGGGCAAAAGCAGGACTTCCTTATATGGGTGTTGGTCGTAATTTAGCTTACAAAAAAGAAGAGTTTTTTAATGTAAATGGTTTTATTGATCATATTCAGGTTCGTTCTGGTGATGATGATTTATTCATAAACCAAGCGGCAAATAAAAGCAATACGGCTATTTGTTATAATCCAGAAAGTTTTACTTATTCAAAACCTAAAAGATCTTATAAAGATTGGTTTACTCAAAAAAGAAGACATATTTCAACTGCAGAACATTATAAGTTTTTTGACAAAATGCAATTGAGCTTATTTTTCAGTTCGCAATTATTTTTCTTTTTATCAGTTATTATATTATTGGCTTTTCAATTTCAGTGGATCGCTGTTTTGGCAATTTTAGGAACTCGCTACACTATTGTATGGACTGTAATTGGTTTTTCGGCTGGAAAATTAAAAGAAAATGATATTAAAATATGGTTTCCTGTTGTAGAGATAGTGCTTATATTCACACAAATTAATATCTTTATAACTAATCTCTTTTCAAAACCTGTACATTGGAAATAAATTCTAAAATAGAAAAAGCAAAAAAAGGCGACCAGATTGCCTTTACTTTTTTATTAGATTTTTATTGGAATGAAGTGTACGGTTTTATGCTCAAACGCACTGAAAATGAAACTACCGCCGAAGATATTACCATAGAAACTTTCTCAAAAGCTTTCGACAAAATTGCTACTTATAACTCAGAATTTCAATTCAATACCTGGCTTATCAGCATAGCAAAAAACGTTTACATTGATTTGCTTCGAAAAAAGAAAACGAATCTTTTTATCGAAATTACAGATAATGAAGACCAACAGGCATACAACATTGCCGATCCTACTCCCTCTGCTGAAGATGCATTAATTAAAGAGCAAAACTTATCTCGTTTGCTCCTTTGCATTAAAGAATTAAAACCCCATTATCAAGAAGTTATTCAATTGCGTTACTTTCAAGAAATGACGTATCAGGAAATTGCACTCAAAATAAATGAGCCTCTAAGCAATGTAAAAGTAAAATTACTTCGCGCTAAAAAATTATTAGCTGAAATCATCGAACGTAATAGATAATTTATTATCTTTAGGTAAATAATAAGATATAGTCATATTTTTTCTTAAAAAAATAAAATATTCACATACTAAAACAACAACTTCTACGTTGTTAGCTAAAACCAAACTCTTCCCGCTTATGATTTAAAGTTACTTAACCTTAAAATCCAAAAATCATGTCTAAATCAAACATCTACGAAACCAATTGGACCAATCTTGTTTTCGAAAACAAAAACAAAGAGTATGGCGCGTATCAATTACGACAAGAAAATTCAAAAACTACAATTACAGCTCTATTTATGGGACTGCTATTATTAGCCGGTATTGGAAGTGTATCGATGTTGATTAATAAATTTAGGGTCGTCGATCCCGTTGAAGCAACAGAGCCTGATATTTATGACCCGATAACACCTGTAGATTTAGCACCAATCCCTGTTGAGCCGGTAGCTCCTAAACCAATTGCTCCTCCACAGCAAGCTCCAGCTGCTCCAGCAATAGGAGCACAATTGACGCATCCTGTTATTGTGCCGGTAGCTCAAGCAACTCCAGAAATTGCTCCTAACACAAGCAATTCAACAGCAGTTCTAGACAATAATTCTGGCGCAGGAACAAGTACAAATGTTTTACCAGCAAGTAACGGTGGTGAAGGAACTCTTCCTTCTGGGCCAACAATTACAGATCCTGTAAATCCAGCTACTTTAGACAAAATGCCAGATTTTCCAGGCGGAATGAGTAAATTCTATTCTTACGTAGGAAACAATTTCAACAAACCAGAATTAGATGCTGAAAAAACGTTGCGAGTTTATGTTTCATTTGTAATTGAAAAAGATGGTTCTATAACAGATATAATGGTTAAAAATGACCCAGGTTACGGAATGGGCAAAGAAGCCGTTAGAGTTTTAAAATCTTTAAAAACAAAATGGATTCCGGGAATGATCGCTGGAAAGCCAGTACGTACAGCATATAATCTTCCAATTACGATAAAAACAGAAATGGAATAATAAGAATTAAACCATAAAAAAGCAGAATTTAGGTTCTGCTTTTTTATGGTTTAAACTTAAGAAATTAATACAAATAAGGCATAAAATTAATTTCTTAATGGCTAGAAAAATTACATTCTTTTTTAATTTTAATTACTTTTACATTTCTTAAAAGGCAAAACAATTTTATTAAAATTAAAAACGAACAAATGGGAATATTTTCAGCTTTACTTGGCAATGCAGGTTCTGTAAGTCAAGAGGATTTAATTAAAAATTACGGACAGCTTTTAACTGATAACGAGTCAATCGAAATGGGTTTTAAATTAATTCGTGACACATTTATCTTTACCAATAAAAGATTAATTTTAGTTGATGTACAAGGAATTACAGGAAGCAAAACTGAATACAAATCTATTGCTTACAAAAGCATCACAAGATTTAGCGTAGAAACTGCCGGAACTTTTGATTTAGATGCCGAATTAAAAATTTGGGTTGCTAGCGAATTACAGCCAAGCATTGTAAAACAATTTACAAAATCTGTAAATGTGTATGAAGTTCAAAAAGTATTAGCACACCACGTTTTAGGTTAATTTAAAAAATAAAAAAACCGACAAGCTCATAGAAGTTCGTCGGTTTTTATTTTTTACAAGCAGAAATTATTATTTCTTTTTTGCAGTTGTTTTTTTAGTTGTTGTTTTCTTTACTGGCGCCGGCGCTGTGTTTACAATTTTTTGTTGTACATATGCTTTGTACAAGCCGTCTTTTTCAGCTCTTTTTTTAGCATCTTCAGCTCTTTGAGTTGAATCTGGATGTGAACTCATCATCTGATCGATGAATGAAGATTGAGATCCTTCGCTCATTTTAGCTAAGATTCTAAAAGCAGATTCTTCGGCATTTACATTGTAACCGTTTTTTTTCATGAAATTGTAAGCAAATAAATCAGCTTCAGATTCTTGTTTACGGCTGTGTTTACTATCTATCAAAGCACTTCCTATTTTTCCTAACTGACTGTCTGTAACAGCTGCAACTTTTGTAGATTGAGATGAAACACCATCAATTACAGCTTCTTTTTGATAAGCTGCACGCATAGCATCTCTAGAATCATTATTTGCAACGTGACCTATTTCATGGCCAATTACCGCAAGCAATTCGTTATCATCCATAATATCCATTAATCCAGAATATACACGAACGCTTCCGTCTGCAGTTGCGAATGCATTTACTTCTTTTAATTTATAAACTTTATAATTTAAAGTATATCCTTCTCCTGCAGTGTGTTTTCCAAAAACTCTGTTTAATCTTAAAGTATACGGATCAGTTGGTCCAGCTACTTCATGTTCAGCATCTAATTTAGCAACAGCTTCTTTAGATAATGCAGCAGCATCGGCATTACTAAGTGTAAAACTAGTTACTCCTTTTTGAATTGCTCCCATCGCTTTATCACCTAAATTAATTTGCGCATTCATTTTAGTAATGCCAAATGTGGCAAATAAAACTCCTAAAACTATTAATTTCTTTTTCATGTTTATATTATTACAATTTAACAACAAATGTAAATAACAAAATGCTATTTCATTTCACCCAAAAGCTTGTTTTTTGAACAAATAAATATATGAATTTTAAATGAGTTATATAACTGTTAATGAAATAATAAGCAATAAAAAAGCCGGTAACTTCTAAAGAATTTACCAGCTTTTTTTTGTTTTACAAGATTACTTCTTTTTCGTTGTTGTCTTTTTAGCTGTTGTTTTAGCAGATGCTTTTGCAGGTACAGTATTTACAATTTTCTGCTGTACATAAGCTTTATACAAGCCATCTTTTACTGCTCTTTTTTTAGCGTCATCCGCTCTTTTGCCAGAATCAGGATGTGAACTCATCATTTTAGTAAGAAAAGAGGACTCTGCTCCTTCACTTAAATTTTGCAGAATTCTAAAAGCTGATTCTACCGCGTTAACATCATAGCCATATTTTTTCATAAAATCATAGGAGAACGTATCTGCTTCAGATTCCTGTTTTCTACTGTGCTTACTGTCAATCATTGCACTTCCTAATTTTCCTAATTGAGATTTTGTAATAGTCTCAATTTTTCCTGACTGTGATGATGCTGCATCTAATAAAGCTTCTTTTTTATAAGCTGCCTTAATTGCATCTCTTGTATCATGATTAACAACGTGACCAATTTCATGTCCGATAACAGCAAGCAATTCATTGTCATCCATTATATCCATTAATCCAGCGAATACACGAACACTGCCGTCTGCCGAAGCAAAAGCATTAATATCTTTTACTAAATAAACTTTATAATTTAAAGTAACTCCCTCGCTAGAAGTATGTTTCCCAAATACGCGGTTTAATCGAATTGAGTAACCGTCTGTTGGTCCGGCAGTAGGATTATTTGCATCTAGCTCAGCGATCGATTCCTTAGCTAGTGCAGCTGCATCTGCATCACTAAAAGTAAAACCCGCGACACCTTTTCCTAAAGCGCCCATAGTTCTGTCTGACAGTATTTGTGCATTCATTTTAGTAAAACCAAAAACTGCGAATAAAATCCCTAATACAATAAATCTCTTCTTCATATTTTTCAAATTAAATTAACAGCAAAATTAGTACAGCACAAATCCTGCGAAGTTCTAGCGAGCCAAATTTGTAATAGATTAAGGTGGAATTTAAAATTTTAGAAAAGTCAAGCTAAATATCAGATTCTTAAGCATGAATTAAAAAACTAAACTGAAAATGCATTTAAAAACAAACTATTAACTTTTGAACTAAATAATCCTCAATAACATCACTAAAAATGAAAAGCAAACGAAAAGCAAATTAACATCTCCAAATAAACTACATTGCTTATCTTTGTGCTTTGAATTTTGATATATGGAAACAGTCATTGAAAATATACCAACTGGAAAACCTAAATGGTTAAAGGTTAAACTTCCAATTGGACAAAAATATACTGAACTGCGCGGTTTGGTTGATAAATACAGCTTAAACACTATTTGTACCTCAGGAAGCTGCCCGAATATGGGAGAATGCTGGGGCGAAGGGACAGCTACTTTTATGATTTTAGGCAATGTTTGTACTCGTTCTTGCGGCTTTTGCGGTGTAAAAACCGGAAGACCAGAAACAGTAGATTGGGACGAACCAGAGAAAGTAGCACGTTCGATAAAAATAATGAACATTAAACACGCTGTAATTACAAGTGTTGACAGAGATGATTTGAAAGATGGCGGTTCTATTATCTGGATTGAAACTGTAAAAGCAATCCGAAGAATGAACCCAAATACGACTCTTGAAACTTTGATTCCAGATTTTCAAGGAATTGAAAGAAATCTTGACCGCATTGTTGAAGCAAACCCGGAAGTAGTTTCGCATAATGTTGAGACTGTACGCCGCCTAACTCGTGAAGTACGTATACAGGCAAAATACGATCGCAGTTTAGAAGTTTTGCGTTATTTAAAAGAAAAAGGAATTAACAGAACCAAATCTGGTATTATGCTTGGACTTGGTGAAACTGAAGAAGAAGTTTTTCAAACGATGACAGATTTGCGCAATGCAAATGTTGATGTTGTCACAATTGGCCAATACCTACAGCCAAGTAAAAAACATTTACCTGTAAAGGAATTTATAACCCCAGATCAATTTGCTAAATATGAAAAATTTGGTCTTGAGTTAGGTTTCCGTCATGTCGAAAGCGGACCTCTTGTTCGTTCTTCATACAAAGCACAAAAACACATTTTATAATAAAAGTTTAATTATTTTAATCGTTTAATTGTCAAACCGATTAAACGATTGAAAAATTAACGAATCAACACGGTATTGAAAACTCGAATTGCTATTAATGGTTTTGGGAGAATTGGAAGAAATTTATTCCGCTTGCTTTTAAACCATCCTGAAATTGAAGTTGTTGCTATCAACGATATTGCTGACAACAAAACTATGGCACACTTAATAAAATACGATAGTATTCATGGTGTTTTGCCTTTTGCAGTCAGTCATAATGAAGAAGGAATTATTGTTGACGGTAAGCATTTTTTATTTTTTCATGAGAAAAGAATTTCTAATTTAGACTGGAAAAGCCATAATATCGATTTTGTAGTTGAATCAACCGGAAAATATAAAACCCACGAAGAGTTAAATGCACATCTTGATGCTGGAGCAAAAAAAGTAATTCTTTCAGCTCCATCAGAAGTTGATACCATAAAAACAGTAGTTTTAGGAGTAAATGAAGAAATTTTAGACGGAAGTGAAGATATAATTTCGAATGCAAGCTGTACGACAAACAACGCGGCTCCGATGATAAAAATCATCGAAGAATTATGCGGTATTGAGCAAGCTTACATTACAACTATACATTCTTACACAACTGATCAAAGCCTTCATGACCAGCCACATAAGGATTTACGCAGGGCGAGAGGCGCAAGCCAGTCAATTGTTCCAACAACTACAGGTGCAGCGAAGGCATTAACAAAAATTTTTCCTAAATTGCATGAAAAAATAGGAGGTTGTGGCATTCGTGTTCCAGTTCCCGATGGTTCATTGACAGATATCACGTTTAATGTAAAGCGTGCTGTTAGCATTGAAGAAATTAATAAAGCATTTGAAAAAGCCTCAAAAACAAATTTAAAAGGAATATTAGATTACACAGAAGATCCTATCGTTTCTGTTGATGTAATTGGCAATACGCATTCGTGCTTATTTGACGCACAACTAACATCTGTTATTGATAAAATGGTAAAAGTTGTGGGCTGGTACGATAACGAAATTGGTTATTCATCAAGATTAATAGATTTGATTTTACTGATAAGAAAAAAATAGAATTCATTGTAAAAGCATAGCCATACATGAAATACCACCTTCTTATTCTTGTTTGTTTTTTTAATTCATTTTTGTATTCTCAATCTAAACAGAGTACAGATAGCGTTTCCTATTATAACAAATTAGCCAACTCGAATCTAACTAAGAAAAAATATAATCAAGCGGTTTTTTTTACTAAAAAATCAATCGATTTTTGCGAGACAGCTAATAAACCAGAAAGCTTAGCCAATCAAACTTTTAAGCTCGGAAAAATCTACTACAATCAGCAACGATACGAAGAAGCGTTAAAAAACTTCCACAAAAGTGTTTCTTTATTTGATAAACTAAAACCAACCTGTACCAAAATTTTGGCTTTACATTATATTGGCGCCACAAATACTGCAAAAGGAAACTACGAAATTGCCAATATCTATTACAAAAAAGCAGACAATCTTTTAAAACAGCTAAAACTTGTTGACCATGCTGAAGTTTTAGATTATCAAAAAGCGATGGCATTAAAAGCCAGCAAGAATTTGCCAATGGCAGCAGAGACTTTCAAAAAAATAATACAAAAACCCGATAATCCTAAAATTCTAAAAACCAAAACAGATTCATATTATCAGCTTGGCTTAATTGAAACACAGCTTAAACGAAACGATTCTGCTTTAGTTTACTTTGACAACGCATTAGATTACAGCAAAAAAAGCAATAATTTAATTCAGAAATCAAAGATCATTCTCGGGATAAGTCAGTATTACAAAAAAAACAGAAACTTTGATCTCGCCTACTCTTATCTTGATGAACATTATCAAATTGAAAATTATATTGTAAAACTTAAAAATGCCAAACTTGATCTAAATGAGTTTGAAAAATTCAAAAAAAACCAATCCTTAAATAATACGCTTAAACGCGAAAGCGACGAAAAAATTCAACTAAAAACATATCGTTATTCTAAGCTGGTCAGTATTCTGGCTATTGCCTTGATTTCGATTTTGTCTCTTTTGAGTCTAGCATTATACAAAAACAATATTATCCGAAATCAGAATAATTTACTTTTAAGAGAAAAAAATAAGGAATTAATTCTGGCTAAAAATAAAGCCGAAAAAGCATCAAAAGCAAGATCTGAATTTTTATCTACAGTAAGTCATGAACTCCGGACGCCGCTAAATGCGATTAACGGAATTACGCATTTATTATTAGAAGACAATCCTAAAAAAAATCAATTAAAATATTTAGAATCTCTAAAATTTTCAGGAAATTACTTGACTACTTTTATCAATGAAATTCTCGAAATCAATAAAATAGATTCTACTAAAGTTGAAGTAGATCACATCAGTTTTAATCTAAAAGAGCTTTTATTTAATATTCAAAGTTCTCTAAAAGAATTAGCTGCAGCGAATAAAAACTACTTTAATTTAGAAATAGACGAATCAATACCAGATAATTTAATTGGCGACCCAACCAAATTATCTCAGATCATACTGAATTTAATAAACAATGCTTTAAAATTCACGCAAAACGGACATGTAAATGTAATTGCAAAATTATATGCCTCAGAAGAAGAGAATGCAACTATTTATTTTGAAATTGTAGATACCGGAATTGGAATTCCAGAAGATAAACTGCAAACCGTTTTCGAAAGTTTCTCACAAGGCTCTATCGAAGTAAATCGAAAATATGGCGGCACCGGCTTAGGACTTACCATTGTAAAAAAATTAATCGAACTTTTAGGCGGTGAAATAAAACTGAAAAGCGAAGTCGGCAAAGGATCTACTTTTACTTTTAAATTGAATTTCAAAATTAACAGAGAGCCTTTAGAAATTATTGAAGAAGCAAAACCTTATAGCGACAAACAGTTAAAACACAAATCGATTTTACTGATTGAAGACAACAAAATCAATCAAATGATTACGCGAAAAATGCTTGAAAACAAAGCTATTTTATGCGATATTATTGATAATGGCGAAGAAGCAGTTGAAATCTTAAAAGTAAAACGTTTCGATATGATTCTAATGGATGTTCATTTACCAGGAATCAACGGAACTACTGCTACCAAATTAATAAGAGAGTTTGACAAATCAACACCAATTATTGCTTTAACGGCAATTTCGCTTGACGAAAACAGAGATATGCTTTTGTCTTTCGGAATGAATGATGTGATTACAAAACCCTTTGTTCCGGACGAATTTTACAGCATAATTGCAAAGTTTTTTGATTAACTAAGATACTGAGAAACTAAGTTTCTAAGTTTGTTTTTATGTATTCTAAAATTGTCGCATCAAAATTTTGCTGATGGCTGATGAATGTACTTTTTATTGGAAGATAGTACAATTGCAGCGCCAATTTAGAATCTTTTAAACGTACATAATCTTTCTCTGTTGTAATAATTCTTTTATTTCCGGCTTTACTTTCTATTTCTGCTAAATCTGAATCAGAGAAATTATGATGATCCGGAAAAGTCAGACATATATCATTGTCATTTTTTAAATAATCAAAAAACGGATTTGGTTTTGCAATTCCGGCCAAAAGTAATTTTGGTTCAGATTTAATTTCGTTTACGGCAATTTTTTCATTTCCTCCATAAATAAAATCATCGTAATCGATAAAAGTAAAATAGATTTGTTGCGAGCAAGTCAGTTTCAATTTCAAACGAATTTCCGCTTGTTCTGTTTCAGATAACTGTTTTGGACATTTTGTTATAACAATAATGTTGGCTCTGTTGGCTCCGCTTCTGCTTTCGCGAAGATTTCCTGTTGGCAGCATAAAATCATCTGCATATAAATCTCCGTACGAACTCAATAAAATATAAAACCCCGCTTTTACTTTTCGGTGTTGATAAGCGTCATCTAATAAAATTAATTGAGTTTTTTCTGTTTGCGAAAGTAATTGTGTAATTCCGTTTCTTCTGTCTGCATCAACAGCAACGTAAATATTTGGAAATTTTTGATAAAATTGAAAAGGTTCATCGCCTAAAATTTCAGCATCTGAAGTTGCACTTCCCAAAACAAAGCCCTCAGATTTTCTTTTGTAACCACGGCTTAAAGTTGCCACTTTATATTTATCGGACAATAAACGAATCAGATATTCAATTTGAGGAGTTTTACCAGTTCCGCCAACGCTCAAGTTACCAACAGCAATTACCGGAAGATCAAATGAAGTCGATTTTAAAATTCCTTTATCAAAAAGAAAATTCCTGATTGAAGTAATAAAACCATATAAAATAGAGAACGGGAAAAGTATTTTTCGAAGTATTTTCATAGAATTATTTATCAGAATAATGTCCCATTGCAGAAATTACAAAAACAGTAACAATATCCTCCTCTACTTTATATATTATTCTGTCTTTAGAATTTATTTCTCTCGACCAAAACCCACTAAGTCCGTGTTTTAACGCTTCTGGTTTTCCAACACCTTTATATGGTGTTTCACTAAGTTCATCTAGTATTTGAGTGATTTTTTTAATACTTGCCTGATTACCTGCTTTAAAGTGTTTTTTTAAATGTGACTCTGCTAATTTTTCTATTTTAAGCCTAAACTTCCCCATACATCTTTTGGATCAACTTCTGTATAATCACCTCTTTTCGCTGATTCTAATACCATTTTCACAAACTCAGGATTATAGGAATCTTCTTTTTTTAGTTTTTTTGAATCTGTTTCTACAATCTCTACACCATCAGTACCTTTAGTGAATGCCTCAGACAAAAGCGCCATAAAGGCTTTTCCAGCCTTAGTTCGTTCGTTAATTTTTATTGTTACTGTAGTCATACTAACTAATTTTGAAATACAAATATACAAAAACAACCACATTACCAAGGAACAATTAACAATTGATAACAATGTTCTCAAGTAATAATTGACTATCATATAACAATATTTTCGTTAATTTGTTTTAAAATTTCAAGACATAACAACTTGAAAACTGAAATGAAAAAGTAAAAATGAAAATCAAAGATATATTAGCAGTTCTCGAAGAAATGGCACCTTTGGCTTACGCCGAAGATTTTGACAATGTTGGACTTTTAGTAGGAAATGCTTCGACAGAAGCAACAGGAGTTTTAGTTTGCCACGATGCATTAGAAAATGTTATTAACGAAGCTATTGCAAAAAATTGCAATTTCATAGTTTGCTTCCATCCTATTTTATTCTCTGGAATTAAAAAAATAACAGGCAAAAATTATGTAGAACGCGCCATTCTAAAAGCAATTAAAAATGACATTGCCATTTATGCCGTTCATACCGCTTTGGACAATCATTCGGCGGGAGTGAATAAAATTTTCTGTGATGCTTTGGGTCTAACAAATACAAAAGTTTTGATTCCGAAACAGAATTTCATTCAAAAACTAGTCACTTACACTACTCCGGATAATGCTGACAAAGTTCGAAATGCTATGTTTCAGGCAGGTGCAGGAACTATTGGCAATTATGACGATTGCAGTTTTAATACCGAAGGCTTTTTTACTTTTAAAGGAAATGAAGAAAGCAATCCTGTAATTGGCGAAAGAGGAAAATTGCACACTGGAACAGAAATAAAAATTGAGGTTATTTTTGAAAAACATTTACAATCTAAAATTCTAAAAGCACTTTTTGCCCATCATATTTATGAAGAAGTGGCTTATGAAGTTTATGATTTACAAAACTCACATCAAAATATTGGTTTGGGAATGATTGGCGAATTTGAAACGGAAATGGATGAAAAAGATTTTCTCACTTTCGTGAAAGATAAAATGGTAGCCAACGGAATTCGTCATTCTGCCTTTCTCGGAAAAAAAATAAAGAAAGTTGCCGTTTTGGGAGGTTCAGGAAGTTTTGCAATAAAAAACGCAATTCAGGCTGGAGCCGATGCTTTTTTGACCGCCGATTTGAAATACCATCAGTTCTATGAAGCTGAAAATCGACTTCTTTTGGCCGATATTGGTCATTTTGAGAGCGAACGATATACAAAAAACTATATTGTTGATTATCTTCGAAAAAAAATCCTTAATTTTGCCATCATTTTATCAGAAGAAAATACAAATCCAGTTAAGTACTTATAGAATATGGCGAATACGAAAGAATTAAGTGTTGAGGACAAGTTAAGAGCAATATACGATTTACAGCTTATTGACTCTAGAATTGACGAAATCAGAAACGTGAGAGGTGAACTTCCTTTAGAAGTGGAAGATTTAGAAGATGAAGTTGCAGGTTTAAGCACGCGTTCAGAGAAACTGAAAAGTGAACTTGAGGTTATTGAAGATCTTATCAAATCGAAAAAAAATGCGATTGATGAGCACAAAGAGGTTATCAAAAAATACACAAAACAACAAGAATCAGTTCGTAATAACAGAGAATTTAATTCTTTGACAAAAGAGGTTGAATTTCAGGAATTAGAAATTCAATTGGCTGAAAAGCAAATCAAAGAAATGAAAGCTTCTATCGAGCATAAAAAAGAAGTTATTTCTAACTTAAAAGAAAAACTTGACGCTAAAAGTTCGCATTTAAAACATAAAAAATCTGAACTTGACGCTATTATGGCTGAAACTCAAAAAGAAGAAATCTTCTTATCTGAGAAATCTGCTGAGTTTTCAGGTCAAATTGAAGAAAGATTATTAGCTGCTTACAACAGAATCAGAAACAGTGTTCGTAATGGTTTAGCTGTAGTTTCTATCGAAAGAGGAGCTTCTGCAGGATCATTCTTTACAATTCCACCACAAACTCAAGTAGAGATTGCTTCTAGAAAGAAAATCATTACTGATGAGCACTCTGGAAGAATTTTAGTTGACAGCGCATTAGCTGAAGAAGAAAAAGAAAAAATGGAGCAATTGTTCTCTAAATTCTAAATAAACATTGTCCCGATCTAATCGGGACTTTTTTTTGCCCTTATTTTTTCAGTAAGTTTAAAATCATATTTTTTACCTTTAGAAAAAATTTAAGTTTTGGGAATTAAAAAAGGAATTCGTTTTATTACATTAAAATCGGTCGGACAATATATCAACTTCTTAAGTTACGTTCGTCCGCAAAAAGCTGTAGCACTTTCTTACGCGCTTTTTAGTCAGCCCAGAATTGGAAGACTGCAAAAAGAAAAACTACCGAAAATTTTAAAGAATACCGAAACCGAAATATTTCATCATAACGAACATCATTTTCAGACTTATATCTGGAAAGGAAATGAAACCAAAATTCTGCTTGTTCACGGCTGGGAAAGCAACGCTTCTCGCTGGAAAAAAACGTTGCCACATCTTCAAAAATCCGGAAGCACTATTATTGCAATTGATGCTCCAGCACACGGGCAAAGCAGCGGAAAAGAATTTAATGTGCCGCTTTATGCAGAATTTATTAATAAGGCTGTAGAGAAATATCAGCCAGAAATTATTATTGGTCATTCTATTGGAGGTGCGGCTTGTGTTTACCATCAATATTTATTTCCGCATACCAGTATCAATAAAATGGTAATTCTTGGAGCGCCATCCGATTTGAAAACGCTGATTGATAATTATATTTCGATGCTGAGTTTGAATACCAAAATGTTTTCTCTTTTAGAAAGTAAATTCAGTGATCGATTTAATTTTAAAATAGAAGATTTCTCCGGACAAAAATTTGCATCAGAATTTAATATTCCGGGGTTAATTGCACACGATACATCCGATACTATTGTAGCTTTTGAAGAAGGAAAAAAAATAGCCAGCAACTGGAAAAACAGTCAATTTATCGAAACCAAAGGCTTAGGCCACGGAATGCACGATGATGAATTGTATGAGAAAGTGATTGCGTTTTTGTTTGCTGAAGGTTAGGTTTTTGTGCTAGGTATTACGTTTTTGTCTTGTGTTAGTTTTGTCATCCTGAGGAATGAAGGATCACACTCGTCCTCGACAAATATTGGCGAAATACTGTACGGAGCTTCTAGTGTGATCCTTCGTTCCTCAGGATGACAAGATTGCGGAAAAATCTAAAATTCTAAAAGTCTAACTATCTAAGAAGTCTAACAATCTAAGGAGCCTAAGTTGTCTAAATTATTTAAACAACAATTTTAAAGTGTCTCAATAATTCCTTTTCCCCTTTTGCCGTGACAATAATTGCTCTAGAATTTTTAGTTTTTCTGAGCCAGTCTTCGCTTATCATTTTATTCAAAAGCAATGCTCCTACCGAACCGGCAAGATGATTTCTTCTTTCACTCCAATCCAGGCAGGGTTTAAGGAATATTCTTTTTTGTTTTTGAGCTTCTTCTAAATTAATTCCGAAACTGGAGAACCATTTTTCTCCTTCAGTACTAATTTCAAAAGCATTATTTTTTTCTACAATTATTTTTTGTTCCAATAAACTGTCGGTTAAGGCAACTCCAATTTTTCCTGCTAAATGATCGTAACAGGTTCTGCAGAATTTTATTGGAGGATAATTTTCAGCTTTGGTTTTTAATGAAACTTTTGGCTTCGGAACTAAACTTGCCATGGCTTCGAGCGCGTAGGCGACTTCTTTATTTGAAAATCTATAATATTTATGACGGCCTTGTTTTTCTACACACAGCAAATCGGCATCCAGAAGTTTTCCCAGATGCATGCTTATATTTTGCGGAGATGTATTTGCAGAAACGGCTAATTCTGTTGCAGTAAAAGCTCTTCCGTCAAGCAATGTCCATAAAATTGAAGCGCGCGTTGGGTCGCCAATTAACGATGCTGTTTTTATAAATTGATCTTCCATCACGATATTCATAGTTAAGTGCAGAATGAAGTATTGCTTTGTAAAGTTAAATAACTTTGTTAAAAAACAACTCGATATGCCTTCTACTTTATTTCTTCAGTCTGACGTTACTGACCCTTATTCGATATATAAAACGATGCTGGAAAAGCATCCTGTCTATTGGGATGAGGCAGATAAAATTTGGGCTATTTATTCTTATGAAGATTGTGTTTCGATTTTAAAAAATACGAAAGTGGCGATTCCGATTGTGAATTCAAATAATGAACAAAGATTAAATAAATATGCTTTGGCCATTTTGACTCATTTGACTCGATTATCAAATGGAGTTAAGCATGAAATTGCAAGAGAAATTGCAATGCAGTTGTTCTCAAACATGAAATCTGTAAATATCAATTCAATCATTTTTCAATTAATAGAAAATGATTTAGTTGAAGAGAAAATTGATTGGGTAAATTCGGTTTCAAAAAAATTGCCGGTTCTTACTGTTTTAAAAAGTTTTGGTTTTGAAGAAAAGGATTGTGATTTTATTTCGGAAAACATAGAATCTTTCTCTAAAATTATGCTTCCAAAAAAGACAGAAGAACAAGTAAAAGCGATTAATGAAATCTCAGAAAAAATATTTTTAATCGTTGAAAAGCAACTTTCTTCTTCAAGCTTTTATGAATGTTTATTGAAAAAAATATCCGAATCAAATTCTCTTTCGCCTGACGAAATCAAAACAATTTGCGTTAGTAATTTAATCGGTTTATTTATTCAGAGTTTTGACGCCGGACGAGGAATTTTAAGCAATTCTTTATTACAAATTCTTAGCAATAAAACTTTTTCGAATAAAATTGAAGTACAAAAATCGATTATAGAAACATTGCGATTTGATCCGCCGATTCATAATACCAGAAGAATTGCTAGTGAAGATTTCCTCATCGGCGAAAGCCTAATCAAAAAAAATGATTCCATTTTAATTGTACTGGCCTCTGCAAATCGTGATTCTAAAAAGTTTAAAAATGCATTAGCTTTTGATATTGAAAGAATCAATAATAATGAAAATTTAACTTTCGGAACTGGCGGTCATATGTGTGTGGCAAAACATTTCTCGATTCATTTAGCGACAGAAGCTTTGTGGTTTTTATTTGATCAATATAAAACGATAAAACTTCTAGAAAATAAAATTCAATACAAACCAATGATTAACGCCAGATTACCGAAAACAATCTGGATTTCATTATATAAAAAACAATAATATGATAGCTGTAATTTTTGAAGTTATTCCTAATGAAGGAAAAAAAGAAGAATATCTAAACATCGCGGCAAGTTTGCGTCCGGAATTAGATCACATCGAAGGCTTTATTTCGATCGAACGTTTTCAGAGTTTTAGTGATCCTGAAAAAGTTTTGTCTTTGTCTTTTTGGAAAGATGAAGCCAGTATTCAGCAATGGCGAAACTTAGAAATGCACCGACATGCGCAGGAAAAAGGCCGAAATGAAATTTTTAAAGAGTATCATTTGAGAATTGCTCATGTTGTTCGCGATTACGGAATGTTTGATCGGAAAGAAACTCCAAAGGATAGTTTTAGTTTTCATGATGAGTAGAGGTTCAAAGTTGCAGAGGTTCAGATGGACAGAGGTTTTCTCTCAGGTTCTGAGGTTCGGCCAAAAACTAAAATCTAAAAATCTAAAAATCTAAAATCTAAAATCTAAAAATCTAACAATCTAATAATCTAACAATCTAATAATCTAACAATCTAATAATCTAACAATCTAATAATCTAAAATTCTAAGAAGTCTAAATTTTACCTACTTTTGCAGTATGGAAGAGAATTTAAAACGTCTGAATAAATTTATTGGAGAAACCGGCTATTGTTCTCGTCGGGAGGCTGATAAATTAATTGAGGAAGGACGCGTAACGATAAATGGTGTTGTACCTGAAATGGGAACGAAAGTTTCTCCGGATGACGAAATACGCATAGACGGGAAATTGATTGTGGAAAAGCACGAAAAATTGGTTTATCTGGCTTTTAATAAACCGGTTGGAATTGAATGCACAACAAACTTAGAAGTTCGAAATAATATTGTTGATTATATTAATTACCCAAAACGTATTTTTCCGATTGGAAGATTGGATAAAGCCAGTGAAGGATTGATTTTTATGACTAACGACGGCGATATCGTAAATAAGATTTTACGCGCCAGAAACAATCACGAAAAAGAATATACCGTTACGGTAAACAGACCTATTACCGATCGTTTTATAGAGCGAATGGGAAATGGTGTTCCGATTTTGGATACAGTTACCCGAAAATGTAAAGTAGAACAAATCAGCAAATACACTTTCAAAATCATTTTGACGCAAGGTTTAAATCGTCAGATTCGTAGAATGTGCGAATATTTGGGTTATGATGTAACAGCTTTGAAACGTATCCGAATTATTAATATTTCTTTGGATATTCCGGTGGGACGTTACCGTGATTTGACCGATGATGAAATTAAAGAACTAAACCATTTAATTGAACCTTCGAGCAAAACAGAAGAAGCAAGTTTGCCAAAAGCAGAAGCTCCAAAACGAAGAACAGAATTTATTTCGAAACATGATCCCCGATTTAAGAAAAAAGGAGATTATTAAATATCAAAATCCCATCAGCTAACTGATGGGATTTTTTATGTTTATTATTTTTTACTATTCAAAAAATCGTAATACAAAGCTTTTGACAAAAAGGTCGCATTTTGATAATGATCAATCATTTGCTCTCTCTGAATTTCATCAGGTCCTCCATATAAATTATTCTTTGTGAAATATTCCCGGCGTGCATCATCATTAAAATTCAAATTAGTCAAGAATACAGGTTCTACACATTTATTTGTCGCGATATTATAATTTGTAATCAGATTTCCCCAGTTTACAAAACTGCATAATAATACTGTTCCGTAAAAATACCACACCATTTGATTTACTAAGTAAGCGTTTGTTTTTTGTTTTGTAATTTTTATAAAAACAAAAACTAAGCCTATAATTGCTAGAATCAAAAATGCATAAACACCTAATCGTTTATAAGTTAATCCGAAAACTGAAATGTATTCTGAATTTTTAAGCATTGCACTTACGATTAAAAGTCCATTTAAGACGATCCAGATTTTTGCTAACTTTTTAAGCCAAACTGCTTTATTATCAAAATTGAAACCACCTTTAAAATAAAACATGATTACACCTACCGCCATAATAATTGAAAAGATTACTGAGTTTACTCTTTCATGAGTATCTGCGCTTAGGTTTGCTTTTTCGATTACTTCAAAAAACTGTTCGTAATTATAAGTTACGAGAAAAACTAAAAGCATTAAATTCAACAATACTAAAGTGATTTCACCGCTTTTTCTTTCAAAATCAATATCTAGAAACGAAAATGTATTTTGATTCTTGATTTCAGTACTATTATTGAAATCGTTGTCTAGAAGTTCATTTTTTTCATAGCAAACTTCTGGCACCCAATAGTTCCAGAAACTGAAAGAAATATAGAAACCCAAAATGGCAATGAGAATCAAATTTACAATGTCAATATCTAAAGTATAATCTGTAAACAACGAAGAAAAATGTGTACTTCCGAAAGAATATACTATAAAAAACAGCCCAAGAAAAATAGCTGGAATAACAAAAAACGCTATAAATTTTTTAGCAGAATTATTTTGAATTTTCTTCTCAGGAATCCATTGCTGAAACATAAAAACTCGGCCTAGAGAAGTAAGTCCGTTTAAAAATACGAGCGGAAAAATTTGTACTATTTTAAGCTTAACATCTTGTGTTTTAAACTGTAAAAAAAGAACAGACATTGCCAATGCTAAAAAAGAAGGGAAATCTCCGTACCAAGCAAAAGCCAGACAAGACAAAACCGATGTTACGACTAAGATTAAATGTGATCTTTCAGAAAACCGATCTTGAAAAAAATAACAAATAAAACCTGTTAACACTAGTGCAAAAATAGACAAATTAACGCCTGGCTCTTCTTTGTAAAAAAGCAGTATAAAGATCAAACTGCATGCTAAAATAATGTGATGTTTTTTCATGATTATTAAATTAAAAGTACTTTGTTTTTCAAAGTAATTAGACAAAAAATTTTGGTTATTAGGATTTCATTAATTTTTCAAGGTAAGACAAGTGTTCTTTGAAGGCTAAACGGCCTCGATCAGTTACTCTATAGGATGTTCTCGGTTTTTTACCCACAAATTCCTTTTTCACTTCTATATATTCAGATTTTTCAAGTGCAGAGGAATGACTTGCTAAATTACCATCAGTAATATCTAGAAGAGTTTTCATTTCGGTAAAATCAACCCACTCATTCACCATCAGAATGGACATAATCCCCAATCTGACACGGCTTTCAAAATCTTTATTTAATTTATCAATAATACCCATTGGTTTATTTATATTTTTTGAACATCACTAGTCCGTACAAGATATGCAAAATACCAAATCCAATTATCCAAAAAATCAAACCATATCCAATATAAAAAAGAGAAATAAGTCCTAAAAACAATTGACAGTAACCCAAATATTTGATGTCAGAAAAAGTATATTTCTCAGCATTTATAACTGCTAAACCATAAAAGATTAAAGTAGCTGGTGCAACTAAACCATAATATTGATGGTACAAAAGCGACAAACAGAATACACCTCCAACAAAAAGAGGAATGGCTAAATTAAAAAGCATTTTTTTTGTAGCCGATGTCCAAATAGGCAAATTGTATTTTCTGCTTTTTCTGATGGTAAAAGCAACTCCAAAAATAAAAGCAAAAGCTAAAATGACAACTCCAGTTATAAACAATTCTGATACTAAGCTAGCAGGAATTACAATTTGGTCTTCACCTAAATATTCGATTCCGTTTACTTTAAATAATTGATAGACATACAGTCCGCCAATTAAAGCAGAAAGTCCGGCAAAAACTCCTGAGAGTCCGCTTAAGGATATAAATCTTGAAGAGCGCTCCATCATGGAACGAATATGTGCTAAATCTTCTTGGTGCTTCTGATTCATAAATAAAGTACTTTGTAATGCAAAGTTATGTTTTATTTTGAATTGGCAAATAAAAAATGCATTTATTTTTGATGCTGAAAATAGAGCTTCAAAATTTTGTTCCGAAGTTTTGGAATTGCAAGAACATAGCGGTTTAGAACTGCTGCTTGCGTGAGGGATAGGAGCTGGCTACCGAAGTAGCACGAATAGCCCGACCGTGCCCCGACAAGAGGGCGAATAACCGCAAAGTATTTTTGCCCTCTTGTCGGGACACGGTCACGCCCAAAGTATGAAAACGAAAAAGCCCATTCAAACGAACAGGCTTTTATGAAATTCTTATTTCTAAATTTTAGAACCATCTTCTTCTTTTAAATAAAAAGACTCCGAAACAAGACAAAATAACGGAGATCAAAAGGAGAATCCAGATGCCGTATTTGCTTTCTTCTAATCCATTTGGCACGTTCATTCCGTACAAACTGGCTATTAAAGTGGGAATCATTAAAATGATGGAAATAGATGTCATTTGTTTCATGATATTATTCATGTTATTTGATATTACAGAGGCGTAGGCATCCATCATTCCGGTTAGGATATTGCTGTAAATGTTGGCTGTATCCTGAGCTTGACTTAATTCGATTTCAACATCTTCGAGCAAATCTAAATCATAATCAGCTTTATAGGCTTTTAAGTTTTTAATGCGTTGAAACAAAACATCGTTTGCTTTTAGAGAAGTAATAAAGAAAACCAAACATTTTTCGATTTGAAGTAATGCCTGCAATTCTTCATTTTTGATGGATTTCTCCAAATTATCTTCGGCGAGTTTTATTTTCTGATTGACTTGTTTCAGATACTTTAAGTACCAGACACTTGATGAAAGCAGTAATCTTAAAACCCAGTCAAAATTATCTTTTACCTGAATATTTTTGCGTCGGGAGTACAACATAAAATCATGTATGATTTCTGTTCTATAAAAAGTGATGGTTACACAAATATCTCCTTTAAAAATCACGCCTAACGGAATAGTCTGGAAAGGAAGTTTTATATCGTTGCTTTTTACAGGAACGCGCATAATGATCAAAGTCCAGCCGTCTTCGATTTCTATACGGGGTCTTTCGTCGATATCTTCAATATCATTGTAAAAAGCTTCGGGAATCTGAAGTTCTTCGAGTAAATATTTTTTTTCTGTTTCTGATGGATCTTCAATGTTGATCCAGCAGTTTGGAGTCCATTGTGGTATTTCTAGTAATCCGTTGTTGTTTGTGTAAAAGACTTTCATTTCAAAATACGGGGTGTTATCGCAGCATTTTGAAATTCAAAAGCTGCTTTTAATTTAATACTAACGAATAATAATCGTCCATTTGGAGAAGTGTTTTTTAAGTGGTGCAAAAGTATCTTTTATTTTTTAGAACCAAAACTTTAAACTATTAATTAAATATTAAAACAACAAAGCCTACTCTTGCGAATAGGCTTTGTTTGTATAAATTGAAAACAAATTACTTGTTTTTTGCGCTTCTCATTTTGCGTGCTAAAAGTGTGTTTTTAAGCAACATTGCAATTGTCATTGGTCCTACTCCACCAGGAACTGGCGTAATGAACGATGCTTTTTTGCTTACTCCGTCAAAATCAACGTCACCTTTTATAACGTATCCTTTTGGGTTTGATGCGTCATCTACACGTGTAATTCCAACATCAATAACCGTTACACCGTCTTTTACCATATCAGCTTTTAAGAATTCAGGAACTCCTAAAGCTGTAATAATGATATCTGCATTTTTAGTGAATTCTGCTAAGTTTTTAGTACGGCTATGTGTTAGTGTAACTGTAGAATCTCCCGGATTTCCTTTACGGCTCATCAAGATACTCATTGGGCGTCCTACTATGTGGCTTCTTCCTATTACAACGGTATGTTTTCCTGCAGTTTCTACTTTGTAACGCTCTAACAATTCCATAATTCCGAATGGTGTTGCCGGAATAAAACTTTCCATTTCAAGTGCCATTCTTCCAAAGTTTGTTGGGTGGAATCCGTCAACATCTTTATCTGGATCGATTGCCAATAAGATTTTTTGCTCGTCGATGTGTTTTGGCAAAGGCAACTGCACGATATATCCATCAAGGTTATCATCTTCGTTTAGTTCTTTAATTTTTGCAAGAAGCTCTTCTTCGGTAATTTCCTCTGGTAAACTTACTAAAGTTGAATCGAAGCCAATTTGCTGACAAGATTTTACTTTACTTCCTACGTAAGTTAAACTTGCTCCATTTGTTCCCACAATAACGGCTGCTAAATGAGGTACTTTTCCTCCAGCGTCTTTTATAGATTGAACTTCGGCTGCAATTTCGTTTTTAATGTCTTCAGATGTTTTTTTACCGTCTAGTAGTTGCATTGTGTTTTGTTATTTTTGTTTCAGGTTTAAAGTTTCAGGTTAAAAGAAACTTACTATTTATTATAATGAAAAAAGTTTCAAATTTCAGTCTCAAAACCTGAAACCTGAAACTTGAAACTTTTAATTTATTATCTCGGCATTCCGCCTGGCATTCCTTTCATGCCTCCCATCATTTTCATCAGATTTTTTCCGCCTGGCCCCTGCATCATTTTCATCATCTTGCTCATTTGGTCAAACTGCTTCATCAACTGATTTACTTGCTCGATTTTGGTTCCGGAACCTTTTGCGATTCTGGCTTTCCTTTTTACATCGATAATGGCAGGTTTGCTTCTTTCGATTGGCGTCATCGAGTGGATAATCGCTTCGATATGTTTAAAAGCATCATCTTCGATCTCTACATCTTTCATGGCTTTTGAAGCTCCTGGTATCATTCCTACCAAGTCTTTCATATTACCCATTTTCTTTACTTGCTGGATTTGCGTTAAGAAATCATCAAAACCAAATTCGTTTTTAGCGATTTTCTTTTGAAGTTTTCTTGCTTCTTCTTCATCAAATTGTTCTTGAGCTCTTTCTACAAGCGACACAACGTCACCCATACCTAAGATACGCTCAGCCATACGATCTGGATAGAAAACATCAATTGCTTCCATTTTCTCTCCCGTACCAACAAATTTGATTGGTTTGTTTACAACAGATTTAATTGAGATTGCAGCTCCACCACGAGTATCACCGTCTAATTTAGTTAAGATAACTCCATCAAAATTCAAGATATCGTTGAATGCTTTTGCTGTGTTTACAGCATCTTGTCCTGTCATGGCATCCACAACGAACAATGTTTCCTGTGGCTGAATTGCTTTGTGAACACGTGCAATTTCATCCATCATTTCTTGATCTACTGCCAAACGACCAGCTGTATCGACAATTACAACATTAAAGCCGTTTGCTTTTGCATGTTTAATTGCATTTTGAGCAATTTCAACAGGATTTTTATTTTCAGGCTCTGAGTAAACCTCAACACCAATTTGATCTCCCACAACACGCAACTGGTTAATCGCCGCAGGACGGTATATATCACACGCTACAAGAAGTGGTTTTTTATTTTTCTTTGTCTTTAAAAAGTTGGCTAACTTTCCTGAGAAAGTTGTTTTACCAGAACCTTGCAATCCTGACATTAAAATAACTGAAGGATTTCCAGAAAGATTAATTCCTGCAACATCACCACCCATTAATTCTGTCAGCTCGTCTTTTACCAACTTCACCAATAATTGTCCTGGCTGAAGCGTTGTTAAAACGTCTTGACCAATTGCTTTTTCTTTTACTTTAGTGGTAAAATCTTTTGCAATTTTAAAGTTAACATCGGCATCTAGCAAGGCACGACGAACTTCTTTTAAGGTGTCGGCAACGTTTACTTCTGTAATTTTACCGTGTCCTTTTAATATATGGAACGCTTTATCTAACTTATCACTTAAATTATCAAACATACTATTTTCTTTATTTGAAGTGCAAAGATAATCTAATTAGATATTTCAGGCAATTTATTTTTAAGGTTCATAGCCACAAAGACACAAAGGCGCAAAGTTTTTCTTTTAAAGATTTAATTAAGATGAAAATCTCGCAGAGACGCTAAGGCGAAAAGTTATTTTTGCCACGAATTGCACTAATTTCCCGAATTATTTTTCTCTCGCAGATTTAGAAGATTGTAATGATTTCTATTTTAAAAAAATCTGCCGAATCTGCGTGAAACAAAAAAAAGGCGCAAAGAATAAAACCTTTGCGCCTTTGTGCCTTTGCGGCTATGAACCTTTGTACTTTTAAAATTAAAACTGAAAGTAAATAAAAGGCTGTGAACCAGCTACGGCTGTTGCGTAAACAATCCAATACACAAAACCTAATATTACTGCTTTTAATAATAATGGTGTATGATCAAAAACCCATTTCATTTTGTTTGTGACCACTTCTGGCAAGAAATGCCAAACGTATCCAAACAACATTAATAAAAATACATTTTTATACCCTAATACAATTACTTGCCATTGTTCTGGTTCGAAAGTTAACTGGCCAATATTGTTGATGACTTGCAAGGCAGTATCGAAATCTCTGGCACGGAAAAAGATCCAACAGAAAACTACAAAATGGAATGTGATTACGATTGAAAAGAATCTCCATAAGAAATTCGGTCCTTTGCCTTCTTTTTTGGAAGGAAAGAATTCTGTAAATATTTTATGAACTGCCAATGCTAATCCGTGTAATGCTCCCCAAACAATAAATTGCGCTCCTGCACCGTGCCACAAACCGCCTAAAAGCATTGTTGTGAATAAATTGAAATTGGTTACCAAAGTCTGTTTTCTTTTACTCGAAAGTAAAAATGATAAACAGAAAATTCCAATTCCGCCAACTGCTATTATCAACGGAATTACACTTGTATTATAACTCGTGATTCCCCACAATAATAATCCGAAGAAAAATAAACTCGGGAATAAAAATCCAGCAAATGAGCCTTCTCTATTTCCTCCGATAGAAATATATAAGAAATCTTTTAGCCAAGTTGATAATGAAATATGCCATCTTCTCCAGAAATCGGTAATCGAAGTAGATTTATAAGGCGTTCTAAAGTTGGCCGGCAATTTAAATCCAAGCAATAAAGCGATTCCGATTGCCATATCTGAATATCCTGAAAAGTCACAATAAATTTGAATAGCGTATCCATAAGAAGCCATTAAATTTTCAAATGAAGTGTAATTCATCGGCGTATCAAAAACACGATCGACGAAGTTTATGGAGATATAATTCGAGATTACTGTTTTTTTAATTAATCCGCCAATAATCAAAAACAAAGCGTTGTTTACATCTTGCCTCGTTAAGTTTAATTTTTGATAAATCTGAGGAAGGAAATCTTTTGCGCGAACGATAGGCCCTGCAACCAGCTGTGGGAAAAATGAAACGAAAAACAAATATTCAATATAGTTTTTTGTCGGCTTAATTTCTTCTCTATAAATTTCAATAATATAACTCATCGACTGAAACGTATAAAAGGAAATTCCCACAGGGAGAAAAATATCATGAAGCTTATAATTGCCTTGAAACATATCATTGAACGTCACAATCATGAAGTTCATGTATTTAAAATATCCCAGCAATCCTAAATTCAGAATTACACTTATTACGAGATATATTTTCTTTCGGCTGTCTTTTGCTTCTTTGTAAATAATTTGGCTCAGCCCATAATCTACAACTGACGAAAGCAGCAATAACAAAAAGTAAATACCGCTAGACTTATAGTAAAAGAAAAGCGAAAACAGAATAACATACGTTAATCTCAAATAAAATGTCTTGCGTAAAAAGGCGTACACAAAATAAAAAACCAAAAATAATCCTAGAAATAAACCTGTATTAAATAATAATTTTTCTTCTGGATTGTATATAAACCAACTTTTAGCTTGTTCTAAGGTAACTGTACCGAAATTTTGAACAAACCAATTATTAATGCTATCAATTGTAATCAACTTACTTTCTTAATTTAAAATTATCGTATGCTTTTAAAAACGCCTCTGTAAACAAATTTCCTTGTTTCTCGTATCCTTTTTTAGAATAATGAACCCAATCTGGACCAATTAGTTTTTCGGTCTTTAGATTTTGAATACCATTCATGCCTCCAAATTCATCGTATAAATCCCAAACTGCAAAACCATCTGTTTCGGCGATTTCAATAATACTTTTTGCATAATCCTGAACATATATATTAGGTTTTCTAGCTTTAAGCAAAGAAGGCGGCGGAGTCATAACAATTATAGAAATATTGCCATTTTGTTCTTTGATATTTTTTATAAACTGACGCAGTTGCTTGATATATCCTGAAGCTTCCATATGATCATAACTTTCATTTGTCCCTAACGAAAAAACAAACAAGTCCGGATGTAAAGCTTTTAACTGCTCAAAAAACAATGGATATTTATTATAATCTGAAAACTTAGCGCCGTTTACACCAATGCCGCTATAGGTTACTCCTGCAGCATCTCTCTCTAAAACAATTCCGTTAAGTTCGTATTTTGACGCATTTTTATTCGGAATCAAATAAATTTTATCTAATGGTTTTTCAGATTTATAATAATGTGAAAATGAATCAGATTCTAGATTTAAGGGAACAAATTCTGAACTTTTAAAATTTCTAGGTTTTGTTTCGTTTGTTGGAATCTTTAATGTTCTTCCTGCACGAATATTATCTGATTTTAATTGATTTGCTCTTTTAATTTCAGCCACAGAGATATTGTATTTATCCGCAATTGTCGAAATTACCTCTCCCTTTTTTATTTTATGTGTAACTACTTTTCGCTCCGTTCCTTGAATAATATTTGTTTGAGATGATATTGCCAGATCAAACATGTTTTGGTTTTGAGGTGTAATAATATGAATTGAATTAAACTTATACGCAGCATCTTTAATGTTCATTTGCACTGCAAAACCAGCATCATCTCTCCAAAGTCCAATACCGCTTAAACCAACTGGATTATTTTTTGTTGGATAAATATTACGATAGCTTTGCCAAGTTCTGTTAGAAGAGAATCGTTCATTATAAGAACCATTTGTTTTAGCAAGCTGATACGGAAAAACTAAACCTCGACCTGCATTTCCAAATTTCTTCTGTAGATTCTTTCTAATTTCATTAGTCATTAAATCCCCTTGAATATGAGAATCTCCAATATGCACAATTTTTATTTTCTGATTGCTTTGACTTTCATTTTCCTGCAATTTCTTAAAAACATTTTCTAATACTTTTGCATTGTAAATGTGATTTCCAGCATAAGGCTCAATCGCTGCACTTTCGATTTTACTGCTCATATTTTTAGTTGTTGGAAGTGAGACTGAATTTGGCGTTTTGTGGTTTGCTGAGAAAAAAAGACAGCAAAAAAAAATAATAAGTTTATTCATTTACAGTATCATTTTTTACAGAAACAGAGTCTGTGTTTATTTTTCGCGCTGCCCGCTGTTTAGTTGAAGCAACTTCTCGTTTTTCGCGTAATTTCTTATACTCTTCGTATCCTTTATTTAATTGATCGTATACTAATTTGCCGATTGCCTTTGCACCACGCTGATTAAAATGCGTATAATCCTTATTTGCTCTTGCCGGCGTTTCATCAACCCATTTTACCATCGAACCGTCGCCACCCATTAAAGTGTATAAATTTACAAATCCAGATTCTGTGTCCAGAGCGTATTTTTTTTGCGCTTTCATTAAGGGTACAACAGCCGAATCACTTTTCATTTCTAAATCATATTTGGTCGATTTGTCGGCCGTAGAAATAATCAAAATAGAAACTCCCGGAAAAGATTCTTTTATCTTGTCTACCGCTTTTGTCATTCCTCTTTCGTACCAAGAATAATTTTTGGTTCCGTAATTTAATACGTTTGTTCCATAGTGCAAGATAATCAAATCATACTTCAGACTGTTATTAAAACTCTGCATAACATTCGTATTAAACATCGAAATTGGCAATCCTGAATTTCCTCTTTGAGAGAAGTTATCGACATGAACCCCTTTTCCGTTGTCAAAATTAAATCCGTAAATCGGAATTGAGTCCGCATTTACAAAATTAGCTTTAAACGCTTTTAAACTTCCTGAACTTACTTTTAAGGTATTAATCAAATTATTCGGAACAAGATTTTTATGAATAGTATCTTTTCCAATAATAAAATTTACTTTTCCTTTTTTAGATGCTCTTCCATAAAATAAAGTCGGATTATCTAAAGTGGCAACATTTTTAGCAGTTCCCGCTTCATATTGCACCCAAGTGATGTTTTTTATATCATTGGCAAAAAATACATGTCCGTTTACACCAAAAGGGCTTATTGGTTTTTTCACATTTAAATACGACTGTGTTTTCCAGTTTTTAGAATAAACTGATTTTATAGAACCTCTAGACGCTGCAGATTCTGATGTTATCGAGACAAAACCAACTCCATTTCCGCCAAAACGTTCTTGATAGTTAGAACGGACGTCCTGCACAATCAAATCGCCATCAGTCATAGAATCACCGTAATAAGCAATTCTAACATGAGATTCTGGATTTTTCTCTAATTGATATAATTTTTCATAGAAAGAAATCAAGTATTGATATCCTTTATAATTATCAAAAGTTTCAGCTGGAAATTCGATGCCTTCAGTGGCATCAAAAGTGATTTTCTCTTTTCCTTGAGCATCGTCAATAGCATCAATGCTATCCGTTGTTTCATTTAAGGAATCCTTTGCTACGGCCTCCAAAAGCAAGCTGTCTATAAGCACATTTTTTGAATTCATTTTACTTTCCGAAAAAATTTTATCCGGCAAGATTTGTTTAAAGCCAATGAAAGCAATGAATGCCAATGCTACAATTGCAAAAGACTGAAAAAAATAAGATTTTGTATTCACTTGTAATTTTAAATTTGAAGAAAGGATTTACAAAAATTAAAATGCAAATTCCTACTAATTCTTTATAAAAAAAATATGTGCAAAGATAGAATTAAACATTAATTAATGATTCTTTTTAACAATAAACTAAAACAAAAAAAGAGATTAGACGAATCTAACCTCTTTATCAAAAAAAAATAAAAAAAACAAAGCTAATGATTCACTAAAATTTAATGCGATACGATTATATAACAGTGATTACTAAGTTTAAAAACTAAATCAATTGTTACAAAATAATCAAAAATAAAGCCTGCATTATATTAAAATCAGTATAAAACAATTTTTAATTTTTTATAATTTTTATATCTTAAAAATTTAGTTCAAGATAGCATATTCTAAAGTTGGGTAACCTCTTAGTCCTGCGTCATTTGTCATAGCAAGGAATTTAACTTTATAGTAATTTCCAGCAGCATCTTTTACAATATAAAAACGATCTGTTCTAACACTTGGCAAAGTAGTTGGTCCACCACCGCTTCTCCAGTTAGCTCCAATGATTCTTTGGTCTGTAGCAGAAGCTGTAAAGTTAGCTTCAATAACTTTAGCTTTTGTAAAATCCGCATAAGTTACTCCATCAGCAACTAAAACTTGGTAAGCTTGTGTTCCTCCTTTTAAGTTTGTAGTAATGAAATCAGAATAGCCATAAGTAACATCTTGACCACCTGAAGCTAAATAGTTAGTAAAAACTGTAAAGTTTAGATCCCATTTTGCTTTTTCTGGCTCAACCGCAACAGTATTTCCTGATGTTAAGCTAAAGAAAGAAAAATTAAAAGCAGCGTCTTTAGAAATTGTTTTTTCTGAAAAAGTTGCAGAAGTTAAATCAGCATATTGAATTTTATATCCATTTCCGCTTCTTAAAATTCTAACTTTTTTCCAACCTCTTGCATCTCCATCAACACTTACTGAACCTACAGCAGGTGTAGTTGTTGAAACTTTAAATCCAAGATTTACTAAATATACTTTGTTGTCTGCATCTGTAGCTGAAATTTCTGCAATTGCAGTTCCAATTCCCGCTCCTGCACCAGCCAAGATACCTGTTGGATTATCAACAAAACCGTTTGAAGCTGCAGTGGTACCAGCACCAACTGCTACATTTGTATCACTTTCTTGAGGTAAAGTAATATCTGAAGTAGCTAATTTTTTAACGGCCATTTTAAGAGAACCATTAATAACTACTCTAAAATCTGAACCTGTAGAAAATCCGAAATCCCAAGATTCTCTGTTTACAGCTTTAGATTCTGTAGAACTTAAATCAAGGTAAACCTGATTTGGCTGATTAGGACCGCCTACTGTAGGCTGTAAAGTTGCTCCAACAGTTGGGATTTCTACTGGAGTATCGTCGTCACTTGAACATGACAGTAGGGATAATAACGCGATTGATAAAAATAATAACTTTTTCATTGTATTCTGTTTTTATATTAAAGATTAAGGTTATATGCTAATTTTAAGAAGTAAGAACGACCGTAAGCAAGCATTACCTCGCCTGTTCCTGCATGCCCGGCAGCGCTGCCAGTTCCGGTTTGCAATACATTTGTTACATCAAGAATATTTCTGGCACCAAGTGTTACTTCGAAATGATCTTTGAAGAAATTTTGTCTGATAGAGGCATCAAGCCAATTACTTGGCGAAACTTCAGACAGTATATAAGAAGATGCTCCTTCTATAAATTGCTGTGTTTTTCCGTTATATTTATAATATCCTGAAACAATCGTTTTCCATTTTGGAATTGTATATGAAAAGCTTGCATTTAAATTAAATGAATACAGAAACCTATCATCTGAAGTAAAAACTTGATTTTTTATTTCTTGAGAAATTCCAATAAGTGCAGCCCCAAAATTGAATGTCAGATTATCTTTTTTCAATTGATTCATCGTAGAAAAATTCCACATTCTATATTTGCTGATATTGACATATTGATATTCCGGATTTCCAGTGTCCGGATTAAATCGAATTAATGCCATACCAATTCTGTCATAGACATTTAAATAACTCCCTGCTAGTGTATTTGAAAGTTGTAAACCAGAGCCAGACAAAGTTGATTTTTTAAGGCTCGCTTCATAAGAAGTACTGGTTTCAGGAATTAGATTTTCATTTCCTGTAAAAAAGTGTCCATCAAAAATTTGTTTCGAATATAATTCATCAAAAGTTGGAGTTCTAAAAGAATTGCCGTAAGAAGCTCGAAGTTCGATACTTTTATCAAATAAATATCTTAATCCTAAGGATGATGCGTATTGATTCGTAAATTGAGATTGAGCAGAAAATCTTAATCCTGGTCGAACAGAAAATCTTTCTGTAGCCATAATTTCTGATGAAGCAAAGAAATCATAATTTTCAAGTGTCTTGCGAACAGGAGTCAGAATATTGTTTGCTTCCTGAACCAATGAATATCCTTTGTTATTAACAAACTCATATCCTAACTGAAGATCAATTGTTTTGTCTGAGAAAAAGTTATTCACAGTACCTGTAGAATAAAGAACCTCCATAGACTGATCTTTTACAGTAACATTATTTGCTTCCGTTTTTGTCGCCAAATAATATCTAAAATCCTCTACATTACGTTCTTGTTTTTGATGTGAAAGCGAAACATTATAATTCAATTGCGAAAACATTTTTCCGGTCGCATTTAAATTATGAAAATATCTGTTTGTCAAATATCTTTTATCGCTTGCATAACGGTATGATCCTAGTGTGCTATTAAAACCAGATTGCACTGTACTATTGTAATAATCAACATTTTCATCTAAGAATTCAAACTTATAGAAAATTCTGAAATTATTTTTTTGATACGCTATTAATGCTGTTCCGTTCAATTGGTCTTTTGGCAGCCATCTATAACCGCGGGTTCCGTCATTTTCGCTGTAATTAACTCCATTTTTGTCGCTTAGAAATCCTTGAAAATCGTTACGATTAGCGCCAACTGAAACAAACCAGTTTTTATTGAATGTATGAGAAACCTTTAAAGACTGAATATGACGGCCTTCCTCAAAAATAGAATATTCATTATTGACAGTTTCCTCTTGAACTGAGGCTGTAATTTCCCATTTGTATTTTGAAGATTTCTTTGTAATAATATTTAAAACTCCACTTACCGCGTTTGCTCCATAACTTACACCCATCGAACCTTCAACAATCTCAATGTGATCAACATCATTTAGATTAATTTGAGATAAATCTATATTATTGCCCAAACCGGCTTCATTAATTAAGGGTACATTATCAACCAAAATTTTAAAATATTGTGCATCTAAACCAAATAAAGAAACTGTTGAACGTCCACTTGTTCCGCTTGGACTAACAGTTATGTTTAAATATTGATTTAAAACATCTGCCAAATTATTAGCCGCTAAATTTTGAATATCATTATTTGAAATAATACGAACATTAAATACAGATTTTTTAATCGATTGAGGCTCAAACTGACCGGTTATAACAACCTCGGAAAGTTTATTTACAGCAGTTGAATCCTTTTCTTGACCAAAGAAAATTTGACAAAAAAGGAACGCTGCAAAAAGAGTAATTTTAATTTTCATTATTTTTATTCAGTCTTAATAATGACGCAAATATAACAACTATTTTTATTTGTTCTAAATAAAATTTATATATTTGCAAAAAAATTTTAAAACAAAAAATAAGTTATGATTACAAAAAGCCTCTATTTTTCAGCCTTAATGGCTTTGACTTGTAGCCTTGGTTTCAGTCAGGACAAAAAACAACAAGACATCAAATCAATCAAATCAATGTGTGGTTGTTATGAAGTGAAATTTAATTTTACTGAAACTTTTCAATATCCCAAAGACTCTCTTACTTATAAACCATCTGAAACTAAACACGAATCGGGATTAGAATGGGTAGAATTAGTAGAAGACACTCAAAATAAAATTTCAATGCAGCATTTATTAATTGTAAGTGACGACATGATCATCAAACACTGGAGGCAAGACTGGCTTTACGAAAACACAGACTTATATTCATTTGACAAAGGCACCTCTTGGAAATACAAAAAATTAGACAAGAAAGCTGTAAAAGGACAATGGACTCAAAAAGTATATCAAGTAGATGATAGTCCTCGATATGAAGGATCATCAACTTGGGTACATGTTGACGGAAAAGACTATTGGGCAAACGTTGCTGACGCTCCACTTCCAAGAAGAGAGCAAACAAAACGTAACGATTATAATGTTTTAAAAAGAAGAAATATTCACGAAATTACCCCTACAGGCTGGAATCATGAGCAAGACAATGACAAATTGGTTAGAGATGACAGTGGAAAAGATGTATTGTTAGCCCAAGAAAAAGGAATGGATGTTTACACAAAAGTTCCAGACAGCAAATGTGCGGCGGCTCAAAAATGGTGGGTTGCAAATAACGCACTTTGGAAAAATGTTCGTGACAAATGGCAAACTGTTTTTGACAGACGCCAAGACTTAAACTTAGAAGCAAAAGTTGACAGAAAAGCACTTTATTCTCTTTTGTTTGATTTAAAACCAGACGCTACAAAAGCAGAGACTGATGCTATAATCAACAAGTTCTTAAAATAAAAATGTTTGTGTTAGTTGTAAAAAAGCCGGTAATTTTAGTATTACCGGCTTTTTTTTATAAAATAAAAAACCGCCCAAAATTGGACGGTTTTCCCAATATTATTTTTACTAAAAGGTTTACTAATTCAAAATAGTTAAAAATGAATAAAGGGTTGATATTAAGAATAAATTAATTTTAAAATTCAATTGAGTTAATTTTTATCCCACCAAACATTTGTAGTTAAATTACTCACTACAGTAGCGTTTAAATTATATTGTCTTTCATCTGAGGGAGTTGGCAATCTCACTGGAATCAATTTTGTATTTGATGATTGGTTTGGAACTAAAACAGGAAAACCAGTTCTCCTGTAATCGTTGTAAGGTTCCATAGTCAAAAATAGAGCAATATATTTTTGTTGAATAATACCTTCTAAATCAATATGTGCAGTTATAGAATTTAAAAAATCTGAAGTAACAACAGTTCCAGTGATTTTTAAAACAGAAGCAGCAACAGCATCTTCCAATGCAGGTTTGGCATCTTGTCCCAATCTAAATTTAGCTTCGGCTTCGATAAATTTAGCTTCAGCATATGTTACGAGCCCAATTGAAGAAGCAGCACTAGCAAAAGATGAACCTATATAAGAAGATGTAGCAGTGTCTAAATCATTTGCAGCATTCCCTGTATAATTTCCATTTTTATCTTTAGCTACTGCAAATGATAATCTTGGATCACTATTGTTTTTTAAAGAATTAACAAAATATGCTCCTGCCTTCAAATAATTTTCACGGCTTTTATTAAAAGCATACCACTGATTTAATCCGTTTGAAGTGCCTGTAAAAAAAGTATTGGCATCATCTGCATTTGAACTTATTCCAGAAGCTAAAATATACTCTAGAGCTTTTTGTGAAGCATCTGTATCAACTTGAGATAATCTCAAAGCGTACCTCGCCTTTAAGACATATGCAATTTGAATCCATTTTTGAGTATCACCATTAAAAATGTAATCGTCACTTCCGGGAACTGAAATATTACTGGAAGCCGGTTTTTTAAAATTTATGATTGCATCATCAAGAGTAGTCTGCAATCTTTGATAAATTTCTTGCTGTGTGTTATATTTAGGCATTTTATTTCCTTCGTCGGCTCTAAATGCCTCATCATAAGGAATATCTCCCCAAAGATCAGTTGCGTACCCAAGATTAATAGCTGTTAATACCTGCCCAATACCATTGTAATATGGATATCGCATCGCAAAATCACGATTTAAAATATAACCATTCATTAAAGTTGTCCCATACAATGTATTCCATTCATTATTAACATCTTGTTCAGTAACAATATAACGTTGAATATCAACTAATTGCCCAACACTTGTTCCTGCTAAATGCTGATCAAAAATATTTGATGTTCTAATCAATCCCGTTGTATGAGTTGAAAAAGTAGAAACTTCCATCGCAGACAACAACAAAGTCGGAGTTGTTGAAATAGGAGAATTTGGATTTTCATTAAAGTGATCTAATTCCGATTGACAACTTAGCAGCAAACTAAAACTAGCAACTGTAAGAATTATACTTTTTATATATTTTTTCATTTTGTAGAATTTAAATTTAGAAACCGACTTTAAGAGTCATTATAAATGATTTACTGCCAGGATTATTAAAGTAATCTAATCCATTAATTTTCGAACCTGCACCGGTCAAGCTAGTTTCTGGATCAACACCTTTGTAATTGGTATTCAACCATAAATTTCTACCGGTAAATGACAGTTGAGCTGAATGAATAGCAGTAATTTTTTTCATATTGAAGTCATAGCTTAATGTAACATCTCTAAGCCTGATCCAGTTTACATTCGTAATTGCTTCTTCAGCAGCTCCTCCTCCATCACCTAAATATTTTTGGAAATAATTTTTAGCACTAATTGCAATATTATTTGGAGTACCATCAGCTTTAATGCCTTCTATAATATAAGTATGTTCTCTATCTGAAGAAGCTTCAGAAATTCCAAAATTATGCAATCTTGCTAATGTTCCATTGTAAACAGCTCCGCCATGTCTAAAGTCTAATAAGCCAGATAAGGTAACTCTTTTATAAGTAAATGTATTTCTTATTCCACCTGTCCATTTTGGCGCAGAATTTCCTAAATTTCCTGTTTCATTTTGAATTAGAGGCAATCCATCAGATCCAATAATTTTTTGACCATTTGCATCACGCTGCCATTTGGTACCATAAAAACTTCCCAAAGGCTGTCCTTTAACTGCATAATATCCTATTGAGCCAAAAGCAGATTCTATCGATATCTCATTTAGATTTCCTGAAATATCAGTAACCTTGTTTTCATTTTTAGCCCAATTTAAGTTTACGTTCCATTGAAATGGTTTGCCTTTTTTCAAAATATCATAGCCCAATTCAACTTCAACTCCCTTATTCACTAATTCAGCTGCATTTTGATATACAGTACCAAATCCGCTTGATTGTGGTAACGGTAATTCAATTAATAAATCCTTAGAGGTTTTATAATATAGATTTACATCAAATGTTAAACGGTTTTCTAAAAATTTTGTATTTAAGCCAAGTTCATGACCTAAAACTCTTTCAGGTTTTAATTGTTGGTTTCCTAAACTGCCAGAAACAGCCATACCGTTTATACCATTATATGGAAAACTCAAACCATCGGTAAAACCGTCAGTCATAAATGGTTGTGCATATGTACTTATTGTTTTATAGGGTTTAGGCGCAATTCCTACTTCTCCATAACCATAAGTCAATTTTACAAAATTTGTCCATTCCGGAAAATCAAATGTACTTGATAAGATCCAAGAAGCTGAAGCAGCAGGAAATATAGCGCTGTTGGCATCAGTCCCATAAGTAGAAGACCATTCTTTTCTAACGGATCCTGTTATAAAAAGCTGATTTTTCACATCAAATTCCAATTGTCCAAATAATGCTCTTGACATAATATTAGTCTCGTCATTTGATGCATATAATTGTGTGGCATTTGACAAATTATAAACTCCTCTTACAGCAAGTTCTTTGCCTCTCGAAAAGACATCTATGTTTTGAGAAGAACGCAAATTTAAACCTGCTGTGTAATTAATTTTCAGCCACTCAGATTTCACTGGAAATAAACCGCTTGCGATAAAATCCCCATAAAATTGCTTATTGTTAATATTATTAAAAGCGACTTCTCCCATTCCTGCAAGATTGTCCCCATTAGACGAAATAGCATAAACCTGTTTTCGATAATCAGAATAGGCATCAATACCACCTTTTGCAGTTAATGATAACCATGAACTTGGAGAATAAGTTAAATACATATTCCCAAAAACACGATTCACATCACTTGTCGCAGGGTTTTCATTTACAGTAAAATACGGATTATCATAAGTCGCATAGTAATTTTGATTATTTCCTTCAGCATCTTTATAATTTCTTAAATCATAATTACCAACCGACCGTAATAAACTAAACATTACAGCAGAAGCATTACTTCCATTTTGAGATAATGTATTTGTGGTATGAGTATATTGTAAGCTCCCGCCTGTCTTCCATTTATCACTTAATTTTAAATCACCAACAACTCTTAAGGTATTTCTCTTTAATCCAGTTTCTGGAATCATACCTGTTTGTGTAACATTTCCGTAAGAAGCTCTATAAGTAGCTTTCTCATTTCCGCCATAAAATGATATATTATTGGTAAATGTCAATCCTTCTTTAAAGAAATTACCAACATTGTCATACATTGGCACACCTAAAGATTCAGCACTTGGTCCCCAGCTTTGAGGTGTATTCTTGTTTATACTATTCGCAGCTGGATTAGTTCCCTGAACATATTTATTTTGTCTTGCTGGCAGTTGACTTACTTTATCAATTGCTAATGAAGTAGAATAATCTATTCCTAAACTTTTTCCTGTCTTTCCTTTTTTAGTCGTATAAATAATAACCCCATTACCCGCTCTTTCTCCATATAAAGCTGCTGCTGCAGGGCCTTTTAGTACTGATACACTCTCTATGTCATCTGGATTAATATCTAAAGCTCGGTTTGAATTGTTAATGCCTGATAAATTTGCATTAAAAGGATTATCTCCTGCGCTGGTTTGACTGGTAGTATTATCTATAGGGACACCATCAACCACAATTAGAGGATCAGAACTTCCCGTAATTGTATTTACACCTCTGATAATAATCTTACTTGAAGCACCTGGAGTTCCACCCGTACCAATAACTTGAACACCCGCAGCTTTTCCTGCTAATGCCTGTAAAACATTTTGTTCTCCAGATTTTGTTATTTCTTCAGAACTCACTTTTGATACTGCATATCCCAAAGTTTTTTCAGACCTTTTAATTCCTAAAGCTGTGACCACTAAACCTTCAAGCTCGACAGAATCATCTTTTAATTTGATATTAATTACTGCAGAACTTGCTGCCTGTTCTTGGGTTTTCATTCCGATATAAGTGAATACCAAAATTTGACCAGATGATGCTTTGATAGAATATTTACCATCCATATCTGTTTGTGTCCCAGATTTTGTTCCTTTTACTAAAACACTAGCACCTGGCAATGGCATTCCTGCGTTGTCTAAAACAGTTCCTGAAACTGTTCTTTCCTGCGCAAAAAACAATTGAGAGCTAAGTATGAAAAACATCATTATAAAAACTTTGATTTTTTGTTTCATTATTTATTTTTTTGAGTTAAGTGGCGCAAACCTATTAAAAAGATATAATTTTAACAAGATTTAAGCTTCTTTTAACATTAAAAATTATAAATATTTTATTACAAAATAAAACAATTGAGTGTTAATCAAAATAACATAAAGAATTTCAGACAATTAGGATTAACGATGATGGAAGGCATTTAAAAACAAAAAAGGCCGATAGTTTTAAAACTATCGGCCTTTTTTAAATATGCTGTAAGAAGTCTTACATTCTCTCCGGAACTTCAATTCCTAACAAAGTAAATGCTGACTTAATAACCTCAGCTACTTTTTGAGAAAGCTGGACTCTGAAAATCTTTTTTGTTAAATCTACTTCTCCTAAAATATGTACTGACTGATAGAACGAATTGTATTCTTTCACCAAATCATAAGTATAATTTGCTATCAACGCTGGACTGTGATTTTGTGCAGCATTCTGAATTACTTCTGGAAAAAGTTCGATTTGTTTTACCAGTTCTTTTTCTTTTTCGTGAAGCTCTTTAGTATTTGTTTTTGACGCAAAATCAAAATCGGCTTTACGAATTATAGATTGAATTCTGGCATATGTATATTGAATAAACGGACCTGTATTTCCTGCAAAATCAACCGATTCTTCTGGATTAAACAGAATACGTTTTTTAGGATCTACTTTTAAAATGTAATATTTCAAAGCACCAAGACCAATTGTATTGTACAATTTGGCTTTCTCTTCGGCAGAATAACTGTCTAGTTTTCCTAAATCTTCTGAGATTTGTTTTGCCGTATCTGTCATGTCTTGCATCAAATCATCAGCATCTACAACAGTTCCTTCACGGCTTTTCATTTTTCCAGATGGCAAATCTACCATCCCGTATGATAAGTGATAAAGACTTGAAGCCCAATCAAAACCTAATTTTTTTAGAATTAAAAACAAAACTTTAAAGTGATAGTCTTGCTCATTACCAACTGTGTAAACCATCCCGCCAACATCTGGCATATCTTTTACACGCTGAATTGCTGTTCCGATATCTTGTGTCATGTAAACCGCAGTTCCATCAGAACGCAAAACAATTTTACGATCTAAACCTTCATCTGTCAAATCAATCCAAACTGAACCATCGGGATCTTTTTCGAAAACACCTTTATCAAGACCAACCTGAACCACATCTTTTCCTAACAAATAGGTATTGCTTTCGTAGTAATATTTATCAAAATTAACGCCAAGATTTTTATAAGTAGTTGAGAAACCTTCATAAACCCATTCATTCATTTTTTTCCAAAGTGAAATAACTTGATCATCACCAGCTTCCCATTTTTTAAGCATTTCTTGTGCTTCAATAATAATTGGCGCTTGTTTCTTTGCTTCTTCTTCGGTTTTACCAGTTTCTATTAATTTATTGATTTCTGCTTTATAAGCTTTATCAAATTCAACATAATATTTCCCAACTAACTTATCTCCTTTTAAATTTGAGCTTTCTGGAGTTTCTCCATTTCCAAATTTCTCCCAAGCCAGCATCGACTTACAAATATGGATTCCACGATCGTTGATAATCTGTGTTTTGTAAACTTTTTTACCAGAAGCTTTAATAATTTCAGCAACCGAATATCCTAACAAATTGTTACGAACGTGACCTAAATGCAGTGGCTTATTTGTATTTGGTGAAGAATATTCGACCATAATAGCTTTATCCTCTGGGTTTGGTGTTACATATCCAAACTTATTATTATCCTTGATTTCATTAAAGAAATTCAAATAATAACTATCTGAAATTACAATATTCAAAAAACCAGAAACCACATTAAAACGGGCTACTTCAGAAACATTTTCAACTAAATAATTTCCAATTTTATTCCCTAATTCGGCTGGATTGCTTTTAATCACTTTTAGTAATGGAAAAATTACCATTGTTATATCGCCTTCAAACTCTTTTCTAGTAGTCTGAAATTCGATTTTATCAACAGTAACATCAAATAATGCCTGAATTGCTTTTTGTATAGAAGGTGTAAGAATTTGTGATAATGACATGTAAACTTATTTTTAAAGTGAGCAAAGATACTGCTTATTCATCAATTACAGAAAATGAAAAAGATATAAAATCACACAAAACAATTAGAATTTCTTAAAAAGAAGTTTATTTCGAATGTTAAAATTATCAAAAAATTAAAACACTAATCTCTTATAAAACAGGGTTAACACATAAAAAAAATATTTTTTTTGACTTTTATCTGTAACATATCGATGATAAAAGAGTCTTAATAGGAGCTTTGAATTCGTTTAAGGCGAAAAAATCTAACAAAACAAAAAATAAAAAAATCATCATCATCAATCAAATCAAAATAATCAATTTATTACAATTATGAAATTAAAATTCTTTCTGTTAGCATTACTGGGAGTAATGGCAACAGCACAAGCCCAGAATTCAGGGACAATTTCTGGAAAAATCACTGAAAAATCGAATAACGCACCTATTTCTTATGCTACGGTATCAATCAAGGACAACGGTAAAGTAGTTTCAGGAGTTAATACAGATGATAATGGTGATTTTACTATTAAAAATTTAGCTTTAAAAAGCTACACAATCGAAATTCAATATATAGGATTTAGAAAATATATTGGATCTGCAATTTTAAGTGAAAACAAAAAAACAGCTACTGTTAATGTTGGTCTTGAAGAAGAAGCAACACAGCTTAAAGGCGTAAATATTGTTGCCGAACGCTCAACAATGGAACAAAAAATTGACCGAAAAGTAATTACAGTAGGGAAAGATTTAACTACTGCCGGAGCTTCAGCATCTGACATTATGAGTAATATTCCTTCTGTAAATGTAGATCAAGATGGAAAACTTTCACTTCGTGGAAACGACAATGTACGTGTATTAATTGACGGACGACCATCTAATATTGATCCGGCTCAATTGCTAAAACAAATTCCATCAACTTCTATCAAAAAAATTGAGTTGATTACAAACCCAAGTGCAAAATACAATCCAGAAGGAATGTCTGGAATCATCAATATTATTTTACACAAAAATGCAAATACTGGCTTTAACGGAAGTTATAGTGGAGGAATTACTTTTGGAGAAACTGCTAAATACAATCAATCTTTAGATTTGAATTACAAAACTGGAAAAGTAAACTTTTTTGGAAATGCAGGTCAAAATTTTGGAACGTATTTTAATGACGGTAGAATTACAAGATTAGATCAAGACGTTAATCAAAAATTAAATATTTCGAATGAAAATGATAATTATTTGTATAAAGTTGGTATGGATTATTTAATAAATGATCACAATACTTTATCATTTTATACCAATCAAAATAAATCAACCGGAGAAGGAAATGTAATTACGGATATTGACTACAACAATGGTGATCCAGACATTATGAATATTTACCAAAAATCGAGATATCAAGGTCCAAATAAAACTGGAACTTATAACTTGGCATACAAACATATTTTTAAGAAAGAAGGACACACTTTAGATTTTGAAGGAAACTACAGCGATACTAAAGTAACTCAGAACGCAAGTTTTGATACTCAAACAACAAGACCTGACAATACAGCAAACAATATTATTTATAGCGATGTGATTGGTGACCAAAGAAAATTAAGCACTATAAATGTTGATTATGTAAATCCGCTAAACGATAAAACAACATTAGAAGCTGGTGCTGAGGCAAGAGTAACAAGAACTAATAATGATTACAATACTGGAAATCCTTCGGTTCCTGCAGCAAATCAAATTTCTAATTATACTTATGATACTGATATTTATTCAGCGTATGTAACTTTTGGACAAAAATTTAAAAAATTCAGCTACCAATTAGGTACTCGTTTTGAAAGTTATAAAGTTGCCGCTAATTTAAACCATGGTGCAACTAAATTTGATGATGATTATATTACATTATATCCATCAGCTTACTTGACTTACAATTTAAATGAGAAAAACGTTTTGCAATTAAGCTACAGCCGTCGTGTCGACCGCCCGAGTTTAGAGCAGACAAAACCTATTCGTGAATTTTCTACTCCTTTAGTAACTTCATACGGAAATCCTGAATTAAGACCTCAGTTTACAAACTCTGTAGAAGTAAATTATACTAAAACTCTTGAAAAAGGAAGTATCACTGCCGGTATTTTCGTAAGAAGCATTAACGATCAAATCAGCAGAACTTTAAGCCCTGATCCTAATGATGCTTCAGGATACAAGCAAATCTTAAGCTTTACAAATTATGATAATAATAGCGCTTATGGTTTTGATGTTTCTCTTAACTATAAAATCACAAAATGGTGGGATATCCAACCATCTATTGATTTCTCAAGCATAAAACAAGAAGGAGTTGTATTCGTATTTGATCCTGCAACAAGCACAAGTTCACCGCTTCAACGCAGTGTCACAACTTCAGCTTTTAATGCTCGTATGAACTCAAACTTTAAGCCTACAAAACGTTTAAGCTTTTTATTGTTTGGTTTTTACAGAGGACCGGTTAATGAAATACAACAACAAAGAAAAGAAATGTACAAAATGGACATCGGTTCACGCTATACATTGTTAGACAACAAAATGAATATAAGTGTACGTTTCAATGATGTTTTCAATACAATGAGATATGCATTTAATGGAATCTATCCTTATCCGCAAACTGGACAATTTACTTGGGAAAGCCAAACGGTTTATCTAGGTCTGACATATAACTTTGGAGGCGCAAAAATCAAGAATTTACAGCGTAAACAAAGAGAAGACAACACTAATAAAGGTGGCGGTGGAATGTTTTAATCCCATCTTATAATAGTAAGTTTTAATATTTTTGAATAATTTCTTGTAGAAAAAAAGGCCTGGAGTATGCCAACTCCAGGCCTTTTTTACTTTCTTATTTATTTATAAAAAGTTTTTTAATTCTTTTATTTCTTCTGGATTTGCTGTTTCCGTATTATCTGTAATGGCTGAAGAATGAAAAAATGTTGGCTCGAGTTTATCTTGTAATAATTTAATATTTGAAGATCTTAGTCCTCCGCCTGGCATAATCTCAATTCTGTCTTTGGCTAATTTTTGAATCAATTCTAGATCGAAAATCCCTTCTTCTACATTTTTCCCGTGTCCGGAAGTCAGAATGGTCTTAAATCCACAATCAATTACATCTTCCAGCGATTTTTCAAAATCAGGAACATAATCAAAAGCGCGATGAAAAGTACAAGATAATGGACTAGACAGGTTTACCAACTCTCGATTCTGTTTCTTATTTACAGTTCCATCAGAATTTAAAATTCCGAATACAAAACCATCAACTCCAAGTTTTTTAAACTGTTTAATATCTTGTTTCATTTCAACAAACTCTTCATCAGTATAAACAAAATCTCCTCCACGCGGTCTTATTATCACATGCATTTTTATGGATAATTTCTCTCGTACTCTTACTGCTAATATAGAATTTGGAGTTGTGCCGCCAAGGTTCATATTGTCACATAATTCGATTCTGTCAGCACCGCTTTCTTGCGCTATTATTGCTGAATCGTAATTGAAGCAGGCTATTTCTAGTTGATTTTTTTTCATTATTTTAAAGCTATTTCTTCTAGTTTGTCATTCCGCGCTGACACAAACAAATTTATAAAAAAACCTGCTCCAAAAAGAGCAGGTTTTAAATATAATGCAAGATGAATTAAGTTACCATTTAATAATAGCGCTCGCCCAAGTAAATCCACTTCCGAAAGCGGCTAAAACTACTGTATCACCAGATTTTATTTTTCCTTGTTCCCAAGCTTCTGTCAAAGCAATTGGAATAGATGCTGCAGTTGTATTTCCGTATTTTTGAATATTATTATGCACTTGATCGTCTGTCAATTTGAATTTATTTTGAATGTATTGTGAAATTCTCAAATTCGCTTGATGAGGAATCAGCATATCAATATCTGAAACTTGCAGGCAATTTGCTTCTAAGCCTTCATTAATTACTTCGGCAAAACGAACAACTGCATTTTTAAATACGAACTGGCCGTTCATATACGGATAATAACTTTCGTCATTTGGGTCATTATCTGCTAAAATATCAGTTACCCAGCGCGCGCCCATTCCAGGAGCCTGTAAAGCTAATTCTTCAGCATGCTGTCCTTCAGAATGTAAATGCGTTGATAAAATTCCTTTAGACAAATCTTCTTCACGGCTTAAAACTGCCGCTCCTGCTCCATCTCCAAAAATTACCGAAACGCCACGCCCGCGTGTTGTCATATCCAATCCAGTTGAATGCACTTCTGAGCCAATTACCAAAATATTTTTATACATTCCGGTTTTAATGTACTGGTCTGCAACAGAAATTGCATAAACGAAACCAGAACATTGGTTTCTGACATCTAATGCTCCAACTGTACGCAATCCTAAATCACGTTGTACTAAAACTCCAGGTCCTGGAAAATAGTAATCTGGACTTAATGTAGCAAAAACTACAAAATCAATATCTTCTTTGGCTACGCCAGAACGTTCTATTGCAATTTTAGCTGCTTTTACTCCCATTGAAGTTGTAGTATCTTCTCCACGAATAATATGTCTGCGCTCCTGAATTCCAGTTCTTTCTTGAATCCATTCGTCATTAGTCTCCATAATCTTAGACAAATCATCGTTGGTCACAACATTAGAAGGAACATAATATCCTAAGCCCGCTATTTTTGAATGATACATATTCTTTTATTATTTGTTAAAAAATTGGATTGCAAATTTACGTATACTTTAAAACATAAGCGTACAAATTAGTGTTTTTTTCGTTATTAGCAATTTAATATACTTTAATTATAAAGCCAATTAAAACTAATTCTCTTTTGAAAAAACAGTTTTTGCTCGAAAACAGTGAAAAGTCTGAAAATTAACGTTTAAAATGTAACAAGATCGAGGTACTTAGTCAAACATTACGAATACCATTTTTAAACTCCAAAAATTCAAATTATGAAATTAAAGTTCACACTACTCTTATTTTAAATTGTTTAAATATGTAACAGTACTTTAAATGTTCGTAATAGGATTAAATCTTAATCCGCCCAAACGAAGTTCTTCTTGGTTTGGAAGTTCCAGAAGTTTACAATACAATGTCGCCTTTTATGAATGCTGACAAAATGAAAACACCAATTTTACTAGTTCACCGTGAAGCCGATAATAACCCTGGAACTTTTACTTTGCAGACAGAACGTTATTTTCAAGCTTTAAAAGATTTAGGAGCAAATGCAAGAATGGTGATTTTACCAAAAGAAGTGCACAGTTACGTAGCCAAAGAAAATATTTTGCACTTGCTTTCGGAACAAGATCAGTTTAGAAAAATATTTAAAAAACTAGATTAATCCAAATCATAAAATAAAAACAAACCCGACAATCTCTGCGCTTCAGGACTGTCGGGTTTGCTATTTTTAGTCAAAAAAAATTATTTAATTTTTACATTGACAAATTTTCTAATTACAGATAATTCAATCCTAAGAAAATTTCCTGCTCAAGAGGCAAGTCAATTTCACTTTCAAAAAACATCAATTGTCTTTTATAAACGGTTTCGATCAAATAATGATTTCCTCTAAAATAAGTTCTTCTGATTTTTACCGGCAATTTTGATTCGGGCACCATTTTAAACTGGTGCGGATAAACCAAAGTTTTATGCGTTTCATCTTCGTAAGAAAGCAATAGATGAGTCGGAACTTCGTTAACTTCACCAAACAATGACGCTACATATTTAGTTTCTGGATCTTCGTATATTTTTGTCGGATTATCTTTTACGATAATTTCTCCATTTCGCATAACGATTGCTTCATCTGCAAACGACAACGCATCTGTACTGTCGTGTGTTGCTATAATACAGGTAATTCCTTTTTGTTTTAGGTAACGAAACAAATTTCGGCGTAAAGCATTTTTCCTAAAAGCATCAATTTGACTGAAAGGTTCGTCTAGCAAAATTACCTCTGGTTCTAAAGCTAAAACTCTAACCAAAGCTACTCTTTGCTGTTGACCTCCACTTAAAAATTTAGCTTTTACATTCGAAAACTGTTCCATTTCAACCATTTCCAGCAATTCCTGAACGCGGAGTTTTTTCATATTGGCAAAACCGTTAGACAGAAATTTTCCAACATTTTCAGCAACTGTTTCAAAGGGAGACAAATCAAAGTCCTGCGCTAGATATTTCATGTAAGGCATTCCTGGAATCAAATTATATTTTGGTCCCAAAATGGGTTTATCTCCATAAAAAATCTTCCCTTCATCTAAATCATATAAACCATACATAAGTTTAAGAAGCGTACTTTTTCCGCAGCCGCTTTCGCCAATAATAGCAATATTTTCACCTTTGTTTATAGTGAAAGAAACGTTTTTGATAACGGGTTTATCTGTATACGAAAAAGAAATATTCTGAATATCGAGCATGGGTTGTATTTGAAAGTCCAAATTTACAATGTTTAATTTCTAAAGTCAAAAAAAAAGCTGCTTCAATTAAGAAACAGCTTTTGAGATTTTTTATTGCAGTAAATTATTTTCCAGCCTCAGCTTTAGCATCATTTACCATTTTATCATTTGCTGTGATAGAAAACTCTACACGACGGTTTTGCGCTCTTCCTTCTGGCGTATCATTTGTTGCAATCGGATCTACAATTCCTAACCCTGAAGTTTTGAAACGGCTCGATTTTAATCCTTTTGAAACTAAATATGCCTGCACAGAAGCTGCTCTTTGTCCTGAAAGTGTTAAGTTATATTCTGGTTTTCCTGTATTATCAGTATAACCAAAAATTTGAATATCAGTATCTCCGTAATCGTTGAATACAGGAACCAATTTATCTAAATTTGCTTTAGCTGTTGAAGTCAAAGTTGATTTGTTAGTATCAAAACGAACAGCATTTTCGTTCAAAGTTAAGTGAATTCCTTCACCAACTCTTTCTACGTCAGCACCCGGAAGCGCTTGATCAATTTCACGAGCTTGCTTGTCCATTTTATTTCCAATCAAGGCTCCAGTTCCTCCACCTACGGCGGCACCAATGGCAGCACCTAGCGCGGCATTTCCACCGTGTCCTAAGTTATTACCTAAAATTCCACCAATAAGACCACCTGCAACTACTCCAATTCCGGCTCCTTTTTGTGTATTATTTGCATTCTTTACTGAATCACAGCTTGCAAAAAAACTAGTTAATACAAGTAAACTGCTTAACCCTAAAACTGTTATCTTTTTCATGTGTATAAATTTTATATTAATTGGCTCTTTTTAATTAGCTCTTTGAAATTGGTACGTTACATCCTTAGTTTGACCACCAACATTGATGTTGTCAATTAACTGAAATGAGTTATCACTCAAACCTGCAACTTTTAATAAATAACCTGATTTTACATTTTTAGATTTTGTACCAGGATCTACAATTTTAAGAACAAAAAGCCCTTGATTATTAATGCTCCAAACGATTGGAGATGTAAATGCAGTACAGCTTGGTGCTGTAAGCGTCATTGTACCTTTATTATTATTTGAAATAAAGTTCCAAGTGCTGCCAATAAAACATTTTGAATCGGCAAGATCAAATGAATTTACTTTAATATAGTCTGAACCTGGATAAGAAACATTGGTCAAAACCCAATTTCCTTTAATAGCTACTTGAGTAGATTTGTCAAGTTTAGTCGAAAGTGCTGGTGCTTCTGTAGAAGCTGTAGTGGACGAAGCTGATTTACACGCAAATAAAACCGTGGCCATCAAGCAAATGAAAATAATTTTCTTCATTTTGTAATTTTTTTAAGTTAATACTTACACGTTTAACAATTATTATACCACAAATATACGATTCGTATAAAGATTAACAGTTCCAAAATCTGATTTTTTTCTTTCAGAATTAACACTTAAGACATTTTGTCACCCCAAAAACAATTGGTATTCTATTTGAAGGAATGAGAATCATAACATTAAACTAAAAATATAAAAATATGACAACAGGTAAAATTAATGTTTCAGTAGAAAACATCTTTCCTTTAATCAAAAAGTTCTTGTATAGCGATCACGAAATTTTCTTGCGTGAGCTTGTTTCAAACGGAACCGATGCTACTTTAAAATTAAAACACCTAATTAGTATTGGCGAAGCTAAAGTTGAATACGGAAATCCGGTTATTGAAATTAAAGTTGACAAAGAAGGTAAAAAAATCCACATTATCGACCAAGGTTTAGGTATGACTGCTGATGAAGTAGAAAAATACATTAACCAAGTTGCTTTTTCTGGAGCTGAAGAATTCTTAGACAAATACAAAGATTCTGCTAAAGATTCTGGAATTATTGGTCACTTTGGTCTTGGTTTTTACTCTGCCTTTATGGTTGCAGAAAAAGTAGAAATCATTACAAAATCATATAAAGATGAGCCAGCAGCACACTGGACATGTGACGGAAGCCCTGAATTTACTTTAGAGCCAGCTGACAAAACTTCACGTGGGACAGAAATTATCCTGCACGTTGCTGAAGATTCTCTCGAATTTTTAGAAGATTCTAAAATCGCTGGATTATTGAATAAGTATAATAAGTTTATGCCTATTCCAATTAAATTCGGAACAAAAACAGAAACACTTCCAAAACCGGAAGATGCTCCTGAAGATTACATCAATGAAACAGTTGAAATAGACAACATTATTAATAATCCAAATCCAGCTTGGACAAAACAGCCAACTGAATTATCTGATGAAGATTATAAAAACTTTTACAGAGAACTGTATCCAATGCAGTTCGAAGAACCTTTATTCAACATTCATTTAAATGTAGACTATCCGTTTAACTTAACGGGAATTTTGTATTTCCCTAAATTGGGTTCTGACTTACAAATTCAGAAAGATAAAATTCAATTGTACCAAAACCAAGTTTACGTTACAGATAACGTAGAAGGAATTGTACCTGAATTTTTGACAATGCTAAAAGGAGTTATTGACTCTCCGGACATCCCGTTAAATGTTTCTCGTTCTGGCTTGCAAGCTGACGGAGCTGTTAAGAAAATCTCTAACTACATTACTCGTAAAGTAGCTGATAAATTAAAAGCTTTATTTAACGAAAACCGTGCTGATTTTGAATCAAAATGGAACGACATTAAGATTGTTTTAGAATACGGAATGCTGTCTGAAGATAAATTCTACGAAAAGGCTGGTGCATTTGTATTATACCCAACTGTAGATGACACTTATTTTACTCTTGAAGAATTAAAAGAGAAACTAAAAGACAACCAAACAGATAAAGATGGAAAACTTGTCGTTCTTTATGCTGGAAATAAAGAAGCACAACACTCTTATATTGAAACAGCAAAAGCAAAAGGATACGAAGTATTACTTTTAGATTCTCCGATTATTTCACATTTAATTCAAAAAATTGAAGGTGATAATAACGGTTTAACTTTCGTTCGTGTAGATTCTGACCATATTGATAATTTAATCAAAAAAGACGAAAACACGATTTCGAAATTATCTGACGAAGAAAAAGAAACTTTAAAAACTTCATTAGAAGCTTACATTCCAAAAGCATACAGTGTTCAATTAGAAGCGATGGACAGTCAAGCTGCTCCGTTTATCATCACGCAGCCAGAATTTATGCGCAGAATGAAAGAAATGAGTCAGTCTGGAGGCGGTGGAATGTTCGGGATGGGAAATATGCCAGAAATGTACAATTTGGTTGTAAACACAAATTCTGATTTAGCTTCAAGTATTTTAAATACAGAAGACAAAACTCACCAAGAGCACCTAGTAAAACAAGCTTTAGACTTAGCAAAATTATCGCAAAACCTATTAAAAGGTGAAGCTTTGACTGCTTTTGTAAAAAGAAGTTTTGAAATGATTAAATAAGAATTTCATTAAATAATTTTAAAAATCCTGTAATTGAACTTACAGGATTTTTTTATTGCAATTCATTTTTTTTATTACATTTGAAACGCCTATTTAATCTAACCTTAACAAATAACACTATGAAAAAAACCATTTTTTTATTTTTAACTATCTGTGCATCTGCACTAACTTATGTTTCATGCTCTAAAGATGAAGTTGCAAACCAAACGGATACTACAGCCGTTGGAGCATCAGTAGCCATAGACGCAGCTAACGAAATGGACATTAACACAGGACTGCTGGTAACAAACACTGGTGCAACTGCAAAACCTGCTGCCGGGACTTGTGCAACTATTACTGTTACGACTCCAACAGGACAATCTTATCCAAAAGTATTTTTGGTTGATTACGGAACAGCTGGATGTGCAGACAATCAACTGACGAGAAAAGGAAAATTAAAAATTACACTTTCAGGACCAATTATCAACACAGGAAGCAAATTGACTATTGAAAGAATTGATTATTCTATAAACGGAATAAAATTAGAAGGAACTATTGAATACACAAATACTACAACTGTAGCAACCGTACCACAATGGAGCAGAAAAGTAACTAACGGAAAATTTACTGATTTGCAGGGAAGAGTTTATACAAATTCTGGATCTCACACTGTAAAACAAACTGCAGGCGTAGACACTCCATATGTATTAGAAGATAATGTTTACGAAATGACAGAAGGAACTCATACAGTGACTACAGAAAAAGGTGCAACGTTAACGCTTACTGTGCAAGAAACACTAGTTAAAAAATATTCTTGCTTATATGTTTCTAAAGGAAAACTAAAAATTGAAGGTGGATTTCTTAAAGGAGTTATTGACTACGGAAACGGCGATTGCGACAGTAATTTTACCTACACACACGAAAGCGGTATTAGCTATAATTTATCAATGTAAAAAGCTCATTTTTATAAAAATAAACAAATCCCAATGTAGAAATAGATTGGGATTTATTTTTTATTAAAATTTAAATCTACCGCTTACTACATTCAAACTATTTTCTTTATTTTGCACCAAAATCTAAAAACCAATGAAAAAATCAATTATTGCCTTTGTTGCACTTGCACTATTAGCTTCTTGCAGCAAAAAAGAATCTGCTGACAATTTGCACATTACCGGAAATATAAAAGGATTAAAAAACGGAACTTTATATATTCAAAGAATTGTTGATACAGCACTTGTTGCTATTGACAGTATTAAAATCGACGGAAACTCTACGTTTGAGCGCGATATTAAATTAGAATCTCCAGAAATGCTTTATTTATTTCTAGACCGCGGTGTGAGCAATTCTTTAGACAATAATATTTTATTCTTCGCTGAACCTGGAAATATTACTATTGAAACCAATCTAGATAACTTTATCTATGGTGCCAAAATTACAGGATCTAAAAATCAAGAATTATATGAGCAATTTAAAAAAATAAATACTCGTTTTAATGATGAAAACCTTTCTTTGGTAGAACCAAAATTTAAGGCGATCAAAAGACAAGATCAAAAAGCAGTTGACAGCATCGTCGCAAAAGAGGAGGCTAATATCAAAAGAAAATATTTGTTCGCTACAAACTTTGCATTAAACAATAAAGACCACGAAATTGCACCTTATATTGCTTTAGCAGAGATTTACGATATTAATATCAAATTTTTAGATACTATTCAAAAATCGATGACTCCAAAAGTAGCGCAATCCCTTTACGGAAAGAAACTAACAAAGTATGTTGCTGACATCAAAAAGCAAGAACAGAAATAATTTCCCTATCACATAAAAAAAAGCCCTGAATACTTCAGGGCTTTTTTTTATGTTTTTTTTAAAATTATTCCAAAAAAAAACCACCACTAAAAAGTGATGGTTTTACGTTGAGCCGGCGGAGGGACTCGAACCCACGACCTGCTGATTACAAATCAGCTGCTCTAGCCAACTGAGCTACGCTGGCGACTCATTACGGGTGCAAATATAAAATGGTTTTTTGTATTTTCCAAAATAAATTTGCCTCTTATTTTAAATAAAAAAACCACCACTAAAAGTGATGGTTTTATGTTGAGCCGGCGGAGGGACTCGAACCCACGACCTGCTGATTACAAATCAGCTGCTCTAGCCAACTGAGCTACGCTGGCGACTCATTACGGGTGCAAATATAAAGCGGTTTTTCGTTTTACCAAAATAAATTTGCACTTTTTTATACTTTTTTTCGCTTACAATTCGTTGATTTTAGCAATCAATTGATTAGCAGTTTCTTCCAATTCAACATTGATTTGTTTGAAGTGTGCTTTTTTGTTTTCAACGTTTTTAGCATTCACTTTTGTGATCAAAGTATCAAATGCAGCAATAGCTTGATCGATCAAAGCATTCGTTTCTGGAGTAGGATTTCCTGTTGTAGACATTTCGAATAAGTAAATTGCCTCAATAATATCTCCTAATACGAAGTTGATGTCTTTTTTTAAATTTTTAACGTTTGCCATTTTATTTTAATTTTAATTTGCGTCTGCAAAAGTACACATAATCTTTAGATTACGCGCTATGAAATGTAAATTTCTAAAATTGAAGCTTTTCCGCTTAAAATAAATGCATTTATCGCAGCTGGAACCAAAACAGTATCACCTTTAGTATAGGTTTGTTTGAATCCGTCAAATTCAATTTCAAAACTTCCTTCAATACACATATAAACTGTAAATGTTTCTCCAGATTTAGAAACTTCGTCCTTTCCTTCTAACGGAATAAAATTCGTTGTAAAATAAGGACAATCAACTACTGCATTTGAAGTATTCGTTTTTGTTTCGTATTTTTTTTGAGTATGTACTTTATTATAATTAATTGCATCAAGTGCCAAATCAACATGCAGTTCTCTTTTATTTCCTTGAGCATCTACTCTGTCAAAATCGTATAAACGATATGTAATATCAGATGTCTGCTGAATTTCAGCAACAACTAAACCCGCACCAATAGCATGAACAGTCCCTGTTTCTAAAAAGAAAACATCTCCTGATTTTGCTTTCACATCATCTAAAATCGAAACAAGTGTATTATCATGTAAATGTTTTAAATATTCTTCTTTACTTGAATTTTCTTTAAAACCAACAATAATTCTAGAATCAGCATCAGCTTGCATCACATACCACATTTCAGTCTTACCAAAAGAATTATGACGTTCTTTTGCTAGTTTATCATTCGGGTGAACTTGTATAGAAAGATCTTCGCGGGCATCTAAATATTTAAAAAGCAACGGAAATTGCTTTCCGAAACGTTTGTAAACTTCAGTTCCTAGAATTTCATTTGGTGTTTCATCAATAAGTTCCATCAATGATTTTCCTTTCAAAACTCCGTTTGCAACGGTACTTACATCTCCTTCGACAGTAGATAATTCCCAGCTTTCGCCTGTAATTTTAGACGTAATAGGTTTGTTTAAAATTGTTTTAAGTTTTTCTCCTCCCCATATTCTTTCTTTAAGGATGGGATCAAATTGTAACGGGTATAAATTTGGTTTCATATTTTAAGTTTAGGCTAATATTTTAATTTAATAAACAAAAAGGTACTACTATTTATTTAATTTACAGTACCAATTCTTTAATTGTTTCAAGTGCTTTCGAAATATGTTTTGCAGCATTCATACTGTCAAAAATATAAATCACGACGCCATTTTTATCAATAACATACGTTACTCTTCCTGGCAAAAGTCCAAATAAAGTATCGCGGACTCCAAAAAGGTGTCTTAATCTTTTATCTTGATCTGATAATAAAATGAAAGGCAGTTTATGTTTATTGGCAAATTTATTGTGCGATTTGACACTGTCACTGCTAATCCCGATGACTTCTGCTCCTAAATCTTTAAAGTCTTCGTATTGATCACGAAAACTGCAAGCCTCAGTAGTACAGCCAGGGGTATTGTCTTTTGGGTAAAAATAAATCACTAGAGGCTTTCGACCTAAAACACTTTTGCTTTCAAAAATTTCTCCGTGACTATCTTTAGCAGTAAAATTCGGAACTATATCTCCTATTTTTAATGACATTTATTCTTCTCCTTTATAAGTTACAAAATTGCGGTCCGTTTCATTCAGCACGATTTCTAAATTAAAATCGGGATGAATTCTTTTTTTAATTTTATTCCATATCACAACGGCAATATTTTCAGCTGTCGGATTTAAATCTTGAAATTCCGGAACATCCAGATTCAGATTTTTGTGATCAAACGGTACTTCTACTTCTTCACGTATAATATCCGCTAATACTTTCACATCTAAAACAAAACCAGTTTCTGGGTCAATTTTTCCTGTAACACTTACTGTTAAACCATAGTTATGACCGTGAAAATTAGGATTGTTGCATTTTCCAAAAACAGCATCGTTTTTTTCAAATGTCCAATCCTTCCTGTGCAGTCGATGTGCAGCATTAAAATGTGCTTTTCTTGATATGGTTACTTTCATTTAGGTTTTTGGTTAGTAGGTTTTAAATCTTATGGTCTTCCAAATAATGATAGAATTCATCAAATATTATTTTGAACCACACAGTATAAATTTCGGGCTGTTTATCAATATCTTTTTTTACATCTTCAATCTTCATCCATTTCCAAGCTTCTACTTCATCTAAATTTATGTTCGGATTCTCATTGTAATATCCAATCATAACATGATCAAGTTCGTGCTCTGTCAAACCGTTATCAAAAGGTGCTTTATAAATAAAATGAAAAAGTTCTTTCAATTCAGTTTTAAAACCCATTTCTTCAAACAATCTTCGGCTTCCTGCTTCAATATTTGTTTCTCCTTCTCGCTGGTGGCTGCAACAAGTATTCGTCCAAAGCAAAGGCGAATGATATTTTTGATGTGCACGCTGCTGGAGCATGATTTCGTTTTTACTATTTAATATGAAGACTGAAAAAGCGCGATGCAAAAGTGCTTTTTCATGTGCTTCTAATTTTGGCATCAAGCCAATTTGTTCATCTTTTTGATTAACTAATATTACGTTTTCTTCTATCATAAGGCTTATTGAACAAACAAAAATACGAAAAAAGAAATGGCTTGAAAATCCTAGGAAAGATTGTGAAAAGTTTAACGAGATTCAAACATCATAAACAACTTATATTCAAAAAGTTAATCCTAGTTTTATTTATAAAAACCTTTAAAAACAAGCCTTAAAAACTAAACCGATCTCTTTTACGTAAATAAGAAAACGTTAAATCATACTTAAAAAAATCTGAATTGTAAATTATACTCTATCAATAGACCAACTCTCGTTGTATCTTTGATATTCAGAATTAAAGCCTAATAAAATCATGAAAACAAAAAACAAAATTTTCAGCCTTTGCTTTTTAATCCCGCTTTTTATTTTGCAGGCATGCGGACAAAACCCTAAAAAAGAACAAACCAAAACAATTGTGATGGAAAACAAAATCAATAAACCCGGAAATCCTTATTATTCTAATACTGATACAACGAAACTAAATGTAAGCGATGCAGAATGGAAAAAAGTATTGCCGGAGGATGTTTACGCGGTGATGCGCGAAGCTGATACCGAAAGACCTTTTACAGGAAAATATTGGAACACTGACGAAAAAGGAACCTACTATTGCGCTTCTTGCGGAAACAAACTTTTTAGATCTGGAGCTAAATTTTCAAGCAGCTGCGGATGGCCAAGTTTTTTTGAACAAGACAATAAAAAAAGCGTAGTTTATAAAAATGATAATTCACTCGGAATGGAAAGAATTGAAGCGCTTTGCGGACGTTGTGGCGGACATTTAGGACATTTGTTCGACGACGGTCCGGAACCAACCGGAAAACGTTACTGCATGAACTCGATTGCTCTAGATTTTATTCCTGATTCTCAAAAATAATTTACAAATGAAAAATATACTTTTAATCTGTTTTTTAACTTTATCCTTAAACGGATTTTCTCAAAATAAAAAAGCGCCAAATTTAGAAACAATAACAGTTGGAGGAGGCTGTTATTGGTGCGTTGAAGCTGTGTATGAAAATTTAAACGGCGTAAAATCTGTTGTTTCAGGTTTCTCTGGAGGAAAAGTTGCAAACCCAACTTACGAAGAAGTTTGCACAGGAACAACCGGACACGCCGAAGTTGTTCAAATAACGTACGATAAAAACGTAACCGATATTAATGAAATATTTCAAGTCTTTTTTACTGTTCACGACCCAACAACCTTAAACAGACAAGGGGCGGATGTTGGCACACAATATCGTTCTGTAATTTTTTATAAAAATGAAGAACAGAAAAAAGCAGCCGAAAGCATTATTGCCGACCTTAACAAAGCAAAGGTCTACAATAATCCAATAGTTACAAAAGTTGAACCTTTTAAAGTATTCTATAAAGCCGAAGATTATCATCAGAATTATTATGCAAACAATAAAAGCCAACCCTATTGCAAAATGGTAATTCAGCCTAAATTAGAAAAATTCGAGAAAGTCTTTAAAGACAAACTCAAAAAGAAATAGTGGTTAATATTAATTGTCAATTACTCTTGCCGTCCATTTTTATGGACGGTTTTTTTTATACAAGTCCCGCGAACTTTTTTTTCTAAAATTAGCAATTCATATTTTTTGTAATTTGCGACGATCAAAAAACTAAAATAATCAATAAAAAACCACAAAAAATGAAGCAATTTCTTTTATTATTTGCCTTCTTAATTACTGTTTCTCAAGTTCATTCTCAAGAAAATTTGCCTACAGATTATCTTTCAAAAGAATTTCACAAAGGCCGAAGAGAGGCTTTTAGAAATTTAATGCCTGCTAATTCTGTAGCTGTAATTTTTTCATATCCGGAGCGAGTTTTCTCAAAAGACATCAATTACAATTATCATCAAAATCCCGATATGTTTTACTTAACTGGATACAAAGAAGCAGATGCTGTTTTATTACTTTTTAAAGAAGCACAGGGTACTGAAAAATATAATGAAGTGCTTTTTGTGAGAGAACGAAATGCAGGAAAAGAAATGTGGACAGGAAGGCGTTTAGGAGTCGAAGGTGCTAAATCTAAACTTGGTTTTTCTACCGTTTATAATGGTAATGATTTTAATGCTTTTGGCATCGATTTTAAAAAATTTGATAAAATCATTTACGACAAAATTCCAACAGATCTTGAAGGAAATAAAAGTGGTTTTGATCTTTTTGGATTGCTTCAAATTTTCAAAAGCAAAGCCGGAATTACTACAGAAAATGAAGCATCTATAGATTTATTTACAAATATTACCAATTCTCTTCGCGAAATAAAAACGCCTGAAGAAATGGAGTTAATGCGTAAAACTGTTAAACTTTCGTGTGTTGCACATAATGAAGTTATGAAAGCGGTTGGTCCTGATATGAGTGAAAACGAAGCTGACGGAATTCACGCTTACATTCACAGAAAATACGGTGCTGAAGACGAAGGTTATCCTCCGATTGTTGGAGCTGGAGCGAATGGCTGTATTTTACATTACGGAGAAAACAGCGCTACAAAAATGGACAATCAGTTATTATTAATGGATGTTGGATCTGAATATCACGGTTACTCTGCGGATGTTACCAGAACAATTCCAGCAAACGGAAAATTTACTGAAGAGCAAAAGGCAATTTATCAATTGGTTTATGAAGCTCAGGAAGAAGTTTTTAAAATCTGCAAAGAAGGGACTCCCATTCAAGATTTGAATAAAAGATCAAGAGAAGTTATCGCTGCGGGCTTAATCAAACTCGGAATCATTACAGATCCTAAAGATGCGAGAATTTATTATCCGCACGGCTGTTCGCATTTTCTTGGTTTAGATGTTCATGACAAAGGAAATTACATGGGCACATTAAAAGAAAATATGATCTTGACAGTAGAGCCAGGAATCTACATTCCGGCAAACAGTAAATGTGATAAAAAATGGTGGAATATTGGCGTTCGTATTGAGGATGATATTGCCATTAAAAAAGATTCATACGAAAATCTTTCTGCAGAATCTCCAAGAAAATGGCAAGATATTGAAGCTTTAGCCAAACAAAAAAGTACTTTCAACGACATGAAATTCCCTAAAATATAATTGCCCTTTTTACCAAAGATTAAAAGGTTTTCTGCAGATTCTATTACTAAATTTCTAAAAAAATCTTTTTAATCTTTTAATCTGTGGCAAAAAAAATACAAACCTCGCTTCTATTAGAATCGAGGTTTTTTTAGGCAGTTTTAGCAAAAGCTTTTCAAACTGCAAATAATTTTTCACGAACTTTGCTTTCTTAAAAATACTGAAAAATGAAAGCACTTACCTTCTCTTCTTTTGGAGATTCAAATGTTTTAGAATATATAGAAATCCCTAATCCGCAATTAAAAAAAGATGAAATTTTAGTCGAGATGAAAGCCATCGGGTTAAATTTTGCAGATGTTTACAGACGAAAAGGAAATTATCATTTAAAAGGAAATCCGCCTTTTATTGCCGGTTACGAAGGCGCAGGAATTGTAGTCGATGCCAATAATCATTCTGAATACAAAGTGGGCGACCGTGTGGCTTTTGCCGATGTTCCTTTCGCCAATGCAGAATTAGTTGCAGTCAATACAAATCACGTCTTGCCTTTACCAGATGCTATTTCTTTCGAGACTGGAGCCTCTATTTTATTACAAGGCTTAACAGCTCATTATTTAGCCACTGACAGTCACAAAACTAAAGAAGGCGAAACAGTATTAATTCATGCCGTTGCCGGCGGCGTTGGTCAGATTCTAACACAAATTAGCAAACTTTTAGGAGCCAACGTTATTGGTTTAACCTCATCGTCAGACAAAGCAAAAGTCGCTTACGAACAAGGTGCTGATCACGTATTTTTGTATAATGATGATTGGAAATCAGAAGTTTTAAAAATTAATAAAAATGGCGTTGATGTCGTTTACGACAGCATAGGAAGTACTTTGATGGAAAGTTTTGAAGTTACAAAAGAATGCGGTCAAGTTGTTTTCTTCGGAATGGCGGGCGGTGATCCTGCACCTGTAGATCCTAGAATGCTGATGGACGGTTCTAAAACTTTAACCGGAGGCGATTTATGGAGTTATTTAAATTCAAAAGAAGAAAGAATCAAAAGATCAAATCAATTATTTAATTGGATTATTGAGGGAAAAATAAAACTTTCAGAACCCACTTCTTTCAAATTATCAGAAGGAAAATTGGCGCATGATTATCTGGAAAGCAGAAAAAGTACAGGGAAGATTATTTTGATTCCGTAATTGTAGGTTTCAGTTTTCAGTTTCAGTTTTCAGCACAATCTTGTCATCATGACGAAGGAAGGATCACACCAGGAGCCCCGCAATGAATATCTTCAATCTTTGTCGAATTACTTGTGTGATCCTTCCTTCGTCAGGATGACAAAACATCAACTACAATTGATTTATCTCAATCTTCGTCAATTCAGATAATTCTAAAATTCTTTCCACATCATCTTTATTAGCAACAAAGAATAAATAATTATCTCCGTGCGTATCATAAGTCATTAATTCGAGATTTTGTTTTTCTAAAGCCGATTGAATGTAAGGGAACAAATCATGACTATACGTTTCTTCCGGATAGTCAAAGTTTAAATCCGCGCCTACCATTTCAGAAATAAAATATTCAGCATCTTCGGGATCAAATTTCCAGTCGCTGTTCCAAGCATCGATGCTTTCGAAGAAATCAAAATGACCTTCGACTTTTTCATAGTAGTCTTTTGTCTCTTTTTTAAAATCTTTAAAAAGCTTTTTCGATTGTTTTTTAAGTTCTTTTTCTTCGATATTTCCTCTCGAAACCAATTTCATAAACTCCTCAAAAGTTTCTATCGTAACTTCTTCATTTTCTATTAAATTTTCTGATGAAGGAAGTTCAATAGTTTCTGGAATTTCTATGTTTATATATTGGCAGATTCCCTGTAATACAATTTTAAAGTCCTTGATTCCAATTTCCTGTGTTTCATTTTTAGGCTTATTTATATCAAGCAATTGGGTATCTAACAACACTTTAGTATAATCTATAAAATGACTGCTTGAATATAAAATTTTAAAATCGTTTGTTTCTAAACTATTGGTACAGCAAAATATTATAATGAAATTATTTAAAACACGGTTAAAATACTTTTTCATTTCAGCACTTGGCTCTGAATAAAACTGAATATGAATAAAATCATACTCCAGACCTTCCTGCATTATTTCTTCAGAAAGAATACCAATATCAATCTTTTTATAAAGTTCATTTAAAACTTCGTAAGAATTTTTAAAACCCGCTTTTTCAATTTCGGCTTTGCCTTCTTCATGATCAAAAGAACCTGGAAAGTAAAAAAGATTAACTACAACATTGTCGTAAATGCCTTTCACCTTAAATTCAAGACTTCCCTGCACATTATACAAATGGGAATAAATTGAATCTATAATATTAAAAGAAATAATGGATTTTGGATCATTGTTTCTGCCAAATAAATTAGAAAAGAAGTTTGCCATTGGAGTATATTACCGGATTAATTTTTTAAATTAAATATAATATATTCCAATTAATAAAAAGTTGCGATTTTAGATTATTTCAAAGTCTCAGCAATCATCAAAGCGCATTTTTCACCATCGATTGCCGCAGAAATGATTCCACCGGCGTAACCCGCTCCTTCTCCACACGGATATAAACCTTTTATTTGCAAATGCTCATAAGTGATAGAATCTCTCGGAATTCTAACAGGAGATGACGTTCTGCTTTCCGGAGCGTGTAAAATCGCTTCGTTAGTTAAATAACCGCGCATTGATTTTCCGAATTCTTTAAAACCTTCGCGTAAAATCTGAGATAAAAATCCAGGAAAAACCTGCCCCATTTCAACCGAAGTTGTTCCCGGAACATACGAAGTTTTTGGAATATCTGCTGATACTTTATTCTGGGTAAAATCGATCATTCGTTGTGCCGGAACTTTTTGAGTTTGTCCCGCTAAATGCCATGCTTTTTGCTCGATACTTTTTTGAAATTCCATTCCAGCTAAAGCCCCAAATTTTGCAAAAGGTTTAAAATCTTCCAATTTCAATTCGATCACAATTCCGGAATTTGCCGTTGCCTGATCACGCTTAGATGGCGACCAGCCGTTTGTTACCACTTCACCCGGACTTGTAGCGCAAGGTGCAATTACACCTCCTGGACACATGCAAAACGAGTACATACCGCGTCCGTTAACTTGTTTTACAATCGAATATGGCGCTGGCGGCAAATGTTCGCCACGATAATCACAACTGTATTGAATACTATCGATCAGTTCTTGTGAATGCTCTGCACGGACGCCTAAAGCGAAAGGTTTGGTTTCAATAAAAATTTTCTTTTTATCTAATAATTCAAAAATATCACGAGCAGAATGTCCCGTTGCTAATATCAATTTATTAGAAAGAATTTTGTCTCCGTTTTGAGTAACGATTCCTTCGACTTCGTTATTCTTAACCAAAATATCAGTCACGCGTGTATGAAACAAAACCTGACCGCCAAATTCGATGATTTTATTTCGAATATCTTCAATGATTTTTGGCAGTTTATTAGTTCCGATGTGCGGATGTGCTTCAACCAAAATATCTTCTGAAGCACCAAAAGCAACTAAGAGCTCTAAAATCCGAGTTACATCGCCACGTTTTTTAGAACGCGTATATAATTTTCCGTCAGAATAAGTTCCAGCTCCGCCTTCTCCAAAACAATAATTAGAATCTTCATTTACTAAATGATCAACGTTGATCGCTTTTAAGTCACGTCGGCGCCCGCGAACGTCTTTTCCGCGTTCGATTACAATTGGCTTTAAGCCTAATTCGATTAATTGTAAAGCTGCGAAAAGTCCGGCTGGTCCTGCACCAACCACAATCACTTCCTGAGACGAAGAAACATCTTTATAATTAGGAAGCTCAATTTTAGTTTCCTGAAATGGTTCTCCTTTTAAATATATAATAACTTTCAAATTGATTTTTATCGCTTTTTGACGCGCATCAATAGATCGTTTTAAAATAGAAATATGTTGTATTTCCTGTAGAGAAACTTTAATTTGTTTAGACAAATAATCTTTAAGCAACAATTCGTTTGCCGCTATTTCTGGCGTTACCTGAAGTAAAAGTTCTCTTGGCATTTTATTTTATTTATTTAATTAGCTTTTCTATCTATGAAAAGAAGATGCAAAAATACTATTTTGAAATGACTTTATATAATTAACCGCAAAGTGCGAAAAGATTTTTAATCTTCATGAAAAAGACTTTGTACCTTTGCTCCTCTGAACCTTTGCATCTTTAAGAAAAATGTCTAGAAAAATAAAACTGATTTGGGATTTTCGCGGTCCGGCTTCTGCAAAAACTGCGGAGCATCACGAAATTCATTTAAAAGAATATATTGTTATCGAAAAACTTCCGTTGAATATTACGGGTTTTAAAATCATAAACGACATGCAGGCAATTGCTTTTATGGTGGTTACCGATGAAAATATGATTCAGGTAAGAGATGCTTTGAAACCGCATCGAGGGGAAGTTTATTCTGAGTAAGATGTGAAATGAAAATGTGAGATGTATGTATCGGAAAATACATTTTACATCTCACATTTAACTTATAACTAGTTAGCTACTTCACTAATAAATTTAATTCTCATCAATCGCAATTCATCAATATCATAATCGCCATCGAATTCTTTAAGAGCATCTTCGATTTTATCTGATTCTGATTCCATGAAATAATCGTGAATTTCTTCTTGCTGATCATCATCGAGCATATCATCCACCCAATATTTGATATTCAATTTGGTTCCAGCGTAAACAATCTGTTCCATTTCTTTAATCAAAGCATCCATCGTAAGACCTTTTGCCGAAGCGATATCACTTAGAGGAAGTTTTCTATCAATATTCTGAATAATATAAAGTTTATTGGCAGAGTTTACTCCAGTAGATTTTACTACTAAATCATCTGGGCGGATAATATCATTATCTTCTACATAACGATTAATTAATTCTACAAATTCTCCACCGTATTTTTTAGCTTTTCCTTCACCAACACCATGAATATTAAACAATTCCGTTAAGGTAATCGGATATTTTAAAGCCATGTCTTCAAGAGAAGGATCTTGAAAAACTACAAACGGAGGAACTCCGAGTTTTTTAGCTACTTTTTTACGAAGCTCACGTAACATTCCCATTAAAACTTCATCAGCAGTTCCTGATGATTTTGATGCTGTTACAATTGCCTCATCTTCAGATTCATTGTATTCATGATCTTCAGACATTGTAAATGAAACTGGATTTTTAATAAAGTCCAAACCTTCTTTCGTGATTTTTACAACTCCATACGTTTCAATATCTTTAGATAGATAACCTGCCACAAGAACTTGTCGAAGCAAAGCCATCCAATACTTTTCGTCATGATCTGAACCTGATCCAAAAAACGATTGTGTATCTGTTTTGTGCGCTTTAATAACTGCATTTACACGACCTATTAAAGTAAACACAATTTCTTTTGATTTGTAAATATGTTTGGTATCGCGAACAATTTCAAGCAATTTCACAACTTGATCCTGCGCTTCAACCTTATTTTTAGGATTACGAACATTATCATCCATATCAGCACCTTCGCCCGTTTCGCTGTCAAATTCTTCACCAAAATAATGCAATAAGAACTTTCTGCGCGACATTGAGGTTTCGGCGTAAGCCACAACTTCCTGCAAAAGAGCAAAACCAATTTCCTGTTCAGCCACTGGTTTTCCAGACATAAATTTTTCCAGCTTTTCTACATCTTTATAAGAGTAATAAGCAAGGCAATGTCCTTCTCCTCCATCACGTCCGGCACGACCCGTTTCTTGATAATAGCTTTCTAGTGATTTTGGAATATCATGGTGAATTACAAAACGAACATCTGGCTTGTCGATTCCCATTCCAAAGGCGATTGTTGCGACCACAACATCTACATCTTCCATCAAAAACATATCCTGATGTTTGGCGCGCGTTTTGGCATCTAAACCTGCGTGATAAGGGACAGCGCTAATTCCGTTAACTTGTAAAACTTCGGCAATTGACTCTACTTTTTTACGGCTTAAGCAGTAAATAATTCCAGATTTGCCTTTATGTTGTTTGATAAATCGAATGATATCCGACTCAATATTTTTCGTTTTTGTGCGAACTTCGTAGTACAAGTTCGGTCTGTTGAATGATGCTTTAAAAGTATTTGCATCAGACATATCTAGGTTTTTCAGAATATCTTCCTGAACTTTTGGGGTTGCAGTTGCCGTAAGTCCAATAATTGGTACTTTACCTAATTGTTTTATAATATTTTTCAGATTTCTATACTCCGGCCTAAAATCATGCCCCCATTCTGAAATACAATGCGCTTCATCAATAGCCACAAAAGAGATTGGCACGCTTTGCAAAAAAGCAACGTATTCTTCTTTTGTTAAAGATTCTGGCGCCACATATAAAAGTTTAGTCAAACCAGAAGTAATATCTTTTTTTACTTGGGCAATTTCTGTTTTTGTAAGAGAGGAATTTAAAACATGTGCAATTCCGTTTTCTGAAGAAAGGCTTCGAATTGCATCAACCTGATTTTTCATCAAAGCAATCAGCGGAGAAACAACAATAGCTGTTCCGTCCTGAATTAAAGCGGGCAATTGATAACAAAGAGACTTTCCACCGCCAGTTGGCATAATTACAAAAGTATTCCCCTTACCTAAGATACTCGTAATGACTTGTTCTTGCAAGCCCTTAAATTGGCTAAAGCCGAAATACTTCTTTAATTCCTTGTGTATTTCAATTTCGTTTGAATTCATTCTTTATATTAATGGATATTTTGTATAAATTTGCAACACATAAAGATACAACTTTCTTTTATACATACAAATTTTAAATATTCTGTTTTGATCACAAAAGAAAATATATTGGCGATCGCCAAAAAAACCATACTATCTGAAAGTGAAGCAATTACAAAACTAATTGATTTTCTGGACGAAAATTTCTACGAAGCAACCCAGCGCATTTACGAAACCAAAGGTCGTTTGATCGTTACCGGCATCGGAAAAAGCGCGATCATTGCTCAAAAAATGGTAGCCACTTTTAACTCAACAGGCACACCATCCATGTTTTTGCACGCCTCAGAAGCCATTCATGGCGACTTAGGAATGATTCAAAAAGAAGACATTATTATCTGTATTTCAAAAAGCGGCAACAGTCCTGAAATCAAAGTTTTAGTTCCGTTATTAAAACGTTTTGGAAACATTTTAATTGCCATTACAGGAAATACAACTTCCTCTTTAGCTAAAGGTTCAGATTACGTTTTGAACACTACTGTTGACATGGAAGCCTGCCCTATAAATTTAGCTCCAACAAACAGTACAACAGCGCAACTTGTTATGGGTGATGCTCTTGCAGTTTGTTTGATGGAAATGCGTGATTTTAAACCAGAAGATTTTGCAGTTTATCACCCGGGCGGTGCTTTAGGAAAAAAACTATTACTTCGCGTAAAAGATATGATTGAACATTCGTTAAAACCAATGGTTACGCCGGATACTTCAATCAAAAAAGCTATTTTTGAGATATCAGAAAAAAGATTGGGCGTAACAGCCGTAATCGAAGACAATAAAATTATCGGAATTATTACAGACGGAGACATCCGAAGAATGCTAAACGACGTAGATACTATTGCGAACTTAACTGCAAGAGATATTATGTCAAAAAATCCTAAATTAGTATCTTCTGAAACTATGGCGGTTGATGCCTTAAATATTTTAGAAGATTTTTCAATAACACAGCTTATTGTGGCTGACAACGGCGAGTACAAAGGAGTATTACATTTACATGACATTTTAAAAGAAGGAATCGTATAATGGCAAAAAAAAACCTTGGCGAGATGTCATTTTTAGACCATCTTGAAGAATTAAGATGGTTGTTAGTTAGAAGTACAATTGCAATATGCATTATGGCATTTGTTACTTATTTTATTAGTGATTATTTATTTGATGAAGTGATTTTAGGCCCAACACGGCCTACTTTTTTTACTTATGTTTGGTTTTGCGACCTATCACATCAATTGGGTTTCGCTGAAAGTATTTGTATTACTGAATTGAATTTTATTATTCAGAATACAGAAATGGAAGGTCAGGTAAATATCTTCGTTTGGATGTGCCTTTTAGCTGGTTTCATCTTGAGTTTTCCTTATATTTTATGGGAACTTTGGAAGTTTATCAGCCCTGCTTTATATGAGAAAGAAAGAAAAAATGCAAAAGTTTTTATTTTCACTTCTTCTCTTTTATTCTTCTTAGGTGTTTTATTTGGCTATTATGTTGTAATTCCGATGTCTGTAAATTTCGTCGCAACTTTCTCTGTCAGTGATGTTGTAAAAAATCAATTCACATTAGATTCTTATATGGGAATGGTTAAAACAAGTATTTTGGCCAGCGGACTGTTTTTTGAATTGCCAATCATCATTTATTTCTTAACGAAACTAGGATTAGTAACACCTGTTTTCTTAAGAAAATATTGGAAATATGCCGTAATAATTATTCTAATTATTGCCGCAATCGTAACTCCTCCAGATGTAGTAAGCCAGACAATTGTAGCAATACCAATGCTGATTATCTACGAAGTGAGTATCCTTATCTCAAGGGTTGTATATAAAAATAAATTAAAAGAAAATGTCTGATATTGTAAAAGAATTTAACGACTACCGTTCTAAAATGAACGAAAAATTATTAGCTGACAATAATAAAATTGTAAAGCGAATTTTTAATCTTGACACAAACGCATACGCAGCCGGAGCTCTTGATGTTAAAACAAAAGAACTTTTAGGATTGGTAGCTTCTGCAGTTTTACGTTGTGATGACTGCGTAAAATACCACTTGGAAACGAGCCACAAAGAAGGCGTTACAAAAGAAGAAATGATGGAAGCAATGGGAATCGCAACTCTTGTAGGCGGAACAATTGTAGTACCACATTTAAGAAGAGCTTACGAATTCTGGGAAGCTCTTGAAGAGGAAGCTTCTAATTAGAGAATGAGATAATTAGTCAATTAGATAATTTCAATAGGATATGTTAATTCCTTTAATTGATTGACTTATTTTAACTTATTTTGCCCTTCTAAAGATATAAGATAAGTTCTATGATTCACTATACAGAACATTTTCTAATTATCAAATTGACACATTATCTTAATTAAACATATTATCTAATTAAAAAATGAAGCTACGAGCCGATAATTTAATCAAAACATACAAAGGACGCAGTGTTGTAAAAGGAATTTCTGTTGAAGTAAATCAAGGAGAAATTGTTGGGCTTTTGGGACCAAATGGCGCAGGAAAAACAACTTCTTTTTACATGATTGTTGGATTAGTAAAACCAAATCAAGGAAACATTTATCTTGATGATTTGAATATTACTGATTATCCGATGTACAAACGTGCTCAACAAGGAATTGGTTATTTGGCACAGGAAGCTTCGGTTTTTAGAAAATTAAGCATTGAAGATAATATTTTAAGCGTTTTGCAATTGACTAAACTTTCTAAAGAAGAACAGATTGCAAAAATGGAAAGCTTAATTGAAGAGTTCAGCTTAGAACATATTCGCACGAATCGAGGCGATTTGCTTTCCGGAGGAGAACGCCGTCGTACTGAAATCGCACGCGCATTGGCAACAGATCCTAAATTTATTTTATTAGATGAGCCTTTCGCTGGAGTTGACCCGGTTGCAGTTGAAGATATTCAGAGAATTGTTGCTCAGTTAAAAAATAAAAATATCGGAATTCTAATTACGGATCACAACGTTCAGGAAACTTTAGCCATTACCGATAAAACCTATTTAATGTTTGAAGGAGGAATCCTGAAAGCTGGAGTTCCAGAAGAATTGGTAGAAGATGAAATGGTTCGCCGTGTTTATCTTGGGCAAAACTTCGAACTTCGTAAGAAGAAATTGGAGTTTTAAAAAAGTATACAGTCTCAGTTTTTAGTCTCAGTGAATTCTGAAAACTGAGACTGATACTGAAAACTTTTTAAAAATATGAATTCAGAAAAACCCACTCAGGAAGATTACGAAAATTGGCACAAAGATCCAAACAATTGGTATATGGGATGTTTTTATTATAATCCGAAAGACAAACGATTGCTTCCGCCAAAACGAATTCAATGGATGGGATATACCGTAAATTTCGCAAATCCTTATTCAGTTTTAATTTTTCTAGCTTTTATTGCCTTAATTCCGCTAGCACTTTTATTTTCAAAATAACCATTAAAAAGTATTCAATCTCAATTTTCATTCTCGTTAAACTGAAAACTGCGACTGAATACTAAAAACTCACTCAACCGTAATAAACTGCAGCTGTTCTAAATCGCCGTTGTAGATATTCACATCAACTCTGTGTTTAATTCCGGGTAAAGAAGCTTTTTCTGTAAATTGCCAAAAAAGCCAATCGTCTTCAATTTTTTCTCTGTAGAAATTGTAGTTGGCAATCCAAAATAAATATTCTGAAAATTCTTCTTTTAGAAAATCGCCATAATAGCGTTCGCCTGTATAAATTATCGGACGAACTTTATAATGTTCTTCGACTTTGTTCAGCCAGCGTTTCAAACCTTTCTTTAAACTATCTAAAGGCTGATTTTTCGGCAATCTTTCAATATCTAAAACTGGAGGCAAATCGCCTTTTTGTAATTTTACGGTTTTAATAAAAAGATTGGCCTGTTCGATAGAATTCTCGTTCGGGCGGTAATAATGGTAAGCTCCGCGCATGATTTTATTTTCTTTAGCGCCTTTCCAATTTTGCTTAAATTGTCTGTCAACACGATCGTTTCCTGCTGTTGCGCGTATAAAGACAAATTGCACGGGATATTTTTCCTCTAAAATTTCAATATCTTCCCAATCAACGTTTCCTTGAAATTCAGACACGTCAATTCCAATTACTTTTCCTTTATGGTTTTCTAAAACTTGAATATTTCGAACATCAGAAAGGTGTTTATCAACCTCATCTTCTTCTAAAACTTTGTCAGATTTAAATCCGAGATAATATGCTAAACCTGCACGATAATGATAAATTGTTCCAAATAAAAGCAGTACTAAAAAAGAATATACAATAAAGCGAACCACTTTACTGAAAGCCGATTTAGCGGGTTGCGATTTTCGAGAATAAGAAGTTCGTCGTGTCGTTTTTCTTGCCATTCGAATAAAACTACTTTTTCAAAAACATATTATTTACAACAGACAACAAAACGTAAAAAATGATAATTAAAGGAACTGCACCAAATTGAAACAACACAATCAAACCAAGGGACAGAATCAAAAATACGATTTGTATCATATTATCTTTAAAATTAAACTTTTTGAATTTTAAAGAAAATAAAGGAATTTCAGCATTCAAAATATAAGCACTGAACAGCGTGATAACCAGTAAAACCCATTGATTGGTAAATAGTTCAAGAATAAAAAGCGACGACTCTGAATACATATCCAGTACTAACTGCAAGCTAATAATAAAAAGGGCATTTGCAGGAGTTGGCAATCCAATAAATGAATCGGTTTGGCGTGTATCAATATTAAAATTAGCCAGTCTGTAACAAGATCCTAAAGTAATTATAAAACCTAAAAAAGGAATTAACGGACTTGTGCCTAACTGATGACCGCTATTTGCAAACATACTGTACATGACATAACCTGGTGCAACACCGCTGGTTACCATATCTGCTAAAGAATCCAATTGCAGCCCAAGCGGACTTGAAACTTTGAATAATCGAGCAAAAAATCCATCAAAAAAATCAAAAAAGATTCCTAAACAAACCATATAAAAAGCCATTTCATATTTGGCTTCAGAAATAAAAACAATGGCAATACATCCACAAAAAAGATTAATTAATGTGATTAAATTAGGAATGTGCTTTTTAATATTCATCTTTTATAAATTTTGATAATGGTAAGGAACAAATTTAGCATAATAACCTTAAGCAAAAGGCGTTTTTATAAGAGTTTTTTATTTGAAATTTTGAGTTTCGCAATATTTCTCAAAAGGAATAAATTAGATGCGTAAAATATTATATTTTTGATAAAAATTAAAACAGACTTTGTTCTGCAAAAAAATATCCGTTGAAGAAAATCCTTGCGTTTTTATTATTTTGGAGCTGCACACTACAATATGCACAAACTGTTCGAAAATATTCGAATGAGTTTATGAATATCGGAGTTGATGCTGCCGCATTAGGAATGTCGAGTGCAGTTGTCGCTTCGACCAATGATGTGAACGCAGTTTACTGGAATCCAGCGGGTTTAACTCATCTTGAAGACCACCAAATTTCCTTAATGCACGCCAATTATTTTGCTAATATTGCGCAGTACGATTATATTGGATATGCAAGTCCGATTGACGATCGAAGTGCTTGGGGAATTTCGATGATTCGATTTGGAGTCGATGATATTATGGATACCACGCAATTAATCGACAGCCAAGGCAATATTGATTATAACCGAATCAGCCTTTTTTCAACTGCAGATTATGGTTTTACATTTTCTTATGCTAGAAAACTGCCTGTTGAAGGATTTCAATATGGAGTAAATGCAAAAATTATCCGCCGAATTATAGGTAAATTTGCGAATTCTTGGGGTTTTGGTTTTGATGTTGGATTGCAATTTGAGCGAAACGACTGGAAATTTGGCTTAATGCTTCGCGACATTACAACGACTTATAACGTCTGGAATATTGATGAAGCAGAATATGCGAAAATTGCCAATGCCATTCCAGGAGAAAATAACGAATTGCCTGAAAGTACCGAAATCACTTTGCCAAAAGCACAATTAGGAGTTTCTAAAAAATTTGATTTTCATAATGATTACAGTCTTTTAGTCGCTACAAATTTAAATATGCGTTTTGAACAGACCAATGATATTGTTTCATCAAAAGTGGTGAGTATCGATCCTGCAGTGGGTTTTGAATTTGGCTATACGGATCTTGTTTTCTTGAGAGCCGGCGCGGGAAATTTTCAGAATGTAACTCAGCTTGACAATACTGAAAAGATCAATTTTCAACCCAATATTGGATTAGGTTTTAAGTACAAAGGCATTCAGGTAGATTATGCTTTGACTGACTTAGGAAATCAAAGTACAGCTTTATACTCTAATATTTTTTCTTTAAAAGTAGATTTAGGTATCTTTAGATAAAATTTACAACCATTCAACTTCTTAAAATTTTAAATCATGAAAAATGTCATTTTCAAAAAAACACTTTTTAGTTTACTATTATTACTAAGTTTTATTGGTTTTAGCCAAAGCGTACCTTTGTCAAAAGATTCAAAAATAAGTGTTATTACTTGCGGACTTGGTAATGAAACCTACTCTTATTTTGGCCACACAGCGATTCGAGTTGCAGATCCAGCAAATAATATTGATCTTGTTTACAATTATGGCGCTTTTGATTTTTCAACGCCAAATTTTGTAGCAAAATTTGCCAAAGGCGATTTGCAGTATTTTGTAGTCGTACATCCATTTGGTGATTTTATGAATGAATATAATTATGAAAAAAGAAGTGTTTTTGAACAAGAATTACTTATTCCGCAAGAATCAAAACAAAAACTTTTTGATAATTTAAATACTACTCTCCTTTCTGAAGATCGTTTCTATACTTATAAATTTATTGATAAAAATTGCACGTCGATGGTCGTTGATATTATCAATAAAACGTTGGGCGGACATGTAATTACTAAAAAAGGTGACACTGATATCACGTATCGCTCGATTTTATTTCCTTATTTTGATGGGCATTTTTATGATAAATTGGGAACAAGCATTATTTTTGGAACTAAAGTAGATCAATTAGGCACCAAGATATTCCTGCCTTTTGAATTGAAAAACAGCTTAGAAAAAACTACTTTTCAAAATCATCCTTTAGTTGCTGAAAGCAAAACATTATTAAGTTTTGCAAAAGAAACACCTGCTTCGTGGTGGAATAACGTTTACACTTATATTTTTATACTGGGATTTGTTGTTTTAGCGCACAACAAAGTAGTCGACAAAATCTATCTTTTAATTTTGTCTTTAATGGGAATATTTTTTGTTGTAGTTGGGTTTTATTCATTTCACCATGAACTGGCTATGAATTATAACGTGCTTTTATTTAGTCCGCTTTTGTTGATATTGATTTTTCTATCAATCGCTAAAAATAAAAGATGGACCTATAGATTTGCCGTTTTACATTTAATTTTTCTGGTAGTTTATGCACTTTTCATCCTTAACAAAGCACATTTCTTGATTATGTTGCCAATGATCATTACAAGCGGATTTGTTTTAGTAAGAGTAGCGATTAGAAACAAAAAACGTATTCCGATTATTATATAAAAATTACTGTCCGCGATAAAACAAAACAGTAGTAATCGTTTTGAAAGTAATACTTAAATCTAGAAAAACACTTCGATGTTTGATGTAATATAAGTCATACTGAAGTTTCATCAAACTCTCATCTATAGATTCTCCATACGAATAGTTAACCTGTGCCCAGCCGGTAAGTCCTGGCTTAATAACATGTCTTGTTTCGTAGAAAGGCATTATTTGTGCAATTTCTTTAACAAAAAATGGACGTTCAGGTCTTGGTCCAATAACCGCCATATCGCCTATTAAAACATTAAAAAACTGAGGCAATTCATCTATTCTTGATTTGCGCATAAATCTTCCAAATGGAGTTACTCTCTGATCATTTGAAGTTGCAAATGCACCATTAACATCTGAGTTTTTGACCATTGTTCTAAATTTATATATCTTAAAAATAATTCCATTTTTACCCACGCGTTCCTGTGTATAAAACAAACTCCCCTTATTAGCAATAAGGTTTCCGATAAAAATTAATGGAATAAAAACAACACAAAAAAGAAGTCCGATAATAGAAAAAATACACTCTATAAATCGTATCAAAAACAGGTATAATTTATTATTATTACTACGGCTAAAAGGAAAAAAGCGATAAAAGTCACGCGCTATATAATGCACTGGGATACGCTGTGTTTTACTTTCGTAAACCTGTGTATACTCTCGAATAACATTTCCAGATTCTAATAGATGAAGCAGCTGCTGATATAAATCAGCTGTAATTCCATCCGTATTTTGTGAGGCAATTACGATTTCAGAAACATTATTATGGGATACAAAAGTTTCTAAATCATCCTTACTAATCTCTTTCACATAATGAAAGCCGGCCTTTTCTTCAGAAATTGAATCTGAGTTTACAAAGCCAATAATTTTATAATGCGGATCTACACTTTCAAGTCCAAGAACTAATTCTTCCACCTGATCCTGATCGCATATTAAAACTACATTTTGAGAAAAACGCTGAGATGCCAAAAATAAAGCATAGAAGAAACGCCAAAGAAGTATTACAATTAATACTGTAAAATAAAAAATCAAGATTACCAATCGGTGTTTTGGCAGTTCTGGTGATAAAACAGGTGTAAGCAGGTAAACTAAAATTGTGGTGGAGACAGAAAGAACTACACTTCTAAGTATCTGCAGCTGGTTGCTTGCCACTTGTAGATTATACATTTCAAAAATTGTCCCAAAAACATATAAATACCCAACCAGTATTATTGGACGATATATTGTTTTAATTCCAAATGTAAAATAATGATAATCTAAAAATAAATTTAGAAAATACAAGGCAGAGAATAGGAAGACAGCATCAAAAGCAAAAAGGAGTACTTTTCGTTCTGATATCTCAAAATGCATTTTATTTTTTGAACGCATAATATGTTTGTAGATTTAAGGGCTTTAATCTAAGACAAATGTATCATAAAAAACATAAATTAATCTACCGAATTTTCTGCTTTTTGAGGAATTTTAATATGTACGGAAAGAAGTGTTAAAGCATACACAAATGCCGGCGCCGCAGTTCTCATAGCTGCGTGATTTATGGTCAACAGCCAAAACATAAAGAATGATAAAAAATATAAATGCTGTCGATTATTAATATAGAGAATAAAAGGTGTTATAAAAAGTAATAGAAGACCAAATATACCAAATAAGCCGTGCTCAGCAAGCATTCGAGAAATCTCATTGTGTGAAGCAACTTCCATCCCGAAAGATTTTCTTCTAAATTCTTTTCCCATTCCTGCTCCTACACCCATAATAGGATTCTCAAAAAAGAGTTTTATTTCAGAATCTATAATTTCTTCTCGTCCTCCTAACCGATCTTTTTTCACTCTTCCTGCTGCATCCTGATTAGCATAACGTTTCTCGATCAAACCTCTTGTCTGTATAGAACTATACGTCCATATTCCGATACCCATTAAACCCGTTAAAATAAAAACCAAAACAAACTTGCTTTTTCCTTTTGCATTTGAAAAAAAATATAATAAGAACAAGAAAGTACAAATCATTACCACGGCAGTTATAACTCCGCCTCTTGAAAAAGTTACAATTCCTCTATAACTCATAAAAAGCACTAAAAATCCATTTAAGATCATCGCTTTCTTTGATTTTGAAAATAATATAAACTGAGTAAAAAAGATAAAAATCCCTAATCCTAAAACAGTTGAAACTTGATTAGGACCAAAACCACCTGAAGTTTCAAAATTAGATTGTGTTCCTGTTACTACATCTCTAACGCTCGGATTAAACAAAAAAAGATAAGTTGTAGTTGTTATAATAGGAAGTCCCATTGTAAGAACAATATTTTGCAAATCAGAAAATAAAATTTTCCTTTTGTACATATATATCGCGCAGATTCCTAAACAAACTGGACCAGATAAATTAAAAACCAATGATTTCTTAATATCGGTATCATATTGCGTTTGTGTTGCAGTTAATATTATTCCAGGAATCAATAACATCAAGAAAAACCAATACACAAATGCATTTGTAGAAAAATTACTGTATATCATACCAGCAAGCATAAATAAAATGACATTAACTTTAATATATTCATTATTAAAATTCCCGCCAGTCATTCTAAGAAAAACCTCAATACCAACTAAATAAGCTGCAACTAAAATAACTTCATTATTCCTATTCTTAGCATTATAAACAATATAAAAACCAATAATTGGAATTAAAAGCGCCAAAATTTTGGATAGAAATGGCAAGGCAAAAACTGCTAAAGCAATTAATGCATGAATTATGACTAAACGGAAATACGAAAATTGAGTGTTTTTCATTTATTTATCTTGGAGCAACTTTTGATAAAGCAAAATTAATCAAAGTATCCAGCCATAAAGCATAATTCTCAATAATAGATTTTTGGCTGTAATTTAACTCTATAATTTTATTTAAGTGCTGTCCCATTTCTATTCTAAGATTTTTATCTTCCATTAATCTTGTAATTGCTTCTACAAATTGGTTTATATTGTTGGATTCAACTATTAATCCTTCTTTTTCTGAAATAATTACTTTAGACATTTCTCCTACATTTGTAGCAACAACAGGTAATTTATATAATCCATACTCTAAAACAGCTAATGGAAGTCCCTCTGACAATGAAGGAAGAATTGCTATGTCACATTGCTTTAATACAGATCCAATATTTTCTATTGTTCCGTAAAAAAAAATATTTTTTTCTAATTTTAAATCTCTAATTTTAAGTTTAAGTTTTTGAGAGTAATCGTCTTCAAAATCTTTTCCAAACAAATGAAAGGTCCATTCGGGATATTGCTTTGTAATTACATTTGCGGATTCAATTATCAGTAAATGATTTTTTTGTGGACGCAAATTAGCGACACATACAATTCTTTTTCCCTCTAATCCTTTTATAATTACATTCTGATTTGCTTTTGAAATATCTTCAATAAAATTTGGAAAATAAATAATATTTGAACACCATAAATAAGATTTTGCCCAATCTTTTAATGCTGTATTTACCGAAATAATTCCCTTAAAAAAAAGTGATCCAAATTTTAATCCTAAATTTTTTCTAGATTTTAAATCTTGGGAAATACCATAGTGATCGTGCCAGATAATATCTATTTTTACGAAAGTCAATTTTAACAACACCCCTATAAAAAACGAAGAACTGTGAGCATGCAATATATCAATCTTATTTTTTTTAATATATTTCCTTAAACGAAAAACAGCATTCAAATCAACACTCTTTTTTTTTTGTAAAAACAAATAGGAAACTTCGCTACGTATCTGATTTTTTAGGACGCCCTCTTTTCTCGTTGCAATTAAACCTGAAAATGCTATTTTGTTAGATAAGGCATTAGCATAATTTACTGCCATTCGCTCTGCCCCGCCTGCTTCTAAAGAATCTATAATTTGTACAATTCTCATTTTAATAATAACTTTTTAATTTCAGCTTCAAAAACTTCTGTTGTGTATTGTTGTGACCATTCGTAAGCTAATTCCCTTTTCGTATTAAAAATATTTTCATCTTTTATAATTTCATGTATTTGAGCTAAATCTCTATCTAAATTCATTTCTAATAAAATACCTCTTTTTCCAAAATCAAGCATAAAGGGCACACATGAAACTTTAGTAGCTATAGGAATACTTCCCCAAAACATTCCTTCTGCGATAACTTTTGGCCAACCTTCGCTTTTAGAAGGCAATATTACAAAATGACTTTTTTGATAAGCATTTTTTATTACCTCTTTACTTTGATTTCCGTTTAAAAAAACACAATCACTTAATTTCTTTTCTAAAATATAATTTTCAAGATTATCACGTTCAATACCTTCTCCATATAAATCAAGTTTTACATCATATCCTTTCTTGATTAAACCCTCAATTAATCGAATTGCATATAATGGGTTTTTCCCAGCAGTCAAAGTTCCTACAAAAACGAAATGTATTTTTTGCTTTAAATTCAATAAATTCAAAGTTAATTTTTCATTATCTGAGTAAGTTGCAGTAAAAAAAGCTTTTATATTTTTCGTGCTGTTTTCCCAGTTTCCATAAACCAATACCTGCATATTTCTCGTCAAAAACGTATTGTTTAAAATCCATTTTTGCATTCGATAACTTAAAGGCTGATTTGCATCAGGATCCCAATTACCTGCATATTTTGCGGTCTTAGCCTTATTCGGAAATACTATTTGTACTAAACATCCCAGCAAACCAATATTTCCGGGACAACGTAAATGAATATGATCTGCAGCTTTCATTGCCTTAAACAAAACGTAAATATTGTAAAAACAATAGAAGAAAGATTTAAATAGATTAAAGAAAGATTTTACATTAAAATCTTTTAATTTAAAATGTAGCGAAACAGAAAAAGGAATTTTTGTTATTAGAAGCCCATTATCTTTTTCCCAAACTGGACAGCAAAAGATAATTTCATCCACAAATTTTTCTAAAATAATTAATTCATTTACGTAAGGGCTATAAGCGTAAGGGTGATTATCTCGATAGACAAACGGAGCTGTTGAAACAATTAATAATTTCATTAGATATAATCTTTTGAACCTTTATTAGAGATTATTACCGCAGGTACTCCTAATACAACTACATTATCTTCGAAAGAATTTTTAACTAATGAACAAGCGCCGATTAGTACATTATTTCCAATATTAATTTTTCCTGCAACAACTGAATTTGCCCCTATATATACATCATTTCCCAAAACAGGAACTCCTCTATTTTCATTTAACCCTGAAACACCTATTGTTACACCTTGTGAAATATTACAATTGTCGCCAATAACGGCATTAGCATTAATAATAATACCACCAAAATGACCTATGTAAAATGAATGTCCAATTTTTACCGAGGCTGAAATCGAAATTCCTGTTGTTAATTCAATTATCTTTTGCCAAATTAATACCAGAAATAATAATGGAATTCTAAAAAGTCTCCATTTTACTGTATGATATATAAAGTGAGCTATTCTATATTGAAAAGTGGCCCAAAATCCTTGAGTGAAAAATAGAATTACAAAAAAATGGCCTCCGTATTTTTTATACTTTTTATAATCTGATTTTATAAGCTGTAATAATTTCATATTTTTCTTTTAAATCAAAATTATTTCAATGTCTTAATTTTGGTTTATTAAATAATAAACTCCACCAGCCAATGTTTCTTCCTAAACTTTCTGTAAAGGCTTCTTTTTTATTGGATGAAGTAAATGTATTACTAAATCTTATTATTGTCAAAAGAATAGTAATGGCATGCCATTTTAAAATCGTTTTAAAAGTAGGATTCGGATTTTTTATTCTCCAAACATACCAACCATTTCTCACTACCATTTTTCCGTATTTATATCGATTTGGCCTTCCAGATGAAGCATGAAAATGATTTAACTTTGCCATTGTATTTAAATACAGCTTACCTGTTTTCGAAACACGAATAGTAAAATCTGCATCTTCATACAATCCATAACCCTCAAAATAAGTAGAAAACGAAAATTGGTCAAAAACTGATTTTCTAAAAGACGAAACACCTCCCATTAATTGTTCAACGCAATAAATTTTATTACTTGGAGGCAAAAAGCCAACACTTCTACCATGCGAAAAAGAAGGAGAAAAACCTGGCGGACAATCGCTATCCAAATTAAGTTTCTTGCGTAAAACAAAACGACTCCCATCTGTACGCTTCCATCCATCAAAATAAAATTCTCTAATTTTTGGAATATAATTATTTGCTACTTTCTCCCATTTGGTTTCGTTACATATATAACCTCCAACTCCTAAAGCGTCGGGAAAAATTTTATAAGTATTTAATAAATTTTCAAAATAATTTGGTTCTAAAACAGTGTCATCATCTAAAAAGCAAACAAATTCAATGTTTCCGTCAACTTTTTTAATTCCAAAATTTCTTTGTTTTGTAAGTCCGCGATTTTGATCATTAACCAAAAAATACTTTAAATTATCGAAATTATTTTCATTTAAAACAATTTCAGTTTCATCATTTAAAGATCCATCAACTATTAAAATCTCATCAGGATATAACGTTTGACTCTGAACCGAATGTAATAATTTCATTAGCGGTTCCGGACGCATATAAGTGCAAACAATTAAGGAAAATTTCATTCTTTATTGATTAATTTATTTGCCCAATATAAACTTTGCTTCCATTCTTTCTGAAAATTCAGAAAATATTTTATCGGATTTTTAATAGATTGCTTGCTATAATATTTGATAAACAGCATTGTTTTATATCCTTTTAATTGTTCTTTGGTTTCATGCAAAATCTTATAAAGCAATATTGTTGGAGAAGGTTTTGGCTTAATTTTGTCATTAGTCCAAGCAACTTCTGGCTTTGTTCTGAAACCACCAATAGGCGCTTTGAGATGCAAAATTTGAGGGTTAGGAAAAAATAAAATATCATATCCTTTATTTCGAATTTGCATACCAAAATCTCCATCTTCCCCAAAACCAAATTCATACCTTAAATCAAAAAATAGATCTGTAACAACTTCACTTTTAACAATACTACAGCCTGAACCAAATGCTATCCATTGAAATATTTCTTTATGAGTATTTATTTGCCCTTTCTGTAAGCAACTAAAAGTAAGCACCTTACTATTATTTATCGTTATTTGATTAAATGCAGATTCGATAAAAGACTCAGTAATTCTAATATCATCATCGGCAAAAAACAACCACTCGCTCTCAATATCTTTTAATGCAAGATTTCTGGCATTACAAGCTCCAGCCTGATTGGTGAAGGTATGTTTTATTTTAAAAGGCCAAGGTTCTGAAATTAAATAATCAAGTTCTGAAACACTTCCAAATAAAGGATTTTGCTCTATAACTATTACATTATTGGGTACAATGGTTTGTTTTGACAAATCTTTTAAAAAATCATATAAAAACTTTTTTCTTCCGATAGTAGGAATAATTACATCTATTGTTTCGGAATCAGTTTTTTGTACTGACGTAAAATTATTTATATCATTTATTTTTATATCTGCATTATTTCTGTTTTTAAAGAAAAAACTATACAACAAAGCAAAAAATGGAAATTTAAATTCATTAATTGCTAAGTTAAAAAACAACAAAAATATCCACTGTGTTTTGTAATGTTGTTTGACAAATTTAAACAGTGTGAAATTAGAAGATTTAGGAACAATATTAAATTCAACATCTTCTCTTAATAATTTATTTTCAGAATAACAAAGCAGCCCTAACGGCATCCCTACCTTGGCAACTGAATTTAAGAAATAATCAAAATCTGAATCTAGTTTTATTTTTTTATGGACTGCTAACAAAACCGCTGAATGAACAACTCCAACAAAACTGCTCATTTGCCATGTTGGATACCTAACTTCTTTATTAATTTTAATAAATGGAGATTGATCAACATAGCCTATTTTTTTCCCTAAAAAGCTTATGCTATTGGGGTTATAAGATAACATCATTTTATTATGATGAAAGATATTCTCTATTACATCTAAGTTTATAAAATCGCGATAATTTTCATGGCACCAAACTATTTTAGATTCGGGATGTTGTATTCCTAAATCTACAAATACTGCAGCAATATTCGCATTTTTATCAAAAGGTAAGGCTTCATTATTTTTTGAAATAACCCTTATAACTTTCTGCAGATTATGATATAATACGATCAAAATTTAGCTATTATTGATTTATAAAACTCAATATTTTGATTTGCCAGAACATTTATATCAAAAAAGTTTTCGACCTTTTTTCTTGCTGATTTTCCTGCCTGAACAGACAAATTTTCATTTTCTAAAAACTCGATTATCCGTTTGGCATACAAATCATGATCTTTCGGATCAACTAAAAATCCGTTCTCTCCTTCATCAATCATTTCATTTGCCCAGCCAATATTTGAAGCCACAATTGGTTTTTCTAATGCCATAGCTTCAAGCCAAGAAACAGGAAATGCTTCAGCAAAAGAAGGAAAAACACATATTTGTGATTCCTGAATTTTTTGTTTGATCTGATCGTATGGGACTGCACCAAGATATTCAACATTTTTAATTGCCTGATCAGAAAAAAGATCTTGCATCATTTTCCAGGTCGAAGGATTTCCCGAAATAATATCACGAACATCTTTCCCTACCAAAATTAATTTAGCCTCAGGATTAATTTCTACAACTTTATTGAAAATCAATGGCAATTCTAATAATCCTTTTTTTCGAATAAGACTTCCAAAATATAAAATGTTTTTATCCGAATTTTGCTTTAAACTTTCCGTCTTAAATAAACTGGAATCAATTGGGTTTGGAATAATTTTAAATTTCTTGTTTAAACCAAAAACAACATTAGTTTTATCTGCAGTAAACTGACTTACCGATATTAATCCGTCAGCATTTTGCAAAGCTCTTTTTTCATGAAATTTATTTACCCATTTTACATGGCGATTATCTAAAGAACAAAAATAGGTATCTGAACCGTTTAATCTTATAATCAACGGACATGATTTTGGTTTTATAAAAGATGAAATGCCTGTCCAGTCCGGTGCTTCAACTAAATCAATTTCTTTATCAAAATGTAATCGATTTATTATTCGTTCAATCTTTTTTCTTGTCAGAAACCATGATAATCCTTTTAATTTGACATTTTTAATCTGCTGAATCAAAATCCCATTATCCTCGAAGACAACATCTTCTTTTTGACCGTATACCAAAACCCGAACCGTAACGCCTTGTGCCAAAAGTCCAATTGCCAAGTTTTTAATACTTGTACCTATGCCTCCAAAATTGCCTGTTTTAGAATGTGGATATTCTGGTGTTAAAAAGGCTATTTTCATTTTTTATTTATTAAAAAAATCTTTTAAAATTCTAGCTGTAAATATTTCCGCACCAATATTATTCATATGACCGCAAGAAGAAAAATATTTATTTTCAATTACAACATTTTCATAATTATGAATTTCTGGATAAGCCTTTTTTACTTTATTAAAATAATTCATTCCTGCCTCATTTTCACAAACAGGAGTCATCACGGCAATAAAGTTAATACGGTTTTGTTTACAAATGTTTCTTATTTCTTCGTAATATTTATTGTGAGGCAAAGGATTTAGGTTTTCAAGATTGCCTTTCATATTTGCATTTTTTTTATAACCTAAAGGATAAAACCCTAAATTATCTAAAGCATTTGTTTTTTTATGTACCGCTGTAAAAAACGCTTCTCTAAAGCCTATTTTAGTATCAAATTTTATATATCTGTAAAATGGAATATAATACAACTCATTAAAATTTTCTTGAGTTTCAAAATGATTTTTTATAACCTCTGAATTATGAATATAAGGTAAAAATAAGGCTGAAATACCCTCAGCTTGATGATCACCAGAAAGATTCAAATCGGCTTCAAGAATTACATTTTTAATTGTATATTTTCTTTCGATCATTAATTTCAGCATTAATGAAGCTTCAAATAAATGCCCGCCACTCATACCGTAGTTAAAAGCTTTTAATCCTTTGTCTTCAAACATCTGAGCTACAAAATGATTGTTAGCTCGAGATGAGCCTAAAATAACAACATCGAGTTTTTGTGCTTTAGAATTATAAACAGTTTCGATTTTCCCTCTGTTTTTAGATTGCATAAAAACAGCTGTATATAATCCGTCAAGTGCAACTGCAATTACAATTATTACAATGAAAATTTTGGTTGTGTAAATTAAAAAACGCTTCATTAGAATTGAAAATATATAAATTCTTTATAATCCGAAAAAGTTCCTAAGGCCATTATTGCTGCTATTGCTAAAGCTACCTTCAACAGGCTTCTTTTTCCGGAAAGAGGTTCAATCTTATTTCGATTATTCCATTCGACTAGAACAAACAAACCAATAATACCTAATAATTCATAGCTGTAACGTTCGTTTTCTAAATATTGAAAACTAAAGTCTTTACTTGTAAAAATTCTTTTTATATAAAGAACAGCATCTGTAATTGTTCTAGATCTAAAAAAGATCCAAGCCACACACGTTAATAAAAAAGTATATAAAATGCTCATTACTAATTTAGTAGAATCAAAATCAAATTTTAGCTTAATGGCATCCATATTATTTCTGTTGCTATTTGACAAAAGCAATGGCAAAAAGTAAACGGCGTTTATGAATCCCCATACAACATATGTCCAATTGGCTCCGTGCCAAAACCCGCTGACAATAAAAATGATAAAAGTGTTTCTGATTTTCATCCAGATTCCGCCTTTGCTGCCGCCTAACGGAATGTATAAATAATCGCGAAACCAAGACGAAAGAGAAATATGCCAACGGCGCCAAAACTCAGCAATATCTCTTGAAAAATAAGGATAATTGAAATTTCGCAATAAATCCAATCCAAACAATTTAGAAACTCCCAATGCAATATCAGAGTAACCTGAAAAGTCTCCATAAATTTGAAATGCAAAATAAATTGCTCCAAGAATTAATGAAAAAGAATTCATGTTAGTATAATTATCAAAAATAGCATTGGCATAAGTTGCGCACGTATCTGCAATGACTACTTTTTTCACTAATCCCCAAACAATTTGATATATACCTTCTTTTGCAGTTTGAAAGTTAAACTCTCTTTTTACTTTTACCTGCGGTAATAAATGGGTCGCTCTTTCTATTGGCCCGGCAACGAGAAGAGGAAAATAACTCACAAATAATGAGTAATCTACAAAGTTATATTCAGCTTTTATTCTTTTATAATAAATATCAATTACATATGATAATCCGTGGAAAGTATAGAAAGAAATTCCGACTGGAAGAATAACATTTAATAAAATTGGACTTGCTTTAAATCCAGCCGAATTCAATAGTTCAGCAAAAGATGAAGCAAAAAAGTTATAGTATTTAAAAATTCCTAAGAAACCTAAATTGACTAAAATACTAAGCCAAAACCAAAATTTACGGCTTCTTTCAGACTTTCCTTTTTCAATTTGAATTCCGGTGTAATAATCTAAGAAAGTAGAGAATACTAATAAAAACAAGAATCTCCAATCCCAACAAGAATAGAAATAATAACTGGCAACGATTAATAAAGCATTTTGAGTGCTTTTAGTTTTATTAAAGACAAACCAATACAAGAAAAAAACGATTGGCAAGAAAATAGCAAAAGCTAATGAGTTAAAAAACATCCTTGGTATTTATAAATTTTAAGATTAATATGTTTTCTCTGTAAATAGTTTGAAATGATTTTCTACCATTTTCGGCAAAGAAAAGGAATTGGCAATTAATTCTCTTGTATTACCTGATATCTTTTTGTTTCCTAAATACACATTTTCTAAAATTTCGGTTAGAGCCTGAATATTTTTTGCTTCAAATATATAGCCATTTTTGTTATTCGCAATAGCTTCTATATTTCCTCCAACATTTGTTGTTATTACAGGAACATTTGCAGCTAGACTTTCTAAAATTGACAAACTGAAACACTCCATATGAGTAGGCTGCAGCATATAATCGTATTGGCAAAAAACCTCATTTAAGTTTGATTTGCTGCCCATAAAAGCAAAAGAATTTTGAAGAGAATACTTTTCAATTTCATTTGCCAATTGTTCTTTATAAGGTCCATCACCATAAATATCGATCTTAATCTCAGTTTTTATTTCTAAAGGAAGGAGATTTACCGCTTTGATCAAATCTTGGATTCCTTTTGACTCTCTTAAATGCGATGCTACTAAAAATGTTGGTTTTTTTTCATTTCGATGATTTCGAACTAAAATAGAATCTAAAATAACTCCGTTGTAAATGGTTTGTGTTTTAGATTTAAGATGAGATCCAAAATCTTTTAAAATTTCATTTACTGTATAATTTGACACTCCAATAAAAACATCGATGTATCTTGAAAATAAAATTCCTTTCAGCTTTTTATTTAATTTCTTTTTAAATGAATATCCGTTTAAAGGCCTAGGATTATGATCAACTGCAATTATTACAGCATTGGTCAATTTCTTTATTTTATAAAATAATGGCGTGCATAATTCTACAAAATGCGTAATAACGTGCGAGTAAACTGTTTTATTTTGCTTGCAAAAATCAAGAAAATGACTTTCTACATTTTCAGATTTACTTGTGTAAATTGTCAAATTAGAATAATTTCCGTGATCGGAACTATTTGGAAAAAACCAATCTATTTCGATTCCATTTTCTTTACATTTTTTGTCAAAATCCCAGAAAAAATAATCCATACCTCCAACTCTTTCTGGAAGTAATCTATAGTTGCAAATTACGGCTATTTTGTTATTAGTCATGAAATGCGGCTAAAGTTGATGCAATTCGTGCGCTTGTTCCTTCCAAATTTTGACCTATTTGTAAATCGATCATGGCTTCTCTGTCTTTTTTTCTTTCGCTCGGATTATTTAAAGTCTGATTAATCTGCTCAATCAATTGCTTTTTATCTTTTGCAATTAATACCGCATTCCCATCAATTACTTTTTTATAGTGATTGTAATTCAAAAATCTTTGATCGTCGTAAAGTCCGTTTTGCGGATTTCCGAAGACTGTATTAATTACCGGTTTATCAAAAAGCATAAAATCAAGGCTCATTGTAGAGCACATATTAACACTTAAATCTGAGTTTTCGAGTAACGAACGCAAATCAACAATATCTTCTTGACTCGGAATTCTTTGTGACCAGCTTTCCTGGTGATTTTCTCTAGTCAAAATCCATTTTGGGACATTCCATATAATTTCCGGAAATTCATCACGAATAGCTTTAAATCTACGATCATCTTCGGCTGGGGAAGTTCTTACTAAAAGTTGCGAAGGAAATTCTATTTCATTATTTCTAATAGCTTCAGCAATAGCTTTAATGACAATTGGATCATTTGGCCCAATTGAAACATCGGCACAACTGTAGCAAATTATTTTTTTATCGCAGTTTAATCCAAATTTTGCAATGAAATTTTCTTTTGTCGTTTTGTATTTATCAAGGACATAAGGCTCAAATTGCGGTGTCCCAACAACTTTTACATTTTCGCTTTTTACATTCGGATAAAAATAGAGAAGTTCCTCTTTCATCAATTTACTCCAAACTAAAAAATGGTCAAAACGCCCTAGCATTCTTCCTTTTGAAGCCAAATTATCCCAGCTGAAAATAAAAGTACTCGTTGGAATTTTTGACTGAATTGCTGCATATAAAAAAGGAGCTAAATATGGAGGTCGCTGGTGCGTAAAAAACAAATGCGATGGTTGATCTTTTTTAAGAATTTCAACATATTCTTTTGTTATTTTATTTTTTGAAAAAGATAAAAATTGAAGTTTCTCAGCCAATAAAATACTTGAATTAGAATTGATAAATTGAGTAAAGAAATAAATGCTTTTAACAAATAAAGAACGAAGCGAATTAGTTTTCGGATAACCCACAAGTAGATTGTCTTTCATTCCATAGAATGATTTGTATTTTTGCAAATGCGCAATTTCTTTCCATTTTCTAAAAACCCAAGTTGTTTTTCCTTCTTTAAAAACGGTAAGTTCTTTTATTTCAAGTTTTGGGTTATTAAATTTTGGATAACAGCTTTCAGGCAAACCAGAATAAATTATAATTTCATCAAATTGATCTTTCGCTTCCGCAATAAAATCACTCATGATAAAATTTCTAAAACCAACTCCATCGGTTATTACTATTCCTAATTTTTTCATTTATTTGATTTATAAATTCTCCTGATTATTCTTTTATAGTTTTTCTCAATTTTTTTAATCAAGAAAAATTTCTTGTCTTTAAATATTATTGGATCAGAAGTTTTAGATTCTTCAAAATTCAACAAATTAAATATATTATTTATTCGGCTGGTATGCTGTTCATTATTTCCGTAAGCCCTGGCAAACCAAGTATGATACAAAAAAACTTTTCCTTTATATAATACTGAATTTGTAATTTCATCTTCATTCATTTCTGCATTTAAAAAAAGAATTTTTTTATTCTTCCTTCTTAACCAAAGATAAAAGCAGTAATAAGGCTCAAATAAACTTTTTAAATCATATTGACCCATGATATTAGTCAAGTTGTCATTAAACTCATTATTTAGGAGATAGTTATTTTTTATTATTTCTTTTTTGTCCCACATAATTTCAAGCTCTTTAAAATTGATGATTGAAAAAAAAGTATTAATCACAAAAGGGTTAAAAACTCTATGTTTAATTACTCCTCCATCACGAACTCCACAAACAGTATAATTCTCAATTTTCATATGATTAATAATATCAAAAACAACAGTAGCATCTTGAAAAATAACATCTTCATCCGCCATAATAAGCCATTCTAGATTCTTATTTTTCAGTTTTTTCATTATATAAAAAATACTTTCTATTCCATACATTCCGTTTCTTCCGTCAATCACATATTTTTGGATATCTTGCGGAAAAAATGCCGAACTCTTAGCATATAAATCAAAGTTTATAACTGTAGAAACTATTGCAATATTAGAATTTCCTTCTGGCATATTAAAAATCAAATCTTTTTATATAATTCAACAACTCTTTATCTTTAATATCAGGGATTAAGATTCGGTTTATTTTTTTACTAAATTTATTTTTCTCACTAGAATAATAATTGTTAGCCAATAAACTCCCTGAAAAATTCAATTCATTTATAAGCTTATAAGTTTCTGAGTTGTATGAACCATGGGGCAAAGCCAAGTATTTTATGTTATTAGGAGTTAATTCATCTAGCTTTTCTATTGACAATACTAATTCTCTTTTTTGTTCTTCATACGTTAAATTTTCCAAGGGATAATGATTATGCGTATGAATTCCTAACGTAATTAAAGGATGTTCAGATAGCAACTTCAGTTCTAAATTATTTAGCGATCGATATTCATCTCGAGGAGAAAACGGTATTTGATTTATTTTTTCAAATTTTAAAAACCATCTTTCTTTGTCTTCATTAGATAATGGATTCAAATAAGCTGTAATACTCTTGTAAGTATCATTTGATTTTGAAGCCCTTTCTTTAACATTTGGAAGATAAAATAATTCATCACAATAAGAATAGTCAAAACCCAATCTATCCCACCAAAATTCGTTATCTGTGTTAATATTTAGTGTTGTTATAAAAATAGTGGCTGGTATTTGATATTTCTCGAGTAAAGGCAAAGCGTTTATAATATTATCCGCATAACCATCATCAAAGGTAATTACTAAACCTGATTTTTTTAAAGAGGTCCAATCTTCATTTAATTTTAAAATCTGATATTTATCTTTAAAATAACGTAATTGATTCTCAAAGTTTTTGACACTTACAGTAAGTTGACCCAATTTATCATCTTTTATATCATTCACTCTATGATACATAAGAACCAGAATTGGTCTTCCATACAATATTCTGCTTTTTGCTTTTAAAAGATTATAATATAAATTCTTAATAGATTTAAAATACCACATTATCCTTTATTTTTAGCATTTGATATAAACTAATACATTGCCAAATATGAAAACTAGACTGGATAGTACCTTCAAAATATCTTTTTAATTCTTCTTGCAAAATTTCTTTATTAAACCAATCGCCATAAATTGAATTCTCTAATTCTGTAAAACAATTAGTTACCCATTCTTTTAGATTATGTTGCAACCACTCACGCTGTGGTGTCTGTAATGCTCTTTTAGGTGCAAAAGCCAAATCATTTATAAAATATTCTGAAGCAATTTCTCTTAAGATAAATTTAGAAATTCCATTTTTTATTTTAAAATCAAGTGGCAGTGAAAAAGCAAATTCAACTAAGCGATAATCCAAAAACGGTTCTCTTAATTCTGTTGAAAAAGCCATAGAAGCCCGATCATTAAATCGTAATGCTCTGGGTATTTTAGTGTAAAATAAATCTCGGTATTGTTTATTTAAAACCTCATCATTAAACGGTTTTGGATACAATGGTTTTTCTGCTTTTGCTAAAAAAGAATTTGCAAGCATATTTATTTTATACGGAGAGTCCTGAACACCTTGTATTGTAGCTTCATTATTTTGAGTGTAATAATCATACCCTGCCCATTGCTCGTCCATGCCTTGTCCGTCAAGAAGAACTAGAACATTGTTTTTTCGAGCCTGCTCAAAAATTTTAGCATATGCCAAAGTAGGAATACCTCCAAAAGGCTCATCTTCCTGCCATTGCATTTTTTGAGTCAAAGCTGGAACTTCATCTGCTTTCAAAAGCACTTTTATTAGTGGATTTTGGGTTTGTTCATTCATTTTTTCTACCCAAGGCAATTCGTCATAATCTGAATTATTGGTAAAAAAAGTGTAAGCATTAATTTTTGAATTGTCTTCCTGAAGATTTACCAAAGCCAACAAAATAGAACTGTCTAGTCCGCCACTGACATTAAACCCAACTGACACATCAGCTCTAAAACGCAAATTAATACTGTCTTTTAAAAGAACAACATATTGCTTTTTTACCTGTTCGAAAGTTAGATTTTTTGGTTGTTTTGCCACCTCATCTTCGAAATAATACCATTTTTTTATGGTTAGATTTTGGCTTTCAAATTCTAAAAAATGTCCTCCGGATAGTTGTGCAATATTCGACCAAAAAGTTTCATCGGGCATTCCGTAAGACCCAAATGCAAAATACGAAGCCCAAACTTTTTCATTAGGTTCTTTTGCTATTCCCGCCGCATGAATTGCTTTTATTTCTGATGAAAAATAAAAGGTATTATTTAATAGCGTGTAATAAAAAGGTTTTACCCCAAATCGATCTCGAGCTGCAAATAGTTTTTTCTCTTGATTATCCCAAATTGCAAAGGCAAACATACCATTGAATTTTTCTAGACAAGATTCACCATAAATTACAAATGCTGCTAATAAAACTTCTGTATCCGATTCTGTTTTGAAATTATACTGATCACAAAGTGTCGCTTTAATCTCTATGTAATTATAGATTTCTCCATTAAAAACAATAATATAACGTCCTGAATTATCCAAAAATGGTTGATTAGCTTCTGATGATAAATCAATAATTGCTAAACGATTATGTCCTAAAGCACAAAATTCTGAATCAAAATATTTTGCTCTTGCGTCAGGACCTCTGTGGTCCTGAGACTCTAGCATTTTATCTAGTTGAATTTCATTGTACAAACCTATAATTCCTGCAATACCACACATTATTTCAATCTATTTTGAATCATTTTTTCTGCTTTTTCCCAATCTTTCATCGTGTCAATATTAACATAAAACTCTGGATCTGATTCTATAAAAGCAGTACTTTTTCCGTACAATGAAAGTTGCTCTAAAAGTACTTTTGTTTTAGTAATATAAATACTGCCATCTCTATGATAAGCAATAGGAAGTTCTTGTCTTCGGGTAATGATTTCAGTTTCTCCTGTGGCAATCTTTAGATTCCCATCTGAATTGACTTCAAATGACCAATGTGGATTATATTCGTGAGGAATTTTTTGAACAGAAACTAAAGAATCCGAATCTTTTTCTATAAATTTTTCTATGGCTTTATCTAAAAAATCAACTGTTCTAAACGGGCTAGTGACTTGCAAAAGACAAACGGCATCAAAAAATATATTTTGATTTTTATACCATTGCAAAGTATGAATAACAACATCTATTGTTGGTGTATTATCTTGCGCTAATTCTACTGGTCTAGAAAAGGGCGTATTTAATCCTAAGCTTTTTGCGGTTTCTATAATTTGCGCATCTTCTGTCGAAAGAATAACTTCTGTCAAGTATTTCGATTTTAAAGCAATTTCAGAAGTATACGCTAATAATGGTTTTCCGTTTAACAATTTAATGTTTTTACCCGGAATTCCTTTAGAACCTCCTCGAGCTGGAATTATGGCTAGGATTTTCATTTTTTATAAAAAATATTAAAAAGTTTTTTTACTATCTTTTTCTGCAATCCAAATTGTTTATTAAAAAACCAATTATGATGCAAATCAATGGATTTAGTATTCAATTTATTTTTAATATTTGTATCAGCCTTATTGTTATTGTTCTGCAGATCAATCATCCAGTTTTCCAATTTATTTCCCATATGATAGGCATAATTGTTATAAGTAGATAATCGAAGTTTATTGGCTTTATCAATTGAAAAATCAACATAATCATTTTCCGAAGTCCCACCAACCAGAGTCAGTGACGGATTTGTAGGAACAGTTTTAAATAGAATATCTCTGTCAACTGTCAGTACTTGATGTCCGCTTCCAATATTTGCTTTACAATCATTACTTTCAATTATATTCCATTTATGATCTATATTCGTTTCTAGATCCCAATTTATACTTTCCAGATATTTATTATAAGCCTCAAAATTTTCAGGAATAGCTATTGATTTAAATTTTATTTTTCTCAATAAAATATTTTTCAATACAGTTGAAGTGCCAAAAAGCAAACCTTTCACTGGAATAGGCGAAACTGAACCGACATTAGAAAAACTAAAGAAAACTTCTTCTACCTTTTCTTGCCAGCCTGTTGTAAAGAGAATATCTGCATCTGTAAGTGTGATGTATTTTTCTCTTGAACCCCTTGCTGCACCAATTAATGCATCTATTTTTCCAATATTTGTGTTATGTGATATTAAAGTATCTATTTTTTTTTCTTTCAAATAAAGATTCAAAAAATCAGATACTTTTTCATGCGATCCATTATTAACAACAGTAATAGCAGCCTGTGAATTTATAGTAGAAACCAGAGAATTTAAACACGTTTTAAAAACATCAAATGAATGTTCGTAAAATCCTTCTTCGTTTGGTATATAAACTACAACAACAATCCTGTGATGAGTTGTCAAGGTAATTTTTCGTTCACTTTTTTGAGGATTTGAGCCTACTCTCATAGCTTAATTATTTTTGGCAATCAATTAAAAATAAATTCCCAAGATCATTGTTTAAAATAGATTTACCAATTAATTTATAATTGACAGATTTAAGATAGTTAACAATTTCAGAATCAATATCTTTTTCTATTGACAAATCTGTTTCAATAAGAATAACTTTAGGTCTATATTTTTTCCAATCATTAGATTTTAGTACTTCTAAATCAAATCCTTCTACATCTATATCAAAAAAATCAATTCTATCATTTACTGAAATTTGTTTATCTAAAATATCTTTTAAATTATAAACTGGAATTTTTAAAACATTTTTAATTTCTGATTCCAAATTATGCTTTTTAATGAAATCAAAATTTAAAGTGTTCATTGTACTATACCTATCATTTAATTGATAGTAATTTAAACCTTTACTATCTGGACCAATAGCACAATTTATAAAAGTATCCTTTGGTCTAAACTTATTAAAAAGTAATTTCAATTCAGGGTTAGGATCAATACAAATTCCTTTCCAGCCTCGTAAATAAAAAAAGTAAGTATTTGAAGCTTTTACAGGATGCCAACAACCAATATCAACATAAACACCTGGAACAGTTTCCTTAATTATTTTTTTTAGTTGAATATCATCCCCACCACCTTGTGAAAAGCTTATATTATATCTTCTGTAAATAAATTCTCTGATCTTATTTTTCAACGTAGTCTGTTTTATTAATACATAATAGTCTTATGAAACTGCAAAGGCAAATCAGCCAGCAAGTCAGCTATTTGAACACCTGCTTTCCCATCACCATAAATAGCTGATGAAACAGCTTTTCCTTTTTTTACTGATGCGGTAATTGCAATTTCTATTTGTTCTTGGGAATAATCAACATCTATACTATTTCCTCCTCTGTCTCTTCTATTTTGGCGTGAACCAATATTAATAACAGGAACGCCCAAGAAAGCACATTCTCTTATTCCTACACTAGAATTTCCTATCAGGCAGTCGCTATGTTGCAACAATTGCAAGAAATCTTTTCCTTCCATGTTTTTGAAAAAGTGAACATTCGGCAATTGATGCTGTTCTCTAAAAGCACGTATTCCTGTTGAGGTTCCGTCTGCTCCTGCATCCACATTTGGCCAAAACCAGAGTGTTGGTTTGTCTAGTTTATAAATAGCTTCTAAAGTAGCTTCTATATGCTTGCGAGAATCCTTATATTCTGTAGTGACAGGATGCTGCATTACAACTAAATAACCTTGAGATAAATCTGGCTTTGCTCCTACACCTCCATATTTTTCATAGGGGTCGAATGGAAGTGTTTTGCTGCTTATTACTTCTTCTGCTAAATCAATAGAAGGACAGCCTGTATTAAAAACCATAGCGGGATCTTCTCCTAATTTAATTACTCTTTCTTTTGCGCTTTCTGAAGCTACAAAATGGTAATCAGACAATTTTGTAATAGCGTGACGTACTTTTTCGTCAATATTTCCAGTGACTTCTCCTCCTTGAATATGTGCTAATGGTATATTCATATAGGAAGCAGCAATAGCCGTTGCCATGGTTTCAAATCGATCAGCCACAGTTACCACAATGTCTGGTTTTAGATTGTCAAAAACTGTGGATAATTCTAAAATTCCTATCCCAGTAGTTTTTGCTGCTGCAGTTAAATTCTCACCTTCTAATACATTAAACACTTTGGCCGCAATCGTAAAACCATCCTTTTCAATAAAATTCACGGCAGAACCATATCTATCCAATAAAGCTGAAGCAGCAACAACCAATAACAATTCTAGATCAGGATGTTTTTGGATAGCAGCTAATACTGTTTTTACACGACTGTAAGAAGGACGCGCTGTTATAACCACAGCTATTTTTCTTTTTGGCATTTTGAATTTATTATTCTTGGGTTAAATGTAATTAAAAATGAGAAAACGAAAGGTTAATGAGAATAGATTTATAACAAATCTATATCATTTAAAAAATCCCATTGTTTCAAATCTTTATTAAGAGATTTTCCAATTATTTCTTGAAAACGAGAAGCATCTATTCCGAAACCTTTTGGTTTTTTAGATTCTAAATCATTAAAAGTTAAAATATGATTTTTAGGCAGGTCTTTATTCACAGCCAATGATTTTTCAAAAATTTGTTTTAGCGAAGAAAACCCTTCATTATTGTTTTTATCAATCTTATTTTCTAATGCATTAGCAATATTTCGAACGCTGGTTACCAAACCTTTAGCTTCTAAAATTGTCAAAGAAGATTTGGAATCCGGACCAAAAATCTGTCTATCGAAAACAACATGAAATTCAAGAATATTTGCCCCTAAAGCGGTTGCAGCTATACATGTTTCGACTTTTGCAGAGTGATCTGAAAAACCAACTGCTACGTTATAACGATCTTTCAATTCCTTAATTACATTTAAACCATATTGCTCAGGCTTTGTAGGATAAGCAGTCGTGCATTGTAAAATAGAAAAATTTACATTTCTTTCTTTCAAAAATACAATGGTTCTATCAAGTTCTTCATAAGAACTCATCCCTGACGATAAAATAACTGGTTTTTGAGTTTTGGCAATTTTTTCTAAAATTAAAAAATTATTTACTTCACCAGAACCTATTTTGTATTGCTTTACTCCTATTTCTTCAAGCCAGTCAACAGCTAAATTACTAAAGGGTGAACAAATAAAATCTAGTTTAACTTCATCGCAATGTTTTTTAATTTCTTTCCATTGTTCTAGCGAGAAACCCATGCGTTTCCAATAATCAAATCTTGTTTTATCCTCTAATGAAAACTTGACACGAAAGGGTTCATGTTCGCTGCTTTCTGCTTCAGCAATATGCATCTGAAACTTTATCGCATCAACTCCTGTTTGAGCAATAGCATCAATGTAAGAATGTAAAATTCCTAAACTGCCTTCGTGTGCCTGACCAATTTCGGCAATAATGTAAGTTGGAAATCCTGGTCCGATTTTTCGTCCAGCAACTTCTATAAATAAATTTTTCATGATTTATTTATTTTAACTTTTTCTGAAATCAAACCAATTCTTATTAATCTTTTTCTTGTGTGTTTTTTAAATTTTCTCACTCTTTCTTTTAATGGAAACAAATGATCTTTATAAATTTTAACAGGTTTTAAATTGGTATTTTTATTTTCAAATTCTTCAAACACTCTATCTATCCTTGCAGTATGTCTTCCTCTCAAATCCCCATATTCTCTAGAAAACCAAGTATGATATACAATTGGTTTATTATTTAAATCATAAACAACATTTGTGATTTGATCATCAGCAAAAGGGAGATCGACCTCTAAGAATAGCATTTTTTTATTTTTCCTTTTTAACCATAAATAAAAACCATAATAAGGTTCACTCATGCTAGTTTTATTATAAGGATATTTCAAGTCAGATAAGTCATCATTAAATTCATTTTCAAGTATATAATGATTTTCAAGCATTTCTTTTTTATTCCATATTTTTTTCAAATCCTTAAAATTTATTATTGAAAAAAATGGATTCATTACATAAGGATTTCCAGCGCGTTCTGGTAATGCTCCACCATCCCTAATTCCAGATATTATGTAATCATTAGCCTTCATGTGGTCTATTAATGGATATATTAAATCTGATTCTACAAATAGAGCATCTTCATCCATTAAAATTAACCAATCAATGTCTTTTTTCTTAAAAACTTTCATCATATAGATAATGCTGAAAATTCCGAACATTCCATTTCTGCCATCAAATACATATGATTTAATATTCGAAGGATATAATGACGAACTTTTCTCGTATAATTTGAAATTATTTACTGTTGATAATATTGCAATTTTAGAAATATCCATTTTATTATTTTTTTTATTTTATTTTCCTGAATAATATTTTTTATTTTCAGGTTGCCAATATAATTTTGTTTCTTCTAATTTTTGATAAGCCTGATATTCCTTCAAAGATAATCGATTTGCATTTTTAATGATTTTCGGAATTGAAAATATCAAATCAAATATGGCTAATATAATTGCTTTTAAAGCCTTTAAATCTCCTTTGAAAACTTTTAATTTAATTTGCATCCAAATAGAGTACATCAGTTTTTTTGGAATTACACGAATTGGATAAAATAAAAAATACAGGTACCAGGCAGAGCGCAAGGATCTTTTCAAACGCAGACTGTAGTCAGAATCTTTTTTTCTTTCATTTAAATTTACTCTGTGATTCACTAAAATCTCTGGCAAATAAAAGATATCCCATTTCTTCTTAAATAATTGATAAGACGCAAAATCTTCTTCCCCATAAAAAACAAACCATGCAGGATATTCTGGAACATCTCGCCAAGCTGTCATTCTCCAAACGTTGGCACCACCTGCAAAACTTTTCATTTGATGTGAAACCTCATCAGATTTTATTGTTTCTGGTTCTTCTAAATTCCAGAAAATTCTAAAACTAAATATTCCAATTTTTGGATTTTCATTGAAAGCTTTCTGAATTATCTCCAACGGATTTTGAGTAATAAAATGAAGATCATCATCAATAGAAATTGCAAATTCAGTATTTACCAAAGACATCATTCTATTTCTGCTGTAAATTAACCCTTTACTTCTAGAGTTTCTAATTAATTGAATTTTTGGGAAGTTATCGTGAATTAATTCATAAGTTTCATCCGTTGAGCCATCATCGCAAACGATACAAATTACATCTTCCCTATCCAATAAATACTGAATTTTATTCAATGTAAAAATCAAATCTTTTTTTCGATTTTTTGTTGTTATTAAAATAGAGAAACTCGAATGCTGCATTTATTTTACTTTCAAATTCAATTTATTTATTACTTCTTTTAAATACTCTACAGAAACATATTCGTCTAAATCTTTTCTATTTAAAAATGTATTTTGTGGGTTTTGCTTCCATAATTGAAATAATTTTTCAATAAGATTAGATATTTTTTCTGCTTTATCTGCTTCTGACCAAAATTCATAATTCTCACCCAATAATCTTTTGGTTTCACTATAATATGGAGCTAAAGAAAGAATAGTTTTATTAGCCTCAACACAGTGAGGAAATTTAGCTGGAAGAAATGGACTAATCTCTGATTTGGATTCTAAAATAATATTAACCGAAACATTTTTTTGAATGAGAAATACTTCGTCAAATGGTTTGTTACCATTATTAGCATATATTTCAGGTATTTCTTTTTGATAACGATTAAGCATTTCAGTATGATCAGAAGCATTTCCTAATAAAATAAGTCTGGCCACATTTTTTGCTTCGTGGTTTTTATCTAAAAATATTTTAAAGCCTTCTAATAATCCTTCTGGTGAACGTTCTTTCATTAAATTTCCAGCATGAAGCAAATTAAACTTTGAAACATCAAAATAAGATGGAAAGTTATTACTTTGAATTTCATACTTGGCATTTTGATGTGGAATTATTATACCTGTCTTAGAAAAATCAGGAAAATAACTGCCCATCCATTCTTTTAATAATTGACTCGGAAAAGCACTATATTTTGCTTTTTTTGAAACCTCTCGAAAAAAATGTTCTTTTTTATCATATCCATCTTGTACTCCATTGTAAGGTCGCGGATAATAGTGAAAAGGATATGGGTCATGAACATAAGCCATCCACTTATCATGCAAGTGAGGCAGTTTAAGAACGGCATAATGTGGCCTAAAACTCGCTCCTTTACTTAAAGTTAGTACTAAATCAGGCTTAAAGGATTCTTTTTTAAGAGCTTTAGCAATACTGTTAGTATCATTGAAAAATGTAAATGAAAATCCAAATTTTTTTTCAAAAAATGGAGCTAAATTTATTTTTAGATTTCGACTTATAACACGCTGAGCCCTGCTTAAAAAATAATAAGGATTAAATTTTATTTCTGGTACATTAAATGTCTGGATGTTTTTTAATCGAATATCTTTACGAGTGAAATGATGTACCAAAATTTCAAAACCGGCTTCTCTTAAATTATGAATCAAAGCAACATTTGCCTTAGATCCGCTACTGTCCTCTATGTTTATAGAATCTACTACTACGAGTATTTTCATTTTAGTTTTTATTTAATAAATAATCACAAATTTTCGAAGAAGAATCTCCAGTACCATATGGATTTGTTGCCTTTTCAAAACCTTTAAAATTATCAAGAATTCCCTGAATTGTCTTTATGATTTTAATTTTATCTGTTCCTACCAAAATTGAAAACCCCCCAATAACTCCTTCTGGTCTTTCAGAAACTTCACGGGTCACCAGAACTGGCTTGCCTAATGAGGGAGCTTCCTCTTGAATACCTCCGGAATCTGTTACAATTAAAAAAGATTGCTGCATTAACCAAACAAAAACTGGATATGAAACTGGAGGAATCAAAACAATATTTTTTTTATCTGAAAGCAATTTATAAACGGTTTTTTTGACATTTGGATTTAAATGCACTGGATATATAACAATTACATCTTCTCTTTCTGAAACTTCTAAAAGTGCCTCGCAAAGATTTTTTAAGCCAGATTCAAAATTCTCTCTTCGATGACCGGTTACTAGAATTATTTTTTTATTATGCGGAATTGTTGCTTTTAAATTTTCAATTTCAGGATGAATATAATCTGATTTTTCAATTTTATCTACTGTCCAAAGCAGGGCATCAATAACCGTATTTCCTGTTTGCAGAATGTCTTTTTGCAGAATATTTTCGTTTAACAAATTTTGAGTTGCTTCATTTGTTGGCGTAAAATGTACATCAACTAATCTGCTTGTTATCTGTCTGTTGATTTCTTCAGGAAATGGTGCTTTTTTGTTATATGTTCGCAGACCAGCTTCAACGTGTCCAATTTTTATTCCTAAATGAAAAGCTGCTAAAGCTACCATTGATGAAGTTGTTGTGTCTCCATGAACTAAAACTAAATCCGGATTTGCTTCTCGAAGAACATGATCTATTTTTGACAAAATAAGTGCGCTCAAATTATTTAAAGACTGATTTGACTGCATTAAATCTAAATCATAATGAGGTTTAATTTCAAAAAAATCTAAAACCTGATCCAACATTTCACGATGTTGTGCAGTAACACAAACCACAACTTCGAAGTTATTATTTTTGAGATTATGATATAAAGGAGCCATTTTTATAGCTTCAGGCCGAGTACCAAAACAAAGCAGGATTTTCATTTTTTAAATCTTTTTTTCATTTTATAAATAGGCATTCGTAATGGATATGATATGTAAAAAAGTTTCAATTGAAATTTTTGAAAGATATTTAAATCTAAAATTTTTATAATTTTATTAAATAAATTAAATTCTTTAAAACTCAAAGAAACCGTAACAAAATAAAGTATGATAGAATCTGTCAGCAGTTGTTTTTCTTTAAGGTTTTTTAATATTAATAAGATGGCTTCGTTTTTTGATAATCGACTAATAGGATTATTGGTATAAAAATCTCCGGTATTAGAAACTGCATGTTTTCTATAATAGTACAAAATCGCATCTATCATTACACCCTTAAAATTGTTTGAAATAATACGAGTATAACATTCCCATTCTTCAGCGTACAATAAATTCTCCTTAAATCTAATTTTACTGAAACACTTTTTTTTCCACATTACTGTACAAGAAGCTAAACCTATTTTTTGAGTAACTATCCTCTCTATATCTTCTTTTGAAAGACTTTCTTTTCTGGAAATTTCGGATTTCTCAATTAAGGGATTTTCTTTTTCAAATGACAATTTTTGATAATGGCAAAAATCTAAATTTTCATTAATAAGTATTTCTATACAGATTTTTAAATTATCAGGATGTACTATATCGTCATCATCAAAGAAAATTATAAAATCTCCTTTTGCAAGATCTAACCCAAAATTTCGGCAACCTGGTAATCCTTTTTTGTAATTATCCGGGCGTTTCAAAAATTTAAATCTCGAATCTTGCTGTAAAATTGGCGTAATAACTTCTATTGTGTTGTCAGTTCCTCCATCATCAATAATTAAGCATTCCCAGTTTGAATAAATCTGATTTTGAATTGAAGATAAGGCCTCCAATATAAAATGACTCCTATTATAAGTTGCCATTATTATAGTTACTTTAGAGAAATTCAAATTATTGTAATAAAGGTTTAATTTTTTTCATTAGAGAAATTGATTTTGGGTATTCAAATTTCCTTGCAAATAAAGCATCTGTTTGCATTAATTTATCATAATCGGTTTCATCTAATATAGCGGGATTATTACCATTTCTAGAAATCCAGTCAATATATCGTAAATTATTATTATTTACCTTTTTTGCAAAAGCTGAATTCATAATTATCGTTTGAAAATAAAATTCTTCAGAGCATAGTGTATGTTTGAATCTATTTAAAACATACTCATTTTTTTTTGTAAAATCAATTACATAATTAAGACAATCTCTACTCAAACTCCACCAAGTTGAACCAAAATATAGTTTAGGCATTTTTTCCGAAACTTTTCTTTTAAAACCAAGTCGTTTTTGAAATCTAATAATACTTCTAATCCTTGCGTTTTGCTTACTGTCTTTTGCATTTAATAAATCGTAAAAATTATAATATTCAATACGGTCTAAATAGCCATTATCAGCAGCTCCAATATAGGGAACATTTCCATAGGTTAAATACTCGGTATCTTTATTTTTAAAAAAGTCTAAAAAATAGGAGACCTTTTTTATTGGAAAATCATGTCCGCTAATAAGATGAAAATATGCAGCTTCACTATTTTTAAGAGCATATTTTGAGAGATACAAAATACTTTTTAAATGATTGAATCCACCCCAATTAACTTTATATTTTTGTTCGACCAATTTTACGATTTCATGCTTTCTTAAATTCGTCGCCTCAACATCTGAAATATTGCTCTTCTTATCAATATGAATAAATAATTCGAAATTGTGGTCAAAGAAATTAATTATCTCTGTAAGATGATGATAATTTTTATATGCGGTAATTAAAATAGCGTGCTTTACACTCATTTAAGCTTTTATTTTACTATTGAAAACTATTCTCATTCTAAAGATAGTTACCTATGATTTTAAGTAATTCTATTTAAATAGATTTTTTTTAAATATAAATTTGATATAACGAAAAGGTGTCAAAATAGACTTTCCTATTCTGAACTCCAAGCGGTTGATGTTTTTGATTTTCTCTTTTTCCTCTTTTTCAATATTACTTAATAGGTAAGAAATAAAATCCTCAAAATATAAAATATATAAATTTTTATGTTTGTTATATATGAAATTTCGCAAATTATATTTTAACTTATTAGCTTTAGAAGTTGTAGAATTTTCCTTTAATCTATAATTAAAGAGAAACTCTGGTATAACAAATGCTTTGCCTCCATTTTGCAATAATCTAATATAGAACTCCCAATCTTCAAAACCAGATCGCATTTTTTCGTCATATCCTCCAATGGCAATGCAATCTTTTTTCCTATATATAGCACTGCCTGTAGCCTCATTGCATATTAAGAATTTTTTTAAATCACCTCCACCAGGATAATATTCATCACTAAAAAAATTATTAAATCTTTTTGTGAAAGAAGTTACTAACTTAATAGATGAATCTTGAAATACCAACATTGCTTTTTCACAAAATGTTGGCTCAAAAAAATCATCACTATCTAATACAAGAATATAATCTCCATTTGCTGCTTGAATACCAATATTTCGAGCTGTACTTTGTCCTTGATTTTCTTGGGTAATAAGTTTTGTTATTTTTGACTCAAGTTGTTTTAAAACTTCTTTGGTTTTAGCATTTGACCCATCATCAACAACTATGATTTCCTTGTTGCCATACGTTTGATATAAAGCTGAATTTACGGCTTGTTCAACATATTGCCAGTCATTATAGCAAGGAATTATTATTGATATTAAACTTTCCATAAATTTTATTTACTCTAAATAATTTTTGCCTTTTTGCCTATTAAACAGAACTTTTTCTTTTAGATTTTCTCCTGCCAATAACTTAGCTTTTGTCCAGTTAATTTTAAAATCAGCTAAATCAAATTTTATTAAACTTATTATGCTTTTTTTTAAAAAAGAATATTTCAGCTTACTAACATTTTTGTAATTGTCAGTATTCACATTGCCATAAGAAACTTTAATATGGTTTAAAAATTTAGCATAATATTTTTCACTCCCCTTGATTATTTCCTTAGTATTATTGTTATCACTATCATGTCTTATAAAAGCTGTAGGAACGATTCCGATTTGAAAGTTATTATATAATACTCGTTGACAATAATTATCATCTTCACCGTATAAAAAAAATGATGTGTCAAAGCCTCCAACATTTTCTAATGTAATTTTAGGGATTAACCAGGCTGCCGCATTAATCATTGGCAAGCTGTAAATATCTTTTTTGGTTTTATTCAAAATAAGATCTGAAATAAAACTTTGTCCACAAGACTTTCCTATATAGTAGCAAAAACTCTCATCTAATTTTGTACCATCCCCATCAGCATGTATTGGGCTCAAAATACCATACTTTAAGTTTTGCTGAGATACTTCTATTAATTTTTCAATCGTATTTTCTTCAATAAAAGCATCTTGGTTTAGCAAAAAGACATACTCTGAAGATGCTTTTAATGCCAGCGAAATACCAATATTATTTGCTTTGCCAAAACCTAAATTTTCTCTTTGCTCAATAAGATTTACTCGTGGAAAATTTACTTTTATAAATTCAACTGTACCATCATTGCTGCAATTATCAACAACAATAATACTAATTGGAATTGTAGATTTCAAAATACTTTCTAAACAATTCTTAATCCATTTCATCCCATTATAAGTGACAATAATTACAGATGTTTTCATGTTTTGAAGCTTTTCAAATAAATTAATGCCTTTTTAAATAACTCAACATTTGATTTGGAGAATGGTTCTTTAAAAAATAATATCCCACAATATTTAAAAACTCTTTTTTTATTTCCTTTTGTTACTAAACAATGGTTAATCAATCTTTTTAGACTAAACGCTTCAGCATTGCGATCTATAATAACATCTGTAGTCAAAGGCAGAAAATTTCGATAATATTTATGCGTTTTTATTATTGATTCTAGCCATTCATTATTCAAATTTCCGATAGAAAAGTGTTCAATTAAAATTTGGTTGGTAACACCTATTTTATATTTTTTTTTTCTTGTTTCAATAGCAATATTAAAATCATAATTGTGAAATCCTTTTAGTTTAAGATCAAAAACCACATTCATTTCTTTTCGTACTGCTAAAAAAACGCCATCTACAATAACTGCTTCATTTAGATTGCTATCTTCAAAACCAAGTTGTTCTTTTACTATTTTTCCAGTTGGATAATGCTGTATTATATTAACTGACTTATATTTAGATTCGCAATCCCACCAACCAGATGGTGTCTTTGTTTTTTGTCTGGAGCCAGCAACTCCTATCAATCCATATTCAGGGTTACTAGTAAAAATATTTGTTATTAAACTACCCCATCTTTGTGTATGAAATAGTATGTCATCGTGAATAAAGCATAAATAATCGCCCTTGCTTTTTTTAATACCTATATTATACGCTTCGAAAATAGAGTGTCTATTTTCAGAATTATCAATAATTATTATCTCGTGCTCGTAACCAATAGTTTCACTTATATTTATGGATAACACATCAGGAATTGTGTTTTTTCGCGAACATATAATTATTGAAATCATTTTAAAAGATTACGGATTTTCATTCTAATTTTCTTTCGAATATTATATTTTTCCCAAGAAACACCAAATACAGTAATTATCAGCAGATAACCCTTTAATTTATTTGATGATTTTATTAAAAGTAAACCTTTTTCATGCTTTAAATATCTAATAACATTGTTATTATGCTTTTTAATTTCATTATAGGCAACAATAGAAATATCGTTTTGTTTTATAAATTGCATCAAAACCTTTCGCATATTAAAATCAATATCTATAATACGAATACGATTCTCAGTTTTTATAGCATTCGCGATAACACTACTGCTGTGATATCTAAAATTATTTAAAGACTTTGCTGTAAATGCGATTTTAAAATTAGTAATCAATTTAAAATAAAACATCCAATCTCCACAATATCGAAATTCTGGATTTATAGTTAAATAGGAATCATCTTTTATAGCTGTTTTTTTAAAAACTACGGCACCAGCATTTGGAATTACATTTCTATTTATTAAATATTTTGCTATAAAAGAATTTCCCTGCATTGTGAAATTCTTTAAAAAAAAATTTTGAGAATCTAAACTTTGAGTATGAGTTATCCAATTACCCGTTACATTATTATTTTCATCTACTTTATTAGATTGACAATAAGACAAGACAACTTCTTTGTCATCTAAAAACGGTTTAACCACCTCTTCCAAAAAATTAAGTTCGCAAAAATCATCCGACTCTGCTATCCAGATCAATTCTCCTTTAGCCAAACTTATTCCTTTTTCCCATTGTTTGAACGTGTTTCCTGTATTTATTTCGTTAAAAATGCAACAAGATACCTTTGGGTGATCTGCATATTTTCTCAAAATAACTAAACTATCATCTGTACTTTTATCGTCTAGCAGAATTACTTCAAAATCCTGAAATGTTTGATTAAAAACAGATTCTAATCTTTGAACCAAAAAAGCTGAATGATTGTAATTAGGTACAATTATGGACACTAAGGGACTTAAATTCATTTTTAAAAATCTAAATTATATGATATTTATTAAATTATTTAAGCATATCCTTTACAGATTCCAAATATTTAGTACCCCATTTTTGACAAGGTTCTAAATGATTCCCTTCTGCCCATTCATTCCATGCATTAATAAACAAGAAATTTTCAGGCACATTATTCCATGGGTAATTTTCTTTAATATGAATTAACCATTTTTTAAACAGTAAAGGAGTAGAATTATGTAATATGAAATTATTTTCTTTTCGCCTCGCAGAATTATCCCACATTGGTGTAATTCCTGGGTATATGTTATCCTGAAAATCTTTCTGAATTTGATTTGACACATACGACCCATAATCTACATAGCATTTATTTTCTAATTCTCTAATCCCCAGCCTTTTTTTAATTTTACGAAAAATTTTATCTTTAGTGGTGTTAGGGTAAGGAATTGTTTGGGGAAAATTAATCGAATTAGGCTGAAATTCGAATGCAAAATCAAAACCCAAACTTTGAGGATTAAAACGATTTTCTGCATTAAGTGCATATCCTAGGTATAAATCTATAAAACCGGCATTCCTAGCAGCTTCTCTCCATATAGAAATTGTTTTTTGAATATCTGGAAAAAGATTAGGCCTATATACAATGAATACAGGTTTACCTTCTACTTTTATATATCTTTCATCTTTAAAAAAAGAAATTAAATGTTGGATATGTACTAAATCATCATCAAAACTGTACTCTTGCTTAAGAAGCACTTCTTTATCAAGTCCATCCCAAGTTCTGGTCCAGTTTTCATTTGCCCAGCATAACATGAAAGGAAAATTTTCTTTTGGATTTTGCATTTTCCTATCAACTGGTTCATTTAAAATACGTTTTCCATTAAACCAATAATGATAATAACAAAAACCATGTATTCCATAAGCTTTTGCCAATTGTTCTTGTGCTAATCTTGCCTCTTCCAGCCGTAAGTCATAAAACCCTAAATCTGCCGGAAGATGAGGCTGATAATGCCCCTCAAATCTTGGTTGAGCTTTTGTAACATTCGTCCATTCAGTAAAACCTTTACCCCACCATATATCGTTTTCAGGTATTGGATGAAATTGAGGTAAATGTATTGCGATTGGCTTTATTTTGTTTGACATAATTCTTTAGTAATTAAATTAATTTTCCAAAAGCTCTTTAAATTTATTGTAAACAAATGCATCGCTTAAATGTGTATGCTTTAAATAATCTTTTGCATTTTCTCCTAACTTCTTTGTAAAATTAATGTCATTATAAAAATTAATAATTGCTTCAACAGTTTCATTAATATCTAGAAATGGGACAACTAATCCTCCTTTGGAATTTATTATAAAATCTTTACTGCCACAAACTGAATCAAAACATATTGATGGAACGCTAAAGTTGGCGGCTTCAAGTATTACAAGAGGATAGGGATCTTCTCGAGATGGCAGTAAGAACAAATCAATACTATTATAAAAATTATTCAAATTTGAACTTGCAATTTCAAAAAAAACTTTCCCTTCCAAATTACATTTTCTTACTTGATAATTTAGTCTTTCTAATTCAATTCCAGGTAACGCCCCGGCCCATTTAAAAACAATCGATGCTTTAGGATATTTAATAAAAAGTTGTATTGCAATTACAATAAATAAATCTACACCTTTCCTCCAATCAATAGTTCCACAACCACCAACTACGAATTGGTTTTCACTATTTGATTCTATTTTAAAATCAGAAGCATTAGATGGAATGTAATATGGCATTATGAAGATTTTATCTGGAGAAATTTTATATTTATCAATTAAAAAATCATTTACAATTGATGAAGGAACCCAAAAAGTTGTTGAACTCTTTATTAGTTTATTTATACTATTTTCATTAGAGAATGCTTTAGCCCCAATTTCGAGCTCATGAATATAGCTAATTATATTTCCATTATAATTTTTTCTAATAATTTCTAAAACTTCTCCATTTGTAATTGTATTTGAAATTATTACATCAAATTGTTTTAAAAAGTTCTTATCATCAATAATACTTTTTTTGGTGTTTAAAATATTCCACAAAGATTTTTTATCTTCCTTTAAATTATAAGTCGGTGCCATTAAGGCAAAATCTGATTCTAAAACGCCTCCTTCTTTTAAAAGAAAAACAATATCTTCATTGTTTTTTAATAATAATCCAGCCAAATTCAAGAGTAAGATTGGCGCCCCGGTTAGACTAGCATCGTGAGATATTAAAAGGATTTTCATAATTAATTTTAACTAAGTCTATTACCAAATCTAATTAATAAATATTTTATCATGGAATGTTTACAATAGCCAATAATACTTTCTTTTTTATACAAATCTGCTAAAATCGCATGTGTATTAATTTTCTTTTTTATAACAGATGGTTTAAATTTTCCTTTTAAAAATAATTTCTCATTTATAAAATTAATAAAATCCAAATGCATTTTATAAGCTTTAATTAACGAAAGGTTATCACTTTTAAGCGAACCATGAACACTTCCTGAATTAACTCTATAAACTCCCATGCAATCCTTTAATATCATTAATTTTTTATTTGATCGATAAAAAAGCAATAATGCTAATCCCCAATCTCCAAAGTGAATATCTTTATACCAGATAGGTAGCGGATTTAAATATTCAGCTTTAAACATTAATGAACAAGTAGCTGTTAAATTATTAATAATATAATCTTCGATATTTTTAGTAGTATTCAGTTTTATATGAGGAAAAACATTATTAAATTTTGTCATTTCATTTTTTTCCTCTGCAACATGTGCACATATAACATAATCTGGATTAGCCTCTAAAAAATCAACTTGTTTTTGAAGCTTTAAAGGATCAGTCCAGTAGTCATCACCTTCTAACAAAGCAATATATTTGGCTTTGCTTTCAAAACAAGCTTTGAATACTTGGATTGCATTAGAAACTGCTCCCAGATTTTTTTCATTTAGGATTAATTCAATTTTATCAGGGTATCTTTCTTTTAATTTAAGACAAATAGCACGCGTATTATCCGTCGAGCAATCTTCTCCTATAAATAATTTATATTCAAAATTAGTATTTTGAATCATTATTGATTCGACAGCTTCCTCAATAAAAAAGGCATGATTATAAGTAATCATATAGACAGCAACAGAAGGTAAATTATCTAATTGCATACCCAAATCCTTCTTTTCCAAAATCATTGCCATTGTATAACATATAAGTAATTTCATTATGCTCAAATACATGGCAATATTCCATCATTTGATCATCCCAGCCTGAATCTGAAAGTTCTATTCCGGCATCATCATATTTTTTTTGCCACAAAATACCATCTGAAGACAAAGCTAATCCGATTTTATAACCTTCCGATGACAGTACTCTATACTTATCAGTTTTTCGATATGAAAAGTACATATTGTAGATATCATTTTGTTTAAAAACACAAGGTCTTCCTAGAGCTTGAGCCTTTTCATCATAATCAACACTTACATTTCCATTTCTATTCCAATTAATTCCATCATTTGATTCTGCATATTTAATGTGGTATGATGGTTCTGGATAATTATTAATCATTTTCCAGCCAGTACAAGATATGTACCACATTTTCCAGATATTATTTTCGATAGTTACAAATGGGGCAGTATTAAAGTACGGTTCATTTAAATTTCTATCACAAATAGGCCCTTCACTAAATCTTTTGAAAGAAAGTCCATTATCATAACTTATTGCAAGTCCAATTGAAAGTCTATATGAAACAGTAACTTGAGGATTCCAGCCTATGTAGTACATATATAGCTTGTCATTATTCTTTATCAAACAAGAAGGCATAATTCCACTATCATCAAAACTTCCTAACTTTCCTAATTCTAAGATTGGACCAACAACTTTTCCAATAATATTTATATTTCCTTCACTTACTATTGCTTCTACATAATAAGGAAGCGACTTACCATTTTCATTTCTTGAACTAAAGTAAATCCTGAAAACATTTTTTTCAATATGATACGCAAAGGGTATAGATGCATGAGATTTAATCAACTCATTTGCATGATCTTTTACCTTAAAAACCAAACCTTTTTTCTTCCACATGTACTTATATTTTTTTACTTGAAATTTCAGATTTAATTGCTGGATTCCCTTTATAGATACACCATTCTTCTGTATTTTTAATAATACTTGCTGACATTCCCACAAAAGTTCCTTCTGCAATTTTCAATCCATCTCTAATAGTTGAATTTACTCCAAAAGTGCAGTAATTTTCTACTACGCAGTGACCTGACAAAACAACGTGCGATGTAAACATAATATGGTCTTTTATAACACTATGATGTCCAATATGATTACCACTCCATAAAATAACATTATTGCCAATTGTAGTAAATGGCTGTATGGTATTGTTTTCTAATATAAAGCAATTTTCTCCAATGATATTATTAAACAACGTGGCTTTACTGCTAATATAACTTATCATTTCATATCCTTTTGCTTTAATATTATTATAGACTTCTTCTCTAAGTTTATTCATTTTTTGTGGCGACATTGGTGCAAAAAATTTATAATCTTGTGGAGAATATTCTTTTTCAATATTTTCGAATGCTATAATAGGCAAGTCATGAAAAAAATTATTCTCAGGTAAATACTTTTCATTTACACTGAAGGCAATTACTTCATGTTCTGAATCATTTTCGAGATAATAATGGGCCAGTTCTGCAAAATCTTGAATTCCAAAAATTATAACTTTTGCCATATCTTATTTTTTAAAAACATAAACGGTGTATTCATATAATCCATAGTCATTTCTAATAATATAGTTTCGAGTAAGGTTTTTACACAAAAAATCGCTCAAAACATCATGCGATACATGAAATAAATCTTCTCTTTCCCAATCTACATTTTTTGACATAATATTAAAAGCAAAACCCTTATTACATTTTTCATAAATAATTGTAATCATTTTTGTAAAATATTCCCACATTTCATTATAAGTCAATTCTCTTTTCTCAGTAAAAACACCATTCATTACCACATAATCAAAATTGGAGATCTTGTCCTTCGATTCTAAAATATCAATACAATAAAAGAAATTATTTGGATATTTATTTTCAGCAACTTCAATAAATTTTTTAGAAATATCTAACCCTGAATAAATTACGTTTTTATAATTATGCCTTTGAAGGAATTCTAAAAGATGGGCCGTTCCGCACCCAAAATCTAACAAAGATACATTTTGGTCATTTTTTTCCTTAAAGTTTAAAATATCTAACATTATTTTATAACGAGTATCAACATCCTCAAATTTTGGCCAGTCGACACCTAAATGATTATCGCCATGCTTGTCAAGACAATTTTCATAATGTTCTATTATTTTATTATATTTTTTCATATAAATTCATACTCGTTTAGAAAATCTTTAATTCTTTCTGGTGAATTAAACATCAAAACATCAATTATTGACAAATGCGGAATGAAAGTATTACTAAACTGATTATAAATAATAGGGCTTGATTTTATAAATTTTAAGGAAATATTATTTTGCAAAAAAGCTTCACTATCGTATAAATTTAGTCCGCCAATAGGATTAATATAAGTATTTGCCTCGAGATTTTTGCATATTTCAATAATCTTTAACTGGCCTTTTAAATTATTATTTTTAATTATATCCGAAGAAATAATTATTTGAGTTTCGATTGAAAGAAAAGTGCAAATTTCCTTTAGAGAATATGTTATTAATTTAGAAATGTTTATTTCCTTATGTTCAATTATGCGTTTCACTAGTGAGAAAGTATCTTTAAAAAAAGGCGCCTTTGCATATGCAAATCTAATTGTCTTTAGTAAATCTTCTTTACATTGTGAATTGTAGTTTGTTTCGATCTGGTTAATGAGTTTATTTTGACTGGCTCCTTTTAACTCAATATTAAATAAAAATTGCTCTCCATTAACCAAAATATTATTTCTATTTATCCAACCTTTTTTTATAAAATTAACATCATCATAAATTACAAAAACATCTACTGCATTTATTAATTGAAAATATCCTATATAAGGGAAAAAATAAGGTTGCATTACAGCCAATTTCATCACAAATTTTTATTTATTAATGAAACAACTTTTTCTAATTGATCAATAGATAATCCAACATATAAAGGCAGGCAAACTATTTTTGCAGCAATACTTTCAGAAATTGGCATTTCTCCTCCTTCTGCATATTCAATAGTATTCAAAGACGGATAAAAATAACGTCTTGGGAAAATTTCATTTTGATTTAATATTTTTTCAACTCTTAAAAGTTGTTCTTCACTATTAAAAATTATTGGATAATAACTAAAATTCCAAAAAGTATTTTCTCGTATTTTTAAAGTAATAAGCTTTGAGAAATCTAAATTTGAATTATAAAATTCTACTATCTTTTTTCTTTCTGAAATTATCTCGCTCATATATGGGAGGACACTTAGTCCCATTGCTGCCTGTAATTCAGAAATTTTACCATTAATTCCTAATCCATGAAATGCTAATGGTCCATTGTGGCCAAAATTATGGCTATAAAATAATTTATTTTGCAAATCTAAATCCTTAGAAAACATAGCTCCACCTTCGCCAGTGTGAAACAGTTTCGTGGCGTGAAAACTACATGTACTAATATCACCATAATCAAAAATAGATTTATCATTGTATTTTACTCCAAAACAATGAGCTGCATCATAAATCACTTTTAAATTATATTTTTTTGCAATTAGCTCAATTGAACTTATATTACACGGATTTCCAAAAACATGTGTGGCTAATATTGCCGTTGTTTTAGAAGTTATTGCTTGTTCAATTTTACTTTCATCAATGGTCAAATATTCAGGATGAATATCTACAAAAACAGGTTTACAGTTTTCCCATACAATTGTCGCGGTTGTAGCTACATAACTAAAAGGTGTTGTTATAATTTCGCCTTGATTGCCAAGCAATTTTAATGCAATTTGCAAAGGAACAGTCCCATTATTAGTAATAACAATATTTGATACAGATAAAAAACTTTTCAATTTATTTTCTAACTCTTTTACTAATTCGCCACGATTAGTCAACCATTCATTATTCCAAGCACGTTGAACAAATTGATTATATTCTTCAATCGGCGGCAAAAAAGTTTTAGTTACATTTATCATTGTTTTTTATCGAAATTATTTATTGGGTTTGTAATTATTTACTCTTTCAAATTTAGATTTAAGCAAAAAAGGTTCCCATATTTCTTCTTGATGTATGACTTGAAAATTTATCAAATTATTAATCCTTAAAACTGGTATTTTTGTGACATAATCTCTAATTCCTAAACTTATTGAATATAATCCTTTAGATACTTGCAATTTTTCATGTGTCACTATGAATTCAATAATATCCGTTTTATCATTTAAAGATTCAAAATTTCTTTCCAATATAGCTACAGATCTTTGTTCCTTATCATTTATAATAATGAAAAAATCATGGCTGTTATTGGTTATATTACGAAATTTAAAATGTAACTGAAGATCTTCACCCCACTTTAATTGTGGAATGTTTTTTTCATAAATAACGTTTAGAAATTCGACTTTTTCCAATATTAGACTACCATCATCAAATACAATGTTTGATTCATTTGCAGCAAATCTATTATAGTATAAATCAATAGCTTTCCCAACATCATTACCTTGGTATTCCGCTGTTCCATGTTCCATTAAAATAATTTGGTTACAAATACGTGAAATCATTGGCATACTGTGCGAAACAAATATAATAGCTGTATCAGGAAGTATTGTATCAATAGTTTTAAAGCATTTTAATACAAAACCTAAATCTCCAACCGCTAAAACCTCATCAATAATCAATACATCTGGTTTCATTTGCGCTGCAATAGCAAAACCTAACCTTACATTCATACCACTGCTGTAATTTTGCACAGACATATCAATAAACTCCCTTATTTCTGCAAAATTTATAATATCTTCAACTTTTGAATCAATTTCTTTTTTTGAGAAACCCAATACAGCTCCGTTGTTATAGATATTTTCCCTACCAGTCAAAATAGGATTAAAACCTGCACCAAGCTCAATTAAGGCACCAACTCTTCCATTAATAGTAACCTTTCCATCATCAGGATTAATTAAGCCATTTAATATCTTTAACAAAGTTGATTTCCCAGCACCATTATGACCTATTAATCCTAGACATTCTCCTCTTCTTAATTCAAAATTAATATCTTTTACTGCCCAAAATTCTTTAGGACGCAAAATTTTATCATTTTTCGCTCCCTTTACATTATGATATAAATCTTTAACACCATACCATAAACTTGTTTTTAAATCTTTACAGAATTTTTTAGAGAGATGCTCTACTTTTACCAATATTTCTTTATCATTCATGACTTAAGCACTCATACGTTCAACAATTATTGGAATAGAGATTCTGTAAAAAACTAATCCTAGAAAAAAAAATGGTATCGATATTAAGATTATTACAAAATAATAAGTCAGGAAATCTATATTTTGACCCATCAATAAATTTCTGGATGTTAAGATTAGTGGCGTTAAAGGATTAATTTCCATTAATGTTTTCAACGGTCCTTGTTTCGGAATTACAAATACAACAGGAGTAACATACATCAGAAATCCAAGTCCCATACTAATAATTTTTCCTACATCATTATAAAGCATACCTAATGGCGTTATAAACAAACCTATTGTAGTTCCAAAAAAGATAATTCCTATAAATGCAAAAGGAAATAACAAAATTGAAGAATGAAAACCCACATCATATACAGTCAGAAAAAATATGAGTAAAGCTATTTTTATAAAGCTGTTTGAAATCAGTTTATATATACCTGAAAGAATTAAAGCTTCTTTAGGAAAATTAATTTTAGAAAGTATTCCTCTTGCTCCATTGGTATTATTCATAGGCGCATTAATAGAATCGGTAATAATAGACCACAATAACGTCCCGGAAAAAACATAAACAGGATAAGGCACTCCAGTATCAGTCAATTTTATTGTTCCAGAATTACTCAAAATTACCCATATTAAAGCTGTTGTTAAAGGAGTTATAAATGCCCATATTATACCTAAATATGATTGACGATATTGCGCTTTAATGTCTCTAATAGCCAATTGTTTTGCTAAAAAATGAGAGCTAATAATATCATTTAGACTTTCTTTTAAAAGTTTAACAATACTGTTATTGTTACTTTTTTGATAGACAGTAGTTTTTAATTCCATTTATATATTTGAAGGATAATTGTAATTGTTTTAATATTATTTGCCTCAATTATGTTTACTTTTAAGTCTTTTCTTACACAACACCTGTAAACAAAGAAGTATATTGAATTAACAAGATTTTTAGTAGTTAATAAATTGTATAAAAAGCAAAAAGGCGTTTTAAAAAAAACACCTTTTATAATTAATTATTTGACTTAAAAATCGTTCTGTTTATAAGTTTATTTATCTAAAACTTCAAAAGCAGAATTCATACTTTTAAATTCAGGAACAATTTTTTTCATCTTAGTAACAATATCATCATTGTCATAAAAATCTGCAATTCCAATCAGTTCATCAATTTCTATATGAAGATTTTCATATTCATCTTGAATTTCCTGTGCAATCATGATTTTATTATGATATGTTGGTAACGTTTTAGAAGTATCATTTAATAATTCTTCATATAGCTTTTCACCCGGTCTTAATCCAACAATTTTTATTTTGATTTCTTTATCTGGAATAAAACCTGCTAACTTAATCATTTTTTTTGCCAAGTCAATTATTTTGACTGGTTTGCCCATATCAAAAATATAAATCTCTCCTCCATTACCCATGGCTCCGGCTTCTAGGACAAGCTGACAAGCTTCTGGAATGGTCATAAAATAACGAATAATGTCTTGATGTGTTATTGTTACAGGACCTCCTTCGGCAATTTGTTTTGTAAATAAAGGAACAACCGATCCGTTTGAACCTAAAACATTTCCAAAACGGGTGGTAATAAATTTTGTTACTCCTTCAACATTTTCTTTTTGATTTTTTAGGAACAAAGACTGAACATATTTCTCTGCTATACGCTTGCTGGCTCCCATCACGTTACTAGGATTAACAGCTTTATCTGTAGAAACCATTACAAATTTTCTAACATGGTATTTGCACGAAAGGTCAGCTAAATTTTTAGTTCCTTTAATATTGGTTAAAATCGCTTGCGAAGGATTTTCTTCCATCAAAGGAACATGCTTATATGCTGCTGCATGAAAAACAACATGTGGATTGTAACTTTTAAATACTTTTTCTAATGCTTTTTTACTTCTAACATCTGCAATTACTGCCACTATTTTTGTTCCAGAATTCATTGCTAAAGTTTCTAAGCATAAATTATGAAGTGGTGTTTCTGCATGGTCTAAAATAATGACCATTTTTGGATTAAATCCTAAAACTTGTCTAACTATCTCACTTCCGATAGATCCGGCAGCACCTGTAATCAGAATTGTTTTTTCCTTTAACTGTTTAGAAATTGACTTACTGTCTAAAACAATAGGTTTTCTTTCTAATAAATCTTCAATTTGAATATTCTTTACTTTCTGAGAAATCTCTTTTTGATTTTCCCAATCTGAAATTAATGGAACTGTATAAACCCTGTAGTTAAATTCTAAGCACTGATCTACAATAATCAATTGTTCTTCTTTAGACAAACTTTTATCTGCAATAATTACGCCTTCTGCAGCTACAGAACGCATTAAGGCTGGTAATTTTTTTCTTAAAATCAAAATAGGCAAATCTAACATTCGCTTAGATGCATTTTGATTATTCTTATCTACAAAACCAACAATTTTAAATCGAGAAGGCGTTTCAAATTTCAATGCATTTGCTACGGAAATAGCATTAGCGTCTGTTCCATAAATTACGGTTCTAATAAGTTTTGAATTAGTTTTTTCTGAAAAATATAATTCAAAAGTTTGCTTTACTATTACTCGATATAAAAAAAGCCCACAAAAAGATAAAACTAAATTGATAAAAAGTGCTGTATTTAGAAAAGCTTTGTGTCCTGCATATAATTCAAAAACCAAATTAAAAAATAAGAAAAACACCAGAACTGACATTTGCGAAAACAACAGCTTTATTGCGTCAATATATGATGAATGCCTAATAATCCCAGAATATGTTCTAAACAACCAAAAGAAAAATATGTTTATCAGCAATAAACTGCCAACAAAATAGAAATGATGTGAAGTAATAATATACCCTAATGCTGTACCTTCAAACAACATATAAGTAAAAGTAAATGAAAACACTAATACCATTACATCTATTGCAACAATTATCCACCTAGGCAAATAACTAAGGTTGTTGATGTGCGCCCTTAGGTTTCTAGGAGAGAAAGAATTAAGCAATAGTGAGGCTAATTTGGTTTGTTTATCTGTGTTCAATTTTGTTTAGTTTAATTCTGCAAGCTTTGTATGGATTACAAAAATACAAATTAATGGTTTTAAAAAATTATTTATGAAGATAAATTAAATTTTAACACCTTTTCTTTTCTGTTTTAGAAATTCTATTAAATAAGCTCCATAACCTGACTTTACTAAAGGTAATGCCAATTCTTCAAGTTGCGAATCATTTATAAATCCCTGTCTCCAAGCAATCTCTTCAATACATCCTACTTTTAAACCTTGTCTTTCTTCAAGAACTTGAACGAACTGACCTGCCTGCATCAAACTATTAAAAGTTCCTGTATCAAGCCAAGCTGTTCCTCTACTTAAAATACCAACTTTTAGCGCTTCTCTTTCTAAATAAACTTTATTTACGTCTGTAATCTCATATTCACCACGAGCACTTGGTTTAATATTTTTAGCAATTTCAACAACTGAATTATCATAAAAATATAATCCTGGAACCGCGTAACTAGATTTTGGTTCTTCTGGTTTTTCTTCTATTGAAATCGCTTTAAAATTTTCATCAAATTCAACAACGCCATATCGCTCAGGATCTGAAACGTGATATGCAAAAACAACCCCACCTTCTGGCTTTGTATTTGATTTTAAAAGTTCTTGCATGTTAGATCCGAAAAATATATTATCTCCCAAGATTAATGCTACATCATCGTTACCTATAAACTCTTCACCAATTACAAAAGCCTGTGCCAAACCATTTGGAATCGCTTGTTCAGCATAACTAAATTTACAGCCTAAAGAAGAACCGTCTCCCAATAATTTTTTGAAATTTGGCAAATCATGAGGTGTTGAAATAATTAATATTTCGTTGATTCCAGCCATCATTAAAGTAGATAATGGGTAATAAATCATTGGCTTGTCATAAACAGGCATCATTTGCTTGCTCATTGCAAGCGTTAAGGGGTGTAAACGTGTGCCAGAACCTCCAGCTAAAATAATTCCTTTCATATGTTTTGTATTAGATTTTAGATTTATAACTTGAAATCATTCAATTTAAACCAGCAATCATTTTTTAACTTATCTAAACATTTTTTTTAAACTCTCTTTATAATTTGGAATTTCTAAATTATAAATTCGTATAATTTTTTTCTTATCTAATAATGAAAATTCTGGACGTCTTGCAGGAGTGGGATAAGATGCTGATGGAATTCCTCCAACATTACAATTGTAACCACCCAATTCTTTTATACTTAATGCAAATTCATACCAACTTATTTCTCCTTCATTTGAATAATTATAAATGCCCGGAATCCATTCTGCGGATTCCAAAATATCAATCATTGCCTGAGCTAATTCAGCAGCATATGTTGGAGAACCAATTTGATCATTTACAACATTTATTTCATCTCTTTCCTGCATTAGGCGTTGCATGGTTTTAACAAAATTGTTTCCAAATTTGCTATAAACCCAAGAAGTTCTAATAATTATTGAATTTGGATTTTCTTTTAAACATGCAATTTCTCCAGCTCTTTTACTTTCGCCGTAAATATTGATAGGATTAGTTATTGCTTCCTCGCTCAATGCAACCGAAGATTCCCCATCAAACACATAATCTGTAGAGATGTGAATTAATTTTGCATTATTTTCTAAAGCATACTTTGCAATTAATTCAACAGCCAAATGATTTACTTTAAAAGCAAGTTCTTTTTCTGTTTCTGCTTTATCTACTGCGGTATAAGCTCCACAATTAAAAATTATATTTGGCTTGATTTCTTCTAGTTGAGTTTGAAGCAAATCCAAATCATCCAAAGTAATTTTAGTTCTATCAGCAAATACCCATTCGTAATTCGAGTATTTTTTGGCAATTACACGTAACTCAGATCCTAATTGACCATTTGCCCCTGTTACAAGAATTCTTTCCATTAAAATAAACTATTACAATTGTCAATAAAAGGAAGAATTTGATCTTTTTCTGAAACAATTGCCTCTTCTAAATTCATTCCCCAATCAATATTAAGTGACGGATCATCATATTTTATTCCTCCTTCAGAAGCTTTATTGTAAAATTGATCGCATTTATACATTACTGAAGCCGTTTCGCTTATAACAGAGAAACCATGGGCAAAACCTTGTGGTACCAAAAGTTGTTTTTTATTCTCTGCTGAAAGCAATACACTAAAAGATTTTCCGTAAGTAGGAGAATCTTTTCTTAAATCTACTGCTACATCTATAATTTCACCTTCTAAAACACGGACTAATTTCGTTTGAGCAAAGGGAGGATTTTGATAATGCAATCCTCTTAAAGTCCCTCTTTTAGAGAATGACTGATTATCTTGAACAAATTCAATATTAATACCCAAATCTTCAAATTTAGTTTTGCTGTATGATTCAAAAAAATAACCTCTCTCATCTCCAAAAACAGTTGGCTCTACAACCACTAAATCTTTTATAAATGTCTTTTCAATTTTCATATTTATATTTTAATTCTTAAGTTTAAAAAAATCCACAATGACTTCTTTTATTCTATTTTTATCTTTTTCTGTAATATTTGAACCAGATGGCAAACACAATCCTTTTTCAAATAATTTTTCTGCTACCTTATTTCCATAATATGGATATTTCTCAAAAACTGGCTGTAAATGCATTGGTTTCCAAAGAGGCCTACTTTCGATATTCGCTTCCTCAAGCGCAAGTCTTAGATCGTCTTTATTTTTCTGAATATTTGTTTCAATTAAAATAGTACTTAACCAATAATTTGAAAAATGATCTTCATTTACAACTTCAAAAATCTCAACACCATCGATGTTGCTGAAAATATCTTTATAAAATTTATGAATTTCTCTTTTGCTTTTCACGTTTTGATCCAAAATTTTTATTTGTCCTAAACCAACTCCAGCGCAAATATTACTCATTCTATAATTATAACCAATTTCACTATGTTGATAATGAATTGCATTATCTTTAGATTGAGTAGCGTAAAAAATAGCTTTTTCTTTTACTTTTTTAGAGTTTGTGAGTAATGCACCTCCACTTGAGGTTGTAATAATTTTATTGCCATTGAATGATAAAACTCCGAAAGTACCGAAAGTACCGCATTTTTTTCCTTTATAAGAACTTCCTAAAGCCTCTGCGCTATCTTCAATTATTGGAATGTCATAACGGTCAGCAATGGCATGAATTTCATCCACTTTATACGGGTTACCATACAAATGAACCGTGATAATTGCTTTAGGCTTTTTGCCTTTTTTGATTCTATCCTGGATAGCAATTTCAAGAAATTCTGGACAAATATTCCAAGTATCTTCTTCGCTATCTACAAAAATAGGAGTTGCTCCCTGATATAAAATAGGATTCGCTGATGCTGAAAAAGTCATGCTTTGGCAAATAACTTCATCATTCTCTTTTATTCCTAATAAAATTAAAGCTAAATGTATTGCCGAAGTTCCAGAATTTAAAGCAGTAACAAATGATTTATCAGCAAAATAATTTTCTAAAGAACTTTCAAAATCATCTACATTAGGACCTCCTGAAGTTATCCAATTTGTATCTAAAGCTTTCTGGACGTATTCTTGCTCAAAACCACTTTGCTGCGATAACGAAAGAAAAATTCTTTTATTACTCATTTAATCTCCAATAACCAGACTCATATCGAACATCATCTTCGCTCACATTTGATAAAGGCAATGTTGAAAATGAAATTAATTTTGAATTACTTTGTAGTGATTCTATTGCATTTGCATAACCTGCTGGTATATGAACTACTTTGCTATCTGACTCAGATACTAAAACAGTTTCGATAATTAAATCCTTTGAAGGATTTTCCCAATTATCAACTTTTACAAAATGAATTTTGAAAGATCCGCTCAAACAATAAAAATTTTTAGCATCTAATTTATGACCTTGCCAGGCACGAATAGGATTTTCATCAGAATTGCTGATGATGTAAAATCTTTCTATGTCTTTAAAAGAAAAATCATTTACATACGAAATTGTTCCGCGATGATCTGAAAAATTACCTCCTTGAATTATTTTTGGAATCATGCTTTTAATTTTAAATTGCTTTTATTCAACAAATAAAACTTTAAGGTATATAATAGAAGTAACGGTGTTAAAACAATTACAAATAGTACGATATCATTAACCTTTTGATATAAAAAGATAACTAAAGCTGATACTGCAGTTTGAACAATTGCGTAATATAAAGACACCAAGCGATGTTGTATTTTATATTCGTTACTTAAAACTTGATATAAATGCAGACGATGTGCTTCAAAAATATTTTGTTTTAAGTATAGTCGATGAATAATTGTGCAAACCGCGTCAACACCATAAACAGCTATAAACAATAACCAAATAACAGAATTTGTTACTAAAATAAGTTTTAAAACCAAATAGATTATCCAAAAGGCAATAGCTATACTTCCTACATCTCCGGCAAAGCATTTAGCTTTTTTTCTATAATTAAAGAATAAAAAAACAAGACTGGCAATCATTCCGTATTTTATAAAATTGCCGTCAATAAATAATTGCAATTTGGTATTTACGTATAGCAAAGCTCCAAGAACGACTAAAGTGTAAAGACCAGTTATTCCGTTTATGCCATCCATGAAATTGTAGGCATTAATCAATCCTATTGCTAAAACATACGCAATTAATACTTCCCAAATTGGAACTAAACTAAACACTCCCAAATCATAAAATATCAAAGTAATAGCTAAAAAGTGTACTGAAATACGGATTTTATTTGACAGACTTTGAATGTCATCCCAAAAACTAACCAAACTAACTAAAGTAATTCCAGTAAAGAAGAAATAATTGTTTTCAATATGCTGTAGAAAATACATTAAAGCAGCAAACCAAAAAATGATTCCACCGCCTCTTAATGTAATCTCTGTATGAGAACTTCTTTGATTGGGTTTATCAATAATATTAAAACGATCTGCTACCTTAAAATAGAGCAGCATTAAAATCATCAAGAGAATTCCGAGTATTGTGTATTCCATTATTTATTTACAAGAATTATTTACAAATTGATGTAGAATACAAATTATTCCCAATTTGTATCTTTTATTTCATCGTAAACTTTTTGAATACCTTCCTCTAAAGTTATTTTTGCCTTCCAGCCTAAACTACTTAATTTCGAAACATCCATTAATTTACGAGGAGTTCCATCAGGTTTTGTTGTATCAGTTAGAATTTCGCCTTCAAAACCAACAATTTTTTTTACTAGTATGGCTAAGTCTAAAATTGAAATATCATCTCCAATTCCAATATTAACTAGACCTGAATCATTATAGTTCTCCATTAAAAATAAACATGCCTGAGCTAAGTCATCGGCGTGTAAAAATTCTCTTTTAGGACTTCCTGTTCCCCAAATTGTAACTGATGAATCTCCATTGCGTTTAGCAATGATAAATTTTCTCAACATTGCAGGCAGTACATGAGAATTTTTTAAATCATAATTGTCATTTGGGCCATACAAATTGGTTGGCATAACGGAAATAAAATTACATCCAAATTGATCCCTATATGCATCGCACATTTTGATACCGGCAATTTTTGCAATTGCGTATGGCTCATTTGTAGGCTCTAATTCTCCAGTAAGCATGTACTCCTCTTTCAACGGCTGAGGAGCCATTTTAGGATAAATACATGATGATCCTAAAAACATTAATTTTTTTACTTTATTTAGATAAGCTTGATGAATTACATTATTCTGAATCATCAAGTTTTCATAAATAAAGTCCCCTCTATAAGTATTGTTGGCAATAATCCCACCGACTTTTGCAGCTGCTAAGAAAACATAATCTGGTTTCTCTTTTTCAAAAAATTCTGCAACAGCTTGTTGGTTTCTTAAATCCAGCTCAGAAGAAGTTTTTAAAACAAAATTGGTATATCCTTCAATTTTTAATTGACGTAAAATAGCTGAACCTACCATTCCGCGATGTCCAGCTATATATATTTTATCATTTAAATTCATAATGTTAATTTCTAATTCAAGAATATTATTATTCTGATTTATCTAAATTAATATTTAATAGTCGATTTTACTTCTCTCAACATCTTTTCTTTCTTAACATTTTGAATGTCAGATGCCATCATTTCTTTTACTAATCCAGCTAAATTATATTGAGGAACCCAGCCCAATTTAGTTTTCGATTTCGAAGGATCTCCAATAAGCAGGTCTACTTCTGTTGGGCGGAAATATTGTGGATCAACAGCAATTATCTGTTTTCCTAACTCAATTTGATAAGCAGGATTACTGCAAGAAGCAACATATCCTTTTTCATCTACTCCTTCTCCTCTAAATTCTATATCTATTCCTACTTCTGAAAACGACATTTTAACAAAATCACGTACATAAGTTGTTTCTCCCATCGCAATTACATAATCTTCGGCAACATCTTGTTGTAAAATACGCCACATTGCTTCTACATAATCTTTCGCATGTCCCCAATCACGTTGTGCATCTAAATTACCTAAATATAAGCAATCTTGTTCGCCTAAAGCAATAGCTGCCGTAGCCATAGTTATTTTACGAGTTACAAAAGTTTCACCTCGACGAGGCGATTCGTGATTAAATAAAATTCCATTACAAGCAAACATATCATAAGCTTCACGGTAATTTTTGGTAATCCAAAAACCATAAATTTTTGCTACACCATAAGGCGAACGAGGGTAAAAAGGCGAATGCTCATCATAAAGTCCTTTTTCATTTTTGTTTTCAGCCAATCCTCCATACAATTCAGATGTAGAGGCTTGATAAATACGTGTTTTCTTTTCTAGCCCTAAAATACGTACAGCCTCTAATATTCTTAGTGTGCCTATACCATCAACATTGGCAACATATTCTGGCGAATCAAAAGAAACTTTTACATGACTCATCGCTCCTAAATTATAGATTTCATCTGGCTGCACCTCTTGTATGATTCGAATAATATTAGTAGAATCAGTCAAATCCCCATAATGCATCTTAAAATTTACATTGGTTTCATGTTGATCCTGATAAATATGGTCAATACGTTGTGTATTAAAAGATGAAGCTCTTCTTTTAACACCATGAACCATATATCCTTTCTCTAATAGTAATTCTGCTAAATATGAACCATCTTGTCCTGTAATTCCTGTTATAAGTGCAATTTTCATTTTTATAGTTTTATATTTTATTATTATTTATATAATCTACCACAGATTGTGGTTTCCAATCTAACATAGCTCTTGCTTTAGAATCATCAAAAGTCAAATCAGAAGTCATTTTTTTAATTTTTAACGAATTTATTGGTGCTTTATCACCAAGAATATCACCAAATTTACCCAGCAGAAAAGCTATTTTCATTGGTAAATTTGAAGGTTTTTTTTTATTTTTATTTATAGAAATAGCTAAACTTAGCTCATGAAAATTTGGATGGTGCCCATCAGTAAGGTTATAAATTCCTCCAATTGATGCAACTATCATAATTAATGAAGCCACATCTTTAGCTAATACCATACTTTTTTTAGCCTTTCCGCCTCCTATATTAAAGTAGTATCCTTTTGTTATGGCTTTAATCATAGCACCTAGGTTACCTGGAGCCTCTTTACCAACTAGCAATGGCAAGCGTAAAATTGTACAAATAACATTATTTTCTTTACACCAATTTATGATAATTTTTTCAGCCTCAATTTTGCTTGCTCCATATGGATCTGTAGCTTCTAAAGGATGATTTTCTTTAATAACAGTACCTATTTCTTGTCCATACACTGACACAGAACTTATAAAAACAAATTTTTTAGGTGTAATTGAATTTTCTAATCCTTTTAATAAATTTTTAGTCCCCTGGACATTCACATCGTAAAACTCTTTTTTTTGAATTTCAGTTTTAGGAATACTATGTGCTTTTCCAGCACAATGAATTACAACATCAAAATTATCATTAAAAACTGGAATATCTTTTTCTAATGAAAACTTATAATTTGTAGAATTTCTAGATAATCCTAGAACTTCGCCTTCATTTTCTAATTCTTTAAAAATTGATTTTCCTAAGAAACCGCTTGAACCAGTTATTAAAATTTTCATGTTATATTTTTTATCTCTACAGAGTCGAGTCTTATATTAAATGAATTGAATTAAACGTTTAAATATCCTCACTGGCATTAAATATAATGGTGCTTTCAAGGAATTATTTTTCCAAGCTCTAACAATCTCTTTATTTTGATTAATTATATTAGTAAAACTTTGATTCGTGGCCCCGCCTAGTCTCATCTTTACAATTAAACGATCAATATATTTAATTTTAAAATTATATTTTTTTAACATTCTAAGCATTAATTCATAATCTGCCGCTAATTTATAATCTAAATTAAACAAACCTACTTTGTCATATACTGATCTCTTTACAAATAATGCCGGATGAGGTGGAACATTTCCATTTTCAAAAAAACGATCATAATATGGTTTGCATTTCCAATTTCTTACAATTGCATCTGTATCATTGCTTTTTACATATACAAGATTTCCATACAATATATCTAAATCAGAATCATTGTTAAATTGTTCCATAACATCAGTAATAACTTTAAAATCCTGATATAAATCATCTGAATTCAATATTCCAATTACATCTCCTGTTGCTGATTGAATACCTTTATTCATGGCATCATATAATCCGTTATCTTTTTCTGAAACAAAATAGCCTAGCCTGCTTTCGTACTCTCTAATAATTGATACCGTATTGTCCTTAGAATTTCCATCTATAATTACATATTCTATGTTTTTATAGGTTTGTCTAAGAACTGACTCTAAAGCATCCTTAATTGTTTTTTCGTTGTTGTACACAACCGTTATAATTGAAATTTTCATTCTATATTTTTAATTAGCAATATATCTTTTGATTAAAAAAAAACTTAAATACATTCTATATTTAATTTTAAACCATACCGAAGTTTTCGAAATTAATGTTGAAACGTTCTCATTATGCCTTCTGTAATGAATAAGTTTATTATTTAATACTTTGTATCTGAAAAGGAAAGCACCTACTAAAAACAACCAATTATCATGCGTACATAATTTTCTGTCTGAAGGAAAAGGAAGTGCTTTTTTTAATATATCTGATCGAAAAGCTAAACAGCAACCTAAAAAACTAAATTTTATAAGATTTCCTAAACGGTTTTTTTTAATATTTCTTAATTCAAAATAAGAATCTGATATTATTTCATTCTTATTATTAATTACTTTACAGTCTGAAACAATGAAATCATATGTTTTAAGTTCTTCTAAACAAATTTCTACTTTATTAGAATCCCAAATATCATCCTGATCACTTAAAAACACAATATCGCCTGTTATTTGATTGAGAGCATTTTCAAAATTACTTGTATATCCTTTTTCCTGATTAAAAAATAATTTTATTCTGCAATCTGAAATCCCCTTGATTACATCAATAGTATTATCTGTTGAATTATCATCTGAAATAATAAGTTCATCATTCTCGGAAAGCTGAATCAAAATTGAATCTATCTGTTGCTTTATATATTTTCCTCCGTTGTATGTTGCCATACAAACTGATATTTTTTTCATAAAAAAAATTAACTAATTTAAAAGTAAAAGCTTCCTTAAATATTCGGTTATATATTAACAACATTATATTGAATAGTTCTTTTGCTTATTTCCCAGTAATTAATTCTCGCCAAACATAAATATATAGGCCAAATTAAGTCAAAAGAAGCTAAAACTGGATTTGTAGCATCAGCAATTAGCATAAAAAAATACCCAATTAAAAATGATAAAAATATCATATCGTTATTTTTCCGTGAAATATAAAGACCGTAAAAAAAAACCCACAAATATGTTCCAACTATAAGAATAAAACCAATTATTCCTGTACTAGCTAGTTTATAATGATAAGAGAGCTCGAATTGATCTGCAAAAATCATTCTACCCGGTGCTGGCTCAAAAAACATTGCTCCAGAACCTTGTCCAAATATTGGTTTTTCAATAAATTTTTGTGTAAGCATCTCCTTTTGCGCAAACTTGATTGGCTCTTTTCCAGAATCAAATGCATTCATAAAAACTTCTGAATATCCAGATATCAATTCTGGATTGTCCGATTTTATTTTAAAAAAAACGATACATAGTATACCCAAAAAAATAAAAGTACTTCTTATTAAGGCTGTTTTGACTTTTTTCGAAAAAAAACCTGAAAAAACAAAAGGGATAAAAGGCAAAACAAACATCATAAGCATTACACTTCTTCTCCCAGAAATTATTAACAAAAAAAAAGTAGCAAATAAAACTATAGATTGTATTATTCTGGAAATACCTATCTCATATTTTGCTAGTAATAATAAGAACAATACTGGTGTTGTAAACGTTAAAGTATTTAAGTTTACAAAATTCATACGGGAACTATCACTATAAATACTAAACGGTATCTCCACTGTATAAATATTAGGAATATCAACCCCAACTAACACACCCCATGCGTAAACTAAATCATAAAAAACTATAAAAAGATGAGCAAAAAAAATCACTTGAACAATTTTTATAAAATATTCAGTCTTTGTCAAAAAAAGTGAAAATAATGCGAAAAAAAATGGGTATATACAATATATGGTAACAAATAAGAAAGGATGAGGATTTTGATAATAAAAACCTAAATAAATGCCATAAATACCATATATAAAAATCAGTATAAATATAACACGGGCCTTAATTGACAAATTTGAAGGGACTTTTCTTATTAATACCACTAATGCAAGCATTAATGCCATTTTTATGGGATTGTATTGTGAAATAAAGGTCATCATTAAAAACAATAATGATAAACCGCAAAAAGCAATTAAATAATTTCTAGAAACCTTTATATCCATCATTAATTCCTTTAACAATATTCTTCAATTTAGCAGAAACATTATCTTCAACTATAATAAGTAATAGAATTGACTTTATGAAAAAGAAATTCTTTTTAAGTATCCAAACTGGAAATTTTTTAAAATATGTTTTAGTTAAAAAAAAATGATTTCGTGAGTAATAATATCTTCTGATTAAGTTATGATTTGAAGATTCCAATCCATATTTTTTTACGGGAGTACCTAATTTATGACTCAATAATGGAGCTTCAATTCGTACAACGTTATATCCTGCTATTTTAACTCTTAAAGCAAAATCAAAATCAACACTATCTATAAACAATTTTTCATTGTAAAAACCAATAAAATCAAATATTTTTATGGGATGTAATGTTCCGGATGTTATTAATGTTAAACTATTTTTCCAGGTTATTTTATCAATATTTTCGGTTTTATCTGAAAACTTTGTTCCTAGCAATCCAATATTTTTTTCCTTTTTTAAAACTTCCGAATAATAATCAAGTAATTTTATATCTGGCAGTGAATCTTGATCAAATGTAATGACCCACTCGTACGATAATTTAATAGCTTCAGAAATTCCTTTGTTCAATGCCCATGCAATTCCTTTGTTTTTTTCTGAAAAAATTACATCAATTTTATTTAAATACTTATTAGGCAATAAAGATTTTATATCTACAACTGAGTTATTGTCAACTATAGAAACCTTATCTACGATTTCTAAGTGGCGAACTACATTATTTACAAAGCTTGAATCTGGATTATAGGTTACTATAACGATGCAGGTATTAAATTTATTTGGTAAACTACTTTCCATTTATTTTTTACAATCACTTAAAAGCTTAAATATTATCGTTTTACAACTACTTTATTATTTCATAAAATTGATCTGAAAACTCCTTAGTTCTCATTTCTAAAGTAGGTTGATTATCAAGTCTTAAATCTTGAAAATTATAATTATTATTCAACACCGATTCTAATATATTAGCTAATTCATTTTCATCATCTGGATTAAAATAGATTCCTCTAACTGGATCTTGTTCTCTATGAACCGGTATATCTGACAAAATTATTGTTTTATCTATACTTTTTGATTCTTCAACAGTTGAACTCCATCCTTCAAAATATGATGGATTTATTATTGATAAGGAATTATTCATCAAAGAAAACACCTTATCATAGGGTATTAATCCTAAAAATAAAATATTTTTTTCTAAATCATTATCTTTTACGTATTGTAAAAGTTTTCCAAAATGCTGACCACCATCTCTATAATCATTATGTGACCCTGTTGTTACCAAAAGAACATCTAGACCTTTTTTCTTAAGCAAATTAATAGCTTTAAAAACTATTATATGATTTTTATGACTCCAAAATTGATTTGGCAAATAGAAAAAATTACCCTTAATTCCTAACTCCTCTGCGTCGAAATTTGCTTCAATTGATTTTACATCATTTTGAGGTTGAGAAACAAAATGCAGTACTTTTACTTTATCTGCAAAATTATGATATTGAGTCAATAAGTCATTTTTTGCAGCATAGCTACTAACAACTATTACATCACTTTTAAGTATCCATTTTGTATGTAGTTTTTTTACATAAGATAATTGCTTCGATGTCCACAAATCAGGATAATGTAGATACTGAAAATCTGGTATCCAATTTATAGTTTTAATATTGCTAAAAGGATAAACATAATTAGAATGTGAAATACAATTTATCTTGTGTTTTTTCAATAAATAAAACACAAAAGGATCGAAACCAATAAATTTTTCGCAGATACGGCTTAATAGCCAAGCTATACTTTTGCGTTGAAGTATTCTAGTTCTTACGATTTTAGCGTATGGAGAAAATAAATCTTCATAAGATTTATCTATATTTTGTGGTACAAATAAAACTATTTCTGTTTCATTTGAATGGTGTTTGTTTAAAGCAAAAAAAAGATTTTTTAAATAATTAATACCTCCCTTATACTCAACAGTAAAATTTAATAAAAACCCAACTTTAATCATTATTTAGAGATTTAAAATATTGAACATATTGTTTTATACCATCCTCTATACTTATCGTTGGCTCCCAGTTCAAAGATTTAGATTTTTCGATATCAGCCCAAAAATGCATTGGATCACCTTCTTTAGTATTGCCATTAAACTCAATCTCTGTAGATTTTCCTATGTATTTATTTAGCATCGAGATAATATCATAAATAGATGTCTCAATTCCAGAACCCCCATTTATAACTTCAAAACCTTCGAGCTTAAGAGAGAACACACACAATAGCGAAGCAGCATCAGATACATGTATCCAATCTCTTGTTTCTTTTCCGGTACCAAAAAAAACTGCATGATCTAATTTATCAATTTTTTTACATGCATCCCATAATAGTTGTTTTTGTAAACCATCACCATAAATAGAAAAATATCTGATTATTCCAATATCAATATTAAAATTATTATGATAGGAGAGGCATATTTGTTCAGCTATTTTCTTATGAAAACCATATGGCGAAACTGGAGTTGAAACCATTTCTTCTTTTATCCTGATATGATCTAAATTACCCTGAACTGCAGGACTTGACGGATAAATAAATTTACATTTATTATTTTGCAATCGAATATATTCTAATATAGATAAGGTACTTTGTACACTTTTTTGAAAATCTTCATATGGGTTTTCCCATGAAAATCCAACTGAACCACTACCTCCGCAGTGAACTATAATATCAAATTTATGATTAATGTTAAGCAATGCTTCAAATGTAATTGTGGTTTCATACCATTCATCTATTCCCCATTTAGAATATTCATCTTTATCCCATTTACCATGACCTATCCCTGCAACGTAATTCCCAGACTTTTTAAATTCTCTTGCTACATTTCTACCTAAAAAACCGTAGGCACCGGTTATTAAAATTTGTTTCATTGATATTTATTTCTTTAGCTCGCCTTCAAGTTTTTTAATAACTACTGCTGGATTTCCTCCAACAACTGTCCAGGCAGGAACATCTTTTGTAACTACACTTCCTGCACCAACAATTGCACCTTCACCAATTGTGACACCTTTCAATATTATACAGTTCATTCCAATCCAAGCATTTGAACAAATTTTAATTGGCTTAGAATCAACTACATCCCAGTTTTTGTTTTCAGTAAAAAATTTACCCTCTCTATAATCAGATAATTGTTGTAGAATGTCATTTTGGCGTTCTTTATAATCTAGAGAATGTGAATTATGATCATATACGAACGTTCCCCATGCCATAAAAACATTATCTTCAATTTCAATTTTACTGCGACATATTAAGTTACTTCGTCCAATAAAGACATTGTTTCCAATAATAACCTCGCCCACAGAAGATTCAAAGGATATTAAACAATCTAAAATAGTATCATCACCAATTTTAATATATTTTTTATCTTTAATAGGATTACTTAGATTAATGGAGAACATTTGAAAAAAATGCGAATTCCCTATTTCTAAGTTATTACTTAATTTTTTTAAATTACTTTTTAATCTATATTTTCTAAAAAAACTTAATGCTTTTGATAACATATTTACAAATTCGTTATTTTTTAAATCTTATAATTTACTATTGAACGTATTATTTATATCGTGCCTTAAACCAATTTTTAATATCAAGCATCTTATTCAAATTATATAAACAAAAAGCAGAAGCTAATATCAAAAGAACTCCATTTAATATATATTGAATAAAACCCTCAAAGTATAAAGAACAGAACAATGTTAGTCCTACAAAACTGCCTAAAATTAAAATGTATTTTACATTTATAATAGAAAATTTAAATGAATTGAGCTGTCTTGCAGAGTAAACGCCAAAAACTAGACATACAAAATTAGCAATGAGAAAACCTATTCCCAGAACATTAAAACCAAAATATTCCCAACCAAAAAAAACAAAACTTATATAAATAATCTGCCTTAGAGTTTCGATAATAATAGCATACCAACCTTTATTCAACGAAAGATAAAGAACCCCAACAGTATAGCTTATAAATGTAAAAAATGAAGCCATCATTTGCCATTTTAAAACTGATACTGCTGAATGAAATGAATTAGTGTATAATATGTTTATTGCTAATGTTGCAAACGCTATCATTCCCATAAGCATAGGTGTACCAACTAACAGTGTCATTTCTAATTGTTGATTTATCAGCTTATTACTCGCTTCCTTATTGTCTTTAATAGCACTTAGTCGAGGAAAGTAGTCTGCCAGCATAGAATTTAGTAATATATTTATGTACATAGTAGAAATGATCCACACGGCTTGAAAATATCCAACAGAATCCATTCCTAAATGAGTTCTAATTAAGACTCTAATAACATATAATGAAATTGTAGCAACGAAACCATTTACAACAATAAAAAACCCTAATTTCGCCATTCCTAAACCTTCAGAAAAAGTCTCTGATAATGACAATTGAACTTTTTCTGTAATTACTTTTCTTGCATAATACCATGACACCGTAAGCGAGCCAAGTGCGGTTAAAATCATTGAAGGAACAATTCCTGCTATCCCAAACCACCAAAAAATAGGCAAAGAAATTAGGGTTCCTAAAATAGACCCCAATAGAGTCGCTTTAGCCATTTCTTTTATTCGTCTTAGCCCTTGTAGGATTGCAAGCTGACCAGCTGAAACAGCACTTATCAGCAACGTTACTGACATAAATGCGATACTATATGTATATCCATCATTACCAAAAGAGTAATTGCTAAAAAAATTACACAAAACAATTACAACCAACATACCTACTAAACCTGTACCAAATTCCCAGCGTCTTAGTACTAATATGGTTCTGGCTACACGTTGTGAATCAGTATTGTTTTCTGCAACATTTTTTACACCGCTAAAATTTATTCCTAATCCTGTACCATTTCTAACTAATTCGACAATTGTTTGAAAAATACCTGCTACTCCTACACCTGCAGGCCCTAATAATATTGCTATTATTTTGTTTCTTATAATACCAATAATTATATTTATAATTTGTGCACCTCCAACAATGGAAGTGGATTTAAATATCTGTTTATACGATTCCTTATTTTCTTCCATTTATTATTAACTATTAATTCTATAAAAATAGAATCCTAATATTTTTTGCTTTACTTATTTTGACACACAAAATCAATAATAAACTATTCTTTATAGTAAAGTAAAAATTGATTTAACAAAAAATTTAACATTCCAACACAAAACGATTACTCCTTTTTGTAAAAAATTTAATTTGATTTTCTTTTTAAAGAAATGTGTTGAGAAATGTAAATTTAATTTCCAAAGTTCAAAAAATTTAACTTTCCGTTTTGAAATCTTATTATGTATGCATACATCATCATCATCTAACATAATTTTATAAATGAATGTAGAAAACATTAATCCTCGTCCATATATTGTAAAAATTATTTTGGCTAATTCATATGATGAGATTCTTAATTTTTCAACACTTTCGATATACGCATCAAATTCTAATATTCGTTTAGCAGGAGAAAAATAAACATTGTTTATATCATAAGTAAACGAAGGGCTTTTGCTGGCTTCATCTTTGCTTTCTGTAAAAAATGAGGGTAATTTTAGGAGTTGCGATTTTCCAATCATCGCCATTTCTGCATTAATTAAATCAGGATAAAAGGGAAAAGGTTTTTGTTGCACAAATATATTTTTGACAAGTTCTAAATTCCTATATTCTGCCGTTTTGTAGAACATACCTGAAGGATGGCTTGATAAATAAGCCATATTTATAATAGAATCATACCCCTTTTTGTAGATAATACTTGAGCTCAACAAGTTTTCATTTTGAATATTCAAATCACAACGTCCAAAAACTATTTCAGAATCTATTGTGACATTATCTATTATTTTTTTTATACTGCGAAAATCTAAATAATCTTTATCAAGACAAAGGACAGCAAATTTTCCTGAGCCTAAACTAATAGCTTTTAAAGGATTAAGAATTCCTCCAATATTTTCTTGATTTTGAAAAAAAGAAAATCGTTTGTCTGTAATTTTATTTAATAAGCTTTTTGTGTTATCTGTAGAACAGTTGTCTAGCACAACTACTTCTATATCTTCTCCTTCGTAAAGTAAAATATCATTTACCAACTTGTAGACCTTTTCACATCGATTGTAAGTTGGAATACAAATACTTATAATTGGAATTAAATCCATAATTTTATTTAATCTTCAAAATTATTAATCTTTTTTCTTTGTCTATCCTGTTGATATTACTGAAAAATCTTTTTTCTTAGTTAAAAAGTATCCTTCAATAAATCTATAAGAAAGACCAGAAATTAAAATTACTAATATGAATATTATTGGATATGCTACTATCAGTAAATCAACCTTATATAGAAAAGTTAATACAAGATTTATAATCAAAACATGGTACATATATACACCATATGAAATTTTTCCTAGATAGTCGAAAACAGGGTAATCAATATTAAATATACTTGTTTTAGTCCTTACGAGATTTAAAATAATAAAACCATACAAAACTGCATGAATCTCCCAGAAAAAACCATGAAAATCATTACCAGAAATAAGTAAAACAACTTCTAATAAATAAATAAATATTTGAAAGTATTTATTTAAAATAAAACTCTCATCATTAATTTTAGTATGAACAATAGCAAATAGTGCACCTATTAATAAACAATCAAATTTAAGTCTATGTCTAAAAATTATATTTGTATTAAATAATGTATTAAAGGAAAACTTATTGATTAGGGTTTGATTATGAGTTGCAAATGAGAGAAAAACACATATAAGCAAATATGCAACTGTAAAAGCAATAATAAATACTACTATTTTTCTTTGATTAAATTTCTTTACTACAAAAGGCCAAAATATATAAAATTGTTCTTCTATACCAATTGACCATGCTTGTACACAATATAAAATTGGACCAATTATAATAGATTGTATGTGTGGAAGAAATAATACATACAATATTATATTAGAGGCAAAATCATCATGTACATTAACAAATGGGGAACCAATTTTTAAATCTTGAAATTGAGGCATAATAAAAAAACCTAAAATCATAATTATAAAATAAAGAGGCCAAATGCGTAACAACCTTCTAATAATAAATTTTTTTATTGATATGCCAGAAGGAGTTTCTTTCTCTATAAACAAAAGTGATGTAATTAAGAAACCACTTAATACAAAGAACAAATCTACACTTAAGCTTCCCATTATTTCTACAAATGGTATATTATAAATGTTTGGCAAACCTTTAGCCATTTTAATTTGCTCTGTATGTGCTATAACTACTAAAAAAGCCGCTATAAAACGTAAGGTATTTAAATTTGCAAAGTGTATTTTTTTTATCATTGTGGGGTTGCACTAGGCTTGCATATTAAAAAAAGTTCATGGTAGTATCTAAATAAATATTAATAAAAATATTTTATTAATATTTACTTTAAATTCACAACTAAAGACTCATGCTTTAAGTTTATTCATTTAAATAATCTCGAATAACATTTGCTATATAATCATAATGGGATTCGTTCAACCCAGGCCATACACCTAACCAAAACGATTGATTCATTATAGTGTCAGTATTTTCTAAAGATCCTACTACACGATGATCGATATTTGCGTATGCAGGCTGTCTTAACAAATTGCCTCCAAATAATAAACGTGTGCCAATTTTATTTTTTTCTAAATGCTGTACTAACATGTGGCGGTCATTTGCATCACCTTCACGAAGAGTTAATAAAAATCCAAACCATGATGGTTCTGAATTTGGTGTTGGCTCAGGCAATATAAAAACCTCTTCAAATTCTTTCATACGTTCATACAAAGCAGCATAATTTTCCTTACGGCGTTGTACAAATTGATCTATTTTTTTAATTTGTGAAACTCCAAATGCAGCCTGCATATCAGTGACTTTCAAGTTAAATCCGATATGAGAATATGTATACTTATGATCATATCCATATGGCAATGTGCCTAATTGTTGTCCAAAACGACATCCACATGTATCATCTTTTCCTGGTTCACAATAACAATCACGACCCCAATCACGGAAACTCTCAGCTAATTTTGATAAAATTGGGTTATTAATTAATACTGCACCACCTTCTCCCATTGTTATATGGTGTGCAGGATAAAAAGAAAAAGTAGAGATATCACCAAAAGTACCCGTTTTTTTTCCATTATAAGTCGCACCTAATGAATCACAATCATCCTCTACCACCCAAAGATTATATTTTTTAGCTACACGCATTACTTCATCTAAATCAAAAGGATTACCCAATGAATGCGCAATCATAATTGCCTTTGTTTTAGGACTAACTGCTGCTTCAATCATATCTGCTTTCACATTGTGTGTTGCAATATCAACATCAATAAATACTGGAATAGCTCCAAACTGAATAATTGGATTTATTGTTGTTGGGAAACCTGCGGCCACGGTAATAACTTCGTCTCCAGGTTTTATTGCTCTTTCTCCTAATTTTGGAGAAGTTAAGGCATAAAATGCTACAAGGTTAGCAGAAGATCCTGAATTTACTAAAAGAGATCTGTGCGCACCAAAATACGTAGCAAAATCTGCTTCAAACTTATTTGCGAAGCGTCCTGCTGTCAACCAACCATCAAGAGCTGCATCAACTCCCATTAAAATATCCTCCTCATCTAATACTTTTCCTGTAACTGGAATGTAGTTTTGTCCTGCAACAATTACTTGAGTTGATTTCTTTTTTGCTATTTCTCTTAAGCTGTTTAATAGAGAATCTTCTTTTAAATTTTGTAACATATCAATGATTGATTAAATCTTTTTATTTTTAACTTTTAGTTCTAATTATTTCTTTTTAACTGATTCCACAAAATTGTTCTATTAATTGCTTCATCAATTGTAAATATTTCTTTAAAATGTAATTCTTTTTTAATTTTATCAGTATTAGGTACCAGTTTAGAAACTCTTAAATAATCCTTAGAAGATCTAGATAAAATTTCCATTTTGGATCCTGATTGATTTTGAATTTTTATGGCCAATTCATTTAAAGATATTGAAGTACTGCTGCCTAAATTATATATTTCGCCAATTTTACCATGAATTAATGATTTTAAAATGCAATATGCCATATCACTTGCATATAAATAACTTCTTTCAGTCAATCCATTTCCTAAAATTCTGATTGGTCCACCTAAAATTGCATCTCTAATAAAGCTATTAATTGCCCACGGTTTTTCTATGTCTTGGTATGGGCCTATAAAGGCAAAGGGTCTCAAAATTACTATAGGCAGTCTTAAATTATTTTTGTAGTAAGAACATAAAGTTTCACTTATTCTCTTAGACTCAGCATAACAATTAGCAATATTAAGCGCTTCAAAAGAACCAAAAGAATTTTCGCTTATTAATTGTTCAGTTTCATTTTTACCATAAACTTGGTGTGAACTTAAGTGCACTATTTTTTTTAAATCCTGAATTCTAGAAGCAGCATCCAATAAAGATTGAGTACCCTTATAAAATGTTTCAATTGTTTTTAAAGGATCAGAAACATGCTCTCTATTATCTGGAGAACCTGCTGCATGAATAATATAATTTATATCACTAGGTAAATCATGCAAATACCTCACATCCTGCTCTATAAAATTTATAAAGCTTTTTTCTGCCAAATGAGGAACGTCTTCTTTAAACTTAACTATATCTCTACCTAACAAATATAATTTAATGTTTACATTGCTGACAGAATTTATATAAGACACCATTTCCGCTATCCACTTACCAATAAACCCTGTTCCGCCAGTGATTAGGATTGATTGATTATCCAAAATTGAAAAACTTTCAATTTCTACACATGAAATTTTACAGTCCTCAAATACAATTTTATTTTTAGCTAAACTCATTATTTTCGATTTCTAATTAAATCCATCACTACCTCAATAATAATATCTTCTTGACCTCCAACAATTTTTCTTTTACCTAACTCACGATAGACATCTCTTGGATCCACTTCATATTCATTTGAAATTCTGGTAACATGTTTTGCAAAACCCGAAAAAACTCCTGATAAACCACTAACAATACTATCTGATTTAATAGTAGGAACAGTGCTCATGATTTTTTTCTCGGCTATATCAGATGCATCAAGAATTTTGTATAAATCTATTCCGGTTACATATCCCATTTTTTCTAAAACAGCAACCAAAACTTCTAATTGTGCATTTCCAGCACCAGCACCAAAACCTCTCGCAGTTCCATCAAGAATTTTTGCTCCCGACTCAATAGCTGTGATAGAATTTGCGATAGCCATTCCGAGATTGTTATGTGCATGAAAACCTACTGGAACTTTTAGTCCATTAACTAATGCTGAAATCTTTTCTTGGACATCAGATGGCAAATAAGCTCCCGCTGAATCCATAATGATAATTCCTTCTGCTCCATATAACTCCATTTTCTGTGCTTCCTCTACCAAAACAGATGCTGAAGCCATATGGCTCATCATTAAAACTCCATATGCTTCTTTCCCTCTTTCTCTAACATAACCAAGATGGCGTTGTGTAATATCAGCTTCAGTACAGTGAGAAGCTACCCTTATTACATCAACTCCAATATCTATAGCATTTATTAAATCTCGTTTTATAGTAGCAAACCCTGGAATAACATGTATTCCTAATTTACTTTTATTAAGATGTTTTCTAGCTGTCTCTAAAATGGTTTTATCATCTTCTTTACTTAATCCTACTTGTAACGAAGATGCTCCTAATCCATTCCCATGACCTACTTCTACAATAGGAACTCCCGCTTTATCAGCGGCTTCAGAATAAATTGCAATTTGTTCAGCACTTAACTGATGAGCGCAGGCATGATTTCCATCTCGTAATGTAGGATCGCTAATTAATATTTGTTTAATCATGAAAATTTATTTGATATTATTAAAACTTTTAGAATATTGTTCAGCAACAGCAATCGCTGCACAATTGATAATATCTAAATTACCAGCATATTTAGGCAAATAATCTCCTAATCCTTGTGCCTTCACCATAATTACTATTCTGCCGTTTTCAAAAACCGGTGGAACTAACAAGCTATACCCTGGTACGTAATCCTGTATTTTTTTTATCATTATATCAATTTCTTTTTGCAAATATTCCATATTTGGATTCTCAACCTGAGCAAAGATAGTAGTTTGCATGTCGATACAAGGATCAGCAGGATTCAAATTTAAAATTGCTTTTGTTCTAGGAACATTAGAAAAATGTTTTATACCATTTTCAGTAGTGTCAACATATTCATCTAAATTCAATCTAGTTGCTGGCCCGGCGCTTCTTGAAGCAATACTCGAAACTACTTCAATATATTCTACATTCTTCTGAGTCTTACCTATCACGTGAGCAATAGGAATTGAAGCCTGACCACCACAAGTAATCATATTTACATTTCTATGTTCTATAACTTCATCTAAATTTACTGCAGGAATACAAAATACTCCTAATTTAGCAGGAGTCATATCAACAACGATTTTACCTAATTTATCTAAAATATCCCAATGAATTTTAGCATCTTTAGCAGATGTTGCATCAAAAACCAAATCAACTAAATCTGAATTTTTTACTATCGCATTTATACTTTCATCCGAAACCTTAACCCCCATAGCAATAGCTTTAGCCATACCTGGTGAAGACAGATTTCTACCTATAAATAATACACATTCTAAAAATTCAGAACGTTGGATTTTTATTAATAAATCAGTACCTATATTTCCACTCCCTAATATTGCTACTCTTAATTTTTTCATTTTTTAAATATTAATTGATATTCCCAACTCTAATAGTTTCTCTTCACTAAGTTCAGGAACCATTTCATGTAACATATTTGATTTAAAACTACCATTTGATAATTTCACTGACGTTACTGCAGGAATCATTGTCACATTTTCAGGAACAATTATTTCTACAATTACCGGTCCTTTTTTATTATTAAGATAAGTAAATAGCTCTTCTAATTCACTATACTTATCTTTACGTATATATTCTAAATTGTAAGCATCTGATAATTTTTCCCAATTCGGGAATGTTACTCCCGTATCTTGACTTGCTGCAGCAATATGACCATCCAAAAACGAAGCTTGACTATTTCTTATTGAAGCATAACCATTATTATTTATAATGATAATTTTGCAATTTAAGTTGTAGTGTGAAATTGTTTGTAATTCCTGAACATTTAACTGCATTGATCCATCACCAACCAAACAAATAATGTTTTTGGCTGGCGCAGCAAATGCAGCTCCAATAGATGCCGGTAAAGCATATCCCATTGCTCCTAATGCTCCAGATAATATTATTCTTTGATCTATTTTACTTAATAAAGCTTGTCCCGTTATATAATATAAAGAACCAGAATCTGCAATTATAATATCATCATCATTCAAATTATTACTTAACAAGTCTATAAAATGATATGTATTAATTTCATCATCTAAGCGAACATGCGGTTCATTAATTATTAGAAATTCCTTTTTCCATTTTGTTAACTTTTCTAACCATAAATTAACTTTCAATGTTTCCACTTCATTGTATAATTTACTTATAAAAGTAGATACATCTGATTTAATTTGAAGATTGCTGATACCTTTGTTCTTTTCTAGAACAGCATCATCAATATCTACAACAATTTTTTTTGCATTAGGAGCAAATGATTCTAATTCATATCCTGTAGTTGTAATATGAAGACTTGTTCCTAAAGTAATTATTAGATCTGAAGTTTGAACAGCAAAATTTCCAGCTCTGTCTCCTCTTAGACCGACTTTTCCAACATATAAATTGTCTATATAAGGTAATAAATCATTAGCTAATTGAGTGGTAACTACAGGTATTTGTAAATGACTAATTAGATCTCTAAATTGTTCAACCTGATTAGCTACCCTAATACCATGTCCTGCTATAATTAACGGTTGTTTAGCATTTTTCAAATCATTTTTTAAAGGGTCTAGATCAAAGATATATTTCATTTCTTCAGGAGAAATAAAATGTAATAATTCATCTTCATCAACCATTGCTCCTTGAACATCCAGAGGAATATCTAACAATACCGGTCCAGGACGGCCATTTGTAGCCAAAAAATAGGCTTTTTCTAAGTGAAATAAAACTTCTTTTGGATTGTTCAAAAAGAAAGAATATTTAGTAATAGGTTTGATAATTTCAGAAATATCTACTTCAAAATTGCCTAACATTCTTAAGTTATCAATTCCACTTTCTCTTGATGTAAGTGAAGCTCGACTCTGTCCTGTTAAAAACATAACTGGAGATGAATCTAACCAAGCTCCTGCTATCCCAGTTACGGTATTAGTTGCCCCTGGTCCGCTAGTAGCATAACATACTCCTATAGTGTTTTTTACCCTGGCGTATGCTTCAGCAGATATAGAACATGCTTGTTCATGATGGTTACAAACATATTTTATTTTTTTTGATTTACTAACTGAATCCAGTAAATGCATCATCATCCCTCCTGATAGTAAAAAAACATGCTCTACTCTTTTCTCTTCAAAAAAATTAACTATTAAATCTGATACTTTAATTAATCTACCCATTAATTGTCGCCTTTAAAATTATTTAATGTATTTTTAAATGTGGTTTTAAGCACATAACTATCAACACTATGAACAAATACATTTACTCCCTTATTCTTATATTTTTTTTGATCTTCAATACTGTTGACCATTAGTCCGACTTGTTTTGATGCTTTTCTACATTTTTCAATAATTTCATCCATCAACATCAATAACTTAGGAGAATCCATAATGCCAATACAATCCAATTGTGCAGATAAATCGTAAACACCTATATATAAAATATCTAATTCTAAAATACTAAGGATGCGATCTAGTTCAGTGATCGCATTTAATGTTTCTATAATTGCAATACACTTAATTTTTTTTTCAGAAATATTCTCGTATCCATATTTACCTGCTGAAACAAATGGGTTGAATCCACGTATCCCCTTAGGTGCATATTGGGTCATTTTAGTTGCCAAATTAAAATCCTCATAATTATTTAATTGAGGAAAAACAATTCCATCAGCACCTAAATCCAAGCAACGTTGAACTTCAACTTTATCCAATCCACTTACCCTTACATATGCCAATGATTTATTCAAATGGCAAATTCTAATATCTTGTTCCAAAGTATGAAAATCATAAGCGCCGTGTTCACAATCCAATATTTGAAAATCGTATTTACTCTGAGCAATAATATCGGTTAACGTCATTGACGGAATTATTCGCCAAATACCATGTGATTCACTATTTTCATAATAATTCATAATTTAAAAATAATTTGATTAGCGAATAAGTTTGTTGTACGCAATTGTTTTTTTTATACAGGTCTCTAAGTTTGTATAAATTCCTAAATTTAAATTTTTTATAGCCTTATCAGTATTAGGAACATATCTTAGTGGAGGTTTATTAGACCTTGGTGTTTTAGTAATCACTTTTATATGATTTGCATCGTCTTGTTTTAAGATAAGATTTGCAAGATCAGATATCGTAATACTTTTATTTGATCCAACATTATAAGGACTATTATTTTCTCCATCAAATAATATTGTCCACAACCATACTGCCAAATCAGCAGAATACATATAAGACCGGTACGGTGTTCCATCTCCTTCGATAACTATATCATGATTATCTAATAAATTTTTAATAAAATTACCAGCTGCAAAATGAGAATTTAATTCTAAAAATGGCCCGATAAAAGCATAACATCTAGCAATTTTAACTGGTAAATTAAATAATTTATAATGAGCTGCGCATAATAGTTCTGCCATTCTTTTACCTTCTCCATACATAGACATTGCATCTGATGTGATTGGGGCTCCTATGAAATTTTCTGAAATATTCTCAATATCTGAAGGTTGTGTTCCATATACTGCTCCACTACTTGTAAGTAAAAATGATTTTACATTTTTTAACTCTGCAAATTCTAAAACCCTTTTAGTTCCGTTTACAACCGTTTCGAACATAACTAATGGTTCCTCATCATTCAACTTTACACTAGCCTCAGTAGCTGCATGAATTATATAATCAATATGGTTTTCTATAAAATCAAAATTAAGAACATCACCTTCTAAAAAACTAATTTCATTATAATCCTTAATCCACTTATTTTTAACTAGAAATTTATTTTTATCACGTGTAAGAACTATTATATTTGAATTTAATTTTAACTTCCTATTAATAAAAATAAAACTCATTAATAGCCAAATTCCAAAGAAACCGGTACCTCCTGTAAGGAATATTGTTTTATTTTTATTTTCTAACCAAAGATTTTTAGTATTTTCAAATACTAAAGTTAAATCATCTTCAAAATAATTCAGCATTTATTATTTATTTAAAAAATAATTGATTTGTTCAGATGTGAAACTCGAAATGCTTCTAATATCTTCAAAAAAAGCTTTATACCAATCGATAGTCATGCTAACTGCTTTTTCTGCATCTAATTTTGGCTCCCAATTCAACTCAGTAATTGCTTTACTAATATCTAATTTTAGCAATCCCGCCTCATGAGGCTGGTTTTCATCAAACTCCACTTTATATTCTCCTTTTCCCCAACTTTGAATTGCTAGATTTAGCATTTCTTCAACTGGCAATGCATCTGATATATGGGGTCCAAAATTATAAGACTGATTAAATTCAAGCGGATTTTCTGTGAGAAAAGAACCTAATAATAAATAACCAATAATAGGCTCTAAAACATGTTGCCACGGTCTAACTGATTTAGGATTTCTTATTACTACTGCCTTATCAGATGCAAAAGCTTTTGCTATGTCAGGAATCAAACGATCTTTTGACCAATCTCCTCCTCCAATAACATTTCCAGCTCTTCCAACAGCAATTGATTTTTTGTGATTATTATATGTATTATTATTAAAAAATGAATTTCTGTATGAATCTATAAGAAGTTCAGCACATGCCTTACTTGCACTGTACGGATCATATCCTCCTAGCCTATCATTTTCACGGTATGGATAAATCCACTCATTATTATGGTATACTTTATCTGTAGTAATTAATACTACATCACATTTTTTTTCTAATAAGCGAACAGCATCTAAAACATTAGCAGTACCAATAACATTTACTTCAAAAGTTTCTGCTGGTATATCATAAGACAAACGAACTAGTGGCTGTGCTGCAAGATGAAAAATAAAATCAGGCTGAAAATCTAAAACCTCTTTCTCCAGGCGTTTTTTATCTCTTAAATCTGCAATTACAGAATCACATATTTTCTGTCCATCAATAAGAAGGAATAAATCATCCTTAGTTTGTGGCTCTAAAGCATACCCTTTTACTTCTGCTCCTAATAGAGATAAAGTTTTTAACATCCAAGAACCTTTAAAACCGGTATGACCAGTCAAAAAGACTTTTTTTCCATCATAAGATGTTTTTAATTTTTCAAATAATGAAACTACCATGTTTTCCATTTTGCATTTCCAGAATTCCACATTGCTTCTAATTCTACTCTATCTCTTAAAGCATCCATACATTTCCAAAATCCGTTGTGTTTATATGCTGCTAATTGTTGATCCTTAGCAATAGCTCCCAAAGGCTCCTTTTCCCATTGAATATCCTCAACATCATTTTCAAGATATTTAAAAATCCCTGGTTCTAAAACAAAAAAACCTCCATTAATCCACATTCCATCACCAGCCGGTTTTTCGATAAAACTATCAACCTCCCCTTCGTTTCCTATTTCCAAATTTCCAAAACGCCCAGGGACCTGTACACTAGTTAAAGTTGCTAGTCTGCCATGCGATTTATGAAATTTAAGCAATTCAGATAAATTTACATCTGCAACGCCATCACCATAAGTAAGCATAAAAGTTTCATCTTTTACGTATTTCTGGATACGTTTCAATCTTCCTGCAGTATTTGTATGTAAACCTGTATCTATTAATGTAACTTTGAAGGATTCAGTCTCTGAATAATGGACATTAATATTATTATTGGCTAATTCAATTGTTACATCAGAATTATGCAAATAATAATTATAAAAATATTCTTTAATAAAAGTCGCTTTATATCCTAAACAGATAACAAACTCATTGTAACCATGTTGCTCATACATCTTTAATATATGCCATAATATAGGTTTTCCACCAATCTCAACCATCGGCTTTGGTCTGGCTTCGGTTTCTTCCATAAGACGTGTTCCAAAACCACCTGCAAAAATTACTACTTTCATTATTATATTTTATCTATGATTATTTTTTACTTATATCTCAACACAAACATTATTTGTCATGGGGTAACTACAGCATAATAAATATTCATTTTGATTTAAATCTGTTCTAGGCTTGCTTAATCCGATCATTTTTAATTCTCCTGATATAAGAGTTGCTTTACATGTACTGCAATTTCCTGTTTGACATGAGTATGGCAATTCAAGACCTATTTCCAATGCTTCCTCTAATATTGAGTTCCCTTTGTTTATTGTAATTTTATTTTTACTCCCTTGAAAAGACAACACAATTTCCTGATTATTTATATCTTGAAAATCTTCAGGATTTTTAACAATTTCAAAATCTTCAGAAAAAAAGTTGTCCAAATTTCCTGTCAGATAGAGTAAAGAATCTTTAATTGTTTTTTTTAGACCAATTGGGCCACAAACATAATGTCTTGTAGGTTGTTCAATTTTTTTTATCAGATCACTAACAAAATCAGAATTTATCCTTCCATGAAAATTATGTGATTCGTTATCAAAAAATTCTTCTTTCGAATAGAAATAGTATATCTTAAAACGTTCTGAATAAATTGATTTAAGTTTTTCTAATTCTTCATAAAAAATTACTGATTTTTTTGATTTATTTCCATAAACCAAATAAATACTAATTTTTGGATGAACAATTAATAATTCTTTTATCATTGAAAAAAGTGGTGTAATTCCACTACCAACGCCCCAAAAAACTACTGATTTTAGTAAATCATTATCCTGAAATACAAAATCACCTAATGGTTCTTGCACCTCAATTACATCATCAACTTTTACATAATTATTGATATAATTTGAAACAATACCATCTGGTACTCTTTTTATTGTGACGTTGAGTGTGGAATCAATTACTGGGGTTGAAGAGAAAGAATAGGGCCTAATATATCTTCTCCCATCAATTCTAAATTGAAGCGTTAAATACTGTCCAGCTAAATATTTAATTTTTTTTAGTCCTGGCTGTTTAAAACAAACAGTTACAGTATCAACAGTTTCTTTTCGTATATCTTGAACCTTTAAAGTATAATTTTTCATTATCGAATTTCAAAAAATTTGTTTACTGAAAAAAAAGTGTTATTATTCTCTTAAAAATCAAATAAAACAATGCTAAAAATCCTGCTAAAAAACCACCTAACAGAACTCCTTTTGTCTTTCCAAAACGTTCTTTAGCTAATGGCAATATCGGTCTATCTATAATTTGAATTAAAGGTGTTTCTTTTCTTAAAGTTACTTTAGCCAACTCAGATTGTTTTACTAACTCAGTTAAAATAGCTGTATTAGCCTGAACATCAACTTGCCTTCTAGCTGAAGGTGTACGACGAACATTCATTGCTGGATTCAAGTTAAAAGTATTGTCATTAGCAACGGCTACACCAGTAATTGATCCATTAAGCTCGCCTCGTATAGAATCAACCTGACGTTCTAAAATAGCCATATTAGTTCTAGCTTTTTTACTTTTTGTATCAATGTAAAAATCTGATACCTGTTTAGCCAAAGCTTCGCAAAAATATTTTGCAAATTGTTCATTTATATCAGATACTTCAATATTAAAAATAGATACCTTTTTATCTTTTTGACCTACAAATAATTTATCTCGTGACAAATCAAAATACATGATACCCAAAATACTATCTTGTGTACGTGTAAATAATTTTCGATTAGCATTTGGCAAAAATTGAATAGATGATAATTTTGGATTGTTATCCCATTTTTTTCTCCATTCATAGTCCTGAATATACATTTCTGCCAAAGAAACTTGTTTTCCATCTATATTAACAGGAGAAAGTAATGTTTTTTCAACCATTGCTCTAGACTTGAATAACTCAGTTAAATTAGAGCCAGTAAATATACCTCCGCCACTTCCTCCTAAATCTAGACCAAATGAACTTGCTAAACCTAAAGCTCCACCTATACCACCTCCTTTTTCATCTTCTAAAGCAAATGATAATGTTGCACTATAAATTGGTTTTTTTACAAAAGAATATGCTACTCCAAGTATTGCTCCAATTATAAATGCTACAATAATGATTTTCCACTTTGACAATAAATAAAAATACCATTCTTTTAATTTTAGCATTAATTCTTTTAACGAAATTTCATCGTTTTCAACAGGTTTATCCATTAAAATATTTATTTAAAAGCAGTAACAATTAACAATGCTAAGCTCGTTAGAACACTTCCAATACCAACCCATTCTCCAGTAGTCATTTTTTTAGTTTCTGGTTTTTCAGGAACTACTATCTGCGAATCTGGAGTAACTTTAGGATAAGACCTAAAAAATAAAAATGATCCTGTTACTGAAGCTTTACCATTGGGGTAAATTATATAAGCTTTTCTTTTCCATCCTCTATTATCAACACCTCCAACAGCATTTATATAGTATTTAAAACCTTTTCCACTTCTATATGGTATTTCAGAAGTTAATAAAACATTTCCTGTAACTTTCACACCTTCATTATAAACTGCAACTTCAATTTCATCGCCAGGAAATAATGTAACATTCGAATAGTGATTCTTATCTTTTACAATTTTTTCCCAGTTAACTGGAATAGTAGCATACTTTAAATCTTCAGTTAACTTTTTGGTTAATTTATCTTTTAGCGTATCATTTTTTGAAAGGTTCAAATCAATGCTCTGTAATTTTTCAATTTGATCCTGTTTAATAGGTCTTTTAATCTTCATTCCGTCTAAATTAGCAATTGATGTTAGACCTCCAGCTCTCATAACCACATTATAAACAGTTTCTTTTTTGTTTGCTAAAACATATTTACCTGGATAACCTACAGCACCGCTTACTATAACCATTTGAGGTTTCTCATAAACTGCCATTTTACGAATATTAATTACATCAAAAGGCTTTAAAACAAAGTTTTTAATTTGTTCGTTATTATCTGCCGTAATTTCAAGTTCTATTAACTCAATACGTTTTGGATCTGCGTCGTCTATGACATCTGATTTTACCATTCTTGCAATCTCAACTCTTTTAGAAGCCGATCCTGTTAAACCACCAACTTGTACAACTAAATCATTTAAAGTTAAATTTTCAAAATATTCATATTCACCTGGATTTTTAACTTCTCCATCAATAGTCACCTTATATTCTTCTCTGAAATCCAGAATAGAATAAACAGTTACAATATCTTCTCTTTTTAATTCGATATCAGCATTTAAATCTCCAGACAAAGCACTAGCCAAATCAACATTAACAATTTCTGTAGTTAAATCAGTTTTTAAACGGATAATTCTAGCTCTTTTAGAGTAAGCATCCTCTTTAAGCCCTTCAGCTCTTATAATAAGATCTGAAATTCGCATACCTTCAGTGTAAGAATAGTAATCTGGGCGAAAAACAGCACCTTCAATCCTAATACGATTTTCAAATCGATTTAAAATTTTCGTAACTCTAAAAACATCTCCCGATTGAGGCGCATAAGAGCCATATTCACTTTCATTAATATCATGAACTTTAAATTCTTTTCCTGTTTTTTGTACTACATTCACAGACGAAGTGTATGCAAATTCATTAAATCCTGATGCAAAATTCAATAAATCGGCAAATGTTTCTCCCTTTTTCATTTCAAAAATACCAGGACGTTTAACTTCTCCTTCAACGGTCACTCTTTGACTATATGCTGGAATTCTAATTACATCATTATCTTTTAAGCTAACATTATCTGATTGATCTCCTTTAACTAAAAACTTATAGATATCAACATTTCTATAAACTTTGTTATTCCTGATTAATTCAATATTTCTATAACTTCCATTTTTACCGGGGCCGCCTGCTAAGTGCAGGGCATTGTAAACTGTTGCCAAAGACGAAATTGAATAATTACCCGGCTGTTTACCTCCTACAATAGTAACTTTAATTGTACGAATTCGACTTAAGCTTACACTTACTTGAGACTGCCCAGAGCTAACTGTACTGTATACCCTTGCAATTGATGCCTTTATTTTTTGAGTTGCCGCTTCTATGGACATTCCCGAAACAGAAATCTGTCCTACGTAATCAATCGTTATTTTGCCTTCAACACTAACTGGTATACTTGCATTATATTCTTGAACTCCATAAACACTAACTTGTAATTCATCACCTGGACCTAAAATATAATTCATTGGAGTAGCCAGCTTCAAGTCTGGTTCAAAATTCAATGTTGGATTGTCAAATAATTCTGATCCGAAAATTAATGCGTTTGTTGAGTCTTTTACCTTTTCATTAATTATCTTTTCTTGTTTTCTTCCCGAACCATTTTTATCTTCTTGAATTTTTGATGCTTGGTCACTTCCTTTAGCATTTTTTTTAGAAAATTCATTTAATTTGATTCGTAATTTATCAAATTCTACTTGACTCATTCCTTTAGAAAGTGCCATTGGTTCAACTTGTTCTATAGTAGTATTATTGCTTTTTAATTGTGCACTAATTTTAGCTAAGTCATCATCTGATAAATAATCTACTTTTACAGTACTTAAATCTTTAGATTTAAGTATATCTTGTGCATTTGCATTACAAGACAACAATAAAATTAAAAATAGGGTAAGAACGTACGTGATTTTTTTCATGTTGATTTATAACTTTAGCCCTTAAATAAAGGCTTAATTAAAATTGTTTTATTTATGAATATTGTTTTTGGTAATAATCTTTATATAAACCTGATGTTACATTTTGAAGCCACTCTTCATTATTTAAATACCAATTTATAGTTCTCTCCAATCCTTCTTCAAAAGTGACAGAAGGTTTCCATCCAAGCTCTTTATTAATTTTTGAAGCATCTATCGCATAACGCAAATCATGTCCTGGTCTGTCCTTTACATATGTAATTAATTTTCCAGAAGTTCCCTCACTTCTTCCTAATTTTTGATCCATAATTTGGCACAATAATTTAACCAAATCAATATTTTTCCATTCATTGAAACCACCAATATTATAAGTGTCATGATTTTTACCTTCGTGAAAAACTAAATCTATGGCAATAGCATGATCTTCAACAAATAACCAATCACGAGTGTAATTTCCATCTCCATAAACTGGTAATGGTTTGTTATTTATAATATTATTTATAAAAAGGGGTATTAATTTTTCTGGAAAATGGTAAGAACCATAATTATTAGAACAATTAGTTAGCACATAAGGCAATCCGTAAGTTTCACCATAGGCTCTAACGAAATGATCTGAACTTGCTTTTGAAGCTGAATATGGAGAATTTGGATCATAGGGAGTTGTTTCTGTAAACAGCCCCTCTGTTCCTAATGAACCATAAACTTCATCTGTACTAATATGGTAGAATCTCTTTCCTTCAAAATTTTCTTTCCATTGGTTTTTAGCGGCATTCAATAGATTCATTGTTCCAATAACATTTGTTTTCACAAAAGCTAATGGATCTTCAATTGAACGGTCAACATGAGATTCAGCTGCCAGGTGCAATACACCATCAAAATTATATGTTAGAAAAAGTTCATTAATAAAAGCTTCATCAACTATATCTCCTTTTACAAAATGATAATTTGGCTGATTCTCAATATCTTTAATATTTTCAAGATTTCCTGCATAAGTCAGTGCATCTAAATTAAAAATTTGGTAATCTGGATATTTATTTACAAAACGTCTAACTACATGTGATCCAATAAAACCAGCACCACCTGTGATAAGAATTCTTTTCATTTTGAATTTCATTAATTTAATAATTCTGAATTTTGTTTTTCTAACTCACTGTAAATATCTTTTACATCTTGTGAGTTTTCTTTTTGTAGAATCAAATTAGCTGAATCTGTATATACAAAAATAGTATTTTTTAATCCTAAAAAAGTAGTATGCTTATCACTTCCAATTACCATATTACCATTTTGATCTACAGAATGACCATTAGAAACTAAATAATCATAAACAGATTCAAAAGAACCTAAATCTGACCAAGAAAATGATGCAGGAACAACTTTAATTTTTTTACTGCGTTCCATCACAGCATAATCAATACTAATTGAAGGAATTTCTAAAGATAGATTTAAATCTAAAAAACCATCTTTACTCGCTTCCCAAACAGCTTTAGACTTTTCATAAACATCTGGCTGAAATTGTTTCAGCTCTTCTAAAAGTACACCTGCTTTAAAGCAAAACATACCACTATTCCATAAAAAATTACCTTTAGAAATAAATTCTTTTGCTGTGGTTTCGTTTGGTTTCTCACGAAATGATATTACTTTATCTCCTTTATATTCAATATATCCATAACCAGTTTCAGGCTTAGTTGGAATAACTCCAAATGTTACAATAAAACCTTCTTGCGCTTTTGAAACCGCTTCACTTATCGCATTATTATAATTTTCCATTATATCAATAATATGATCTGATGGCGTTACAAGCAATACATCTTCAGGTTCAGAAGCAAATGCTGCAAATGCAATGGCTGCTGCGGTATTTCGAGGTGTTGCTTCGACAACATTAATATATGAGGTCTGCGTTTTATCCATCACTTTTCCACTTAAATGATGATTATCAACGTTTCCAACTACCATAACTTTATTTGCCAAATGACTATTTCGATCAACTGTCATTTCAAATAATGATTTTCCTTCAAATATCTCTAAATATTGTTTTGGCTGACTTTTACGAGAAAGAGGCCATAATCTACTTCCTACGCCTCCTGTTAAAATTACATGTGTAATTGACTTATTTATACTCATCTTTTTTATATAAAAAAAGAACTCTTAGTTATTTATAATCTATTATCAGATATAGTACCTAAAACTCCTTTTACATCGTATATTAAACTATTTGTTTTTTGTAACTCAGAAAAATTTAATTCTAAAAATGCTGCGTGAGCTACTCCTAGAACTATCGCATCAAATTTATTTTCTGGAACAGCGTTAATCGTTACTAAATTATATTCTTTTTTTACATCATTTGCATTAGCAAGAGGATCAAATATGGTTACCGAGATTCCGTATTCTGTTAATGCTTTAATAACATCAACAATTTTAGTATTTCTAACGTCTGGGCAATTTTCTTTAAAAGTAATTCCAAGCATTAATAGCTCTGCTCCATTAACAGAAATACCTTTTTTTATCATCAACTTAATAACTTGAGACGCAATGTATTCACCCATACTGTCATTTAAACGTCGCCCTGCTAAAATTATTTCAGGATGGTAGCCAAATTCTTGTGCTCTTTGTGCTAAATAATAGGGATCAACTCCTATACAATGTCCCCCTACTAGACCTGGTTTAAACGGAAGGAAATTCCATTTTGTAGATGCAGCTGCTAATACTTCCTGAGTATCAATATTCATTAAATTGAATATTTTAGCCAATTCATTTACAAAAGCAATATTAATATCTCTTTGAGAATTTTCTATAACTTTTGCCGCTTCAGCAACTTTTATTGATGGCGCCAAGTGAGTTCCTGCAGTAATAACGGATTTATATAACGCATCGACTTTTAAGCCAATTTCAGGAGTTGAACCTGAAGTTACTTTCAAAATCTTTTCAACAGTATGTTCCTTATCTCCTGGGTTAATTCGTTCTGGAGAATATCCTGCATAAAAGTCTTGATTAAATTTCAATCCTGAAATTTTTTCTAAAACTGGCACGCATTGTTCTTCTGTAACACCTGGATAGACCGTAGATTCATAAATTACGATATCACCCTTTTTTAAAACTTTTCCGACTGATTCGCTCGATTTATATAAAGGAGTCAAATCTGGACGATTATTTTTATCAACAGGGGTTGGAACTGTTATTATAAAATAGTTACAATCTGCTATATCATTTAAAGAAGTGGTACAATACAATCCTTTTATATCATTTGGACTATTAATTAGTACTTTCTGCAAGGTTGCATCATCAACTTCTAATGTAGAATCTGTTCCCGATTTTAAAGATCTAACTCTTGACTCATTTATATCAAAACCTACAACAGAATATTTTGTACCAAATAGCCTAGCCAAAGGAAGACCAACATAACCTAAACCTATAACAGCTATTTTAATATTTTGATTCAATTTGTAGTCTTTTTTATTCAATTCACTCATTACAATTCACGGCTTCGCCGTCCTGAGTCACAAAAAATTGACACAGGTATTCTAAAATCATTTGCGGCAAATATAACATATTAAGTCAATTTATTCAATACGGTTTCCCGTAAACATCGAAAATCTACTGGTTAAAAAAAACAAAAAATAACCAAACTACTATCTATCAGCATATAAAAAGTAGAATAGCTAAAAAAAAAGAAGATAAAACCTCAAATCAGAGAGATTTTATCTTCTTTTTCACTTAAAGATAAGTTAAAAATTTAAAGTTAAATTTTACTTATATTTTATTTTTAACACACACCCTAAAGATTCCAGTACTAAAATATACTGTGTATTAGAAATTTCCTGAACAATTGCATCTTGGTTATTGAATGCTCCTGAATCCAATTTTATTCTATCGCCAACCTGAATTGATCTTACTGATATATCACTAATATTTGAACTCTTCAGACTTGTTTTGATAACATTTATTTCCTCATCTCTTACAATGGCTGGCTTTCCAAGCCAAAATAAATATCGAACAACACCCGGAACCGTAAATACTGAATTTCGTTCTGAATCTGGTAATTGTACAAAAACATAAGAATTGAAAAGCGGCACTTCAATCTTTTTCTTTCTATCTGACCATTCTTTCACTTGAGTTATTAATGGACAGTAGCACTCAATCCCATTTTGCGTAAGTTTCTCCGCAACTTTTTTCTCCCATTTAGGCTTTGTATACAAAACATACCAAGTCATAATTTTTCTCTTTATTGAAATAAATTTCTAAACTTCTTCCCTATTCATTTCATATTATTTATTTCAATATTATCTTCAACTAAGAACCTATTCCTTTATAAATAAATCCAATTGCTTCAACTTCTTTTGCATTCAAAATATTTCGGCCGTCAAAAAGAAATGCTGGCTTGTGCATCGAATCATAGATTTTTTTCCAATCGTAAGTTGTAAATTCATCCCATTCAGTTAAAACAGCAATAGCGTGCGATCCTTTGCAAGCTTCATAAGCATTGTCGAATATTGCTAATGAATTGCTATTCTCTTCGTTTGATCTTGTTTGCAAATAATCTAGATCACTCAACATTTTATTTCTTGAAACCTTCGGATCGTAAACAGAGATTTTAGCCTGTTCGTTTATTAAATCATCTGCAATATAAATAGCCGCAGACTCACGTGTGTCGTTTGTATCTTTTTTGAAAGCCCAGCCTAAAAATGTTATTTTCTTATCTGCAACTGTATTATATAATGTCTGAACAATTTTATTAGAAAATCTTCTTTTTTGATGATCATTCATTATGATTACTTGCTCCCAATAATCTGCAACTTCATTTAATCCATATGATTTTGCAATATAGACTAAGTTTAAAATATCTTTCTGAAAACAAGAACCTCCAAAACCAACGGAAGCTTTAAGAAACTTAGAACCAATTCTGCTATCCATACCAATTGCTCTTGCTACTTCAGTTACATCTGCACCGGTTTTTTCACACAATTCTGACATTGCATTTATAGAAGAAATACGCTGTGCCAAAAATGCATTAGCCGTAAGCTTAGATAATTCTGACGACCAAACATTCGTAGTTAAAATTTTATCTTTGTCGACCCAGTTTGCATAAACATCGACCAACGCATTAATTGCATTTTGTCCTTCAGGAGTTGTATCTCCACCAATTAAAATTCGGTCCGGATTCAGTAAATCTGTAACCGCTGTTCCTTCTGCTAAAAATTCAGGATTTGATAAAATTTGAAACTGAACTCCATTTCCTGTATTATCTAAAATACTTTTTATTGCTTCAGCAGTTCGAACTGGCAATGTTGATTTTTCAACAACTATTTTATTTTGCTTCGCAACTTTTGCAATTTGCCTTGCGCATAATTCGATATATTTTAAATCAGCCGCCATGCCTTTTCCTTTTCCATAGGTTTTGGTTGGGGTATTTACTGATATAAAAATTACTTGAGCTTCATCAATTGCTTTCTCAACTTCTGTTGAAAAGAAAAGATTTCTATTTCTTGCCTCTGCTACGATCTCTGATAAACCCGGTTCGTAAATCGGAATGTTATCTGTATTGGGATCATTCCAATCTTTAATTCTTTGTTCGTTCAAATCGACAACAGTGACTTGAATATGTGGACATTTTTGTGCAATTACTGCCATTGTTGGACCTCCAACATAACCTGCGCCAATGCAACAAATTTTTGTAATTTTCATTTAATTTTCTATTATCTTAATCTTCGACTTATTTCAAATTTTCCCAATACCAACTTACTGCTTCTTTCAAACCTTCCTGTAATGAATATTTAGGATTATAACCCAACATTGTTTTCGCTTTGTCAATACTTGCCAATGAATGCGGAATATCACCTGCACGATTTTCGCCATAAATGATCTTCACATTAGCAATTTCCGAATCAAATTCAGATAAATATTTTTTTAAATATCCAACCAAATCATTGAGTGTATTTCGATCACCAAATGCTGTATTGTAAACTGTATTTACCGCCTTTGTATTTTGACTTGTCATTGCTAATTCATTCATTTGAATTACATTATCAATATATGTAAAATCGCGAGAATAATTTCCGTCTCCATTTATAACTGGACTTTCATGATTCATCAATTGCATAACAAACTTAGGAATTACAGCTGCATACGCTCCTTTTGGATCTTGTTTTCTTCCAAAAACATTAAAATAACGCAATCCAATAGTTTCTAAACCATATGTTTTACTGAAAATTTCAGCATATAATTCGTTTACATATTTTGTAATGGCATATGGTGATAATGGCTTTCCAATCACATCTTCTACTTTTGGCAATCCTACTGAATCTCCATAAGTTGAAGAACTCGCCGCATAAATAAAACGTTTTACTTTTGCATCACGGGAAGCTGTAAGCATATTTAAAAATCCAGAAACATTAACATCGTTTGTCGTAATTGGATCATTTATAGACCTTGGAACAGACCCTAAAGCGGCTTGATGCAAAACATAATCAACTCCTTGGACTGCTGAAACACAATCGGCAATATTTCGGATATCTCCTTCGATTAATTTAAAATTAGTATTCTCTATAAAATCTTTCAAATTATGGCGATGACCTGTCGAAAAATTATCGAGGCAAATAACTTTATAGTCAGCTTTTAAAAAATACTCACATAAATTAGATCCAATAAAACCAGCTCCCCCCGTAATTAAAACTGTTTTTTGAGTTGATGTTTTCATTACTTCAATTATTTTCTATTGAATTTATTACGAATAGATTCTAAAAATCCTGTTTTCTTATCTTCTTCATGATATCCGTTTGCATATGCACCATAACCATATCCGTATCCGTAAGCAGATCCGTATTTAGCCTTGTTCTCGTAACCATTTAAGACAATACTCGCATTGCTTAGTTCACCTCGCTTAATTCTTGTATTCAGCAACGTTATCATTTCTTTTTTAGTATAATTCTGTCTGACAATATAGAGCGTTACATCTGCATATTGTGCTAATTCTAAAGCATCAGAAACTAGACCAACGGGAGGTGTATCTAAAATAATATAATCATACTTCTCTTTTAACTCATCTATTAATTCTTTCATTGCATCACTTAAAATCAATTCAGATGGATTTGGAGGTATTGGCCCAGAAAGTATAACATCAAGATTTGGAATTGGTGTTGAATTTGTAATTTCAGCTAAAGTATTTTGCTTAATTAAATAATTTACAACGCCTTTATGATTTATAAGATTAAATTCATCTGCCAATCTTGGTTTTCTAAGATCTAACCCAATAATTACTGTCTTCTTTTCACTTAATGCAAAAACCGTCGCAATATTTATAGAACAAAATGTTTTTCCTTCTCCACTAATTGAAGAAGTTATCATTAAAGTTTTCGAACCGCTGACCTGCTGTTTTTTATATAAAAATTGTAATGAAGAACGAATGGTTCTGAAAGCTTCAGAGAGCGCGGACTTTGGCTTATCAAAAACAGCTAAATTAACCCCGCCTTTATTAACCCCAATTACGCCAATTAAAGGTATCTGAGTCAGCTTACTGATATCATCTGCATTTTGAATTGAATTATTGATGAAGAAAATTCCAAAAACAAATAATAATGGAATCAAAAAACCAAGAAACAAAGCCAATATATAATTTACAGAAGTCTTAGGTCCAATAAGCCCTCCTCCAATATCTTTTGCTGGATCAATAAAATGAATATCTGACAAGTTAGAAGCTTTTACAATCTCAGCTTCATTTCGTTTTTGCAAAAATTCAGTATAAATATTATCGTTTAAGTCGTATTTTCTTTTAATTTTTAATAATTCCTGCTGTTCTTCGGGAAGTCTTTTAACAGTACTTTCTGCCTGGCCAATCTTAGCGTTTACCATGGACAAATCATACAGCAATGAAGCTTTGGCCGAAGCAATATTTTCTTGTAAAACATTTTTGACAGCCTGAATTTGATTATCAAAATCTTTAAAAATCTTATCACTTTTTACAGCATATGCCATTTCTGATCTTTGAGTAGAAAGAGCAATAAGTTTCGAAATACTTGCAATTATATTTGGATCTTCAATTCCTGCAACAGATGGAGCCGGCAATCGTGAATAGTCTACACTATTATTTAAATAGGCTTTTAGGGAATTATAATAAGCAATTTTTCTAGAAACCTGATCTTTTTCCAAATCAAAGTCCATTATTTTATCAGAAACCTTAGCTCCTCCGCCTTCAATTTCGTATATGTTTTTATTTTTTGTAAAAGATTTCAGCTCATTGCCGGTCTGTTTTAATTCTGATTCCATTGCAACAAGTGTACTGTCAATAAATGCAATTGTATTTGTTGCAAACTGGTTTTTACCGTCAAGCTGAATTTTGATCAACATTTTTACAGTTGCATTCAAATATTCTACCATTCTGGCTTTATTGGCACCCTGAAGACCTAACGTTAATATTGAACCTCCCTTATCATCAGAGTTAACGCTTATTCCTCTATAGCTAGCCACAGTACCGTCAAAATCATTAAACCTTATAAAATACTCATTTCCTGTATACAAACCTGGATTGTCATTTATTTGCAATTTCAAATTTAAAAAGGGCAAAGAAACCTGTTCGCCAACTTTAAATCTTTTCACAAATTCGACAGGCTGAACAGCAGTGTTAGAATAAGTATTATTAGAATAAGTGATTAATGAAACCGAAGGACTTTCAAATGGAATACGAATTTCATACTCGTTTGCACTTAAAAATTTGATACGAATTAATGTATTTGCAAGCTGGCCTTTTGATTTATCAATATCTACATAAAAAGGCACTGCTCCGTAGGAGTCCACCAAATTATATTCTCCTTGTGTAAGATAATCAATATAGAACTGTAATTTACTTACAACCAACTCATTGTGAGATCTAGATTGTAATACCGTAGAAATTCCATTTACTTGATCTGAAATTCCGCCCCAATTAAAAACTAAACTAGTGTTTGATGTAAAAAAAGGATTTCTTTCTTCTTTAATAGAGACCATCGTCTGCATTCCATAAATTTTTTCTTTACGAATATTTACGTGATATGCTATCGAAAAAGCTATTATTAAACTAATTAAGAATAATTTCCAGTAACTGAGAATTTTTAATAAAAACCCTTTAAAATCAAAATTTGAATGATTTTCAAAAATCGAAAAATCTTTTATATCTAACATCTTTTGAATTTAGTTTTAATTTTTGATAATCAGATAAACAGTCGTTGCCAATGATAATAGCGTAATAATGGTGCCTATAGATTGTATACCTGTTTGTCCCGTTCCCCACGTTTTCTGTCTCAATGGTTTTACGTAAATATAGTCGTTTGGCTGTAAATAATAATATGGGGATTTCATTACATTAACATCTGTAAGATCAATTTCATTCATTTGTACACCTGTAGGAGTTTGGCGAATTACCATTACAGCTTTTCTATTTCCCACAGTAGTAATATCTCCAGAATTTGCAATGGCTTCCATGATGTTTACATGCTCTTGAAACAATGTTTTTGTTCCAGTGCTTCCAACCTCTCCATTTATAGTATATCTAAAACCAGCCAATTTAACTGTAACAAAAACATTGGCTTCGCTCTTAAAATATTCATCAAGTAATTTTTTCTCAATTTTAATTCTTACCTCTTCCAAGGTAAAACCTATAACGTTAATTTCTCCTAGAATTGGCATACGGATGTTACCATGATCATCGACTGTAAAACCATCAAAATACAAACCAGATTCTGATTGAGGAGCTCCTCCTCCAGTAGTGCTAAAAATAGACACTAATTTGGGATCAATCGCTTTTATAGAAACACTTAATACATCATTTACCTGCAATCTATAAGGCTTAGATTCAACTGCAGCAATTGTATTTTGTTCTCCAGAAGTATTTTTATCCTGCAAATACACCAAGTCTTTTATTGGAATGCAAGATGTAAAAAATGTACTGATCAATAGTAATAAATAAAAGCTCTTTTTTGTCATTATTGAAAATTTATCGCAAATATAGTTTTTCCTTTAATCTTCAGAAAATCTATGCTTTATTTAGGTTTATTTAATTGTTTTTGAAAGTTTTTTCAAACGGAACACGATGCAAAATACTTCTTCCGAGTGTAATTTCATCTGCATATTCTAACTCATCTCCTACAGAAATTCCTCTTGCTATGGTAGAAATCACAATTTCCGCTTCTGCAATTTGCTTGTAAATATAGAAATTTGTGGTATCACCTTCCATAGTTGAACTGAGCGCAAAAATAATCTCTATAACTTTTCCAGATTTAACTTTCTCAACTAAACTTGAAATATTTAACTGACTAGGACCTACACCTTCAATTGGAGAAATTTTACCTCCAAGAACATGATAAATTCCTTTATATTGACCTGTATTTTCAATTGCCATTACATCTCTAATATCCTCAACTACACAAATAGTCTGATGATTTCTTGCCTGATTTGCACAAATTTCACAGACCTTTGTATCTGAAATATTATTACAGCTTTCGCAAAATTTAATATCCTCACGCATATTTAATAATGCCTGCGATAAAAAACCGGTCTGTTCTTTAGGCTGTTTTAATAAATGGAGAACCAATCGCAAAGCTGTTCTTTTGCCAATTCCAGGCAATTGAGACATTTCGTTGACTGCTTTTTCTATTAATTTAGATGAAAATTCCATGGGACAAAAGTAATACTTTTAATGATTTACAAGGCTTTGAAGCCACTAAAATCAATATTGATTAGTAGCCAATAAAACCAATGTACAAGCAACTTCAGCCTTGATATTATTCAATTCTAACAATTGGTATAATTCTGGATTTTCAGTTCCTGGGTTAAAAACGACTCTTTTGGGCTGTGCTTCTATAATGTAATTATAGTAATCACGCTGACGAGTAGGATTCAAATATAAAGTAACAGTATCTATATTCTTAACAGGGATGGCTTTAGTGTGAATTTTTATACCTGCCACTTCACCCGCTTTTTGACCAATTGCCAAAACAGAGTGCCCTTTATCTACCAACATATTTATTGCTCTAAAAGCATAACGTTCTGGTTTTGTAGTAGCACCAAGAACTAAAGTTTTTTTATTTTTCATCATTTTAAAATATAATGCAAAAGTAATCAAAAAGAATGAGCTTAATTAAGGTAATTTATTTAGAATTAACAGTAATAAAAACAATATCCTAACACGAATTTGCTTTGAAATATTAAAAATTGACTATTTTTACTTTACTAACCCCAATTATATGGATTTATTCGTTTACCTATTTGCTGCTCTTTTTTCAGTTTTAAATCCAATCGGAACCGTTCCTATTTTTGTTGGACTAACACAACATGATTCTCAAAAAGAACGTTCTAGAATTTCACTGTGGACTGCCATAAACGTTTTTATTATTTTGATTGTTTCATATTTTATTGGACAGTATGTTTTAACTTTTTTCGGAATTAGTATTGATGCTCTGCGAATTGCTGGCGGAATCGTAATCGTAAATTCTGGTTTTTCATTACTTTCTGGAAAGTTCAACAAAACAAGAGGAATTAATAAAAAGATTGAAAATGAAGCACAACAACGAAATGATATCGCACTAACTCCATTAGCAATTCCAATGTTAGCTGGTCCTGGATCAATTTCGCTATTAATCGCTTTTTACCAAGAGCATCACGGAATGGAAGAAATCATAATTTCGACATTAGCTATTTTAGCCATTGCAGTTGCAATTTTTGCTATTCTAAAAAGCGCGCATTACTTAGCAAGAATACTTGGTGCTTCAGGAATTGTTGCCATCTCTAGAATTGTCGGTTTTATCGTAATTTCTATCGGAATTCAATATATAGTGAGTTCTATCATTAATATTATAAAAGGAAATTTAATGTAGATTGTTTTCTTTGAAAACCAAAAAGAGGGATAAAACATCTTGTTCTATCCCTCTTTTTATATTTAAAAATACCTCTAGTTTCTCGGCAAAAACACTTCAGCCATCATGCATCTGGCGCTTCCGCCTCCACAAGCTTCGATTGTATCTAGGCTTGAACTCAAAATTTCAGCATGATTTTCTAATTGAGCAATTTGTTTTGGAGTTAAGCTCTGATGAGCAGAAGCGCTCATAACAATATATTTTTTATCGTTTGTCCCTCTAACTTCTAACATATTACCTGCAAAATTATTTACCTGCGCTTCAGTAATCAAAATAATTTCTTTTTTGTCGGCTTTTAGATTTTCAAGAACCATTTTACGCTCTTTTTTATCATCAATACAATCAGCACAAATAACAGCAAATGTTTCGCCTAAGCACATCATTACGTTCGTATGATAGATCAACTTACGTTCTCCATCTACAGTTTGAAAAGCTTCAAAAATTACGGGAGCATAATCAAAATCTTCACAAAACTCAATAAATAATTCTTCATCAGCGCGAGGTGACAAGGCACAGTAAGCTTTTGCATTTGCTCTGTCTAAAAGCAGACTTCCTGTACCTTCCAGAAAAAAACCATCTTCTTCTGCCGATGTGTAATCCATGATATTAGAAATCTCAAAACCTTTTTCTTCAAGGGTATCTAAAATATCTTCACGACGCTCGCGACGACGATTTTCAGCAAACATTGGATATAATGCTACATCTCCATTTTCATGAAATGAAACCCAATTATTTGGAAAAATACTATCTGGAGTATCCGTTTCTAACGTATCCTCTATAACTGTAACATCAACTCCTACCGCTCTTAGTTTTTCAACAAAAACATCAAATTCTTGCTGTGCTTTAGCATTTACTGTACTTGGTAAAAGTCCGTCTAATACTTTTTGGTAATAGTTATTTACGGCAGTCTGTTCATTCATTCTGAAAGCAACTGGCCGAATCATTACGATTGCATTTGTTGTTTGTTTCATTTTTTATGTTTTATTTGTTCCAGGTTTCAGGTCAGGCTTCACGTTGCAAAAGACTTGAAACCTTAAACTTGAAACAATATTTAATCTCTAATTAATGGTAAGGTTGAACATCTTAGTAACCCTTCTTGTTTTGCGATTTCAGCGTATGGAATTTCTTCAACAATAAATCCATTTGAACGAAGCCAGTTGTTTAATCTTGTAAAGTTCTTTTCTGAAACTACTACATTTTCATCAATCGAAAATACATTCGAAAACATATGATACATTTCGTTTCTTTCGATATGAAATAAATTTTCTTTCCCAAAAAGATTTACCAAATACAAATAATCAGCTTCTTCGCGAAAACCCCTTTTGTAAATAATTCCTTTGTTCTTGCCAACTGGCTGAAAACAACAATCTAAGTGAAGTGCATTGTCGCGTGCTTCTAATTTAGATTTTACTAAATCAAATTCTTTGACAATTTTATTCGGAAATAATTCCTTAATATAATTAACGCCCTGCATATTGGTTCTTGCAGTGATATAATCTTTATAATCACTTCCTTTATAAGTTCCAATAAAAATATGATCATTCCAAAGCATAACATCGCCGCCTTCTATATGAATTTCTTCTGGAGGACGAACTACTTTCAGTGGATTTATTTGATCTATTACGTATTGAATTGCATCCAATTCTCGTTCTCTATCTGGCAGTATATTAGATTTTACAAATACATCATCAATTACAAAACCAATATCTCTAGCAAAAATCTGATTGTAATTTTCAATCATTTCCGGACGATAAACTTTTACATCATATTTTTGAAAAACAGTATTAAAAGCATCCATTTCAAGAACCATGTCTTTTTCAAGAGGATAAGTTCCTGCTTTTATATGTTCCAATGATTTAGGATCATAGGCTTCATCCAAAGATGGTGTTGGCCCATTATGAACAGCAGAACCCAAAACTACAGCACGTAATCTTGATGTTTCGTTCTTAACATTTAATTGCAACATAACTTTATTATATTTTGGGCAAATATAAAAAAAGCTTCACAGTTAAGTGAAGCTTTTAAAGTTATTTTATTTGTTAGACTTAAACTCTCTCAGCGGATGACCAGTGTAAATTTGTCTTGGTCTGCCAATTGGCTCTTTGTTTTCACGCATTTCTTTCCATTGCGCAATCCAACCTGGCAATCTACCAATAGCAAACATAACTGTAAACATATCAGTTGGAATTCCCAAAGCTCTGTATATAATTCCAGAGTAAAAGTCAACGTTTGGATATAAGTTTCTAGATTTGAAGTAATCATCTTCAAGAGCTGCTGCTTCTAATTTTTTAGCAATTTCTAAAATTGGATCTTCAACACCTAAAGTTTCTAAAACTTCTTTAGCTGCTTTTTTGATGATCTTTGCTCTTGGATCAAAGTTTTTATAAACTCTATGACCAAATCCCATTAAACGGAAAGGATCATTTTTGTCTTTTGCTTTCGCTAAAAATTTATCAGTGTCTCCACCATCTTTATTGATTTCTTCCAACATTTCAAGTACTGCCTGATTTGCGCCTCCATGAAGAGGTCCCCAAAGTGCAGAAACTCCAGCAGAAATAGAAGCAAATAAACCAGCATGAGATGAACCCACCATTCTTACAGTTGAAGTAGAACAGTTTTGCTCGTGATCTGCATGAAGAATAAATAATTTATCCAATGCTGCAACAACAACAGGATTTGCTGCGTAAGGTCCTGTAGGCAATTTAAACATTAATTGCATAAAATTATCAACGTAACCTGTTGTGTTATCGTAATAATTTAATGGATAACCCATAGATTTTCTATAAGTCCACGTTGCAATTACAAGAAATTTACCCATTGTTTTGCAAATGGCTTCATACATTTCTTTTTCATTATCAACATTTACTGCTTTAGGGTTAAATGCTGTTAAAGCACTAGTTAAAGCAGATAAAACGCCCATTGGATGTGCTGTTTTTGGGAATCCGTCAATGATATTTTTCATCTCTTCGTTTACCAGAGTATGTTTTTTAATACCATTTTCAAACTGCTCTAATTCTTGAGCTGTTGGTAATTCACCAAAAATTAAAAGATAAGATACTTCTAAAAAATTAGCTTTTTCAGCTAAATCTTCAATTGAGTACCCTCTGTAACGCAAAATTCCTAATTCTCCGTCTAAGAAAGTGATTTCACTTTTGCAAGAACCAGAATTTTTGTATCCTGGATCAATTGTAATAATCCCAGTTAAATCACGTAATTTGTTGATATCGATAGCTGATTCATTTTCGCTCCCCGTAATAACCGGAAGTTCAATTTTTTGACCATCTACTTCTAATGTAGCTATTTTTGACATAATATATCGGAAATAAATCTTTAAAATAATAATTTATCAAATCTAAGGAATTTAAGACTAATTAAAAAAAGAATCCTGCTATGAATTTGTTAAAACTCCAAAAAAAAACCATTCGCAAAAACGAATGGTTTAAATTTAATATATAACTCTTACAATTATTTGATTTTGAAAGCGTTTAATCCTGGGAAATAAGCAGTACTTCCTAATTCTTCTTCAATTCTTAATAATTGATTGTATTTTGCCATACGATCAGAACGAGAAGCTGAACCTGTTTTAATTTGACCACAGTTCAAAGCAACAGCTAAATCTGCAATTGTAGTATCCTCTGTTTCTCCAGAACGGTGAGACATTACTGAAGTGTAACCAGCATTTTTAGCCATGTTTACAGCAGCAATAGTTTCAGTTAAAGTTCCAATTTGGTTTACTTTAACTAAAATTGAATTTGCGATTCCTTTTTCAATACCAGTAGACAAACGCTCAACGTTAGTAACAAATAAATCATCACCTACTAATTGTACTTTATCACCAATTTTATCTGTTAAGTATTTCCATCCATCCCAATCATTTTCGTACATACCGTCTTCGATAGAAATAATTGGATATTTAGCAGCAAGTTCAGCTAAATAATCAGCTTGCTCTTCAGAAGTTCTGATTTTACCAGTTTCACCTTCAAATTTAGTATAATCGTATTTACCGTTTACATAAAACTCAGAAGCAGCGCAGTCAAGAGCAATCATAATTTCGTCACCAAAAGTATATCCAGCTTTTTCAACTGCTAATTTGATAGTGTCTAAAGCATCTTCAGTACCTCCAGCTAAGTTTGGAGCAAAACCTCCTTCATCACCAACTGCAGTACTTAAACCTCTGTCATGTAATACTTTTTTCAAACTATGGAAAATTTCAGTTCCCATTTGCATAGCGTGTGTAAATGAAGTCGCTTTTACAGGGAAAATCATAAATTCTTGAAATGCAATAGGCGCATCAGAATGAGAACCACCATTGATGATATTCATCATCGGTACAGGAAGTGTGTTAGCAGAAACTCCACCCACATATCTGTACAATGGCAATCCTAGTTCATTAGCAGCAGCTTTTGCAGCAGCTAGAGAAACTCCTAAAATTGCATTAGCTCCTAATTTAGATTTATTTGGAGTTCCGTCTAAATCGATCATTAATTGATCGATAGTGTTTTGTTCGAAAACAGAAGTTCCAACTAACTCTTCAGCAATAACAGTATTTACATTATTCACTGCGTTCAAAACTCCTTTTCCAAGATAAGCTTTACCTCCATCACGTAATTCAACAGCTTCGTGCTCTCCAGTTGATGCTCCAGATGGAACAGCTGCTCTACCTAAAACTCCATTTTCAGTTACTACATCAACTTCAATAGTAGGATTACCTCTAGAATCAAGAATTTGTCTTGCGTGAACTTTAATTATAATACTCATTATTTTTGTTTTTTATTAATAAATTATATTTTTTTTCGAAATTATAAAAATATTTAATAGTAAAAATGCATTCTTGCTATTAAACACCTTTATTTATTAACTATATCGTTTTAGCAGTAGCTAGTTTAATGTTCTCAACAAATTGATCGAATAAATAAGAAGAATCATGAGGTCCAGGACTAGCTTCAGGATGGTATTGTACTGAAAAACAATTCTTATTCTTCATTCGCATACCTGCAACAGTATCATCATTCAAATGTATGTGCGTAACCTCTAATTCCGGATGCCCTTCTAAAGATTCTCTTTTCACAGCAAAACCATGATTTTGAGAAGTAATTTCACCTTTACCCGTTATAAGATTTTTTACAGGATGATTAATTCCTCTGTGCCCACCAAACATTTTGTAGGTTGGAACCCCATTTGCCAAAGCAATAATTTGATGTCCTAAACAAATTCCAAATAACGGTCTGTCATCTGCAATAATTCTTTTCGCAACTTCTATCGCTCCGTAAAGAGGATCTGGATCTCCAGGACCATTTGACAAGAAGTAGCCATCAGGATTAAAAGCTTCCAAATCTTCATAAGTAGAATCATATGGAAAAACCTTAATATAGCAATCTCTCTTAGCAAGATTTCTTAAGATGTTTTTCTTTATTCCAAGATCTAAAGCTGATATTTTATAAGTAGCATTTTCGCTACCAAAAAAATAAGGCTCAGTAGTTGAGACTTTTGAAGCCAACTCTAAACCTTCCATATTTGGCACATTAGCCAGTTCTTTCTTTAAATCTTCAACTGAAGTGCCATCTGTACAGATCACAGCATTCATAGCACCGTTATCACGAATGTAGCTAACAAGTGCTCTTGTATCAACATCTGAAATACAAATAAGGTTTTGTTTCTTGAAATAATCTTCTAAGCTTCCAGAAGCATCTTCTCTAGAATAATTAAAACTAAAGTTTTTACAAACCAAACCAGCAATTTTAACGCTTTCTGATTCAATTTCTAAATCATTTACACCATAATTACCAATATGCGGATTAGTAGTAACCATAATTTGTCCGAAATAAGAAGGGTCTGTAAAAATCTCTTGGTATCCGGTCATTCCAGTATTAAAACAAACTTCACCGAAAGTTTTACCGCTAATTCCGATAGATTTTCCGTGAAAGATAGTTCCATCACTTAGTAATAAAATGGCGCTTTGTCGTGTCGTGTATTTCATTATTTAATTGTATTGTTTTTGATCGTCATTCAAAACTGGCCAAGCCCGTTTCAATTGTAATTAGATATTGTGCAAATTTACTTCTTTAAAAGAGTGCTTCCAAGATTTTTTAAAAATTTCATTGATAAAAATAAAACCTACACATTCAAATAAGTTAAATTTTAATTTTCTTTTTCAAAAAAAATCAAAAAAAAAGGATAAACTAAAAATTAGTTTATCCTTGATTTCTATAGAATCATTACTTTCATAATTATTCAGAAGCTTCAGTAGTCGATTCTGATTCAGCAGCAGGAGCTTCTGGAGTAGTCTCCTCAGCTTTTTTAGCTTTACCACCACGACGGCTTTTTGCTTTTTTAACTTCTTTTTTACCACCATTGTAAAGTTCATTGAAATCTACAAGTTCGATCATTGCCATATCAGCATTATCTCCCAAACGATTTCCAACTTTAATGATACGAGTGTATCCACCTGGACGGTCTCCAACTTTAGCAGCTACGTCTCTGAACAAGTCAGTTACAGCATATTTGCTACGTAAGTAAGCAAAAACAATACGACGGTTATGAGTCGTATCTTCTTTTGATTTTGTGATTAAAGGCTCAACGAATTGTTTAAGCGCTTTAGCTTTAGCAACAGTAGTGTTAATACGTTTGTGCTCAATAAGAGAACAAGCCATATTAGCTAACATAGCTTTTCTATGTCCAGTCTGTCTGCTTAAGTGATTGAATTTTTTTCCGTGTCTCATTGCTATTTTAAATTTAACCCCGCAAGCGGGATTGAATTATTCTTTATCTAGTTTGTATTTAGCTAAGTCCATTCCGAAAGTTAAATTTTTAACTGCAACAAGTTCATCAAGTTCAGTTAAAGATTTTTTACCAAAATTACGGAATTTCATTAGGTCATTTTTATTGAACGATACTAAATCACCAAGTGTATCAACTTCAGCCGCTTTCAAGCAATTTAATGCTCTCACAGATAAATCCATATCAACAAGCTTAGTTTTAAGCAATTGTCTCATATGCAATGACTCTTCATCATACGATTCTGTTTGTGCAATTTCGTCAGCCTCAAGTGTAATTCTTTCGTCAGAAAACAACATGAAATGGTGAATTAAAACTTTAGCAGCCTCAGTAAGAGCATCTTTTGGATTAATAGAACCATCAGTTTTAATTTCAAAAACTAATTTTTCATAATCTGTTTTTTGTTCTACACGGAAGTTTTCAATTGCATATTTTACATTTTTTACCGGAGTAAAAATAGAGTCTGTAAAAATTGTTCCAATTGCAGCATTCTGTTTTTTGTTCTCCTCAGCAGGAACGTATCCTCTACCTTTTTCGATTGTTAAATCGAAGTTCAATTTGATTTTTGAATCTAAATTACAGATAACAAGGTCTGGATTCAGAACCTGGAAACCTGATATAAATTTTTGAAAATCACCTGCTGTTAATTGATCTTTTCCAGAAACAGAAATAGTAACTGCTTCATTATCGATATCTTCAATTTGACGTTTGAAACGTACTTGTTTTAGATTAAGGATAATTTCGGTAACATCTTCAACAACACCTGAAATAGTAGAAAACTCATGATCTACACCTTCGATACGAACAGATGTAATTGCATAACCTTCTAATGCTGAAAGCAAAACTCTTCTAAGTGCATTACCAACTGTCAATCCATAACCAGGTTCTAAAGGTCTAAATTCGAATTTACCTTCAAAATCGGTTGAATCGATCATGATAACTTTATCGGGCTTTTGAAAATTAAATATTGCCATAAATTTCGACTAAGTCAATTATTATTTGTTGTACAACTCTACGATTAATTGTTCTTTAATGTTTTCTGGAATTTGAAGTCTTGCAGGTACAGAAACGAAAGTTCCTTCTTTAAGATCATTGTTCCAAGTAATCCATTCATAAACATGACTTGAATTTGATAAAGAACGTTCGATAGCTTCTAAAGATTTAGATTTTTCACGAACTGCAACTTTATCACCAGGCTTAAGGTGGTAAGAAGGAATATTTACAACTTCTCCATTTACAGTAATGTGTCTGTGAGATACTATTTGACGAGCACCTCTTCTAGATGGAGCAATCCCCATTCTAAAAACAACATTATCTAATCTTGCTTCACATAATTGTAATAAAACCTCACCAGTTACTCCTTTAGTTGCTGATGCTTTTTCGAATAAATTTCTGAATTGTTTTTCTAAAATTCCATAAGAATATTTAGCTTTTTGCTTTTCCATTAACTGAACAGCATACTCAGATTTTTTTCCTCTTTTTTTAGCCATCCCGTGTTGTCCAGGTGGATAATTTCTTTTTTCGAAAGATTTATCATCTCCGAAGATTGCTTCGCCAAATTTACGAGCGATTCTTGTACTAGGACCAGTATATCTTGCCATTTTAAATTGTTTAAGATTGAGATTATGAATTCAGGTCTTATCCTTCGATAATCTATTTTCAATCTAGGTTATACTATAAATTTTGAGTATTAAACTCTACGTCTTTTTGGAGGACGACATCCGTTGTGAGGCATTGGAGTAACATCGATAATCTCAGTAACTTCAATTCCACCGTTATGAATAGAACGGATAGCAGACTCACGTCCGTTTCCTGGTCCTTTTACATAAACTTTAACTTTTTTAAGTCCCGCCTCAAGAGCTACTTTACTACAATCTTCTGCTGCCATTTGAGCTGCGTACGGAGTATTCTTTTTAGAACCTCTGAAACCCATTTTACCAGCTGAAGACCAAGAAATAACTTCACCTTTCTTATTAGTCAAAGAAATGATAATGTTGTTGAAAGTGGCAGAAATATGAGCTTCACCCGTTGATTCAACGATAACTTTACGTTTTTTTGCAGTTGCTTTAGCCATATTACTTATTATTTAGTTGCTTTTTTCTTGTTAGCAACAGTTTTTCTTTTACCTTTTCTTGTTCTAGAGTTGTTTTTAGTTCTTTGTCCTCTTAACGGAAGACCAGATCTATGACGGATACCTCTGTAACAACCAATATCCATTAAACGCTTGATGTTTAAAGAAACTTCAGAACGTAATTCACCTTCAATTTTGTAAAATGAAACTGCATCACGAATCGCTCCGATCTCATCATCATTCCAATCTTGAACTTTTTTATCTTGGCTAACTTGAGCTTTCTCTAAAATCTCAATAGCTCTACTTCTTCCTAATCCGAAGATATAGGTAAGTGCTATAACACCTCTCTTATTTTTTGGGATATCTACCCCTGCTATTCTTGCCATAATTATCCTTGTCTTTGTTTAAATCTAGGATTCTTTTTGTTTATTACGTACAATCTCCCTTTTCTACGCACAATGATGCACTCGGGACTTCTCTTTTTTACTGATGCTCTAACTTTCATAGTGAATATCCTTTAATATCGATAAGTAATTCTTGCTTTTGACAAATCATAAGGACTCATTTCTAGTTTCACTTTATCACCAGGTAATAATTTGATGTAATGCATACGCATTTTACCAGAAATATGAGCAATTACAATATGTCCATTTTCTAACTCTACACGGAACATCGCATTTGACAATGCTTCAATGATTGATCCGTCTTGTTCTATTGCTGATTGTTTTGCCATAAATATATTAAGCTACTGCTTTTCTATTTTTACCAGTCTTCATTAAACCATCATAATGTTTGTTTAACAAGTATGAATTGATTTGCTGGATAGTATCTATCGCAACTCCAACCATAATTATTAATGAGGTACCTCCAAAAAACATCGCCCAAGATTGTTGTACATCCATAATACTTACAACAATAGCTGGGAACACAGCAATCAAAGCAAGGAATAAAGATCCTGGGAAAGTTATTAAAGACATCACTTTATCTAAGAAATCTGAAGTCTCAGCACCTGGACGAACTCCAGGTATAAAACCACCACTTCTTTTTAAATCATCAGCCATTTTGTTAGTAGGTACAGTGATCGCAGTATAGAAAAATGTAAATACAATAATTAAAGTTGCAAATACAAAGTTATACCAAAAACCAAACATATTACTAAAAGCGCCAACAATAGATTGTGATGTATCTGATTTAGACAATCCAGCTACAGCTGCAGGTATAAACATAATTGCCTGAGCAAAAATGATTGGCATAACCCCAGAAGCATTAAGCTTAAGAGGAATCCATTGTCTATTACCACCTGCCAAATCTTGCTCATAGTCACCAGTTGTTGTACGACGAGCATACTGAACTGGAATCCTACGTACTGCCATTGTAAGCAATACACAAGAAATAATTACTAATAACCATACAATAATTTCAATAGCCATTAACATTAAGCCTCCAGTATTATTAGTAACAACAGACTTAAATTCTTGCATAAAAGCTTGTGGTAAACGAGCTAAAATACCGACCATAATCAATAATGAAATTCCATTTCCAATACCTTTATCAGTAATCTTTTCTCCAAGCCACATAGCAAAAATTGTACCCGTAACTAAGATAATAACAGACGAAAACAAGAACTCCGGAGAATTAAAGCCTAGTAAGAATGCACTTCCAGGTAACGTTCTGTATAAATTGTAGATATAAGTTGGACCTTGAACCAATGTAATAGCAATAGTTAACCAACGTGTAATTTGATTAATCTTTTTTCTACCACTTTCTCCATCATTTTGAAGTTTTTGTAAATAAGGAATAGCAATTCCCATTAACTGAACCACAATAGATGCAGAAATATAAGGCATAATTCCTAAAGCAAAAACTGAAGCTTTAGAGAAAGCACCTCCGGTGAACATGTCTAGAATAGATCCTAGACCATTTTTAGTTTGTCCTGCTAACCCCATCAATTGAGTTGCGTCAATTCCAGGAAGCGTAACGTGTGCTCCAAAACGATATACTAAAAGTAATCCTAAAGTAATTAGGATTCTATTTTTCAGTTCTTCGATTTTCCAAACATTGCTTATTGATTCAATAAATTTCTTCATACAATAGAAAAATTATATTGTTACAGCCTCTCCACCAGCAGCTTCAATAGCAGCTTTTGCAGTAGCAGTAAATTTGTGAGCAGTTACTTTTAATTTTGCTTTCAATTCTCCTCTACCTAAAATCTTAACGATTTCATTTTTGGTAGCTAGACGATTTGCTACGAAATCTGTCATTGAAACAGAATCAGTAATCACACCATTGTCTACTAATAATTGAAGCGTATCTAAATTAACACCTTCGTATTCTTTACGGTTGATGTTTGTGAAACCAAACTTAGGCACACGTCTTTGAAGTGGCATTTGCCCTCCTTCAAAACCAATCTTTTTAGAATAACCAGAACGAGATTTTGCTCCTTTGTGACCTCTTGCAGCAGTGCCACCTTTTCCAGAACCTTCTCCTCTACCTAATCTTTTATTTTGATTGTGTGTTGACCCTTCAGCTGGTTGTAAGTTACTTAAATTCATAACAGTATTTGTTATTTAGCTTCTTCGACAGAAACTAAGTGTTTAACTTTGTTTATCATCCCAAGGATAGCAGGGTTTGAATCATGCTCTACAACTTGTCCCATTTTACGTAGACCCAAAGCTTCTAAACCTCTCTTTTGAGAAAGAGGACAGTTGATTTTGCTTCTTACTTGTTTTACTAATAATTTAGCCATAATTTCCTTGAATTAACCTTTAAAAACTTTTTCTAAAGAAACACCTCTTTGTTTTGCAACAGTATGAGCGCTTCTCATTTGCAATAAAGCATCAAAAGTTGCTTTTACTACGTTATGAGGATTTGATGATCCTTGAGATTTAGATAATACATCGTGAATACCTACTGATTCAAGAACTGAACGAACAGCTCCACCAGCAATAACTCCTGTACCATGAGAAGCAGGAATTAAGAATACACGTGCACCACCAAATTTACCTTTTTGTTCGTGAGGAACAGATTGTCCGTTCAAAGGAATTTTTACTAAATTTTTCTTAGCATCTTCTACTGCTTTCGCAATTGCTTCAGAAACGTCTTTAGATTTTCCTAATCCGTGACCAACTACTCCATTTTCATCACCTACAACTACAATAGCAGAAAAACCGAAAGCTCTACCACCTTTTGTAACTTTAGTAACACGATTAACACTTACCAGACGGTCTTTAAGTTCAAGACCACTTGGTTTTACCAATTCTACATTTTTGTATTTAGACATAATATATTAGAATTTAAGTCCAGCCGCTCTTGCGCCTTCTGCTAATGATTTAATACGACCGTGATATAAATAACCTCCTCTATCGAAAGTGATGGTATCAATCCCAGCTTTTAACGCTTTCTCTGCAACTAGTTTTCCAACAGCAGTAGCAATTTCAACGTTAGTACCTTTTCCTATTTCTTTTTCTCTTGAAGATGCAGCTAATATAGTAACTCCATTTACATCATCAATAAGTTGAGCGTAAATTTCTTTGTTACTTCTAAATACAGATAGTCTTGGGTTAGCAGCAGTACCACTAATCGATTTTCTAATTCTGAATCTAATTCTCTGTCTTCTATCAGATTTTGTTAATGACATAATCTTATTTTTTAAGCTGATTTACCTGCTTTTCTTCTTAATACTTCACCCACAAATTTAACACCTTTTCCTTTGTATGGCTCAGGCTTACGGAAACCTCTGATTTTCGCAGCAACTTGACCTAAAAGTTGTTTATCAAATGATGTTAATTTTACGATTGGGTTTTTACCTTTTTCAGATATTGTTTCTAAAGCTACTTCTGGAGCAATTTCTAAAACAATATTGTGAGAATATCCAAGAGCTAAATCTAATTTTTGACCTTGGTTTGAAGCTCTATAACCAACTCCAACTAATTCAAGTTCTTTTGTAAAACCTTCAGATACACCAATGATCATATTATTGATTAATGATCTGTATAATCCGTGTTTTGCTCTTTGGTCTTTATGATCAGACGATCTCTCTAATAGAACTTGATCGCCTTCAACTTTAACAGTAATGTCCGAGAACTCCTGAGTTAGTTGACCTTTTTTTCCTTTTACTGTAATGATACCGTCTTTAACTTCTATAGTTACACCGGCAGGGACTACAACTGGGCTTTTACCTATTCTTGACATCTTATTTAGTCTTTAAAATTAGTATACGTAACAAATTACTTCACCACCTACATTTAATTGCTTAGCTTGTTTTCCAGTCATCAAACCTTTTGATGTAGAAACAATAGCAATTCCTAATCCGTTAAGGATTCTTGGTAATTTGGCAGCACCTGCGTATTTACGTAAACCAGGTTTACTAATTCTTTGGATATCTTTAATTACAGGCTCTTTAGTATCTTTATCATACTTTAAAGCGATTTTGATCGAACCTTGAACGGTATTCGTTTCAAATTTGTAACTTAAGATATAACCTTGATCAAATAAGATCTTAGTTATTTCTTTTTTAAGATTAGAAGCTGGAATTTCAACAACTTTATGGTTTGCAGCCACAGCGTTACGAACTCTAGTCAAATAATCTGCAATAGGATCTGTATACATATGTATTTGATTGCGATTATGGTTTTCGGGAGATACTCATCTCCCGAACCTTTAATCAATTAAAATTATTTTTTGGTTTGCAAAAGTAATAACTTATTGCCAGATTACCAAGATGCCTTTTTAACTCCAGGAATTAATCCATTATTAGCCATCTCACGGAAAGTTACACGCGAAATACCAAATTGACGGATATAACCTCTTGGTCTACCTGTTAATTTACAACGATTGTGTAAACGAACTGGTGAAGCATTTTTAGGTAATTTTTGTAATCCTTCAAAATCTCCAGCTTCTTTCAAAGCTTTTCTTTTCTCAGCATACTTAGCTACCGTTTTCTCTCTTTTCACCTCACGGGCTTTCATTGATTCTTTAGCCATGTCTTAATTCTTTTTAAAAGGTAATCCTAATTCAGCCAATAATGACTTTGCTTCCTTGTCTGTTTTTGCAGTAGTAACAAATGTAATATCCATTCCTGAAATTTTGTTTACTTTGTCAATATCAATTTCTGGGAAAATGATTTGCTCTAAAACTCCAAGGTTGTAATTACCTCTTCCGTCAAAACCAGTAGCTTTGATACCACTAAAATCTCTAACGCGTGGTAAAGCAGAAGTAATAAGTCTATCTAAAAACTCATACATTCTTTCACCACGTAAAGTAACTTTTGCTCCAATAGGCATCCCTTTTCTCAATTTGAATGACGCAACGTCTTTCTTTGAAATTGTAGATACTGCTTTTTGTCCAGTGATCTTTGTTAACTCATCAACTGCATAGTCAATAAGTTTTTTATCAGATACAGCTGCACCAACTCCACGGCTCAAAACGATTTTTTCAAGTTTTGGAACTTGCATTACGTTTGTATATCCGAATTCCTCTTTAAGAGCAGAGATTACTCTACTCTTATATTCTTCTTTTAGTCTAGGTGTATATGCCATTACTATAGTACTTGATTAGATTTTTTTGAAAATCTTACTTTCTTATCTCCTTCTACTCTAATACCAACTCTAGTTGTTTCCTTAGTTTTAGGATCAATTAGTGAAATGTTAGATATTTGTATAGAAGCTTCTTTCTTAACGATACCACCTTGAGGGTTTTTAGCACTTGGTTTTGTATGTTTCGAAACCATGTTTACACCTTCAACTATCGCTTTATTTTTCTCACGGTAAACACGTAAAACTTTACCTTCAGCACCTTTATGGTCTCCAGCAATAACTCTTACGATATCTCCTGATTTTATTTTTAGCTTTATCATCTTAAAACGAATTAAAGCACTTCTGGTGCTAATGATACAATTTTCATGAATTGTTTTTCACGAAGTTCTCTTGCTACCGGACCAAAAACACGAGTTCCTCTCATTTCCCCCGCCGCGTTCAAAAGAACACATGCATTGTCATCGAAACGGATATAAGAACCATCAGCTCTTCTCACTTCTTTTTTGGTACGTACAACAACTGCAGTTGAAACAGCTCCTTTTTTAACGTTACCGTTAGGAGTTGCATCTTTAATAGATACTACAATCTTGTCACCAACAGAGGCATACCTTCTTTTGGTACCTCCTAAAACACGGATAGTTAAAACTTCTTTTGCTCCCGTATTATCTGCTACTTTTAGTCTTGATTCCTGTTGTACCATAATTATTTAGCTCTTTCTAAGATTTCAACTAATCTCCAACATTTTGTTTTACTCAAAGGACGCGTTTCGCTAATTCTTACAGTATCTCCAATGTTACAGTCGTTTGTTTCGTCGTGTGCAACGTATTTCTTTGTTTTCAACACGAACTTACCGTATAATGGGTGTTTTACTTTTCTTACCTCAGCAATAACAATAGATTTATCCATTTTATTTGAAGTAACAACACCTATTCTTTCTTTTCTTAAATTTCTTTTTTCTTCCATCTTTCAGCAGAATACAATTATTGTAACTCTCTTTTAGTTAGCTCTGTAGCCAATCTTGCAACTGTTCTTCTTACACTTCTAATTTGAAGTGGATTCTCAATTGGAGAAATAGCGTGGGCCATTTTTAGGTCAGCATATATCTTCTTAGTTTGACTAAGTTTTTCTTGCAACTCCGCTGCAGAAAGATCTTTTATTTCTGATTGTTTCATAATATAATATAAATTATGCTTCGAAATCTCTAGCAACGACGAACTTAGTTTTTACTGGAAGCTTTTGAGCTGCAAGACGTAAAGCCTCTTTTGCAACTGATAAAGGAACTCCTCCAACTTCAAACATAATTCTTCCGGGTTTAACAACGGCAGCCCAATATTCAACGGCACCTTTACCTTTACCCATACGTACCTCAAGAGGTTTCTTAGTAATTGGTTTGTCTGGAAATATTTTGATCCATAATTGTCCTTCTCTCTTCATGAAACGAGTTGCAGCAATACGCGCAGCTTCGATTTGACGAGACGTTAAGAACATTCCATCTTCATGTACAGATTTAATACCAAACATTCCATTAGAAAGTTCATGCCCTCTTTGAGAGTTACCTTTCATTTTACCTTTCTGTACCTTACGGTATTTTGTTCTTTTAGGCTGTAACATTTTTCTTTAGTTTAAAAATTTACTTTCTTTTGCGAGCGTCTGGTTTTCCACCTTTATTAAAAGGTTTTCTGTCTCCTCTCGGAGAATCTCCACCTTTACCACCACCAGTTCCAGATTGTTTTTTATCCATTCCTGCAAGTGGAGAAAGATCTCTCTTTCCATAAACTTCACCTTTCATGATCCATACTTTGATACCCATTCTACCATAAGTAGTATGAGCTTCAGCCAAAGCATAATCAATGTCAGCTCTGAAAGTTGATAGAGGAATTCTACCTTCTTTGAAACCTTCTGAACGTGCCATCTCAGCACCATTCAAACGACCAGAAATCAAAACTTTGATACCTTCAGCGTTCATACGCATAGAAGCAGCAATAGCCATTTTGATTGCACGTCTGTAAGAAATACGGCTTTCGATTTGACGAGCGATACTTGTCGCCACAAGATAAGCATCTAACTCAGGTCTTTTAATTTCAAAGATGTTGATTTGAACCTCTTTGTCAGTAACTTTCTTAAGTTCTTCTTTTAACTTGTCTACCTCTTGCCCACCTTTTCCGATAATGATACCAGGTCTAGCAGTAGTGATAGTAACGGTTACAAGTTTCAAAGTTCTCTCGATGATTACTTTTGATACACTAGCTTTTGATAAACGAGCGTGGATATACTTTCTGATTTTATGATCTTCGGCAAGTTTATCACCGTAATCATTTCCACCATACCAGTTTGAGTCCCACCCTCTGATGATACCAAGTCTATTTCCAATTGGATTTGTCTTTTGTCCCATGCTGCTTAAGAATTGCTTTGTGTGTTATTGATAGCTCCAAGCACGATTGTTACGTGATTAGAACGTTTTCTTATTCTGTGTGCACGACCTTGTGGAGCTGGACGAAGTCTTTTCAACATCATTCCACCATCTACTCTGATCTCTTTAACAAATAATCCAGCTTCTTCTAAATTACCTTCACTATTTTTTTGCTCCCAGTTGTTGATTGCAGATAATAATAGTTTCTCTAATTTTCTTGAAGCTTCTTTAGAACTGAATCTTAAGATGTTAAGTGCTCTTTCTACCTTCTGACCTCTTACCAAGTCCGCTACTAAGCGCATTTTTCTAGGTGAAGTAGGGCAGTTATTCAATTTTGCGAAAGCAATAGACTTATTAGCCTCTTTTCTCGCATCTGCTGTTTCTCTTTTACGAACTCCCATTGCTTCTTATTTTTTACCTTTATTTTTTGCTCCAGCATGACCTCTAAAAGATCTAGTTGGTGAAAACTCTCCTAATTTGTGACCTACCATGTTTTCTGTTACGTAAACTGGTACAAATTGACGACCGTTATGAACTGCGATTGTTTGTCCAACGAAATCTGGAGTAATCATAGAAGCTCTAGACCAAGTCTTTACTACACTATTTTTACCACTTTCTACGTTTTCCTGAACTTTCTTGTCTAACTTATAATGAACGAAAGGTCCTTTTTTTAATGAACGTGCCATATCTTATTATTTCTTTCTACGTTCTACGATATACTTGTTACTCGGGTTTTTCTTAGAACGAGTTCTATAACCTTTTGCTGGTATTCCATTTCTTGAACGTGGATGTCCACCAGAAGAACGTCCTTCTCCACCACCCATTGGGTGATCAACAGGGTTCATTGCAACAGGTCTTGTTCTAGGTCTTCTTCCTAACCATCTTGTTCTACCTGCTTTACCAGATACAACTAATTGGTGGTCTGAATTAGAAACAGCTCCAATTGTAGCCGAACAAGTTAACAAGATTAATCTTGTTTCACCAGATGGCATTTTAATTGTAGCATATTTCCCATCTCTTGCCATTAACTGAGCAAATGTTCCAGCTGAACGAGCGATAACCGCTCCCTGACCTGGACGTAACTCAATACAAGAGATAACAGTTCCTAAAGGAATTCTGCTTAAAGGCAATGTATTACCAATTTCAGGTTGAGATTCTGGACCAGAAACTAATTTCTGACCAACTTTCAATCCGTTTTGAGCAATAACGTATGTTTTCTCTCCATCAGCATAAGCTAATAAAGCGATAAATGCAGTACGATTTGGATCATATTCGATTGATTTCACTGTAGCTGGAATTCCGTCCTTAGTTCTTTTGAAATCAATAATACGATATCTCTGCTTGTGACCACCACCCGTATAACGCATGGTCATCTTTCCTTGACTATTTCTACCTCCAGAGTTTTTTATCGGCGCTATCAAAGAGCGTTCCGGCTTATCAGTTGTAATGGCGTCATAACCATTCACAACTCTAAATCGCTGACCTGGGGTAATAGGTTTTAATTTTCTTACTGACATTTTTCTATCTTAGATATTGTTGTAAAAATCAATTGTTTCTCCTTCTTGTACTTGAACAATCGCTTTCTTAATTGCATTTGTCTTTCCACTGATCAAACCACTTTTAGTGTATTTTGTAGTTCTATCCGGTCTTACGTTCATCGTGTTAACTGAAACAATAGTCACTCCATAAGCAGCTTCAACAGCTTTCTTAATTTGAACTTTGTTTGCTTTTTTGTCAACAACGAATCCGAAGCGGTTTAAAACTTCACTTTCTTTGGTTACTTTTTCTGTTACTATAGGTCTAATTATGATACTCATATTCCTATTATTTGCTTAAATTTTCTTCGATTAACTCCAAAGAACCTTCTAAAAGCACTAAATTATTAGTGTTTAAAATAGCGTAAGTGCTTAATTCTGAGCTAGTTACGACATTAGAAGCCTTTAAATTGCGTGACGACAAATATACATTTTTATTTGACTCTCCCAACACAAATAGAGATTTTTTATTTTCTAACCCTAAAGCTTTCAAAACGTTAATGAAATTTTTAGTGTTTGGCGCTTCAAAATTAAAGTCTTCAAGAACGATGATATTCGACTCTTTTGCTTTGATTGAGAAAGCTGATTTTCTCGCCAATCTTTTCAAGCTTTTATTCAATTTAAATGAATAACTTCTTGGTCTTGGTCCGAAAACTGTTCCACCACCTTTAAACAATGGATTCTTAATACTTCCCGCACGAGCAGTACCAGTTCCTTTTTGTTTTTTAATCTTACGTGTACTTCCTGTCACTTCAGCTCTTTCTTTAGCTTTGTGAGTTCCTTGTCTTTGATTAGCAAGATATTGCTTAACATCAAGGTATACAGCGTGATTGTTTGGTTCAATTGCGAATACTGAATCAGAAAGTTGAACTTTTCTTCCAGTATCTTTTCCGTTGAAATCTAATACTTTTACTTCCATTACTTCTGAATGATTACATAAGAGTTTTTATGTCCAGGAACACATCCTTTAATAACAAGTAGGTTCTTTTCAGCTACTACTTTTAAAACTCTAAGGTTTTGAACTTTTACATTGTCTCCTCCCATTCTTCCAGCCATACGCATTCCTTTGAATACTCTAGATGGATATGAAGAAGCTCCTACAGAACCTGGCGCTCTTAAACGGTTGTGTTGACCGTGAGTTGCTTGTCCAACACCACCAAATCCGTGACGTTTAACAACCCCTTGAAAACCTTTACCTTTAGACACACCTTGTACATCTACAAATTCTCCTTCAGCAAAAATAGAAACATCAATAAGATCTCCTAATTTTTGTTCAGTTGCAAAATCTTGAAATTCAACGACTTTTTTCTTAGCAACAGTTCCAGCTTTCTTAAAGTGACCTACAGCCGCTTTAGAGGAATGTTTCTCGTTTTTGTCATCGAAACCAAGTTGCAACGCTTCGTACCCGTCAACACCTTTGGTTCTGACTTGGGTAACAACACACGGCCCAGCCTCGATTACTGTACAAGGAATGTTTTTCCCGTTTTCATCAAAAATGCTAGTCATGCCGATTTTTTTACCAATTAACCCAGACATAAATATTAATTATTAATTACTAAAATTCCCTTCAATTTGAAAATAACAGAAATTTCCAAACAGGGAGTGCAAAAGTATACATTAAAATCGAATATACCAAACAGTTACAAAAATTAAATTGCTCATAATCAAAATCCAAGCACCAAACACACCCACCACAACATTCACTAATTCAAAAAAAAATAAATTTTCAAAGCTTAACCCATAATGACACTATCGTTAACAATTACTTAATAAATCAAAGAAAAAACCTTGGCAACAGCCTAAATAAAAGACATTTCACATTTAAGTCTCTCACAAAATAAAAAAACTTATATATAAAAAAAACATCAAGCCAAATCTAAACAACAAAAAAAGCGAGACATTTCTGTCTCGCTTTTATAATATAAAATATAATAAAAATTATACTTTTATCTCTACTTCAACTCCACTTGGCAATTCAAGTTTCATTAAAGCATCAATAGTTTTAGATGAAGATGAATAAATATCAATCAATCTCTTGTATGACATTACCTCAAATTGCTCTCTCGCTTTTTTGTTAACGTGCGGAGAACGCAACACAGTGAAAAGTTTTTTGTGAGTTGGCAAAGGAATTGGACCTGTTACCACTGCTCCAGTAGTTTTTACTGTTTTTACGATCTTTTCAGCAGATTTATCCACTAACATGTGATCGTAAGATTTTAGTTTTATTCTGATTTTTTGACTCATTTTCTTAAGAATTAAGCGTTACCTTTTGCTTTTTTAATTACAGCTTCTGAAATATTAGAAGGTGTTTCTGCATAATGTGAAAACTCCATTGTTGAAGTAGCTCTACCAGAAGACAATGTTCTTAATGTTGTTACATAACCAAACATCTCTGACAAAGGAACATCAGCTTTAATAGTTTTAGCACCATTTCTATCACCCATGTCATTAACCTGACCTCTACGACGGTTAATATCACCTACGATATCCCCCATGTTTTCTTCCGGTGTAATAACTTCCATTTTCATGATTGGCTCAAGAATAATTGCTCCAGCAGCTTTAGCTACTTCTCTATAACCCATTCTAGCTGCTAATTCAAAAGAAAGTGCATCAGAATCGACAGGGTGGAAAGATCCGTCTGTCAAAGTTACTTTCAAACTATCCACTTGATAACCAGCCAAAGGACCAGTTTTCATAGCTTCACGGAAACCTTTTTCTACAGATGGAATATATTCCTTAGGAACGTTACCACCTTTTACTGCATTAATAAACTGTAATCCTACAGGAACTTTACCATCAACTTCGTCAGCCGGTTCAAGTGTAAATACGATATCACCGAATTTACCACGACCCCCTGATTGTTTCTTGTAAGTCTCTCTATGTGTTGCAGTTCTTGTAAACGCTTCTTTATATTCAACTTGAGGCTCACCTTGGTTTACTTCAACTTTAAATTCACGTTTCATACGATCTACCAAGATATCTAAGTGAAGCTCACCCATACCTGAAATAATAGTTTGCCCTGAAGCCTCATCAGTTCTAACAGTAAATGTTGGATCTTCTTCAGCTAATTTTGCCAAAGCCATACCCATTTTATCAACGTCAGCTTTAGTTTTAGGCTCAATTGCAATACCAATTACCGGTGCAGGGAATTTCATAGACTCAAGAATGATTGGGTGTTTTTCATCACACAATGTATCTCCAGTTTTGATATCTTTAAATCCAACAGCAGCTCCAATATCTCCAGCCTCAATATATTCGATTGGATTTTGTTTGTTAGCATGCATTTGGTAGATACGAGAAATTCTTTCTTTACTTCCTGAACGAGTGTTCAAAACATAAGAACCAGCATCAAGACGTCCAGAGTAAGCACGGAAGAAAGCTAAACGACCTACGAATGGGTCAGTAGCAATTTTAAATGCTAGAGCAGCGAACGGCTCTTTTACATCTGGCTTACGCAAGATTTTAGTTTGATCTTCTTCTAACAATTCAGCGTCATCAGGATGAATCCCTTCAATACCTTCCTTGTCCATTGGAGAAGGTAAATATTTACAAACCGCATCTAACATGAACTGAACTCCTTTATTTTTGAAAGAAGAACCAGCAATCATCGGGATGATAGCCATATCCATAGTAGCAGCTCTTAAAGCGTTGTTGATTTCTTCCTCTGTAATAGAGTTTTCATCTTCCATGAATTTCTCTAAAAGATTTTCATCGTAATCAGCAACTGCTTCAATAAGAATAGATCTGTACTCTTTAACCTCTGCAACCATATCAGCAGGAATTTCAACTATATCAAAAGTCGCCCCTTGAGTAGCATCGTGCCAAATGATAGCTTGGTTTTTTACTAAATCTACAACACCTTTGAAATCATTTTCTTCACCGATTGGCAAAGTGATCGCAACAGCATTTGATTTTAACATATCACGAACTTGTTGACAAACTGCCAAAAAGTTAGATCCTTGACGGTCCATTTTATTAACGAATCCCATACGAGGAACTCTATATTGATCTGCAAGTCTCCAGTTAGTTTCTGATTGAGGCTCAACACCATCAACAGCACTAAACAAGAAAACCAAACCATCAAGTACACGTAAAGAACGGTTTACCTCTACAGTAAAGTCAACGTGTCCTGGAGTATCAATAATATTAAAGTGGTATGGCAAAGATTCAGGCAAAATTTTACCTTGCTCAGTTGGAAAATTCCACTCACAAGTTGTTGCAGCTGAAGTAATTGTAATACCTCTTTCTTGCTCCTGAGCCATCCAGTCCATTGTTGCAGCACCATCATGCACTTCCCCAATTTTGTGTGATTTTCCAGTATAAAAAAGGATACGCTCAGTTGTTGTTGTTTTACCAGCATCAATATGAGCAGCAATTCCGATATTTCTTGTATATTTTAAATCTCTAGCCATTTCTTACGAATTAAAATCTAAAGTGAGAGAAAGCTTTATTAGCTTCTGCCATCTTGTGAGTATCCATTCTTTTCTTAACCGCAGCACCTTCTTCTTTAGCAGCAGCTAAACATTCTGACGCTAAACGTTGTGCCATAGATTTTTCATTTCTTCTTCTAGAATAAAGTATCAACCACTTCATTGCCATAGAAATTTTTCTGTCTGGTCTAATTTGCATTGGAATTTGAAATGTAGCTCCACCAACTCTACGACTACGCACTTCTACGTGAGGCATAACGTTTGTTAAAGCATCTTTCCAAATTTCTAATGAAGATTTTTCTGAATCTTGCTTTTTAGATTCAATGATGTCAATTGCATCATAAAATACTTTGAAAGCTGTAGATTTCTTACCGTCCCACATTAAGTTGTTCACAAAACGCGTTACCAATTGGTCGTTAAACCTCGGATCTGGTAAAAGTGGTCTTTTCTTTGCCGCTCTTTTTCTCATGTCTTTTTCTTAAAAGTTTTAAATTACTTTTTTGCTTCTTTTGGGCGTTTAGCACCGTACTTAGATCTTCTTTGCGTTCTTCCTGCAACTCCTGACGTGTCAAGCGCTCCACGAACGATATGATATCTAACACCTGGTAAATCTTTTACCCTTCCGCCTCTAACTAATACTATCGAGTGCTCTTGTAAATTGTGTCCTTCTCCAGGGATGTAAGCATTTACTTCATTACCATTTGTCAAACGTACACGCGCAACTTTACGCATTGCAGAGTTTGGTTTTTTTGGTGTAGTAGTGTAAACACGCGTACAAACCCCTCTTCTTTGAGGACAAGAATCTAAAGCAACCGATTTACTCTTCTTAGTTATCTGAGTTCTTCCTGTTCTTACTAATTGTTGAATTGTTGGCATAATTAATACTAAAAATTTATTATGTATATTAAATTCCCGCTTTTTACGGGGTTGCAAATGTATAAAATATTTTTCACTATACAAACGTTAATCCATTAATTTTCAATAACATTATTTAAGCTTATGATTTTACAAACAAACAATAGATATTTGCAATACATTTAATATATGAAACAATTGCTTTTGAAACAGTTATTATCACTATCTCTTTTTTGCTTCATGAGCATTTCTTGTTGTGCGCAAAATTTTTATTTAAAAATAAACGGAACAAATGAAATCGAAAATAAAACTATAGACTCAATAAATTATTCTACAAAGCATACTAACGTAAAATCACTGTTTGACGAAGTAAAAATCACTTCTCAAAGACTTTCAAAAATTGGTTATCTAAACAACAAAATCTTAGAAACCAAAACAATAAATGACAGCACTTACACTTCTATCATCACACTAAAAGAAAAAATAAAAAACATACATATATATATAGGTATAAATAATTCTTTCTTTAAATCTGAAGAATCAAAAAACGACACCATAATTATTCCCTACAGCGAACTAGAAACATATCTAAATCAAAAAATAATTGATGCAGAAAAACTGGGATTTGCCCTCAGCAAAATTAAATTAGAAAACATTCGAAAAAAGAATTTAATAATTTATGCCGACTTAAATTTTAAATCCGAAAAAAAACGCAGTGTAAATTCCATTATTCTAAATTACTCAAATTCCAAGAGCAACGACTTTTTTCCAAAGGGGCACTTAAAACAACTTAATAAAAAATATTTAAACAAGACATTTAATCAAGAAATTGTAAAGCAACTTTACGATGATATAAACAGTTTTGAATTCATCAATCAAACAAAATATCCTGAAATATTATTCACCAAGGATTCAACAAAAATTTACGCTTATATTGAAAAAAGAAAAGCCAATACTTTTGATGGATATGTTGGATTTTCAAACGACGAAAATGAAAAATTAAACCTAAATGGATATTTAGATATAACACTATTAAACATACTTCGTGCAGGAGAGCAATTTGCACTATATTGGAAAAGTGACGGCAATCAACAAAAAACTTTCAATACTAAACTAGAAATTCCATATATATTCAAATCTTCTTTAGGACTAAAAGCACAGCTAAATATTTTTAAGCAAGACAGCACATTTCAAAATACCAAAACAGCAATCGACTTAGGCTATTACATCAATTACAATTCAAAAATATATTTAGGATATCAATCAACAGAATCAAGCGATATCCAAAACACAAATAATACAACAATCAGCGATTTTAAAAATTCATATATTACTTCAACTTACGAATTCAAAAAGATAGATTATGCTAATAGTCTTATTCCCAAAAAAGCATGGTTAAACTGGATTATCGGATACGGAAAAAGAAACACCAATAACGATTCTTCAACAGCAAAACCTAGTCAACAATTTTACACGAACCTAAATGTATCCTATAATTTTGAACTTAACGAGAAAAATTACATTAACATAAATTCACAAAATTTTTATCTTAACAGTAAAAATTACATTTTTAATGAATTATTTCGATTTGGCGGAATTAACTCCATAAGAGGCTTTTTAGAGAACAGTCTTCAATCTAATTTCAACACTTTAATTCTTACAGAATACAGATATAAATTTTCGCAAAACATTTACATAAACACAATAGCCGATTTTGGTCTATATCAAGACTTAACATCATCTATAAATCCAAATAAAATAAAAAATTTAATAGGAGTCGGAATTGGATCTGTGATACAGACACCAAACGGATTATTAAAGATTACTCTGACAAATGGAGGTGCTAATACACAAGAATTACAATTATATAACACTATCATAAACTTATGTTATAATGTTAAATTTTAGCGGTAACTGAAAAAAGTTTAAATTAATATTAGGATAGTTAACAAATTATTAAGAGTTTTGCGATACTAATTCAAAATATTTAAAAATGAAACTAAAGTTCAATGGATTCTTAGTGCTTTTATTAGTACTAGTGGCGCAACTAACTTTTGCGCAAGAAAGATCTGTTTCAGGGACTGTTTCCGATAATACAGGAATGCCATTACCAGGTGTGAGTGTATTAATTAAAGGAACAAAATCTGGAACGCAAACTGATTTTGATGGTAAATTTTCTATCAAAGCATCGCCGAGCCAAGTCTTGGTTTTTAGCTACATTGGGATGAAATCTCAAGAAATAGCTGCAAGTTCTTCTGTAGTTAATGTTAAATTAAATGCAGATGCAAATGAACTTGAAGCAGTTGTGGTAACAACAGCTTTAGGTATTAAAAGAGAGAAAAAATCACTTAACTACTCTTCTCAAAAATTAGATGGCGCAGTAGTTAACTCTCAACCAACCAACAACTTCTTAAACAACTTAGCTGGTAAAGTTGCCGGTTTAGAAGTAAAATCAAACTCTAACTTTGGCGGTTCTACTAACATTGTACTTAGAGGAACTAAGAGTATGACAGGAAACAACCAAGCTTTAATGGTTGTTGATGGTGTACCAATGGCGAATGCTAACCTTAACAAGGCAGATGCAGCTAATGCAAGAGATGGATTTGACTTTGGAAACTCTGCTTCAGACATCGATCCAAACAATATCGAATCTATCAACGTTTTGAAAGGTGCTGCTGCAACAGCATTATACGGTAGTCAAGCTGCGAATGGAGCGATCATGATTACAACTAAAAAAGGAAAGAAAAACCAAGCTTTAGGAGTTTCTTTCAGCAGTACAGTTTCTGTTGGTACTATTGACAGATCAACATTTGCAAGATACCAAAAACAATATGGTGGTGGTGGTTATGGCGGACAAGATGACTTCGTCTATACAGATGTAAATGGTGACGGCGTTCAAGACAGATTAGTTAACACAGGATATGATATATCTTATGGTAATAAATTTGACGGTCAACCTACTTACCAATGGAACGCATTTGCTCCAGGTAATCCTAACTTTGGAAAAGCTACACCTTGGTCAGCTGCAGTAAATGATCCATCTGAATTTTTTGAAAAAGCATTAAATACTGTAAACAACATCAACATTACTGGTGGTGATGACAAAAACACATTTAGCTTCAGCTACACTAACAACGATGAAAAAGGTGTTTTACCAAACAGTTCATTAAAAAGAAATATCATCAGTGGTAATTTCTCAAGAGCAGTCTTAGACAACCTAACAGTTGGTGCTTTTTTTACATTTAGTGATCAAAACGTTATAGGTAGAAATAGTGTTGGATACGGAAACAACTTTATTGGAGGTTTCAGACAATGGTGGCAAACTAACGTTGATGTAAAAGAGTTAGAGAGAGAATACCAAAGAGATCATAACAACGTTACTTGGAACATGAACAACCCATTAGGTGGAGATATTAGTCCTGCTTACTGGAACAACCCTTACTTTGACCGTTACCAAAATTACGAAAATGACGGAAGAAGAAGAATTCTTGCTGGTGCTAACATTAGCTATGATGTAACTAAAAACTTCAACCTTTTAGGACGTGTTACAATTGATAACTCAAACGACAGACAAGAAACTAGAATGGCTGTTGGAAGTCACCCAGAAGAATTTGGTGTTAGCCAAATTACAGAAGGTTCAGGATATGATTTATATACAAGAGCTTTCTTGCAACAAACTTACGACTTCATTGCTACTTATGACTTCAAATTAGGTGATGCAATTAGCGCTAAAGTATTAGGTGGTGCTACATTAATCAAATCTGATGCTGACGAATATGAAGCATCTACAACAGGTGGTTTAGTTATTCCTGGATTCTACACAATTGCTAATTCAAAAAGTTTTGTAGCTCCAATTGAAAGTGAAATTCACTACGAAAAATCAGGTGTGTACGCACAAGCTTCTTTGGATTACAACAAACTTGTATATTTAGAGGGATCTTACAGACGTGATCAATCAACTGCATTGCCAACAAATAACAATGCTTACGACTACTACTCAATCGGAACAAGTTTTATCTTTTCTGAATTAATTAAAGCTGATTGGTTGTCATTAGGAAAATTAAGAGCTAACTACGCTGAAGTTGGTAATGACCCAGCTGCAGGTACACTGGGAGCAAGAGTAAATAATGGTATCCTTAGTGGAAACCCAATGTTTTCAAACAGCTCAGTAGCTGTTGATTTCAGCAATCTAAAACCAGAAAGACAAAAAAGTGTTGAGTTTGGTTTAGAGGCTGCAATGTTTAAAAACAGATTAAGTTTTGACGTTTCTGTATACAAAACGAACACTGTAGATCAAATTTTTAGCGTTCCACAATCTCCTTCTACTGGATATAGCTTCGCACAAATTAATGCTGGAGAAATTCAAAACAAAGGTATCGAGGTTGCTTTAACAGGATCTCCTGTTAAAACTGAAAACTTCCAATGGCAAGTTGGAGTTAACTGGTCTAAAAACAAAAATGACGTAATTTCATTAAACCAAGGAAGAGATAATCTTCAATTGGCAGCTTTCCAAAGTGGTGTATCATTAAATGCAACAGCTGGTCAGCCTTATGGAACATTTAGAGGAACTGATTACGATTACGATGCCAATGGAAATAGAATCGTTGGAGATGACGGTAACTATTTAACAACAGCTGATAAAGTTATTGGTAACGTTCAAGCTGACTGGGTTGGTGGTCTTTCAAACAGATTTACTTACAAAAACGTATCGTTTAATTTCTTGCTTGACTGGAAAAAAGGTGGTGATGTTTTCTCTCTTGACCAAGCTTACGGACAAGACACAGGTCTTTATCCAGAAACTGCAGGAACTAATGACTTAGGAAATCCTGTTAGAAATTCTTTAGCTAATGGAGGTGGATATATCAATCCGGGAGTAATGTCAGACGGTAACGGAGGATATGTAGCAAATACAACAAGAGTTGATGCTGAGAATTCAAGTGAATATGCAGGTCTAGGTTATGGTATTTCTGCTAATCCTGCAAAAGCATTTGTTTATGATGCTTCTTATATTAAATTAAGAGAGGTAGGATTCTCATATACTTTACCATCAAAATTCTTAAACAAGAATATTAAAGACCTTACTTTTAGTTTACTTGGAAACAACGTATGGATTCTTCACAAAAACCTTCCATATGCAGATCCTGAAGCTGGAACATCTGCAGGTAACGTTCAAGGTTATCAATCAGGTGTAATGCCATCTGTAAAAATGTATTCATTCAATGTAAAATTAAAATTCTAAGATGAAAAAGATAATATTTTCAGTAGCAATTCTGTCCCTATTCATGACAGGTTGCGTAAATGATGAGGCTGATTTTAATGACAACAAAGACAAGCCTTATGACGTTCCTAGTCAGACTTTATTAACTAATGCTGAAAAAGCATTAGCTGATCAAATGACTACACCAAGTGTTAACAGTGGGCCATTCAGATATTTATCTCAAACATGGGCAGCAACTCAATATACTGATGAATCAAGATATTTTTTCATTACTAGAAAAGTATCAGATGTTCATTGGAGAGTTCTATATGCTAGTGTAATTGGTAACCTTCAGTCTACAAAGGATGCTATTGCAAAAGAAGTTAAACCTTCTTCTCAATCTCAAGCTGATTTTGATAGAATACAAAAAAACAAAACAGCTATTGCTGACATTCTGCAATTGTATACTTTTCAAGTATTAGTAGATACTTTTGGAAATATTCCATATACAGAAGCTGTAACAACTGGTATTGTTTTACCAAAATATGATGATGCTGCAACTGTATATTCGTCGTTAATTACTAAGCTTGATGCAACAATCGCATCAATTGATGCTTCTACATCATCTTTTTCTTCTGGTGATGTTATTTACTCAGGTAATATGGCAAAATGGAAACTTTTTGCAAACTCTTTGAAGGTTAAAATAGGAATTAACTTGGTAGACGCTAATCCTGCATTAGCAAAATCTACTATTGAAAGCGCTTATACTGCTGGAGTTATTACTACAAATGCTAATAATGCTTCATTTAAGTATACTACTGCTGCTCCAAATTACAGTACACTTTATGCAAACTTAGTTGCATCTGGACGTAATGATTTTGTTCCTACTAGTAACATTATTGATGCTATGAATACATTGGCTGATCCACGTAGAGACGCATATTTCACATTATACAACGGTGTTTACAAAGGTGGTGTGTACGGAACAGCAAATGCATATGCTAACTTCTCACACATTAGCGCTAAAATTGCAGCAGCTGATTTCCCAGCTCTATTATTTGAAGCTACTGAGGTAAACTTCTACTTAGCTGAAGCAGCTGCTAGAGGATTATCTGTTGGCGGAACTGCAGAAACTTACTATAACAATGCAATTAGAGCTTCATTTGAAAATTGGGGTGTTGCTGGTGTTGATGCTTATCTTCTTACACCAGGTGTAGCTTATGCTACGGCTCCTGGAACTTTCAAAGAAAAAATCGGACGTCAAGCATGGATTGGTTTATTCAATAGAGGATTTGAATCTTGGACTACTTACAGAAGGTTAGATTACCCTGTTTTAGTTGCACCTGCTACTGCTAGTGCTGCTGCTGACGGAGTAGTTCCAAAAAGATTAACATACCCTATCAACGAGCAAACAGTTAACAATGCAAATTGGACTGCAGCTTCTACTGCTATAGGTGGTGATAAACTTGCAAATAAAATTTTCTGGGATAAATTATAATTTTAGACCAAAATTAATACCAAAGCCACTCTGTTCATTCAGAGTGGCTTTTTTTTATATAAACATTATACCTATATTTGTCCTATGGAAAAAGAACATCAAATATTTGGAATTAGAGCCATTATAGAAGCAATTCAAGCAGGAAAAGAAGTTGACAAAGTATTTATACAAAAGGAAATTTCTGGAGAATTAATGAAAGATTTAATGAAAGTGATGAAACGCGCTAACATCAATTTCTCGTATGTTCCTGTAGAAAAACTTAATCGATTAACACCAAATAATCACCAAGGTGCAGTTGCAACAATATCACCGATTGGTTTTATTGAATTAGAACATTTAGTCGAATCTACTATAGAATCTGGATCGAAACCTTTATTTTTAATATTAGATCAGATTTCTGATGCAAGAAATTTTGGAGCCATTATCAGAACTGCAGAATGCACTGGAGTAAACGGAATTATAGTTCAAAAAGCAGGTTCTGCCCCTGTTAATGGAGATACTGTAAAAACTTCTGCTGGAGCGGTATTTAATGTTCCAATCTGTAAAGTTGAGCACATTAAAGATGCCATTTTTTATCTTCAAGGATCAGGAATTAAAACTGTTGCTGCAACTGAAAAAACAGATCAAAATATTTATGATATAGCATTGAATGAACCTGTAGCCATTATTATGGGATCTGAAGACAGAGGAATCAATCCATCTGTGCTTAAAATTGTTGATGAAAAAGCAAAACTGCCAATGTTTGGATCCATTGGATCACTAAACGTTTCTGTTGCCTGTGGTGCATTTTTATATGAAGCTGTACGTCAAAGAAACTAAATAATATTGAGAGAGTTAAGATGACAACTAAATATCAAATTAATGTCTTCAAAAAATACTCCTAACATATTACTCAAAAAAAACATTTCAATACTTGTAGTTATTTTGATTACAAGTATTGGTTATGCTCAAACTACGACTTACAATCAATTTTGGAATGAATTTCAATTTAACAGGACTATCAATAAAAAATGGTCTGCTGAATTAAATCTTGGAGCAGTATATAGCAGTACAGAATCTTCACCTAATATCTTTGAAGAAAATACGCAGCGCTCAATAAGAGGCTGGGGACATTATTATTTATCTCCTCGTTGGAAACTTTCTGCCTTTTTAGCTTACAATTACAATAAAGATGTGCCAGAAATTGGGCAGTTTAAATCACCTGAATGGAGATTTGCTACACAAGGAATTTATTATTTTCATAAAACTGGCTATACCTTAAGCACTAGAATGAGGATTGAACTCAGATATATGAGAAATCAGGATGAAAGCTGGGAAAATGTACTTAGATATCGCCAACAAATAAAATATTTAAAACCTATTAACAGCAAAGTTCTTAGAGAAGGTGTTGTTTATGCCGTAACATCAGATGAATTATACATCAAAACTGGAGCTAAGGTTACTGGAGAGAGTTTTTTTGACCGAAACAGATTTAATATTGGAGCAGGTTACCTGTTTACAGATGATATTCAGGTTGAACTAACTTATGCAAATGAATATCTCCCAAGAAATAGCGGTGATCAAATTGTAAATGCCGCATCGTTGACCATTACATTCAATAATCTTTTTAAAAACCTAAATGAAAAGATATTGCACAAAAATGAAACCTCAAATGATGAGTAGCTTTCACTCCTCCTCCTTATTCAAAAAACAGGCTAACTGTTTTACAATTGCATCTTTATGCAATTTAAAATTATAATCGCGAACAAATTCAGTTCCCTCCATTCTAATTTCAGCAACAAGAGCTTCAAACTTAGAAAAAGACTCAAGATCCTTAGCATCTATCAAATACAAAACCTGCATAATTGAGTCGTTTTGCCTGTATTGAGTATCGTAGTGTGTTAATTTATATACATTATGATCTGCTAAATGTATAAGCAAATCATCTTTAATTTTTTTGCCTTCTTTTCTAGGAGGAAAAGGCGTAGGCTGCAAGGAGATAAAATAATGCTCTTTATCTGTTACAATATTAATTTTTAACGATTTTGAGTTTGTTGTATAAAAAACCGCGGGGTCAAAATAATACATCATGGTACCATCAGCCATAACTTTATTTTTTATATCACATTGAGCAAGCACTTTTGAAGTGAATAAAACGAATAAAAGTAAAACAACAAAGCTGATCTTTTTCATAATAAGTAAATGAAATTAGAATGTCTCTAACAAAAATACGCTTTTTAGAGCAAAAATTCTCAGCATTTAGATTTTATCATCTGATTCTGATTTCGTTACGGTATAAAAAACAGAAACATCAGAATTAAAATAAGTAGATATAGATTCTGATTCTTCTTCAGGAATTTCAGTGTTGGCAAAATTTCCGTTTTCATCAAAGTGTTTCATAAAAGCATCATCCTCTGGATTAAAATCAGGTTTTTGCCAATCATAAACAATAGGTTTTGCATATTCTGGTGTTTTGTAAAATATTGATAAAACAAAACCTGTAATAAAACCAGCCAAATGCCCTTCCCAAGAAATTGTCGCATCAACATCTGGAAAAACATACCAAATCATTCCTCCATATAATAAGATTACTGAAAGAGAAAGCGCAACTAAGCGATAATATCTCGTTTGAATTCCTTTGAAAAAAATAAAACTTACTAAAACATAAATTAAACCGCTGGCACCAATATGATAATTTTCTCTGCCAATAACCCAAGTTATTAAACCTGAAAATAAAATCCCATACGCAATAACTGGAATTGTTTGTTTTGGATAAAAAAATTGCAAAGCTGCCAATAAAACCAAAAGCGGAATTGAATTATTATACAAATGCCCAAGATTTTCATGAATAAAAGGGCTAAACAAAACCCCTTGCAGACCTGAAAAATCTCGAGGATAAATTCCGTTTTGATAAAAATCAAAATCAAAGCGAATTTGAAACCAATATACAATCCATAAAAAAAGGACAAAAAATAATGGTAGCCCAATTACAGCATTCGAAAATTTAAAGTGATTATCATTCATATTTTTAGAAATCTGTTATTGTTAACATCAAAAAACTATCCAAATAAAATTACCTGATAATTTGTCAGCTAACGAATTTAAGACGTTAATAGCAGTTGAAAATTCTAAAATTAAAATTGAAAATAGTAATTTTACAAAATGGAAGCACCTTTAGCAGAGCGTATTCGCCCACAGAAATTAGAAGATTATATCAGTCAAAGTCATTTAGTTGGACCTAATGGCTCTTTGACGCAACAAATTTCGAAAGGAATTATTCCGTCTTTAATATTTTGGGGGCCTCCTGGAACTGGTAAAACTACTTTGGCACAAATTATTGCGCAGGAATCAAAACGTCCGTTTTATATATTGAGCGCCATAAATTCTGGAGTTAAAGATATTCGCGATGTTATCGAAAAAGCAAAACAAAGCGGTGGTTTATTTACAGCTAAAAATCCAATTTTATTTATTGATGAGATTCACCGGTTCAGTAAATCGCAACAAGATTCGCTTTTGGCCGCGGTTGAAAAAGGCTGGATAACTCTTATTGGTGCCACTACAGAAAACCCGAGTTTTGAAGTGATTCCCGCATTATTGTCTCGCTGTCAGGTTTATATATTAAACGCATTTACAAAAGCTGATTTAGAAGCTTTATTGCATCGCGCCATGAAAATAGACAAGGAAATGGCTTCAAAAAAAATTACTTTAAAAGAAACCGAAGCTTTATTAAGACTTTCTGGCGGAGATGGCCGAAAATTATTAAACATTTTTGAATTAGTTGTAAACGCTTCCGCAAATGATGAAGTTTTGATCACTAACGATCGTGTTTTCGAATTGGTACAGCAAAATACTGTTTTGTATGACAAAAGCGGTGAACAGCATTACGATATTGTTTCAGCTTTTATTAAATCGATTCGTGGGAGCGATCCTAATGGAGCTGTTTATTGGCTGGCCAGAATGATTGAAGGCGGAGAAGATGTAAAATTCATTGCCAGACGAATGCTTATATTATCAAGCGAAGATATTGGAAATGCAAATCCGACTGCTTTTATTATGGCAAACAATACTTTTCAGGCAGTAGCAACTATTGGATATCCTGAAAGCCGCATTATTTTAAGCCAATGTGCCATTTATTTAGCAACATCACCTAAAAGCAATGCCTCTTATATGGCAATTGGAACTGCACAGCAATTAGTAAAACAAACAGGTGATTTGCCAGTTCCTATTCACTTACGAAATGCTCCAACCAAACTTATGAAAGAATTGGGGTATGGCGACGATTATAAATATGCTCATGATTATGCCAATAATTTTGCCGAGCAGGAATTTTTACCAGATGCTATAAAACAAACGGTTCTTTACAATCCGGGAAACAATTCTCGAGAGAACAGTAACCGCGAATTTTTAAAGAACCGCTGGAAAGATAAATATGGTTACTAGAACCAAATTTTATATTTAAAATTTAACTGAAACTTTTTCAGAAATCAATTTATCATTTTGATAATATTCAAAAAACCATTGATTGTCTTTTGCATTTAATGAGCCTTGAATACCGTCTTTTATTGCAATGAATGAATCTGGACGAGATGTTTTCAATAATTTCATAACCACTTTTGGCGTTTTATCAATCAATTGATATCCGTTTTCTGTTGGCTGTGCGTAAAGTAAATTTGGATCAGAAACATCTGCCACAGGAGTTGCTGGTGTAACAGTTGCCGCAACCGTAACTGGTGCCGCTGTTACCACTGCTCTGGTATTTGTACTTATAGTTTTGCCGCTATATTTATAATGTAAATCATTTATAGACATAAAAGCTAAATTAAGACTTTCTCTATATGCTGCTTCATAATCTTTTTCCTTACTTTTACCTATTTCTGAAGTGTAGATTACTTTTCCGTAACAATCTTTAAACTCCACGAAAAGTTTTGTAATTAAGAATCCGTTGTCTTTTTTCACATCCATGTATAAAAGCTGACAACGATCTGCAAATTCAGGAGAAAGTTCTTCATTTGCATAAAAAGCCTGAAAACCTGCTTTTATTAAATTTGCTTTGCTAGTAGTAGCCATCCTATATTGATTTTCAGTTTTAAGAAAATCGTACTTCAAAGGCACAATAACTGCTTTGTAATCATTAACAGATTGTGCAAATCCAATAGCGGAAATAACAAGTGCAACCAATAAAAATTTAATTCTCATCATTATAAATATTTTTTAAGTTCTAATAAATTGTTTATTTGTTTAATATTTTGAGGAACATCAACTCTTTTTTCATTAAAAAAAATAGCATCTAAACCTGCATTTAATGCCCCATTAACATCTGCATCAAGACAATCGCCAATCATAATACTGTTTTCTTTTGAGGCTTGAGCCAAATTGACAGCATAATCAAAGATAATACTATTTGGTTTTTTTACACCTGCTAATTCTGAATTTGTAATCGTATTAAAATACCTGGCAAGCAATGCATTCTTTATTTTTTTTTCCTGAACAGTTGCAAAACCATTCGTTATAATATGCAATCTATACTTTGGTTTTAAATATTCAAGAACTTCAATTGCTCCTTCAAAAAGATAATTATTATCTGTTAAAAACTCAATATAATCATTTGCAATTTCGTTAATGGTTTCATCTGAAATTTCGAGATTTAAAGCATCAAAAGAAAACTTTAATCTATTGTAACGCAGTTCTACATGCGTTATTTCATCATTCTGATATAACTTCCAGCAAGCCTGATTAATTGGAGCATATTTTTCGATAAAATCCTGAGTTTTAATTTCGGGATATTTACTATTAAAAATGCGATCAAAAGCCATTTCAGAATTTTTATCAAAATCCCAAAGGGTATGATCTAAATCGAAAAAAACGTCGGTAATATTGGTGTTCATAATCTAAAAAATTCCTTCATCTACAAAACTATAATATTTTGTTTCAGTAATAATCAAATGGTCTAAAACTTTAACATCTAGACTATCTCCTGCCTGCCTCAATCTTTTTGTAATTTGTTTGTCGGCATCGCTTGGCTGTAAATTTCCCGAAGGATGATTGTGACACAAAATCAAGCCCGTAGCTCCATTTTCTAAGGCCAATTTAAAAACCAGCCGAACATCGACAATCGTACCTGCAATACCACCTTTGCTCAATTGCGATTTCGAAATTACTTTGTTTGAATTATTAAGAAAAAGCACCCAAAATTCTTCATGTGGCAGTTCTCCTATTATAGGCTGCATAATTTCGAATACCAATTTGCTTGAAGTAATTTTTATAAGTTCGACTGCATCTTCTGCTCTTCGGCGTCGGCCAAGTTCTAGCGCCGCAATAATTGTAATGGCCTTTGCCTCTCCTATTCCTTTAAAATTCATTAATTGAGAAATAGACATCTTGCCTAAAACATTAAGATTATCTGCACTTGCCAAAATTCTTTTGCTTAAATCTACAGCCGATTCGTTACGGCTTCCTGAACCGATTAAAATCGCAATTAATTCGGCATCGCTTAAAACACTTTTACCCTTAAGCATTAATTTTTCACGTGGCCTATCATCTTCTGACCAATTAGTAATAGGAAAATGAGTTGCTTCCATCTTAATTTAATTAATGGTTTTACTCATGCAAACACTATTAGTTAAGCCAACATATGGCTCATAATTGTCAACAATCTTAAATCCTACTTTTTGGTAAAGACTAATTGCTTCGACTTGTTTGTATAAAGTTTCTAAAATAAAAATTTCAAAACCATTGTTTCTTGCCTCTTTTTCTAATTCTAAAATTATTAATTGTGCCAAACCCAAACCTCGAGCTTCTGGCGAAACAAACATTCTTTTTAACTCTGCGGTATTTTTATTATATTTTTTAAAACAGCCACAGCCAACTGGTTTTTTATCTAAATAAACAACAATTACATTCGGGTTAAATTCGATTAAATTATTTCCCCAATAATCCCTTTTTAATTCTGGATAACGTTCCCACAAAAAAGTATCGAATGTTTCGATCAAAGAAATAAAATCAGGATTCTCGCTTGTTGTTTTTACAACTTTTATATTTTGGTTCATCTTGTAATATCTTAAATGGCGAATATATTGAAAAATAAGAAAAATCATTCATAAAAAGCAAAACAAAAATGCCAATCGAGTCTACGATTGGCATATTATCTAATTTTCAAATGACGAATTATTTTAATTAATCAATTCTTTTACTTCATCAAAATTTAAGCCTCCGTAATTTCCTGAACTCATTAATAAAAGTGCAGAATTTTCAAGATTTAAATTGAATAAATATTCTTTGAATTCAGCCGGATTGGTGTAAATAATTAAATCTTCACGATTAAATGAAGACGCAATCTGCTCATAGGTAACTTCTTCTAACTGCTTAATTTTTACAGCATCTGGAGAATAGAAAACAACGGCAACATCTGCATATTCAAGTGCGCCTTCGTATTCTTTCAAAAATTCAGCATTTAAACTGCTATACGTATGCAGTTCTAAACAAGCTACTAAAGTTCTGTTCGGATATTGCTCTTTTACTGCTTTAGTTGTTGCAGCTACTTTACTTGGCGAATGCGCAAAATCTTTATACGCTACTTTACCTTTTCCTTCGGCAATTTTTTCTAATCTTTTAGAAGCTCCTTTAAAACTGGCGATTGCTTCGTAAAAATCAGCTTCGTCAACCCCCATGTTTTGGCAAATCCATTTTGCTCCCGCCAAATTATTTAAGTTGTGTGCGCCAAAAACTTCAATTGGCATATCGCCTTCTGGAGTTTCTAATAAAGTTACGCCATCGCTAACAGTATATTTTGGTGTAGAATAAGCTAGTTTGCGAATTGGGTTTGTCGCAGCTTCTGCAACGCGTTTTACTTCTGGATCATTTTCGTTGTAAACTAAAATTCCTCCGTTTGTGATTTTACCAATAAAAATTTCGAACTGCTCTACATAATTTTCATATGTTGGAAAAACATTGATATGATCCCAGGCGATTCCGGAAATTAAAGCAATATTAGGCTGATATAAGTGAAATTTAGGACGTCTGTCAATCGGCGAAGACAAATATTCATCACCTTCCAAAACCATAAAATCATTTTCTTCAGTAAGATGTACCATGGTATCAAAACCTTCTAACTGCGCTCCAACCATATAATCAACTTCAATATTATGATAATGCATTACGTGCAAAATCATCGAAGTAATAGTCGTTTTTCCGTGAGAACCTCCAATTACAACGCGAGTTTTATTTTTAGATTGCTCGTATAAAAATTCTGGATAAGAATAGATTTTCAAACCTAATTCTTGTGCTTGCAGCAGTTCAGGATTATCTGCTTTTGCGTGCATTCCTAAAATTACAGCTTCAATATCTGATGTTATTTTTTCCGGAAACCAACCTAATTCAGCTGGCAAAATTCCCTTTTTCTCTAATCTTGATTTTGATGGTTCAAAAATAGCATCATCACTACCTGTAACCTGATAGCCTTTATTATGCAATGCTAATGCTAAATTGTGCATGGCACTTCCGCCGATGGCGATGAAATGTGTTTTCATTAAAATTCTAATTTTTAAGTTCTAAATTCCAATTTTTCAATTGAAATTTATCTTTGAATCGACCTTTAAGCGTCAAATTTTCGTTTCAATTCTTGTGCTTTTTTTGGGTCTTTTAATTTGTTCAAATATAAATTATATAATTTTTGAAATGTAATTTTTGATTTACCAATTTCATTTGCTTTGATATAATTTTTTTCTGCCGATGCATATCTTTTAAAATATTCATCAATTCTTCCTCTCGACATATAACCATCAACGGGCGAAAATTGTGCTAATTCATTCGAATACGCTAGTGCTTTCGACTCGCTTCCGCCAACAATTCCGGGTAATTGCAAATACAATTCTATTAATGCCCATCTGGCTTGAATATGTTTGGGATTTAGAGCAATTGCTTTTTCAAACGCCGATTTCATATCATCGACCATTCCTAAAGCTTTAAATTTATTTACTTCCATCGCACGCATGGCTAAGGCGCCGCCATACTTAAAAAAATAATTCGCTTCGGTTGGTTTTAACTCTGTTAATTTCCTGAAATATTTTCCAGCGTCAACCCATGATTTTTTATATGATTCGATATCGCCTAAATATTCAATTGTTTTTATGTCAGAAGGTTTCGTTTTTAGAATTCCTTCGAACAGCAATTGTGCTTCGTCATACTTTTTGGCATGAAATAACTTTTCTGCTTTTTCAAAATTAGATTGCGACCAAATACATATTGGCACAAATAAAAAAAAGAGTAGTAGTTTTTTCATATCTCAAAAATAACGAAATATAGCATCGATAATTTGCTTTTAGAGATAAATTAGTAATTTGTACGAAATTATTTTAAAGTTGGCCCCAACCTTTCTTTAAAAACGGCTCTCTATATACTAAAACAGAAGTATGAAAAATATATTATTTGCTTTCTTATTGATTTCTACAACCTTATTTGCACAACAAACAGATAAAAAATGGGAGAACGTAATTGCTTTCGAAAACGAAGGAAAAGTAAAATCAGCAAACGACGCTGTTGCAGAAATATACAAAAAAGCAATTGCCCAAAAAGACGAAGTGCAAATGATAAAATGCTTTTTTTACCAATCGAAATATTTGCAAGTCGTTGATGAAAATGCTCAAACCAAAATTTTGAATAATCTTAAAAAAGAAATTAATAGTGTTTCGACACCTTCGAAAGCAATTTTGAATTTAGTTTATGCAAACTGTTTGACCGATTATTATTCTAATAACCGATATAATTTTTACAACAGAACGAATACAATTGGTCTAGATGATGACTTTATGACTTGGTCAGAAAATAGTTTCATAGAGCAGATTGACAAGGCTTATAAAAAATCATTTGAGAATGAAACTATTCTAAAAAACACTTTACTTACCAAATATGAGTCTGTATTTGATTACGCAACAGAAAATGACTTTTCAAACCAAACCGTTTATGATTATGTTTTAAAAGAAAATATAAATTACTATTTTTCTAAAATCACTGAATTTGAAGCTAACAGAAGTGATTTTATAGCTTATAAAAAACAACTTTTAGGAAACGCTACTGATTTTATAAAACTGAATTTCGATTTTGTAAAAAATGAAAACTTACGAACTGTTTTATCGTTATATCAAAAACAAGAAGCCAATTTTCCGACTGCAGAAAACCGATGGGAAAGAATGCAGTTTTGCAAAAAAAATTTAATTGACTATGATGATAACTATATTAGTTCTTTAAACAATTTTCAAAAAACAGTCAAAGACGAAAAGCTAATTCAAAAAATTCAATTAAAAAAAGCGTTATATTTTGCAGAATTTGCCTCGAAAACAAGAACTCCTGATTATAATATCAAAGCTGTAGCACTAATTGACAGTATTTTGGCAAACAATAATCACTCAAACGCATATAAATTAGCTTTACAAAAAAAGCAACAAATAAAATCGAAGCAAGTCTACATTCAACTTTTACAAAACAGTTACCAAGGAGAAAACACCAGGGCCTCTATTACCTACACAAATATTAACAATTTGAAAGTTTCGTTTTATAAAATCACTCAACAACAATTGGCCGAATTAGCAATTTTACCACCTAAATCTGATATTTTAGCACATAAAACCTTTGAAAAACAGCAACCAATTGTTTCTAAAAGCTACACTCTTTTACACAACGAAGATTACTTTTCGCATAGTACAGAACTACTTTTGCCTCAACTAGAAAAAGGTTCTTATATGGCTTATTTTGAAAGTGATTCTGATATAAAAAACGGAAAAGCATTTGCGTTTGATTTTATCACAATTTCAAATATTTCAGTTTTGGCTACAAAAGAAATCAAAAACAATGTTTTTCAAATTCTGGATAGAAAAACAGGATATCCAATTGAAAATGTCACTATAAAATTACCTTTACAATCTCTAAAAACAGACCAAAATGGAATCGCTTCGTATGAAAGAGTGATAAACAATGAACATAATGATGAAATGCTGATTTTCTCAACTCCTGGTGACACTTTATCTATAGGAAAAAGATATTTAAATCAAATTTATAATTACTCAAATAACGGTTCTGAAGAAAAAATTAGAGCAAAAGTCCAATTTTACTTAGACAGAGCCATTTATCGTCCTGGGCAAACTGTTTTCTATAAAGGAATTGTTGTTCAAAAGGACAAAGACAAAACGACAGTTGTACCTAATGTTACTTTGAAAATAAAAGTTCAAAATCCTAATTATAAAGACTTCAAAGAGATTGATGTACATACCAATGAATTTGGATCTTTTTCAGGTGAATTTGTTTTACCAACAAGTGAACGAACTGGCAGCTACGTATTAAAGACAGCAGTAATTAATAATGACAACAAAAATTTCATTGAAAAACCTGAAAAAGAAACAACTGCTTTTTGGAATAATGTAGCTTTTGAAAATTCTTATATCGATTTTAAAGTAGAAGAATACAAGCGCCCAAAATTTGAAGCTGCTTTTGTTCCTGTGAGAAAGACCTTTCGCATAAATCAAAAAGTTACGGTTACAGGTCTTGCAAAAGCTTTTGCTGGCAGTAATCTTTCAGATGCAAATGTAAAATATGAAGTTCGTCTTAAACCATTTATTTTAGAAAGAGGAAATTATTACTATAAAAATGGTAAAACAGAAATGATTACAGTTGGCGAAACCAAAACCGATGCCTCTGGAAAATTTGAAATAAGTTTTACGGCAAAACCTTTTGAAGATCTTACAGCAAAAGGTTTACCCATTTTTAGTTATCAAGTAAAGGCCACTGTTACAGATATTAATGGCGAAACTCATGACGCTTTTACTACCATAAAAGTTGGATATCACGATTTGATTCTTGGAATAATTGCGCCTTATAATGTTCAAACCAAAAACAAAGAAGAAATTAAACTTACTAGTACAAACTTAAATGGAGATTTTTTAGCTGCTAAAGGAGAAGTCAAAATTTATCTTTTGTATCCCGCTTCTACAAAATTCAAAAAAAGAATTTTTAATGAACCTGAAATAGCATCAATTTCTCCACAAGATTTTGAGAAGTTATTTCCTTATGAAGAAAACGAGAAAGCAAAAATCGAAAATACTCCAGAAACCTTAGTTTATTCTAAAAAAATTAATACTGAAAAGGACAAAAAAATAGTTTTGGATTTTATCTCCAATTATAAAACTGGCAATTACAAAATTGTATTTACTGCAAAAGATAGTTTTGGCAATCTTATAGAAACTAAAAGTAATTTTAGCCTTTTCCAGAACAACGATAAGTTTGTAACTTCTACACTTTTTACTTCAGAACAAATCAATAAAGAGGCTAAGAAAGATGGTTATGTATTAGTGAAATTAAAGTCTGTAATTCCAGAACTTTATATTGCTGCTTTTGGAAATTATGAAAACAAAAAATACTTTGAAGATCATATTCAATTAAAAAATCACGAAGCTATTATTAAAATTCCGATAAAAAATGAATTCGAAAATGGTATGAATGTAAGTTTTCAAAGCATTTTTGAAAATGAAAACTATACCAATGAAACAATTGTACCATTAGAAAAAATAGAAAAAAAAATAGAACTGGACATCGAGACATTTAGAAATAAAATGGATCCAGGAAGTACGGAAAATTGGTCTTTTAAGCTAAAATTCATAAATACCAAAAACGAAGCAGAAGTTTTAGCGTCTATGTATGACAGTTCTTTGGATCAATTTAATAAAAGAGATTGGGCAGAATTAAAATTCAGCAACTATACAAGTAATTCTGGAACTTATAAAACTACATTAGGTTTTGAGAAAACATACTCATACATACAAAATCTAAACTCCGCCTTAAATAGAATATAGTTAAGCAACGAAAGCACTACAAAATTGATGTGGTTCGGATTTAATTTTAATGATTCTTTTACCTTATTTCAACAGAGAGAATATCAAAAACAATTACTCAAAAAAATAAAAAAACCAACAAATGCAAAACTAATCTACGGAATAATTTCGGATAAATCCGGCGCAGGCATCTCCGGAGTTTCGATTATTATAAAAGGAACGCAAAGAACCGCAACTTCTGATTATGATGGTTATTATGAAATTGAAGCTACTTCTAATGAAGAACTTATTTTTAGTTCTGTAGGTTACCAAAACCAAAGCATTCAAGTTAAGAGCGAAAGAAATGTAAATATTAATTTGCTTGATAACGCAAATAGTTTAAATGAGGTTTTAATTATGGGTTACGGGACGATAAGAAAAAAAGTCTCACTAGGTTCTTCTGTAGCTGTGGTAGAAGAAGACAATAATGTTTACAATTCAGCAGGAATTGAGGAGTCATTGCAAGATAGTATGTCAAGAACAAACTATAAAAATATAATTATTAGAGGAGCCGGAAACACTAATGGCTCAAAACCTTTATATGTAGTTGATGGAGAAATTTCTTCAGAAGAAGTAATTAACAACTTAGCTGCAGAAGATATTTTATCGGTTAATATTTTAAAAAATGATAAAGCAACAGCGCTTTACGGAACCAAAGCCGCAAACGGCGTAATAATCATTACAACTAAAAAAGCGCTCGAAGCTTTAACACAAGTAAAAGCCAGAAAAAATTTATCTGAAACTGCTTTCTTTTTACCCAATTTAAAAACTGATTCGAACGGAAAAGTGAGTTTCAATTTTACTTCTCCTGAAGCTTTAACCGCTTGGAAACTTCGTTTATTGGCACATAACAAAGATGCTGTTTCTGGCTATTTAGAAAAAAGTGTAATCACGCAAAAAGAATTAATGATTTTACCAAATTTCCCTCGATTCTTTAGAGAAAAAGACACCATTTTTATTTCTGCTAAAATTTCGAATGTTACAGATAAAGTGAAGACTGGAATCGCAATCCTGCAGTTTTTTGATGCGACAACAATGCAGCCAATTGATGCTAAAATGATGAATGCAAAAAATGTTCACAATTTTAATGTTGGTGCTTTTGGAAACACAACCGCAACTTGGACAGTTTCAATTCCGGAAGGTTTGCAAGGTGTTCAGTATAAGATTTTAGCCAAAGCAGGGAATTTTTCTGATGGTGAAGAAAACATACTTCCGGTTTTGACTAACAATATGCTGGTGACAGAAAGTATGCCGATTTGGGTTCGCGAAAATTCTAAAAAAGAATATACGTTTGAGAACTTAAAAAACAACAATTCAACGACTTTAAGAAATCATCAATTTACATTAGAATATACCTCAAATCCTTCGTGGATCGCGATTCAGGCTCTACCGTATTTAATGGAATATGAACACGAATGTGCTGAACAGACTTTTGCTCGTTTTTATGCCAATTCTTTGGCTTCAGAAATCATTGCAAGCAATACTAAAATTGCAACTGTTTTTGAAAACTGGAGAAAAAACGGAAAACTGAATGTGAAATTAGAAGAAAACGACGAATTAAAATCGATTATTCTAGCCGAAACACCTTGGCTAAATGACGCTCGAAGCGAAGATGAAAAGAAAAAAAATCTAGCCCTTTTATTTGATTTGGAGAAAATGAAAACTTCTCAAGAAGCAACTTTTGAAAAATTAAAACAAAAACAACATTCGTCTGGAGGATTTTCTTGGTTTGAAGGTGGCTATGAAAACGAATACATTACAAGACATATCCTGGCAGGTTTAGGCCATTTATCTAAATTGAATAAAAGTGGCGATAATGAAGATAAAATTGAAGCAATTGCCAAAAGTGGCATTCCGTTTTTAGACACCAAATTTTTAGAATCGTATAAAATCAGAACCAAAAATTTAAAAACAAACGACAAATTAATCTGGATCAATCCAAATTCTGATTTGCATTATCTCTATACTAGAAGTTTTTATTTAGACGATTACAAATTATCTGACACTTTAAAAAAAGCGACAAAATTGTATATAGAGGCCATTAAAAAAGATTGGTTGTCGTATTCACTTTATGAAAAAGGATTAGCTTCTTTAACTTTAAATCGTTTTGGAGAAAAAGAAAGTGCTAAAAAAATTATAGAAAGCCTAAAAGAAACTTCTTCCAACAATGAAGATTGGGGAATGTATTGGATAGCCAATAAAGCTGGCTGGTATTGGTACCAAGCGCCGATAGAAACTCAGGCTTTATTGATTGAGGCTTTCGCCGAAGTAACTCACGACACCAAATCGGTAGATGCGATGAAAGTATGGTTATTAAAAAACAAACAGACGAAAAACTGGCCAACTACAAAAGCAACTACAGAAGCAATTTATGCTTTATTAATGCAAGGAAGTGATTGGCTTTCTGTAAAAGACAACACAGTCATTAAACTTGGAGATGAAAAAATCACGACCAAGAAATTATCAGAAAATGAAAAAGAAGCAGAAACCGGTTACATCAAACTAAACTGGAAATCTGATGAAGTAAAAAAAGAAATGGCCACTATAAAAATTGAAAACAAATCTAAAGTTCCTGGCTTTGGTGGTGTTTATTGGCAGTATTTTGAAGATTTGGATAAAATTAAAAACAATTCTGAAGCGATATTATCAGTTTCAAAAGAATTATATTTAAAAAAGAGTTCTGTTAAAGGTGATGAATTAGAAAAAATAACATCTAAAAATCCTTTAAAAATTGGCAATTTAGTTACGGTACGATTGATTATAACATCTAAAGAAGACACCGAATATGTTCATTTAAAAGATATGAGAGCTTCTTGTTTTGAACCTGTAAATGTACTTTCAGAATATCAATACAAAGATCGATTAGGATATTATATGAGTACAAAAGATGCTGCAACGCATTTCTTCTTTGATCAAATCAACAAAGGAACGTATGTTTTAGAATATGATATTCGAGTAAACAACAGTGGCGAATTCTCAAACGGAATTACAACAATTGAAAGTATGTACGCGCCAGAATTTGCAAGTCATACAAAAGGAATTCGAGTGAAAGTTGATTAACAACACTTCTCAAAATTATAATATGAAAATTCCAAATTCAAAATCTCAGCCTCACACTTTTTCCAAAATAAAAACAACAAAAAACCCGATAAGTTTCTCTGAGACTTATCGGGTTTTATTTTATAATAAAAATCAGATTATTTCACAATCGTCAATTCGTCAATAATGTTTTTTGCACCAGCGTATTTGTCAATAATCCAAAGTACGTAACGAATATCAACGTTTATAGTTCTTTGTAATTTTGGATCAAAGATTACATCTCCAGCCATAGCTTCTATGTTTCCATCAAAAGCAATTCCGATTAATTCTCCTTTTCCATTAAGAACTGGCGAACCAGAATTTCCTCCAGTAATATCGTTATCAGTCAAGAAATTTATTGGCATATATCCTGCTTTATCAGCATATTGTCCGTAATCTTTTGCTTTGTTTAATTCTAATAAACGTTTTGGCAAATCAAATTCCTGATCTCCTGCTTTATACTTTTTCACCATACTTTCCATGGTTGTATAATTGTTGATAACAGCATCGTTTCTTGGATCTGCCGGCAAAGCACGAACTTTTCCGTAAGTCAATCTTAATGTAGAGTTTGCATCAGGATATTGAATTGTATTTAATTTTGATTCTCTCAAACCTTCAACTAATTCGCGGTAGGCAGTTGCAAAACCATCATCCGCTTTTGCTTGATCATCTGTTTTAGAACGGTATTTCGTCAATAAATCATTAGAAATAATATACAAAGGATCGTGTACAATTGCCAATGGTTTTGGATCAGCTAAAAATGCCAGTACTTTTTCCTTAGTTGTAAAATAACTGATTTCTGTTGCTTTTGCTACATCTGCAGTAAAATCACCATTATTTGCAGTTTTCATTTTTGCAACTTCTGGCGCAAGTCCGTATTCAGCAGCCTTAGAAGCGTATAAATTTAATTGCGCTGTTAAAACATCTTTTTCTAATGGAGCGTAAAATTCACCATAAATGCTTTCAACCATTGCGTTGATTTTTGGCAGCATTTCAGCTTTTTTAGCATCATTTTCTTTATAGTAAGCGATCAATGCATTTCCTAAATTTGCAGGTCCGCCTGCATAACTTGACGTACGTAAAAGCTGTGATAAATAATTATCATGACGCGCTTTTAAGTTTGTTTCTCTGTAATAATCGTTGATAGTCGGAATTACATTTTCGTACTTTTCCTTATTAGCTGGCTTAGTTGCCCACTCATAAAACTTATCTTCTTGCAACGTTTTAACGTCAACAGTTCCTGCTTTTGTTAAAGCATCGATCATACCTTGACGGTTTTTCCAGTAATTTGCTGTCGAAGCATATTTAGACGCATATTGCAAGCGAACTGTTGCATCTTTATCCATATACTTTTTCATGACGTCCATTCCGGTTTTTGCACCTTCAACCCAAGCAGGATAAGCAAATTTTATATTTTGCTCTATTCCTCCAGCTGGCATCCAGCGGTTTGTTCTTCCAGGATATCCTAAAATCATCGCAAAATCATTTTCTTTTACACCTTTAATACTTACGGGCAAATAATGTTTTGGCTGTAAAGGCACATTGTCTTTAGAATACGCGGCAGGATTTCCAGCTTTATCAGCATAAACTCTAAACATAGAAAAATCTCCTGTTTGGCGAGGCCACTCCCAGTTGTCTGTATCACCTCCAAATTTACCAACACTTTCTGGTGGAGTTCCAACTAAACGAACATCTGTATAATCCTGATAAACGAAATAGTAATATTCATTTCCTTGAAAGAAAGGACGAACAGAAACGGTATATTTTCCACCTTCATTGTTTTCTTTTTCAATTAAAGAAATTTCTTGCTGAATGATTTTATTTCTTTCTGTTTCGGTCATTGTATCGTTTACTTTAGATAAAATCCTTTTTGAAACATCATCCATACGAACAAAGAAACGAACGTACAATGATTTTGGTTTCATTTCAGCACTTCTTTCTTTTGCCCAAAAACCATCTTTCAAATAGTTTTGTTCTGCTGTAGAAAGTTCAGCAATCGCATTGTAGCCACAATGATGATTCGTTAAAACTAACCCGTCTTTAGAAACAATTTCTGCTGTACAGCCTCCGTTAAATTGTACAATAGCATCTTTTAAACTGTGGTGATTAATACTGTAAATTTCTTCGGCTGTTAATTGCAAGCCCAATTTTTCCATATCTCTATGGTTCAATCTTTCGATAAACATCAAAAACCACATTCCTTCATCGGCTTTTGCAGGAAAAGCCATAAGGCACATGGTTAAGAATAAAACTATTTTTTTCATGTTATTTTGTTTAAGTAATGCGAATATAACTCACTTTTCCCATTATATCATTCATATATTGGGAAAAACAAAATATAACAAATGACATAACAATCTATTTTATGAAATTCATAATTTAATTATAAAGAATGATCTTGTAATTTCTTCGAATTTATTTTTAATAAGAACTTAAAATTTAAAATATACACATTTAAAAAATTTAATATTTTGATATAATTGTAAAAATTTACTTTCGTTAAAAAATTAACATTATAAATTATTTCTTACAAAATATTGATGTGTAAATTTGCCAAAATTAATTTATTAAACAAGATGAAAAAATTATTATTAGGAGTTGCGCTATTTGTTGCAACAATATCGCACGCACAAAAAAACTCATTACTAGTTGGTGGAAACATTGGGTTTTCTTCAGAAAAAATTGATGACTCTAAAACAACCAATTTTGAATTTTCGCCAAAAGTTGGTTATCAATTTGCAGAAAGATGGACAATTGGAGCTGAAGCTTCAATTATTAGCAGTGATTATGATATGATACAAAAAGATATCAAAATTTCTGGCAATTCTCAAAAATATAAAATCGGAGGTTTTATGCGTTACACAGCTCCGTTGTCAGACTTATTTTCATTCTATACAGATTTAGGTGCTGGCTCACAAAGTGCTTCATCAAATAATATAAATGGAATTTATGCAAATCTTACTCCAGCACTATTTATTAATATGAAAAGAGGTTTTGGTTTAAATTTTTCTATTGGAGGAATTAACTATGATAATCTTGAAGGTACAGATTATCCAAAACAAGAGCGTTTTGGCTTTGATTTCGGAAAAACTGTAAAAATCGGAATTTCTAAAAACTTTCAGTTATAAAAAAAGAGACTCATAAATAAGTCTCTTTCTATAAAATATTTTAATTAGTACTAATCCAGCAGATTTTAATTTGCTGGATTTTTTAATACTATAAATTAATCGTTCAGCATTTTCCAAAGCTTATCTTTCAAATCCGTCAAACCCTGTTGGGCAACAGATGAAATAAACATATACGGAATATCTTTGAAAGCTACATCTAATTCTACTTTCAATTCTGCTTTAAGTTCGTCATCCAGCATATCGCATTTTGAAATTACAAGAAGACGCTCTTTGTCTAGCATTTCCGGATTGTATTTGGTTAATTCATTTACCAAAATATCATATTCTGCTTTAATATCAGGCGTATCAACCGGAACTAAAAATAACAAAGTTGAGTTACGTTCAATATGACGCAAGAAATAATGGCCCAACCCTTTACCTTCAGCAGCACCTTCAATAATTCCAGGAATATCTGCTATTACAAAAGATTGATAATCTCGATATGCTACAATTCCAAGGTTTGGTTTTAAAGTCGTAAAAGGATAATCAGCAATTTTTGGTTTTGCAGAAGTCAATACAGAAAGTAACGTTGATTTTCCAGCATTCGGAAAACCTACCAAACCAACATCAGCCAAAACTTTAAGTTCTAAAATCACATCCATCTCTACGCCTGGCAAACCTGGCTGTGCGTAACGAGGCGTTTGGTTAGTTGAACTTCTAAAATGCCAGTTTCCTAAACCGCCTTTTCCTCCTCTTGAAAGAATTTGTTTTTCACCGTCTTCGGTAATTTCAAATAACGTTTCACCTGTTTCTTTGTCTTTTACAACTGTTCCTAGCGGCACTTCAATAAACTTATCTTCTCCGTCTGCACCAGTACTTCTATCTCCTCCACCGTCTCCACCATGACCAGCTTTAATATGACGAGCGAATTTTAAATGAAATAATGTCCATAAACCTTTATTTCCAACTAAATATACGTGTCCACCGCGACCACCATCACCACCGTCCGGGCCTCCTTTTTCAATAAATTTCTCTCTATGTAAATGCGTAGATCCTTTTCCTCCCTTTCCGGAAGAAACATATATCTTAACGTAATCTACAAAATTTCCTTCTGTCATTTTCTTTTTGTTTATGTATAGTTTAAAGTTTAAAGTTTCAGGTTTCAAGTTAAGTGCGCTGCGCCAACTTGAAACCTGAAACAAAATAAAACTTGAAACAAATTCTCTTTACTCTTTAAGCGCTTTTACAAGTACTTTATCAATCTTTACGCCATCCATATCGATTACTTCTAGCACAAATTTTTGCCAAACTAATTTCTCTCCTTCTTTTGGAATATGAGAAAGCTCGGTCATAATCATACCGCTTACTGTATTTACTTCATAGTCATTTGTCAATTCATCCAACTCAAAATACGTTAGAAAATCGTGCAATGAATAATGCCCGTCAACCAGCCATGAACCATCTTCCCTTTCGATCAGTTGAAATTCATCTTTATAAAAATCAGATGCATCTCCAACCAATGCTTCCAGAATGTCGTTTAAAGTTATAATTCCTTGAAAAACACCGTATTCATCAGAAACTAAGGCATAATGAACTCCTGTTTTTTTGAAATTTTCTAGAGCTTTATAAGCTGTAGTCTGTTCCATTAAATAAGGAGGATCTGTCATTATTGCTGCCAAATCAAAATGATCACTTTCGATGTTGGCAAATATATTTTTCAAAGTTACAATTCCGACAATATCATCGTAATTGTCTCTATAAACTGGATATACAGTATGCAGATCCTGCAAAACCAATTCTTTTATTTTAGATTTATCCGCATTAAAAGGCAGCATATCTACCGATTTTCTGTGCGTCATTAACGAATTAACTTTTCTGTCGCCAATATGAAAAACGCGTTCTACGATATCTTGCTCGATTTCTTGAACTTCTCCACCTTCGGTTCCTTCTTTTATAATGGCTTTAATTTCTTCTTCGGTAACTTTTCCGTCTGCAGAAGGTTTAATCTGCAGCACATTCAACAAGAAATCTGTTGAAGATGTTAATAACCAAATAAACGGCGCTGTTACTATTGAAACAATTTTCATTGGCAGAGCAACCATTTTTGCTATTGATTCTGGATAATTCAAACCGATTCGTTTTGGCAATAACTCTCCTAAAACTAAAGAGAAAAACGTTAAAACTACCACCACAATTCCAACTGCAACTGAATGTGCATACGGTTTTAAAACTGCAAATCCGCTGACAAAAATCTCAACATCCATTGTGATTTTGTCTCCACTATAAATACCAGTTAAAATTCCGATTAGCGTAATTCCGATTTGTACGGTAGATAAAAACTTGTTTGGAGAATTAGCCAAATCAAGTGCAATCTTGGCGCTCTTATTTCCTTTTTTTGCTGCTGTTTCCAGTCTGTTTTTTCTAGCCGAAATCAATGCAATCTCTGACATCGAGAAAACTCCGTTTAATAGTATTAGAAAAAATATTATTAGTATTTCCAATGTTTAGTAGATTCGTTATTTGTTTGGTTCGTTTTTATTGTATTCCTGATTATTGTTTTTTAGCCCACATTAAAGAGAAAAGCCTGGAGTTATCTGGATTTCTCGTACAGCTGGAAAAGCTTCTACAAATTATCTATAACTGACGTTAATCGCTCTGTAATTTCTTCTATAGTTCCAATTCCGTTTACGGCATGAAACTTACCTTGTTCTTTATAATACCCAATAAGTGGAGCTGTTTTCTCATTATATTCCTGATATCTTACACGAATTTTTTCTTCGTCTTGATCATCTACTCTCCCGCTTGTTTTCCCTCTTTCAAGCAAACGCGCTACCAAAATTTCATCATCAGCTTCTAAGGCGATTGTTGCCGTAACACTTGACCCAATTGTTGGCAAAAATTTATCTAAGGCTACTGCCTGATCTAAAGTTCTTGGATATCCGTCGAACAAGAAACCTTCAGTGTCAGGGTGTTTATTTACTTCATCTATTAACATTGCAGTTGTAACTTCGCAAGGAACCAATTCTCCATTGTCCATAAAAACTCTTGCTTTTTTACCTAAATCTGTGTCATTTTTTAAATTAAAACGAAAAATATCTCCTGTTGAAAGATGCGTTAATTTGTATTTTTCTTTTAAAAATTCTGCCTGAGTTCCTTTTCCTGCTCCTGGCTTTCCAAATAAAACAATGTTAATCATAAAAGTAATTTAATGATTGAAAGATTTAAAAATGCAAGATTTAGACAATCTTAAATATTTAAATTTCTCTAATCGTGTTGTTAATGTAGTTATGTTATTTTTTAATTTTTAATCTTAAAATGCTTAAATCTATTCTGCTAATTTATAGACTTCTTCAAGGTTTCTTCCTAAACCGTCATAGTCTAATCCGTAACCTACAATAAATTTATTCGGAATTCTGATTCCGATATAATCTATTTTTATATCTTTTTTATATGCATCTGGTTTAAAAAACAAAGTCGCAATTTTAAAATGCTTTACGTTTTGCTGTTTAAACATATGTTTTAGTTCTTCGATCGTGTTTCCTGTATCGATAATATCTTCAATAATAATTACGGTTCTGCCAGACAAATCCTGATTAATTCCAATTAATTCCTTAACGGTATTTGTACTTTCAGTTCCTTCATAAGAAGCCATTTTTATAAATGAAACTTCGCAAGGACTTTTGTATTTTTTCAAGAAATCGGCAACAACCATAAATGCGCCATTCAAAACTCCAATGAAAATTGGCGTATCATCTCCAAAATCATCTTCTACCTGAGCCACTATTTTAGTTAAAGCAAAATCAATTTCTTTAGCCGAAATAAACGGAACAAATTGTTTATCGTGAAGTTGTATCATTATTTTTTACATTTAAAATAATGGGCAAAGATACAGAATTACAACCAAATGCAAGTATCAAAATATAGCGAGGTTTTCCATTTTTTTGTTAATGTTAAATATCAGTTAATTTCTACAAATCATTTCTTAATGATATTTTTAATTTCATTAAATTGTTGTTTGATAAATATTTAATCCAAAAAAAATGAAAACAACGATACAGTTACTTTCTATATCCTTACTGACTTTAATAACAGCCTGCAATGGGCAAGTAAAAAAAGAAGAAAAAGAAGCTTTAGCAAAACAACCCAGCACTATTGTAAAAACTGCAGTTGGAGATATTACTTTACCTCCGCCTTATGCAACTGAATCGAAAACCAATAACAGTAAAGTAATTGGATGGCCGGAAGGAAAAACGCCAAAAGCGCCAGAAGGTTTTACAGTAACAAAATTTGCTGACGGATTTGAAAATCCGCGCTGGACTTATATTGCGCCAAACAACGATATTTTTGTTGTTGAAAGCGGTACAAGAACGAGTAAAAATCAGATTACAGTTTTGCGTGATAAAGACAAAGATGGAAAATTTGAAACCCGTGAAGTATTCATAAAAGGTTTAAACAAACCTTTTGGAATGCTGGTTCTAAAAGACTTTTTTTACATTGCCAATACAGATGGGCTTTATAAATATCCGTATAAAAATAATCCTTTGAAACTAGAAACCAAAGGTGTAAAAATTCTTGAACTTCCGGCTGGAGGCTACAACAATCATTGGACTAGAAATTTAATTGCAAATGCTGATGGAACTAAAATTTATGTTTCTGTTGGTTCTGGAAGTAATGTTGGTGAAAACGGAATGGACAAAGAAATTCGCCGAGCGGCAATTTTAGAAATTAATCCTGACGGAACTGGCGAAAAAATCTATGCATCTGGACTTAGAAATCCGGTTGGAATGGATTGGAATCCTGTAAACAAAGAGCTTTGGACAGCGGTAAACGAGCGTGACGAATTAGGAGACGATTTAGTTCCTGATTATATTACAAGCGTGAAAAAAGATGGATTTTACGGATGGCCTTATTCTTATTATGGAAACATCTTAGATCCGAGAATGAAAGGTGAACGCAAAGATTTGGCAGCAAAAGCAATTGTTCCAGATGTTTCAGTTGGTGCTCATACGGCATCGTTAGGATTAGCATTTTACACAAAAGGTGCTTTTCCTGCAAAATACAAAAATGGCGCTTTTGTTGGTCAGCACGGATCATGGAACCGCGCAAACATATCTGGCTATAAAGTAGTTTTTGTTCCTTTTGCAAACGGAAAACCTTCAGGAAAACCAGAAGATTTTTTAACCGGATTTATTTCTGATGAAAATAAAGCTGAAGTTTACGGACGTCCAGTTGCGGTTACCGTTATGAATGACGGATCGCTTTTGGTAAATGACGACAGCGGGAATACAGTTTGGAAGGTTACTGCTAAATAAATTCAAATTTTTTAAATTCCAAATTTCAACTATACGCATATTTTTAAACTCATAGGAACATAGTGACTTTGTGTTGAAAAGGCGTTTCACTTGTCTTAAAAACACATAGCTATGTGAATTGATGTATAGTGAAACGCCTTTTTCAGTATTTAAATCTATGTTCCTATGTGTTTAAAAAATGGCACTTTTAACGCAACTTATTTATGGCTCTAAAAAAATATTGCCTTTTTCTTTTTGTGCTTTTTATTTCTCAAAACATTTTAGCACAAGAACAAAAAGGTAAATCTATTGATCCTGTCAAACCAGAAAAATTAGAGGAAGTTGTTATCAGCTCCTTTCATATTAACGACAGTTTGCAAAATGCCCCAGCTTCTATAGGTCTTTTATCAAAAAAAGATTTACAGCAAAATAACGCGACGGATATCACTACTGTAATTAATACGATTCCCGGCGTTTTTATGCAATCTTCTAACTTGACTACAACCCGAATTTCGATTCGTGGTATTGGAGCAAGAACACCTTATGGAACCAATAAAATACGTGCTTTTTACGGCAGTATCCCATTGACTTCTGGAAACAGTGAAACGGTTATTGACGATATTGATTTGGAAAACCTCAACCAAATTGAAATTATCAAAGGACCGCTTTCGAGTGTTTATGGCGCGGGTTTGGGCGGTGCGATTTTAATTTCACCTCAACTTTCAAAAACACAAGGACAAAATGCAGGAATAAGTACGGTTTTTGGTTCGTATGGATTATTAAAAAATACTTTAAATTACAGTTTGAATGAAAAAAGCGCTAGCCTGAATTTAAGTTACCATAAACTTGAAACGGATGGTTGGCGAGAAAACAGTGCTTATAAACGTGAAGGAATTACCCTTGCAGGAGAATTATTTAGAAGAGAAAAAAGCAAACTGACTTATTTTTCGAACTATACGTATTTAAATGCTTTTATTCCGAGTTCGATCAGCAAAGAAGTATATGATAACAATCCGAAAGCTGGCGCGCCGACATGGGTAGCATCAAAAGGATATAAAGAATATAAATCGACTTTAGCTGGATTAGCTTATGATTTTAAAATCAATGATAATTTAAGCAATTCAACTTCGGTTTTTATTAATTATAAAGACAGTAATGAACCACGTCCTTTTGATATTCTGCGACAATATACTTTTGCAGCCGGAGCTAGAACGCAATTTTCGGGAAATTTTAAAATCGGGAAAATGGCAAATCAATTTGTTGCTGGAGTTGAATATTTCAGAGACAATTATAACGGAAATACTTTTGAGAATTTATACAAACAAAACAACGGCCAAGGAAGCCTTCAAGGAAATCAGCTTACAGAAACGGATCAAAAAAGACATTTCTATAATGTCTTTGCGCAGCTGAGAACTTCTATTTCGAAACAATTTGAGTTTCAAGCCGGATTGAATTATAATGAAACTTCTTTTGAACTGACCAATTTTCTTCCGAATTCAATTACGACTACTGAAAAATACAGTTATGACGGTATTTTTTCGCCACAGTTTTCTTTGCTTTTTAAACCAAATCAAGAACAGACGATTTATTTTTCGGCAAGCCGAGGATTTTCATTGCCTGCAACAGAAGAAACTTTAACCAGCAACGGAACCATCAATCCAGATATAAAACCTGAAAACGGTTATAATTTTGAACTTGGCGGAAAATTCTATTTTTTCAACAAAAACGTATATGCTGAAGCTGCAGTTTACAGAATGGAAATTAAAGATTTATTGGTGGCGAAAAGAATTGGCGACGATCAATACGAAGGTGTAAATGCCGGTACAACTTTTCATGAAGGAATTGAAATAACTTTAAAACACAATTGGTTCATTAATAGAATTCTTTCATTAAGCTCTTACATCGCAACTTCTCTAGGGAAATATGAATTTAAAGAATTTGTTGATAGCGGAAATGATTATTCTGGAAATAAATTAACTGGTGTTCCTGCAAACAAAGTCAATGCAGGTTTGATTTTAAATACAACTTTAGGACTTTATTTTTCTGCCGATTTTCAGTTTGTAGATAAAATTCCGATGAACGATGCAAATACAGCATTTTCAGATTCTTATAAAATCTTAAATCTTAAAACAGGTTATCGTTTTGAAATTCTGCCAAATCTAAACTCCCAATTTGCTTTAGGCATTAACAATGTTACAGATGAAAAATATGCTTCTTTAATTTTACCCAATGCCGTTGCGATTGGAAATGCATCTCCTAGATATTACTATCCTGGACTTCCTATAAATTATTACGGAAGCGTTTCATTAAATTATTTATTTTAGATTCGTAATTAAATTAAATTCAAAAAAAATGCTTTCGGAATTGGACAAAAAATTGGATTACGTTAATGCTTGTAGAGAAAGCCGGCTAAAGGCAGCAGAAGATGTTTTAGACAATTCGTCTCTATTTAATGAATTAGTATTAATTTCTTTTTCTCCGTCGAATAAAAACCATCATAGAGCGTGTTGGATTTTAGAATTTATATCTTATGAAGCGCTTTCTTGGTTCCAACCTCATCTTGATTTTTTCTGTTCTAATTTAAAAATTTTGAAAGATGAAAGTGCCATAAGACCCATTGCAAAAGTGATGCAGCTTTTAGTAAAATCACACTATAGAAAGGATGAAAACAGCATTTTACTATCTGAAAAAAACCTTCAAGATTGTATTGAAGCCTCTTTTGACTGGCTGATAAACGATGTAAAAGTGGCTACAAAAGCCTATTCAATCAGAACTTTATATATTTTAGGAAATCATTTCGATTGGATTCATCCAGAACTGCAAGTTATTTTAAACAAAGATTATGCACATCATTCAGCTGCGTACAAAGCAGTTGCAAAAGAAGTTTTGAAGAAAATAGAATAGTTATAAAATCAAAAAAGGACATCTGTAGGCAGATGTCCTCTTTTCACTACTCAAAAAATAAAACTAAGCTTCACTTAAATTCTTATAATGGGGGTTATTAAAATTTGAAGCGAAGAAAAAATTCGTTCGAGTTTTTGGAGCTTGCTAATACTTTACCAGTATTGGCTTCATAAGCATATCCAAAAGTTAAATGCTTGCTGATTGTTAAACCTGCGATTCCTGCATAAGCATTGTCGATTCTGTAACTTCCTCCAATTTCAAAAAATTCATCAATTTGAAGCATCACATTCAGATCTACAGAAATTGGCGCGCCATTCACGTATCTCATCATAAATGATGGTTTTAAAACTAACGGTGTTGTTGTTTCAAAATCGAAATCGTAACCACTGCTTAAATAAACGTGAGGTCTATCTGTTGCAACCGCTGCGTAACCATCTTTGTTTTTTGCACGTTCTGTATTTAATATTCTTGGGACAGAAAGGGATACAAAATACTTATCATTTTTCAATAAAGCTCCAACTCCTACATTTGGATTAAATTGATTGATATTTGCCAAAGCAGGATCCGACTGTGGCACATAAGTCTGCAAACCAGAAGTATTTACGTTGTAAAAATTTCCGCCAGCTTTTATACCTAAATACAAATTAGTAAGTGCTCCTACTTGTAGTTTGTATGAAAGATCAATTCCTACTTGCGTTTGTTTTTCGATAAAAGTTTTATCGTAAACCATAGAAACACCTAATCCTAAATTACTTCCTACAGATGTTCCGAAAGACACAGCTTGCGTTTCTGGAGCATTTTCAATTCCTGTCCATTGCTTGCGGAAAGTAGTTGACAAAAGTGTTTCGCCATCTACACCTGCATAAGCTGGATTTACAACATTCATTTGGTATCGGTATGTTGTAAGCATCGTTTCTTGCTGGGCAAAAAGCATACTACTAAAAAGTAGTAATGCTCCAGCCAATATATTTTTAATTATTTTCATTTCTAAAATTTTATTTTTTACAATTACCTGTTAATGTATATCCAACCTTGTTTGTCGATTGATCCATTTCCATCTAAATCAATTTGATAGAAATATGAACTTGCTGCAGGTAAAGTACTATTACTTCCTTTTGAATGTCCATCCCAATCATTTTGGTAATTTCTGGCAGTAAATACCTCAGCTCCCCAACGGTTGAAAACACGGACTACAGAACTAGGATAATTTTCGATATTAGAAATAACCCAAGTATCATTAATACCATCTCCATTTGGAGTAAAGGCTTCAGAAATATTCATTTGATCTTTATCACAAGCATCTCCAAGACCATTATTATTACGATCTTCTTGATAAGGATTTGCAGTAATTGGACAGTTATCAGAAGTATCTAAAATTCCGTCATTGTCATCATCAACATCACAATTGTCTAAAATTCCGTCATTATCATTATCACCGAAACTATTTTTAACCGTTACTGTTGCGTTAGCAGTTGCTTTATTACCGTTTTTATCTGTAACGGTTAAAACCACTGTGTTAACTCCAGTATTTGTACAATTAAAAGAAAGCTTACTAAGAGTAACCGTTGCAATACCACAGTTATCAGAACTTCCATTGTTAATTTGGTTCGCTGTGATAGAAGCATTTCCTGCATCATCCAGCTCAACGCTAATGTTGTTTGTTTTAACTGTTGGAAGAATAATATCTTGAACTGTTACTGTTGCAGTTCCAGTAGCTATATTTCCGTTAACATCTGTAACTCTAAGAGTAACCTGATTTGCTCCTACATTGTTACAGCTAAAAGTGCTTGGAGTAACTGTTACAGTTGCAATTCCGCAATTATCTGAACTTCCGTTGTTAATTTGAGCGGCAGTGATTGAAACATTTCCTACTGCATCAAGCTGAACTGTTAGATTTTTAGTTAAAACAGTTGGTAAAACTTTATCCTGAACTGTTACTGTTGCCGTACGAGAAGAAGTATTTCCGTTTGCATCTGTAGCCGTTAGGGTAACTGTATTAGCTCCAACATTCGCACAATTAAATGTTGATGGAGAAACCGATAAAGTTAGAGTACCGCAAGAAGCTGTAGAACTATTGTCAACATCAGAAGCTGTAATGGTTACGCTTCCTGAAGCATTAAGCTGCACTGTAGCATTTTTTACTAAAACTGTCGGTGCAATTTTGTTTTCAACATTTACTATTGCTGTTGCAGATGAAGTGTTTCCACTAGCATCTGTAGCTGTTAAAGTCACTGTATTATTTCCAATGTTTGCACAAGTGAAAGTATTTGGAGAAACAGTTAAAGTTGTTATTGCACAATTATCAGATGAATTGTTATTTACATCAGAAGCTAAAATTGAAACATTTCCAGATGCATTAAGCTGCACTATAATGTCTTTTGTTAAAACTGCTGGCGCAATCTTATCTTCAACAGTTACTGTAGCTTGCGCTGAAGCAACATTTCCATGAATATCTGTCACTTTTAAAGTAACTGTATTGGCTCCAACATTGGCACATGTAAATGAAGTTTTATCTAATTCAATTGTATCAATTCCACAATTATCAGATGAACCATTATCAATATTTGAAACCAAAATTGCTGCATTTCCTGTTGCATCAAGCTGCGCTGTAAAATCTCTTGCAATTACCGTTGGCATCACATTATCTGTCACAGTTACTGTTTGAGTTACTGGAGTTGCTGCATTTCCGTTAGCATCAGTTACATTCCAAGTGATTGTTGTTGTTCCAACTGGATAAGGATCTGAAATTAATTTTGAATCGCTTCTTACTCCGATTGGAGTTCCAACGATACAATTATCAGTAGCTGTTGCCGAAACTAAAACAACGGCACCGCAAACACCTGCATCAGAATTTACAGTTTGATCTCCGTTTGAAGCAATTACTGGAATTTCATTATCAGTTACCGTTATGGTTTGCGTTACTGGAGCTGCTGGATTTCCATTAGCATCTGTTACATCCCAAGTGATTGTTGTAGTACCAACTGGATAAACATCTGTAAGCAATTTTGCATCGTTTCTTGCTCCTGTTGGAGTTCCAACTGTACAATTATCTGTAGCAGATGCTGAAACAACTACAGTTGCTGTGCAAGAATTGGTATCAACATTTACACTTTGATCTCCGTTTGAAACAATTACTGGAATTTCATTATCTGTTACCGTTATGGTTTGAGTTACTGAAGCTGCTGGATTTCCATTAGCATCTGTTACATCCCAAGTGATTGTTGTAGTACCAACTGGATAAACATCTGTCAATAATTTTGCATCGTTTCTTGCTCCTGCTGGAGTTCCAACTGTACAATTATCTGTTGCTGTTGCAGAAACTGAAACCATTGCACCACAGTTTCCTGCATCAGTATTTACATTTTGATCTCCATTTGAAGCGATTACTGGAATTTCATTATCTGTTACCGTTATGGTTTGCGTTACTGAAACTGCTGCATTTCCATTAGCATCTGTCACATCCCAAGTGATTGTTGTAGTACCAACTGGATAGACATCTGTAAGCAATTTCGCATCGTTTCTTATTCCTGTTAGAGTTCCAACCGTACAATTATCTGTAGCAGATGCTGAAACAACTACAGTTGCTGCGCAAGAATTGGCATCAACATTTACATTTTGATCACCGTTCGAAGCAATTACTGGAACTTCATTGTCTGTTACCGTTATGGTTTGTATAACTTGAGCTGCTGCATTTCCGTTAGCATCAGTTACATCCCAAGTAATTGTTGTAATTCCAACGGGATAAACATCTGTCAATAATTTTGAATCGCTTCTTACTCCTGCTGGAGTTCCAACTGTACAATTATCCGTTGCTGTTGCAGAAACGGTTACGTTTGCTTCACAAATATTTGCATCTGTATTTACATTTTGATCTCCGTTTGAAGCAATTACCGGAATTTCGTTATCTCCTACCGTTACGGTCTGGATTACTGCAACTGCAGCATTTCCATTAGCATCAGTTACATCCCAAGTGATTGTTGTTGTTCCTACAGGATAAACATCTGTTAGTAATTTTGCATCGCTTCTTACTCCGGTTGGAGTTGCAACTGTACAATTATCTGTAGCTGTTGCCGAAACTGTTACGTTTGCACCACAAACTCCTGAATCTGTATTTACATTTTGATCTCCGTTTGAAGCAATTACCGGGATTTGATTATCAGCTACCGTAACCGTTTGAGTTATTGCTGTTGCTGCATTACCATTAACATCATTTACATTCCATGTAATTGTTGTTGTTCCTACAGGATAAAGAGCCGTAAGTGCTTTTGCATCACTTCTTACTCCCATTGGAGTTCCTACTGAACAATTATCTGTAGCTGTTGCCGAAACTGTTACGTTAGCACCACAAACTCCTGAATCTGCATTTACACTTTTATTTCCGTTTGAAGTGATTACAGGGACAATATTGTCCTGAATTGTTATTGTTGCATTTACTGATGAAACATTTCCGTTATTATCAGTAACAAATAACACTACATTTTTTACGCCTACATCAGCACAAGAATAAGTCATTGAAGCTGTTTCTGTAGTTGCCGGAGCATAATTAGCTTGTACGGTTAATCTCTTTTGTGTTCCGTTACAAGGATCTCCAAAAGTATTATTATGAGAATAAATAGTCCCGCTATTATTATTAAGCAGAGCAGCTGATACTATACTGAAACTATTTGATGCATTACAGCTACCCATAACAAAATTTCCACAAGTCCCTGTAGCGTTTCCATAACTGGCAAACACTATATTTTTAAAAACACTTGCATTAGGTGCCGCAAGTGACAAGAAAGATCCTTCACCCACAACATTACAAACTGTACCTACACTTCCTGATGCAAATTTATAATTGTTAATTCCGCAATTATCTGTACTTCCATTATTTAAATCAGCAGCATTTACTGTCACACTTCCACTTGCGTTCAATTGAACTGTGATGTTTTTCGAGATTGCAGTTGGCTTTATATTATCGACTACAGTTACTGTTTGATTTACCGCAACTGCAGCATTTCCGTTAGTATCCGTTACATTCCAGTTAATTGTTGTAGTTCCCACAGGATAAGCATCTGAAAGTAATTTTGCATCACTTCGCACTCCTGTTGGAGTTCCAACACTACAATTATCCGCAGCCGTGGCAGAAACTGTTACAGTTGCTTCACAAAGTCCTGGAGTTACATTTACATTTTTATCTCCGTTTGTAGTAATAACCGGAGCCGTATTATCTGAAGGAACAATAGTAAAAGACGCTGTCGTTGCTAAACTATTTGCATCGGTTACAATTACACTATAAGTTCCTTTACCTAGACCTGAAGCTGTTGAAGTGCTACTAACATTTGGAGACCAAGTGTAGGTATAAGGTGAAACACCTCCATTTACTGCAACAGAAAGCGCTCCTGTAGAATCAGAATTACATACAACAGCAGCAGTTTGAGATATAGATGCAGAGTATAAACTTGTTATCACAACAGATCCATTTCCTGAATTGGCACCTGCAACATTGGCTTGATTCGTTCCAGAATTATAGGAACCACCTCCACCACCTCCTGATCGCAATGTTGAAGAACTACAATTATCGTAATGCTCACCGCCAGCACCGCCAGAGTAGCCACCACCACCACCACCACCAACTGTACAAGCGCCAGAACCGCCGCCGCCGCCAAAACCACCATTAGCACCTGGACTACTAATATTTGCAATACCTCCCAATCCACCATTTAGAAAAGAAAGACCACCATTTGTTTGAGATGGTGCATTTTGACCATTTCCAGAATAGCCGCCGCCGCCGCCGGCAGAATAACTTGGACTTGTTCCAGACTGGCATGCACCACCACCAAGGGCGTTAGCTCCACCAGGAGCTGTCGCCTCTGAATTTGTAGTTCCTGACTCAGAAATTGAAGCATCTATACCAATAAGATCAGTAGAAGAACCTCCTCCTCCTCCTGCAACTATTAACAAAGTATTGTTCTGCAAAGTAACGAAAGAACCGCCACCTCCACTAGGTGTACATCCTACTGTTGTACCTTGTTGCCCAACCAATATCTTCAAAACTGTTCCTGAAGTCAGTAAAAAATTTCCCTGCATTCTGGCCCCTTTGCCTCCAAGTTTATTAGCATTTGTTGAGTTACCTCCGGCAGCACCATTTACTTGTATAGAATATAACCCTGAAACAGGTACAACCCACTCTTGATATCCCTGAGTGCTAACAGTAACTGCTCCGGCAAGTGTCGTTGCTGTATAAGCAGTAGTAACTTGAGACTGTGTTGGACCAAAACGTCCGGTTGCTCCAGCACTTGTAAATGTATAAACTGTTTGCGAAAAAGATACTAACGGAAATAGCAACGCTAACATCGCAAGTATCATATATTTTTTTATTGGCAAATTTTCTATAGAAATCTTTGACCAATAAGTTGTCTTTTTTTTCATTAATTGTTTGGTTATTAATTAGTATTACCTTATCCCTAGCTGTTGATAAACAGCAATAAATATTCTGTCCAATTTGTCAGTAACAATGGACATTTAATCGTCTTTCGACAATTTTTTTAACTGGAAGGAAAATTAAAAACTGCTGGAAATATCTTTTTGCATTATTTAATATGCAAATTCTAAATAAGGAGTTTTTTGAAAGGTGCGAAATACATTCGCGAAGTAAAGTAGTTTTAATATCATATTGGTTGGTTTAAGATTACCGAACAAAATTATAGCGAAATCCAAACCTCGAATAGCCCATTCGGACACATCGATAGCCCGAAACGACCAACTATATTCACTATATAAAAAAGGCTGTGCAAAATTTGTTAAAACACATAAATAAACCACTGAAAAACAACAACTTAAAAATAAAAACAGGTATAAATACGGTGTTTATAAAGTCACCAAAAAAAATGTGATTTAGGATTGAAAAAATCAAGAAAAGAAAGAATTTTACAGCGATTAAAACCGTATTTCTGACGGCATTTTTCCAAAACGCTTTTTAAAATTTGCTGTAAACTTGCTAGAACTTTTATAACCGGTCGCTAAGGCAATATTTTTTATCTGCAGATCTGTATTTTGAATCATGTGCATAGCCAAAAGCAATTTCTTTTCTTTATGGTATTGCATCATCGAAACACCATGAACAGATTTAAAAGTTAATTTGAGTTTTGTTGGCGACATATCAACCTTTTGCGCAATAAATTCTATTCCTAAAAAAGAATCTGTTATGGTATCGAGAAGCAGTTTCTCAGCTTTTGCAATTTTGCGATAATCTGGAGTATCAATTGGCAGATAATTTCCTTCGCGCTGCGCTAGAAACGCATTTTTAAAAAAAGTAGAAACCAACTGAAAGGCATTCGTCTTTAAAATTGATTTACTAAAAAAATCATGCTTATTGTTTTCTAAATTGGTCAAGATTTCTTTTGATAATTCTGCAGCATTCGGCACAATATTCTGATACGTAATAAATCCGTTATCTGAATTTAGGAATTTCTTAATATGATTATCTGCTGGAAGCGTTTCGAAAGAAAAGTTGCGTTCTGCCCAATCTTTGCTAAAAGCAAACAAGTAAAATTCGCAAATCGATTCTTTATAGAAGTAAGCACCAACTGGTGTTCCTGGCTTTTTAAAACCCCAATATTTACTTGAAAAAGGTGTTTTATCTGCAAATGTATTTTGCAGTTTCACTTCGCTTTCAAAAACCGAAAAGGTAAGGGTATAATAATCGCTCGGAAAATCTTCATCATAAACTGCTTTTAGCATTACATTTTTCTTAAAAGTAATACTCGTAACAATAACCCAGAAGCCTTCTTCGATTTCGCGATAGCGCATCACGCCTTTAGAAAAGGGATTATTTCTGTAAACTGCCTGTTCTTCTTCAACGTGATTTACTGAAGGAGAATTTACAATACTTTTAACAATAACTTGCGGAGAATTAGATAAATATGGCAATTCAAAAAAGCCGTCTCTATAAAAATTGATATTCTCTTTTATGAATTTAACCCATTTTCCTACGTGCATATACTAGTATCAAATTTAATTCTCTCTAAAAACCGAAGGCAATGCTCCAAATCTCTTTTTAAATGCGGCAGTAAACTTGCTTGCACTTTCAAAACCAGTAATTGCAGCAATAATTTGAATTTCGATTTCGGAATTTTGAATCAATTGTTTGGCCAAAAGCATATTTTTTTCTTTGTGATATTGCAGCATCGAAAATCCAAAAACAGTTTTAAAGTTATTTTTTAATTTCGTAGCAGAAGTATTTACTGCATCGGCTATTTTATCAATACCTAAAAAAGAAACATGTAAATTATGGAGAATCATTTTCTCTGCTTTGGCGACATTTGCATAATCTAAATTAGTCAGTGAGATGTTATCTTCAATACGGCTGTCTTCAAAAGAATTATCAAAAAAAGCTGCAATTAATTTCAGGCAGTTTTTCCTTAATTCTGGCGTTGTAAGTTCGATTTGATCATCAGACTCTAAAATCTTTGATATTTTTTTAGATAAGACATGCGCCTTTGGAGCGATGTCCAGCCAAGTATAAAATCCTTTTTGTGAATTAAAAAAATTCTCTAAAACGCCTTTTTTACAAAATTTATCCGATTTAATATTTTTCTCTACCCACTCTTTATTCATGGCAATATTAAAAAACTTGCCTTTTGTTCCTTTATAAAAATAAGTGGCAACTTCAGTATCAGGTTTATAAAATGTCCAACATGTACTCAGCAGGACTATATCCTCAGAATCTTTTACAGGAAATCGATACTCAAAAACTGAAAACGACAAAATATAATAATCCTTGCTATGATCTTGTGTATAAGTGGCTTTGGCAAGAATATTTTCATTAACTTCCAAATTGCTTTCCAAAATCCAAAAACCATCTTCAATAGTTCTGTAACGCATCGTTCCCCTCCAAAAAGCATTATCTGTAATAATGATTTGCTTTACCGGATTATGTTTCACAATAGGCAGTTTAATCAAGCTGTCTAGCATGACCTGTGGCGAATTTGATAGATAAGGAAGTTCGAAAAAATCATCTTTTAAAAGAAAAAGATATTTCTGAATATGGTTGGCCCAATTGTTTGTGGTCATGTACTTACAAATTCTGTAATAGTTGAAAATCAAGTATCAAACCTACACATTTTGCGGCTATCAATCAAAATTTAATAACCAATAATTTAACATTTAACTTATAGTTTCAAATAATTGAAAATTCAGAAATAAAAGCAATTCAATACACAATAAATTGGCATTTCTATTTTATCAAGTATCTTTGCAAAAACACAACACAAAATGAATTATTTTTCTTCTGATTTTAAATTAGGAATATTAGGCGGCGGACAATTGGGTAAAATGCTTTTGTCTGACACCAGAAAATTTGACATACAAACTTATGTTTTAGATCCGAGTGATGAAGCTCCGAGCAAAATTGCCTGCAATAAATTCTTTCAGGGCGATTTGATGGATTATGAAACGGTTTACAACTTTGGGAAACAAGTCGATGTTTTGACTTTTGAAATCGAATTGGTAAATCTTGAAGCTTTGACGCAATTAGAAAACGAAGGCGTAAAAGTGTACCCATCTCCAAAAACCTTAAAAGGAATTCAGAATAAAGGAACTCAAAAAGATTTTTATACGGAAAGCAATATTCCGACCGCAGCATATTTGCGATTTGAAAGTCCGCTGCATTTGCAAAAATCAGTTGGAAATAACGAAATCACAATTCCGTTCGTATGGAAATGCACTGAATTTGGCTATGACGGAAATGGCGTAAAAATTATTCGCCAAATTTCTGATATGGATGATTTGCCACATGTTGAATGCATTGCAGAAACGATGGTTCCCTTTAAAAATGAATTGGCTGTAATAGTGGTAAGAAATCCATCTGGAGAAATAAAAACCTATCCGGTTGTAGAAATGGAATTTCACCCAGAAGCCAATCAAGTAGAATACGTAATATGCCCTGCAAGAATCGACGAAAAAGTAGCCGAAAAAGCCAGAGCAATTGCTTTGAATGTTTCGGAGAAATTCAATCACGTTGGTCTTTTAGCAGTAGAAATGTTTCAAACCCAAGAAGATGAAATTTTGGTAAATGAGGTTGCTCCTCGCCCGCATAATTCTGGACATTATTCTATTGAAGCCAGTTTTACTTCTCAATTCGAAAATCATTTGCGCGCTATTTTAGATCTTCCGTTAGGAAATACCGAAAGTAAAGTTGCCGGAGTTATGGTAAATTTAGTGGGCGCCGAAGGTTTTTCTGGAGATGTAGTTTACGAAAACATCGAAACTATTTTAGGCTGGGATGGCGTTACACCTCATATTTACGGTAAAAAACAAACTCGCCCTTTCAGAAAAATGGGTCACGTTACGATTGTAAACGAAAATATGCAGGAAGCCAGACGAATCGCGGAGCAGGTTAAGAATACTATTAAAGTGATTTCTCAATAGTTTCAGTCACAGTTTTCAGTTTTCGAAACTTGAAACCTGAAACCTGAAACCTGAAACAAAATATAACAAAACAAAAACACAATGAGCAAAGTAGCCATTATAATGGGAAGCATCTCAGACATGCCAGTCATGCAGGATGCCATCGACATACTAAAACAATTCAATATTGAAGTTGAGGTTGATATCGTTTCGGCACACAGAACGCCGGAAAAATTATTCGATTTCAGTAAAAATGCACATACACGCGGAATTTCGGTAATTATTGCCGGAGCTGGAGGAGCAGCACATTTACCTGGAATGGTAGCTTCAATGTCACCGCTTCCTGTAATTGGAGTTCCTGTAAAATCTAGTAATTCTATTGACGGATGGGATTCGGTTTTATCGATTCTTCAAATGCCGGGCGGCGTTCCGGTTGCAACAGTTGCTTTGAACGGAGCAAAAAATGCCGGAATCTTAGCAGCGCAAATCATCGGAAGTCATGATAAAAAAGTACTTGATACCATTATTTCTTATAAAGAACAACTAAAAGTGGCTGTTAATAAAGCGGCTGAAGGTCTGAAATAGTTTGCAGTTTTCAGTCACAGTTTTCAGTATAAACTGTGACTGAAAACCGCGACTAATAACTTAAATTACGCTAAATCTTCAACTTCCTCCAAAACAGATTCAAATTCAGATTCCTCTATATCGTCTTTATTAATCCAGTTTTCCGAAGTAACCAAATTGTAATTTACGTTATCTTCTGTTGTCAATTCCCAAATAATACCTTTGGCTTCAGGAAAAGGGATATTTTGAGATATTTGATTTTCGAATAATCTCTTAATAAGGTTTCTATCAGACAAACCGTTGTTCAATAATTTAAGGACATTTTCGGCAGTCAGCTTTTGCGCTTCACTATCAGTTGGCGTCATCGAAAAATGAACAACTGACGCTTTTGCATTTGGAAATTTCCCATTGTAGGCTTTAAAAAGCAATTGATTGACATGAAACAAAGTGCCCTGCATGTGTATTTCTGGGTATTCTTCACACACTTTATCAATCAACATATTGTTCGATATTTGTTCAATCTGACCTTCACTCAATTGATCTCCTAGTTTATATCCTAAAACAATCTGAGCTGCTTCGTTAGGCTCGTAATCAGAAATAGCCATTTCTAATAATTCCGGCAAACTGCTTTTCTCTGCTGTTGCTCCATCCGGATAATTGAATTTCCCTAATAACTGAACAAAATCTTCATCAGACCAATATCCTTCTAATTCATTTACCGTATCTATATTCTTTATTACAACTTGATAATTCATCTTTTTTATTTTATAATTATGATCAGCATTTATATTGCTAAATTCTATTTTCTCAATTTACGCTTTTAAAATTGCCCTCAGTAATAAATAACATATCTATAACACAATTTAAGAGGATTTTATGCTGAGAATCGATTTTGTTTAGATGATTAAATTTTTATAAATTGCTATCTTTGGAATTCAATAATTTCGACTTCAATTAATAAAAAAATTTATATCATAATGAGTGTCTTACTTTCAAAATTTATAACTAAACATAATACAGCACCTTTTTCTCAAATCAAGATCGAAGATTATGTTCCTGCTTTTAAGGAAGGAATTGCTTTGGCTAAAGCTGAAATCGATGCAATCGTAAACAATCCAGAAGCACCAACTTTTGAAAATACGGTTGTAGCAATGGATTTTTCAGGAGATATTTTAGATCGTCTTTCGAGTATTTTCTTCAATTTAAATTCGGCAGAAACCAATGACGAAATGCAAAAAATCGCTCAGGAAGTTTCGCCATTACTTTCAGAATTTGGAAATGACATTACATTAAATGCCGCTTTGTTTGAGAAAATAAAAACGGTTTACGATCAAAAAGATACATTAAATCTGAATCCGGAACAAACAACGCTTTTAGACAAAAAATACAAAAGTTTTTCTAGAAATGGAGCCAATTTGCCAGAAGACAAAAAAGATAAACTACGTGAAATCGACAAAGAATTATCTAAATTAAAATTACAATTTGAAGAAAATATTTTAGCAGAAACAAATGCTTTCGAATTGCATTTAACTGACGAAAAGGATTTATCAGGATTACCGGAAGGAACAATAGAAGCTGCAAGATTATTGGCTAAAAACCAAGAAAAAGAAGGCTGGATTTTTACTTTAGATCATCCAAGTTATGTTCCGTTTTTAACTTATGCTGACAATCGCGAATTACGTAAAAAAATGGCAATTGCTTTTGGAGCAAGATCGTTTCAGAATAACGAATTCGACAATCAGGAAAATGTGTTGAAAATTGCTAAACTTCGTTTTGAAAGAGCAAATTTATTGGGCTACAAAACACATGCGCATTTTGTTTTAGAAGAAAGAATGGCACAAAGTCCAGATAAAGTTTTCTCTTTCTTGAATGATTTGCTTGCAAAAGCAAAACCGGCAGCTCAAAAAGAATTTGCTGAATTAACTGCTTTCGCGAAAGAACTAGACGGAATTGAACAATTAGAAAAATGGGACGGCGCTTATTATTCTGAGAAATTAAAACAACAGCTTTTTAATTTAGACGACGAAAAACTAAAACCTTATTTTCAATTGGAAAAAGTTTTAGATGGCGCATTTACAGTTGCTAAAAAATTATACGGATTAACTTTTACTGAAGTTTTTGATATCGATAAATATCATGAAGAAGTTACCACTTACGAAGTAACGGATTCTGAGAACAATTTAGTGGCTATTTTCTACGCTGATTTCTTCCCAAGAAAAGGAAAGAGAAATGGCGCTTGGATGACTTCATTCAAACATCAATATAAAAAAGACGGTGTAAACGAAAGACCACATATTTCAAATGTCTGCAATTTTACAAAACCAACGGAAACAAAACCATCATTATTGACTTTTAATGAAGTAACGACTTTATTCCATGAATTCGGACATGGTCTACACGGAATGCTGGCGAATACAGTTTACCCAAGTTTATCTGGAACTTCGGTTTATTGGGATTTTGTAGAATTACCGAGTCAGATTATGGAAAACTGGTGTTACGAGCCAGAAGCTTTGGCTTTGTTTGCAAATCATTATGAAACGGGAGAAATTATTCCGATTGAATATGTACAGAAAATTAAAGAAAGTGCAAGTTTTCAAGAAGGTTTGGCAACATTGCGCCAGTTAAGTTTTGGCCTTTTAGATATGGCTTGGCACGGACAAGATCCAACAAACATTACGGATCTAAAAGCTTTCGAAATCGAACAATTTGCCAACACACAATTGTATCCAGACGTAAAAGAAAATGCAATGAGTACGGCTTTTTCGCATATCTTCCAAGGCGGTTATTCTTCTGGATATTACAGTTACAAATGGGCTGAGGTTTTAGATGCTGATGCTTTTGAATATTTTCAGGAAAAAGGTATTTTCGATCATGAAGTAGCGACAAAATTCAAGGACAATGTGCTTTCAAAAGGAGGAACTGAACATCCTATGACTTTGTACAAACGTTTTAGAGGGCAAGAACCGAAACCAGAAGCTTTACTGAAGAGAGCGGGTCTTTTGTAGACTTTCTTAGATTTTTAGACTTCTTAGAATATTAGACAAAACCGAAGCATTTGTGTTTCGGTTTTTTTGTTTGATTTTGTCTGAAAATAAAATTGGCTATATTCGTAGATTAAATCTAATCTTACAAAAAATAATTTTGAAAAAATATTTTAAAATCCTCCTTTATCTTGCCATTATTGGATTAGTTGCAATTGTTTCTGTAAATTATTACGTAAAATCTTCGACCAAGAAATACATTCATTATTCACTTAAAAGATTCCCTAAAAATGATGTTGGAATTATTTTTGGTGCTGGAATCAAAGGAGGTCAGCCAAGTAAATATTTAAAAGACCGTCTGGATGCTGGAATTTTTTTATGGAAAGCAAAACGCATTAACAAAATTTTACTTTCTGGAGATAACGGACGTGAAGAATATGATGAATTAACAGTAATGAAAAATTATTGCTTTAATCACGGAGTTGACACTACTAAAATATTTATCGACTACGCTGGCTTCGATACGTACTCGACAATTTATCGCGCAAAGCATATTTTCAAAATTAAAAAAGCAACATTAATCTCTCAAGAATATCATTTGAACCGGGCAATTTATATAGGGCAAAAACTCGGAATTAAATCGGTTGGATATTCTGCGAACTCAGGAGAATATTTAGGTTATCAATATGTCACTTTTAGAGAGTATGGTTCTGTTTTTAAATCCTTTTTTGATGTCTTACGAAATCGGGAACCACGTTTTTTAGGAAATGAAATTAATATAAATGGTCGTTCTAACTATTCGAAAGAAGATAAACGATAAAAGAAAAATTTGAAGTAAAATTATTTTGCAGCTTCTAAAATATTAAGTAAGCAACAAAGCTTTTAAATCTGTACCCGCTGGATATTGTTTTCCCCAAACCTGTTTATCTGAGCTCCATCCGTTATTTATATCATAGGAAACTGTTCTGGAATTATCTTCACTTGCAGTTAAATCAACCAGTATTCCTGAATTTTCAGCATTAAGAATTACCGTGTTATTTTCAATATCTTTACTGCTAAACATTAAAAATGCTTTATTAACGGGAATAACTTTAATTGTATTCCCGCCATAAGTATTAAAAACACAATTACCGTAATATTGTTCATCAGTGGTATTATAAATACAAAGTCCCGTTGAATATGGATTATTTGAATTATTTTGAATTAATACATTATTAAGGTCATTATTGCCATCAATGGTCACTTTGCCATAATTCTCTATTAACATTCTTTCGTTTAAATCGATTTTATAACTTGAGCCTGTTTGGGCTTTTTTGGATGCAGCTTGATTTTGTGCAGAAACAGCTTGAGGAATATATATGACTTGATTTTCTATTATATCACTTGTAGACAAATAGGCGCAAAGGTTATCTTCCCATTCGATCAAAACAGATTGCAAAAATCCTTTTATTACACTCCAGCATAAAGGTGTAAATAGCGAAGCATTATCAGTTTTAGAGGAAAGAAAACAACATAAGCTATAATTTCCTTTATTTAATACTTCTACAGTCTCTGGAGAAAAGTTAATTATTACTGAATTCTTCATTCGTTTATTTTTTAATTGACTGCGTATTGACTAATATGAATTTCAGAATTCCATCTATTAATAAAAGAATTACTCTTCATCAAAAAATTAATGAAGAGTAATTCAAACTACATAATTTTATTATGCATGTCTTTCAGTAAGCGCTTTTTCTTCTGTACTTGTACTTTCAATCAACATTGCCTGTAAATCTGCAAAAGCATCAAAGTTTTTCAACCATGTACCTTTATCTGCGCTCCAGCCAGTGTTTGTATCATAATTAACTTCTCGTGAACTTACGGAAGTAAGGTCAATAAATGCACCCGCAGACATTGCTTTAGTAATAACAGTTGCAGTTTGGATTTCATCTGTAGAAAAAATCAATGCTATTTTAGTAATTGGCGTAATAACTCTTGAAGACCCGGCTCCCAAAATTGGAAATGCACACAAAATGTTTGATTTTCCATTTACTACTTGATTAATTCCAACTGTAAATCCCTGTGTATCTTGATTAAGAAAAGATACAGCACCATCAACACCACCTGTTGTAGAGCCTATATTACCTGAATCTTTTTCTATAGTTACTAATTCCCCTAAATCAGTTTTTATTGTATTACTTGCTTTAATTGTAACTTTAGGAGCAATTGTAGTAGTTGAATTGTATGCTTGAAACTCTTCTTCCCAAGTAATTTCAGTTTGTCCTAATAATTTTTCCTTTGGCAAATGAAACCAAACGGTTGGCGAACCACCTGCAGAAGCTGCTACTGATTTAAATCCGTATAAAGAGTATCCTAGACTTTTTAATTTTGCTACATCGTCTGGGCTAATATTGATTGTTGTTTTAAAAGTTGCCATAATTTATATATTTTGGTTATTTTTCCCTACTCATAAGCTTTTCAGGTTCCGCCTCACATTATTTCCTGAATGCGAACAGTTTGTTTTTGAAGTGGTTAAAATCTTCCACTAAAATGATTTTCATTTTTAATTTGCCTTAAATAGCTTATCCTGCAATTCATAATCAATCAAAATGTACTTTTAGTTTTTAGTTGAGATAAAAATCTCATTTACAGTGTTGAGTTGAATTGTGTTTTAAAATACTCATGGCTTTTCTCATGTTCTAATCTGCAGTATCAGTTCATGATTTTTTACTTATTTCTAATCTTTATCTATATAAGACTAGCTGTATTACCATCTACTTGGCTAGCGCATGCCGACCAGAATAATTTTAGTTTTTCACCTTTTGGTAAGATTTTTAAAGCCGCTAAGATTTTAGGGTCAGATTGAATTAATTCCGACAGTAAAGTAGTTTTACTCACAGTAACAACATTCTTTTTATCACCAATGGTTTTTTCTCCCCATGGGACTAGATCTCCCAAATTATATAATGTAAGATTGGGAGCAGCTCCTCCTCCTCGATATATAGCGAAAGGAGCATCTACAATCTCTGGGCTTCCGCCATCATGATTTAACTTGATTTTATCAATTTTTGTTTGGCTAATTAAAGCAGCAGCTAAATCGGTCATTAAAATATACCCAACCGGCGGTAAAAGATATAAATCAATATTTGCAGGAAGTGTTGTATTATTTACTCCGCCTGAATAACTGCCGTGACCTAAAAGAACGACGTCTTTATTTGTAACTTGTACACTCATAATTTTTTATTTAATAGGGTTAATAATTATTTTTTAGATATTTAATTGCGCAATCGTAAATTCTAACAAGTCAAAATTATCAGTTTATTCTTTCTTTAATTTGTATAGAATGAGCTGCTTTTTATCAATTTGAATCATAGCTCTTTTCTTAATAAATCAACAAACGGGAATACGTTGTTGTCATACTTATATTTACTTGGAGAACAGTTAAAATTTTGTTTGAAAACACGCGAGAGATGAGAAATATCAAAAAAACCTGCAAGTGAGGCTGCTTCAGTAATTGATTTCTTTTCTAACATCAAGAGTTCTGCAGCGTATTGAAGTCTTATATCCCGCAATAATCGAATCGCAGGAAAACCAAATAAAGCTTTTGCTTTTCGATTAAGATTTGATGGGCTCATAAAAAGTTTATTTGACAAAATCTCAATAGAGAAAGCTTCGTTGTCAAGATTATCAATAATGATGACCAGCAGTTTTGCCAGCCATTTATATTCACTTTTTAATTGAATGAGCTTATTAAAGCATTCATTGCTTAAGGGAATTTTCCAATCTTCTGGCTTAAACCCAGTAATCAAACCATTTTCACGATATGCTGAAGGAGAAAGACCAAACTCTTGTTTGAATTTACGACTGAAATTGGCCACTCCGCTAAAGCCACAATAAACAGCAGTTTCTTCAATAGAGTATTTATTTAAATTCAAAATATGCTTTGCCAGCTCCATCTTATAATACAAAATGAGTTTTCCAGGTGAAAAACTCATTTGATTTTGCATTTTACGATTAAGCTGTGCTTTGCTGATTTTTAATTGATCAGCCAGCTGTGAAACTCCAAAAGAAGAATCTGTTTTTTTTCTTGCATAATAGCATCAACTTCCTTTAAAAATTTTGAGTCAGAATAATATTCGTTTAAATCAAAAGTTCTTTTTTCCTTCATTGTTTAAAATCTTTAAATAATATTTTATTACATTAAATAAAGACGTACTCAGAAAGAGAAATGCAAAACAGAAAAACATTTGGAAGCTGCTAAAATTAGCATCGAATTAATCTCAAAAAGGATGTTTCATACTGTTTGGGGTCAGCATACTAGATCATGGTTTATATCTTTACCTAATCAAAGCTAGATGAACCATTCTTTTTAATGTAAGAAAATGTCACAAGATCAATATAAGATGGCATGAAAGCGATTAAATAAGTCATAAGATTTTTCTTAATCTATTTATTATAAAAAATCTACCAAAACTTACAAAGCAAAAGTTATCTTTTAATTATACAGTTCTTTAAAATCGAACTAAAAGCTTCAAAAAATAAACTTTCATTTATTTTTGAAAGTTTAAAAACTTTTACTTACATTTGTTTCATGGAATTCAAAGAAGCAAAAAATAAGTTTGTACAAACCTGGGGAGCATTAGGTTCTCAATGGGGAATTAATAAAACGATGGCACAGATCCACGCTTTATTAATGGTCTCAAACGATGCTGTTTCTATGGAAGATATTATGGAAGAATTACAAATTTCCCGCGGAAACGCCAGCATGAACCTAAGAGCTTTAATGGATTGGGGAATTGTCTATAAAGAATACAAAGCAGGAGAAAGAAGAGAATTTTTTACTGCTGAAAAAGATTTAGACGAATTAGCAGTTAAAATTTCAAGAGAAAGAAGCAAAAGAGAAATTAAACCTGCACTTAAAATCTTAAAAGAAGTTTCGACTATCGAAGCAAAAGATTCTGCAGAAGAAAAACACTTTGTTGATCAGACTACCAAATTGTATGATTTCGTTTTAAAAGCAGATAATATGTTAGACAAAATGACTGAATTCAACGAAAACTGGCTTGGTAAGCTGGTTTTAAAAATAATGAAATAAAAAAATTTAATCAAAACTTTCATTTTTTTCTGAAAGTTTAAAAATTTAAAAAACAACTCTTATGAACTTCTTAAAAGCAGAATGGAAAAATTTAGCACTTTTCAATTATGAAATTGATGCTGCAATTTTAGAAAAATATCTTCCGGCGGGAACCGAAATTGATATTTGGAACAACAAATGTTACGTAAGCTTAGTTGGTTTTATGTTTAAAAACACCAAAGTCTTAGGATTGAAAGTGCCGTTTCATGTCGATTTTGAAGAAGTCAATTTGAGATTCTATGTAAAACGTTTTGAAAATGGAGAATGGAAACGCGGTGTAGTTTTCATTAAAGAAATTGTTCCTAAAAAAGCGATCACATTTATTGCGAACACTTTGTATCAGGAACATTATGAAACTCAGAAAATGAGACATGAAATCATTGAGAATAAAAACACTAACACTTTTGTTTATCAATGGAAAACTGATAAAAAGTGGAATACCATTCAACTGGAAACTGCAAATGTTTTAAAAGAAATTGAAGTCGATTCTGAAGCTGAATTTATCACAGAACATTATTTCGGATATACCAAAATCCACGAAGAAAACACTTTTGAATATGAAGTTCAACATCCGAGATGGGAACAATTTGAAGTTTTAAATCACAATATTGAAATTGATTTCGAAAAAATTTATGGAAACGATTTTAGATTTCTTCAAGATGCAAAACCAACTTCAGTTTTCTTAGCAAAAGGTTCAAAAATTACAGTTAAGAATAAAAGAAAACTGCAATCAATTCCTTTTTTAGAAGAAATGTACTAATCAAATTATCAAACTAAAAAACCAAAAATCATGAAAACGCTCGAAAACCAAACCTTACTTTATGACGAAGATTGTCCACTTTGCAGTTTATATACAACCGGCTTTGTAAAAAGCGGCATGCTTGACGAAAACGGAAGAAAATCTTCTTGCCAGCTTTCTGATGAAGAACAAAGTTTTGTAGACTTAAAACGAGCGCCAAATGAAATTGCTTTGATTAATAATAAAACCAAAACAGTCACTTACGGAATTGATAGTTTGATAAAAGTGATTGGATTTTCTTTTCCTCTAATAGAAAAAATCGCAACTCTAAAACCGATTCATTTCATCTTAAAAAAAATGTATTCTTTTGTTTCTTATAACAGAAAAGTAATCATTCCGGGAACTGCAAAAGAAGAAAACAAATTAGAATGCACGCCTGATTTTAATTACAAATACAGATTCCTTTTTATTGGATTTGCTTTAACTATTACGAGTGTGGTTTTATTTGGATATTCTAATTTGATTCCGAATTTACCAAAATCAAATATTACAAGAGAAATTATTTTGGCTTTTGGACAAATTGTTTTTCAAAGTCTGTTTCTTTTAAAATTTGATAAAAAAAACATAATCAATTATGGAGGAAATTTAATGACCGTTTCTTTAATGGGTTCTTTGATTTTAGCTCCGATTTTGATTCTGAATCAGTTTATCAATCTTCCGGAAATGTTTGTTTTAGGCTGGTTTGGAATTACGGTTTTCATTATGTGTGCAGAACATTTTAGAAGGGTAAAAGTTTTAAAACTTCCCTTTTATTTATCTTACACCTGGATTTTATATCGAATTCTTGCTTTGCTTTTTATTTTAAATTAATTTCTACAGAAACCTACAGGTTTTAAAAACCTGTAGGTTTAACCCGAAAAACTATCAAATGAGTAAACTTATCATCGCCGCCGGAACTGGATTTTTAGGACAAGTTTTAGTCAATCATTTCAAAAATAAATTTGAAGAAATTGTAATTCTGACCCGTGGAAAATCGCAAACAACTGACGGAATTAAATACGTAAACTGGAATGCAAAAAGTTTTTCCGGCTGGGAAAAGGAATTGGAAAACGCTTCGGTCTTAATTAATCTTGCCGGAAAATCTGTTGATTGCCGTTATACCAAAGAAAATAAAAAAGAAATTCTTTTATCTCGAATTGAAAGTACCAAAATTTTAAACAAAGCTGTTTTAAATTGCCAGAATCCGCCTAAACATTGGCTGAATTCATCAACGGCAACCATTTATCGTTTTTCTTTAGACAAACAAATGGATGAAGTTGACGGCGAAATTGGAAATGACTTTTCGATAAACGTGGCTTTGTCTTGGGAAAAAGCATTCTTTAAAACTGAAACTCCAAATACTTTAAAAACAGCTTTGCGAACTTCAATTGTTTTAGGGAAAAATGGTGGCGCTTTTATTCCGTTAAAGACTTTGTCAAAAATTGGTTTTGGAGGAAAACAAGGCAAAGGAAATCAGTTTATAAGCTGGATTCATGAAGAAGATTTTGCGAATGCTATTGATTTTGTTATTCAGAAAGAAATTGGTGGCGTTATCAATATCGTTTCTCCAAAGCCAATTAGAAATGCTGATTTTATGCAGAAACTGAGAAAATCAGTTGGTTTTCCTTTCGGAATTCCGATGAGCAAATTTATTCTGGAAATCGGATCTTTCTTTATTCGAACGGAAACCGAATTGGTTTTGAAAAGTAGAAATGTGATTCCGAAACGACTTTTGGAAAATGGGTTTCAGTTTAAGTTTGGAGATATTGATAAAGCTTTTAAAGATTTAATTTAAGCATTATTTGTCATTTCGATCCCGAGGCTTCGGGATCGAAATGACACGAGTAATTCCTCAAAGAGAATCGCCAATCTTTGTCGAGTTCCTAGTGTGATTTCTCTCCCGAAGCCTCGGGATCGAAATGACAAGATTCTGTAAAAAAAAATGTAAATCATGACAACTATAAACTTAATTACCAAAATAAAAGCACCCAAACAAATCGTTTTTGATGCCTCAAGAAATATCGATATTCATCAAAAATCAGCGAGTGAATCAAACGAAAAAGCAATTGCCGGCGTAATATCTGGTTTGATAAATTTAAACGAAACGGTAACCTGGCGTGGAAAACATTTCGGTTTTTATCTCACGCATAAAAGCAGAATTACTGCAATGAATTTGTATGATTATTTTGTTGATGAAATGGAGCAGGGCAAATTTAAATCTTTTAAACATGAACATTTTTTTGAAGAAGAAAATGGAATTACGATCATGAAAGATAAAATGCAATATGAAACTCCGTTTGGCATTTTCGGGAAATTATTTGATGTTTTATTTCTGAAAAAGCACTTAACGAATTTTCTTTTAGAGAGAAATAAAGTTCTGAAACAAGTTTCTGAAAAATAGAATTGAAAATAAAAGGGTCTTGCCAAGCAAAAAAGAAATGGATTAGTTTGATTTTGAAACATTAGCAAAAGTTATTTTTCACGCAGATTTGGCAGATTCGAGCAGATTTTAAAATATTAATTTCAATTGCCTCCAGCTTTAGCTGGAGGATGAAATATGAGAGAGAATATTGTTGGCTTTAGCCAAATGATAAAGTTTGGCTAAAGCCAGATTGGATACTAATTTTTCACCTCCAGCTAAAGCTGGAGGCAATTCAAGAATTAAACTGATTCAATATTTTTGTGTTGAAAATGAATTTTCTTGTTTTACGGTTTGCGTGAGGGATAGAAGCGGATAGCCCACAGCCTGACGAAGGAAGTGCGAGGACTTGGAGCGGATAGCCCGACCCGGAGGGGCACGCCCAAATTAAAGACGCAAATACCATTATTTATAAAAAAACAATCATAAGCCACCAAAAAATGGGTACACTTTCGACCCAAAAAGAAGTGTAATATTTGGAGCGGTTTGTATTGGCGAACAGAATAAACAACATTAAAGTGACAACCATAATGAGGTTGATAATAAGATCGTGAAGCGTAAAAGTCAAAATTCCTAAAACCCAAAACGGAACTAAAAGTGAAAATCCTAAAATCTTTGTTCGCTTTACGCCTATTGTCTGCGGAACGGTTTTTAAATGCGGATCGTCATTGGCTAAATCTAAAATTTCAAAAACCAGAATCAGTACAAAAACCAACACAAAACGTTGAATACATTTGATAAAAAAGTTGGCTGTAAACGGAACTTCGGCATTTATGTAGGGTAAAACTAAAGTAGCTCCTACCCAGCAAAGTGAAACAATATAAATTTTTACACCTGCCCAGTTTCGCGCATTTTTTTTGTTGGGAAAAAATGGTAAAGTATAAAGTGCGGTTATGGCAAAAATTCCAACAGAAACGATTTGTGTAATTCGTTTTAAATGGAAAAAATAATAGCCGACTAAAAGCAGCGAAATAAAACTTAAAACAGCAATAATTTTTAACTGATTCCCGATTGGTTTTTTCTTTACTCGAACCAAAGCATCGTATTTTACAAAATTATATCCTACAATTGTTCCAAAAAAAACGAACAAAGCCATTGGCTCATCATATTGAAGATGAAAGAAATAAAACGTAATTCGAACCAATGCATAACACGATAAAGCCACATGGATACTGCTATTCAGGTAAAAATCTAATATCTGCTTTAAAAGTTTCATTACTCAAATCTAATCAATTATTAACAAATCAACTCTTTAGTTGTAAATTTCATAAAAATTGAAGTTAAAAATGGCCGTTAAATTATTAATAATACTTAATTTTGCGCGACAAAAAAACAACACTATTACAACTATATGAAAACAGATGCTTTTGCTTTAAGACACATTGGTCCAAGAGAAACAGATCTTCAACACATGTTACAGACAATTGGAGTTGAATCGATCGAACAACTTGTTTACGAAACCCTTCCAGATGACATTCGTTTAAAAGCACCTTTAAATTTAGAGCCAGCGATGACGGAATACGAATTCGCAAATCATATTCAGGAATTAGGAAAGAAAAATAAAGTATTCAAATCGTACATTGGTTTGGGTTATCATCCAACTATTGTTCCTGCTCCAATTCAGAGAAATATCTTCGAAAATCCAGGATGGTATACTGCTTACACACCTTATCAGGCAGAAATTGCTCAAGGTCGTTTAGAAGCTATTTTAAATTTCCAAACTACTGTTATTGAGTTAACTGGAATGGAAATTGCCAATGCATCTTTATTAGATGAAGGTACTGCTGCTGCAGAAGCGATGGCTTTATTGTTTGACGTTCGTACACGTGATCAAAAGAAAAACAATACCAATAAATTCTTCGTTTCTGAAGAAATTTTACCACAGACTTTATCAGTACTTCAAACACGCTCAACTCCAATTGGAATTGAATTAGTAGTTGGAAACCACGAAACTTTTGATTTTTCAAATGAGTTTTTTGGAGCTATTTTACAATATCCGGGAAAATATGGTCAGGTAAACGATTACAGTGCTTTTGTTGCTAAAGCAAAAGAAAACGAAATTAAAGTAGCTTTTGCTGCTGATATTTTATCATTGGCCGCTTTAACTTCTCCGGGAGAAATGGGAGCTGCAGTAGTTGTTGGAACTTCACAGCGTTTTGGTGTCCCAATGGGTTACGGTGGTCCTCACGCTGCTTTTTTTGCAACTAAAGATGAGTACAAAAGATCTATGCCAGGTCGTATTATCGGAGTTTCTATTGATGTAAACGGGAACCGTGCTTTACGTATGGCTTTAGGAACTCGTGAGCAGCACATTAAACGTGAAAAAGCAACTTCAAATATATGTACCGCTCAGGTTTTATTAGCGGTTATGGCTGGAATGTATGCGGTTTATCACGGACCAAAAGGATTACAATATATTGCAAACAAAGTTCACGCATCGGCGGTTACTACTGCTGAAGCTTTAAATAAATTAGGCGTTTTCCAAACGAACACGGCTTACTTTGATACTATTTTGGTAAAAGCAGATGCTCAAAAAGTAAAAGCTGTTGCGGAGAAAAACGAAGTAAACTTCTTTTATGTTGATGCTGATACGATTTCGATTTCATTAAACGAAACGACTTCAATTGCAGACATCAACCAAATTATTGCCATTTTTGCTGAAGCTTTAGGAAAAGAAACTTCCACCGTTTCTGAATTAGCGACTGCAAGTCAATTACCTGCTTCATTAGAAAGAACATCTTCTTTCTTAACGCATGATGTTTTCAACAATCATCATTCAGAAAGTCAGATCATGCGTTACATTAAAAAATTAGAACGTAAAGATTTATCTTTGAATCATTCGATGATTTCATTAGGTTCTTGTACAATGAAATTAAACGCAGCTTCTGAAATGTTGCCTTTATCAATGCCAAACTGGAACAGCATTCACCCGTTTGCACCAGTTGAGCAAGCTGAAGGTTATATCACGATGCTTAAAAAATTAGAAGAGCAATTAAATGTAATTACAGGTTTTGCTGGAACAACTTTACAGCCTAACTCTGGAGCTCAAGGAGAATATGCAGGTTTAATGGCGATTCGTGCTTACCATTTATCAAGAAACGAAGGTTACCGTAATGTATGTTTAATTCCATCATCTGCGCACGGAACCAATCCTGCTTCTGCAGCAATGGCCGGAATGAAAATCATTGTGACTAAAACGACTCCAGAAGGAAATATTGATGTAGAAGATTTAAGAGAAAAAGCGATTGAGCACAAAGATGATTTATCTTGTTTGATGGTAACGTACCCTTCTACTCACGGAGTTTTCGAATCTTCAATTATTGAAATCACAAAATTAATCCACGACAATGGCGGATTAGTATATATGGATGGTGCTAATATGAACGCGCAAGTTGGATTAACAAATCCTGCTACAATTGGCGCTGACGTTTGTCACTTAAACTTACACAAAACATTCGCTATTCCTCACGGTGGCGGTGGACCTGGAGTTGGACCAATTTGTGTAAACGAAAAACTGGTTCCATTTTTACCAACAAACCCAATCTTAAAAGTAGGCGGTGAACAAGCTATTACAGCTATTTCATCTGCACCTTACGGATCAGCTTTAGTTTGTTTGATTTCTTACGGTTACATCACAATGATGGGTGCTGAAGGATTAAAAAGTGCTACAGAGCATGCGATTTTGAATGCTAACTATATGAAAGCTCGTTTTGAAGGTCATTATCCAATTCTTTACACTGGAGAATGCGGAAGAGCGGCTCACGAAATGATTTTAGATTGCCGTTCATTTAAAGAAAACGGAATTGAAGTTGGTGATATCGCGAAACGTTTAATGGATTACGGTTTCCACGCTCCTACGGTTTCTTTCCCTGTAGCAGGAACTTTAATGATCGAACCTACTGAATCTGAAGATTTAGCTGAGTTAGATCGTTTTTGTGATGCTCTTATCTCAATCAGAAAAGAGATTGAAGCTGCAACAGCTGATGACAAAAACAATGTATTGAAAAATGCACCTCACACATTGGCAATGTTAACTACAGATACTTGGAGTTTCCCTTATACTAGAGAAAAAGCAGCTTACCCATTAGAGTATATTGCTGAAAATAAATTCTGGCCATCTGTTCGTCGTGTGGATGATGCATACGGTGACAGAAATTTAGTTTGCAGCTGTGCTCCTATTGAAGCTTACATGGAAAACTAAAAAATAGTTTCTTATAAATATCAAAACCCGACAATTTTTATAACTTGTCGGGTTTTGTTTTTATTTCAAGTTTCAAGGTTTCAGGTTCTGGGTAACTTGAAACTTGAAACCTGAAACTTTTTTTCAAACTCTATCTTTATTTCAAACGTTTGAAATCTCGAAAAAATTAAAAAATCATTAAAAAATAAACAATAAATTCAATAAAAAATTGTTATTTGATAATTATATGCATGCATAGTATTTTTTATGATAGTTATCATGATTTTATTTATACTTTAGCAATAAATTTACCGGATAATCGAGGAATAATGAAAATAAAAATAATAGGTATAGGAAGTTATATTCCTAATAAAGAAGTAAGCAACACTGACTTTGACAAGCATGTTTTTTTAAATGAAGACGGAACTCCTTTTGGCTACCCAAATGAAGTGGTAATTAAAAAATTTAAAGGTATTACCGGAATTGAAAATCGCCGTTATGCCGAAACTCAACACAACGCATCTGATTTAGCCTTTTTTGCAGCTGAAAGAGCAATTGCAAACGCAGGAATTGATGCTGAAACACTAGACTACATTATTTTCGCTCATAACTTTGGCGATGTAAAATCTGGAACGCATCAAACGGATATTTTGCCAAGTTTGGCAACTCGTGTTAAAAACAAATTGGCAATTAAAAATCCAAAATGTGTAGCTTATGATATTCTTTTTGGGTGCCCAGGCTGGATTGAGGGCGTTTTGCAAGCGAACGCATTTATTAAGTCTGGAATGGCAAAGCGTGTTTTAGTAATTGGAGCAGAAACGTTGTCAAGAGTTGTTGACGATCACGACCGTGATTCGATGATTTATTCTGATGGTGCGGGAGCTTCGATCTTAGAAGCCTCAGAAGATGAAGCTGGTTTATTAGCTTACGAAAGCGCCACTTTTGCTAATGATGAAGCCAACTTTTTATACTTCGGAAAATCATACAATCAAGATTTAGATCCGGATATTAAATACATCAAAATGTACGGGCGAAAAATTTACGAATTTGCTTTAAGCCAAGTTCCATGTGCCATGAAAAACTGTCTTGACAAAAGCGGTATTGGTATTGACGAAGTGAAAAAAATCTTGATTCATCAAGCTAATGAAAAAATGGACGAAGCGATTATTGATCGTTTCTATAAATTATATGATAAAACTGCACCTAAAAATATTATGCCAATGAGCATTCATGACTTAGGAAACAGCAGTGTTGCAACAGTACCAACTTTGTACGATTTATTGATTCAGGGTAAAATCGAAAATCATGAAATCAACAAAGGCGATGTTGTAATTTTTGCTTCGGTTGGAGCGGGAATGAACGTTAATGCTTTTGTATATAGATACTAGTAATCAGTCACAGTTTACAATCGCAACAATAAGTTCGACAAACTGTAAACTGCGACTGTAAACTAAAAACTTAAAAAAGTCCGCATCTTAAAATGCGGACTTTTTAGTATATTTGCGCCTTTGCCGTTAAAAACTATAAAATGTACGAAAAAACGTTTCCCAATAAAAGATTCAAACTTACTTTAGAATTTTTACAAAAACATATCAAAACGTCTGAAACTATTCTTGATTTAGGAGTTGAAAATCCGTTTTCAAAAATCATGAAAGAAGCTGGATATTCAGTAAAAAATACAACTGGCGAAGATTTAGATTTAGACCAAAGTGTTTTCAAAAATGACACTCAAAATGTTGTAACTGCATTCGAAATTTTCGAGCATTTATTAAATCCGTTTACAATTTTAAGCGAAATTAAATCAGACAAACTATTAATTTCAATTCCGATGCGTTTATGGTTTTCTCCGGCATACCGTTCTAAAACAGATATGTGGGACAGACATTACCATGAATTTGAAGATTGGCAGTTAGACTGGCTTTTAGAAAAAACCGGCTGGAAAATCGTCGACAGGCAAAAGTGGACAAATCCAGTAAAGAAATTTGGTTTAAGACCATTTTTACGCAGTTTTACAAATAGATACTATATTGTTTACGCTGAGAAAATTTAATTTTAGATTAATGATTTTAGATTTTAGATTTTAGATCATGTAAAACAATCTAAAATTTAAAATCTAAAATCTAAAATTTTTCAAATGAAATATTACATCGTCATTCCCGCGCACAACGAGCAAGATTTAATTGGCTTGACTTTGCAATCTTTGGTTTCGCAAACTGTTTTGCCTTCAAAAGTTGTTGTTGTAAATGACAATTCTACTGATAAAACAGAAGAAATTGTATTGGGATTTGCAAAAGAAAATCCGTTTATTTCTGTTGTAAACAAGACTTCAGATGCGATTCATATGCCAGGAAGCAAAGTAATTCAGGCTTTTCAAAAAGGTTTTGAAACTTTAGATACTGATTACGATATTATTGTTAAAATAGACGGCGATTTAATTTTTCCTCCCAATTATTTCGAAACCATAATCAAACATTTTGAATCTGATTCGAAAATTGGAATGGCGGGCGGATTTTGTTATATTGATAAAAACGGCGAATGGGTTTTAGAAAATCTAACCGATAAGGATCATATTCGCGGCGCACTGAAAGCATACAGAAAGGAAACTTTTCAGCAGATTGGAGGTTTAAAACCGGCTATGGGCTGGGACACTGTAGATGAATTGCTTTGTAAATATTACGACTGGAAGATCGTTACAGATTCTTCTTTACATGTAAAACACCTAAAGCCAACTGGCGCAAACTACAATAAAACAGCACGTTATAAACAAGGAGAAGCTTTTTTTACTTTGGGATACGGTTTCTGGATTACAGCAATTGCATCTGCAAAGTTGGCAATAATGAAGAAAAAGCCTTTTCTCTTTTTTGATTATATTAGAGGATTTTGGAAAGCTAAAAAAGCCAAAACTCCCTTATTAGTTACCCCTGAACAAGCTAAATTTATTAGAAATTATCGTTTTCAAAAAATGAAACAAAAGTTAATTTGATTGGTTAAACAACCGAAAAACTTGAACTCATAACCCAAAACTCATAACTTCTTTTTACCTTAGCCAATATTTGTAAAACTATGATGCTTATTCGTTATTTATCTCAAATCGGAAGATATTTTTTAATGCTGAAAGAAATTTTCAATAAACAGACGAAATGGCCTGTTATGAGAAATTTAATTTTCAAAGAAATCGACGATTTAATTATCGACTCACTTGGCATCGTTTGCTTCATTTCTTTCTTCGTTGGAGGTGTTGTTGCTATTCAGACAGCCTTAAATTTAACAAACCCTTTAATTCCAAAATATTTAATTGGTTTTGCAACGCGCCAATCTGTAATTCTGGAGTTTGCTCCTACTTTTATTTCAGTTATTATGGCCGGAAAAATGGGATCCTTTATTACCTCTAGTATTGGTACAATGCGTGTAACAGAGCAAATCGATGCATTAGAAGTTATGGGAGTTAATTCACTTAACTATTTGGTATTTCCTAAAATAATTGCTTTGCTATTGTATCCTTTTGTTATTGGAATCAGTATGTTTTTAGGGATTTTTGGAGGATGGCTTGCAGGTGTTTATGGAGGATTTACAACCAGTGCCGCTTTTATAGATGGTGCACAAATGGATTTTATTCCGTTTCACATCGTATACGCTTTCATCAAAACCTTAATTTTCGCAATGTTATTGGCAACAATACCATCATTTCACGGTTATTATATGAAAGGCGGGGCTTTAGAAGTTGGTAAAGCAAGTACAGTCGCTTTTGTTTGGACAGCTGTTTCGATCATTCTGTTTAATTATATACTAACACAATTGTTACTAGGATCATGATAGAAGTAAAAAATGTAGAAAAATCATTTGGTGACAGCAAGGTTTTAAAAGGCGTTTCGACCGTTTTTGAAACTGGAAAAACCAATTTGATTATTGGACAAAGTGGATCTGGAAAAACTGTTTTATTAAAAAGTTTATTAGGAATTCATACACCTGAATCAGGAACAATAGAATTTGACGGTAGAGTTTATTCTGAACTAAATCCGGATGAAAAAAGAGAACTGAGAACTGAAATCGGAATGGTTTTTCAAGGAAGTGCTTTGTTTGACTCAATGACTGTTGCAGAAAATGTTGCTTTCCCTTTAAAAATGTTTACAAATGACAACAAGGCTAAAATTAAAGAACGTGTTGATTTTGTTTTAGAAAGAGTTAACCTAGTTGAGGCACATAAAAAATTGCCATCAGAGATTTCTGGAGGTATGCAGAAACGTGTTGCAATTGCCCGTGCGATTGTAAACAACCCAAAGTACTTATTTTGTGATGAACCAAACTCTGGTCTAGATCCAAATACTTCGACTTTGATTGATAATTTGATCCAGGAAATTACTAAAGAATACAATATCACAACCGTAATTAATACGCACGATATGAACTCGGTAATGGAAATTGGCGAAAATATTGTATTCTTAAAAAAAGGATTAAAAGCTTGGCAAGGAACTAAAGAAGAAATCTTTAGAACTGACAATAAAGACATTGTGAAATTTGTTTATTCTTCGAACTTATTCAAAAAAGTACGTGAAGCGTATTTGAAAGGTTAGAATCTTTTTCAAATTCCAAATAAAAAATCCAAAATCCGATCTATAAAAATTGGGATTTGGATTTTTTTTATTCACTATTTATATTCTTTATGAAGTCCAAATCCCAACGTTATCCCTACTCCAACAAAAGTATTTTTAGCTATTGAACCAAAGAGCTTAATTCCGACACTTGGAATCATTGTATTAAATACTAAATTTGATCTTCTTTTTGAGTAAAACCACTTATAATTTGCTTCAAAAGGAACACCGTAAAAATATTTATTCCTAGAATATCGATTGCCTTCCTCATCTCTTTTTATAAGCTCGAAGCTATTATAATTTATTCCCGCAGAAATACTATAAGAATGACTTTCTTCTAACCATCTTCTACCAAACAATAAAGCAAATTCATTGTTATCTTCTGTTTTGTCAAATGCTGGAATAATATAGGTTTCTTCTTTTTTTGTGTAACCAACTGCATTTGTATATCTAAAACTAAAAAGATTTTTTCCTGCTTGATAATTTAATTCTGCACCGCCTGCAACACCAGTAGTATGAACAACAGCAAATCCTCCAAATGCTTCAGCATATATAATTGGATTTGATTTTTCTTTTACCTCAGAATCTTCAACTTCTTGAGCCTGTATAGAGTTTGAAAAAAGTAAAACGAGCAAAATTCTAAGTAGATTTTTTATCATAATCATTTATTAACTTATTTATAAAGATCCTAGTATTTTATAAATATAAGACAAATCGTATGTTATATTTAGGTAAATTATAAACAAAGAAAATCCCAAATTCCATTTTAATAAATTGGGATTTGGGATTTATTTATTGAATATTTATCAACTCAACTTCCGCATTTGGATTGAAGAGGTATGTTTTACCTGAACTTATTTCAATACATTCAAAACGTTTTGTCCTGACGGCTAATTTCTTGAATATTTTACCGTTTTTGATTCTGAAAACACTTCCGTACGGAATTTCAAAAACATAATTTTTATCGTTGCCTGCGTCATATTGTTTTAATGCTAAAGATAAAGTTGTGTCTGTATCACTGCTGGCAGAAGGATTTTTAAAATGGCGCGCCAATAAAGGCAATATATTTCCGGGAAAAATCTCCGGGCGAATAAAAGGAACCATCATTCTCTGAAATGTATATTTCCATTCATTCCCATGAGGTTTTATATTCCGTCCAAACTTTTCAAAGGCTACTAAATGGGAGATTTCATGAATCAGCGTAATCAAAAAACGGTATTTATTTAAACTCGCATTTACCGTAATTTCATGTTTACCACTTGGTCCTCTCCTATAATCCCCATGACGCGTTTGGCGTTCATTTACGATTTTAAGATGAACCTGATTGGCAACAATCAATTCAAAAACAGGCTTTACTGCATGTTCGGGTATATATCTTGCTAGAGTTTCGTTCAATTTTTAAGTGAAATGTTATTTGTTAAAAGTAAAAAGTTTAAAATTGGAATTTGGAATTTATTTTTTGGAATTTAATCTACGGATTTGTCGACGAAACCTCCAAAACCTTTCCATTAAAATATTTATTCCCATTAAGTGTAAAATCATAAATATAAGTTGCCATTCCTTCAGCAGAAATTGGCGCCTGATAACCTGGGAAAGCTTCTTGTAACATTTCAGTCTGCACAGAACCCAAAGCTAGAACATTAAAGGAGATACCACGTTCTTTATATTCCTCAGCTAATAATTCAGTCAACGTAATAACAGCACCTTTGCTAGAACTGTACGCTGCTAATCCGGCAAACTTAAGACTTCCTCTCACGCCTCCAATTGAACTTATTGTTACAACGTGACTGCCACTTTCTAAATACGGCAAACAAATTCTGGTAAGATTTGCTACTGCAAAAACATTCACTTTATAAATACTTTCAAAATCAGCTTGAGTGGTTTCTGCAAAAGGTTTTAATAACAAAGCTCCAGCGTTATGAACTACTGCATCTACTTTTTTCCAAGTCGAAGAAAGAAAACGGTCAACTTCCTGCAAAGCCGTTTCGTCCGCCAAATCAACTGAAAGACAAGTTACATTTTGATGTTCTAAAAGTGTTTGAGGTGTTTTTCTAGAAATGGCTAAAACCTGATGGCCTGCATTTGCAAACTGCAATGCCAATTCGTAACCAATTCCTCTGCTCGTTCCGGTAACAATAATATTTTTCATGAAGCAAAAATAAGCAAATCCAATAAAAAGAAGGTTTATTTATTCATGGTAATTTCTTCTGTTGGCGAAACACTTATTTGAGTCACAGCAGGCAATAATTCTTGAATAAAAGAAGTCATATGTGCAATATCCATCACTTTAAATTCATCTGAAACATGATGATAAAATTCAAAATTCTCAAAATCAAAAGTACTTAAGGATTGGCAAGGCTTACCGAAAGCTTCAAAAAAAGAATAATTATCTGATCTGTAAAACAATTTATATTCTGCTTCTTTCGGTAAAAAACCAATAGTCTTTTTTCCTGTATATTCATTTATCTTTTCGGCCATATTTGATTTGTCAAAACCTGTAATATAAGCCAAATAATCGCGTTTCATTGGCACTCCGATCATTTCGATATTCAACTGCGTGTAGAGATTGAAATCTTTCTTTTTCAATTTCTGAACCAAACTTTTAGATCCTAATAAACCTTTTTCTTCTCCAGCAAAAAACACAAAAAGAATACTGCGTTTATTCGATTTTGTTTCAGCAAAATATTTTGCCATTTGAGCAACCGCCGTTACTCCTGAAGCATCATCATTGGCTCCGTTATTAATTACATCTCCTTGTTTATTTTTCTCTACGCCAATATGATCGTAATGCGCACTTAAAACCACAAATTCTTTTTTCAATTCAGGATCAGTTCCTTCTAAAACTCCAACGATATTAAAAGCAGGCGATTTAAAATTAGTAAGTGTGTCACGATATGAGGAGAAATAAGGCTTTATATTGTTCTTTTTAAAAAAATCTTCTAAAAAAACAGCTGCTTTTTCAATTCCCTTTGTGCCAGTTTCGCGTCCTTCCAGCTCATCTGAAGAAAGATATTTTAAGAAATCTGAAACCTCAGATTCTTTTACTTTATAAGCTATCTCTACAGATTTCGAACTTGAGCTCGAAGTTTTTTCAGTAACTGCCGATGGGTTTGATTTACAGCTTACTACTATTAGTGGCAAAAGAAGAAAGTAAAGTTTTTTCATAATAATAGGATTGAATTTATATTTTGAAGAATTAAGTAATTGATTTAAGGCAATACTTCTGAAAAGTAAAAAAAATATTCCATAAAAAAACCCTTTCGCACCTAAAATGGCTGAAAGGGTTTTTGATATTAATTGAAATCGAATTATCCTGCAATAACAGATCTTGAAATTACAATTTTCTGAATTTCAGATGTTCCTTCATAAATCTGAGTAATTTTAGCATCGCGCATAAAACGTTCTACGTGATATTCTTTTACGTAACCGTTTCCACCATGAATTTGAACGGCTTCTACAGCAGTATCCATAGCTACTTGCGAAGCAAATAATTTTGCCATTGCACCGCTTACATCATAATTTTTATGCTGGTCTTTGTCCCAAGCTGCTTTCATACACAAATGACGTGCTGCTTCGATATTAACAGCCATATCTGCTAATTTAAAAGCAATGGCTTGGTGATTGCAGATTTCTGTTCCAAAAGCTTTTCGTTCTTTAGAATATTTCAAAGCTAGTTCATAAGCTCCAGATGCAATTCCTAATGCTTGAGACGCGATTCCGATACGGCCTCCAGCAAGTGTTTTCATGGCAAATTTAAACCCGAAACCATCCTCGCCAATTCTATTTTCTTTTGGAACTTTTACATCACTAAACATTAAAGAGTGCGTATCAGAACCACGTATTCCCATTTTTTGTTCTTTTGGTCCAACAGAAAAACCTGGCATGTCTTTCGTCATGATCAAAGCATTGATTCCTTTATGCTTTTTCTCCGGGTGTGTTTGAGCAATTACCAAATAAACAGAAGCTGTATTTCCATTTGTAATCCAGTTTTTAGTTCCGTTTACAATATAATGGTCCCCCATATCAACCGCAGTTGTTTTTTGAGAAGTGGCATCACTTCCTGCTTCTGGTTCGCTTAAACAAAATGCTCCATGAATTTCACCTGAAGCTAAGCCTGGTAAATATTTTTGTTTTTGTTCTTCAGTTCCAAATTCCTGCAAACCCCAGCAAACTAACGAATTGTTAACTGACATTACTACAGAAGCCGAAGCATCTACTTTAGAAATTTCCTCCATTGCAATTACGTATGAAATGGTATCTAGACCACTTCCTCCATATTTAGGATCAACCATCATTCCCATGAATCCTAATTGTCCCATTTTTTTTACTTGCTCTGTCGGAAAAATTTGTTTTTCGTCGCGTTCAATAACTCCTGCTAACAATTCGTTTTGAGCAAAATCTCTAGCGGCTTGTTGAATCATTAAATGCTCTTCGGTAAGATTGAAATCCATAGTCTTGTTTAGTTTTATTGTTTTCTTAAAAACCAAAATCCAAAAAACTTCGTTAATAGAGATGGTTTTATATTTTTTTATTGTTTTTGTTCTTTTAAACGGCTTTCAAAGATAATTTTTAAAACTTAAATTAACAATGCATGCATATAAAATTAATAGATCAGCAAAGATTACGATAACGTTTTCGTTATAATTCTGAAATTTAGACTAACAGACATCAATCCTGCAATGATTTCTTTAAAATTTAAGAATATAGCTGAGCATAAAAAGGCCAATCACTAAAAAGTTTTAGTAAATTATTGCATAAAAAAAGAGAATTAGAGTTTAAAACACGTAAAACTACGTAAAATAACTCCTACTAATTTGATTATGAAACGAATACAATAAAAAAAATCACAAAAGCGAAGAAAAAAACATCGCCAATAACAACTTAAAATTAAGAAATTAACATTATTTTTGCTCAAAAATTATAATATCGATAGAATATGAAAAAGATTTTACTATTACTTACATTCCTTTTTAGCCTGCAATTTTCGACAGTTTCTGCACAAGCACAACTAGAGGTAAACGGTGTAACTGTGCCAAGAAAAATTGAAGTTCAAAATAAAACAATGCAACTTAATGGTGCTGGCGGAAGATCTAAAATGTGGTTAGAAGTGTATGTTCAGGCATTATATTTATCGCAATTAAGCCAAGATCCAAAATTCATTATTGACAGTGATACTGAAATGGCTATTAGAATTGAGATTACCTCTTCTATGGTTTCTTCGAACAAATTAACGAAAGCAATGAATGCTGGTTTTGAAAAATCTGCAGGAAGCAATCTTGAGCAATTAAGACCAAGAATTGAGCAGTTTAAAAATTTACTAAGCGATGTAATTACAGAGAAAGATGTATTTATTTTATGGTATAATCCATTTGACCAAACTGTAAACGTTATTAAAAATGATGTTGTAAAAGGAAAAATCCCTGGATTTGATTTCAAACAAGCATTATTTGGAATCTGGCTTTCTGACAAACCAGTTGATGAAACTTTGAAAAAACATTTATTAGGAATATAATTTCTCCAAATAAATCATATATAGCAAAGCCGAAAGCGTAAAGTTTTCGGCTTTCTTTTTTTCTTTAATAAAATTGATACAAAATACATTATTCGCATTATTCTATTTTATACTTTTACACAAACTAAACATATCTCAACAAAATGAAAGATTTATTACAGCAATTTGAAAATAAAGAACCTGAAATTGTTTTTAACTGGAAAGATTCTGAAACTGAAGCTGAAGGATGGACAGTGATTAATTCACTTCGCGGAGGAGCTGCAGGAGGTGGAACCCGAATGAGAAAAGGCTTAGACATGAACGAAGTTTTATCTCTGGCAAAAACAATGGAAGTAAAATTTTCAGTTTCTGGTCCTGCTATTGGAGGCGCTAAATCTGGAATTAACTTTGACCCAAACGATCCTCGTAAAAAAGGAGTTTTACAGCGTTGGTACAAAGCCGTTTCGCCTTTATTAAAAAGTTACTATGGAACTGGCGGTGATTTAAATGTTGATGAAATTCATGAAGTTATTCCGATGACAGAAGAATGTGGTGTTTGGCATCCGCAAGAAGGAGTTTTCAACGGACACTTTAAACCAACTGAAGCGGATAAAATCAACAGAATTGGTCAATTACGTCAAGGTGTAATTAAAGTTATCGAAAACCCAAAATTTTCACCAGATGTAACCAGAAAATATACTGTTGCCGACATGATTACTGGTTATGGCGTTGCAGAAGCTGTTCGTCATTTTTATACAACTTATGGCGGCGACATAAAAGGTAAAAAAGCAATCGTTCAAGGTTTTGGAAATGTAGGATCTGCAGCAGCTTTTTATTTAGCTGAAATGGGTGCAAAAATAATCGGAATTATTGATCGTGACGGAGGACTAATAAAGGAAGAAGGTTTTTCTTTTGAAGAAATCAGAACCTTGTTTTTAAACAAAGACGGAAACAAATTAGTTGCCGATAATATGATTCCGTTTGAGGAAATCAATTCTAAAATTTGGACAATTGGTGCTGAAATATTTACACCTTGCGCGGCTTCAAGACTGGTAACTAAAAATCAAATTGACAGTTTAATTTCAAATGGATTAGAAGTAATTTCATGCGGAGCGAATGTTCCTTTTGCTGATGCTGCAATTTTCTTCGGTCCAATTATGGAAGAAATAGATCATAAAGTAAGTTTGATTCCTGATTTTATTTCGAACTGCGGAATGGCAAGAGTTTTTGCTTATTTCATGGAGAAAAAAGTTCAAATGACAGATGAGGCTATTTTTAATGATACTTCAGAAATTATAAAAAATGCGATTGTTAAGGCTCACGCTTTAAATCCATCAAAAACAAATATCAGTGCAACTGCATTTGAAATTGCATTGAAACAATTAGTATAATTTTTTTATACTTTCATTTCTAAGCGGGCTAATTTTTAGCTCGCTTTTTTTATTTAACCGTAAAAGTCAACAAAGGTTTATGCAAAGTTTCCTATAGCTTTGCGATCGCTACAAGTAAATTAGACTAAAATCCCGCTTTATAATATGTTCCTTTCGAACTGCAAATTGCGTTACAAAGAAAACTTAAAAGAAAAACTTTGTGGCTCTGCGACTTTGCAAGAAATAATTTAGCGTCACTTGTTTAAACCTTCGAACTTTGCGGTTAAATTCTCTCTTTCATTGTAAACAATTTTTACTACTTTTAAACGTTTAAATCATATAATAAATTTATACAATAATGAGTTCGCCATTAAAAAACAATAGTCGTCTTATACTCCTTTTTTTCGGATTGCTTTTTGCCCCTATATTAAATTCTTCGCTTTCTGACAAAAAGAAATCTCTTATAATGTCGACCATTATTTGTGGCTTACTAATTTTATTAATGTTTTTCATCCGTTTTTGGCCACCATACAATCCAGAAAACAATGTTGCTCTTGCTGACGGTGGCGGAGGTGGTGGCGGTGTAACAGTAAATTTTGGAGACAGCGACTTAGGTTCTGGAGCCAATTACAAAAGTGAAGTTTTAGAAATAAAAAACGAAACTAAGCAAGCTCCTGCAAAAGCAACTCCAGAAGAAGCTACAATTACTCAAGAAAATGCAACGACTACTGAAGAAGACGTAATTATTCCTGTAAAAGAAAAACCTAAAAAAACAACTCCAATTGTAAAACCGGAAGCAAAACCAGTTCCTCAAAAACCAAAAGTTTCCAATTCTACAAATGATGCTTTATCGAGCATTTTAAAAGGATCTAACAAAGGCGGAGACGGAGATGATAAAGCGGCAGGAAATAAAGGAAAAGCGAACGGAAGTTTAGGATCAAATGGCTATTACGGCAGTGGTGGTTCTGGCGGTGGAACAGGCGGAGGAAACGGAACCGGAAATGGCATTGGTACAGGAAGCGGTTACGGCGCCGGAAGCGGTGGCGGTTCTGGCGGTGGATCAGGATATTCATTAGGAAACAGAAAAGCATTATCTAAACCTCCACCAAAATATACCTGCAACGAAGAAGGAAAAGTAGTTGTTGAAGTAACCGTTGACCAAAACGGAAAAACTATAAGCGCTACTGCTGGTGTAAAAGGAACAACCAATACTGCAAGTTGTTTATTAGAACAAGCCAAAATTGCCGCATTAAATACAAAATGGTCGGCAGATGCAAATGCTGCTGCCAAACAAGTAGGAAAAATTATTTATAATTTTAGTTTGGATTAAGACACGAATTTCACAGATTTTCACAAATTAAAAAAAGGCTTTTTGAAATATATTAGAAAGCCTTTTTATTTTATTTTATTTTATTTTATTTCGTTTAGTTTGTCATTTCGACCGAAGAGAGAAATCACACTAGAGAAGCAACAGATGATTAACTTTTGTTTGTGAGTCTTCGGTGTGATTTCTCTCTTCGGTCGAAATGGCAAGATTACCTACTATTTCAAGCATAGTTTGCTTTTTTGTTGTGAGATTTGCTTCGTTTTGCAATGATTGAGTAAGATCGTGTTATATGCGTGAGGTATAGGAGCTGGCTACCGAAGTAGCGCGGATAGCCCGACCACAATAAAAAAATGGGCGAATCAACGTTGTGCTGATTGGCCCATTTTTTTATTGTGGTCACGCCCTAATGATCGTTTACTTCGGGCTCGTGGCAATTACAAATTTCAGGTTGTTCTTTACTCCTATTTGCAGTACATCGACTAAATCTTGTACTTGCAAATTAAACGGAATTCGAACTACAACGGTTTGTTCTTTATCTGCCCCTATTTTAGCCATCAAGCTAGTTTCTAAATTTTCGAACTCAACTGGCTCTTTGTCGATATAGAATTTTTTATCTTCGGTAACTGATAAACTGATCAGCTGTTTGTTTGTTTTTTCATTTGATTTCGCTTTCGGCAAAGTCATTTTTATAACATTAGGATTTGCAAGCGTTGAAATAATAAGGAAAAACAACAGCAAGAAAAACATAATATCACTTAACGATGAAGTCGCTACTTCGGCATGAAACCTTCTTTTTCTCTTGATAGACATACCTTACGATCTTTGAATTATATTAACAAATTCTAATATTTGTTTCTGAATTTTTAAAGCAAAATCATCTATTTTTCCGTTTAATAAGTGGTACGCGCTATAAGCAATAATACCTACAATAAGTCCAGAACCAGAACTGATCATTTTTTCATATAAACCTCCGGAAATATTTCCGATACTAATATTCTCGGTAACCGAAATGCTGTAAAAAATCTTAATAACCCCAGAAATAGTTCCGATGAAACCTAAAGTTGGTGCAATACCTGCGATAAGTCCGAGATGACCTAAGCGTCTTTCCATTTCGCCAATTTCAATATCAGCTGCGCGGTCCATGTTTGATTCAATTTCTGCAATTGGTCTTCCAATTACCAAAACACCTTCTTTCAAAATATTTCCAGCCGCAGTATCACTTCTTTCTACAATTGTTCTTGCCAATTCTATATTTCCAGAATTTAATTTATCTCCAACATCTTTTATCAATCTAGGATCAATTTTCGAAGCAGTTTTAATATATAAATAACGTTCAAAAATTACATAAATAGTATAAAAGAGCAAAAGTGCGATTGGGATAAGAAAAAAACCTCCCTTTAAGATAAAATCTAAAACTGAGATTTCAGTATTTGGTGCAATTTTTTCGATAACTACGTTAGATGCGGCCTTTGCAATGGTGTCTGTTTGTAATTGAATAAAACTAAACATATATTAATTCTGGTTTTTAATAATTAATTCTAAAAAATATTTGAAATTTGCAATAAAGATAATTTTCGCTGTAATATAAAACTAAAAAAATCGGAAATTATTTCAATCTACAACTATTTTATCCAAAATAAATGAACTATCAAGAAACCACAAATTGGATGTTTAATCAACTTCCAATGTATCAGCTTCAAGGAGCCTCTGCTTACAAAGAAGATTTAACCAATATTAAAGTATTGGCGGCACATCTTGATAATCCGCAAAATAAGCTCAAATGCATACACGTTGCGGGCACAAACGGAAAGGGTTCTACTTCGCATATGCTGGCTTCGGTTTTGCAGGAATCGGGATATAAAGTTGGCTTGTACACTTCTCCACATTTAAAAGATTTTAGAGAACGAATTAAAATTAACGGAGAAGAAATTTCAGAAGATTTTGTTATTGAATTTGTAGCAAAACACAAAAGTTTTTTTGAAGCAAATGATATGAGTTTCTTCGAAATGTCTGTGGGTTTGGCTTTTGATTATTTTGTTTCAGAAAAAGTAGACATCGCCATTATTGAAGTAGGTTTAGGGGGAAGATTAGATGCTACCAATATTATTACGCCTTTGGTTTCTGTTATTACAAACATCGATTTGGATCATACGCAGTTTTTAGGAAATACGCCCACAGCAATTGCAGGCGAAAAAGCCGGAATTATTAAACCTAATGTTCCAGTTGTTATTGGCGAATATACAACTGAAACACAGCCTGTTTTTTTGGCTAAAGCCGAGGAAAACAAAGCTCCCATCTATTTTGCTTCGGATTTAATTTCAGAAGTTTACCCATCAGATCTAATTGGAGATTATCAATTTCATAATAAAAAAACACTGCAGCAAACGATTGCAGTTTTGAATGCAAAAACTGAATTTAAAGTCTCTGATAAAAATCTAAAAACGGGTTTGTTAAAAGTGGTAAAAAATACAGGTTTGCAGGGAAGATGGCAACAACTTGGAGAAAGCCCTAAGATTATTTGTGACACTGCACACAACAAACATGGACTGGCAGTTGTTATGAATCAGATTCAGAAAGAAACTTTTGAAAATCTGCATATTGTTCTAGGAGTCGTAAATGATAAAGACTTGGATTCGATTTTACCGCTCTTTCCTAAAAAAGCACAATATTATTTTTGCAGGCCAAATTCTGCCAGAGGCTTAGAAACCGAAATACTAAAAGAAACTGCAAAAAAATATGATTTGACAGGAGAAAAATACAATTCGGTCGAAAGTGCATTCTCTGCTGCGAAGAAAAACGCCAAAGAAAATGATTTTATTTACATTGGCGGAAGCACTTTTGTTGTTGCAGAATTACCTTTGTAATAACTAAAAGTATATTTGCCCAAAAAAGTTCAAAAAATTGATTTATAATAAATTCAATGCCAGCAAGATATATCAGTTCTTAAAAAAAGTTAAAATATTTCGAAGATTTTCTTTGCAGAACTCGAAAACTAGCGTATATTTGCACTCGCAATCACAAAATGATAGCAACCTAGTAAAATAGGGCGATTAGCTCAGCTGGTTCAGAGCACCTCGTTTACACCGAGGGGGTCGGGGGTTCGAACCCCTCATCGCCCACAAAAAACTCCTTAAGAAATTAAGGAGTTTTTTTTTTTGCTTTTGAATTTTCTAAGAATATTTAATTCGAAAATTAAACAGCAACCCTTTAGCTGTCAAAGAGAATAAGATCAAAAATGATAATTTCATTAAATTGGAATTTAGTTGTTTTTTTTATGCTTATGATTTATACAATATTTTTTGCAATATAGAATAATCTCAACAACTCCTTATTTCTAAGGAATATTTTATCTGGTTTTGTAACTTTTCAAGAATGTTTTATAAATTTCATTGGCAAATTTTCTCTCCTTTTAAATTTCGTTAGATAATTATATAAAATCCTTACCCAGAGTTTCTGAAAATAAATAAAGCTCTATTATTTCTAATAGAGCTTTATTTAAAAATATTTATTATCCTTTTTTCTTTAAACACCTTCCTCTTGGCTCATCACCTTCATGAAGTACGATTTCAGAATGCAAAAACGCAGCCGCATCTGCAGAATCTTTCACTTTTACAGCACTTCTTTCTAACATTTCCGATTCAAACTCATTTAAAACACTTTCTCTTAATCCAATTTTTCTCCATTGAGATGAAGGTCTGCATCCTTTTAAGATTCCTCTAGCCAGCATGAGTGCATCCAGCAATGCCTGATTTGCTCCTTGCCCCTTAAATGGACTCATGGGATGAGCAGCATCTCCTATTAGAGTTACTTGTCCAGCTTTCTGCAATAATTCTGAACGAAGTAATTCTCTATCATAAACGGGATAACCAGAAATTTGAGCTGCTTGAGTTGCCTCTATAATTTGCGGAATAGGATCGTGCCACTGAGTTCTGCGACATGCTTCTTCTTTAAGTGCGTTAGAACCTTTAGCGCTTAATTCTTTAGCCTCATCTTCTCTCATAGGAAAGCTAAGCTGCCACATTATGGAGTCTGAAGTATAAGGCATCATATAGATACGCTCATTGCCATTTGCAGTTTGAAATACCGTAGCAGAGTCTAATAAAGAATCATTAAGACTTTCAAGACCACTCAAAGGACAAATGCCTAAAATTACAATACAATCTAGATAACGTAAAGGAGTAATATCTTCACCAATAATGAATCTTCGAACCGAACTTCTAATACCATCGGCACCAACAACAAGATCTGCTTTAAAGGTTTTAATCTCATCGTCCACCTGAAAATTCAGATCAAGACTTCCTTCTTCACTTTCTTTAAAATCCAATAACTGATGTCCCCACTTTAAAGCATCCTGCCCGCCCAGTTGTTCAAGCAATGCTAATCGCAGAGATTGTCGTGCAATATGAATATTTGTACGTTTCTGCGAAGTTTTTCCATCAGACTCCAACCACTTTCTAATTCCCCATTCACCAATCACTTTTCCTTCTGTAGTATGAACTACATGCTTTGTTGAAACTACTCCTTCTTCTAACGAGAAAATACCAAATCCCTCAATCGCTTTACTTGCTTGCTGTAAGGTAAGCCCATAACCTTGAGAACGAGCTTCGAAATTAATATCGCGCTCATAAAGAGTAAAGGGAATTTTACGGTGCAGACAAGCCACAGCCAAAGCCACTCCTCCTATTCCACCACCAATAATGGCAACATTTGGATAGTTTTCTGTGTCCGCCAAGGGAGAAATTGCTGAATGAATTAGTCCAGATCCGCTACAGTTTAAACAAGTATATTGATGACCTTTAGGACGAATTGGAGCTGTACCTACACCTTTTATTTTTTCAAATTGATCAAGTGCTTTCTGATATTCACGTCGCGTTTTATCGCTAAGTCCTCTGCTTTTTTTTCCGCGTCCATTACATTCTAAACAAATAGTCCAGTTTTCTTTCTTGTGCACTTTTTTCACTTGTTCTTTTTAACTTATTCTGAGCTGGGCTTAATTACAATTTACCTGTTATTAAGTTGCAACAATTTAAGAAAAATATCATTCTTTTTTATTTAGGCTCCCAAAGTTCAATTTTATTACCTTCTGCATCCATAATATGAACAAATTTTCCATAGTCATAAGTTGCAATGTCGTCTAATATGGTTACTCCGTTTTCTTTGAGTTTGATTAAAAGTCCTTCCATATTTTGAACTCGGTAATTAATCATAAAATCTTTTTTAGACGGAGAAAAATATTCATCTCCTTTTTTGAAAGGACACCACTGAAGAGAATTTATTTCTTCGGGCCTGTCAATATTTCTGGATTCAAAACTCGACGAACCCCAGTCACTAATTTCAAATCCTAAATTTTTAGCATACCAGTCTTTTGTTTCTTGTAAATTATCTGAAAAAAAGAAAACACCTCCAATTCCTGTTACTTTTGGCTCAACATACGGATTTGAATTGTTTGCTTGATTTTTTGGTTCTTCCATAATTTTAGTTTTTTAGTTGAATAAATATACTAAATAAATAATAATTTTATTTGAGATTAAAATCACTATATCCTTAATTATATTTCCTTCGTCAAACGATCCATTTCTTTCAGCAACGTTGGAATTCTAAATTCGCCCGCCATACTTTCTATTTTCTGAAAAGCATTTTCTAATTCAATTCCAATTGCAGTAACATACAAAGGTTTTACACTTTCGCCTCTAAACAAACTTTTTTTATCTTTTTCAATTGAAGCAAAATTTGTTTTAGCCACCCCAATTATCGGAACTTCCTTGTTTAACTTCTCATATAAATGTCCGCCCAAACCATATCTCTTTTCATCATCTAGATACACAAAACCATCTACAATAATGGCTTCGATATTTTTTAAATCGAATTGATTTAGCAAACTGATAATACAAGGCAACTCTCTTTTATAGAATTCTCCCGGAATATACTCTTCGACATTATCGATTATTTCGGTGTGAATTTTAAAGTTTTTACTTTGGTTCCATTCTGTAAATTCAAGACAGACAGTTTTTGCCTTCCCATCAAAATAATACGTATCAAAAGCTAATATCATAATAGTAGTTTAAATTATAACTGAAAATTTTAAATTGGATTTGAGACAGTTCTTATTTTTTATTAAAACTTATTTTACCATAAAAAACAGTAGGCAATAACGCCGTTCCGAGTGCAAGTTTAGAATCATAACTGTTTTCTTCTTCAATTTTTTTATATATTCTAAGTAACCCATAATAATTACTCCATAAAAAAATAACGATACAAATAGTAAACATAAAAACAGTTCCAGGTTTGGGATCGTACGTATCTGCTAAAGTAAAATGAAGATGAATGGGATCAATAATGAAATACAACAAAAGAAAATAATGAATATTTAAGGCAATTTTCAAGTCAAGTTTTAAATCTATTTAGTATAAGGTTTACTTTTAGGTTGATTTTGGTTTTGCTAATATAAATTTATTTTCTTTCTATTATAAAAATTTAACCCTCAACCAAACAAACTGAAAAGCAGTTTTTCCATATTCATTTTTATGGGCAATATACCCGCTATTCGATTCAATATTATTTTAGATAATACCAGCTCAATTCCAAAAACTTCATTTCTTATGGTAAATGATAAAGTATTCTCAGGGCATTATTTTTAGAAGAGTGTGCAAAACGAAAAAACCCTGTCCGGACTGGACAGGGTTTTCAAAGAAAGGCGACGACATACTCTCCCACATAACTGCAGTACCATCTGCGCAGGCGGGCTTAACTACTCTGTTCGGGATGGGAAGAGGTGAGCCCCGCCGCAATAACCACCTTAAGGTTTTAAGTCTAAAGCCTGAGGCCGTAAAGTCTGAAGTTTTCACTTGGGACTTTCGCCTTTCGCCTTTAAGACTGCCCGCGACGGGCAAATATCTTAACATACT